>CAWCKT010000057.1:0-188613 GCA_963796155.1 uncultured Alphaproteobacteria bacterium | reverse complement strand
ACGTGGTTGGCGGTCGTCCGCGGAAAGACCGCGGCCCGGGCGTTCTGGTGCATCATGTGGAAGGCGACCATGACCACGTCCCACACCTCGTCTTCGACGGCGCGCTGGAGCATCTCATGCTCGGGATCCTCGGAGGCGGCCTCAGTGACGCCGAGGTGGCGAAGCTTGCCTTTTGCCCGCTCCTTGATCAGCGCCGGAGCGACCACCTCGCGCGCCTCGGCATAGCCATCGGGGGAGACGCCGTGCAGCTGGAAGATGTCGACGTAGTCGGTGCCGAGCTGGCGTAGCGAGTTGTCGAGGCTCGCGACGGCGCGTTCGGCGGCGCGGCGGCCCTCGCCATGCGGGATCCATGCTTTGGTGGCGATGACGACCTTGTCGCGCGGGACATGTCTGATCGCCTCGCCGACCACGGCTTCGGTGCCGTAGGCCGCAGCGGTGTCGAGGATGTTGACGCCCAGGTCCAATGCCTGGCGAACGAGCGCGACCGCTTCGGCCCTGCTCTTGCCGGTGCCGAGCCCGAGCCGGCTGAACCCGCCGCAGCCGAGCCCGGCCACGCTGACCCTGAGACCGGTTTTGCCGAGTATGACGTATTCCATGACCCCTCCGGTTAGCTCCGGGACATCAGGCGCGGGGGCGACGCGTCAGGTGGGGAGCGTCCAAGCCGACGCCGACCAGGTGGCCGAAGAGGCTCGCGAGCCGCGCGCGGTCCGCCTCCGGCAGCGGCGGGGCGAGCAGTGAGGCGATGTTGGTTCGCAGATGGTCCGGGTCGCCGGTGCCGAAGAGGACGACATCGACCCCGGGCTCGTGCCGCACAAAGCGATAGGCCGCGTCGATGACGCTCTTGGCGCCTCCCTCGTGGATCAGAAAGCCGAGCGGATCGGGTGTCTCGGCGAGCCATTGCGGCACTTGGCCTTCGGCCGCCAACTCGCGCATCGTGGCTGCGAGCTGTCCCGGCCGGGAGAAGATGTTGCGCACCGCGAACATCAGCAACGTCCCGACCCGATGCTGTCGGGTCAGCGGGAAGACCGCTTCGCGTGCGTTCTGGTGCATCATGTGAAACCCGACCATGACGACGTCCCACCCGCCGTCCGGGACGGCAAGCCGCAGCATCCGGTGCTCGGGATCGTGCGGTGCCGTCTCGGTGATGGCAAGGTGACGGAACTTGCCCTTGGCCTTCTCCTGCAGCAAGGCCGGCGCGATGACGGCGTGCGCGTGCTCGTAGGCGCCGGGCGCCACCCCGTGCAGCTGATAGATGTCGATGTAGTCGGTGCCGAGCTCGCGCAACGAGTTGTCGAGCGAGGCGACGGCGCTGGCGGCGCTGGAGTTGGGGTTGCTGACGCTGAACGGCGCCTTGGTAGCAATCACGACTTGATCTCGTGGGACCGCCTTCAGCGCTTTGCCGAGCAGCCTTTCGGTGCCGTAAGCAGCGGCCGTGTCGAACAGATTGACCCCGAGGTCAAGCGCCTCGTGGATCAGCCCGACGGCCTCGGCTTCGCTCTTGCCGTTGCCGAGCCCGAGCCGGCTGAACCCGCCGCAGCCCAGCCCCGCGACACTGACCTTGAGCCCCGTCAGGCCGAGCGTGACGTATTCCATGACCCCTCCAAATGCCCGCGAGAAGTAAGCAAAAACCGGGCCGCCGAGTGTGCACGATCAGCCCACCGCAGTGGCGAAGAGTGCGAAGTTGGGTCAGACTGGCCGGCAGCAGCGACCCGGAGGACGAAGCATGATCACAAAGTTCACGACCGCGCTACCCGGGGATGCAGCACGTCAGCCTTTCGAGCCCGATCGGAACGCCCGAGGCGGTCATGCTCGAGCAGTTTCAATGGGTCGCCGAGGAGGTCCTGCCGGCATTCAAACCGGGCCGGGATAGAGCCGGCGGCGGTACTTACACGGGCGGCGTACGGGGTAAAGACCGGCTCTCGATATGATGCCGCCGGCGCAAAATCCTTCTCCTCGCCATCTCGTCTGTGCTAGCGCAGGCCCATATCTGAGAGGCGGCCCGGGCAGACGGTCCGGAGCGGCCGGAGGATTTAATCGATGCAGACCCAAAACCGGTTTTTCGACGATCTCGCGCGGGTCGCCGCGGGCGCGTTGGGCACGCTCTCGGGGGTGAAGAGCGAGGTCGAGTTGCGGTTGCGCGAGCAGCTCGAAAAGGTGCTCGCCGGCATGGATCTCGTCAGCCGTGACGAATTCGAAGCGGTCAAGGCGATGGCGGCCAAGGCCCGCTCCGAACAGGAAGATTTGGCAAATCGGTTGGCCGAACTCGAATTGAAGCTCGCCACCCTCCCCGTGCGCGAGATCCCGGAAAGTCCGACCACCACTCCCGGCGCGTCCTGACTTGCCGGAAACGCGTCGAAATAAGCCAAATATTAAACTTGCGCCGATCGTTGTACGTTGTCAGCTTCGGTTCCAGGACGTAAGTGCTTGCGCCAGGGCATCGACATCTCGGGTCGCTCGCGGTCCGGCATCGGCGTTGCCCTGTCGATCCGCTCGAGGAGCGTTCGATGACCTCTGTTTCGATCGCCGAACCAACTCCGTTCTCGGGTAACCCCATCGATCTTGTCGAAGAGATCGTCATTGCCAATGATTGGGCACACGACCGCGCCAGCGAGGAGGAGCTGGTCGTCGAGATTTCCGGGCGCTGGTGCGATTATCGGCTTTACTTCGTATGGCAGGAGGAGATCTGCGCGATGCACTTCTCCTGCGGCTTCGACATGAAGGTGCCAAAGGGGCGCCGCGGCGCGGTCTACGAGCTTCTCGCACTGGCCAATGAGAAATTGTGGCTGGGACATTTCGATCTCTCGGCGGAGGACAATTCACCGGCCTTCCGGCACGCGGTGTTGTTGCGCGGTGTCCCAGGCGCGAGCGCCGAACAGGTCGAGGATCTGGTCGATATCGCTTTGTCGGAATGCGAGCGCTTCTACCCGGCGTTCCAGTTCGTCGTGTGGGGCGGCAAATCGCCTGCTCAGGCGATCGCCTCGGCGATGATCGATCCTGTCGGGGAGGCTTGAGCAAGAGGCGGCTCGGCATGGGCGATGGCGAGAGAGCGTGCGGCAGTCTGATCCTTGTCGGCTGTGGCAAGATGGGGACAGCCATGCTCCGCGGTTGGCTCGCCAGTGACATAGCCTCCCGCTTTCTCGTCGTCGAGCCGGAGGGAGCGCCGCCCGGGGTTGCTCCGGCGACCCTTGTAGAATGGCATACTGCGGCATACACGCTGCCAAGCGAGCTCGTCCCGGATGCCGTGGTCTTTGCCGTCAAGCCGCAAATCGTCGAGGAGGTATTGCCGCTTTACCGACGCTGGGCACGCCCGGAAACCGTCTTCGTTTCGATCGTGGCCGGTAAGACACTGAGCGGGTTAGCGCGCCATCTCGGTCACGCAGCGCTCGTCCGGACGATGCCCAACATGCCGGCCGCGATCGGGCGCGGGATCACCGTCGCCTGCGCCAATCCGCTCGTGACGCGCCAGCAACGTCGGCTTTGCGATCGGCTGCTCGGCGCCATCGGCGAGAGCGCCTGGGTCGAGGACGAGGCGCTGATCGACGCGGTGACGGCGGTGTCCGGCAGCGGCCCGGCTTATGTCTTTCTGCTGATCGAAGTGCTGGCGCGGGCGGGCGAAGCGGAGGGGTTGCCGCCGGATCTCGCCTTGCGGCTTGCCCGCAGCACTGTGGCGGGATCGGGCGAGCTTGCCCGCGTCTCGGCCGAAGGCCCGGCGACACTGCGCGAAAACGTCACGAGCCCTGGGGGCACCACGCGCGCGGCGCTCGACGTGCTAATGGCCCCCGACGGACTCGAACCACTGCTTGCACGCGCGGTCGCCGCTGCCGCGGCGCGATCACGCGAACTTGCGAGCTGATCCATGGCGAAGTCCACCGCCTCAGGCGGGCGTCGCCGAAATTCGACCGCCGCCCCGCAGAGCGATGCCGACCGGATCATCGATGCAGCACTCGCCCGGATGGTGAGTGAGGGCTGGCGGCAGCTGTCACTCGCCGCGATCGCGGAAGCAGCCGGGCTGCCGATCCTCCAAGTCTATCGCATCTTTGGATCGAAGCAGGCGATCCTCCGCGGGCTCTATCGGAAGATTGACCAAGCGGTTCTTGCACAACCGCCGCAGGCCGAGGCGGAAGAACGCCCGCGTGATCGGCTGTTCGATCTGCTGATGCGGCGATTCGACGCACTCAAGCCGCACAAGCCCGCCCTCAAAGTGCTGCGTCGCGAGTTGGTGGGCGATCCGGTGACGGCGCTATGCGCTGGAGGCCTGTTGCTTCATTCGATGCGGTGGATGCTCGAGGCGGCCGATATCGCTACCGGCGGGTTGCGCGGCGCCCTCGCTGTCAGGCTGACGGCGGTCGCCTACTTGTCGACGATGCGCGTCTGGGAGCACGACGATTCGCCGGATCTCGCGGGCACGATGGCGGCACTCGACGCGCGCCTGCGTCGGATCGAGCCCTGGCTCGCGGCCGCCTATCGTCCGGGGCGCACTGGAGAGCCCGTTCCCGCCTGATTTTGCTGCGCTGCAAAAAAGGCCTTGACGCCTCAGATGAACGGGCCGATATAGCGTTTGTTGTGCACTGCACAATGACCTAAAGCCCCCTGAACCGGAACCCCATCCATGGCCGAAGCACAAACGCGACCGAGCTTTTTCGATTTTGACATGACCAAGATGATGGCCGATTTCCGCTTCCGTCCGTTCGACGTCGAGGCGTTGATGGCCTGTCAGCGCCGTAACATCGAGGCATTGACCCAGGCGAACCAGCTCACCGTCGAAGCCGTCCAGGCGGTCGCCCGGCGCCAGATCGAGATCACCCGGCAGACGATCGAGGACATGTCGGCGCTGCTGCGCGACCTCGCGCAGCCGGTCTCGACCGAGGATCGCATCGCCAAGAACACCGAATACGCGAAGCAAATGCTGGAGAAGAGCGTCAGCAACGGCCGCGAGATCACTTTGTTGGCAACCAAGGCCGGTACCGAAGCGGCCGATGTCTTGCGCAAGCGCGCCTGCGAGGGGCTCGATGAGCTCCGGGCCTTTGCAAAGCAGCAAAGCGCACAGTGACTGCGGCTTGGCGCCCTTTCGAGCCCGCCGCCCTAGCGCGGCAGATGGATGCGGGCGCGCAGGCCACCCTGAGGCGAGGTTTCGAGCGTGACCTCGCCGCCGTGACTGCGTGCCACATCGCGGGCGATTGTCAACCCTAGGCCGACCCCCCCGGTCGAAGGGTTGCGCGAAGGATCGAGCCGAATAAACGCACGAAACGCGCGATCCCGCTCCGCCGGCGGGATCCCCGGTCCGTCGTCGTCGACTAGGATGTCGATCCCATCGGCAACCGTGACGCCAGTCAACCATACCTGACTGCCATGGCGACATGCATTGCCGATCAGATTGCCGATGCAGCGACGCAACGCGTTAGGCTTGACCGGCATCACGCATTCGGGCGCCGCGGCGACCGACAGTGGCATACCTTCTCGCCGCATCGCGGCCGCTATGTCTTCGAGCAGTAGCGAGATGTCGGTTTCGACCGGCGCCTCGGTCCCTTCGCCACGCGCAAAGTCGAGATAGCCGTGCACCATGCGCTCCATCTCGGCGACATCCGATTTGAGCTCCTCGACCGCGGGATCGTCGCGAAGCAGTTCCAAAGCGAGCTTCATCCGTGTCAACGGAGTTCGCAGGTCGTGCGAAACCCCAGCCAGCATCTGTGTCCGTTGGCGGATTTGGCGTTGAATCCGATCGCGCATCTTCATAAACGCGATTGCCGCCTGGCGGACCTCGACAGCGCCCTCGACCTTGAAGAAGGGAACCGGGCGTCCCTTGCCGAACCCATCGGCTGCCGCCGCCAAACGGCGCAACGATTTTACCTGATTCCGCAGAAAAATGGTGGCCACCGCCAGCAGCACCAGTGACGAACCGACCATCCACATGACGAAGATATAAGTCGTCGAGCTGTACAACCGGTTACGCGGTACATCGACGGTGAGCACGCCGTCGGAGAGTTGCACCTTGACTTGGATGCTGCCCGGGTCGCCAGGGACGTCGATTCGGTATGGCAGGCTGACCCGTCCCTGCATTGCCTGGATCAACTGCTCTTCGAGAAGCGTGCCGCTCGAGGGTAGCGGCGGAGGGAGCCTCTCACCGCGACCCACGGTGAATTCAAGGTCCGTCGCGGCCGCAGCCTTTTCGAGCAGCCGCGCAGGGTTGGTTTCCGGGCCGGCAAACTGCATCGCCTCGATCAACAAGGCGATGTCGCCGGCGACCCCGGCCGAGAGGCGCCATGAAACCGCTGCCCAGTGGCGATCGTAAAAGACCCAGGTGGCGATAGCCTGCAACAAGACGAGCGGCACCACGACGATCAGCAGCGAACGGCCGAACATTGTGCGCGGCAGGACCCGCTTGATCCACCGCCGCGGGCGGATTTCGAACTCGCTCCGCAACTCAGGCTCCGCCGTCGCCGTGTCGATCGCCGCTTCAAACTCGCGCGCCGAAACTGTCGTCATCCGAGCGCCGTCAATCGGGCTTGAGGGCATAGCCGGTACCACGAACGGTCTGCAGGTAGCGCGGGAAGCGCGGATCGCGCTCGATCTTGCGGCGCAACCGCGTCATCTGGACATCGACATTGCGCACATTGCCGCTGAACTGGGCCGATAGCGCCAGCTCCTCTCGCGCTATCGCCTGCCCCGCCTTCTGCGCCAAGGCAGAAAGCAGCGCCCCTTCGACCGCCGTCAGATGCACGAGGTCGCCGCCGCGGAAGAGCTCGCCGCGGACGACATCGAAGCGGCAACCGCCAAAGCGGATTTCGCGCGGCGCCGCGTCCGCCGCCGGACGGCGCTGCAGAATGTTGCGGATACGGAGGACCAGCTCTCGTGGCTCGAAGGGCTTTGAGAGATAGTCGTCGGCCCCTTGCTCCAGTCCATGCACGCGGTCTTCCGGCTCGGCCATCGCAGTCAGCAGCAGGATCGGTACCCGGCCCTCGCCGCGCAACGCGCGCGTCAGGTCCAACCCGCTCTCTCCCGGCATCATCACGTCGAGGACGACCAGATCAAAAGCGAAGCTGGCCAACTGGGCGCGCGCCTCGCTCGCATCGCCGGAGATCGTCACCCGGAACCCGCTATCGGAAAGATACCGACGCAACAGTTCGCCCAGGCGCGCGTCGTCGTCGACCACCAGTAGATGGGGTTCGGGGAGATCGGGCTCGTGATCGCTCATCACGGGAGTACTATATAACAAATCCGCCATCAACGCTTGGCCGCATAACAAATCCGCCATCAACGCTTGGCCGCCGAGATGCGCTCGAATCGGCGCCGGTCCTCCTCGTCGGCGATGATCCGAAGCAGCACCTCGCGGAAACCCTCTACCGCCTGCGCCCCGGCTTGGCGATAGGCGTTGGCGATACGGTCGCGTTGCGGCTGCGACAGCTGACGCTCGAGCTCGCGTCCCTTCAGCGTGAGTTCGAGAAGCCGTTGCCGCCGGTCCCAGTCGCCCGGGCGTTGGACGATGAAGGCTTGCCGCACGAGTTCGCCGAGAACGCGGTTCAGACTCTGCTTGGTGATGCGCAGAATGCCGAGCAACTCGCCGACAGTTATCTGCGGGTGGCGACCGACGAAATGGATGACGCGATGATGAGCGCGCCCGAAATCATACCGTGCGAGGATCGCGTCGGGCTCTGCGGTGAAATCGCGATAGGCGAAGAACAGCAGTTCGATCCCTTGACGCACGTCATCCTCGGCTGGACGAGGCGCGAGGGCGAGTGATTTTATGTCAGACATATTGACGTATCTCGCAACCTTGGATATCGTAAACCGTTCTCTGCGGTATAAGGCTCGATGGCGGTCCGGCGGTTGGTTCCAAGTTGTCCGACCATGCGAACCGACAGTTTCCGTGCGAGGAAGACCTCCATGTCCATGATCCCCTTCGACGACCGCGACGGCTTCATCTGGTATGACGGCCGCCTCGTCCCCTGGCGCGATGCTCGGCTGCACGTGCTGAGCCACGGACTGCATTATGCGAGTTGCGTCTTCGAGGGCGAGCGTGTCTACAACGGCAAGGTGTTCCGGCTGGAGGATCACAACGAGCGTCTTCGCAACTCGGCGCGGATCCTCGGCTTCGAAGTGCCGGCCAGCATGGATGATCTAGCCAAAGCTACTCACGAACTGATCTCGGCGAACGACATCGTCGACGGCTACGTCCGCCCGATCGCTTGGCGTGGCGCCGAGCAAATGGGGGTGTCGGCGCAGGCGACCAAAATCCACCTAGCGCTCGCCGCCTGGGAGTGGCCCGCCTATTTCTCGCCGGAGGCGCGGGCCAAGGGCATTCGCATGAAATGGGCGAATTGGGCGCGCCCGGCGCCCCACACCGCGCCGACCGAGGCGAAGGCAGCCGGTCTCTATATGATTTGCACGCTGTCGAAGCATATGGCCGAAGCCGAGGGGTTCGACGACGCCTTGATGCTCGATTGGCGCGGCCGGCTCGCCGAGGGTACAGGGGCGAATATTTTTCTCGTGATCAACGGCGAGCTGCATACCCCAACGCCGGACTGCTTTCTCAATGGGATCACCCGCAAGACCGTCATCAGTCTCGCACGCCGGCGCGGCATCAAAGTGGTCGAGCGGGCGATCATGCCTGACGAGTTCGCCAAAGCCGAAGAAGTGTTTCTGACCGGCTCAGCGGCCGAGGTGACGCCGGTCGGCGAAATTGCGGGCGACGTCGGCCACTACCGCTTCACGCCGGGCGCGATCTGCCGGCTCATGTGGGAAGACTTTGACCGTACCGTCGGCAAGGAAGTGGCGACCGCAGCCTAAGCCCCGCCTACAGTGGGGGCGTCCAGCGCTCCCGCGCGGCGGCGTCTTCACGACGGGCCTCGACCCAGCGTTCGCCCGCCGGCGTCTCCTCGCTCTTCCAGAACGGCGCTTCGGTCTTCAGCCAGTCGATCAGGAAGTGGCAGGCGGCGAGCGCCGCTTCGCGGTGCGGCGAGGCGGTGGCGACAAGAACAATGCGGTCGCCGGGTTCGAGCCTGCCGTAACGATGGATAACGAGCGCGGCATCGAGCGGCCAGCGCCGACGCGCCTCGGCCTCGATCTCGGCGAGCTTTTTCTCGGTCATGCCCTGATAATGCTCCAGGGTCAGCGCAGAGACGGGGTCACCACCGCCCATGTCGCGCACCAACCCGATAAAGCTCGCTACTCCGCCGATGCGATGATTGCCGGCGGTAAGGCGCTCCAGCTCGCTGCCGACATCGAAATCCTCACGCTGTACCCGGATCATTGCCTCAGCCTCCGGTGACCGGCGGAAAAATGGCGACCTCGTCGCCCTCCTGCAGAGGATGCTCCCATCCGACATAAGTCTGGTTGACCGCAACACGAACGACCGAAAGGTCCCGCAATGCCTCGGCATACCGGCCGCCGCGCGATCGCAGCCAGTCGAGTAGCCCCGCCACGTCCCTGACCCGAGCCGGCAACGCGATTTCCTCCTCTGCGCAGCCGAGGCGCGTCCGCAGCCAGGCGAAATAGAGCAATTTCACCCGATCACCTCGGAAAAGGGCAGGAAATCGACCATGCTGCCGGCCGCGAGCTCGCTCGACGCCTCGTCGAGAATGACCAGTCCCTCTGATCGGACGATCGAGGAAAGTATCCCTGCTCCGTCTCTCGGGTATTTGACAGCGATGACGTCATTGCCGTCGCGCTCCA
The DNA here is from genome assembly GCA_963796155.1 of uncultured Alphaproteobacteria bacterium. Taxonomy (GTDB): domain Bacteria; phylum Pseudomonadota; class Alphaproteobacteria; order ATCC43930; family CGMCC-115725; genus AP-15. The sequence continues at coordinate 178,944 of CAWCKT010000057.1, read as the reverse complement.
GGCTCGCCCGGAGATACTCCCGCCGGCCCGGTTTCTTGCGATAGGCGAAACCGGTGCGGACTGGGAATAGTCGAGGCACGCAGGCCGCCGCGCCGGCGAGCCGGGCGATCAGCGGACGGGCGAGGACGACGAACGTCACGATCGCAGCTACCGGATTGCCGGGAAGGCCAATCAATGGCACTCCGCCGACCTGGCCGAGTGCCACCGGCCGCCCCGGCTTGATCGCGAGCCGCCAGAAATGCAGGCTACCGAGCTGCTCGATGACCGACTTGACGTGATCTTCCTCGCCGGTCGAGACGCCGCCGGAGGTCACGATCAGGTCGTGCCCAGCCGCAGCCGATGCGAACGCATCGGCGAGTGGGCCCGTTCGATCGGGCTGAATCCCGAAATCGTCGACGACGCAGCCGAGCCCTTCGAGCAGTGCTTTCAGCATAATCCGGTTGGCGTCGTAGATCGAACCGGGCGGCAAGGGCGCACCCGGGTCGCTTACCTCGTCGCCCGTCGACAGCAATGCCGCGCGCAGCTTCCGGAAGACAGGCAACAGGTTGTTGCCGAGGGCGGTGGCAAGCCCCAGATCGGCCGGGCGCAGCCGATGCCCAGCCGGCAGCGCCAGCGAGCCCTTCACAAGGTCCTCGCCGGCGTGGCGGCGGTTGGCGCCCTTGCGGATGCCGGGCTTGAGCTGGACCCGATCGCCGATTACGACGCAGTCCTCCTGCATCATGACCGTGTCGGCGCCGTCCGGCATCGGCGCGCCGGTGAAGATGCGGATCGCCTCGCCTGACCGCAACTTTCGGCCGAGCGGATGCCCGGCAGCGGCACGCCCACCGACCGGCAGCACGGTCTCGCGATCGGACAGTAGATCGGCATGAGCGATGGCGTAGCCGTCGACCGCGCTGTTGTCGTATGGCGGCAGGTCCATTCCCGCACCGAGATCGCGGGAAAGGATCCGGCCGCAGGCGTCGTTGACCGGGACGGCCTCCTCCTCGACCACCGGCACGACGCGCTCCTCGATCCGCCCGAGCGCCGCCTCGACGCTTAGCAGAACGCCGCCGAAGGCAAAGCAATCGTCGCTCAACTGGGCCATCGGTCACACTCTTCGTGAGCGAGGATGAAGGTGGCGATCGCTCCTGCATCGGACAGCGGCAAGCACGGCAGCGGGAGCTCGGGCAGCGTCTCGTCGGAAGCGATCGCGACGACGAAAGGGTCCTCGGGATGCAACAAAGGTTTTCCGAGCGAGGGACGGTAGACCTCGATCTTTGGGTGGGGGTGCCGTTTGAAACCCTCGACAAGGAGCAGATCGACCGGGGTCATCCGGCGCACCAGCTCGTCGAACGACGGTTCGAGCGCGCCGCGTAGCTCATGCATCAGCGCCCAGCGATTTTGTGAGGAGACCATGACCTCGCGCGCTCCCGCGTGGCGATGCCGCCAGGAATCCTTGCCCGGTTGATCGACGTCGAAGGCGTGATGCGCGTGTTTCAACGTCGACACCGTAACCCCGCGAAAGATGAGTTCGGGGATCAGCGCCGTCATCAATGTCGTCTTGCCGCTGCCGCTCCAACCGGCGAGACCGAAGATCCGCATCGCTGCCCATCCTTGCGGTCTCACTTGGGGGCTGACGGCGGCCGCCGCAACGTACTGCTAGGCTAGACGCTGCGATTTGCGGCGGACGATCGAGTGGGCGCGCGGCGGGCGGGCCATGTGCCGGAACCCGGCCCGCAAATAGTCATAACCGGTCACCAATGTCAGCAACGCCGCGATCCACAGCAATGTCTCGCCGATCGCGGCGACCGGTAAAAATCCGGGACCCGCATCGCCGACGATCAGCACGCCGATGGCGACCATCTGGATCACCGTCTTCCACTTGGCAAGCCGCGATACCGGCATGCCGACGCGCAGACCCGCGAGGTACTCGCGCAGTCCGGACACCAGGATTTCGCGGCACAGGATCACCAGAGCCGGCAGCACCGCCTCCGCCGAAAGCCGCCCGAATGTGGTCAGCATGAAGAGCGTCGCCGAAACCAACAGCTTGTCGGCGATCGGATCGAGAAAACGACCGATTTCTGACTGCTGCTGCCAACGCCGCGCCACATGTCCGTCGAGCCAATCGGTCACCGCCGCCGCCGAGAACAGCGCGCAGGCGAACCACCGGGCGTAGTCGCCCGGCAAATAAAAACTGCCGATCACGACCGGTATCACGAGGATGCGCGACAAGGTCAGCAGGTTGGGAAGGCTGGTAAGCGGCACGCACCACTCCCGGTGGGAAAGAGAACAAGAGGGACCGGCCGGCATCTTATCCATCGGCGTGGAAATGATCATAAATCTTTTTGGCGACGGTCTTGCTGATGCCGGCAACCCGCTCCAACTCGCCGAGGCCGGCGCGGGCGACCGCGCGCGCCGAGCCGAAATGGTGCAGCAGCGCCTGCTTGCGCCGCACCCCGATCCCGGCGATCTCGTCGAGCGGTGAGCGTCCCAACGCCTTTGTCCGCTTGGCGCGGTGCGTCCCGATCGCGAAACGGTGCGCCTCGTCGCGCAGGCGCTGTAGGAAGTAAAGGACGGGGTCGCGCGGATCGAGCGAGAATGGCGCCCTGCCGGGCAGAAAGAAGCGCTCCCGCCCGGCATTGCGGTCGGGCCCCTTGGCGATCGCGCCGATCGCGATGTCGTCGATGCCGAGCTCCTCGAGCACGCCTAGCGCGACGCTGAGCTGGCCCTGGCCACCGTCAATCAGCACGAGATCGGGCCAGGTACCCCGGTCGCGCTCGGGATCCTCCTTGAGTGCCCGCCCAAAGCGGCGCTGCAAGACCTCGCGCATCATCGCGTAATCGTCGCCACCCAAGACACCCTCACCCGCCTCCCCGCGGATTGTGATCCGGGGGTCTGCACCCTCTCCTGCACGACGGGAGAGGGGGGGACCCGTCGCGTCGGCGATAGGGGGGTGAGGGTGGGTACCGCTTGAAACGGGCTGCGGGGGAGCGCCTCCGCGGATCGTAAATTTTCGATAAGCATGCTTGATGAGCCCATCCGGGCCGGCGACGATCATCGCGCCGACTGCGTGTGTGCCCTGGATGTGGCTGTTGTCGTAGACCTCGATGCGATTGAGTGGACCGTCGAGGCCGAAGGCGACGGCAACCCCATCGAGCAGCTGACGCTGCGACGCGCTTTCGGCGAGCCGCCGTCCGAGCGCCTCGCGCGCCGCTGCAAGAATGCGGCCGACGAGCTTTTTCTTGTCCCCGCGCCGTGGCACCGAAAGCGTGACGCTCTCGCCGCCGAGCGACAGAGCCTCTTCGACCAGCTCCTGCTCGACGAGCCGATGGCTCAACAGCACCATAGGTGGTTTCGCGCGGTTGTCGTAGAACTGGCCGACGAACGAAGTGAGCACTTCCTCGACCGAGAGCTGGCGGTCGTGGCTTGGGAAGTAGGCGCGGTTGCCCCAGTTCTGGCCGCCTCGGAAGAAGAAAACCTGGACGCAGGTCTGTCCCCCTGCCTGATGCGCGGCGATCACGTCGGCATCGACGACCCCCGCGACGTGAATATCTTGATGACCTTGGACCAACGACAAGGCGCGAATCCGATCGCGAAGCAACGCCGCCGCCTCGAAATCTAGGGCTTCTGCCGCGGCCTGCATCTCGCCGGCCAGCCGCTGTTGCACGTTGTCGCTTCGGCCGGACAGGAACCCACGTGCCTCGTCTATCAGCGCCGCGTAATCCTCGCCGCCGATACGGCCGACGCAAGGCGCGCTGCACCGCTTGATTTGGTAAAGTAGGCACGGCCGCGTGCGAGTGGCGAAAACGCTGTCGCTGCAGGAGCGCAATAGGAACGCCTTTTGCAGGGTCACCAGGGTACGATTGACCGCGCCTGCTGAGGCGAATGGGCCGAAATAGCTGCCGTCCTTGTTTCGCGCGCCGCGATATTTGGTGAGCTGCGGAAAGTCGTGACCTGTAGTGAGATGGATAAACGGAAACGACTTGTCGTCCCGCAACAATACATTGTAGCGAGGCATCAGCCGCTTGATCATGTTACATTCGAGCAGCAGCGCTTCCGCCTCGGTATGGGTAACGACGATGTCGACGGCAGCGGTCTCGGCAATCATGCGCCGCAGCCTGTTCGACAGCCCGGCGGGATGGGCGTAGTTTTGGACCCGACTCTTCAGATTTCGCGCTTTGCCGACATAGAGCCCGTCCCCCTTGCGGTCGAGCATGCGGTAGACACCGGGCTGCGCCGGCATCGTCCTGAGTGCCTCTCGGATCACAGCGGCGCCTGCGGCGATCCCCCTCGGCGGCGCGTGCGCGGCGGTGGGATCGTCAACCCGCGGCACGTCTATTCCCTCCGCCGTCTGAGGAAACCCGGCGAAGGCCCCTGGTGCCCTGCGGGGATCCATCGGCGGCAGCTTGCTTCGCTGCACGGCGCGACGTCGCGCCGGCCCAACCGCGTTGGCTTCCGTCATAATCTCGTCAATCGGTCCCGTCATCGAATCGTCAACTGGCTGAGATGCCATCGCAATTCCATGTATCCCCGAAATCGGTGGATAACTTTGTTGAAAAGTTGGAGCGAGGGAACCGGGATCACAGCCATTGTCGGACTTCCATCATTTTGCTTAAATTTTAGGCAATATAGCAACTAGCTGATTTAACGCATCTTTCCGATTTGATGGTTAATTTTTTTGAACAGATCCGGCGATCGGATCGTTTGAAGCCTTGTCGCACCATTGTCACATTGCCTGTGAACAATTTGCTGACGCGCTGAATCGACGGCCAAGAATCGAGCCGAATCCTCGGCTTAGCACCTGGCTCCGGCGAGCATTCCGTTCCCGCACAGCGCGAGCCATCTATTCGATGACCGGCGGGCGCTGCGGTTGCGCCCATCCGAGATGCTGCCCGCCGTCGAGGGCGATCATCTGACCGGTCATGGCCGGGGCCGATAGGATAAAGCGCAGCGCGGCCGCGATCTCCTGCGGGTTGGTGCCGCGACGCAACGGCATTATAGCGCATTGCCTGGCAAATTCCTCTGCGCTCTGCCGTGCACTCGGCAATGCTGGGCCCGGTCCGATCCCGTTCACCCGGATGCGCGGCGCCAAGGCAAGAGCCAACGTCTGGGTCAGGGTCCACAGTCCCGCCTTTGAGAGGGTATAGGAGACGAAATAGGGGGTAAGGGACCACACCCGCTGGTCCAGCAGATTGACAACGACACCGTTCGTATCCGTCGGCAATCTCGCCGCGAGACCCTGGATAAGCACGAACGGCGCTCGCAGATTGACGGCGAGATGCAGATCCCAGCTCTCCCGGGTCGCGGTCTCAGCCGTGTCGTCGGCAAAGACGCCGGCGTTGTTGACCAGGCAGCCGATCGGCCCGAGTGCGTGTTCGGCGAGCGGCAGCAACTTTTTGACCGCGGTTTCGTCGCCGAGATCGGCGCCGAGCGCCACTGCTGTGCCGCCCTTGTTGCGGATCACCTCAACGAGATTTTCGGCCGCCGCACGCGAACGGTGGAAGTGAATGGCGACGGCGAAACCGTCTTCGACGAGGGCAAGAACCAGAGCGCGGCCGATCCGCTGCGCGCCGCCGGTTACCAGCGCCGCCTGCGGGACCGGCGGCGCCGGCCTCGCCTCGGTTCGATCAGGCTCAGCGGCGGGCACGACGTTCCTTTCGCGCCCGCATCTTCGCGCGCATGACGTCGCGGGCCGAGACGCCAGCACGTCCCGCCGTCGATCGGCCACGCGGGCTTTCGGAGCGTCGCGCCCCGGCGGCCCCCTTGCTTGACGGCTCGACGGGGAGGCCGAGATCGACCTGCTCGAGCCGGCGGATCTCGTCACGCAGCCGCGCGGCCTCCTCGAATTCGAGATCCGCGGCAGCGTCGCGCATGCGCTTTTCGAGATCGGCGATGACCGCCTTCAAATCCGCCCCTTGGTAATGGGCCGCTTCGCCCTCCGACAGGCCGAACGTCACGTGATCACGCTCGTAGACGCTCTCGAGGATGTCGGCGATGCCGCGCCGCACGCTCTCCGGCGTGATCCCGTGTGCGACATTGTAGGCTTCCTGCTTTTCCCGCCGGCGGTTGGTCTCGTCGATCGCGGCCTTGAGACTGTCCGTCATCCGGTCGGCATACAGGATCGCCCGGCCGTCGATATGCCGGGCCGCCCGCCCGATCGTCTGAATGAGCGAAGTCCGCGAGCGCAGATAACCCTCCTTGTCGGCGTCGAGCACAGCCATCAGGGCGCATTCCGGGATGTCGAGCCCTTCGCGCAACAGGTTGATCCCGATCAGCACGTCGAACACGCCGAGGCGCAGGTCGCGGATGATCTCGATGCGCTCGAGCGTATCGACATCGGAATGCATATAACGCACCCGCAGCCCGGCCTCGTGCAGGTATTCGGTCAGCGCTTCCGCCATCTTCTTGGTCAGGGTCGTGACCATCACGCGGTGACCCCGCAACGCCTCCTCGCGGCATTCCGCCATCAGATCGTCGACCTGGTTCTCCACAGGACGGATGATGCAGGGCGGGTCGACCAGGCCCGTGGGACGGACGATCTGCTCGACAAACACACCACCGACGCGCTGCATCTCCCAGGGTCCGGGTGTGGCCGAGACAAACATCGTCTGGCCGCGCATCGCATCCCACTCCTCGAATTTGAGCGGCCGGTTGTCGGTGCATGAAGGCAGCCGGAACCCATATTCGGCCAAGGTCGACTTGCGCATCCAGTCGCCGCGGAACATCCCGCCGAGCTGCGGCACCGTCACATGGCATTCGTCGACGATGACGAGCGCGTCGCGCGGCATGTATTCGAAAAAGGTCGGCGGAGGCTCGCCCGGCTTGCGGCCGGTCAGATAGCGCGAGTAGTTCTCGATCCCGGCGCAGCTGCCGGTCGCCTCGATCATCTCGAGGTCGTAATTGGTGCGCTGCTCGAGCCGCTGCGCCTCGAGCAATTTGCCCTCCTTGAAGAGCTCGTCGAGCCGGAGCTTGAGGTCGCGCTTGATCTGCTCGATCGCCTGCAGCAGGGTCGGCCGCGGCGTGACATAGTGGCTGTTGGCGTAGATCTTGACCGAATGTAATACAGCCGTCTTTTCGCCAGTTAGCGGATCAAATTCGTGGATCGCCTCGATCTCGTCACCGAACAAGGAAACGCGCCAGGCGCGGTCTTCGTAGTGGGCCGGGAACAGCTCGATCGTATCGCCGCGCACCCGGAACGAGCCCCGGAAGAAATTGTGGTCGTTGCGCCGGTATTGCAGCTCGACGAATTTTGCCAACAGCTGCGTGCGGTTGATCCGGTCGCCCTTGGCAAGCGACAGGGTCATCTGCGAATAGGTTTCGACCGAACCGATACCGTAGATGCAGGAGACCGAGGCGACGACGACGACGTCGCGCCGCTCGAGGATCGCCCGGGTCGCCGAGTGGCGCATCCGGTCGATCTGCTCGTTGAGCGAAGATTCCTTTTCGACGTAGGTGTCGGTGCGCGGGACGTAGGCCTCCGGCTGGTAATAATCGTAATAGGAGACGAAATACTCGACCGCGTTCTCCGGAAAGAAGCTCTTCATCTCACCGTAGAGCTGCGCGGCGAGGGTCTTGTTGGGGGCGAGGATGATCGCCGGACGCCCAGTGCGCTCGATGACATGCGCCATCGTGAAGGTCTTGCCCGAGCCGGTAACACCGAGCAGCACTTGGTCGCGCTCGCCGCCCGCGAGCCCCTGGCACAGCTCGTCGATCGCTTGCGGCTGGTCGCCGGCCGGCTGAAAGTCGGAGCGAAGCTGGAACGGCCTGCCGATATCGCCCCGCGGGCGCTCGGCGGCCATCAGCGGCAGCATCGTGATCAGGTCTAATGCGTCAGCCGATTTCATCCCCGACACCGGATAGGCAGCGCGCTGCGTTGTATATAGGTCAGACGAGGCGATGCCGCGACATTGGCGATCACGAGCGTCTGGGCGGTTGCTGCGCCTATGCCTGTGTCGCGGCGAGTCACAACCTTAAATAGAGTCCCGGATCCTCCGTCCTCCTGATATCGCAGGTAGGATTCAGGAGGATTCTGCCTCAGGTTGTAGCAGGCCCGGCTTCCGCGTCGCCTCGGGGAGCGCCGCCGAGCCGCGACCCTACGATACGACTATGGCAATCTTGCGCTCAACGACGGCCGCCGGCCCGGTCAAGCTTGGACAATGCGTGTCACGCCTCGCGGTAGCCGCAGTCGATAATTCGGGCCGGGCCGTCGACATCCGCTTCGAGAACCCTCGCGCTCCATTCTTGGAGGCGTCCGCCGCTTTTCGAGAATTTCTTGTTGGTCTCCGCAAGCGCCATTTCTCGTGCTTGCTGTTCGTTTTCAGCAATCAACGTCGCGTAATAGATTTCCTCGCCTAACGACCTGGTGCAGCTGAACTTGTTCACGTCTCCGCCCTCGAAACCTGTAGCCGATCGTATCGGACCCGACCGGTCGGGATCAATCAACGCGTGGTCGCGGGAACCGGCTTCACACCGGCCGGCGGCGCGTGTAGCCTCAAGCGTTTGTCTCCGCAAAGCATCAGGCCCGTCATGGCGTTTCTTGCCGATCGTCTTGCCCGCGTCAAACCGTCGCCGACGATGGCGATGACAGCACTCGCCACCGAATTGAAGGCGGCAGGGCGCGACATCGTCAGCCTGTCGGTCGGCGAGCCCGATTTCGACACCCCGCCAAATATCCAGGAAGCGGCGATCGCGGCGATGCGGCGCGGCGAAACCCGCTACACTACCTTCGACGGCACGATCGAGCTGAAGCGCGCAGCCGCCGGCAAGTTCAAGCGCGAGAACGAACTCGATTACGAGACCTCACAGATCACGATCAGCGCCGGCGGCAAGCAGGTGCTGTACAACGCGATGGTCGCAACGATCAATCCGGGCGACGAAGTGCTGATCCCCGCCCCGTTCTGGGTATCGTACCCGGAAATGGTGTTGCTGTGCGACGGCACGCCGGTGCCGGTCCCGTGCCCGCAGAACAATGGTTTCAAATTGCGGCCCGAGGATCTCGGCGCGGCGATCACGCCAAAGACCAAGTGGCTGATCCTGAACTCCCCGTCGAACCCGACCGGGGCGGCCTATACCGAGGCCGAATTGAAGGCGGTGGCCGAGATCCTGGTGCGCCACCCGCATGTCTGGGTCATGACCGACGACATGTACGAGCACTTGGTCTACGACGATTTCGCATACCGGACGATCGCGCAGGTTGAGCCTCGCCTTTACGAGCGCACCTTAACCGTCAACGGCGTGTCGAAAGCCTATTGCATGACCGGCTGGCGCATCGGCTATGGCGGCGGGCCCAAATCCCTGATCAAGGCGATGGGGGCGATCCAGTCGAATTCGACCGCGAACCCCTGCTCGATCAGCCAGGCCGCAGCGATCGAGGCGCTAACCGGACCGCAGGACTTCATCCCGGTCCACAACAGGAAATTCCAGGAGCGGCGCGACCTTGTCGTCGATCTGCTGAACCGCATCCCCGGCCTGTTCTGCCCGCGACCAGAAGGGGCCTTTTACGTCTATCCGTCCTGCGCCGGGGTCATCGGCAAGCGCACCCCGAAGGGGCAGACGATCGCCAGCGATGAGGATTTCGTCCGCTACCTGCTGGAGGAGACCGGGGTCGCAGTGGTGCATGGCGAGGCCTTCGGCCTGTCGCCGCATTTCCGCATTTCCTACGCTACCTCGACCGAGGTGCTGCGCGACGCCTGCGGGCGTATCGATCGCGCCTGCCGCGCTTTGGCCGCGTAGCTTTCGCGTGTGGAGTGGCGCCGCATCAGGCGGGCTGGCCGCCGTCCAGATTTCGATTGCCATCCCGCCGGTCGGCGCGCAACTTCGCGAATAGAAAACGGCACCGTCGGGCCTCCCGACCCAGCCTCGGCGGTCGCTCCTCAAGATGATGGAGGCGCCCATGGCGAATGGAATTGCGGCACCGCGTTGTGCCGCGCTGATCGGTCCGTATCTCTCGGGCAAGACGACGCTGCTCGAAGCCTTGCTGCATGCGAGCGGTGGCACGAGCCGGCGCGGCAGCGTGCGCGAGGGCAATTCGGTCGGCGACCATACCCCGGAAGCGCGGGCCCGCCAGATGTCGACCGAGCTCAATGTCGCGGGCGCGTCGTTTCTTGGCGACCACTGGACGATCCTGGACTGCCCGGGCTCGGTCGAGCTCCTTTACGAGGCGCAAGGTGCACTGTTGGCGAGCGATGTCGCCGTCGTTGTCGTCGAACCGGAGGCCGAGCGCGCGCTGACGATCAGTGCGCTGCTGCGGTTTCTCGACCGGCACAAGATCCCGCACATGATCTTCATCAACAAGATGGATAACGCGAACGCGCGTGTGCGAGACGTGATGGCAGCGTTGCAATCGGTGTCCCAACGCCCGCTCGTTTTGCGCCAGGTCCCGCTGCGCGGGCCGAGTTCCGAAATCACCGGCTATGTCGATCTGGTCAGCGAGCGCGCCTATCACTACCGCCCCGGGCAAGCCTCGGATCTGATCAAACTGCCGGACGATTTCTGGGATCAGGAACGGCCCACGCGGACCGGCCTCATCGAAAAGCTCGCCGACTTTGACGACGTGCTGCTCGAACAGTTGCTCGAGGATGTCGAGCCTCCCAAGGAGGAGATCTACCGGCACCTCACCCGCACCCTCAGCCAAGTCCAGGTCGTCCCGGTGTTTGTCGGCTCGGCGCTGGCAGATTGGGGCATCCGGCGGCTGTGGAAGGCTTTGCGGCACGAGGCGCCGTCGCCGCGGGATACGGCGGAGCGTCTCGGGATCGCCGCCGAGGGCGAGCCTCTGGCTCAAGTGATCAAGACCTTTCACCTGCCGCACACCGGCAAGCTGTCGTTGGTGCGCGTCTGGCGCGGTACGATCTCCGAGGGCATGGTCCTCAACGGCACCCGCGTCGCCGGTGTCCTGCGCCTGACCGGCGCGCAGCAGGAGAAAATCCCCTCCGCCCAGACCGGCGAAGTCGTCGGGCTGACCCGCATGGAGGACATCGCGACCGGCGCGATGCTGACCCCCTCGGGCAAGGCCGAGCCGCTGCCGCGGCCCGAACGACCGCAGCCGGTCTTCGGCCTCGCGATCACCTCGGAGCGGCGCCAAGACGACGTCAAGCTGACCGGCGCCATCGGCAAGCTGATCGAGGAGGATCCCACCCTCGAACTCGAGCAGAATGCGGATACGCAAGAAATGGTGTTGTGGGGGCAAGGCGATATTCACCTGCAGATCGCTCTCGACCGTTTGCGCAGCCGGCACAACCTCGCGGTCAGCGGCAGGCCCGCCGCGGTCCCATACAAGGAGACGATCCGGCACGGCGCCCAGCAGCATTCCCGCTTCAAGCGGCAGAGCGGGGGGCATGGGCAGTTCGCCGACGTCACGGTCGAGGTGAAATCGCTGCCCCGCGGCTCCGGCTTTACCTTTACCGACAGCGTCGTCGGCGGCGCGATCCCGCGCAATTACATCCCGGCGGTCGAGGAGGGGGTGATCGAGGCTTTGCGCCGCGGACCCCTCGGCTTTCCGGTGATCGACGTCGCGGCCAACCTGATCACCGGCCAGTTCCACACTGTCGACAGCTCGGATCAGGCGTTCAAGACCGCCGGACGGCAGGCGATCCAGGAAGCCTTGCCGAAGTGTGAGCCGGTCCTGCTCGAACCGATCGACCTGGTCGAGGTCTCCGTCCCGAACGCCTTTACCGCCCGGGTTCAGCGGCTGGTCTCCGGCCGGCGCGGCCAGATCCTCGGCTACGATGCGAAACAGGACTGGCCCGGCTGGGACGTGGTCAGCGCCCATATGCCGCAAAGCGAGCTCCACGACCTGATTGTCGAGTTGCGCTCGCTGACCTTGGGGGTCGGCAGCTTCGCTCATCGTTTCGACCATATGCAGGAGATGACCGGACGGCCGGCGGAGAAGGTGCTCGCCATGCGAAGCGCTGAGGCCGCACAGTAGCCGGCGCGTAAACTCGCGAAACCGTGACTTGGCATCGGTCGCGGGAGCTCCAACTTCAGGATCGCAAAGTCATCGAGGTGTGGCGATGCTGATCCGGCGCAACCGAGGCTGGGAGATCAGTGAGAGCGAGGCGACCCCGGAGGCGGTGTTTCTCCGGCGAAGAGAGCTGCTCAAAGCCGTGGCAGCCGGGTCGATCCTCGCCCCTGGGGTGTTCTCGTCCTTCGCGGCGGCAGCAGACGAAGATCCCTCGGCCGGGCTTTATCCGGCCAAACCGAACCCGCACTACACGCTTGATCGGCCTCTGACGGACGAGAAATTGGCGACAACCTACAACAACTTTTACGAGTTCGGCTCGCAGAAATTCATTGCCGACGAGGCCCAGGCGCTGAAGATCCGTCCGTGGCCGATCAAGATCGACGGGCTCATCGAGAAGGAGATGACAGTCGACATCGACGATCTGTTGAATAAGTTCCCGCTCGAAGAGCGGCTCTACCGTCATCGTTGCGTCGAGGCTTGGTCGATGGCGGTGCCGTGGAGCGGTTTCCCGATGGCTGCCTTTGTCGATTTCGCCAAGCCCTTGGGCTCGGCGAAATACGTGCAAATGGAAACCTTCCTCGATCCGAAGGTCGCACCCGGCCAGAAGGAATTCTGGTACCCCTGGCCCTATATCGAAGGCGTCACCATCGCCGAGGCCCGCAACGAGCTCGCCTTTCTCGTCACCGGGATGTACGGCAAGCCAGTCCCCAAGCAGGATGGGGCGCCGTTGCGCCTGGTGCTGCCGTGGAAATACGGGTTCAAATCAGTGAAGGCGATCGTACGTTTCTCGTTCACCGAGAAGCGGCCGGAGACGTTCTGGGAAACCGTGCAAGGGAACGAGTACGGGTTCTGGGCGAACGTCAACCCGGACGTTCCGCATCCGCGCTGGAGCCAGGCGACCGAGCGGGTGCTCGGCATCGACGGCCGCCGGCCGACCTTGAAATGGAACGGGTATGGCGACTTCGTCGCCCACCTCTATGACGGGCTCGAAAAGGAGCGCCTGTTCGCTTGACGTCCTGACCGGATCATTCGCGCGGACTGCCCGGGGGATCCGATCCTATTCCACCCTTCCCTCGCCGGCCCGGGAGGGCCGGCGAGGTGAGCTAACCGGACCGGCCGCCCCCGCAAACCCCGTGGTGGCGGATCCGCCGGGTGTTTTCGGGTCAGCGGAAGGGGTTGATCAGAATAATCCCTTCGACTATCCGACAGTGGGCTCACGTACTGCGGCGGTTAAGATCGTCGCGGGACGGCCGGTCGGATGCCTCGAGGGTGGTGATGCGCTCGCGCAAGGCGCGCTCCTCGCGCTTGAGCCGCTCGGCCTCGGTTTCGCCGGAGCCAAGTTCGAGCAAAAACCGCTTCACCAGCGCGGATACGGACGTATCCCGTTCGGCGGCAATCATGCGGGGCCGTGCTGACGGCGGCGATTTTGTTCAGCCGGCGTGAGTGGGGAACGCAATCGGCTGCGAATTTGTTGTGACTCGGTGAGCGACAGCCGATTTTCAAAATATCGCGAGCCGCGTTACGTTCGAACGGGTGCTGGAGAAGCCGGCAATGACGCGTGCGTGCGGGAGCGATCTTCGCCCGAGCATCTCGCCTCGCTGACACCACTGCGCGGCATCGCCGCGCTCTGGGTCGTCCTGTTCCACTATTGTTGGCACTTTCCGGCAGTTCACCCCGATCGCTATACGCGGGCCGTGTACAAGGGCTATTTGGCCGTCGACTTGTTCTTCATGCTGAGCGGGTTTGTCATCAGCCACGTATATCACCGAACCTTCGCGCAGCGGGTAACCGGGCAGAGCTATCGGGATTTTCTCAAGGCCAGGGTAGCGCGGATCTATCCCCTGCATTTGGCGGTGCTGCTGCTGTTTGTGGTGACGGCACTGGGGGAGCGTGCTTTGGCCTATGCCCAGCGGGGATCGTTTGGGCCCATCCCGCTCGTTGGAGAGCGCTCGCTCGGCGGTTTATTCGCCAACCTGCTGATGCTTCAGGGTATTTGGGCTCGTGAGCTGAGCTGGAACGACCCGGCTTGGTCGATAAGCCTGGAGTTCCTCGCATATTTTCTGTTTCCGCTGTGGTTTCCCTGGCTCTGGCGGGCCGCTCCCGCTGCGAAGATTTGCGCCGGCGGGCTGTTGCTGATCGTGCTCGGGTGGCTGGCCTACAGCACCGGCGACGACTTCAACCAATGGAACGGGATCGGCGCAATCCTGCGGTGTCTGCCGGAGTTCCTGATCGGAGCGCTGCTGTACAGCGCCTATCGAAGCCAAGTGCTCGCCCCGTTGCTGGCGACCGACACGGCGCTCATTACCGCGACGCTGCTGCTTTGCACGCTGCTCCACTTCGCTGGGCCGGATTTCACCATTGTCCCGCTGTTTGCCTTGCTGATCTTGACCGCGGTCAGCAATAAGGGCCGCCTCGGCCCGCTGCTGAATTCAGCGCCATTCCTTTGGCTGGGCAATATTTCCTATTCGCTCTACCTCATTCACTGGTTCGTCCTGTTCGTAACGACGGAGGCGGTGCGGGCACGCCCGGGAACCGACATCGCCAAGCTGCCGCTGGATCTCTCTCTGGCATTGATGACCGCTATGCTCGCGGTGAGCCTCCTGCTCGCCACCCTTAGTTACCGCTTCGTCGAAGTGACGGGGCGGCGCTGGCTGCGCGAGCGCCTGGCTGTCCGCCGACCCGCCTCGAGCGATTTGTCGGCTGCCGACGGGCAGGTTGCGTGATAGGTTGGCCTTCCTTGGCCACGGAGGAAAAGATGCTCGCTGCGCTGACCGTCATTCGCCATGCCGAGCGGCCGACTGTGGAATTCCCGGGTGGCGCCACCTATCAGCCGATCATCGGCGACGACACCGGCGCCGGGCTGCCGATCCGCACCGGCATCCAGACCTCGCCGCCCGGGTATCAGACCGCGCTCCACTCCCACCCGTACGCCGAGGTGCTTACCGTGCTCGAGGGCCGTGGCGAGGCCTGGCTGGCGGATGAGGACGGGGTCGTCGCCCTCGAACCCGGCGTTTCGATCACCTTCCCGGCCAACCGGGTGCACGCGTTTCGCGCAATCGGCGACCGGCCGCTCGTCACCTTGGGCATCCACACTTTCGGCAAACGCATCGTCAGCTATCTGGAGCCGCCGACCGACCTCGGCTGACCCCCTTTCCTTCCGCGCGCCGCCGCGGCACATTCGATCGTTCTTGCAATTGGGGAGACCTATGATGGCCATCAGCCGTTTCGACAAGACGCAACCGCCCGGCCCACGCATGAGCCGCTGCGTCGTGCGCGACAATACGGTCTATCTTGCCGGGCTGACCGCCAGCGACGCGACGCAGGACATCAAAGGACAGACCAAGCAGATCCTCGACAAGATCGACGGCTATCTGGCCCAGGCGGGAACCAGCAAATCGAACCTGCTCTCGGCCAACCTGTGGATCAAGGACATGGCGCTGTTCGCCGATATGAACTCAGTGTGGAACGCCTGGGTCGATCCCGAGAACCCACCGGCGCGCGCCTGCGTAAAGGCCGATCTGGCGCGCCCGGATCTGCTCGTCGAAATCATGGTGACCGCCGCCAAATAGCCCGCGCGGCGGCGGGACGATCCGCCGATCAGGAAAACCCGATCTCGCCGTCGACGACGTGCTCGAGCCCGAGCTCCGGGATCGACAGGGTGACCCGCGGCTTGAGCAGCGCGCTTTCCGCGAGTTGTCCCTTGGCGAGTGCGTCGCGCACCGCCGTCTCGATCTCGCGCTGCGAGGTAACCCCGACGACCTTCAGGAACTTGCGGATATCCATGTTGAAGCGGTCTTCGTTCATCGCTCCCTCCGTACCGGGCACGGGTCAATCGAGCTTGAGCGGGGCTCCGTCTAGCTCCTCGGCTCGCTCGATCTCGATCAGCACCGCGTGTCCCTGCTTTTCCGGATCGCGGTCCTTCTCGGGCTGGACGAGGCGGCGCCACACCTCCTCGTAGACCGGTCCCGACCGGTAGATCTTTGCCCGGCCATAGAACCGGGCGATGCCGCCCTTCGGCAGAACGCCCTCTTCGCGCAATTGCGGCTTCCTGAAGAAAACCGTGAGCTTGGTTCCGTCGGCGAGGTTTTCGTTGGTCGAGCCTTTGCCGCGCTCCCACAGCGCGATATGCGTGTCGTCATATACCATCGTGCTGCCGCGCGGGCTGACCTGCGCGAACCCGTTGGGCAGCACGCTCCCGACCAAGCACACATTCGCCGGGAAGGCAGTGTTGATGTGCGGTTGCAGGATCTTCGGAATAGTTGTCACGGCTCTCCCCCTTAACCGGGATTCAAACGGGGTCCTCGACCCGGCGCTCTGCGAGCTGGGCGCTCGCGAAGCTCTTGAGCGCCTCGATCAGCTCGGTGATGTCGGCCCGCAAGCGGTCGAAGCCCGGGGTCTTCTCCAGCGTCTTTTGATCCATGTAGAGCCCCCGGTCGACTTCGATCTGCAGGCTATGGCGGTGCAGCGCTGGGCGTCCTTGCCGTTTGACGATCTCGACGCCCTTATAGACCTCGTTGATGCGGACGGTGTAGCCGAGTTCGCGCAGCACTCCAGCGACAAAGCTGGTGAATTCCGGCGCGCAGGTCGTGCCGTCGCGATCGCCCAGCACAAAGTCGGCGCAATGCCCGCCCTTTTTTGCTTTGCGCTGAGACGGCATCGAGTGGCAGTTGACGTGCCAGACGACACCGAACTTGCGGTGCGCGAGCTGGCAAGCCTCGTCGAGCACGCGGTGGTAGGGGGTATGGTAGCGCTCGAGCCGTGCCAGGATTTCGTCGACGCCGAGCTTGTGGTCGTAGATGGGGATGCCGGGCTTGGCGACACGGCGCACCAGGCCTAGGCCGGACCGCGTCTTGTGCGAGGGGGCGAGAGGCGACGGCCAAGTCCCGTCGATCAGCGCGGAATTGAGATCGTCGACCGCCCGGTTCGGGTCGAGGTAGCTGCGCGGAAACACTGCGCCGATCAAGATGGCGCCCAGCGCCGGTGCGGCCGCGTAGAGCTCGTCGACATAGGTATCCTCGGCGGTGCGCAGGAGGTCGAGCGGGCAGGAAAATCGGAAATCCTCGGGATAGCTCGTCCCGCTGTGCGGTGAGTCGAAGACCAGCGGCACCTCAGCCGCTTCCGGGTCGCGGCGCCACAGCACGCCGGGGATCTCGAAATTCATCCTGGCAAGCCCGTTCCTTAAGGTGACGCCACTGTGGCCCGATCGATTGCGCAAATCTATCCACGGTTCCCCTCATCGGGCAAGCTTTGCAGCCGCCGCGCAGCGTGACGCGACCGCCGGTCCTGTGCAAAATATGTCCTCTGCCCTCTGACCACGGGGAGCGTCGCGTGCCCGACCCGAACTATCCGATCGAGCTGACTCCGCCCGACATCGAGCTTTACCGAGCCGGCAATACCGGGATCGATTACGTCACCACCTTCGACAGCGGCTCATCCGGACCGCACGTCCTGGTCACCGCACTGACCCACGGCAATGAGATCTGCGGCGCGATCGCGCTCGATCGGCTGTTTCGCGCCGGGCCGCGGCCGAGACAGGGCAAGCTGACCCTGGCCTTCGACAACGTCGCCGCCTATCAGAGCTTCGATCGTCGGGTGCCCACAGCTTCGCGTTTCGTCGACGAGGATTTCAACCGGCTGTGGTCGCCCGCGATCCTCGACGGCGAGCGCCAATCGACCGAGCTCGCCCGCGCCCGCGTCCTGCGCCCCTATGTCGACGCCGCCGATTTCCTGCTCGACATCCATTCGATGCAATATTCGACCGCACCATTGATGCTGGCGGGGACGCTCGATCGATCGCTGGCGTTGGCTCGGCAGGTCGGCATCCCCGAGCTGATTATGTGCGATGCCGGTCACGCGGCGGGGCCGCGGATGCGTGATTACGGCCAGTTCGGCGACCCCGCCTCGGCCAAGACCGCACTCCTGATCGAAGCCGGCCAGCATTGGGAGCGCCGCGCCGCCGAGGTCGCGACCGATGTCATGCTCAGGTTTCTGATCACGCTGGGCACTTTGTCTCACGAAGATGCGCGGCCGCTCGGCGGACCGGATTTCGACGCCCATCCCCGGCAGCGGGTGATCGAGGTTACCCAGGCCATCACGATTACCGGCGCGAGCTTCGAATTCGTCGAGGATTTTCGCGGGCTCGAAGTGCTGCCGAGACGGGGTACCTTGATCGGCCGCGACGACGGACGCGAGGTGCGCACGCCCTACGACGACTGCGTGCTGATCATGCCGTCGCGGCGTCTCGTCAAGGGGCAGACCGCCGTCCGGCTCGGCCGTTACGTCGCGTGAGGACGCGGCACGAGCAGAGCATCCCCAAGCGCAGCTTCCCGCCGATCGCCGACGCGCGGGCCCGGGTTCTGGTGCTCGGCACGCTGCCGGGCGAGGAGTCACTGCGCCGCGGCGAATACTACGCTCACCCGCGCAACCTGTTCTGGCCGATCGTCTATGCGCTGTTCGACGCCACCCCCGCGACCGATTACGCAGAAAGGCTGGCTTTCGTCGCGGCGCACGGGATGGCGCTCTGGGATGTGTGCGAGCTCGGCGAACGCGAGGCGAGCGCCGACTCGACGATCCGCGGGGAGCGGCCGACCGCGATCGAGCGGCTGCTCGATGCGCACCCGCTAATCCGTGCGGTCGCCTTCAACGGCAGCGGCGCCCGGCGCCTCTACGACCGCCATTTCGCGCGCCGCGCCGGCCTCGTCTATCTGGCGCTCCCCTCGACCAGCCCGGCGCATGCCCGGCTGGATTTTGCCGCCAAACTCGCCCGCTGGACGGCCTTGCGCGAGGAGCTGTGCACCGCGGCCGATCTTTCTCGGTGAGAAATACGACGAAAATCGCATTGTCACCATGCAACGTGATACTCTCGGTCTGCAATCCGTGTAGGGATGACCGGCCCGCCTCGCGCCTAGAACCACCCGTTCCCAGGGAGCCTTCAATGAGTAAGCCGCTCTTTCTGATCGCCGCCGTGGTTGCCCTTTTGTCCGGAACGTACGGCGCATCGGCATTTACTACGGAACCGGCCAATCCTGCGACGGTGAGCAACCGCCTTGCCGACCCGGACGAACTTGCAGACAAAATGTCGAACGGGCAATCCGGAGGAACCATATTCGGACTACCCGGCGGCGCGATGCTTCAATTTTCATCACCGCAGTCGGGCAACAGCGTGAGCGACCGATTTGTCACGAGCCCCAGCACGGTGTTCGTGCCGAGTGAGCACCGGTAATTCGACGCCAAGCATCTCGGCCCACAACCGCAGTACCGTCTCTGAGAAGAGATGTAGTATTTTCTTCTTTCCCCGGCGAAGACCGGGACCGAACCCAACTATAGGCACCGGCCTTCGCCGGTGTGCCGGAATAGTAGCGGAATCCAGTCTAACAACCTCGCGCTGCGCAGGATCTTACGCGCGCTCCGGACCTTCGTGTTACGCGATGTGTAGGGCCGACGCGGCGGTGGCACGGTTAGCGGCGGCACCGCGGTCGAGAAGGTGACGGATCCTTGGCACCACCTCTTCGCCGAAGGCGGTCATCGAACGCTCGACCATGTCGTAGGGCATCGCGCCGAGCTTAAAGATCAGCGCGAGTCCCATCAGGTCGAGCTGGACCGAGAGCCGGCGGATGGCGTTCGCCACCGTTTCCGCACTGCCGAGGATGACCATGTCGTTGGCGAGGATCTCCTCGAAGCTCATCGCGTGCAGCATCGGCGCCTGGCGCCGCCAGAAATCATAGCTGTCGGGCAGCTTGCCGCCCCGAGTGAACTGCGTGTAGCGGTTCCACAATTCCCAATACTGCAGCAGATAAGGCTGGGCCTCGGCACGGGCGCGCGCATCGCTCTCGCCAACATAGATCTCGCGCATCAGATAAAGCCGCGGCGCCGGAGGGTAGCCGTGCGCCATCTGAACCTCGCGATAGAGCGCCTGGTCATGCCTTGCCTGGTTGACCATCGAGTTGATCTGCGCGAACGGGATGTCGTGCTCGGCCGCCCAGCGCAGCGATTCCTCGCTCTGCGCGCTGACCAGGAACGGCGGGTACGGGCATTGCACCAAGCGGCGGCGACAGGGGTGCCTCCTTCCGCACCGTCCAGTATTTGCCATGATGGACGAAGTTCTCGTCGGCCCAGACGCGGCGGATGATGTCGAAGGATTCGAGGAACATCTCGCGCGAGCGCTGCTGGTCAACGCCGAAGGCCTCGAATTCCGGCGGGCGCAGGCCGCGGCCGAGGCCCATGTCGAGGCGTCCGCCGGTCAGATTGTCGAGCATCGCCGCCTCTTCGGCGACGAGCAGCGGATGCCGGAACGGCAGGATGTTGACCATGCTGGCGAACCGGATGTGGCGCGTCGTCTGCGCGGCCGCGGCGATCAGCAGATTGGGCGACGGCACCGGAGCGGTCGGCTGGAGATGATGCTCGAAGAACCAGATCTGGTCGATGCCGATGCGTTCGGCGAGCTCGACCTCTTCGAGCTGGCGGCGAAACATCTCCGCATGCGTCGAATTTACGCGCGGGGTGGTCGTCGACCAGATGGCGAGTCTCACCGTCTCATCCTCCCCGAGTTCAAAGCGCCAGCGCGCCGCGGCCGCGATCTCATGCTCCTCGCCGCGGCGGGTCCCGTCAATCGCCTTGGGCGTTTTCTCGGAGCAGCCGGGGTCGCGCATAGCTGAGGTGCAAGGTGCGGCAGACTCCGAGCTGCCGATGCCTCTATCATCCCGCCGGGAACCGGGTTCAGAAGTGCCCGAATTTTGAACACCTTGGGAGGAACGAAAATGACGGGGAAGACTGTTCGACGGCAATCCGTATCGCGCCGGACGTTGCTGAGCGGCACGGCCGGGCTCTTGGGCGGGGCGGCTCTGTCGTCGGGCGCGGCACTCGCCCAGAATACGGCACCCGCGAGCCCTGGCGCGCCAGTCAATTCTCCCGCCAGCCCGCGCTATCCCGATCCGGCCTGGCTGGCACTGCGGCAGGAAGAGGTCATCGAACCGGGGTTGGAGATCGTCGATCCTCACCATCATCTCTGGGACCGCCCCGGCAACCGGTTTCTCATCGACCAACTGCTCGCCGACACCGGCAGCGGCCACAACATCACCCAAACCGTTTTTATCGAGTGCGGCTCGATGTACCGCGCCGACGGCCCGGTCGAAATGAAGCCAGTCGGCGAGACCGAGTTCGTCAACGGGACGGCGGCGATGAGCGCCAGTGGCCAGTATGGGCAGACGCGGCTTTGCCGCGGCATCGTCGGCCATGCCGATTTGCAATTGGGTGACGGGGTCGCGCGCGTGCTGGAGGCCCAGATCGCTGCCGGCGACGGCCGCTTTCGCGGTATCCGCCATTCCGTCACCTGGGATGCGAGTGATGTGCTGTCGCGGGGGCGCACCAATTCGCCGAAGGGGCAGATGTACGACCCCACTTGGCGCGCCGGCTTTGCACGTCTCGCACCCTTGAACCTTACCTTCGAGGCCTGGCTCTACCATCCCCAACTGCCCGATCTTGCCGACCTCGCTCCGGGCTTATCCGCAAACCACGATCATCCTCAACCATGTCGGCGGACCGGTGGGAATCGGGCCCTACAAGGACAAGAAGGCCGAGACCTTTGCGCAATGGAAGGCCGGCATCAACGAGGTCGCGAAATCGCAAAATGTCGTCATCAAGCTCGGCGGGCTTGGGATGACGTTTGGTATGTTCGATTTCTACGCGCGCGAGAAACCGCCCTCGTCGACCGATCTCGAGACCGCCTACAGGCCCTACATCGAAACCTGCATCGCGGCCTTCGGCGTGAATCGCTCGATGTTCGAGAGCAACTTTCCGCCGGACGGCGCCAGCTCGAGCTATCCGATCTTGTGGAACGCCTTCAAGCGCTTGGCAGCCGGATCTTCGGCCTACGAGAAGGCAATGCTGTTCAGCGGCACCGCAAAACGCGTCTACCGGCTGGCCTCAACCTAGAAGCGTTTCCAGAAGAAGCGAAAGCGGCGAGAGGGCAACATGCTGTTCGCCTTCAGCGGACGCGCCACCAGGAATTTCCTGGCCCTCGTGGTCGTGATGCACTTCATCCTCTTTATCGACCGGGTCAATCTGGCTGCGGCGGCGAGCGTGATGCAGCACGACCTTGGCCTCAGCAATATCGCGCTCGGCGTCGCCTTCTCGGCCTTCAATTACGCCTACGCGCCGTTTCAACTGATCGGGGGCTGGTTTGCCGACCGCTTTGGCGCGCGGCGCACGCTGACTGTCTGCGGACTGACTTGGTCGATCACGACGATCGTGACCGGGGCAGTGACCGGGCTCGTTTCGCTGTTTGCGGTGCGCCTGGTGCTCGGCATGGGCGAGGGTGCGACGTTGCCGGCGGTTACCCGCGCACTCTCGAAATGGACTTCGCTCGCCGCGCGCGGCACTGCGGTCGGGATTACCCACGCCGCCGGGCGTCTCGGCGCGGGGGCGTCGGCGCCGATCGTCGCCTTCCTGATCACTTGGTTCTCCTGGCGTTTTTCGTTTGTGGCACTAGGTGTCGTGTCGGCTTTTTGGGCAGCTGCCTGGTGGTGGTTCTTCCACGAGGATCCGCGTCAGCATCCCCGCATTACCCGTGCGGAGCTGGCCGCATTACCGGCCGCAGATCCCGCGGGAAAGATCGGTTCCGGTCCGGTGCCGTGGCGGCGCCTCGTCCCCCGTGTCGCGCCGTTGATGATCGTCTATTTCTGTCAGGGCTGGACCGGCTGGTTGTTTGTGACCTGGATGCCGTCCTTGTTACAGAAAAACTACGGCCTCGATCTAAAGAAGTCGTCGTTTTTGTACGCCGCGATGTTGTTCTGCGCGATGATCGCCGAGTTGCTTGGCGGTGTGGTCACCGACTATTTGTTGCGCCGCACCGGGAACCTGCAGATCGCGCGCTCGCGGATGATCGCCGCAAGCTGGATCCTCGTTGTGGCGGGGCTGGTCCCGGCGATATTCGTCCACGAGCTGGTTGTCGGGCTTACCGGATTTACGGTCGCGTTGTTCTTCCTCGGCTTTGCGATTGCGCCGCTGTGGACCGCGACGATGGACATCGCGCCGAATTACGCCGGCTCTTCGAGCGCGCTGATGAATGCCGCTGGTGCCGTCGCCGGCATTCTGTCACCGGTCGCCTTCGGCTGGCTCCTCGACCGCACCGGCAGCTGGACAATGCCGTTCGGCTTCTCGGTCGGGCTGCTGCTGTTCGCCATCGTCATGACTTGGCGGATCCGGCCGGACCGCTCGATCGACGCCGTCCCCAGCCTCGGCCACTTGGCGGTGGCAGGAGAATAGATCATCCTAGCGGCTCGAAGAGCCGCTCGATGTCGGCCGCGTCGAGTGCGGCGGCTGCATTGCCACCCTTTTCGTAGATGCCCGCGGCGAGCGCCTTCTTGCGCTGCTGCAATTCGAGCATGCGCTCTTCGACGGTGCCCTGGGCGACGAGCTTATAGACAAAGACCGGCTTGTCCTGGCCGATGCGGTGGGCGCGGTCGGTCGCCTGGTCCTCGACCGCCGGGTTCCACCAGGGATCGTAATGGATGACCGTGTCGGCGGCGGTCAGATTGAGGCCGGTGCCGCCGGCTTTGAGGCTGATCAGGAAGAGCGGCACCTTGCCGCGCTGAAAGCGCGCGACCGGGCGGGCGCGGTCGGTCGTGTCGCCGCGCAATTCGACGAACTCGATGCCGGTTTCGGCGAGCGCCGGCTTGATCAGGTCGAGCATGCTGGTGAATTGCGAGAACAAGCAGGATCCGCCGGCCGTCCTCGACGAGCTGCGGCAGCATCTCCATCAGATGCTCGAGCTTGGCGCTGGCGGTCACCCGGCGCGCTGCGGCGAGCTTGACAAGGCGCGGGTCACAGCACACCTGGCGCAGCTTCAAGAGCGCGTCGAGCACGATGATGTGGCTGCGCGCGAGCCCCTTTTGCGCCAACTCGCGGCGCACCTTCTCGTGCATCGCCAGCCGCACCGTCTCGTAGAGATCGCGCTGCTCCCCCGAGAGTTCGAGCGGCTGCAATATCTCGGTCTTCGGCGGCAAATCGGCGGCGACCACCGCCTTGGTCCGCCGCAACAGGAACGGCTTCACCCTGCCCGAGAGCACGGCGCGGCGCTCGCCATCCTGCTTCTTCTCGATCGGGGTGCGGAAGACGCGGGCAAAGCGCCTGGTGTCGCCGAGCAGCCCCGGCATCAGAAAGGCGAATTGCGACCACAGCTCGCCCAGATGATTTTCGACCGGCGTCCCGGTCAGACAGAGCCGGTGGCGCGCGTCGAGCCGGCAGACGAGCCCGGTGGTCTTTGCATTGGCGTTCTTGATCGCCTGCGCCTCGTCGAGCACCGCAATGTGCCAGGCGACCGGCAGCAGATGCTCGGTGTCGCGCGGCAGCAGTGCATAGGTCGTCAGCACCAGATCGGCGTTGCCGATCTCCTTGAAGCGCTCCGCGCGATCGGAGCCCGTGCAACGACAGAACCCTGAGCTCGGGCGCCAGGCGTGCCGCTTCGGCGAGCCAGTTCGGCACCACGCTCGTTGGGCAGATAACGAGGGATGGCCGGTCGAGCCGGCCCTCGCGCTTCTCGACCAGGATGTGGGCCAGCGCCTGCACGGTCTTGCCAAGCCCCATATCGTCGGCGAGGATGCCGCCGAGCTCGTAGGCGCGCAGGAATTGCAGCCAGTCGAGCCCCTCGCGCTGATAGGGGCGCAACTCCGTTTGCAGCCCGGCAGGCGGCTCGATCTTGTCGATCCCTGCGAAGCGCGACAGGCGTTCGGCCAATGCCTTGAGCCGCTCGCCGCCAAGCCAGCGCAATCGGGTCGCAGCCTCGACCGCGGCGAGGCCCAAGCCCTCGCCGGCGGAGATTTCGAGCTTGCCCGCGGCGGAGAGGCTTCCCGGGTGATAGAGCTCGACCAGGGTCGACAAGATCGCCTTGGTCCGGTCGAGCGGCAGCGCGACATGCCGGCCGTCGGGGAGCCGACCGAAGACCGTACCGTTATGCGCCAGGCTGTCGAGTTCGTCCGGCGCGCCGGTACCGCGCAGCCGGGCCAAGAGCCCGGTCAGCACCGGCAGCAGCGGCACCCGCTCGCCGTCGATTTCGATCCCCAGATCGAGCGAGAACCACCAGCCGCCGTTTTCCTCGACCTCGGCCGTCCACTCGCCGCCGCCGTCGACGACCCGGTAGCGGAAGCTGTCCTCGACGTCGATCCGCCAACCCTCGCGCTCGAGCTGCGGCACCGCGTCATAAACAAAGCCCGGCCAGTTGCCTCGGCCATCCGTAAAGCCGAAGGAAATTTGGCCGGCATCCTCGGCAGCCGCGCCGAAGGTCTCGATGGCGCGCAGCCCGAACGATGCGAGCCGGTCCTGCGCTGACTGCTCGGCGGCGGGGTCGCGGCGGCGAACCACGATGCGACCGTCCTCGACCCTGCGCTGCTCGCGCAGCGGGCCGTCGGCATCGATCAGGGTGCCACCATAGGCGTAGCCGAGCAGTGCGACATCGACCCGCTCGTCCCAATCCTTCCCCCACTCCTCCCAATAGTTCCGGCGGCGCTGGCGATTGGCGAGCACCAAAGTCGGAACCGGCGGGTCATCGCGGATCTCCTCGACCAGGTCGGCTCGTGGTCGCGGCAGCACGAGATCGGGCAGGTCGCGCTCGATCAATCCGCCGAGTGCGGTGGCCTGAGCAATCGTCACCGGCGGCGCCGACAGCGCGATCCCGATCAGCGGCCGCGCGATATCGAGTGCCACCGGGCCCGCGAGATATTCCTCCGGGTCGACATACCAGGGCGAAGCGCACGGCAGCGGCACCGCTGGTCCGTCGTTGAGCTCGATTTCGATCGTCTGACGGCCATCTGGACCGAGCTGCCAGGCGAGGCGGCCGTGGCGCGGCGGCCCCAATGTCAGTGGTGGCGACGCCAGGTTCTGCCAACGGCAGCGGCCGGTGGCGATGATCCGATGCAGCAGCAGGTCGACCAAGTCGGGGTCTTCCGGGAGGGGCGGCGGCGAGCGGCCGAGACCGTCGCGCAGCAGCTGCAGGACGGCGCGATCGGCGGGGCCAAGATATTTCGCCGTCGCATTCTGCAACTGCCCCGCGGGCAGCGGCCGGTCGGCGCCCCAGCCGCCCGATTTGAGAACGCGGACCACGCGCAGATCGAGAACGAAGGGCAGACCCGGCCGCGCCGGGTGATCGAGACGATAGCCAAGCTCATCCGGAGCCGCCGTCGGGCGGGCCGCCCGACGCAGCTGGTGCAGCCAGCCGCCGACCGGGCCGACGAGCGGGTCGCTCTCGGTTCCCTCGATCGCAGGCGGATTTTGCAGCGCCTCCAGCAGCACCGCCGCCCCGTGCTTGCAGTTCCACGCGACCGGGCAGCTGCATCGGGCCGACAGCGAGACGGGATTGCCCTTCCCGATATCGACGAAGACGCGATACGGCCGCAGTCGCGTCCCCTGAACCGAGGCGATCAGGCGTTGGCCGCCCTGGTCGGCCCGCAGGTCGCGCACCGCGCCGCGGCGCTGGTAAGGACGTCCCTTGTCGATCTCACCGGGAAGACAGCGCCGGATGTCGCTTTCGTCGAACGGAAACCAGGCGATCGGAGAAAGCCGAGCCCCGGCGAATGGAAAATCGTGCAACAGCTCGTCCATTTCGTGAATGGGAGGGCGTGCCTCCAATTTCGGCCGTCGCCGGCTGCTGTCAAGCGCCGCCAGGAACGCCCTATGCCCCGCTCGACCTATCCCTTTCCCGCGGCGATGGACGCCAAGGCGGGCCGAATCGTGAGCGAAACGCAGCCCGAGACCTCTGTCCCTTCTACGCCTCGGTGGTGAATCTTTTATCGAGACGATGTCGCTGCCCTATAGTCGGCCCTCAGGGTGCCGGCGAGCGGGAGACAGCCGATGGATCGCGAATACGAGACGGCACGAGTAGAGGATCGCGGCGAGGGGCTGCTGCTGCTGACCCTCAACCGCCCCGAGGTCGCCAATGCGATGAACACCCAGATGGGGCGCGATCTTCTGGCTTTTTTCGACGAGATCAATGCAGCACCGGCGAAAACGCATTGCGTCGTGGTAACCGGGGCGGGAGAGCGGGCGTTTTGCGCCGGCGGCGACCTCAAAGAGCGCAACGGCATGACCGACGAGGCGTGGCAGGATCAGCACCTGTTGTTCGAGCGGATGATCCGCGCCTTTATCGGCTGCCCGGTCCCGGTGATCGGCGCGGTCAACGGTGCGGCCTATGCCGGCGGCTGCGAGCTGGCACTTTGCTGCGATTTTATCTATGCCGCGGAGACTGCGCGCTTCGCATTGACCGAAGTCACCCTCGGCATCATGCCCGGTGCCGGCGGGACACAGAACCTGCCGCGCGCCGTCGGCGAGCGGCGCGCCAAGGAGATCATCCTGACCGGGCGCCCGTTCACTGCGGCCGAGGCCTATGAATGGGGCATGCTCAATCGTCTCTGCCCGCCCGGGCGGGTCGTCGACGAGGCGCTCGAGACCGGGCGGCGCATCGCCGACAACGCGCCGATCTCGGTCCGGCAGGCCAAGCACGCGATCCATTTCGGTATGCAGATGGACCTCGCGAGCGGCATGATGCTCGAGATCGAGGCCTACAGCCGGATGGTCCCGACCGAGGATCGCCGCGAAGGCGTGCTCGCCTTTAACGAGAAACGCAAGCCGCGCTTCAAGGGCTGTTAGCGGCCGTGAGGAGTGATCCGATGTCCGAAAGGCAACCCATCCAGGGACCGTGGCGGGTCGAGGCCGATACGCTGCCGGAGATGGCGTACGACCATTACCGGCACACGCTGATTCACGAAACCAGCTCGATTAAAGCATATCTCACGCCGAAGCATCAGGAACGCACGATTCTGGTCGCTCCCAAGGGCTACGGCAAGACTCTTCTTTTGATCGCCAAGAAAAAGTCGTTTCTCGAGGCGAGATCGGGACAGATCGTGATGGCCGAAAACCGGTTCATCGATCGACCGCTCGGGATTTTTCCGGTGATCAAGCGCGAGCTGCTCGATCTTTTGTCCTCGGACTACGAGTTCTGGAAATCGCTGTGGAAAATTTCGCTGTCGCTGTCAGCAATAAAAGCGTTCGCCCGTGCCACCAGGGAACGACCCAGCGACCGAAACCTGCTCGCCAACGATTGGTACGGCCGGATCATCACCGATGACCACAAATATTTTGAAGCTGGCGAGATATTTGCTGACCTGCTGAGCCAAGATTACAAATACATTATCAACATCATCACAAAATCGAATGTGATATTTCCATATTTTAATCGGATCAACACACAGATCGTGTTTTTCATCGACAACGTCGACGAATATTTCCGCCCCACATTGGAAGATCGGTCGGCAGGGGCGAACGGCCGTCACAGCCTTTATAGAAACCGCAGCAACGCGGTCTGGTCGCTGGCTCAAATAGCGCTCGCCAGCGTTGCCTACGAACTGGAGAAGGCCAACCATCATATCAAGATCTATTGCACTATACGTCATGAAGCATTCTTGAAAATGCCGGAGGTCGAAAGTGACGCATTCCAGATCTCGGGCCGGTGTACCAAGATTGAATATACGCGTGACGATTTGGAGAAGATTTTCTTAAAAAACATCGACATCACGTCAAAGGAGCGCCTCGTCGACCCCGACAATGGCGATCCGATGCTGCGGCTGGTCGGTGAAACGAATAGGGCAGTGGACCATAGGTTTGTTTCGAGGCCGGAGCGCATCTTTGATTATTTTCTGAGGCATACGCTTTACCGGCCGCGCGACCTGATGTTCATCGGCGGTGAGATCGTCAAAATCAACCCGGTTCAGCGCTCCGCACAGGCGATCCGCGGTGCCGTCGATACGGCGACGAAGACGATTGTCGACTCGATATTCGGCGAAATGCGTCCGTTCTTTACGGTACCCAACCGTGAATTACTGTTCAGGCGGATCGAAACAAATGTACTGACCGTGGACCAGCTACAGGAAGTCAGCGACGCTTATGTCGCCGACCTTGGAGACTCAACGTCGCGCGACTCGGAGGGAGAAATCGGCCGTCCGTTCTCCGTCCTTCACAAACTTGGCCTCCTTGGCACCGTACGACTGGAATTCGGGAATCAAGGCCGGTTGCGGCAATGCTTTCTGCAGCCGACCGAGATCCAGATCAACAATGATTCCGAACTGCCCGTGTCGGAGTATTACCTTATTCACCCAGCGCTCGATCAATCGATCTACGAGAAGTCGGCGGGGAAATTTACCCGCGGCTACGAGACCCGGAACATCATTGGTAATCAGCTCGAGTGGGAAGACCCGATCAGCTATTCCTTTGTGCTGAAGGGCGACATGGTTGGTTATAGCCACATCATGAACTCAGAGCTGTACGAGGTGGTGACAAGAAAATTGTACGAGTGGGCACGAGAGATCTGCAGAGATCTGATGTTCGTGGACGTTTCAGGAGGCGATTCGATTCTGATGATCGACGGTAGTTCCCAAAGAATTGTTCGTTGTGCGAAAGAATTGGTCAGACGAGCGCGCGATTTTCAGGAGCGGCCAATGAAAATGCGGTTTGGGGGTGCGGCTGGGCCGATCGCATTCGAGCGCATGCGTCGTATGCACAACGGGAGCTGGGACACGATTACCGTACCTATGGGGCTGGCCCTGCGTACCAGCGCCCTTTTGGAACCGCTCGCTCCTGCCGGCTACGCTCTCGTCGATGAGAAATTCCATCAATTCGGCTCTAGTCGAGATGCTCGTGGCGATGCGATAAACGGCAGCGCCTCGCAAGATGTCGAGGAATTGTCCGAAAAGTTTATGGCACCCCTTTCCCAATCGGACGTCCCGGATGTCGATTATGATCAAGGCGATCAGAAATTTGTTCTCCGCAAGAATCTCCTGGATCCTCCCTATTATACAAAGCTCTGGAAAATAGCACTCGGTTAGATCGGAGCAGCAAGATGGACACAACGACAGAGAATGGCGCACAGGCCGATCTGACCCGGTCTCTCGCCGGCAGAGCGAGCAGCCTCGGGTATGAGGATCTGCCGGGGCCGGTGCGCGAGGTCGCCCGCCAATGCGTGCTCGACTATCTCGGCGTTGCAATCGCCGGCGCGGAGGATCCGCTCGTCCGGATCCTGCTCGACGAGATGGCGGAGGCCGGCGGCTCAGCGCAGGCGAGCGTCATTGGCCATAGCATCCGGTTGCCGGTGCTTTCGGCGGCCCTCGTCAATGGGGCTGCGGCGCATGCCCTCGATTACGACGACGTCAACATGGCGATGCCTGGCCATCCCTCGGTCGCCATCCTGCCCGGGCTGCTTGCCCTGGCGGAACTAAAGGGCTCCTCGGGCCGCGAAGTTATCACCGCCTTCGTCGCCGGCTACGAGACCGCCTGCCGCATCGGCGCCGCTTTGCAGCCCGGCCATTACAATCTCGGCTTTCACGCCACCGCAACCGTCGGGAGCTTTGGCGCCGCGGCGGCCTGCGCCCGGCTGCTCGGCCTCGAAGCCGAGGCGACCGCCGTCGCTCTGGGCATCGCCGGGACGCAAGCCGCCGGGCTCAAATCGCAATTCGGGACCATGTGCAAGCCGTTCCACGCCGGCAAGGCGGCGCAGAACGGGCTGCTCGCGGCGCGCCTCGCCGAGCGCGGGTTTTCGAGCCGCACCGACATCGTCGAATGCGTCCAGGGTTTCGCGCTGACCCATGGGCCAGACTTCTTGCCGCAAGCTGCCCTCGCGACGCCCGAGGCCGGCTTCCACCTCTTGGCCAACCTCTTCAAATACCACGCCGCTTGCTACTTTACCCACGCCCCGATCGAATGCGCGCGCCGGCTGCGCCAGGAATATCGGCTGATTCCGGAGATGATCGCCGGTATCACACTCAAGCTCGATCGCGAGCTGTGACCGGGTCTGCAACATTCCCGTGCCAGTCGACGGGCTGCAGAGCAAGTTCAGCCTGCGCCAGACCGTAGCAACGGCATTGGCCGGCATCGACACGGCGAGCCTTGGCGCCTATAGTGCCGAGAACGCGCGAGATCCGGGTTTGGTAAGATTGCGCGACCAGGTCAGGTTCGATTGGCAGCACAACTGGCCACAGACTCTGTGCGAGCTCGATCTTGAGCTGATTGACGGACGGCGCCTGACCGCTCGCCACGACGCGGGAATCCCCGCCGCAGACATCGCCCAGCAGGGGCGTCGCCTTATCGCCAAATTCGACGCACTGGTCGAGCCGTTGCTGGGCGCCCCACGCACCCGCGAGTTGCGCGGAATGGTCGCCGGCCTCGACGACCTGTCCGATCCCGGCAATTTCATCCGGCTGGTCGCATTCTGATCTTCCAGGCGCATGGGAGGTCCCGTCGTCGCCAATATCGCTCACACATCGAGCGGGTGGGCGCGCACGGCCATCGAAGTCCTGATGAGGGCCCGCCGCCGCATCCGCCCCGCACCTCAGACCGGAAGCTCTACTCGCGGCGGGCTTCCAGCCCTGGTCGGCCGCTCCGATACCCTCCCGTCATCGACACGATATTCGAAGATCGGAATCTCGACCGATATCCCCTTGACTTGCTCGTCGCCGAGCGGTTGCAGTCGCGGTTCGCCGTCCGACATTGCCTCTGCGACGTCTCCGGATATTGCACACGCGATATTATGGGCTTTGGCCGCTTCTTCCATTCGCGCCGCTATATTGATCGTGCTGCCGTAGATGCCGATGGCTCGCTTGGTGTCGCCTTGCTCGCTGACGACGACCTCTCCGCCATGCACCCCGACCCGAAAGCGCGGGACAGCGCCGAACTGCCGTTGATATTCCGACCGCTCCCGCCCGACCGAGGCGAACACCGCGTCGATCGCCCGCAGAATCCGGTTTCCTCGGATCGCCTCGGCCCAATTCCACAGCGCGATCAGGCCGTCCCCCTTGTAGAGATAGATTTCTCCGCCGTGGTCGGTGATCGGCTTGGAGATGTCGAAGAGGAACTTACCGACAAGGGATTTGATCTGAACGGCACCGAGCCGCTCAGCGAGCCCGGTCGAGTTGTTGATATCGAGAAACAGTAAAACTTTTTCTTCGAGAACCGGGCGGTGATAGGTGCCGATCATCAGGTGAAACAGGGTTTCGATCCCGATAAAATGAACGGTGCGCATAACGACGATGCCGATCACCGAAAACGCGATCACCAGCGGCAATGCGAACGGCAGCCGACGATAGGCTCTCGGCAACGTATCCCATTGCCCGGTCAGCAGATGGGACAGGTGAATGGCGACGACAAACAGCACGACCACAACCGCCGTATAGATCGAAATCGACAGCAGCGGGTGCATGCTGCGCAGCCACCGTCCGCGCAGGCTCTGCACGTAAAACTGTTCAAACAGACCGACGCCGGTGCCGACGAGTATCGAATTTATGATGGCGTAGACAACAAGGCCGCGTGTGGCGAAGCTCGTCAGTCCGGCGAGCAGCGAGAAGATCGCCACCGCGAGCAGGATCGAGCTTAGCTTTCTGCGGGTGGAAATCGAAATGCGAGCAAGGGCGAGTTTCATCGCCTATGCCCCAGTGAGCGGGATCGTGGTCATTCCCAAATCCTTACCCGTTGCCTCGTCGCCCCTTTGACACCATAACCGAAGACCCGGTCATGATCAGCTTCTGCCAGTTCGGCGCAGGCCGCATCGGGGCCATCCACGCCGAGAATATCGCGCGCCACCCTGAGGCGCGCCTTCGCACGATCGTCGACGTCGATCGCGCCGCGGCCGAGCGGCTGGCGAGCCGCCATGGTGCGGCGGTCGCGACGCAGGCCTCGGTCTTTGCCGATCCTGCAATCGACGCCGTCGTCATCGCCAGCTCGACCGATACCCACTCCGATCTCGTCGCAGCGGCCGCCCGCGCCGGCAAGGCCGTCTTCTGCGAGAAGCCGCTCGACCTCGACCGGCACCGGGCCGAGGCGGCTCTTGCAGTTGTCGACGAGTGCGGCGTGCCCTTGATGCTAGGCTTCAACCGGCGCTTCGATCCCCACTTTGCTCGGCTCGAGCGTCAATTGCGCGACGGTCGCGTAGGCCGGATCGAGCTGCTCAGCATCACGAGCCGCGATCCGAGCCCGCCGCCGCTCGCCTATGTGCGCGTCTCGGGCGGCCTCTTCCGCGACATGATGATCCACGATTTCGACATGGCACGTTGGCTCCTCGGCGAGGAGCCGGTCGAAATCTTTGCCGCCGCCAGCGTGCTGGTCGATCCGGCGATTGGCGACGCGGGCGATGTCGACACCGCCATTGTGACCTTGCGCACCGGCTCGGGCGCGCTCTGTCAGATCTCGAACAGCCGCCGCGCGGTCTATGGCTACGATCAGCGAATCGAGATCCTCGGTTCGAAAGGGATGCTGACGGCGGGTAACGTCGCCCTGAGCACGGTCGCCTTTGCCGGCGCCGACGCGATCGTCAGCGACAAACCGCTCCCCTTCTTCCTCGAACGCTATGCCGAGGCATACCGGCTCGAGCTCGACCACTTCGTCGCCGCGTTGACCCGCGGCCCGCCGCCGCGGCCCGACGGCACCGACGGAGTCAAGGCGCTGGCGCTGGCGGACGCCGCACTGCAATCGCTGCAGACCGGCCGCGCCGTCGCGCTCTGATCAGCCGATCTTGGCCAGCATTTCGGCTTTGAGAAACCGCTCGATCAACAGCATGAACGCGACCGACGGAACGAGCAAGACGAGCGCC
The DNA here is from genome assembly GCA_963796155.1 of uncultured Alphaproteobacteria bacterium. Taxonomy (GTDB): domain Bacteria; phylum Pseudomonadota; class Alphaproteobacteria; order ATCC43930; family CGMCC-115725; genus AP-15. The sequence goes on along the minus strand of CAWCKT010000057.1, from coordinate 145,387 downwards.
GTGATCGCCGCGATCTGATAATTCCCGGCGAGGCTCGCCGTGAACATGACAAGCGGCAGGGTGGTTACGTCAGGCACTCCGACGAAATAGGTGCCGGTGAACTCGTCGAGCGATTCGAGAAAGACGAAGATCGCGCTCGCGATCAAGCCGGGCATCGCCAGGGGTAGGGTCACGGTCAATGCGGTGCGCGGGGCCGAGGCGCCGATGTTGCGGGCCGCCAGTTCGAGCTCGGGATCGATCGCCGCGAACGCTGCCGCGGCGATCCAGACCGCGATCACCAGCCCGTGGACCGCATGCACGAGGACAACGCCGGCAATCGTCCCGTTGAGCCCGACCAGGTAGAACAAGCGGGCGATGTTGAAGTAGACTGCGAGGTTCGGAAACGCCTGAGGCAGCAACAGGATCAGCAGGATCACGCTGCGCCCCGGCAGCCGTCCGCGGCCGAGCGCATAGCCGGCGGGGACGGCGAGGAGGAGACAAACGACGACTGTGACGGAGGCGATCAATACGCTGGTGCCGAGTGCGGCGAAGGCGTCGCTCGTCGGCTTGAAGACCTCAGCCCAATATTTGAAGCCCCAGGTCAGCGGCAGCTTGTAGGGGAAATACCACCGGATCGCCACTGCCCAAAGCGCAAGGTTGGCGAGCGGTCCGAAGATCGCGAAGGCCATTGCGCCGAGGAGGCCACCGCGCAACGTCCAGCCGAGCGTTGCCCTCATAAGGCACCGCCGCCAGCTACGTTGCCCCGCAGATAAACCCAGGCGGCCAGCCCTGCCATCGCGTAGGAGACAAAGCCGAGCGCATTGGCGACACCGTAGTCGCTGTAGGAATTGACGCGGAACGCCATGTCGACGGTGATCATCGTCGGCGAGCCGCCGCTGATCATGATCGGCACCGACAAGACCGACAGCATCGTGACGAACGCCAATATCAGCCCGACCAACATCACGCCGGCGACTTGCGGCAGGATGATCTCGACGAGAATGCGCAACCCACCCGCGCCGAGGTTGGCGGCCGCTTCGATGGTCGCGCGGTCGAGTGCCGCCATGGCGCCCGATAGGATGAGCGCGACAAACGGCGTCTCCTTCCATACGAAAGTGACGATGATGCCGCGCCAGTCGAGCAGACCCGACAGATCGCCGACATCGAAGAGCCCGAGCGTGGCAAGCGTGTTGTTCATGATGCCGTTCTTGGCGAGGAACGTGCGCATGCATTGCGCGGCAACGATGAATGGAATGAAGAGCGGCCAGCGATAGAGGCCTCGCAGCACCGACACCGCGAGAGGGTGCGCGCCAAGCACCAGATAGCCGCCGATCGCCGCCGCCAAGAGGCCGATCAGTAGGGTCGAAACGATGACGATGACGAAGGTGAAGACGACGTCGCCGCCGTAGAGCTCGAAGCCCTTGACGAAATTCTCGAAGCTCGGCTGTCCGTCTCTGGTGGTGAACGCCGAGACGAGCGACATGCCGAGCGGGTAGACGAACAGCGCCAGCACCATCGCCAGCGCCGGCGTCACGAGCAGCAGCAGCGTGGACCGTCTATCCTTCATGGTAACCAGCTCCTACCACCTCTCCGCTTAGACTCTCGAACTCGTCTGGTTTAAGATTCTTCGGGCGAGGATCTGATCGGAAAGAGCCATCGATGTACGCGGTCATCTTCGAGGTCGAGCCCGAGCCGGACCGCATTCAGGATTACCTCGACATTGCCGCCCGACTGCGCCCGGAGCTCGAACAGATCGACGGGTTCATCTCGATCGAGCGGTTCACGAGCCTCAGCCGCGACGGCAAGATTCTGTCTTTGTCGTTTTGGCGCGACGAGGAGGCGATCGCGCGCTGGCGCCGACAGGAGCAGCACCACGCGGCGCAACTCGCCGGACGCGAGCGAATCTTCCGCGATTACCGGATTCGCGTCGCGGCGGTGGTGCGCGATTACGGCATGCACGAGCGGGCGCAGGCGCCGCAGGTGATGCCGGAGAAGCCGCGCGAGCTGGCGTGAGCTCTCTCATTCCCAGGCGAGGCGCGGCGCCTTGCCGAGCTTTGCCGGGCCGAGGAACATCTGTCCGTTCTGGATCGTGAACGCGGTCCTGATCTGGGGCTTACCGTCCGGTCCGGCCTTTGCCAGCATCGCCAGCGCGAGCCGCGCGAGACCGGCGTCGGCGGCGCGTATACGGCCGTCCTGCACGAGGGCCGTCAGGATCTGGTCGTAGCCCTCGACGGCACCGGAGAGGCCGCCGATCGGCTGCAGCTCCCGGTCGAGGGCGATCGTGCCGGACGCGGTCGCGCCAAGGCCGCCCCACATCAAATCCAGATTGTCGAGCTCGATCGTGCCACCGGCATCCCGCCATTCGGCGACCGCCTGAGCCAGCTTGCCGCTCGGAATGGCGCCTTTGACAGTGACGCCGAACGCCAACTCGTCGATCGTATCACTCAGCACCGAAGCCGTGCCCTTGAGCTGCAACTGCCGCAGATCGAGAGCGACCCCGACACTCGGCTCGGTGTGCTCTTGCGGGGGCTTGGACGGCAGGATGACCCAGGCGTCGGCGGAGCTGATCGGAACCGCCGTCCCTGCCTCGGCGGTGATGTCCTGCAGGCTGAGCCAGAGGGTCGCGCCGACTTCCGGGTCGACCGACAAAACCCCCGCGGCGGTGTGCGCCGCCAGTTTCAAAGGCGGTCGCTCGCCGGCGCCGGCGAGCGCGGCCGCCAGCCCTTTCGGCGCCGCCAGCTGCCAGCGGTCAAAGTCCCAGGGCCAGACACTGGCGGAGAGCGCGGGAATGCGAACTTCCGGAGACGGGGTTACCCGGCCGTCGCGCAGCACGGCGGTCTCGAACGCGACCCGGCAGCGAAACGGGAAGCCGGTGACGCCGATCTTCTGCCAGGAAACATCGACCTTCTCGGCTTGCTCGGCTTGCGCCCAGGCGGCGACGCCATCTTTGATTTGGCCGGCGACGATCAGCCAGTAGGCGGTATAGCCGCCGAGCAACACCAGAAGCAGGGCGAGAATGACGAAGCCGAGACGCATCGGGCGGCGCATGTCAGGCTTATACCGGGCTCACCCGGCTGCCGCCAGCGGGCAGCCTACCGGTGAGGCCGGCAATATCGACCGAGCGCCGCCAGGGGGCCGTTTCCCTGGGGCCCGCCTGATTCTGCAGGGGGAAAACAGGCTGGCCCGCCCGTGCGGGTGAAAGTCGCGAACGCGGGTCAGGCCATGCCCACCGCGCGCGACGGCGGGAGAGGAAGCGTCCCACTGGCGTGCCTGATGTCATATGGTTCTCCTCCCGAAGAAAAGTATCGGCCGATCACCGAGGCTTGCGCCCGTCACAGATCGATGCCCTTATAACATAAAAATGTGAAACACGCAATTAATATATGAGAATCCACAATGAGACGAGCCCTCAGCGATGCGCTTGGGACATTCCGGCCTTGCGCTTCGGCGTCGCCGGTCTGCTCCTGTTGCCTATCGTGATCCGGCGGGGCTTCGCCCTCGATCGCCTGGGATGGCCCGGGCTCGCCGGGCTTATCGCCGGGACCGGCGCGCCCTATGCACTGGTCGTGGCTCTCGGACTACGCTTTGCTCCCGCCTACGATGCAGGGGCGCTCAATCCAGGATGTATGCCACTTTTCGTCGCGTTGATCGCCGTTATAGTTCTCGGGGAAAAGCCCTCAACGGCACAAAAAATCGGTCTGTCACTCATTATGTCAGGCGCTCTAATCATTGTCGGTTGGCACGGCACAAGATGGAATATCTCACGAAGCATGGGTGATGTGCTCTTCCTCGTCGCATCGTTTCTGACTGCCGGCTACACCGTCATTCTGCGTAAATCGAAACTCGATCCAGTTCATGTGGCAGCCCTTGTCGCTACCGGCTCGCTGGCGGTCTACGCTCCTCTCTATTTCGCAATCCGCGGATTTCATCTCGCCCAGGTGCCGGTCGCTGACCTGGCCATTCAGGTGATTTTCCAAGGCATCGTCGTGACCGTCATCTCGCTGGTTCTTTATTGCCGAGCGGTTCTCATTCTGGGCGCTTCGGGTGGCTCGGCCTTCGGGGCGTTGGTGCCTGCATTATCCGCGGTGTTTGCCATACCTCTCTTGGGCGAATGGCCGACAGCATCAGGTTGGGCGGGCATCGTTCTTATATCAGCTGGTGTGTATCTGGCGAGCGGGGGGGCCACTGCCGGGAATGCGTCACGCAGCATCGACCTTGCCCAGAGTAGCCTTAACGCCCGGCACCCGGAATCCTTTCGCTTCCCATCGTTTCAGGAGGAGCCAATGAGATCAATTCACATGGACCTGGGTAGCATCGAATGGACGCCGGGTTCGGCGTACAAGGGGCCGGAGGCTCTCTGTAGAGGTCAAGAGGTCTTCTACCGAAAGGTGCTCAGCGACCGGCGCCAGGAGGGCGGCGGTCTGGCGATGCTGTCGAAGATTTGTCCGCCGCCGGGGAAAATGGTCAAAACCGTCGCCGTGGCGCAATCCGAGGAGCACGTCTTCAATTTGCGCGGTGGCCGGGTGAACAAGTCCGGAAAGCCGATCGAGGCTCCTGGCAATAGCTACACTCTCAATCCAACCGGGCAGCCGCATAGTGCGATGATCGCCACTGAAAATATCGCACTGGTGATCTATTCGGGCGAGACCGACGACGTCAAATCGGTCGAGATCGTCGATATCGAGCCGCCACTAGAGGAAGTGGCATAACTCACGATCCGGCGAGGACCGCCGCGGCAAAGCCGCGACGGGATCTGGTAGTGAGAGCCCGCTATCGGCGCCTCCCCGCCGTTAACCGGGCGATCCGGCGAAGGTCCCTTCACCATTTCTTTGCAGACCTTGCTCATCGTGAATTGCCAACCGATAGTTTGAGATCAGACTTGGCAGGCCGCCTGAGAGCGAGCTGGATGGAGGCGAGGGTCACGAAGTTGTCCAGGGTTTCGGCATCGGTCCGGGTCTGAGCACTAGCTGCACGCCGGCATCGCAACGCATCGCGGATCGAGCGCTGCGCGGAGCGGGGATCATGTATTGTCGTGCGCCAGCCGCTGTGCGCAGGAGGAACGCGAGCATGACCGTCGCAGACAGCGATCTCTTGGCGTCGAGCGCGCCGCGATATCGCAAGGCGATTGTCGCCGGCGTCATCGGCAACGTCCTCGAGTGGTATGATTTTGGCCCGTCGGGTCGATCCTGTTTGGGATCTACGGCGACCGGCACGGCCGCCGCAAAGCATTGAGCGCCGTCGTCTTCGTGACGGCGCTGGCGACCTTCGCGATGGGGTTGTTGCCGACCTACGGACGGGTCGGCGTGTTCGCCCCGATGCTGCTCGTACGATTGTTCCAGGGGGTCTCCGCCGCGGCGAATGGGGCGGCTCGACCGCTTATATCGTCGAATTTGCGCCGGAGACGCGGCGCGGCTTTTTCGGCTCCTAGCAGCTCGTCGGCGTCGGTGCCGGTTCCTGTTCGGCTCGCTGACAGCGGCGTTGCTCAATACCGTCCTCTCGCAAGCCGCGCGCCTCGCCTGGGGGTGGCGGCTGCCCTTTCTGCTCGGCATTGGCGTCGGGGTCGTCGGCGCCTATCTGCGATGGCGGCTCGCGGACACGCCCAAATATCTCGAGATCGAGGAGCAGGACGCCGTTGCCGCGGCGCCCCTCGCAGAGGCATTCGAGAAATATCCGCGCGAGACCCTGCTCGGCTTCGGCATTACTTTGCACAACACCGTCGCCTATTATATCGCGCTCGTCTACATGACGAGCTATATGAGCTCGATCGGTGGAGTGCCGCAGACCCCGGCGTTATGGATCGGCACGTCGTGTCTTGCGATATTCGTATTGCTGCTGCCGCTGATGGGCTTGCTGTCGGACTATGTCGGGCGACGGCCGCTGCTGATCACCTCGTGCATCGGCTATGCGGTGCTCGGCTATCCGTTCTTCTGGATCACCACATCGGGATATATCGAGCTGGCGGCGGTGGCCCAGCTGCTGATGGTGCTGCTCTACGTCCTTATGCGGGCGCCTGCCCGGCATTCTATGCGGAGATCTTTCCGACCCGGGTGCGCTACACCGCATTGTCGATCGGCTACAATATCGCCGTGGCGATATTCGGCGGCTTCGCGCCGTTTATCGCCACTTTTCTGCTGCGGGCAATCGGCAATAAGCACGCGCCTGCCGCCGATGTCGTCATCGCCGCACTCGTCACCCTCGTGATTCTGCTGCGGACGCGCGAGACAGCCTTTGCCCCGCTGCGCTGAGCTTCAGATCTGCAGGTCGTCCGCCTTCTTGTTGAGCGAGGCGATCAGGGCGTCGATGCCGCTGGTGCGCAGGATCGCTGCAAATTCCGAGCGCCGCGTTGCCACTTCGCTGATCGCACTGTCGAGATAAACGTCCCTGGCCTGCCACGCGATGTCGTTGTCATGCAGAACGAAATTTATCGATACCGGTTCGCCATTGGATTTGACGATGCGCGACTTGACCATTGTGCCATGCTTGATCTGCTGCTCGCCAAGGACTTCGAACCGTTCGCCGGAATATGAGTTGAACCGGGTAGCGTAGAGGGCGGTTAGATAGCGGCCATAGGCTTGCGCGGCGCGTCGCTTCTGGTCTGTTGGTAGCCTGGCCCAAGAGGGCCCGATCGAGAGCCGCGCCATGTAGGGCACGTCGAACAGGCCGAGCACGATCGGCTCGAGCTTCTGGAAGCGCCCCCTCGCTCCCAACGTAGAGGCGTGCTGCATTACATCGAGCAGCTGGGCGTAGAAATGCCGTATCACTTCCGTTGGGCCGGGCGTCGCCTCCGCCGGGATGGGGGCCAAACAGACCAGCCAGCCGACCAGAACGAACCAGCAGCCGGCGAGCCTATGCAATGCAGATTGTCGGCAGCGCAGCATGGTCACCCCCACTCCCGCGGATCGGTATATGACATAACCGGAGCCGACGCGATCGTCGAGGGGTCAGCTCGCTGCGCCAGCTAGCTAGCTTAGAAATCCTCGTCATTATGGCCATCGCCGATGGCGGGCATCTGCGGAATTGCTGCGCCACCGAGCCGATCCGATAATCGGCGAACAGGCGATCGCGATGAAGGAGCAGCTGGCAACAAGCGTTTCCACGCCGTAGGCTCGACCGAGAAGCAGCCCCGAAGCGGGATCGATCATCGGCCGGGATCTCGCTGCGTGCCCCAGAACACTCGTTAAAATCGTCCTGCTCATCTCTCCCTTGTATTCCCGCATAGCGAGAGTGCCGGGATGACGATCATGCCCGGGCTCAGAGCTGCTGGGGTTAATCAACGGCCTGGTAAAGCATATGGATCGAAGCTACTCACGGACCCTCAAAGGGCAGTCTTGTGCCAACAGGGTTACGGGAACCCCGACGGCTATGAAAATTCAAGTAAACTGTCACCGTAACCATCGGATCGCGCTTAGCATTGATCAATACTTGATGCGAAGGGTCACCTGCGCATCTTTATCGCCAACAGGAAAGGCAGCGTCGATGAACCGAGGACGGCTGAACACAGCGCGGATCCCGTTCGACAGCGCGTATCCCTCCTTTGGATAGCCGATGAAATCAGTGTCGAGATGGCCGTTGTTATTCTCGTCGTGATAGGCGCCAACCGCATAGGTGCCGGGTGCGACATCATTGAACACCACGGTCAGCGGTTCGGGTGCCGCCTTTAATTTCATATGCTGGATCGAGTAATTACCGTCCGGAAATCCATCGGGCCTCGAGAACAGCGCAACATAGAGATAACCATCGGCACTTCGGATGCCTTGGATCGTAACGATCAGCTGGGCCGACTGGGCCGCGCCTGCAAACAGAAGCGGGACTATGGAGCCTACAAAGAGAATTCCTCTTGCCAACGGTTTGACCTCTTCCAATTGGGTGTACTGCTCAGTCAATGACCAGAGCTGATGTGCAATTCCGTTGGGTCTGCCCATCCGCCATCTGCCAGCAGCCTTTGCGCTAGATCAGCACGATTTGCGCCGAAATAGTTGGGCTGCTGGTGGCTTCAAGTCTAGTTAGGCCGCGTAAAAAGGGAGTGAAAAATCATAATCTTGAATTACGGTGACAATTCACTTGAATTCTCATTGCCGCTATGGTTCCCGGGGATTAGGTGACAGCTGTGATAGGCCCGACCCGGCGCGACTCTCGAGGGTCAGCGTACGGCACTAGGGCCGACCATGGCGGCGGAGCAGCTCGGTCAGCTCGGCGAGGCTTTGCCAATCTTCGCAGCGATCGACGGTAGCTTCGACCCGAGACACCCCGTCGGGCGTCAGCACGACGCCGGCGAGCTCACGGAATTTTTCGCGGATTTCCGATTCTGCAAAGGGCCGCTCGAAATCGCCGCGATGGCTGTCGCAGGCGTGCGCCGCCCGGCGGCCGTCCCGCAGGGTCACTGTCACGCGCGCCGGACGGAGCCGCGGCGCCACGGCGCTCATCGCCGGGTCTTCGACCACGTGCACCCGGCGGCGCAGTGCCGTGATCGTGGGATCGTGCAGAGCGCCGTCGTCGAGCTCGGCGTAGCCGGCGTTCCCTTTGACGACCATCACCGCGGCGGCATGCGGCAGCGAGTATTTCGCCGCAAAATAATTGAGCGGCTCCGGGTTGCGCATGACCGATGCGAAACGATAGGTCGCAACGTCGATACGCTCGATCTGCTCGGGCAGCGGGCGCAGCGCCGCGAGCGCGTCGCGCAGGCAGTCGAGCGCCGGGTGAATCGGGTTGCAACAGGCGTAGAGCCGGAAATAATTGCGGGTGATCTCCCAGCGCGTGCCGAGCTCGTCGAGGAGGCGGTCTTGTGTGAAACCGGCTCCCACGAGCTGGCTCAGCGCTTCCTCGATCGCATCCTCTTGCGCTTCGAAACCGGCGAGCGCCAGTTCCGGCGCCAGCGCCGCGGCAAAGCCGCTCATCCCGCCGGCGACGTTGAGCGCCGTCGCGCCGGCCACCGCGTTCGTATAGCTCGGGGTCAAAAGCAATGTCGTGGCGATGCGCATGGCGCGGCTGATGCCGCCAGCGTCGAGCCCGCGCAGGCGGGCCCCCGCGGCGGCGGCCGCCAACAGCGAGACCTGGCCGTTCTGGTGGGCCAAGGGCCGGGGGTGAAGCCGGCGGCGAGCCGCCCGGCGACATCGTAGCCGAGCAGAAGGGCGGCCAGTACTTCACGGCCAAGGCTCCGCGCCTGCTCGCCGACTGCCAGCACGCCCGGCAGAACCTGCATTGCCGCCTGGCCTGAGACGAGCCGCAGACCCTCGCAGAGCTCGATCGAGCGCCCTGCAATGCCGTTTAACAGCGCGGCGGTACGCGGATCGTCTAAGGGCCAGCCGCGTGCATAGACCGTCGCACCCTTGCCGGCGGTCCCCGCCAGCCGCTCGCGCAATTGTCTCACCTCGGGCCGTTCGGCGCCGGCAAGGATAACCCCCAGCGTGTCCAGCAATACCAGCTTTGTGTGCCGCCGCACCGGCTCGGGAACGTCCGCCCATTGCGTTTGTGCGACAAACTCCGCCAGTCTTTCGATCTCTCGGCCCATGGCGCTCGAACTCGTTTTGCCGACTCCCAGGCCGAAGGCTAAGGTTGGGCTGGCCGCCTACCGAAAGCGTTCGGCATGAACAGAAGAAGCATGCTGAGGCGGGTTGCAGCAATCCCCCTGCTGTCAGCCGCCTGGTCCACTCTGACGACGACGCGAGCCGCCGGCCCGCCGCCCCCCGTTCGCCGTGTCCGCCCCTCCGACCCATCCTGGCCGAGCGCGGAGAGCTGGGAGCAGCTGAAACGTCAAGTGGGCGGGCGTCTGATCAGGGTGCAATCCCCGCTCGCCATCTGCGCGGACGTTGCCGACAGCGCCGCCTGTCAAGAGGTTCTGAAAAATCTGAAAAATCCCTACTTCATCGGCGATCAGCCCGGCCTGACGCAGACCTCGGGCTGGGTCGACGCCTGGATGTCGGCACCCAGCGCCTACGCGGTCGTGGCCCGAAACTCCGCCGACGTGGTCGCCGCGGTCAACTTCGCGCGTGCGAACAATCTGAGGCTCGTCGTCAAGGGGGGTGGCCACAGCTATCAGGGCACCTCCAACGCGCCGGACTCGCTTCTGATATGGACGCGGGCGATGAACAACATCGTCGTTTACGACGCGTTTGTCGGGCAGGGTTGCGCCGGAGTTGAGGGGCAGCAGCCGGCCGTTACGGTCGAAGCCGGCGCGATGTGGGTGCACGCCTACGACGCCGTGACGACGAAGTACGGCCGCTACGTGCAGGGCGGCGGTTGCACCACCGTCGGCGTCGCGGGATTGATCCAGAGCGGCGGGTTCGGCAGCTTTTCGAAGAACTACGGTCTGGCCGCTTCCGGGCTGCTCGAAGCTGAAATCGTTACCGCCGACGGTGCCGTCCGGATCGCCAACGCCTGCACCAATCCCGAATTGTTCTGGGGGATCAAAGGCGGCGGTGGCGGGAGCCTCGGTGTCGTCATCAGGCTCACTTTGAGGACTCATGAGCTCCCGGCCTGGTTCGGGATCGCCTCCTTGACGATCAAGGCAACCTCCGATGCGGCGTTCCGGCGTCTGGTCGGCAGGTTCATCAGCTTCTACAGCGAAAACATGTTCAACCCGCACTGGGGCGAGAGCGTCACATTTCGGCCGGCCAACACCCTCGCTGTCACGATGGTGTCGCAGGGATTGGATCAGCGGCAGGCAGGGGATGTCTGGCGCCCCTTCCTCGATTGGATCGCCGGATCGCAGCGGGATTTCACACTAGAGAGGGCGCCGACCATCGCCAGCCTCCCTGCACGGCACTTGTGGGACGCCGATTATATCAGAGAGCACGCTCCCGGCTTGACCATGACCGATCAACGACCGGGCGCGCCCGCCGGGAATGTCTGGTGGGCGGGCGATCAGGGCCAAGTGGGCTGGTTTCTCCATGGCTACCAGTCCCTCTGGCTGCCCGCCGCCTTATTGGAAAGGGATCGGCAGGAGCCGCTTGCCGATGCGCTGTTCGCGGCGAGCAGGCGTTGGGCCGTGGCCTTGCATTTCAACAAGGGCCTCGCCGGCGCTCCCCCCGATGCCATCGCGGCCGCCAAAGACACCGCAACCAATCCGGCGGTTCTGACAGCCTTTGCCCTGGCGATCATTGCCAGCGGGGGTCCGCCGGCATACCCCGGAACCCCCGGCGGCGAGCCGGATCTGTCGGCCGCCCGGCAGGACGCCGAAGCCATCGACATGGCGATGGGCGAGCTTCGCAAATTCGTGCCGGACGGGGGCTCGTATGTATCGGAGACCAATTTCTTCGAGAGCGACTGGCAGCGCTCCTTCTGGGGTACGAATTATCCGCGATTGCGGTCGGTCAAAGCGACATACGATCCCGACGGCCTGTTCTTGGTTCACCATGGCGTCGGCAGTGAGGACTGGAGCGACGACGGCTTCACCCGGCTCCCGAAATAACAAAGGAGACTGATTTGGCCATCGATTACGAGAAGCGTGATGGGGTTGCCTACATCACGCTGAACAATCCTGCAAAGGCGAACATCCTGGACAAGGCGACCTCGGACGCGATTTCGCAGGCGTGGATCGACCTGTGGGAGGACCGTGACATCCGCTGCGCTGTCCTAACTGGCACCGGCGACAGGCATTTCTGCGGTGGGCACAATCTGACGCCGCGCCCCGACCTCACCGCCGATGACCGCGAATATCTGCGCACGCGACGCATCTACTGGCCGCCCGCCGGTACGGTGCACGGCCAGAAGACCGGCGTCGACGGGAGGATGGGCGACCATTACCCGCGGGTATGGAAGCCGGTCATCGCCGCGGTCAATGGCTGGGCGGCCGGCGCGGGCCTCTACATATTGCTCGCCTCGACCGACATCCGTATCGCGAGCCTGGAGCATGCGCGGTTCAAGTTCGCGCTCCTGAGCCAAGGCTGGCTTGGCCACGGACCGGGCGCGAGCCTGCTCGTCCGCCAACTCCGCTACATCGACGCGATGAAGATCCTGCTGACCGACGAGCCCGTCGACGCGAACGAGGCCTTGCGCATCGGTCTCGTCAACGAGGTTGTCCCGCACGCCCAGCTGATGGAGCGGGCGGAGAAGATCGCCCGGCACATCACCACCTTGCCGCCAGTCGCGGTGCGCATGATGAAGGAGTTCGTGGTGCGCTTCGGCGACCTGGCGACCGACCAGGCTTGGCACGTGCAGAACCTGATCAACACGCTGTTGATCCAGACCACGACCGACGGCGAAGAGGGGCGAAGGGCGTTCAACGAAAAGCGTCCCCCGAACTTCACCGGCGCGTTGCGCCGCCGCGGCGAGGCGTGGGAGGAACCGTCGGCGGAGGACACCAAACGCCTCGACGAGGCCTATCGCAGCGGCGAATTCTAGGCGCTCTCTCCGTGTGCCGTCACGAGTGCCCCTGAGCGTGATCCGCGGAGCGGAGAGTCAGGTGACGATGCCGGCGGCCCGCGCTAGATTTGGGTCAGGAGGTCTCGCATGGGCGAAGCCGCATCCAAACGGATGACGGTAGCAGAGTTCCTGCGCTGGGAGGACGACCGATCTCCCGGTTCAGAACCCGACGAAATACTTTCTGGTCATTTATCTCAAGACCGCCAAGGCGCTCGGCCTTGCCGTTCCGCCGAGCATGCTCGACCTCGCCGACGAGGTGATCGAATAGCGTTAGCCGAACGCCCCTGAATTGCGCAGCGCGGCGATTTCGTTGTGTGAAAGGTCGAGCACTTCGTGCAACACTGCGTCGGTGTCGGCGCCGAGCTCCGGTGCAGCGCCGGAGCTCCGGCCGAAGCTGGCATGCCATGGCAAGCCGGGGAGGACACCAGCGCCATGCGCATCCCAGAACGCTCGCTCCCGCAGATGATCGCTATCGACCAGGTCGCGCGAAGTAGCGAGCGCCGCTGAGGGGATGCCGGCGCGCAGCAATTCCGCTGCCGCGGATTTGGCGGCTCCGGGGAGCGCCCAACAGGCGAGCGCATCATCAATCTTGGCTGGCTGTTCGGTGCGCTCGCTAAACCCCATGCCGGTCATCGCGGACAAGGTGGGGGCGATGCGGCATAGTCGGTGCCACTCTTCGTCGCGCGTAACGGCAATACTGAGCCAATCGTCTTCGCCAGCGCAACGATAGGCGCCGTGCGGGATGTACAGGTCGGAACGGTTCCCTTGCGGCTGCGGCGGGGCGCCGAGCTGCGTCGCCAGCAACGGCTCGGCCATCGTCCACAGCATCGCCTCGATCATTGAGAAATCGACCCGTGCCACCTCGCCCGTCCGTTGCCGATGCCACAGCCCGGCGGCGACGATGAACGCGAGCATCAGGCCGCACATCGGGTCGAGCCAAGCAAAGCCGATCCGCGGCGCCACATCGGGATGGCAGTTGAGCCCGGCGAACCCGGCATAGCATTGCAACAGGGTGCCGTAGGCGACGGCATGCGCCTCCGGCCCGTTGCGCCCGAGGCCGGATGCCGACACATAGATCAGATCGGGGTTGAGTGCGCGCAGCTCTTCCGCGCCGAGCCGCAGCCGCTCCATGACCCCGGTGGCGAAGTTCTCGATCAGCACGTCGGATTTGGCGGCCAGCGCCTGCGCCACGGCGACGGCCTCCTCCCGCTTCAAGTCGAGGACGACGCTGCGCTTGGCTTGGCCGAGCACCGTATGCAGTTCGGAGGCACGGCCGGGGTCGCCGCGGCCGGGCGCCTCGATCTTGATGACCTCGGCGCCCATCGCGGCGAGATAGCGCGTGGCAGTCGGGCCGGCGATGACCCAGCTGAAATCCAGGACGCGAATGCCGGAGAGCGGCATCGGTCCGGAGGCGGAGCGTTCCTTACGGCCGGCATGCGTGATCCGCAGCCCGAAGGGCGGCCCCGGCGCCTGGATGGTTCGGCCGGCGATGTCCAATGGCCGCCAGAAGTTGCGATGCGCGAGCTGGGGTGAGGCCAGCTGTTCCGCCGGTTCGCGCAGCGGAAAGCTCGGCACATGCGCAGCCTGGGCTTGGTCCGCGATCCATTGCTTGTCATACTGCAGGCTCCATGCCGACATCACGGCGTGGAGCGCATCCCAGTTGGCGACCCGGTCGGCCTTGGTCGTGAACCGCGGATCAGCCGCCCAATCGGGCGAGCCCATCACCTCGAGCCACGACGCCCACTGGCGGTCCTCGCGCGGCGAGATCGCTGCGTAGCCGTCGCGGGCAGGAAGGATCGTGACGGTGGCGCCGTTGCCGTCGCTCAGCCGCCGACGCGACCAGATTTTCCTGCCGAGCCCGGCGCGCGCCAGCTCGCCGATCGCCATCGTTGCCAAAGCTTCCTGAATCGAGACGTCGATGACGGCGCCGGGCTCGGCTATCAATGCGGCATGCATTCCGGCGCAGGCGGCGGCAAGCCCGCCGATGAAGGCGGATTGCTCGCCGACCGGGCGCATTGGCGGTTCGGCGAGATCATTCACCTGGCCAGTCAGCAGACGAGCCATGCCGCTGGCGAAGAACAAGGTCAGATCGGTCGCCGGGTCGTTCGCCTGCGGTCCGGTCTGTCCGAACGGAGAGATGAAGACGAGTGCCGCCTTTGGATTGAGCCGGCGCAGATCGGCGGCATCATATCCTCGAGCGGGAAGATCATCGGGCCGGCCTTCGCAGACGATCAAGTCGGCTGCCGCGAGCGCCGCCACCGGGTCGCCGGCGACAATGCTCTTGCCATGGTTGAGATAACCGGCGAGCGGGGTCGAGTTGTCGGGGTCGGAGCAGGCGACATCGGCGCCGACATCGGCAAAGAAACGCCCGCACACGGCCGCGGCCAAGCCGTCGCCGATCTGCACCACCCGGAACCCTGCCAGCAACGACATTTCTGACACCGCGCATCAAGCAGGGTGCAACATATCCGTCAATCGCGGGAGGAGAAACATGGACAGGCTCGGTATCGCGTTCTCCGGCGGCGCCAACCCTGCCGAGATCGTCGACTGCGTCAAGCTCGCCGAAATGCTCGGCTACGAGTTGGCTTGGGTCGCCGAGGGGCATGGCGGTGACCAGTTCGCCGTGCTGTCGGCCTGCGCCGCGCAGACTTCGAAAATTCTGCTGGGGACCAGTATCACGAGCGTCTTCGTTCGCACGGCGCCGACGATCGCGATGGCCGCGGCGACGGTCGACGCGATCTCTGGCGGGCGTTTCATCCTCGGGGTCGGATCGAGCCATAAGGTCCAGGTCGAGCCGGAGCACGGCGTGCCATACGGCAAGCCGCTGACGCGGGTTCGCGAGAGTGTCGCCGTCATCCGCGCGCTATTACGCGATAGCCGGGTCAGCTATCAGGGCGAAACCGTCCGTATCGAGGGCTTCGACCTCTGGTTCACCCCGTTGCGCCCGGCGATCCCGATCTATCTCTCGGCGGTCTTCCCAAAGATGACGGCCCTGTGCGGCGAGATCGCCGACGGCATCATACTGACGCGGAGTACCCTCACCACCGCGCCGCAGGTCCGGGAGCGGTTCGCCGAAGGTGCCAAGCGGGCGGGCCGCGACCCGAGTACGATCGTCGTCAGCTCGCTGTTGCCGACCGCCGTCGGCGTCATCCGCCAGGAGGCG
Organism: uncultured Alphaproteobacteria bacterium; assembly: GCA_963796155.1. Taxonomy (GTDB): domain Bacteria; phylum Pseudomonadota; class Alphaproteobacteria; order ATCC43930; family CGMCC-115725; genus AP-15. The sequence continues at coordinate 129,885 of CAWCKT010000057.1, read as the reverse complement.
CTCGATGTGCTGCGGCCGGGGCTCGCCTTCTATGCTGGCTTCTTTCCCCGCTACAATCGCATGATGGCCGAGCACGGCTTTCGCGACGAAGCGACCGCTATTGCAGCGGCGTGGTCACACGGCGACCGGCAAGCGGCCGAGCGCGCGGTCAGCGACGCGCTGATCGACGCCACCAGCGTCGCCGGGACTGCGGAACAATGCCGCGAACGCATCGAGGCCTACCGGCGCTCAGGCGTCGATTTGCCGATCCTCAGCCTGTTTGCCCGCGGCCCCGGCGCCAAGGCCAGGTTCGAGGCCGTGATCCGAGCTTGCGTTCCGCGAGCCGACGATCCCAGTTAGGCAAGCTTGAACCCCTGCCGCGCCAGCAATTTCCAATTGCCGTCCTGCTTTTGCCAGACCTGGAGCGCACCGATCTTGACATTGGTCGGCTTGCCGTCTGTCTCCATTTCGGACTCGTAGAGATGGCGGGCGATCGCCGCATTCCCGACAACCGCAATGCTGAGCTCGGGAAAGGTGAGGGACTTGACAGTCGCCTTGCTCGTCATAACCCCATCGACGAACTCAGCTTTTGTCTGCACCTTGCCGCTGGAGTGGCCGTAGCTGAGCTGGTCGGCCGCAAGCTGTTCCAACCGGGTCTTGTCCTTCTCCATCAAAGCCTTTCTAAGTGCGTCGACTGCCTTATCGACAGCGGCCTCCTCCGCGGATTCCGCACAAGCGGGGTCGCTCTGCATAAGGCTCGCCGCACCGAGCGCAAGAGCGCCGGCGGCAGCGAACTGTCGGCGGGTCATTTCCATGGCTTCCTCCCGGGATATCGATGAGTGGTCGGCGATATATTCGATCAGCGCGCTGCCTCGCGCAATTCCGAGGACAGCGGGCCGAAGGCGGGTGGCGGTACCCGGCGCTTTGAGGCGGCTTCATAGGCGGCGGCGATCCGGAGCAGGACGTCTTCTCTGCCGGGCTCGGCGCGGAAGACGAGGGAGAAGGGGAGACCGGGCGGCGGCAGCGTAGTGGGCGTGTCGGAGGGGACCGAGACGTAGCGCGTGCCATCGGGGCTCAGCGTGAAGACCGGGTCGTAGACGGTGGTCACATAGCCCGCCGGGATCAGCACTTCGGTCAGACCGGCGTTGGGACCGTAGAACGATTCGAGGCGCAGGTTGTTGCGCCCGCCGAGTGGGTCGGAGGCGCCGCCGATCTTGGCCGGCGGCAAGGGCGTGTGCAGGCGGACCAGCGCGTCGAGGCGGTTCTCCAGCATCACCATCATGTCGACCCGGCGCAGCAGTTCGCGCAGCATGATGCGCTCGTCGACACCCTGGCGGCCGCCGAGCGGGTTGCGCGGGTCGGTGACCTCTTCCCAGTTCTTGAAGCCGGCGCGGCCGTCGTCACCCCAGAATTTCGAGCGTGCATTGAGGCTCGCGAAATCGACCAACGTTTCGGTGAAGCCACGCGCCCGCCAATCGGCGGAACGGCGCGACAGGTATTGGTTGACATGGAAGCGGAACATCATCGCCAGCTCCTGCTCCTGGATCGTGGCGATGTCGAGGTTGGCGGGCGGCGCTATCCGGCCCTCGGCAAGTTCGACGCAATAGTCGATCGGCGTCATCGTGCCGGTGCCGAAGACTTTGCCGGATAGAAACTCGGTAGGCCGGATCGCCGCGGCGAACTCCTTGAAGAGCGGCTCCCTGTTCGGGCCCAGCCGGAACAGCAGGTCGGGCATGAAGACCGGCACCAGCCGCGCGAGCGCCTGCCGGAAATCGGGGTTCATTGCTTCGATGTCGCGATCGCGTTTCCAAAGTGGATCGCAGGATTCGACCAAGGTAGCGCCGAGCCTTTCGCAGAGGATCGCCTTGATCTCCGCGGCGGCGGCCGTGCAGATCGGCACGGTCGCCTGCTCGCCAGGCCGGACCAGCATCGACTCACGAATGACCCCGATGCGGGTTCCCTTGAGCGAACCCGGCGCCCCCGACATTTTAGCGTGACTCGCATAGGGTGTGTTCAATACCGACGAGCGCGGCACTGTGGTGTAGGGGTCGCGCGGGTCGTAATACCCCGTCTCCGGGTCCTTCAGCGCATCGAGAACCTTGGCGGCGTCGGCGATCGTGCGCGCCAGGATGCCGGCGCGGTCGCAATAGATGTCGGCGCCGATGGCGCCGCCGTTGAAGCCGATCAGCGACTTGTGCGGCAGGATCAGGGCCACCGCATTGTGGTTGGCCGGACCGCGGGTCGAGGCGCGCGTCTCCTCGCCGAGGCTGCACATGACGAGGTTGGCGCTGACCGACACACCAGAGCCCGAGCTCGAACCCAATGAGGCGGCGCGCGCCGTGTCGTACGGGTTGGCCGGGTTGCCGGCCCAGCTCGAGCGCTGGTAGCCCAGCACCGACGGCAAGACCTTGTCGGGCTTGTGCCGGCCGCCCGGATCGCCGGCCCGGCCGTTGTACTCGGTGCAGACGGCTTTGGCGAAGATGATGGCACCCTTGTTGCGCAACTGCTCGACGAGCACGTGGTCGCGCGCCGGGAAATCGATGTCATAGGCCGCGTCGGCGCCGGCGGTCGTGCGCATATCCTTGGTGTCGAACGGATCCTTGAAACTGAAGACGACGCCGTACATCGGCAGCTTTGCGAGATCGGGATTGCGCCCATAGGCGGCGTCGAGCTCGGCGGCGCGTTCGAGCGCGTCGGGCAGCCTGCGGAATTCCTCGCAGACCGGCGGCGCGCCGGGCGGCAACGGACCCGCGGAGGGGTGCCGGTCGAACTCGCCGCGGCAGGTCACGGATCGCTCGCCGCGGATGTTGAGCGTGGCGAGCGCGTTGAGCTGTCCGGCATCGGGCTTGCCCGCGATCATCCCAAATTGCTGCTGCATGGACGGGTCGGAAGCGGTTGGCTCCATGCGCCCGAATTCGAGCGGCGGCCCCCGGTACTTGTCGAGGTCGGGCAGGATCGTCGAGGCCTCGACGCTCTCGGTCGGGAAGCGCAGCGGCGCCATCGCGCGCACGGCACCCGGCGCCTCGGCGACCGCAGCGCCGTCTTTGGTGACGAGCACGCTCGCGACCCCGTTATAGGCCCGCGCGCGCTCGATATAGTGCCGAACCACCGCGACGCAGGTCGTCTGCCCCGCCTTGATCGCCCGGTGCAATTCGTCGATCGTCGCCTCTTCGAGACGAAACGGCTCGCCCTCACCTGCCATGACCCCGCCCCCGTTTGGCTCGTCCAGCTCAGCCTACCGCGGGTGTGCGTTGCGGGCGATGGAAACTGGTCTCGCGGGAGGCTAAGCTCGACACTCCGCAAGAGGAGGCAAACCGATGAGCAGCATCGTTCGCGCCACCACCCCCGAGGTCCCCGAGCCCGAGCCCGGCACCTGGTCGAACTGTCTGGTCGCCGACGGCGTCGCTTATGTCGCCGGGATGACCGCGCGGGTGGCCGGCCAGAGCGGTGCGGCGGGCGATGAATACGCGCAGGCGAAGGAGATCTTCGGCAAGATCCGCCATCTCGTCGAGGCGGCCGGCGGCAGCATGGCCGATGTCGTCAAGGTGACGATCTTCGTCACCGACATCACCCAGCGCGAAAAAGTCTGGCAGGCCCGGCGGGAATTTTTCACCGGCAATTTCCCGACCTCGACCCTGGTGCAGGTGGCCGCCCTCGCCCACCCCGCGCTGAAGGTGGAGATCAACGCGGTTGCGCAGATCGGCGTCGGCAAGCGCTGAAACGGCGGCTGGCGCGGCGAACCCGCTAAAATTTTACACTCCCCTTTCGCGTCCGTCTCCGCTATGGAGACGGCAGTGGGGGGAAAATCATGCAGATCAAACTGACGATCGTGTTCGTCATCGCTGCCTTTGCGTTGGCGAGCTTCCCGGCGGTTGCCGCGGACATGCCGGCCGATGGCACCAAGAATTTCAGTGCGCCGAGCGACACCCCGTCTTACTTTACCAACGAGGCCGTCCCCGAATCCGCTCGGGTCGACCACCCGGTCCCGTTCACCAGCGAGGACGTGGCTGCCGCACCGGAGGTCGGGCCAGCCTATCCGTCCGAGAGTGAACCGGGGCGGCACGGCAAGCACGCCTACGCCCATAAATACTCCAAGCACGCCTCCGGCAGATCGAAGGGCCATGGCGATTCGGCCCATTACGGGAAAGCGACATCGTCGCGACGCCACGAGAGCCGCCGGCAAAAGCGGGACGCAGGCCGGCGGGAGCAAGATGAACACCACAAAACACGCCAGGACGGGCTGGCGGCAGCACGCGACGGCAGCCCCGGCAGCCGGGGCGACGCGAACGTCGGTCGGCTAAAAACCGCAGGGCGTAATGTTTTGCGGGCTCAGTCCGCCGCCATCGTCTGGCGCTCGCCGAGGTGCTGCAGGCAGCGGTCGATCCACAATTTGTTGAGCTTTTCCTGGACGCTGTTTTGCGACAGGCGGCGGTGCAACGCCGGAAAATCGACGCGGTCCATCTCCTGGTCCTGATTGTAGCAGGAGAACACCACCGTCTCGGTGCCGGTGACCGGGTCGCGCTGCAATTGCAGGCACTGCGCGCAGATCTCCTTCATCATGCACTGCATCGGTGAGTTGATCGAGGCGATCGCCCTGTGACCCGGCCGGAAAAGGTGCTTGAGGCGCGCCCGCCGCGCCTCGGCGACGGCGTTCATCATGCCGTCCGAGCCGATCGCGATGATCCGGTCGACCGACTCCAACGGGATTTCGACCGGGCCGAGCGCGCCCGAGCCGTAGGCCTCGATCGCCTGCACGACATTGCCGATAAAGGCGAGATCGTGCGGTCGGCCGGGAGCAAAACCCGGCGGCTCGTCGCAGCACCAGATGACCTGGTCGGCGGCACGCTCGATGTCTTCGACCCGGTAACGGTCCGCAATCGTCTTGTAGCCCGCGACATAAAGCACCCGCGAGCCGCGCGCGCGCGACTGCGCGCCGATCGAGAACAAGACGGCATTGCCGAGCCCGCCGCCGACGAGCAACACGGTTTCGCCTCGCGGTGTCTCGGTCGGCGTGCCCGTAGGCCCCATCAGGATCACCGGTTCGCCCGGCTTCAAGAGGGCGCAGAGATCGGAAGAGCCACCCATCTCGAGCACGATTGTCGACAACAGACCCGATTCCTTGTCGACCGCGGCGCCCGTCAGCGCCAGCCCCTCCATCGCCAGCGTCGTGCCGTCGACCCGTGCGGCAAAGCTCTCGTAATTCTGCAGCCGGTAAAACTGGCCCGGCTGGAAGGCGCGCGCCGCCATCGGCGCCCTTATGACCACCTCGACGATTTTGGGCGTCAGCCGGATAACCTCGTGCACGCGCGCGCGCAATTCGTCGTCGAGGCGGGCGGCGAGCTCGGCCGGCAACGGTGCGGATGGCTCGAGCCGCGCCAACATGCGGCTGACCACCGGATAGCCCAGGGTGGCGCCACCCATCGCCTTGACGACGTTCCCTGAGAAGCTCGGGTGGAGGTCGCCGAAAAAGCTGACCGCGCGGCCGTCGGGGCGCAGGCTCGTCAGCACCCGCACCGCGCTGGGCTTCGCCACCCGCTCCGGGGTCACCGGGTTGCCGTCCTCGTCGATCGCGCGGAAGTGGCGGCCGTCGAGGACGATGTTTGCCGGATCCTCGCGGCCAAGCACGGTGTTGGGCTGGGTTCCCGCCGCGACCAGGATCGTGCGCGCCGGCAGCACGACCTCCTCCGGCGCCTGATCCGGCCCGGGCCCAGGGCGGGTCAGCCACAACCCCGCCGCCTGGCCGAAGCGATCGACCTCGACCGCAACCGGGGTCAAGAGTTCGGCAAAGCGGATGCCCTCCTCCATCGCCTTGGCCACCTCCTCGTGATTGAGGGTGTAGCTCGGCGAATCGGCAAGGCGCCGGCGGTAGGCGATCGTCACCCCACCCCAGCCGTTGAGCAGCTGGGTCAGCCGCGGCGGGCGGCCCTCGCGGCGGGCGGACTCGCGCTCGGTCCGGATGGCGCGGCCGTGGGCGATGAACTCGGCGGCAATCTCGTGCTCGGCATCGTTCCATTCCGCGCACACCGCCTCCTGGCCGCGCTCGGCGACGAGGGTTTCGTAGCGCGACAGAAACTTCTCGACCTGGATCGGGTAATAGGCGAGCGACTCGGTCGCGGTGTCGATCGCGGTCAGCCCGCCGCCGATCACGACGGCCGGCAGCCGCACGGTCAGATTGGCGATGCTCCTGGTCTTGGCGGCGCCGGTCAGCTGCAATGCCATCAAGAAATCCGAGGCCATACGCACCCCTGGGGCGAGGCCGTTGGGCATCGGGATCACCGTCGGGCGGCCCGCCCCGGCGCACAATGCCACGTGGTCGAAGCCGAGCTCGAAGGCGCGGTCGATCGTGATCGTGCCGCCAAAACGCACGCCGCCAAACATCGCGAAGTCAGCGCGGCGCTCCAGTAATAGCCGCACGATCTTCAGGAAATTCTTGTCCCAGCGGACGGTGATCCCGTATTCGGCGACCCCGCCAAAGCCCGCCATGACCCGGTCGTCGAGCCCCTCGACGAGGCTCATGACATCGTGGATCGGCTGGAACGAGCTGCGGCCGCCGTCGGGGGTGACCCCGGAGAGCCCGGCGGGCAATGGCTCGATCTTCAACCCGTCGATCGCGGCGACGAAATGTCCGTCGTTCAATAGATGGTGCGCCAAGGTGAAACCGGCGGGGCCGAGGCCGACGACGAGCACCTTGTGCCCGGTCGCCGGCTTCGGCAAGGGCCGCCTCGTGTTGAGCGGGTTCCACCGAGTCAGCAGCGAATAGATCTCGAAACCCCAGGGCAGCCCCAGCACGTCCTTCAGGGTGCGGGTCTCGATCTGCGGGATGTCGACCGGGTCCTGCCGCTGATAGATGCAGGCCTTCATGCAGTCGTTGCAGATGCGGTGACCGGTCGCCGCACAGATCGGGTTGTCGACGGTGATGATGGCGAGGGCGCCGATTCCATTGCCGCGCGCCTTCACCAAATTCATCTCGGAGATCTTCTCCTCGAGCGGGCAGCCGGCGAGGGTGACGCCAAAGACGGTCTTCTTGAATGAGCCGTCCTTCTCGCGCAGCCCCTTGGCGCAGCTGTCCTTGCCCTGGTTGTGGCACCAGATGCAGTAATTGGCCTGGTCGAGCGCGCCGGCCAGGTCGGTCCCAGCATCTGTCAGCGCAAAGCCCTCGCGGCGCCGCCATTCCGCCTCGGGGCGCCGCAACATCGTCACACCATCCCGCACCACCGTCTCGACCGGAACGAGATGCTGCATGTCGAGCCGATGCGGCACTTTGAACAGCACCCCGCGACGGTGCTTGCGGCGGCCCTCTTCCGACAAGGTCGCCCAAGCGGCGTAGAGCTGCGCCGTTGCGAGCGCCTCGCCGTTGGCAGCCTCGTCGGCGAGCCAGTTCGCGACATGCTCGGCATAGCGCCGCTCCCAGGCGGCGATGGTCATCGCCTCGTCGGGCGGCACCCCGATCAGGCGATCGAGCTCGCGGGCGAGGCTCGGCCCGTCGAGCTCCTCGGCGTCGGCTTCCTTAACCCCTTTTACCGCGCGGCGCTGAACAAAGAGCCGCTTGACCGAGTAGAGCGGGGCGAGCTCGTGGTGGCGCGCTTGCAACGCGCGAACTTCGGCATCGATACCGAAGAGCTCGCCGATGAAGTCCTCGAGATGGGGTGCGAGATCGACGAGGAGGTCGGACTCGAGCTGTCGTTCGATCGCGCCCGGGTCGCTTCGCGCCGCCATCAAGCGGTCGTGCAGCCCCACGTCACCTTCGGCGAGACGGGCAACGAAGGCTTGGTCGAGGCGTACGAGGCCGTCGCGGTCGTAAAGATCGGCGAAGGAAAGCCCGTGCTGGAGGGCGAGGTCGGTCATGCGCGCTTGTTACGCGAAGGTGAAATTGGAGACCAACGGGAAATCGCTGCGGCTGGGTTGCGCTCGCTTCTGCCGCCGGAAGGCTCACTCCGGATTCTTTTCATCCGGCCCCGAAGGGTAGCGCAACAAAGCGAGCGTTGCCCTCGCGCTCTACCCGCACAAGGACGTTCTTGTGCCCATTTTTTTTGGCGGCTGCGACCTTCTGCTGGACTTCTTCCAGGGATCCCACCGGCTCGTGACCGATCGCCACGACGAGATCGCCGGCGCGCAGCCCTTGCGCGCCTCCGGAACTGTTTTGCGGGACCTCGGTGATGACGACGCCTTTAGCCGTGTCTGGCAAAGAAAACTGCTTGCGCAGCTCAGCGGTCAGTTTGGTCAGCTTCAAGTCTAGCGCTTCGATGCTCGGGGGCGGTCTCGGCTTCTCCGGCTCGGGCGGAGGTGGCGCAGGACGGCTCGGGTTCAATGCGGCGACCTTGAGCTCGAGTTCTTGTTCCTTTCCGTCCCGCCACATCACCAGTTTGACCAAAGCATCCGGTGCCGAGTTGGCAACGAGGCGGGGGAGCTGTCGGCTGCGGTCGATCGGCTTACCGTCATAAGCAAGGATCACGTCTCCCGGTTGCAGCTTTGCCTGCGCCGCGGGGCTCGCCGGGTCGACGGCCGCAATCATCGCGCCGCGGCTTTTGTCGAGTCCGACCGCCTCCGCGATGTCTTCGGTAACCGGTTGGATGCGGGCACCAATCCAGCCGCGCTCGACTTTGCCGGTCGTCTTCAACTGATCGATGATCGGGCGCGCGGTTGCCGACGGGATCGCAAAGCCGATGCCGATCGAACCGCCCGAGGGCGAGAAGATCGCCGTGTTGATCCCGATCACCTCGCCGGTGAGGCTGAACATCGGGCCGCCGGAATTGCCGCGATTGATCGACGCGTCGGTCTGCAGAAAATCGTCGTAAGGGCCGGAGTGGATATCCCGAGCGGTGGCCGAAATGATGCCCGACGTCACCGTGCCACCGAGACCGAAGGGATTGCCGATCGCAAGCACCCAGTCCCCGACCCGGGTCTTGGTCGAATCCCCCCAGGTCGCAGCCGGCAGCGGCGTCTTTGGTTCGACTTTGAGAAGCGCGAGGTCGCTCACCGCGTCGCGACCTATGACCTCGGCCTGCAAGGTCGAGTTGTCGGACAAGGTCACACTAATTTGCTCGGCGTTGGCGATCACGTGGTTGTTGGTAACAATGAGCCCGGAGGGATCGATGATGAACCCCGAGCCGAGCGAGGCCACCCTGGGTGTTGGCAGATTGGGCCCCCCGGTCGCTCCCTTTTCGCCAAGGAAATCGCGAAAGAACTCGTCGAGTGGTGCTCCGGGCGCAGGCAGCTGTGCTTCCGGCCCGCCTTTGGGCGCCGTCGATGCGCTGGCCTGGGTTGTCGAAATGTTGACAACGACCCCGACCAGCCGCGCAGCCAGCTGCGCAAAGACTTCCGAAAAGGGTGTCGTTTCCGGCGCGTCGGCTCAACTCGTCGCCGGTGCCAAAAGGAGCAACACCATCAGCGCCGCCTGCGTCGCGCTCCGGCGGCCGAAACACATCACACGAGATCTCCTCCGCACAAGCCATCGCCGATAAACCCTCTACCTGTCGCGGAGGATCGAGCGCTGGCGTTTCCGCGGCGCTCGATATGAAATGGCGGCGAGCTTGGCAAGACGGAACATCCACGTGACAAGACGCGATCAAACGGCAAGCGACGAAACATTAAGGACATTGTTCAACGCCGCACTTGCCGCGGCCGACCCTTTTCAGGCGCTCAAGCGGCGAATTCCCGCACCGGTCCGCGGTCGAACGGTGCTGGTCGGCGCCGGAAAGGCTTCGGCAGCGATGGCGCGCGCGTTCGAAACCTCGTGGTCCGGTCCTCTCGAAGGTCTTGTTCTCACCCGCTACGGTCATGCCGTACCTTGTGACCGGGTCGAAATCGTCGAGGCGGGTCACCCTGTGCCGGACGCCGCGGGCGAGCTGACGGCACGCCGCATCCTCGCCTTGGCTCGCGGTTTGGGACCAGACGATCAGCTTGTTTTCCTCGCTTCGGGTGGAGGCTCGGCGCTGCTCTCCCTGCCCGCCGCCGGCCTCACCCTCGACGACAAGCAGGCGGTAACACGCTCGCTTCTGCGCTCCGGTGCAACGATCACTGAGATTAACACGGTGCGCAAGCATCTTTCTGCGATCAAGGGCGGCAGGCTCGCCGCCGCCGCCGCACCCGCGCGAATCCTCACTCTGGCGATCTCGGATGTGCCCGGCGACGACCCCGCGGTCATCGCCTCCGGTCCAACGGTGCCCGACCCCACCGCCTTTGCCGACGCCCGTGCCGTGCTCGCGAAGTACCGCATCGTCGAACCGCGGGCCGTGGTAGCGCATCTCTCGAAAGCGGCAGAGGAAACGCCGAAACCGAATGACCCGATGTTCGACCGGGCAAAGTTCGAGCTCGTTGCGAGCCCGCAGGCCTCGCTCCAGTCCGCCGCCGCGGTCGCCGTGCAGCGGAACATCTTGCCGATCGTGCTTAGCGACCGGATCGAGGGCGAAGCGCGCCAGGTCGGACTGGTCCATGCGGGGATCGCACTTCAGGTTCGTGCGGGAAAATTTCGCGTCGGGGAACGCTTGCTCTTGCCCCCTGCCGTACTCTTGTCGGGCGGCGAGACCACTGTCACGGTCACCGGAAGGGGCCGCGGCGGACGTAACGTCGAGTTTTTGCTCGCCCTCGCGGTAGCGCTCGACGGCGTCGACGGCATTTCGGCGCTCGCCTGCGATACCGATGGCATCGACGGAACAGAAGACAATGCCGGTGCGATTGTCTATCCGGACAGCTTGGCGCGTGCTGCCGCCCACGGCATCTCGGCGCACAATGCGCTCGCCGAAAACAACGGTTATGGATTTTTTGCCGCCCTTGATGATCTCGTCGTGACCGGTCCCACCTTAACCAACGTCAACGATTTTCGAGCCATCCTGGTTCTCGAATGACATGAGTCACGGCAGGGAGATCGACATGCGGCGCCAGCGCAGCGCAAAGATTGTCGCAACGCTCGGCCCTTCGAGTTCGACCCCTGATCAGATCCGCGCACTGTTCGAGGCGGGTGTCGACGTCTTCCGGCTCAATTTCAGCCATGGTACTCATGATGACCACCGCGCCAGGTTTACGGCGATCCGACGGGTGGAGGCGGCGACGGGGCGACCGATCGGCATTCTTGCCGACTTGCAGGGACCCAAGCTCCGCCTCGGCACTTTCGCCGAAGGGCCGATCGAACTCGCCACCGGCGCGCTCTTCCACCTCGACCTCGACCGGCAAGCCGGCGACGAAAGCCGTGCGCCGTTGCCGCACCCGGAGATCTTCGAGGCGCTTCGGCCGGGGACCGAGCTGCTTCTGGACGACGGTCGGGTACGCCTTCAGGTCGAGACCTGCGGCATCGGTTTTGCCGATACGCGATGCCTGGTCGGCGGCACGCTGTCCGACCGCAAGGGCGTCAACGTCCCGAATGCGGTATTGCCGCTGTCGGCGATCACCGAAAAGGACCGCGCCGATCTTTCCTTCGCCCTCGAGCACGGCGCCGATTGGATCGCATTCTCATTCGTCCAGCGTCCCGATGATGCCGCCGAGGGCCGCAAACTGGTCGGCGGTCGTGCCGGCGTCATGGTCAAGCTCGAAAAGCCGTCGGCGATCCAGCACCTCGCGGAGATCATCGAGATCGCCGATGGGCTGATGGTCGCGCGCGGCGACCTCGGCGTCGAGATGCCGCCCGAGGATGTGCCGAGCGTACAGAAGCAGGTGATCCACGCCTGTCGGGCTGCCGGAAAGCCCGTTGTGGTGGCGACGCAGATGCTCGAATCGATGGTCGCCGCGCCGACGCCGACGAGAGCAGAGGCCTCCGATGTCGCCACTGCGGTCTACGAGGGAGCAGACGCGGTTATGCTGTCCGCAGAAACCGCGGCGGGACGCTATCCGGTCGAGTCGGTCGCGATCATGAACCGCATCGCCTGTCGGGTGCAGGAAGATCCGCTCTACTATTCGATGCTCGAAAGCACGCGGATCGAGCATGAGCACACGACGTCGGACGCGATCAGCGCCGCCGCATGCCAAGTGGCGCACCTTGTGGGTGCGGCTGCGATAGTCTCCTACACAACTTCGGGCGCGACCGCTCTTCGCGCCGCACGTGAACGACCCGAAGCCCCGATCCTGGTGCTGACCTCGAACCTCGCCACCGCGCGCCGTCTCGCCGTTCTGTGGGGTGCGCATTGTGTGCACACCAGCGACGTCAAGAGCTTTAACGACATGGTGCAGAAGGCGGTGCGGATCGCCTACCGCGAGAAGATCGCGGATGTTGGCGAGAGGGTTGTCATCACGGCCGGCGTCCCGTTCGGAACCCCCGGCGCCACCAATGTCCTCAGGATCGCCTGGATCGATCGCTGAGGTTCGCCTTTTCAGCAACCGTGCGCGAGGCGGTCCGGGCAGGTCGGCCTGCTTCTGCAGGAGAAGAACAGGCCGGAGGTACGGTGGAGCCGGGCTGGGTCTCGCGCATCGGGCGATAAATGTGGCAGGCACCCATCGATTTGTCCGGGCTTTCAAAAGATGTTACAGGTGCCGCGGATTGAGGGGCAGTTCGATTGCGATCGGGCTCGCCGCTCACGCGGCCAGCGCAGGCTTCGCGGCATCGACCCATGGATCTCTCCGTCGTCATCCCGGTAAAGAATGAGGCCGACAATATCGCGCCGCTGATCGACGAGATCCGTGCAGCGCTCGACGGTCTGGTCGACTACGAGATCATTTATGTCGACGACGGCAGCACCGATGCGACCGCTGGCGAGATTCTGCGGCTCGCAGGCGCGATTTCGCAGGTTCGGCTGCTGCGTCACTTGCAGAACTGCGGGCAGAGTGCCGCGATCCGCACAGGCGTCCGGGCCGCGCGCGCGAGCTGGATCGCAACACTTGATGGAGATGGCCAGAACGACCCAGCCGACATCCCGACACTCTGGCGTCTCGCTCGGCAAGCTTCGGCGAATCCACCGCTCTTGATTACCGGTTGTCGTGAGAAGCGGTGGGACAGCTGGTCGAAATGCTGGGCCTCGCGCATCGCCAATACGATTCGTGGCCGGTTTCTCGGGGACCGCACGCCGGACACCGGCTGCGGTTTGAAACTGTTTCCCCGCGCCCTCTTTCTGGATTTGCCCCATTTCAGCCATATGCACAGGTTCCTTCCGGCGCTGGCGTTGCGAGAGGGGGGGAGGGTGCGTTCGGTGCCGGTAAATCACCGACCGCGCCGCAGGGGCGTGTCAAAATACGGCGTGTTCGATCGTCTGGGTGTCGGAATCATCGATCTTTTCGGTGTCATGTGGCTGCAGCGCCGCAACACTCGTCCGCGCCTGTTTGATACGGCGGTATGCGAAGCCGATGCCGCTGCATCGTCCGAGGCCCCCTCTCCGGTCGTCTCGACGCCGTGATGACGGCGAAACCTGACGTGCCGTCGGCCGTAGTTCGCCGGACGGCGCGGCTCACGACGCTCGCTTTGCTGGCAATCGGCGCCGCAGCCGCCTGGCGCTGGCGAGCGGTCCTCGACCCTATTACGATCAGCGCGGCGATCGAGCGCTACCCGGCAGCTCCGCTCGGGTTCCTCGCCGTCCACATCGTGGCCAGCCTGCTGTTCATCCCGCGCGCGCTCTTGGCGGTCGTCGCCGGGCTCATGTTCGGGATCTGGTGGGGGATCGTTTGGGCTGCGTTAGGCAGCGTCGGCGGCGCGGCGGCGGGTTTTCTCGTAGCGCGTTATGTCAATTCGGGCGTGACCGATCTCGGACGTCTCGAACCCATCGTCGAGCGTGGCGGCTGGCGCGCCGTAGCAGTACTGCGGTTGATCCCCGTCATGCCGCACAGCGTGGCCAATTATGCGCTCGGACTGACACGGTTGCCGCTCGGGGCCTACGCGTTTGGATCGCTGGTGGGCCAGCTGCCGATGACGATCGCCTATGTGGATCTCGGCACGGCCGGGGAGCGCCTGATGCTGGGCGTGGCGAACTGGTTCGTGCCGACCCTCATCGGGGCCGTGGCACTGTCCCTATCGCTGTTGATCCCGGCGATCGCCCGCCGGCGAGCCTGCTAAGGTGCCGACAGCGCTTTGGGCGGCGGCCCGCCGGTGGCCCAGTCGAGGAGCTCGACCGTATGCACCACCGGCACGTCGCAACCGGGCGCGAGCTGGGTGATGCAGCCAATGTTGCCAGTCGCGACGAGATCCCGCCGGGTGCCGGCGATGTTGGCGAGCTTGCGGTCGCGCAAAGCTGCGGCGATCTCGGGTTGCAGCAAATTATAGGTTCCTGCCGAACCGCAACACAGGTGTCCTTCCGGCACCTCGAGCGGCTCGAACCCTGCCGCGGCGAGAAGCGCCTTGGGCTCGGCGTGGAGTCGCTGCCCGTGCTGCATCGAGCAGGCAGAGTGATATGCGACGCGCCGGACGGTGGCAGGAACCTCACGCGCCGGACGGCCGAGGCCGAGCGTCGCGACCAACTCGGTGACATCCCGGGCGAGTGTGGCGATTCTTGCCGCCTTCTCAGCATAGGCTGGATCCTCGCGCAGCATGAAGCCGTAATCCTTGACCGTCGTGCCGCAACCCGAGGCGTTGATCACGATGGCGTCGAGCCCGGAGGCAAGACGCTCGCGTTCCCACGCGTTGATGTTGGCGCGCGCAAAATCGAGTGCCGCCCCTTCCTGGCCGAGATGGTGCGCAAGCGACCCGCAACAGCCACTGCCGCGGGCGACCACGACTTCGCAACTGTGCCGGGTCAGCAGCCGGATCGTCGCCTCGTTGATCTCCGGCGCCAACACCTTCTGCGCGCAGCCCGGCAACAGCGCGACTCGCATCCGCCGCTCGCCTTCAGCCGCAAAAACTTGTGGCCGGTCCGTCGGGGAGGCAGGCGGGACCGAGCTCGGGGCGAGCGCTATTAGCGGCGCGAGCGGGCCGGTCAGAAACCGTGCCAGGGGTTTGGCGACCGCCGCGCAGCGCAGCGACAGGCGAAACAGCAATGGCCGCGACAGAACCGTGCCGAGAAACCGCCGCAGGATGCGCTCGCCTCGCGGCCGGCGGTAATTCTTTTCGATCCAGCGCCGCGCGTGGTCGACGAGGTGCATGTAATTGACGCCGGAGGGACAGGTCGTCATGCAGGAGAGACAGGAGAGGCACCGGTCGATATGCTTGACGGTATCGGCGGTAACCCGCTCGCCGCTCGCGAGCATGTCTTTGATCAGATAGATGCGCCCGCGCGGACTGTCGAGCTCGTCGCCGAGCAAGACGTAGGTCGGGCAGGTTGCGGTGCAGAACCCGCAATGGGTGCAGGTCCGGAGCACCTTCTCGGATGCCGCGATATCGGGGTCAGTGAGCTGCTCGGCCGTGAAATCGGTCCGCACCCGCTCAGACTCCCTCGACCATTCGCCCAGGATTGAGGATCCGGCGGGGATCAAAGCCATCCTTGATCCGAGCGGCGAGCGCGGCGAGCGGCGGAGGCTGCGGCTCGAACACCGGGACGGCACGGCGCAGCGCCGGCGACCCCCTGATCAAGGTGGCATGGCCTGTGCCGCGCCCGTCTTGTCCGCGGATCGCGGCGCGAATCACCTCGGCGCCCCCGTCCTCGGCCCCGGCAACTGCAACCCATATCAGCCCGCCGCCCCAGTCGAGATACCACTCGGCATCGAGCCCCCGGGTGATCGCCTCGCCGAGCTCGGCGCCGCGGCTTGGCGCGGCCGAGACGCGCCAGAGCGTACGATCGCCGGGTCGGGAAAGCGGCACCGCATCGCGGATCGATCGCCAGAAAGCGCTGGAGGCTTCGGGTTCGAGCACCGCCCATTCGCAATCCGAGGCAAGTTCGGCCAACAGCTGCTCACGGCGGAAGGCGACGGAGGGAAGTGGCCCCTCGAGACGGAGTGCCGCGACACCGGACAATCCGGAGAGCGGAGCCGACGCCGCAGCCAAAGATGATGGTAGATAAGCCGCACCCGAGACCTCATGCGGCAAGGCGAGCGCCCGGGTTAGGCGCTTTACCGCTGCTCCGGGATCGAGCCCGCAGAGCATCACGGTGCAGATGACCTCCGGCAGCGGCAGCACTCTGACCGTCACCTCCTCAAGGGCGGCGAGCGTCCCGTAGGAGCCCGCCATCAACTTGCAAAGGTCGTATCCGGTCACGTTCTTGACGACCTTGCCGCCCGCCTTGAACACCTCGCCGCGGCCGCTGACGCCGCGAAACCCGAGGAAATGGTCGCGTGCTGCGCCTGCCTTGATCCGGCGTGGTCCCGAGAGGTTGCAGGCGAGTGCGCCGCCGAGCGTGGACCGGCCCACTGCTAAGGCCGGAAGGGCGAGGAGTTCCGCCCAATCCGGCGGCTCGAAGGCGAGCATTTGCCGGGCCGACGAGAGCGCGGCCTCGATCTCGTCAAGCGGGGTGGCGGCGCCGGCGGTCAGGACGAGCTCGCTCGGTTGGTAGTCGCGGATTCCGGCAAGGCCCGACAGATCGAGAGTGCGCGGCAGTTGGAGAGGACGGCCGAGCCCGTGTTTTGTCGCGCCGGCGGTCAGTTCGAGCGGTTCCTCCGCAGCGAGTGCCTCGCCGATCGCATCGCGCAATTCGCCGAGATCAGCAGGGGCGACGCGGGTCACGAGCCCCGCCCAATTCAAAAACGCGGCAGGTCGGGAAACGGCAGCCGGCCTGCATGCACATGAAGGCGGCCGAGCTCGGCGCAGCGGTGCAATTGCGGAAACACTTTGCCTGGATTGAGCAGCCCGTCCGGGTCGAAGGCGCATTTCAGGCGCTGCTGGTGCGCCAGGTCGCTTTCGTCGAACATCGTTCCCATCAGGTCGCGCTTCTCGACCCCGACCCCGTGCTCGCCGGTCAGGACGCCGCCGACTTCGACGCAGAGCTTAAGGATATCGGTGCCAAAAGCCTCGGCACGCTCGACCTCGCCGGGCTTGTTGGCGTCGTAGAGAACGAGCGGATGAAGATTTCCGTCGCCGGCATGAAAGACGTTCGCCACCGCGAGCCCGTGCCGGTCGGAGAGCGCCCGTATCCGGCTCAGCACCTCGGCCAGCCGGGCACGCGGGATGGTACCGTCCATACAATAATAATCGGGCGAGATGCGCCCGACGGCCGGGAAGGCGGCCTTGCGCCCGGACCAGAAGGCGAGCCGCTCCGCCTCGTCGCGGCTGAGCCGGATTTCGCTGGCGCGGTGGTCGCGAGCGATCGCCTCGACTTGGCTGATCAGGTGCTCGACCTCGGCCGGCGGGCCGTCGAGTTCGACAATCAGCAGCGCCTCGACATCGAGCGGGTAGCCGGCGTTGACGAAGGCCTCGGCAGCGTGGATCGCCGGCCGATCCATCATCTCCATGCCGCCGGGGATGATACCGGCGGCGATCACGGCGGCCACGCATTCGCCGGCATCCTCGGTCGTGGCAAAGCCGATCAGCAGCGCTCGCGCGGCCGTCGGCTTTGGCAGGATGCGCACGGTAACCTCGGTGACCACCCCGAGCAGCCCCTCGGATCCAGTCAACACGCCGAGCAGGTCGTAGCCCCCGGCATCGAGGTGCTTGCCGCCGAGCCGGATCACCTCGCCGTCCATCAGCACCATCTCGATGCCGAGAATGTTGTTCGTGGTAACCCCGTACTTGAGACAATGCACCCCGCCCGAATTCTCGGCGACGTTGCCGCCAATCGTACAGGCAATCTGGCTCGACGGGTCCGGCGCGTAAAAGAATCCGGAGTTTTCGACCGCTTGGGTAATCGCGAGATTGGTGACGCCGGGCTGGGCGACGACGCAACGGTTGTCGTAATCGATATCGAGGATGCGGTTGAACTTGGCCATCCCGAGCAGCACGCCGTCACCCAAGGGCAAAGCACCGCCGGAGAGCGATGTGCCGGCGCCGCGCGGGACCACCTTGATGCCCATCTCCCTGCAATAGCGCAGCACCGCCGCGACCTGTTCGACGCGCGAGGGCAGCACGACGACCATCGGCAGCTGGCGATAGGCGGTCAGCCCATCGCTCTCATAGGCTCGCCGCTCCGCTTCGGAGACAATAACGCCTTCCCCCGGGACAATGTGCCTAAGCGCCTCGACGATCTCGGGGCGGCGCAGCAGCACTGCCGCGTCCGGCGCCGGCATCTTCATCGGCGCGATCCGCCGGCTATAGCCGAGTCAGCCCTGGCGCGCCTTGTACCGCGGATTGGTCTTGTTGATGATGTAGGCGCGCCCCTTACGCCGCACGATGCGGCAGTTCTTGTCGCGTTTTCTCAGCGACTTCAACGAATTGACGATCTTCATGCGCATGTCCCTCGCGAGGACCGGAACATAGGGAGCGCATCAGGCGAAGTCAAACCCGGAGGGCTCTCGCCGACTTGGCGCGCCTCCGATGTGACGAGATTCGACGCGTTGCGTCGCCGATCTTATGACCCGGCCGTCGCGAGGCGCCGCTCGTTGCCGCGCAGTTCGCCGACGTCGTTGCGGCCCGAGAGGAAGGCCTTGATGTTGCGTGCTCGCCTGGCGCAGGCGCTGGCGGTTCTCGACGAGGGCGATGCGGACGAAACCCTCGCCATATTCGCCAAAGCCGATGCCCGGCGACACCGCGACATTGGCCTGCTCGAGCAGCAACTTAGAAAAAGCGAGACTGCCGATTGCCTGAAAGCCTGGTGGGATCGGCGCCCAGGCGAACATCGTCGCCTCGGGCACCGGCAGCTCCCAACCGGCTTGGCGCAGCCCATCGATCAACACGTCCCGGCGGGCGCGATAGCGCTCGCGAATTTCGGCGATGCAATCCTGAGGGCCGTTGAGCGCCGCCGTCGCCGCGACCTGGATCGGTGTGAAGGCGCCGTAATCGAGGTAGGATTTGACCCGCGCCAGCGCCGCAATCAGCCGCGTATTACCGACGGCGAACCCGATGCGCCAGCCCGCCATCGAATAGGTTTTGCTGAGTGAGGAGAACTCGACAGCGATATCGCGAGCGCCGGGAATCTCGAGGATCGAGGGCGGCGGTGTGCCGGTGAAGTACAGTTCGGCGTAAGCGATATCGGACAGCACAATAATGTTGTGCCGGCGACAGAACGCGATGATCTCGCCATAGAAGTCGAGGTCGACGGTTTGGGCAGTCGGGTTGGCGGGGAAGTTGAGGACGATGGCGAGCGGCGCCGGTATGCTGTGCTGGACCGCTTTTTTGAGTTCGCTGAGGAAGTCGAATTCCGGGCCGACCGGCACGTGGCGCACCGAAGCACCCGCCATGATGAAGCCGAATGCATGAATCGGATAGCACGGGTTCGGCACGAGGACGATGTCACCTGGCGCGGTGATGGCCTGGGCGAGGTTGGCGAGCCCCTCCTTCGAGCCGAGGGTGACGATGACCTCGCTTTCCGGGTCGAGCTCGACCCCGAAGCGGCGGGCATAATAGGCGGCACAGGCGCGGCGCAGGCCGGCAATGCCGCGCGATACCGAATAGCCG
Source organism: uncultured Alphaproteobacteria bacterium (assembly GCA_963796155.1). Taxonomy (GTDB): domain Bacteria; phylum Pseudomonadota; class Alphaproteobacteria; order ATCC43930; family CGMCC-115725; genus AP-15. The sequence goes on along the minus strand of CAWCKT010000057.1, from coordinate 110,579 downwards.
TGAGTTCGCGGGTTCTGCACCGCTTCGACGAGCTTGGCGACAATGTGCGCCGGTGTCGGAGCGTCGGGATTTCCCATGCCGAGATCGATCACGTCGCGCCCCGCGCCGCGCGCCTTGGCTTTCAGCGCGTTGACCTCGTTGAAAACATAAGGGGGAAGGCGCTTGATGCGATAGAACTCTTCGGACATGCGCGGGCCTGGGCGACTTGGATGCCGAAGTCTAGTCCGGCGGTGGTCGCTTTGGCGAGGATGATGGTGTCGCAGAGCGAGGTTTGATGGGTGGCGCCGGCTCCCGGTGCGTCTCCGACCCACAAATGAACCTGGCCGCAACGATCATCGCCTTCAGCGGCTGTACGCTATTGCTCGCAGCCGCCATTGTGCTCGATCGCCGACCATACCGGCCGGGCAAGTTCAACTACATCCCGCTGATGATCATTTGCCTGGCAGCGTGTCTGGTGCTGGGTCGCCACTTGTTGACCCTGATTCGGTAGGGGGCGACCCGCGGTCCCGTACTCCAGGATAAGGGCTCAAGGGCAGAATCGAAGGTCGTCGCGCTCGTTCTCGTAATCCTCCATCGCTTGATGAAGGACGTTGTCCGCCGGTAAAGCACGCAATGCCTGCGAGATTTCCTTTAAGGTCGCTTCGTCGTACGCGACCGGCTTGGGGCACTGGCACCCAGCCAAGCGGGTGCTGCCGCAGCCAGTCACAAACAGAAGCGCCGCGAGGACCGCGATCCTCATCCCCGCTCTCGAGACCATCGGTGTGCTCCTCCTCGCCTCGCGCTGCACGATGGCCAGAGCCAGCCTCGCGATCAAGCCGCAAACGTGCTCCGACAGCTGATCTCGCGGAGGATTGCTGTAGTGCTTTTCGGGTGTCATCCCACATGCTATTCTACCTCCGAGCGTCGGCGCGCCCTCTATTTAGGAACGACGCCTTAGGTGGTTCCCTCGGCAATCCGTGCGGAACAGGAAATAATGATCATCCAGATTGACATGACACCACTCCAACGGCGACACCGGCCAGCTCATCGGCTCTCGAGCTGCATGAAATACAAGACGACATACTGATCGGTTTGCAGAAGAAATGGGAAAGGTTCGTCTTCTTTCAGATCAACGACGCCGCTGCCTTCAAAAGGTTGCTTCGTTCCGCGATTGCGCGGCGCATCACCACCACCGAATTGGTGCATCAGCGTGAACTCTTGCTTCAGACGCGCAAAACAAGGGGCCAAACAGATCTACTGCCTCTGGTTGGGGTAAATATCGGGTTCACGCACGCTGGTATTAAGACGCTGCTGCCTGGAGTTGATTTGGACGACACCTCATTTGCAGCCGGCGCCACAGCCCGGGCAGGCGCCGTTGGCGACCCTGTCGATCAGAACGAGCCAAGTACCTGGGACGCCCAATTCCTCGCGGCTACGATTCACGGCGTGTTTCTGATCACCGGAACACGCTACGCGGCATTATCGGGGGCGCCGCGACGGTCACCTTCGACCGGGCCGGCAACGTGCGCCCGGGTTGGGACGCAGGGCACGAGCATTTCGGTTGGCGGGACGGCATCTCGCAGCCGGGGATCAACGGGCTGACTACGGCATTTCCCGGGCAGCAAATGGTCGACCCTGGCCTGTTCGTGCTTGGGTAATCCGGGCGGAGGACCCGATTCGCTACGCTACCGTGGATGAGGAACGGCTCGTCTATGGTGTTCCGACAACTTCAGCAGCTGGTGCCGGAGTTCGGTGCGTTCATACTAAGCGCTGCCAACCCGCTTGGAGTCGATCCGGTACTCCTGGGCGCACGTTTGATCGGGCGGTCGAAGAGTGGCGCGCCGTTGGCATTGACGCCCAGTCAGGATGATTTGGCAATCGCCACAAATCCCCAGCAGAACAATAACTTTGACTTCTCAAACGACCAAGGGCAGCGGAGATGCCCGTTTGGTGCGCATATCCGCAAGACCAATCCGCGAGCGGACATCCCCGAAAACGCCCTCACGCCGCGTCGCATCATTCGGCAGGGTATTCCGCCCGGGGGGCCCACAGTCCCTGCCGGTCATTTCAAATGCGTCCATTCCGGCCGGCGGCTCAACGACGGCCAACGATCCCAGAGTGATCGTTGGGTTTGACCCGGTTATTGGCTAACAGCAAACCAACCCCCGCACGACGGACGAACCATTCCCGAATTATCCGACGGGCAGCCGACGCAGCATGCTGGTGATGGCCCAGAACTTCATTGTGCCCAAGGCAGGAGCATATTTCTTCGTGCCTTCGATCTCCGCGCTGACCAACGAGCTATCAGCCTGATCCGACGGAGAGAGAGCAACCGATCACTGAAGGGCTGTCGTTGAGGTTCGCCGCCACTTCTAACTTTAACATCCGACGCCAATGTCATCGGGAGTTCCGAGACGACAAATCGAAACCGAAGGATCCCGAAGCTGGGTTCAACGGCAGCCAAAACTCGCCGCTCTGTCGAACATAGCCATCGTGGACTAGGTTCTCCAGGGCGCCTTCGATTACGCACGATCGGCCCCCACGTAACCGATGATATCCTCGATCGACCGAGGCTGATAATCGACGTCGATGGCCTGGAGATAGTCGAGTACAGATTCGCGGACACTAGTATGTGGCCGGAGTGGCCCGACGCGGTTCGTGATCCTGACGATCAGGTTGGCGGTTACGTAACTGCAATAAACATAGCGAAGGATGGTCGATCCCAACGCTTTCGGAACAATCAGCACCGATTGTCCATCGGCTGACAACGTGGCTTCAAATGTCGCCGGACTGTCATTTATCACTATGCCGCCACAGGTCCGCCAGGAATCACCGCTCCACCCTGATCCCTGAATATCAGTCGAACATTAGCGGACATTCCAAGCCGGACAACGAACTCAACGCCCTTCGAGTAGTCAACGTCAACTCCACACTACTAACCAATAAGGCGGGTGGATTTGATAGGTGCGCGATCGTCATCGGCAATACTCCCAAACCTCTAAGCTTTAGTAGAATATTTTCGCACCGCAGGTATGGCTGCTCTTCGGCCGGTCAACTATGGGGCAACCGACGCCCGAGTTGAATCCGCACATCGTTCAGTATGTCGGTCACGTGAGAGATCGACGACCGCATCTCGGCCTGGAATTCGTGCACCTCTTTGCGCTGGTCTTCGCTTGCGTGCTCGATCGTGGCGAGTCGCACTTCATGCTCGCTGACCTTGACCGTGAGATCGGCCCGCACCTGCTGTATATCCGAACGGAGGCTCAGATAGCTTGTGAGCGCCCCTCCCCCGATCGTCACCAGGATGACGCTGGCCTGCAGGATGTGCCCGAAGTTGATTTCCGGACTGAACCTCGGCCACAGGCGCTTGTCGTCGGTCATCTTCGCCGCCCGACGATCCTCATTCCGCCGGGGCCGAAGCTCAGCGTCTTGGTCTCGCCGCCGACCTGCATGCTGCACTCGCCGGTCGTCTCGTCCGCAGTAATGATCTCGCCCGGGACATCGGTGTAGTTGTCGGTGCGCACGATCTTCCACCGGCTCTTGTCTTCGCTGCTGTGCCATGATTCGAGTTTCATCCGCGGACGACCTTCGGTTTGGCGGCCATTGTAATGCGGGCGATCTGCGGATCGGCCGTGCGTCCGCGGATCGAATGAGACCTGTTTGTCACTGGGAGTCACCGACAGGGTCGACCGAGCAAGGATCGTCAGCAGCGTCGGCGATAGGCGTGTCGGTCAAGACGCCGACATTGCCATCATAGCCCTATGTCGCCTTTCCGCCGCGAGCGCGGCCGCAAAATTGCAACTGCACCGGCTCAGCCAGCGACCCGGACGCCATCAGACCGCGTAGCCGAATGATTACGGCGTCGGGCTGGTCCACCATTGGCCTAGCTGCACGATCGTGCCGGCGAAGCGGCTGCGGTCGCAGGGTCCGATGCCAGGAACCGGTACGACGCCGCTGCCGATTTGACCGTCGGTGTGCTGCCACAAATTCCATTCGGTCCAGCCTGGGGGACAGACCGGGTTGGAACCGTATTCGGCAAGCCAGAGGGGGCAGCGTGACAGGGTGGTATTCGGCGCGGACAACATGTAGCGAATGGTGTATAGGATCGGCCAGGAACCCGTAGCCGCTTGGATGCTCGCTACCGCTTGCGCCGCGCCTATGACACTCGCCTGCGAGGACGGATAAGGCTCCCAATCGACCGCGAGCCAATCAACCCCACCTTCCGACTTTGCAATGGTCAGGAAGTTCGCGACTTGCTGAGCGGGATTGGAGCCGTCGAGGAAATGATAGGCCCCAACCAACAGCCCGGCAGCGCGAGCTTCCGCCACTCGAGGCAAAAAGGTGGGGTCGATGAACCCGGTTCCCTGCGTGGCCTTGAGAATGACCGCAGCAATCCCGGCGGCGGCGGTTATGGAGAAGTTCTGGCTGACAGTCTGGTAATGTGAGAGGTCGACCACGACGTCCGACATGGTCTGCGGAAGATAGGGGGTCGTGGTCATCTAACTCGATCCAACAAAAGTCCATGCGAGGTTGGCTAGCGTCGCGTCCGGGATCGCCGGCGCCACGACAGTCAATACGTCACCGGTCATGAAGATGGTTGCCGACGGCATCGCAAAGGTTGCCGTTGTCGCCGAGGCCGCGAACACCATCGTTCCGACGTTGGTACCATTCTTCTCGATGTCGTAGGTCGTCGAGGCCGCCGCAGCGACCTCCGCGGTGCCTTGGGAGCCCGCAAGCCCGACGGGGAACGTAACCGTTCCGGCAAACACATAGCGCTGCACGACTTGGTTGGCGCTGGTCGTGCCGGCGTAGGACCCCGACACCGTGGTCGACACCGCAGCTTTGCCCGAGCCGGTCGCCGTGTAGGTATAAGCCGGTACCGATGAAAGGTTCTGCAGGGCGCCGCTTACGATATTGAATGACAGGAATTTCAGATAAATCGTCTGGCCGATGAGAGTATTGGGATAGGGGAAGCGACCGACCGACTGGTCGATCCTCGCGAATTGCGTTCCAACCGGATGACTCGCCACAGTCGTGCCGTAGGCACCGCGATAGAGGGTCGTAAGATTATAGTGGTAGGTCCCCGTCAGGCTCGCGGTTTGATAGGCGAAGAGCTCGCCGCCTACGTAGCACAGGGTGACGAGGTTCGCTGCGTCGGTGGCGGAGACCGACAGAAGTTGGCCGCGGCTCTCGCTCAGATCGACCGAGCAGATGTCGGTGGTGTCCGGGTTGCCGCCGCTGTTGCCGATCGTCGCGGTCAAGATACCCTGTGTCGCCGGCCCACTAACCGTGCCCGCAAAGGCATAAGAACTGCCGTCGCTCGAGATCCAGACCTGCGCGCCCCCCCAATTCGGGCCGCCCGAAAGTGCGATCCAGATCTCGAGATCGCCCGAAAGTAACGCCGCCGGCGGCTCGAAGATCAACGGCGTATTGACATTGCCCGGCGTCGCGCTCCAGTTCGGCACATAGCCTCCGACCGCACCACCACTCGCCTGCTTCACCGCTGGCGCCGCGGTGCCGCCGCCCAGTCCGAGAATCGACGGCGAGACAGTTGGCGAGTAATTGGCCGGCGGGTACAGCACGGTCGGCGAGTAGGGTCCGAAAAAATCCTCGGCGGTGATCGACAGCATGCCCTCGTCGTCTTCCTCGACAGCCGTGATCCGCACCGTCAAGGCACTGGCACCCAGGCGTAAATCGGTGATCTGCACCAGATCCATCGGCTCCAAAAGAATGTATTTCCACCCAAGCTGGAAGATGTAGGTGTTGCGATAGAGGAGCTGGCGCTGCAACAGCAGCTGGGCGACCGTGCCGCCAACATAGAGCGGGTCGGTGATCAGCCGGGCCTTGGTGCTGGTATCGCGCCGCACCCCGTAGAGATCGATCGAACCTTGGTCGAAGGCCTCGGCGATCGCGGTGTTGTAGTTGTTCTGTCGATCGAGACACTCGACCTCGATCATGTTGTTGGCGTCGGCCGGGGTCGAGCGCACGATGTGCAGCGGATCGTCGGTGAAGCCACCGGTGATCGGTGTCGCGCCCGAACGCAACGCCGGACCGCCAGGCGTGACGCCGAAGTTGATGCCGACACTGGATTCCTGAACGATATAGTCGTCCTCTCCGAGACTGTAGACCGGCGTTGTGTTCGGTGTGAACGCGTTGGTCGTCGTCGCGCCGATCCCGGCCGCGGTGATCCCGCCGCCGCCCGATTGTCCGATCGTCGTGTTGCCCGTCGGGTTCGACTGGATGACCATCACGCCAGCGAGGCTGACGCCGGATGCGAGTATGCCGAAACCGACAAGGTTGGAGTCGGCGTTGACTACCTGCGCGAGTCCGGCCATTGCCCCCGGCATCTGCAGATTCGCCAGGGTGGTATAGGAGACTGTGTAGGGCGAGCCTTCATTAAAGGCGGGATCGGTAAAGGTCAGGCTGATCGTGTCACCGCCTGATTGGGTCGGCGCCCCAGTAAAGCTAGCGACTGTGAATGCGTTGATGACCGATTGATCGCCGTAGGGGATGATCTTCAACAGCGCACCAGACCACACGATCGCGCTGTTGGTCACCTGAGTAATGTCGGCGAGCGATTGCTGCGCCTCCTGCTGCTGATCGAGCAGCGGCGACAGGAACAGGCCGACAGCTGCGCAATAGCTCGCATAGGACGAAGCGGCGCCGGACGTCATCGCCGGGTCGAGATTGGCCGACGGGAAGTTCGCCCCGTAGCGTGGGTTCGTCAAAAAATCACTGACGATCTGCGCCGGGTTGGCGTCATAGCCGTTGGGCGAGGCACCCGATATACCGGCACCGACGCCAAACACCTCGAAATTGAAATTCGGCAGGGTCGCGGTGTTGCCGAGCTGATAGTTGGCGAAGACGATGTTCGCCGTGCCGGAATAACCGATCGCTTTTGCGGGATGGGCGCTTGCCCAATAGGGGTCGATCGTCTGCCCATCGGAACCGAGGTTGATGCTCGAAATGCTCTGGAGCCCCGTGACGATGCCGATGTTCTTGTCCCACCAGGCTAGACCGAATCCGGTGATCGGCCCTTGGCATATTCCCATGATAAACGAGGCCGAATACATATACTGCTGGCCGCCGCCTTTGCCTCCCCCCCGCCCTTGCCTTTGCCTCCGGCCTGCTTGCTCGGCGTCGCCGTGAAATCGTCATAGTCGAGCAGGTTCGGGCTGACTTTGGTCGTGCCGTAGATCAGCGGAATGACGCCGCCCGCTTGAGCGGTCTGGAACTGGAGCGAGCCGACGGCGCGCTGCTGCTTGGCGTTCGAGCTGCCGCCGAGAATTCCGCCCATCACACAAACGGGTCAAAGAAACGCACCGGGCGCCCCGCCAGCTGCGGCTGTTTTGCGTCGGCATAAAGCACGCCGGCGCTGTGCCAGGCATGGATCAGGCGCGGCCACTCAATGACGATCGCGCCATGGGCGAAGCAACGGCCGAATTTGAAGAGCGCAACGTCACCCGGCTGGGGCGGCCCCGGGATCTCACGCGCGTACCCCATTATGCCTTCGAGGTAGCGCTCGGCGTCGCGATGCAGATGCCAGTCGGGCGAATAGAACGGGACCACGATGTGCGGGACGACGCCGGCCGCTTCGTAGACCTCGGCGAGCATCATCAGGCAATCGGTGCCGGCGCCCTTGACCCGGCCCATGTGATGATAGGACGTGCCCAACCACGTCTCAGCCTCGCGGGTAACCGCCACACGCTTGCACGCTTTGGCGCCCGCCTCGGTATCGTGCAGGTGCTCAAACGGGCATTCGTAACCGTCGTCCATCAAACTGCTGTCTCCGGGAGTGGAATAAACGAAGCCGCCAAACCGCCCGGTGCTCTGGCCGAGCTGCTGGTTATTGAAGACGTTGATGCACGTCGCATCGTGCGATCAAATCCCGACAGGATCTGGAATTGATCGCCAGGCTGGATCGGCGATAGGAACGCGAGTTTGACCGAAACGGTCTGGCCGCTCGTGAATGCGTCAATGGTCCGGCTCGCGCCAGCGTTCCCGCCCGTCAGGCCGGTGATGGTGCCGAGCCTAAAGGGCCAGGTCGAGGTCGGTGCGCCCTGGATTACCGGCCCGGTAGATCCGGCGCCGACACCGAACGTGATGGCGCGAGGCAGCAACGTAACGCCGTCCTCTTGCGTATCGCTGCCGATCGCATTGGTGCCCGCCACGCGGTTGTATCCCGGCGACGCGCGTCGTGCCATAGACGAGTGGTATGCAACCGCCGCGCTGCGCAGATGAGAATTGCTGCGAGCCCGCAGCCGTCGGCTGCTTCGCGCTACTGCCAGAACCGAAAATGCCGCCCACGGTTTTATTTTTCCTGGGTAAGCGTATCGACCCTGCGATCGATCTGCAGAAATTCGAACATACTGAGAGCATCGGCAACGGACGGACAGTGGCCGTGCGGCGGTTTGGCAATCGGAGACGCGACTGGATAATAGACCTTTACCTCGTATGGCTCAGGAATTTTCTCAGTGATGACGGTCGGAACCTCCTTGGTAACGGTCACGATCTCTGGTGGTTTGCTCTTGCCGATCTCGTACCCAGCAGCCGCGCTCGCGGCAATGAGGGCCGACAATGATATAGACGCCACCAGAAGCGCAGCGCTTCGCTGCGGCTGTGTCGCGGTTTTTTTGGCGGTCATTTTGGTTCCACAAGATGTTAACGAATGGATCGAAAAACCGCGGTTTGCGGCTGGCTAGCTTTGGCTGCGTGGCGTCTCCGTAGATCACCCCAACGGTAACCCGCGCGTGGATGATACGCGGCCATTCGACCACGATCGCCCCATGGGCGTTGCAGCGGCCGAAGCGAAAAACGGCGACGTCGCCTGGCTGTGGCGGCCCGAAATTTCGATCGGGTGCCGCATGACGCCGACGGTTCCGCGTCGCGGTGAAGGTTCCAATCCGCTGGATAGAATGGGATCTCCAGATGCGGGATGACGCGGCAGGCCTCATAGACCTCGGCGAGCATCGTCAGGCAATCTGTGCCAGCGCCCTCGACCTGGCCCATGTGGTGACAGGGCATGCCCAACCACCCCGGGCCTCCTCGATGACCGCAATTCGTCGCGGATCCATTTCAGGGTGGGTCATACCGCGGTCTCCGGGGTTGGGATGTACGGAAAACCACCAAAATGGACGGCGTTATTGAAGACGTTGGTACAGGTCGCAAGCGTGCGATCGCAACCCGGCAGCAACTGGAATTGATCGCCAACGGCAACCGGTGACAGAAAGGCGAGCTTGACCGTTACGGCGCCGCCGCTGACAAAGGTCGATATCGTGCGACTGTAGCCGGCATTGCCGCCGGTGACGGCGATGATCGTCCCTTGCGCGTAGGGGGTCGTCGTCGTTGGCGCCCCCTGGATGACGGTCGTCGTCGATCCGCTTGCGGCCGAGAATGTGGCAGCGAGACTCGACCGGTTGAATAGGCACATCGCGTCGCCGAAGACATGCGTGCAGCTCGATTGCCACAGTCGCCGCGGCATCTGGATGTTGAGCAGTTCCAGATGCGAGCGACATTTCATATCGATACCGGTGCGGCTGCAATCGATGTCAGAGATGCGCCCGGAGAACAGGATTACCGTCCCGGCTCTGGTGTCGCCATAACTGCCGCCGGCTGCGCCCATAAAGGCGCGTTCCAACTGCAACAAAGCGCCGTCGAATTCTCCTTGCCACGCGGCCTCGAGGAACGACGTCACACCGACAAGGTCGGTCGTCCCTGGGTAGATCTTGATGTCGAGCTCGTCGACCTGGGTGCCGATCACGACGTTGGTCTTCGAACGTTCGAATTTCGGCCCGGCGGCGAATAGGTACCCATTGGCGACGATCGACGTCGGCGCTGCCGAATAACGCAGGATGGTCGCGCCGCCGACCAGGGTGAATGTGTAAAGGTCGGCCATGATGAATTGTTCGCCGCTGTTGAGCAGCGCGATCAGGGCGGCCGAAGCAGGTTTCACGGCCGCACCGAGATAAAGGTGAGCTTTTTTAGCTGCCACAGCCGAAACATGAAATTCTCGAAAGCATAGCTGTCGTCGACAAACCGGCAGCGAAAGTAATAGCTATAGTCGGCAGTGATGACCAACCCGCTGCCCGGCGGTGTGGCAAATGTCACCAATCCGGTGTTCGGATCTACGCTGTAGCTTGCCGGGCTTTGCGTGATGCCGTCGAGGTAGACCGTACTGACGAGGTTGGGCGCTAAGATTGGTTCCAGAAAGCCGCCGCCGGGCAGCGTCGCGCCCATCGCCCGCTGCAGTTGAAAGACGGTGGCACTGGCGTTGCCGACACCGATCTGCTGCCCGGTGACCTGATCATCGCTCGGGTCGCGAAACAGGAACGTGCCGAAGGCGCCCTGACAGAGCATGAAGAACCCCATCAAGGTTCGCAGCTCATCGTAGCCGGCCGCCGGGTTGTCACGCAATAGATCAAAGACCAGCGTGAACTGCCACAGCGGGTAGGGATAATCGAGTGCTCGCAATTCCCGCCCGGACACCGCTCGCTGGATGCGGGTCTGAAAGGTTGGCGTCTTGGTGACGCTCCAGGCGAGACCGGGCAGCGGCGGGAAAACTCCTACGTCCGCCATCAGCTCGTCCGCAGCATCGATCCGTTGCGCATCGCATTGTTGATCGCCGCAACGAGTGTACTGCCGTTGCTGCGAAAAAATCGTGCGACGTCCTGGCTGTCCATCGCCGAGACGCCAAAGTTGACGACAACGGGGCCGCTCCCGCCACTGGCATTGGCACCATTCGGTGCGGCAATCAAGTTCTGCAGACCTTGAGAGAGATTCGCTGGGAGCACCATCTCATTGCTGTGCAGTTGGGCGAGCACGCCACTTGGCCCGAGGCTCGGCACTGCCCACCCCCCCTGCGCGCTCGGCACGATGCCGCCATGCTCAAAGCCGAACAGAGTGCCGATCCCCTTGAAGAGGCTGCCAAGGATACCCCCGGAGCCGAACAAGCTGCCGAGACCCAAGCTTCCGGCGATTCCGCCGCCCAGCACCTCCTCACCGGCGCCCGTGAGACCCCCGGAGAAGTCCTGATCGCCGCCGCCTCCGAGGAGGCTGCCGCCGAAGAGATTGCCAATTTGGCCGAAGACACCTTTTACCGCCGAGTTGACGAATTCGGCGATAATCGACTGAGCAAGGTTCGCGAGGGCCTTCTGCACCGTCGTTGTGCCCAAGATGATGCCGGTAACCGAGGTGTCGATGGCGCGTTCGACCGGGGCAACCATATCGTCCCAGGCCTTCCTGTTCGCTTCTGCCAGTTTGGTATCAAGCGCTTGGACCTCGCCGACGTACTTCTCGTAGGCAAGCTCCTGCTGCTCGATCAGCTTTTGCTGGGTCCGGACATCGTTCTGCGCCGCGTCAAGCTTCTTCTCGTAATAGGCCTGGTCATAAGACCATTTGAGGTCGAGGAGATCTTGCTCCTGCCGGACCTGCTCCTTAGCGGAAATTTGGCCGAGCGCAGCCTCGTCATCGATGGCCGCCTTGTAGTTGGCGAATTTCGCGTCGGCCACCTTCTGATCGGCGCTGAGCTGGTCGAGCTGATCGCGTTCACCTTGCACGGCGAGCTGCTTTTCCAGCTCGTAAATGTTGCGTTCGACCGCCAGGCGGGCATTCGATCCGGCTTCGGTCAGCGCCAGCTTATCCTGCCAAAATGCCAGCTCTTCTTCCTTCGATTGGCCGAAGAAGCTTTGCTCGGCCATCAGTTGTTCCTGCAGCTCTGCCCGCCACGCCGACACGCTGTCGGAACCGGTCCCGCTGCGGGCAGGTGAGGTTGCGTTCGATGGCGCAACCCCCGCGCCACGGGCCTCCCCCGAGACGGAGTTTGGGATCATGCCGTCACCGACGGACCCCGCCAGACTTGCGGCCTTGGACTGCAGCGCGCCGATGCTCGATCCGACCTGCGCGGCAGCGGTGTTGATCTGCGATTGCGCCTGCTGAGCGGCGGCACCCAACCCCGCGAATTGAGCCCGCATCGCATCCGTCGCCGCCTGAACGGAATTTGACGCGGCCTCCATTCCGGATTGGAGATCGTCGGTTTGGGCGCTGATGACGACGCTGGTTTCAATGTCGGCCATGATAGCCCCTCAATGACGTGAGCACCCGAGCGTGCTCATTTCTCGCCGCTCATAGCGCCCTGCGAGGTTCAATCGCTTTTTCTCTCTCGGCGCTGCAGTTCAGCGAAATCAAGCACCAGCCGCGGCAGTCCGGCATGAACGTCCCCTGCGCCAAACCCGGGCCCGAGCTCGGCGAGGACCGCTTGGAGATCCGGGCCCGCCGCGCTGGGCGGGCTGGGACGGGCCGAGGGTATCCGCCGGCGCTGATGTCTGCCGACGCCGAGATACGCGCCGACCAGGATGTGGACCGGCGGATGCTCGGCCCAATATGCCGTGAGCTCTTCGAAATCGAAGAGCGTCATCTCGTCGATTATGCGGTAGCTATAGCCGCAGGCGGTGGCGAGGAGGCCATAAATGTGTCCCCAGCCGTCGGCACTCTCTGGACCGAGTCCGGAGATGCCCCCGCGTTCGCTGAGTTTGCCCCCAGGCTGGGCCTGGGGGCTGCCGCTTCCCCCACGCGGTTATCGCGTGACTTTAACCCCGAGCCGGTAAGAACCGCATTCAGCACAGCATTGGCATTGCCAAGATCGAGCAGGTTCTCGACCATGTCTGCCGTTGCATCGGGATAGTTGCGCTGCACCGCCGCGGCGACGATTTCGACGAGCACGCCGATCTGCGCCTCGCCCATTGATGCGCCGATCTCGGTCAGTTGACGCACCTTGGGCATCAGGCGGCGGAGTTGGCCGAGCGTGAGCGGAGGGATCAGCCAATCCCGGCCGCCCATCGTTATCGTCACGCCGGGGATCATTATTCCACCGTGCTCAGATAACCGATTGTGCCTGAAGCATCAGCGAAAGCCGAGAAGTCGAGCTCTTGGATTGTCCAGTCGTCGACTTTGGTTGGCAGCGACAATTTGTCGGCCATGCAGGCATTGAGGCGCAAGGCCGTCCCGCTGCCGGCATAGGTTGTGTAAAACGTCGCCTTGAAAGTCGGCGTCGTCCCCATGACTTGGTTGGTGATCGTGAGCCTGCTGCCCGACGTTGTCAGGCTGTAAGTGTACGAGATCAATACGGCAGCACTCGCATCGGCGGACGAAAAGGTATAGATCCCGGTAGCGAAATTTACGGAGTATTGACCGGCTGCCGAGGGGGTCGTCACCCGGTTGAAGCGCTTGCCGGTGGCGGCGTAGACGACGCCGAGATCATCGTTGTAATCGACTGCATTGGCGACGGTCACCGTATAAGGCGTCGTCGCTGGTACGCTCGCGGCCTCGAGCTGCGAGACGGCGAACTGGCCGGTGGCCGGGGTCAGCCCAAAGAAGATGTCGGAATACAGCAACCCGAGGATCTGGGCGAATTTCGCTTTGCCGGTGATCTTGCCCTGGCCGCGGGCGATCGCCACGGGAAACTGAAGTTGGCCATACAGCGGCTTGTCGGTCCAATCGAAGTCGATCTGGATATCTTGGAGCACGCCGAACTGACGCGGGCCGATCCCGGAACCGGTCACATCGGTACGTTCGCCCCAAACCGCACCCGAGCCGAAGCTCAATTGCATCTCACATACTCCCTTTTCAAAAGCTGCTTCAGCGTCTCCTTGGCCGCGTAGGCGACATTCCAGGCCTGCGTTTCGCGCGCGATCGCCGAGCCCGGAAAATGGTCCTGCCACCAACGCTCGATCAGCTGGTCGATCGAAGCGACCCTATTTCCCGGGGCGGTCGGACTTTGCTCAATATCCTCGGGAAACGGCGGACTCCCGCCGGTATCCTCCACGGGCATCGGAATCCTCCTACGAGCAGTCAGCTGGTGCCGTTCGGGCAGCGTGGTCTCAGACGCATAGGATCTCGACCGGAAAGATTGCGATCGCCTGATCGCCGAGAACGCCTTCGTCCGTCTCGATCTTTCCGGCGATGTAGGCGTGCTGCACCATCGCGGGCAATCCGAGGTTCTGAATGCCTGTCGCCGGCGACGGCGCCAGTGCCGCTTCGAGCGCGTCGAGCAACGGGTTCAGAACCATTGCCGGCGCCAAGTAGGGATCGCTCGAATGGACGTAGACATAGAAATCGGCATAGAGCGTCCACACGATCGGCGCCCCGAGCGCCTTGGTCACAGCGTGCCCGCCCTTTTCGCTCATGAACAACGCGGGCTGCTCGGCCGGGGCCACGTCTGCCCAATGTCGCAGCCGCCGGTTCGCGCTGGCGAAGCTCGCCGCACCGGCCCCAAGCGCCCAGAGTGCAGCATAGATCGACTCGCGGACGATCACCGGCCGTTCTCCCACCGTGGGAAACCCATGTCCAACGCAATCATTGCGATACCGCCTCCGCCAGAGCCGCCTCCACACCGTCGCGGATCGCCGGCGTCATGTCCTCGAGCGCCGAGCGCAGGAAAGAGCGTTCCGGGAGATCCATGCGGCGATCGTGCGCCCGCACGCTGATCGTCTTCTCGGCGATTGGCCGACCGAAAGCCTCCCTGATACGGCGAAGGCTGGCCCTCACGCTGACCGTTCCGGCAAACCCGTATTCCTGGACACCGGCATATCGGCTGTCGCTAAAGACGCTCGCGGTGATCGCACCGCCGCTTTGATCGACCCGGAGGTCAATGCTCGACCTCAGTAATCCGGTACGGCTCCTGAGCACTTGACCGCTCAGCTTGTCCTGCTGCACGTCGCTCTGAAGCTCGATTCCGAGCCGGGTGATCCCGCGAAGGAGCCCCAAATTGATTGCGTCAGGCAGTGCGCGCAGTCGCTCCAGCAACTGCTCATCGCCGACGAGATAGGCCGTAATCACACGACACCCGCGAGCGTCGCCGTATCTGTTTGGGTCTGCGCCACTATCAGGAAACCGGCGATCGGCGCCACGATGCGGTATTGCTGGATCAGAGTCTTTATCGGGTCGCTCATATCCTTTTGCGAATACGACACGGTCTCGCCACCGCCGATCGCCCGCGCGACCTCGCCGATGCGGCTGCGTTCACGGTAACGCAGTGCGACGAGCTCGATGCAGGCTTGGGCCAGGTCAGGCGGTGTCACCGCATAGCCTGCGGTATATTGCAGGGTCACGCACGCCGCCTTTCGTGGCACTGCATACCCCCTGATCACCAGCTGCGTCGGCGTAAAGAGATAGCCCGCCTGGGTCGCAAATGTACTGATGGCAGCGATCTCCGGTGGTGCCGGCGGGGAAGCCGGGATTGGCGGAATTGTCAGGCCATCGACGACAACGAGGCTGACGGCGCTCACCGGGAATGCCGCGAATTGGTATCGCACGTCGTACGGGCCGAGGGCGTTCCCGAGGCCATCTCGAGTCTCGACCCAATCCTGCGAGGCGATCTGCCGGTTGAGCCAAGTCTGTATGAATTGGCTCGCCGCGGTGATCAAACGCGTCAACAACGCGTCGTCGGTCGCAGGAAAGGCGCTCTGTCCCGTCTGCAGCCACGCCTTTACATCGGCGAGTGTCGTCAGATCGCCAAACGCCACGAGATCAGCCTTTCGTGAATGAAGCGCTTTGGACAGCCGTGGGTTGCCTCGGCACCGCGCGACGCCCCGGGTCGAACCCAGGGGCTGACGCGACAGGCACTTCCTGGCGCATGATAGGTGCGCCATTCTCAGGCACCGGGATCACCCGTTCCCAATGTTGCAGATGACACCCATTGCGAACGGCGCATAGCAGGCCAGCACTTCCTCGCAATAGACGCCGACTTGGCGCTGGCGCGTGACGAGCGGCCAGTCTATCTCGTAATAATCTTGCCGGGTCTTAATCTCGGCGACGTTCGGCACTTCGTTCGACTGGTACTGGATCGGCAGGTTCTCTGCCCAGCCGATGATCGTGCCCGGCGGCACGCGCGGGTGGATTCTGATCGGGATCCGGAGCCCGCCATTGATCGCGAATGGGTTGAAGTAGAACTGCACCACTCCGGACGCAGTCACCTGGTACTCGCCGGCGCTGCCGTCTGCAGGAGAATCGAAGCGCAGCAACGGACCAGACGCGTTCGACAGCACCTTGCTGGTGATGTTCTTGAGCTCTTGAGAGTTGACGTAGAGGACGGTCGGCGACAGCTCGAAATTATCCCACATCTTCTGGAACATCGTGTCGATTTCGACGACCGAGCCGCGTCCCGAAGCGGTCAGGGGTGTTCCAGTCCCCGCCGTGCCGACCGGCATGATATTGACATAGGCGTTCGAACCCGGTTTGAGCGCAGTCGTCAACAGCCCGTCATAGGCATAGTTGGAATTGGCCGAGTTGTCGCTGGTGATCGCAGTCTGCGACTGGTTGCCGGTGCTGAGCGGCGCGGTGATGGCAAGGCTGTTGATCGTCGTGATCGCCTGCAAGGTCTCGGTACCGGAGGATGTCGAGACATACCAGGCATAGGCTACGGCGCCCTGCATTGCGGCAACGCTGCAGAACAGGGTCTGGCCGAGGGTTACCGCCTGGCTCGCCTCCGCACTGATGTTCGACGAGCCGCCGGACAGCATATAGCTCTTGCCGTCGGCACCGGTGACGGTCACCGAGACGGCGACGCCGTTCACCACGCTCGAATTCTGGTAGCCCTCGAGGGTCAGGCCGACCACCTTGACGAAGTAGGTTGCCGCAGGCAGCGTCGCGCTGCTGCCCGATGCCGACAAAGTCGGGGTTGCCGGCGTGCCTAGGCTCAGTGAGGCGTTGCCGGCGAGGATCGCCATTTCCTCCTTGAGCATCATCTTCTGCAACAGGCGGAAGGTCATTCGCGCCTGAATATCCTCGAACTGGCGGCCGGCGGAAATCGCCTCGAAGGTCGCCGCGTCCTCTTCGCCGATCGTCACGTAAGTGGCTGATTTATTGGAGGTCGAATAGGACATCTGGCCAGAGCGTTGGCCTTCCGGGACCCAGCCCATGCTGTCGAAACCGGAGCCGATGATGGCGTTGACCTGGCGCCAGTTTGTGGCCGAGCCCGTGCCGCCGCCAACGCGGGGCATCGCGTTCCTGATCGGCGTTACGAAAGGATAGAGGTTCTTGGCCGGCGCCTGCAGGTCATAGGCGAGCAGACCCGTCGCGGTCGAGATCGACTTGGCGAGCGCGTCGTCCGGCTTGGCGAGAGCCCCTTTCAAAAGCTCCAGCGATTCCTGAGTGATCGAATTCATCGAATAGTCCTCCCGGATGGGGGGCAACGGAAAGCCCGGCCGTAGGCCGGGCTTGGCGACGGCCTTATGGCGAAGCGGGGCCCCGCAATAAGACCGGATGGGGTGTGCGTTATGCTGGCAATTGGTACAGCTTGCCGAGTGCCGTGATGAGATTGCGCTCAGCAGGGTAGGTGCCGAGAACGACGGTGCGCAGCCGTCTAGTCAGTTGAGCGGTACCTACCGATTTTACACCTTCTAACTTCGGGTCAAACACTACGAGGCCGACAGTCTGCACCGCGCGGGCACCGGTCAGCCTTCGTCCGGGGCTGCGCCGAGCACCCGGATTGGATTGGCGTAGCTCGCCTTGATCAGGGTGAGCGTCTGCTCCTCCTTGCTCATCTTGGCGAGCGCCGACGCTATCGCTTCGGGCGAGAGTTGGCTGTCGCCGCCGCTGGTGCTGCCGCCGTCCTGCTGCTTGGAGACCGAGACGCTGCCTCTGGCAATCGTCAGTGGCGGAAGCGGAGTGCGGGCGATGTCGTCGACCCGCTTCGACAGCCGGTCGAGCAGCGGCACGATGTCGCCGAGCGCCTTGAGCAGCGCCGCCTTTTCGATCTGTTCGTCGGCCAGCACCTTGGCAAGGTCTCCGGTCCGCGCAGCTTTGACAGACTCGAATTCAGTACCCTGGTGCTCCTCCTCGCCGATGCTTGCAACGCCGCATTCGGCGCCGGCGGCGACCAGGTGGTCGTGCGCCGCGCGCAGGTGCCCCATCGTCTCGGCGGAATGCCGTGCACCAGACTTGGCGACCTGTTGGGCCCCAGCGCTGCCGTCGGGAACCGTGTCCGACGCGGAACTCGACGAAGGCCAAGAGCACGCCATGCCGCCGGTCAGCTTGCCGAGGCACTCATGGGCGATGTCCATCAAGTTCTGGTGCGCGCGACCGCGCTTGGTACGTGGCGCCGCGATGGCGCCAAGCCCTCTTGACGTGTCGACCGTGGCATTGTCGCCGGTGCGAAACTCCGCCGGCGGCGGGTAAATCTGCGGCGCCACGTGCTCGACGCTACCTGCCGCGTCGCCGCTCGAGATGTTCGACGGAATAGCGCCGGCCGCACACAGATGATCACGGGTCCCGGCCAAATGCGCCTTCTCCTTGGCCGATAGGCCGTCGATCTCCATGCACCTGTCGCAAGCGTGGAGGGCCATGTCCACCAAGGCCTGGTCACCCTGCGAGTGCTTGGCATTGGTCAGCAGATCGGCGGCGAGCTTCTGCATGTTCGGATTCCCTGTCTTGAGGAGAGCAGCAATGCGCGCGGCTCCCGGCGCGCCGGCCGCCATTGCGAGCAATTCGGACGCGCGTTCGGGAGGGAACCCGCCGTCCATTTGCACGTCGCTGAGGATCTCGCCCGTCTCTTCTGCTACGAGCACGTTGAGAAAACTGCACAGTTCCTCGATGACCGCCTGCAGCCGGGCCGGCTGCGCTGAGTTATCGCCCTCCATCGCTGTCTCGACCTCGAGCGCATCCTGCAGCCAGTCGAGCTCCAAAATGATCCGAGCTACATGGCCGACATCCCAAAGCGCCTTGGTCAACGCGACGGACGATGCCTTCTCGCCGCTGTCGGCCGAGGGCGGCCCTTCGATGTCGATCTTTTCCTTCCAGGCAGCGACGATAGCGGCTCTGATCCGCCTGACCTGGTCGGCGGTATAACGCCGAGCGTTGCTGGGCTTGCTGATGCAGCTCCAGGCGGCGCGAATGTGGCGCTCGGTGTCGACCGGGTAACGCGGCTTGCCGTCCGGCTGGTAGCCGGGATCGGCGTAGTTTAGCCCATCTTGGTCCGCGAGCGAACTGTCGGGTGTGTCACGGTTCTGCCGGGATTCGGTCTTGGCGAGTGCGCCCTGGGCGGTCTCGATCGCCTTTTTTGCGGCACCAATCGCGGCTTGGGCCTCCCTGGCGCCGGCGGCCTCCGGCCAGTTCTCCGGCGATCCTTCGGATGTCGCCCGCGCCGAGTGCGGCGAGCGAAGATCTGGTGCGGTATCCGCCCGCTTCTCGAGACATTTGACCGCGTCGCCCTTAGCGCGGTGATGATGGTCGGGCATGCCGCAAGCCCAGATTTGAACCGGAGGGTTGAATGGCTCTCGCGCAGCGGGTGCCGTCGCCGCGAGGCGCGGCTCTGCTTCGCCGCGATGCGCATCAGAATTGATTGATGCTTTCCAGCAGTCAAAAATTGCCTCAGGGTTCGCCGGACGATCGACGAGCGAGATTTCGTTGAGGACGAGCCCGGTGATGGCCTTGGGGTTGCCGGCCTCGCGCTGCGTGACCCGGCCCCCGATCGAAAAGCCGCGATAGACCTGGTTCCTGACCTTGGCGACCGCGACCGGGTCGACGACATGGGCGACAATCCGGGTCGTGCCGTCGTCACCGACCTCGGCTTCGAGCGTGGTTCCGGCGGCCGAGAGCTGGTGCATCTCACGCAGTGCCGGGAACCGCAGGTAGTCCGGGAGCGCCGCGCGCATCGCGTCGGCCCGCACGATCTCACCCTGGTCGTCCACCACCTCCGACGATGCGATCCCGTGCACCCGCACGGTTCCGTCGTCCTGAGGCTCGACCTTCTGGATTGCGCCATAGAGTCGCATAATCAATTTCCCGCCAATGAGCTGTGCGCGTGCGTCCGGTCGCTCGTCATTTTTCCGGCGGCTCCCGCGAAGATGATTGCAGATCAACTCTCCGATCGCCGGAGACGAGAGGCGCTTGCTGCGCACCTGATCTGAGCATCTCGCCAATTGGTTGTACCAGTGTCTCGATCGCTTGGTTCGCCCCCGGCGTATTGTCCGGAACGAGGATCTTGACCGCCGCGGCGGTGACACCAGCCCAGACCGGATCTCCGGTAACCAAATAGCAGAACGAGCCGGCGAGGACGCCTAGGCCAACGACCGTACTAGGCTGCGGCCACCGAAACGCTGTCTTCTCGAGCATATGGCTGTCACCCGATCAATTCATCGCATTGACTTCGACCCAGGTGGCAACCACGTCATTGGCTGCACCGGTCGTGTAGGACGAGCCCGTCAGGGCAATTACGATCGCGCCCGACTCCACCGCCGTCGGGAAGACCGTTGCGCCGATCCCGCCATGGACACCACCGAGGATCGCGGTTCCCTGTGCGTACTGCGTGTTGGAGCCTGCCGCACCGTATTTGAAGACGGTGGCCATCAGCTGCCAGCCGACGTTGTTGTTCGGCGTCGTCCCGTTGACCCAGAGGCCGGTGTCGGCGATCACGCTGCCGCCGCTGACTGCCCCACCGGAGATGGTGGCATTGAACCACAGCTTGATGCGCTTGTTGTTGGCGGTCGGCCCGGTACTGCCCTGGGCAGTAATGCGGAGCCCACTGCCGGCGACATCAAAGCTCGCTGGCGGCAAGATATAGCTCGCTAGCACGTCATCCGTGGTATCGGCGTGGTTGCCGGCGAGCGGGTTACCGGCCAGGCGAACAAGATTGCCCTCCGTCAAGAAGGTGCCGGTCCCCCCGCCGAAATAAGTCGACATGTTCGAGGGTTCGACACCCAGCCCGGGGACGACCCCGTCGAGCACCCAGAGCGCGGCACCGGTCGTTGCCGATAGGCAGGTCCAGGCACGTCTCGCCGTGGTATTGAGCCAGCGCGAGCCGACCGAATAATCCTGGGTATTATCGTTGGACACACTCGGATCGGTCGTCGCCGAAAGGTGGTTGTAGGCGGGCAGCAAGGTGCAGCCGCCGCGGATCAGGTCGATCACGTCGCCGGTCGCAACCGCGGCGATGATCCCGTTCGCGTCTGCCGCATACGAGGCGCCCGATGTCTGAAACCGGGCAAAGGCCGCAGGTGCGAGCAGTTTCGTGGTCATGGCCGAGTTTTCCTGACTGTCACAGCCCCGAGGGTTTGCACAGGACCGTGGTGTTGAGCTTCAGCACCCGGCCGTCGCTAAGAGCGGCCGTGGCTTCGAGGACGTAGGTGCCGCCGGCGGCAGAGTTCGGCATGCCGCCAATCGAGGCGACCGAGAAGAACCCCGTCCGCGTTTGCAGCGACCCCTCGCCCGGGGAGCGCAGCTGGATCGCTGTTTGGGCCGAGACCGACAACACCCGAGACTGCGGCATCGGGTCGGTGGCCGTCTGGAACGGAGCTAGCGCGCAGGTCCAGCTCGTCGAAACCATCGACGCTGAACCGACATCCGCGGCAAAGTCAAAAGCGAAATTGTCGATCTCGCCGACTTCGATCGGATCGAATGGCGTTGCCAGGCGCATTGCCCGCGTCCTAAATGGCGGCGTTTACGGCAGAAACGGTACTGCTTTGCGCAAGACCATCGAGAGGATCATGCCGCCCACCGCGTTGCAGGGTGCGTTTGGTCCTAGCGTCGCAGACGCGAAGAGCCGATCCGCCTCGATGACCGAGGCCAAGCCGGGATTTGGCGTGGTTTGGATCGCATCGGCTACGGGAGCCAATGCGTCCCAGCACGCGGCACCTTGCGGGTCGCCGCCTTGAGTGGCGACCTCCGCCGCATTCGTCAGATCGGTGGCCGCGAGCTTGCCGACCTGCGTACACCCCGATGCCGCAAGCAGCGGAACGCAGACACAGGGAAAGAAAAGCAGTTTTCGCATTGCAGGATCCTCCGTTAGCCGTGGGCCTGGTGCCCCCCAGCCGGTTTCTCCAAACGGTCGATCACACCGGCGTCGCTACGAGCGATGCCGGAGGCCACACGAGCCTCACGGTCGTCCGAGTAGCCGCAGTCGACCGGGTGTGCCGAGGAGGCGACGCTTGCCGGGCGAGGCGAGTAGGCGTCCCAGCGACACCTGCACCGATGCCGGCAATACCGTCCATTCGACGGGCAGAAACGCATCCTCGCTCAGGAGGGTCGCGACCGCCCCCAGCCACTCTGCTGGCGCCGCCGCGTCCCTGGCCAGGGCGGCGGCCAACTCGCCGGGCGCTGCCGCATGCCGGGACGACAAGGTCAGCCATTCGATTACGAGGCGCCAATCAGCCAAGGCCTGCGCCAAGACCCCGCCGCCAAGCTCGACTGGCAGGTCAATATCGCCGCGCAGGATTGCGGCTGATTCCAATCGCGTCCCGGTTTCGCCGCGCGCAGTCGCACGCTGCTCGAGGGGCACCCGGCCGTCGACCTGTCCCGTCGCGAGAAATTCCGCCGAAACGCCCGGGTCACCGCGCGCCCCTGCGAGAAACGCGTACTGCGCCAAGCTATGGCTGCGCCGCGTAACTGGGAGCTCGAGCGGCGTCGGCCGGTCCGCGCTCTGGGTTCTTGAGGCCTCAAGTGGGCTCTGCGCGTCCACAGTAAGCGTTGCGCCCGCCGGCGTGTAGGTGACGACGATGATGCCTTGAGCGCCGGAGCCACCGGTGCCGAAGGCAGTGCCGCTGATCGGGTATCCGCCGCCGGCGCCGCCGCCGCCGTAGTTGCCGCCGGACCCGCCGACGCCGGGCGTCACTCCGGCGCCAGCTCCGGCGCCGCCGCCGGCCCCGGAACCGTGCGAGGCATCCCACTCTACGCCGTTGCCGCCATCGCCGCCGTTGCCGCAAGTGCCCAGCGTATAGCTGCCGCCGCCCCCGCCCGAGCCATGCGAGCCGTTGGCGCCCGGCCCGCCGGATGTGCCGCCGGCCCCGCCCGACGTGCCGTCGGTCGCTGTACCGCCATCGCCACCCTCGGCGCCGCCGCCGGCCGAGCCGGCCGTCGAGGAGCCGCCGCCATTGCCGCCGCCGCCACCGCCCTGCGCGCTGGTAATTCCCCCGGCGGCGCCGCCATTCGAGCCGGCGCCATCGGGCCCCGCAGCGCCGCCGCCGCCCCCGCCCGCATAAGGCACCGAGTTGGTCGCGGCGCCATTGCCGCCGGAATATTTTGTCGCGCCGACGCCCGAACCCGAAGCACCGCCCGCGCCACCGGAGTTATTCGCCCCGCCTGCGCCGTGCTGTGCCCCGACTGAGGATCCGGCCAGGCCCGATCCGTTGAAATAGGTGTCACCGCCCGCCGTCCCGGCGCTGCCGCCCGAGCCGACCTGGACGGTAATGCTGCCCGGCAGCCCCGTGAGGTTGCTGATCCTACTGTAACCACCACCGCCGCCGCCTGAGCCGGAAAAGCTGGCATTGGCCGTCTGGCCGCCACCGCCGCCGCCGATTGTCTCGACCGTATTGGAGGACGAATTCCAATCGCTCGGGACGGTCCAGGCCGTGCCCGAGAGAATGAAGACCGTCGTCAAGCGATCGCCGTCTGGCGCAAGGGTATGACATCGCCGATTTGCGCCGATCCGGCCGGCACCAGCCGACTGCCGGCGGGGGCCAATGGATCGACCAATGTCAGAAACGTCAGCGCCGTCACCCGGCCGGTTAGATTATCTACCACCGCATATCGTCGCAGGAACTGGCCGGCGGCGTAACGGTCGCCCGGGCCCGCCAGGTCGCTGGCCACTAATGTCCCCAAGAGATGCGCATCCAGCTCCGGATCGGCGTTCAAGACGTCGATCACATCACCCTGGGCAGATACGAGGACGCACCGCGCGGAGGGCGGAGTGACGCCGGTAGCCGCCGCAATTGCGGCGCGGCAGGCATTGTCGTCGGAGGCACGCGCCAATGGTAACAACAGCCGGCTTTCCCCCGGCTCCGGCAGATGAGCCGCGAGCTGCGCGTCGTGCGCCGAGATGACCTTGCGGCGCATGATCTTGCTGCCGGTCGCATAGAACACGGCGAATTGCGTCGCATCATTCATCATCGGCACTTTCCGGCAGCCGCGGCACTATGATCAGGTCACAGCGCTTCGGTTAGGGCGAGGTGAACGTCAGCGAGGTGATCGGCGGCAGAGTGATATTGATCGTCAGCGATCCAGTCACATTGGGAGTCTGCGCCGTATCTGTCGCTGTGAGGGTGAATGACGTGGCAGTGCTGCGAGGAATTGCCGCGATGATAAACCCCGTCGCGTCGGCGGTTATGGTAAGCTCCGACGCTGCGGCCCATGCGATATTCGCCGGCGGAATCGGATTTCCATTTTGATCGCCAACGGTGACGTGCATCGACGCACCGCCCTCGATGAGGGTTAGTGACGTAATTTGCGATCCCATGATGGCCTCCTCAAATGTAAGAGCGGACGTCACCTGAAGAACGAACTCGCTGCAGGCGAGCTTGTAGCCGTCGTGCAGAGAATGCAGTTTCAGTTCGTAAAAACCGGCCGTTGGCGCCGATGTAGGATCCCAGAGGGTGACAACCGTCGACCCCGACACACCGAAAATGCCCTCGGCGCCTTTGACGTAGAAGGTTGCTGTATTCGCGAGGCTCTCGGTAATATTGGCGACGAGCGTACCAGTGGGCGACGAAGCCAGCGCAACCAGATTAGAGAGCGACAGCATTCAAGGATTTACCCGATTTGGTCCAGAGTAGACCGGTCATCCCCATCGGCCGGATCCGGATAAAGAGGCTGCCCAAAATTCTTCCGCCACAGTGTTCCCAGTCTCTGTGCGCCCTGTGGTTTATGTCGTTGTGCCCTGCGTTCGCAGATCGGCTGAGCCCTTGTAGGCCGTAGCGCCGGCCGGCAGGGTCAGGCGCAGCCACAGACCTTGCGCACCTGCCGCGTTCGGCGCTGCCCCGGGCGGTAGATTGCCGGGGCTCGGTACGCTGACAAAGGCGGGCTGCGTCGTGAAAGAGCCCACCCCCGAGGAAGGGGCGGTCTGCCGGTTGGCGACGGTGCCGGTGTCGTTCAGCGCCGTCGCCAGTGCGAGGTCTAACAGTACCCCCGAAGGCAGGTTCGGCGTGTCGCTCGCCACTTCGATCTGGCTACCGGTCAGTGCCGTTGCCGCATTGTTGTTGACGACGAAAACCTTCTCATAATAGGTCCGCTGTAGGCCGGCCGGCACGTCTGCAGCACTCGTCGAGAACGTCCGGACCACTGCCGTCACTGCGTTCGGCGAGATCTCGAACAGCATTCCCTGGACGACCTTATAGGTCGTCGTGGCGTCGGGCACCGTGCCCCAGTCGCGGCTGACCGCGACCACGTCGGTCCCATAGCCCGTCGTGGCGATGATCTGCCGCAATTGGTTCGCGCCGGTGCCGCCCTTGGTCCAGATGATCTGCCCGGCGGAGACCGCGGTGCCGTCACCCGACTGCAGCATGAACAACGCCGGCGTCGTACCGCTGTGATTGGCGGACCCGGTTTGCGCCGTGCGCACCGTCGCGTCGGTCGTCACCGAGCCCGACGGCAACACGCAGCTGTGCGTGGCGAGCGCCACGTCACCCGCCGCAGCGGTGCCGCCCGGATTGGCCACCGGGCCGTTCGCGCTCGCTCCCGACAGTGCGGCATAGAGGAGCCGCTCCAACGGTAACGAGCCGGTGACCCAGGTCTGACCATTGATCGTCAGGGTCTGGCTCTGGATCGCACCGGTCGAGTCGCGACCGGAATAGGTGATGCGTGTCGCGGTGTCGCCGGTCGAGCTCGAGATAACGTCAACGCTGCCTGCAGGGCTGATGTCGTAGAACGTGACGCGGCGGGTGAAATCGACCGCACCGCCTACAGTGGCGCCATCTGCCTCGGGCATGTTGGCGGAGCCATAGACGACGATGTCGGACGGCAGCACGCTCATCAGTGGCTCCTGGTTTTCTTCAATATCAGATGCGGGCAGCAAATCGGGCCGAGATCGGCCCTGGGCCGGCTGGCGGGGTCCGCCCGCGCTCGCCGGCCGGAGAGAGCCGTGGTTATTTTACGAAAGGCTCTGCGCTTTCGGCGCGACCGCGTCGCGCAGTAGAACCGGTCCCTGAGCAGTCAGAAACATCGGCTCGTCGCCACCCTCGATCGGGTCGAGCCCGAGGATGTCGCGGGCCTCGTTCAGCGTGAAGATACCGTTCTCGACATAGCCGGTGAGGATCGCCGATTGGTCCTTCGGGTCGGTCGGCTGTACGTCCGACCAGGCGAATTCGAGATCGGCATGGCCCATCCGGTTTTGAATGACGCTGTCGACGAGCCGCTTCACCCACCCCATCAAGGGGGCTAGGCCCTCCTCGAGCGCGGCTTCCTGCGCGGTCTGAGCCGTTGCCCGGTTGACCTGCGGGGTGAAGGCCGTCGGCGGCAACGAGAACGCATAACAGACGATCCGCGCCAGCCACTCGTCGAAATCGTCCTTGTAAGGCGCTTCTTTAAAGGCCTGGTATTTGACGCCGCTCGGTCCCCAAAGCAGCCGTGTGCGGCTGCCGGTATTGCCGGCGAGGATCGAGTCGAACCACTCCTGGAACTGGCGGACCTGTTCGGAATTCCAGCCGTCCGGAGCGCTGAGCAGCCCGGGCGGGACGTTACCCTCGGTGAAGTGCTGCAGTTGCATCATTTGCCGCCGCAGCCCGATGTTGACCGTCGTGACGATCTGTTCGACCGGGCTGAATCCGTAGGCCTTGTGCGGGCGGCGGTTGCGCGGCAGGTAGACCAACTCGTCGTCGGTCAAGAGGCGCCACGGCCGGCCGTGGACAACTTGCTCGTATGCCGGCGCCGGCGGCTGCGGGCGGCGCCCGGTGTCGTCGATCAGCACCTTGATCGTCGCGCCGTCGACGACATCGAGGCCGATGATGCCGCCGCCGCGGTTGCGGCGGATCTCGAAGGCTGGCGCATCGAGCACCAGGACATCCTCGAGCGCCTCCCGGAGCCATGTGGCAAAGGGCTGTTCGCCGTCTGGCTGGCGCCAGAACGCGGTCAAACGCTCGATCCGCGAGGCTGCTTCCGCGCCCGGATCGGCTTCGTCGCGCGACTTGATGCTCCACTCGAGTTTCTCGATTTGGTCCTTGCGCGTCTCGATCGCCAGCCGCGTAATATCGTGGCTCTCGGCCAGCGCCCTGAGCTCGTCGAAACCGATCGGCTCATAGGAACGCGGCGTGTAGATTGTGTTGTAGCCGACCGGGAAATCCCACACACGCACCCGCTCGCGCTCGGGCGGCACCAGCGGGTAGCCGGGCGAAAAGATCCCCTGGTCGGGTTGAAAGACCTCGCGAAATTGAGTGATGTCGTTTTGCGTCCCCCAGCCGCCCCAGGTGTAGGACGCAACCGGCGCGCGGCCGAGCTGCGTTTGAACTGGCGCCAAGGGGGTCCGCTTTCCGCCGGCGGGTGGCATGGCTTACTCCGCACCTCTCGCGCAAAGGGCTGCCGCCATCATCAATATCCTCCCGTGATGGGCGCGCGCTTCCAGGTGTTTGGCGCGGTGCAGATGTAGAGGTAATCGCTGTCGTGCGTCATCTGATTGGTCGTGCAGGCCGACGAAGAGGCGGGCGAACCCGAGCTGATCAGCCCACCCAGATT
This sequence comes from uncultured Alphaproteobacteria bacterium, assembly GCA_963796155.1. Classification (GTDB taxonomy): domain Bacteria; phylum Pseudomonadota; class Alphaproteobacteria; order ATCC43930; family CGMCC-115725; genus AP-15. Next base: position 83,174 of record CAWCKT010000057.1, on the reverse strand, counting down.
GTTGAGCGTTTGTGGTGTCGCTGCGACCACGCGGAAGTTCGAGCCGTCGAATTGCAGCGCCGCATATTCGTAGTTCTGGCCCGCCGCCAGAGTGATCGAGTTGCTCGATGTGCCGCCGGCCGCCGGGACCAGGATTTTTTCGCCGGCCCCGCCATTGACCTGGACGGTCATTGCCTTGCCGTTGTCGGTCGCAAAACCCATGATCCAACCGATCCCGATTGACGTCGTCGATGGCAACGTCACGATCAGCGAGGTCGTAGGTGTATTGTAACTCGACAGCGCGTTGCCGTTATCGGCTTGCGAGGCCGTATAAGTGCCGACCGCCGGAAAGTTCCACCGGTTGACGCCGGTGACGTTGCCGGCGATCCCGATCTGGTTTGCCGTAGCCGGTGTCGCCTCGACGATCCGGAAGTTGCTGCCGTCGAATTGCACCACAAGGAGCTCGTAATTGCCGGATGCGAGCGAGGCCGAGGTTGCGCCGGCACCGCCGCCGGGGAAGAGGATGCGGCCGCCCGCGGTGCCATTGACCTGAACTGACGCCGACTTGCTACTGTCGGTTGTGATGCCGATCGTCCAACCCATCGGTATTGCCGTCGTCGACGGCAGAGTCACTGCCAGGTACGAAAGCGGACTGTTGAAGCTCGATATCACGTTGCCGTTGTCGGCGACCGTCGCAGCATAAGCGCTGACCGCCGGGAAGCTCCAATGGCTGATCCCGCTCGCGCCGATCATGCCGATCGCCTGCGCCGTAGCCGGCGTCGCGTCGACGACACGGAAATTGCCGCTTCCGTCGTACTGCAGAACCAGAAACTCATAGGCGCCTTGGGCGGTGTTCGCCAGGGCCAGAGTGCTCGCCGACGATCCCGAACCAGGCCAGATGATGTGCCCGCCCGATGTCGCATTGACCTGAACCGACAGCGGCTTTGCGCTGTCGGTCGCAAAACCCATGCTCCACCCCGTCGGCAGCCCGGTCGTCGCGGGCAGAGTGACGGTCAGTCCCGACGCGGTATTGAAGCTCGATAGGATGTTGCCGTTATCCCCGAGGGTCGCGGCATAGCCCGAGGTCGACGGATAGAGCCAGTTGCTGGGCCACGGCGGCGGGTCGAAACCGTTGATGAGACGCGTGCTCCGCGTCGCCGAGACAACTCGGTAATTGTTGCCGTCGGACTGCAGCTGGAGATACTCGTAATTGCCTGAGCCCAGAGTTACCGAGGCAAGGCTCTTGCTGCCCGCCAGGATCGCCCCGGAGGGAGCGACGACGGTCATGCCCTTGCCGTTGTCGGTCGCGAAGCCGATCGTCCAGCCGGGGTTGAGGCTGGTAATCGCGCGGAAGCGTCACGGTCAGCGAGGCGCCGGGGGTGTTGTAGCTCGAGATGTTGATCCCGTCGTCGATCGCCGCCGCAGTATAGCTTGCGGCAGATGGGAAATACCATCGGCTGCGCGACCCGCTGCCGATCACCGCGAGCCCAGTCGATGACGGGCCGAAATTGACCGTCGCGCCGCCGTAGTTCGGGTTGATCAGCACATTGCCGATCGAAGCCGTCGCGTTGACCGCGGTCGTGCAGTTGAAATAGGGCGATACAAAGGTATTGAGCCCATTATGATCAAAGGTGATCGCCAGACAGGTCGGTGACACTTCCAGATCGAGGGCGAAGAAGGTATTGCTGAAATTGTACCCGTTCTCGAGCACCAGGCTGCTGCCGCCGGTGCCTGCCGCGGTGCCGGCGCCGGAAAGCCGCGAGAACTGGGTCTGCTCGAATGCGAGCCCGGCCGCACCTCCGGCCGACACACAGACCGCGTAAATGTCGCTGTCGAGAACGAAGTTGAACTGGCACCCGCCGGCCCCCGGCGCGGTGCTCGTATTGTTGACGCTCAGGTGATCGATCTTTGCGGAATTGTGCGCGTCGGAAAAATCGGTGTTGCCGAACACCACCGCGTAGCCGGGTGTGTCGGCGTTGACGAACAGGGTCCCCTCTTCCTTGAAGTAGAAGCAGCCGGTCGGGCTGGTGGGCGACCCGCCGCCGCATCGGATCTGCAATACCGGTCCCGACGCGATTGTCCGCCCATCGATCGTTGCCGCCTCCGAGATCAGTCGAAAGCCCTTGGCGGCCAGGCCGGCATAGTCGATCGAGATCGGCGAGGTAACCTTGTAGGTTCCAGCCGGGAAGTGCACCGGCCAGTTGTTGGTGATCGCTACCGCGACCGTCGTGTTGATCGCTGTCGTGTCGTCATGGCTGTCGTCGCCGGTCGCCCCATTGCAGCGCACGTCGATCCACGGGCGGCCCGAGCATATCAGCAGGTCGCCGCCGAGGGTCGCCGTACCGCTCGTCGACAAGGTCGAGAAGTTGCCGGGCGATTGCGCAAAGCTCGGCAACGCGACGCCGAGCCCGAAGGCGAACGAGGCGAGCCAAAGGAGGCGGCTCATCACCACCTGCGCGCTGCGAAGGCCTGGCCCGTAGTGCCGCCCCACAGGCTGACAGCACCTGCCGGCTTGTAGCCCGAGGGTGTCGTGAACACCCCACCAGCAGCGATCGGGATCGACGCGCCGCCGGATGTCGCCGGGCCGACATCGCTGACGTACAACGTCGCCGAGGAGTTGTTGGCGACGAGGTAGCCGTTGATCGGGACGGACCCGGCGAACAGCATCTGCGCAGTGCCTCCCGCGACGACCGTGGCGCTACCGTCGATCGCGGCGGCGCCGCAGGTATTGATGACCGGGAGAGGTGCGGTCGGGCCGACCGGCGTCGCAATGCCGCCGATCACTGCCGCCGGCGCATGCACCGGCACGAGGTTGCCGGCGACGTCAACCTGGGTCGAAATCGGCTGCGTCGTCGTGTTCGCATCTTTGACCAGCAGCGTCAATCTATGGTCTCCTTCCAAAAACTTGGCCCTCACCGACCAGCCCGACCGTCCCGGCGAGCGGGCGAGGGAATGCGGCACACAGGAGGCGAGTGAGGGGCGGCGAGCGACGAATTTCTACGAGCGGCGAATCTCGGCGGCGAGCTGGCGATAGAGGTCGAAGATTCCCCGATTGGACATCGGCTCGATCAGCAGATCGGTCAACGCCCACACCAGCGCGTCAACCCGATCGGGCGAATATCCCGTCGAGCGCAAATCACCATCGCCCGCGGGCAGGAAACCGCACATCTGATCTTCGAGCTGCGGGAAGACCCCGAGGTGATGAACCCGGCCCTGCTCGTAGAGCGCGGCCACCGGCTCGGCACGGCTAACCTTGCCGCGTGAGGCGCGTACCGCCGCGAACGGCACGTTCGGATCGATCACGCGCAGGGTCGCCTCGACCATCTCGCCGCCGTTGTTCACCTCGGCGACGACCCGGTCGGCGCGGTGCGCGCGGTAGGCTGCGATCGCTGTCTTTGCCCATTCCGCCGGCTGGTAGCGGCCGGAGGCGTCGGCGAGCACCCAAGCCTGCCCCTGGCTATCCTTGCCGGCGACGATGATGCCGGTCTCATCGGCATCCTCGGTCGAGGTCGCCGCGGGATCGATCGCCACCACCACTCTGATCAAGCTCGGCGCGGTGCGCGCTCGCGCCGCTTCGATCATGCCGCGGTTCCACAGGGCGCCCGGCACGTCCTCGAGGAGCTCGGCGTCGAGCTCTTGGCGGCCCAGGCGCGTGCCCTCGTATTTGCGAATGATCTGCTCGAGAAAGGCGGGCGCCAGATTGGCGCGGTTCTCATAGGTCGAGCCGCGCGTCACCACGGCGGTCGGATCGTCGATCAGCGCACGGATCAACTTGGTCGGCCGCGGCGTCGTGGTGACCACGACCCGCGGGTCGGTTCCCAGCCGCAAGCCGAGCATCAGCATGTCCCAGGCCTCTGGATAGCGCCAGCTGCCAAGCTCGTCGCACCACGTCGCATCATGCTGCGGCCCGCGCAGCCGCTCGGGCTCGTCGGCGCTGTAGAGCGTTGCGATGGCCCCGTTCGGCCAGGTCAGCCGCCGCTTCGACGGCTCGTAGCGGGGCCGGTCCCAAGGCGGCGAGACCGCGAGAATCCCGCTCTCGCCCTCGACCATCACATTGCGAGCGTCGGCGGCGGTCGGGGCAACGAGTGCCAGTCGGCGCGCCGTCCACGCTGCCACCCGTGCGCGCATCAGCTCGGCGCCGGTTCGCGTCTTACCGAATCCACGGCCGGCGAGGAGCAGCCACACCCGCCAGTTGCCCTGCGGGGGCAACTGCGCGGGACGCGCCCAGAACGGCCAGTCATAAAGCAGCGCCCGCGCCTCGGCCGGGCTCAACACGGCGGCGAGGTCGTTCCTCGCCGCCTCGGGCAGCGAAGCGAGCCAACCTGCGTGCAAGCGCCTCACCCGCATCCCTCCGCGAGATTTTCAGCCGCGCCGTCCTCGATGATCGCGGACCTCGGCACCGCCGAGCGTCCCGACATCTTCGACGGAGACCATCCGGTCGCCGAGAGGATCGCGATGACTACGGCGCGCTCGCTGCGTCGCCGGTTCCGCCAATTTCGTGGATTTCTATCAGATCGATCCGGACTTGTCAACAACGAAATGCGAATTTAGCAACCACGGTTCATGCCGAAATGCGCCTCGAGCGCGCCGAGCGCGGCGATCAGGATGCCCGACGCGGCCTCCTGACTGACCCGCCGCCCGCTCCAGCCCTGCTCGAGCGCCCATTCCTTCAGCGTCCGCTCCCAGCCGACGACGTGCCAAAGACAGGAGCCCGCGGGCGAGCCGAGACCGCCGACCGACAGAATGGCACGCCAGACCGCCCCGCGCGCGCCTTCGATGCGCAAGCCGGGCTCGTCCGCAGTACTAAACCGCGAGGAACCGCCGTCTCTCGGACGCGACCAATCGGGGGTACGCAACGGATCGAGCTGGGCTGTCGCAAAGCGCGCCCGGAAATCTTCGCCGGCTTGGCGCATTCCGGCCGTGATCGAGCCGCGACGCTCCATCGCGGCGAGCGTGTCGACCGCGCGATAAGGCCGTGCGGGACGGCCCGATTCGTCGGCGATCGGACGTTCCAGGCGCTCGACAATGCCATGGGTGAGCCGTTCCGGCGTCGGCGTGAGCGCGACGTCCTGAGGGATCGGACTTGTGAGGCGACGAGAATGATGGCGTGGCATGCGGGACATTTCCGAACAAATCATGAACGATTCGGGCGCGGAGAACCCCGGAGGGCGTGCTCGACCCGCCTCAGAAATTGCCGCGAGGGTCCAACGCCGTGGCGCCCCCGGCGACCGCCGATGGCCTTGGCGATCGCCTCGACCTCGCGCAGGCGGGCGGCCTCGGCGGCACTGCCGTTGGCGACATGACAATGCGCATGATGCTCCGGGCAATAGGACGAGGCCTCCTGCCGTGGCGCGTCGCAGGTCCGGAGACCGTCGCACTCGCCGAGAATATAGGCGCAACCCGTGTCGTCCTGGACATCGTCCCACCCCACCGGAATCGTCGGCATCCCCAATGTCTCCTTTTTCGCACCAAACCGCTTGTCAGGATCACACCGGCATGTTAGCGTTGATCCGTGCTATGTCAATATAGCAAATTGTGAAGGACGCATTATGGACGGTTCCTGGTTTCACCAAGCGTTGGAGCGTGTCAACGCGACCCAGGCGGATCTCGCGCGCCGTCTTCGCCTGGCCCCCTCGGCGGTATCCCGGATGATGAAGGGCGAGCGCCAGATGAAGCTCTTGGAGGCGGTGCAGATCGCCGACTTTCTCGGCGTGTCGCAGGAGGAGGTGCTGCGCCACGCCGGCGAGCCCACAGTCCCGCCGCCGGCCGGCGAAATGCCGCGCGGCCGCGGGCGCCCGCCCTCCACCGCGACAGCGCACGCGCCGGCTTCGGCACTGGCGCGCGGCCCGGATCAGATCCCGATCCGCAGTGCCGCGCGCGGCGGCGGCGACCAGGAGATGTTTCTCGAAGACGGCCCGATCGGCTACACGCCGCGCCCCGCCAATCTCGGCGGGGTGCGCTCGGCCTATGCGATCTACATGGTCGGCGACAGCATGGAGCCGCGCTACGAGCCGGGCTGGCTCCTCCACGTCAACCCGTTCAAGCCGCCGACGCGCGGTCGCGACGTCGTCGTCTACAAGGAGGGGCAGGCCGTCCTGATCAAGCAGTTTGTCGGCTGGGAGGGCGACACCTTAGTGTTGCATCAGCTCAACCCGCCCGACACCTTGCGCATCCCGCGCGCAGAGGTGCGCGAATGCCACCTCGTCGTCGGCGCCGATCAGGAAGGCTAAGGCACCCGATCCGGCGCGGCGGGGCTGGCCAGAGGCCCCACAACATGGCAAGCTCCAGGCCTCCGCAAACCGACGAGGCCGGCCATGAAGATCGCAACGCATAGACCACCTGAACCTGACCGTCGCCGATATCGACCGCAGCGTGGAGTTTTATAAGCGCGTGCTCGGCATGAAGACCGAGAGCATGGGCGAAGGCCGCGCGGCACTCTATTTCGGCGAGCAGAAGATTCATCTCGATGCCGCCGGCGGTGCCATGGCGATGAGCGGCGAAAAACGGATGCCGGCGCATATCTGCTTTATCACCGAGGCGCCGATCGACGAGGTCACGGCCCATCTCGAAGAGTGCGGCGTGCCGGTGCGGATGCAGGGCCCGCGCGCCGGGGCGATCGGCACGATCCAATCGGTCTATATCGACGACCCGGATCAGAACTCGATCGAGATTTCCACCTATTGAGCCGACGATGACCGAGGACGCCCAGGGGCACCGCCTCTCCGGCGCGACGGAAGCGGCCGTCACCGCATACGATCAGGCCGTGCGGGCGTTCAACCTCGTCCACGGCGACGCGATCGGCCTCTTCGATGCGGCGCGCGAGGCCGCACCCGACTTCGCCATGGCATATCTGGGAAAAGCCTGGGTGTTCGCCGTGGCCAACGACCCCGGCTTGCTGACCCGGGCCAAGACCTTGGTCGAAACCGCCCGGCCCTTGAGGCTGAACGAGCGCGAGCAAGCCCACCTCGCGGCCCTCACCCATTTGGTCCAGGGCGCCCGGGCCGCCGCGGTCGGCGGTGCTCGACCGCCACCTGATGCGCTACCCGCTCGACCTTCTGGCCCATCAGGGTGCCACCCTGATCGACGGGTTCCTCGGACGCTTCCCTTGGGTCCGGGATCGCTCGGCGCGCGCCCTGCCATGCTGGTCCAAGGATCAGCCGGGCTACGCGACCTTACTGGCCTTCCACGGCTTCGGGCTGGAGGAAGCCGGCGATTACCCGAGGGCCGAAGACGAATTGCGCGCCGCCGCCGAACTGGAGCCGTTGAGTTTCTGGCCGCATCACACCGTGGCGCATGTGATGGAAATGACCGGGCGCCCGGAAGACGGTCTCGGATGGATGGCGGCGCGCGAGGCGCTGTGGTCGACCCCCGGCCACATGAACCAGGTCCACATCTGGTGGCACAAGGCGCTCTTCCACCTCGAGCTCGGCCAGTATGAGGCCGCATTGGCGCTCTATGACGGCCCGATGCGCGCCACCCAACGCGCGCTCGCCCTCAGCCTCACCAACGCCACCGCACTGTTGTGGCGCCTCGACACGTTCGGCGTGCGATATCGGCGAGCGCTGGCAGGAGCAGGCGGCATTGTGGCAAGGCCACGCCGACGGCAAATGCCTCGTGTTCGCCGATATCCACGCCGCAATGGCCGAGCTGCGCTCAGGCCAGGAAGCGCTGGTCGAGCGGCGGCTCGAGGCAATGCGCAAGACCGCGGCGAACGGCGTCGAGGCAGCCGGCCTCTATCGCACGGTCGGCATTCCGGTGGTCGAGGGCCTTGCAGCGTTCCACCGCGGCGCCTACGCCGAGGCGGTCGAGCTCTTAATGCCGGTGCGTTTCGATCTGTGGCAGATCGGCGGGAGCCACGCGCAACGCGACGTCGTGGACTGGACCCTGACCGAGGCGGCCGTCCGCGCCGGTCGGCGCGACGTCGCCCTGGCGCTCGCGCACGAACGTCTGGCGACCCGCCCCCGGAGCGCCCCCAACCGCCGTTTCCTGCGCCACGCCGAGGCCATCGCGGGCTAACCGCGTGTGGTGTGGGGGCTGGCCGTTTCAGGTACAGCCTGCCGACAGGTGAACCAACCGGAGCTGCGCGATGAGCTTCACGATCCTGCTGCTGTCGCCCGATACCGACCGTCTTGGCCGGAGAAGATCAGGCAGGCCGTCCCGGGTGTGGTCGCCAAGATCTATGCCGATCCCACGGACGCGCTTGCCGACATCGAGACGGCTGACGCCGCCTACGGCACGGTGCCGCCCGACCTCTTCACCCGGGCCAAGAAGCTGCGCTGGATCTGTGCGTCGCGCGCCGGGCTCGGCGGCGCGTATTTCCACGATGCGCTGGTCAAGAGCGATGTAGTCGTCACCGGCATGCACGGCAGCTACAACGAGCATCTCTCGACCCACGCGGTGGCGTTTCTGCTCGCCTTTGCCCGGCGCTTCGACCACTACCTGCCGCAAAAGCGCTGGCAGCGCGGCCCGGGGATGATCGATCTGCCGAGCAAGACGGTGCTGATCGTCGGGGTCGGCGGCGCCGGCGGCGAGGCCAGCAAGCAATGCGCCGCCTTCGGGATGCAGGTGCTCGGCATCGACCCGCGGGTGACGCAACCGCCGGCCGGCATGGCCGACCTCGCCACCCCCGACCGGCTCGAGGAGCGCCTCGGCGAAGCCGATTTCGTCATCGTGACGACCCCGGAGACGCCGGACACCCTAGGCATGTTCAATGCGAGGCTGTTCTCGCGCATGAAGCGCGGCGCCTACTTTATCAATATCGCGCGCGGCCGCTGTGTCGTGACGCAAGACCTGATCGCAGCACTGCAGTCAGGCCAGCTCGCGGGTGCCGGCCTCGATGTCGCCGATCCCGAGCCCTTGCCATCCGACAGCCCGCTCTGGGGAATGCCCAATGTGTTGATCACGCCGCATGTCGCGATCCTCGGCACCCCCTATCGCCAGAAATGGGAGGCGATCCTCCTCGAAAACTGCCGGCGTTTCGCCGCGGGTCAGCCGCTCGTCAACGTCGTCGACAAAGAGAAATGGTTCTGACGGCTCTGTTGCGTCCACTGCGCAAGACTGCGACAATTCTTTAACCAGTTGGAGGGCCCGTTATGAGCAACCAATCGGCCGGATCGCCTGCGGTTTACGGCTACCATGCCCATGTCTACTACAACACCGAGACGTTCCCGGTTGCCGAGAAACTCAAGGCGTCACTCGGCGCGAAGTTCCAGGTCGAGCTCGGCCCCAACAGCGGGGCGCAGGTCGGGCCGCACCCGGTGCCGCAATTCCAGATGATCTTCAGGACCGAGCAGTTCCCGACCATCGTGCCGTGGCTGATGCTCAACCGCGACGGCCTCGACATCCTGATCCATCCGCTGACCGACGACATGGTCGACGACCACACCGTCTACGCGCTGTGGCTCGGCACCCCGATCAAACTCAAGCTAGACACGATGCAGCGCAGAGGATACCGCGCTGAGCTGTTGCCGGCCGCCTGAAAGGGCGGCGTTCCGGAGGTACGACGATGACCGATCCGACCAAAGAGCCCGTCAAGATCGACGGCTACCACGCGCACGTCTATTACGACACGGAAACCCGCCCGCGCGCCGAACGGCTGCGCCAAACGATCGCCGTGGCCTTGGGCGTCGAGGTCAGGGAATTGAGCGACGAGCCGCGCGGCCCGCACCCGGTGCCGCAGTTCCGCTTTACGTTCACGGCGGCGCAATTCGAGAACGTCGTGCCGTGGCTGATGCTGAACCGAGAGGGTCTCGACGTTCTGGTTCACCCGCTGACCGACAACTCCTATGACGACCACTCCCGCTATGCGGTCTGGCTCGGCGCGCCGGTGGCGCTGAAGCTCAACACGATGCGCCGCAGCTACCGCGCCGAACAGTATCCGTCGGCCCACTGACCGGGCATGGGTCAGGTTGACGGCAAGGTCGCGATCGTCACCGGCGCCGCCTCCGGCATCGGTGCCGCCTGCGCGCAAACCCTGGCGCGCGAGGGCGCGCGGGTGGTCGCGACCGATATCGACGAGCCGGGCGGCGGCCAATTGGTCGCCGCGATCAGGGCAGCGGGCGGGGACGCGGTCTTTCTGCCGCAGGACGTGACCGATGAGGCGCGCTGGACCGAGGTCGTCGGCGAAACCGAGCGGCGCTACGACCGCCTCGACATCCTCGTCGCCAATGCCGGCATCGGCATCATGGCGCCGTCGATCGCCGACATGACGCTCGCCGACTGGCGTCGGCAGACCGCGGTCAATCTCGACGGCGTCTTTCTCTCGGTCAAGCATTGCCTGCCGGCGCTGCGCCGGGCCGGCGGCGGTTCGATCGTCATCATGTCGTCGGTCGCCGGGCTGCGCGGCTCGCCGATCCTCGCCGGCTACTGCGCGACCAAGGGCGGGGTGCGGCTCTTCGCCAAGGCAGTGGCGATGGAGTGCGCCGGGGCCGGCGACGGCGTCCGCGTCAATACGGTGCATCCCGGCATCATCGATACGCCGATCTGGCAAAAGATCCCGGTCGGGGCGGCGAACAGCGCCCAAAATGCGCCGATGGATCCGCACGAGCTGGCGCGGTCGGGCGTGCCGCTCGGGCAAGCCGGCTCGGCGCAGGACATCGCCAACGGGGTGCTGTTCCTCGCCTCCGACGCGTCGAGCCATATGACCGGCTCGGAGCTCGTGATCGACGGCGGCATGACCGGCGGCTCCGTCAGGCGACGCGGGTAGAGCAATAGCCGCTGCCATCCGATCATCGCACCGGTCGGGGATTTGCGGCAACGGGTCCGGACGCTCTCGTCCGCCCGCAGACCGACACTATTACGACGACCACTCCCGCTTGGCTGTCTGGCTCGGCGCGTCGATAGCGCTCACCATGGGGTCTGCAAACGGAGGGACAAGCTCGTTCATTCCGTGATCGGGAATGACCGGGATGGCGCCACGTCCGCCCGTCGGGATGGCCGTCAGCTAACGAGTCAAATCGACCCTTCTCCGCCGTTCGGCCTTCGCAATTCGAACGGCTCTTCCTGCCCCGGAAGCGGTCCTCAGCCGGCTAAATTTGCTGTGGCGCAAAACGTGGTTCTCACCCGCCGAATGTAGTAAGCTGTCGTGCTCGGCGGGAATAGGGCCCATGAGGCGACGGGATTTCATCGCCCTGCTCGGCAGCGCTGCGGTTCCATGGCCGCTGAAGGCGCGTGCGCAGCAGCGAGACCCGGCACGGCGGATCGGCGTACTTATGGCGCAGCCCGCGTCCGATCCTGAGGCAGAAGCTTTCTTCTCCGTATTCATAGAGGCGCTTCATAATCTGGGCTGGACCGCTGACTCCGCCTTGCAGATGGACGTCCGTTGGACATCTGGCGAGGCTGACCAGATACAGATGTCCGCGAAAGAATTAGTTGCATCGCGGCCCGACGTGATCCTCTCGCACGGGACCGCCGTCACCGCGGCACTCCAGAGGGAAACAAAGACCATCCCGATCGTGTTTGTAATTGTGTCCGATCCTGTTGGCAGTGGTTTTATTGCTAGCGTGCCCAGGCCTGGCGGCAATATCACTGGCTTTATCAACTTGGAAGGCCAGTTGGGTGGCAAATGGTTGGGCTTGCTCACGGAGATCGCACCTACCATCAAGCGAGCCGCAGGGATTTTCAACCCGGATACTGCCGCCCGCCGTGGAGCACATTACTGGCCCTCGTTCGAAGCCGCTGCCGTATCGCGCCAAGTGGAGCCAATTTCATCGCCTGTTTATAACGACGCCGATATTGAAACCGTCGTAACCTCGCTCGGAGGCGAACCGAGGGGCGGCCTCGTGGTCATGCCGGATACCTTTACAATCAACCATCGTGCGCCGTTTATACAGATGGCAGCCCGAAATAATGTACCGGCTGTATATTGGTATGCTGCCTACGCCCGAGAGGGAGGTCTGCTTTCCTACGGAGTGGACAACACGGATATATTTCGTCGCTCGGTCTCGTATGTCGACCGTATCCTGCGGGGCGCGAAGCCCGCCGACCTTCCGGTGCAACTACCGACCAAATTCGAAACCGTGGTGAACCTGAAGACAGCGAAGGAACTCGGCCTGACCGTGCCGCCGTACGTGCTGGTCGCAACCGACGAGGTGATCGATTAAGGCGCAGGTCGTATTGCAGTGCATTAATGATGCGATTGGCACGTGACAGTCGATCGAGGCGCTTATCGGAAGGTTCGCGAACGGCGCTCAGCTGCCTATTTGCCTCTTTCCGCAAAACCCTCCGCAATCCGCTAACTGGGGTTACGCCCGCTGCGGTGCTGGGACCGCCGGACGTCGTAAGGTCTCGCGCCACAGGATGTAAAGGCCGGAGGCCACAACGATCGCGGAACCGACCAGCAGGCCCGGGGTCGGCACGTCCCCCCACACTGCGAAACCGAGGATCGTTGCCCATACCAGCGACAGATAGTTGAACGGCACCACTGCGGAGGGCGGCGCCAACGACAGCGAGCGCGTCCACCAGTACTGGGCAATTCCGTTGCCAACTCCGGCAACCGCGACCATCAGCGCGTCGCCCCAGTGCGGGGCTCGGAACCCGAGCGCCAGCAGACCGGCGGTGCACAAGGTCATAATGCTCATCTGGTAGAGCGTTAGCGTCTCGGGCAACTCGGTCATGCTCATGCGGCGGATCGCGATCGCCACGGTCGAGATAAAGACCGCGCTGCCGAGCGCGAACAATGCGCCGTAACTCAGCGTGCCGGCGCCGGGGTGGGTGATGATCAGGACACCGACAAACCCGACGATCAGCGCCGACCAGCGGTGGATGCCGACTTTCTCTTTCAGGATCACGATCGACAGCAGGGTCGTGAATAACGGCGCCGCGAAGCCGATCGCCGTCGCCGAGCCGAGCGACAGTACGCTGACCGCGAGCAGCCAGCACAGCATCGAGCCGCATTGCGACAGCCCGCGCTGCAGATGCTCGCGGTAGCGTCGCGTCCGCAAGACGCTCCACCCGGCGCGCGGCAATACGATCGCCGCGGCGGTCAGGAACGCGAGCAGGGTGCGGCCGAACGCAACCTCGCCCAGCGGATAGCTGGCAAGTTGCCATTTCACGACCGCATTGCCGCCGGCGAACATCACGGTCGAGCCGACCATATAGGCAATCCCGAGCGGGACTTGGTTGCGCCCCGCCGCAGCCGCATCGGCGACGGTCATCGCGCCGGGCCGGCTCGCCGGATGTCCATCAGAACCCTTGGTTATGAGCAGTCGCATACCTAATAAGGGTCTGTCTTGGCAATCCCTTGACAGTAATCGGCATCGGCATTCTGTCGGAATCCTCGTATGCCCACGTCGTATTTGCTCGGGTCATCACCGCTCTTGCGGCAGCCGCACTCTTCGTGGGAGCGGGAATAACCGGTGGGGGCCCGACAGGGGGAGCCCTGCAGCAACGTGTCATCTGCCCCTGCTAATGGTCGCTTACGGCGCGACCTTGATTGCGAAATTGACAAATCACTTGTCGATGTGGTATCAACATGCGACGCGGATTTCGACCTTCAGGAGGCGGACATGTTGGCACGTGCATGGCGAAAAATTTGGAAGAGCGCGACTTGGCCCGCGCTGCGGGCCCGGTACATTGCATTTATCTTAATTCGCACGGGACGGAGAGACAACGATGCCTGATCCCCTCCAGCAGAATCAGGTGGAGCGCACCGCGGACGGGTGCTTCGCCAAGGGCTCTTCCGGCAACCCTGCCGGTAGGCCGCCAGGGTGCCGCAACCACGCCTCGCGTACCGCCGAGGTGCTGCTCGACGGCGAGGTCGAGGCGCTGGTCCGCAAGGCCATGGCGCTCGCCCTCGACGGCGACGCGCTGGCGTTGCGGCTCTGCCTCGACCGCATCATCGCACCGCGCCGCACGCGCCCGGTGCATCTCGAACTGCCGCCGATCGCCGACCCCGCCGATATCGCGGCGGCGATGGCCGCGGTGACGACGGCGGTCGCCGGCGGCGTCATCACCCCGGGCGAGGGGGCCGAGGTCGCCAAGGTGGTCGACACCCATGTTCGGGCGCTCGAGGCGAGCGATTTCGACAGACGGCTGAAGGCGCTGGAAGCCGATCATGCGGCGAGCGACTGACATTCGGCTCGCGCGGGTGGCAAAGGCCAAGGCGCCCGGCGATCTGACGGAGGCCCGCGCTCGCTCCCTGCTGCGGGCGCAGGCTGCGGTCTCCGCCCTGTTGCGGGCTGGCGTATTCAAGGCCGGCGACGAGGGCCGCGGCCGTGCTCGCGAGCCTTCCGGATACGCCCGCTCTGCGCACCGCCGACGAGGCGAGGCTCGCTCGCGATCACGCCGAGGTGGACCAGGCGTTCGAGGCACAGCTGCTACGGCTCTTGCGGCAATACCACGAGGGTCGCGCGCTCGCTCCGTGCGAGGCTTCGCCCGCCGACCTGCTCGCAGCTTCGCTTGGCGGCGCAGGCGGCGGCTGAGGTAGGCTTGGTATTGTCGCTACGAAGGTTGTTCATCGAGGAGAAAGGTTCAGGCTCTGGGCCTAAAAGAAAAGGGCCCTCCCCCTTGATGGGGGAGGGTTTGGGTGGGGGTGATGCGGCCCAACTCGTCGGAGGCACCATGCTCCAAAAACGTTCATAGCAACGACGGCTAGGCCGCTTCAGCGGTCACGACCTCGCCGATCACCAGGCCGCCCTCGCCGGCGCCGACATGGACCATCGACCCGTCGGGGATGCGGCCCTCGAGGATCTGCTGGGCCAGCGGGTTCTGCAACTCGCGCTGGATGATCCGCTTCAGGGGCCGCGCGCCATAGACCGGATCATAGCCGGCATTGGCGAGCCAGGTGCTCGCCGCGGCATCGACCTCGAGGGTGATCTTGCGGTCGGCGAGCAGTTTTCGCAGCCGTTCGAGCTGGATCGCGACGATCCCCTTCATGTCGTCGCGCGAGAGGCGCCGGAACAGCAGGATCTCGTCGAGCCGGTTCAAAAACTCGGGCCGAAAGGCCGCATGCACCGCGGCCATCACCGCCTCGCGCGCGACGGAGACATCGGCCCGCTCCGGCAGGCTCGCCAGCGCCTCGCTGCCGAGGTTCGAGGTCAGCACGATCAGGGTGTTGCGGAAATCGACCGTGCGCCCTTGCCCGTCGGTCAGGCGGCCGTCGTCGAGCACCTGCAGCAGGACGTTGAACACATCGGGATGCGCCTTCTCGACCTCGTCGAAGAGGATCACCTGGTAGGGCCGGCGCCGCACCGCCTCGGTCAGGGAGCCGCCCTCGTCGTAGCCGACATAGCCCGGCGGCGCGCCGATCAGGCGGGCGACCGAGTGCTTCTCCATGTATTCCGACATGTCGATGCGCACCATGGCGCTCTCGTCGTCGAACAGGAACTCGGCCAATGCCCGCGTCAGCTCGGTCTTGCCGACCCCGGTCGGTCCGAGGAACAGGAACGAGCCCAGCGGCCGGTTCGGATCCTGCAGCCCGGCCCGGGCGCGGCGGATCGCGTTCGAGACGGCGATGATCGCCTCGTCCTGGCCGATCACCCGGCGGCGCAGGTTCTCCTCCATGTGGAGGAGCTTCTCGCGCTCGCCCGACAGCATCTTGTCGACCGGTATCCCGGTCCAGCGCGACACGACGGCGGCGATGTGCTCCTCGGTGACGGCTTCCTCGAGCATCCGCCCGGCTTCGCTGCTCTCCGCCTCCTTGAGCTTGCGTTCGAGCTCGGGGATCACGCCATAGGTGAGCTCGCCCGCACGGCTCCAATCGCCCCGGCGCTGCACGATCTCGAGCTCGGCGCGCGCCTGGTCGAGCTGCTCCTTGAGCTTCTGTGCCCCGGCGAGCTTGTCCTTCTCGGCGCGCCACTGCGCAGTCAGCTCGGCCGAGCGCTGCTCGAGGTCTTCGAGCTCCTTGACGAGCTTTTCGAGGCGATCGCGAGAGGCCGGGTCGCTCTCCTTCTTCAGCGCCTCGCGCTCGATCTTCAGCTGGACGATGCGGCGGTCGAGCTCGTCGATCGCCTCGGGCTTGGAATCGACCTCCATGCGCAGCCGCGAGGCGGCCTCGTCCATCAAATCGATCGCCTTGTCCGGCAGAAAGCGATCGGTGATGTAGCGGTTCGACAGGGTGGCGGCGGCGACGATCGCCGAGTTGGTGATGCGCACGCCGTGATGCAGCTCGTATTTCTCCTTGATGCCGCGCAGGATCGAGATCGTGTCCTCGACCGAGGGCTCGTCGACAAAGACCGGCTGGAAGCGCCGCGCCAATGCGGCGTCCTTCTCAATGTTCTTGCGGTATTCGTCGAGCGTGGTGGCGCCGATGCAGTGCAGTTCGCCGCGGGCCAATGCCGGCTTCAGCATGTTGGAGGCATCCATCGCCCCTTCCGCCTTGCCGGCGCCGACGAGGGTGTGCAGCTCGTCGATGAAGAGGACGATTTCGCCGGCCGCGGCGGTGATCTCGGACAGCACCGCCTTCAGGCGCTCCTCGAATTCGCCGCGGTATTTGGAGCCAGCGACCATTGCGCCGAGATCGAGCGCCAAGAGCCGCTTGTCCTTGAGGCCTTCGGGCACGTCGCCGTTGACGATCCGGAGGGCGAGGCCCTCGACGATCGCGGTCTTGCCGACCCCGGGCTCGCCGATCAGCACCGGGTTGTTCTTGGTCCGCCGCGACAGAACCTGCATCGTGCGGCGGATTTCCTCGTCCCGACCGATCACCGGGTCGAGCTTACCTTCGCGGGCTACGGCAGTCAGATCGCGAGCATAGCGCTTGAGCGCGTCGTAGCCTTCCTCGGCCGAAGCACTGTCGGCCTTGCGGCCTTTGCGCAGATCCTCGATAGCCGCGTTGAGCTTCTGCGGCGTCACCCCACCGGCCGCGAGCGCCTTGCCGGCGGGCGTCTCCCTGGCCAGCGCCAGTGCGAGCAGCAGCCGCTCGACGGTAACAAAGCTGTCGCCTGCCTTCTCCGCGATCTGTTCGGCCTGCTCGAAGACCCGGGCGATCTCGGGCGAGAGATAAACCTGCCCGGCGCCGCTGCCCTCGACCCGCGGCTGCCTGCCGAGCTCGGTCTCGACGGCGCGCAGGACGGCTTGTGGATCGCCGCCCGCCGCGCGGATCAGGTTGGCGCAGAGACCTTCCTTGTCTTCAAGCAGGATCTTGAGGAGATGCTCGGGTGTGAGGCGCTGATGGCCACTGCGCAACGCCAAACCCTGGGCCGACTGGACGAATCCCTTCGACCGCTCGGTATATTTTTCGAATTCCATGATGCGCTCGCTTCTCTGAACCGGCCGCAACGCTCCTGTTCAGGCAGCCCCGCAACCCTTCCCGAGGCAATATGGTGTGGTCGGTGCGGCGCTCAACCCCGACGGACACAGCAGCTCGAAAGCCGTCTACCGCCCCGGCGCTAACGGAAGGGGGGCGGTATGTCTCTCGAATAAAACGGCTCGGGATCGGGCGGCTGATCGTCGCTTGCCGGCGACGGCGGCGAAGGCTCGACGAAGGGCTCGCTCTCCTTGCGGCTTTCTGCCTCGGACCCACCCATCTCGAAATCCGCCGGCGTTGTCGGGCGTGGCGCCGCGTGCGGGTTGCCTTCCCCATTCGCGTTCATGATCCGGAAATAATGTTCGGCGTGTTGGTACAGGTTTTCGGCCGCAATCCGATCGCCGCTGGTCGCTGCTTCGCGCGCCATCGCGACATAGCGTTCGAAGACCTGATACGCGTTGCCGCGGATCTTTACGTTTGGGCCATTGCTGTCAAAAGTTTGACTCCTTTGCGGCATCCGCGGACGGTTGTTGTAGTGCGGATTGTTCCCGTTACCGCGGCCGCGCGATCGCTTGTTTGGTCCTGGTCTCATGACACCTGTCTAATCAAGGTGGACATTGTCGGACCGATGTCCGGCGGGAGCGTTCCATGGCCCCTCTCGGGCGGTTGCGGGCCGGTTTGCACCGCATTCCCAGACGATGGTGAGCCCCCGAGCGCCGCCACCCTAGACGGGACGGCAGCGCATTCCAACACTTTTCTGTGGGGCCGACGCGCCCGCCCGAGCGATGACGCAGCGCGGGATGCCGGCGAGATCGTGCTCGCATCCTTCGATCGTCAATCCCCTCGCCTGCAAAATCGCCGCGACGGCCGATGCCTGCCCCAGCCCGATCTCGCAAACAAAGAGAGCCCCTGGTGCCAGCAGCCGGCCGAGGTCCACCGCGAGCGCCCGGTAAGCACGCAGACCGTCCAAGCCGCCATCGAGAGCCCTCGGCGGGTCGTAGAGGGCGACCTCGCGCGGCAGATAGGCGAGCGCGGCGGTAGCGATATAAGGCGGGTTCGCCACGATTATGTCGAACCTGCCCGACACTGCCGTTCCCCAATCGCCCACGAGGAAGTGGGCCCGCTCGGCAAGGCCGAGTGCCTCGGCATTGCAGACCGCAGTCATCGCAGCGCCCGCGGCGAAGTCGACGCCATATCCGCCCGCAGCCGGCAACTCTGAAAGGAGTGCCAAGAGGATGCAACCAGTGCCCATGCCCAGATCGAGGAGGCGGAGGTCCGCCTGGCGGTCGGGGACCCGCCGCAACACGGCCTCGACCACGGTTTCGGTCTCCGGGCGCGGGTCGAGCGTGTTTGCTGACAGGGCGAATTCCAGACCCCAAAATTCGCGACGGCCGAGGATGCGGCTCAACGGCTCGCTCTCGACCATCCGACCCAACGTCTGCCGAACGCGGTTGACCTGGTGCTGGTCGAGCACCCGCTCCGGGTGGCCCACAAGCTCGGCGGGTGTGAGATCGAGAGGCGCGACGACCAACCGGCGTGCCATGCGGCGCGGCTCCTCAAACCCGGCCCGCGAGAGTGTAGCGGCAACCTCGGCGAGCAACGACCCGAGGGTGTCCGTCACTTCGGAGTCACCCCTCAACCGTCGCCAGTCGCGCCGCCTGGTCCTCGGCGAGGATCGCATCGATGATCTCGTCGAGTGCTTCGCTGCTCATCACCTTGTCGATCTTGTAAAGCGTCAGGTTGATCCGGTGGTCGGTGACCCGGCCCTGCGGGAAGTTGTAGGTGCGGATGCGCTCGGATCGGTCTCCGCTGCCGACCTGGCTCTTGCGCTGCGCGGCGCGTGCGCTGTCCCGCGCCTGCCGCTCCATTTCGTAGAGGCGCGAACGCAGCACCTTGAGCGCCCTCGCCTTGTTTTTGTGTTGCGACTTCTCGTCCTGCTGGATCACGACGAGGCCGGTCGGCAAGTGAGTGATCCGCACCGCGCTGTCGGTCGTGTTGACCGATTGACCGCCGGGTCCACTCGCCCGGAAGACATCGATGCGCAATTCTTTCTCGTCGATCCGGACGTCGACCTCTTCGGCCTCGGGCAGCACGGCGACGGTGGCAGCGGAGGTGTGGATGCGCCCGCTCGCCTCGGTCTCGGGGACGCGTTGGACACGATGCACCCCGGACTCGAATTTAAGCCGGGCGAACACGTGACGCCCGGTGATCGATGCGCTCGCCTCCTTGACACCGCCGAGGCCGGTCTCTGAGAGGTCCAGGATTTCAAAGCGCCAGCCGCGCAGCGCGGCATAGCGTTGATACATGCGAAAGAGCTCGCCGGCGAACAACGCCGCCTCCTCCCCGCCGGTACCCGCGCGCACTTCGAGGATGGCGTTGCGCTCATCGTCGACGTCCTTCGACAACAGCGCCAGCTTGATTTGATGCTCGAGCGCAGGAAGGCGCTCACGCAACGCGCGCAATTCGTCTTCGGCAAGCGATTTCAGTTCCGCATCCTCGTCCGATTGGGCGAGATCCGTCAGCGAGGCCAGCTCGGCGCGGGCGCGGCACAGCGCATCGATGCCGCCCACAATCGGACTCAGCTCGCTGTATTCCTTCGACAGCCTTGCAAAATCAGCCCCCGTGAGCCCGCTGCCGCCGAGCGCGTCGCGCAGCTCCGCGTGGCGTCGGACGAGCTGCTCCAAATGCGCTTCGAGAGACGCTTCCATCCTGAGTCAGCTCTCGTCGGCCAGCGCCCGCAGCTTTGCCGGCAACTCGGCAAGCGGCACCTCGCTCTGCGCACCGTTGGTGAGATCACGCAAGGTCGCACTGCCTCGGGCCAACTCATTCTCGCCCAACAATATGGCCGCGAACGCGCCGATCCGATCGGCCCGGTGCAGACGGCGCGCGAGGTTTCCCGAATAACCGAGATCGATCATGAAGCCCTGGCGGCGGAGATCCTCGGCGAGCTTCAGCGCGACGGCTTCGCCGGCCTCGCCGATCGGTACGAGGGCGACCGGGCTTCGCGGCGGGGACGGTGCGTCGATCAGCATCGCGAGCCGCTCGATGCCGGCCGCCCAGCCGACCCCGGGCAGCGCCGGCCCACCCATCAGCTCGACCAGCCCGTCATACCGACCGCCGCCCAGCACCGTGCCTTGCGCGCCAAGGTCGGTCGTGACGAACTCGAACGCCGTGTGAGTATAGTAGTCGAGCCCCCGCACGAGCCGCGGATTCAGCCGATAATCTATGTCGAGCCGTTCAAGCCCGGCGCGGACCCGATCAAAGAAATCGTACGATCCGGGATTGAGGTAATCGGCAAAGGGCGGGGCGTCATGGGCGACGAGCTGATCAGTTTCTGCTTTTGAATCGAAGATGCGCAACGGGTTGCGTTCGAGGCGACGGCGGCTGTCTTCCGACAATTCGGAGACACGCCCCAAAAAATAGGACACGAGCGCATCGCGATAGGCGGCGCGGCTCGCGGGGTCGCCCAAGGTGTTGAGCTCGAGTACGACCCGCGCACCGACGCCGAGCGCATCGAGGATGCGGCTACCCAGCGCGATGACCTCGATGTCGGCTTGCGGTTGCGCGACGCCGATCAGTTCAACCCCAACCTGGTGGAACTGGCGGAAGCGGCCCTTTTGTGGCCGCTCATAGCGAAACATCGGCCCGTTGTAGAAGAATTTGAGTGGCACGCTCTGCGCGAGCCCATTCGAGATCACCGCGCGGACGACACCCGCTGTGTTTTCCGGCCGCAAGGTTACTTCCCCGCCGCCGCGGTCGGTAAACGTGTACATCTCCTTGGCGACGATGTCGGTATGCTCGCCGATAGGCCGTGCGAAAACCTCGGTGAACTCGAAAATCGGCGTCGCGATCTCCGCAAACCCATAGAGCTCGGCCGCCGTCCGGGCAGTCTCAATCACCCGGCGGTGGCGTAGTGCCGCTTCAGGGAGAAGATCTTGAGTGCCTCGAACCGGTTGCAGAGCGCGCATACGGGATCTCCGACCGCTTTCTGCAGAGAACCGGTCATTGTCGATCATCTCCGCCAAAGGTGTTGCTTGTCGACGAGCCCTTCAAGCACTCGCCCCGCTCCCGCCCCATTGGAGCCGGGTTTTTCGGCACCTCCAGCGGCTCAAAGATTTGCCCGCCGGCAACGATGAGGTTGTAGTCACGACCTCAATGATAAGGGTCGGCAGCATCGCGCAAACCATCGCCGAAAAAATTGAAGGCGAGCACGGTGATTACTACGTTGACGACCGGCAGCATCAACCAGGGATAGAGCGCGACTACGTTGATGTTTTGTGCTTCGTTGAGCAGAACGCCCCAACTCGTCATTGGCGGCCGAAGTCCGAGACCAAGGAACGATAGCGCCGTCTCACCGAGGATCATGCCCGGGACCACCAACGTTGCCGAGGCAATCAGATGGCTCATGAAACTCGGCAGAAGATGCCGTCCGATCACGCGCGCCGGCCGCGCTCCCATCAGCACCGCGGCGGTGCAGAAGTCCTCCTCGCGGAGCGCCAGGAGCTTGGACCGCACGGCGCGAGCGAGGTGGGTCCATTCGATCATCCCAAGGATCAGCGTGATGCCGACATAGACAAGGATTGGGCTCCAACTCACCGGCAGGATCGCGGAAAGCGCCATCCACAGCGGCAGGTGCGGAAAGGATTGGATGACCTCGATCCCACGTTGAATCAGGATATCGGTCCAACCGCCATAATAGCCGGCGATCCCACCGATCAGGATGCCGAGCGTAAAGCTCACCGCGACGCCGAAGAGCCCGACCGTCAGCGAAATCCGCGCCCCATAGACCATCCGCGATAGGAGATCGCGTCCGAGACGATCGGTACCGAGCAGGAACAGCTGTCCGCCTCGAGCCGGGCAGGCCAAGTGTAGGTCGCCAGGGAACAACCCCCAGAACAGATACGGGTCACCATGGCAAAAGAAGCGGATAGTCTCGCGTTTCTTCGGGTTTGGCGTGTAGACGCGCTCGAGGTTGGTCATGTCGAGCCGATAATCGTAGCCGTAGACGAACGGGGCGACGAGCCGACCATCGTGGAAGATCCGGACGCGCTGAGGCGGCGCAAAGATAAAGTCGGTGTTGCGCGTGTCGAGATCGTACGGGGAGAGGAATTCGCAGATCAAGATCGACAAATACATCGTCAACAGCACCGCGCCGGACAGAACCGCTATCCTGTGGCGGCACAGCTTCCACCACATCATGCGCCATTGCGAGGCTTGGTAAAAACGCTCTTGCGCCGGTGTCATCCGCTCGACCGCATAGGGGTCGAACGGAGCGCCCGAGACGTAGTGCGGCAGTTGATCGCCGGTGAGATCAGCCGTCGCGTCGTTGCTGTTGCGCGGCGCGTCGCCGGGCGCAAAAGCCAGGTCGCTCATCGGCGGCGGCCCGCCTGCAGACGGATCCGGGGATCGAGGGTGGCCAGTGCCAGATCGGACACGAATACGCCAATCACCGTCAGGAATGCCATGAACATCAAAAACGAGCCCGCAAGATACATGTCCTGGCTGCGCAACGCGTCGAGCAGCATCGGTCCGGTAGTAGGCAGAGACATCACGACGGAGACAATCGCCGCGCCGGAGATGACGTGCGGTAACAGGGAGCCGATATCGGAAATGAACGGGTTGAGGGCCAGACGCAAGGGATATTTGAGGAGTATCTTGAGGGGAGGCAGACCCTTGGCGCGCGCCGTCACGACATATTGCTTCTGCAACTCGTCCAACAGATTGGCGCGCAACCGCCGGATCATGCTCGCCGTCCCCGCCGTACCGATGACGATGACCGGGATCCAGATGTGGCCGAGGACGGAGAAGATTTTGGGCCAAGTCCATGGCTGATCGACGTATTGCGGATCCATCAGCCCGCCGATCGAAATTCCGAAATACACGTTCGCCAAGTAGAGCAGGACGAGAGCCAGGAGAAAGCTTGGCGTCGCCAACCCGAGGAACCCAAGCAGCGTCAAGAGATAGTCCGTCCAGCTGTATTGATGAGTTGCGGAATAGACGCCGATCGGGAAGGCCACGAGATAGGTAAAGAGGATCGTGGTGAAGGAGACAAGAAAGGTCAGGAACAGACGGTCGCCCACGACTTTGGTAACCGGCAAGTTATAGGTGAAAGAGTATCCCAGATCTCCGCGAAGAAGCCCGCCGGCCCAGTACAGATATTGTCCCCACAGCGGACGGTCGAAACCGTACTCAGCCTCGAGAAAATGAATTTTGGCCAGATCCGCGGGCTCACCCAACTCTTGCAACTCGGCGATATAGGTCGTGAAATAGTTGCCCTGCGGCAGGTTGATGATCGTGAAAATTACGATGCTGATTGCGATCAGCGTTGGGATCATGATCAGGATCCGATGAACGATGTAGGCAAGCATGGAGCCAGTTCTTTCTGGTCTGGTTAGTCTTCGAGAAACCGGATCCAATCCGCGGTCAAGGATGCCCCGGCGACGGCGATGCGCTCTCCGAAGACGCCGATTTCGCACGGGTCTCGGAGGTGTCGAACCAAAATCCGTCCGGCTTGTAGATCCCGAAAAACGCGCCGGGATCCCAGTTGTATATCCCCTTGTCGGGGACATTATGCAGTTTCTCGCTCACCACGATCGGCTGGAGCACACCGGCGACCGTGCCGATCGAATAAACCTCATCGGCCGATATCTGAAGCATTGTGTGCCAGATTTGGGACTGGTCCGGCTGCACTGCCGCGCCGACGGTCGTACTCGCAGACGACACCAGCGCGGGCCGAATTCGGGATTGGTCCGGCTGCGTTGCCGCACCGAGCCAGTTCTCGTAAAGCTCCTTAAGCCGGACCGCCGACGGAAGATCGGGAGCTTCGCCAGCCTTACCTTTTGTCTCGTAGTATTGACCCCATTTCGGCCATTCGAGTTGCTGTTGACTTGTCGGCGCCAATTCCCAAGGCGACATCGCGGATGTCGCAAGGCCGTTCTCAATCCCCTTGTCGATCGACATCAACGTCTCGCCCGAGAAGACCCGGCGTCGAAACAGCGTCAGTTGCAACGGCTTAGCGAAAAGCCTAATTCCGATTCGCCGCCAAGAATTGCGGATCAACTCCAACACGTCCGATTGTTCAGTCGACTCGCCGGAATTCTCTACAATAATCTCCATGGGCCGGCCGTCAGGAAGTAGACGCGTGCCGTCGCTGTCGCGCTTTGTGAGACCGATCAAATCGAGCAGGCGATTGGCCTCGCGCACGTCAAACGTGGCCCAGGCTGAGCGGTATTGGGGCTCGTAAAGTGGGCTCTGCGGCAGAACCGTGTTCTGTCCTTCGATCGCCAGCCCGAAATAGATCGCCTGATTGATCTCGTGACGGTTCACGGCGAGCGACAGGGCGCGACGAAAGCGCAGGTCCCGCACCAGTGCGCGCCAAATCTCATCGTTGACGTTGAGATTTGGATAGAGGGCGAGTTGACTGCCTGGACCCGTCCGCCAGAGGCGCACCTTATATTTATTGCGCTCTTCGCTTTGTTTAAGAAAAGTGTAATTGTCAAAGCGCAGATAGCGGGCCTGAAGGTCGCTCTCGCCCGCGCCGGTTTTTGCCGGAATAATCTTGCTGTCGGCAATCGACATGACGACCGTATCGATATACGGCAGCTGATGCCCCGCCTCGTCTACCCGGTAGTAATAAGGATTCCTTTCGAATATGAACCGGTCAGCAGGGGGCCGGGTCTTCAGTATCCAAGGCTCCAAAGAGGGTAAACTCGGATTGTCGTTCCGATACATGGTATCCATGCGGCTATGCAATGCCGCCCAATTGCGTTGGCTGTGCTTTTTAACGAGCGCGTCGAGCGCGGCCTTGTCAGCGTATTTTTGGTGGAATTGTTTTAGATAATGTGCCGGGCAGTAGACGTAGAGCGGATCCGCTCCAGCGAGATCAGGCAAAAACAGAGGGTTCGGTCGCGTCCAGGTGTAGCGAACCGTGGTGTCGTCGAGCACTTCGAAGCGAGGCGCCTCGCCCTGCACCAACATCGATACGGGCAGGCCAGAGGGCGATAATTGGTTGTTCTGTGCAACATCCTCGAACCAATAACGGAAGTCCTCGGCGGTGAAGGGATGCCCGTCCGACCATTTGTGCCCGCTCCGCAAATGGAGTGTGAAGATCCGGCCCTCTTGGACGTCCAGCGATTTGAGAATGTCCGGCACGAGCGACAGCGCAGGGGTATAGCCGACCAACCGCGCATAGCCGTAAACCACCATCATGCGGGTGTCCTTGGGCCCCGCCATCAACATTCGCAACTCGCCGCCGGGACTGCCGATCGTTTCGGGTTCCGCCACCTGCGGATCGCTCGGCAGCCGTTCCTTAACCCCGGGCAGCTTTCCGCTGGCTACGTCCTCCGCGAAAAACGGCGTCTCCTGCAGCTCAGCCCGGACGGCGCAAGGCAAGGCCAGCGAGAGAGCCACTACAATAAGACCGATCCGCTTCAAGACGCTCCTCCCTATTGACTTGCTTTCTCGGCCTCACTTTCCACTTGCGATCAACTTCTGCCGAGACGGCGTCGCATTCGCCCGCGGCGACGCCCGCGCCTCCACCCAGTGGCCCGGGGCGATCTCGATCAGCGACGGAGAGTTCGTCGGCTGACGGCGGAAAGGTTCGGGCCAAGCGGCCGGGTCCGAGGCTTTGTCCTCCATCAGCTGATGGAAGTCGAGGCAGCGGGACGGATCCGGGGTTGGCACGGCCGCGAGCAGGGCCAGCGTATACGGATGCACCGGGTTGCGAAAGAGTGTCGCGCGATCGGCGATTTCGACAATACGGCCGGCGCACATTACCGCGATGCGGTCGGCGATATAATCGACGACGGCGAGATTGTGCGAAATGAAAAGGTAGGTGAGTGAGAGCTTTTTCTTTAAATCCATCAGCAAATTGAGAATTTGCGCTTGAATTGAAACGTCAAGCGCCGATGTCGGCTCGTCGCAGATCACCAAACCAGGCCGCAATGCAAGGGCACGGGCAATGCCGATGCGCTGGCGCTGACCTCCGGAAAAGCTGTGTGGGTAACGTCTGACATGGTGAAGGTCGAGCCCGACGAGGGTGACGAGCTCATATACCATCTCACGACGCGAGCGCGCATCGCCGATCCCGTGGATGACGAGCGGCTCTTCGATAATATCATAGACCGTCATCCTCGGGTTCAGCGACCCGAAGGGGTCCTGAAAGATGAACTGCACCTGCCGCCGAAACCGCTTCAGATCCTCGCCCTCCAGAGAGAGCACGTTGGTCAACCGTCCACGGTCGTTAAACGTAATCGACCCTGAATCGGGCGACACGGCTCGCAGCAGCAGTTTGCTCAACGTTGTCTTACCGCATCCGCTCTCGCCGACCAGCCCGAGACACTCACCACGCTCGATCCTCAGGCTGATCCCGTCGACGGCAACCACCTGCGGGCCCGATCTACCGTTCCCGAACCATCCGCTCTTGCGAATGGTAAAGGACTTTCGCACGCCGACGCATTCAAGCAGCGGGCCATCGGCGCCAGCCGGCCATTCTGCCTTCTCGGCCATCAGATATGGGGCAGCTCCCGGCTGGATCTCACGGATCGGGACGAGGCGTTCCCCGGGCTTCATGTCGAAGCGAGGGACCGCGCGCAACAGCGCCTTCAAATAAGGGTGCTCAGCTCGGCGAAAGATGTCGTCCAGTGTGCCGCTCTCCATGACCTCGCCGCGATACATCACCACGATCTCTTCGGCGATGTTGGCAACGACGCCGAGGTCATGGGTGATCAATAGAACCGCCATGCTGAGCTCACGCTGGAGCTCGATTATCAGCTTGAGGATCTGCGCCTGGATGGTCACATCGAGCGCCGTCGTCGGCTCGTCCGCAATCAGCAGTGCTGGGCGGCAAACCAGAGCCATCGCGATCATTGCACGCTGACGCAACCCTCCCGACAGCTCAAAGGGATAACTGCGCACCGCCCGCTCGGGGTCGGGGAAACCGACGAGACGAAGCATCTCCTCCGTCAATTCGACAGCTTCCGCAGCTGTCACCCGGCGATGGAGCCGCAGCGCTTCGCCGACCTGATTGCCGATCGTATGGACCGGCGACAGCGAGGTCATCGGCTCCTGGAAGATGATCGATATACGCCCGCCGCGGATCGCCCGCATCTGCTCGCCATCGCTCGGCAGTTTCGCTAGGTCTACGACCTCGCCATCGAGCCGCGGATCGGTAAACAATACCTGACCGCGTGTGATGACACCGCTACGCGGCAGGATGCGAAGGATCGTCTGGCTGACCACCGACTTTCCCGAGCCGGATTCGCCAACGAGCGCCACCGTTGATCGCGGACGAACGCGGAACGAGACACCCGTAACCGCCCGAATAAAGCCGCCCGGCGCCGCGAAACGGACATGGAGGTCGCGGATCGCGAGAAGATCAGTCAAAAGGGCTCTCCCGCCATTTCACGCAGGGCGGGTTCCGCGCGCAATCTCACTCTCACTCCTAGAGCGGCCAAATTCGCCAAGGTAGCCGCATTGAGCTGCAAACCCCGCGTCTCGGCTGCTCTGGCCGACTTCTCGACGAGCTCGACAAAACCCTCTATTCGGCTGTCAAGGCGTAGCCGCGACCAACCGGAGCGGAGCTCCAGCTGCATCCAGCCGTCACGCCGGTCGCGACGAGTGGAATAATAAGCGAGGTTCACACGATCGAGCTCTCCCCAGACAATCGAGGTGCGATACAGTCCCGACACGCGCAACGCCGCTTCTGTCATCTCGAACCGGGTTCCGTGGCGAAGGATCGTGCGGATGCCGAACACCGCAAAGAGCGCTGCAAAGCCGCTCAACACGGTCGCAGCAGCTATGCCGACGGGCAACGTCGCGAGAATTGCCGCGGTTGGGACGAACCCCGCGCCGGCTCGAAGATAGTCACCGAGCAAAGCCGAAGCCGGATAGGCGTGGCAGGTCATCGCTCGGGGTAAAGAGCGCTCGCGAAAACCTCGGTCGCGTCGAGCCAACGAGTTGCGGGGTGCGCGCTGGTGACTGTGACGAGCCGGCGGAGGAAATCGTTAGTACGCTCGTCCTGGACGAGATGATGAGTCAAGATCCCGGTCGGCTCCTCCGCGTCGACTTCCAAGAAACGGCGTGCGCGCAAGTGCCCCACGAGATCGCCTAGTGCTGCGTCCTCCCCGATGAAGTCACAATTTCTTGCCCATGAGATCAGGTCGACATGCACGTTGACCTCGGCAAGGCCGGGCGCCGGCCAAGCCGTTCGCCGCGGTTTTACGCGCGAGATCGCACGGAGGCCCCGAGCAGCAAGGAGCGGAAGAAAACGGGAATTGAAACGGTTCCAAGGCGGAGCCAAAACCGGGAGCGCGCTGGTCCCGAAAAGCGCGATGAGCCGCGTTCGGCCCGCCGCCAGATCGGATGCCACGGCGCAACGCGAGCGCGCCGCCGGGAACTCGCTCTTCTTGCCGTTGGCAGCATGACTTGCGTGGCACCAACCGTGTTGCAGGACGGCGAGACGCGCCCCTTGGAGAGGTCGAGAGGGGCTGCTAAGCCACGCCGCAAGTCCCGGATCGGCCGTGGCTGGAATGACGGCGAGCGAAATCGGGATGTCGCCGGCAATCGAAATGAGGCCGTCGAGCCGACTGCTCGCTGTCACCGCATCATCGTCACGCCACCAGAGGGTTGCGACCTGTCCCGCGTCTCTCCACCAGTCGAGCTCGTCGACCAGATCGGGCCATCTCACAGTTGTCGCCGAATCTTCGCCGGGCAGACACCTCATTTGGCCATAATACCGCGGACTGGCCGGGATACAAAATTCCTGTTCGCCCGTTTGGTGACACTTGCGGGAGCACCGATCATATTCACTATCAAATCAGCGGTTCGGTGCGCTCCACCCGTGTCGACCGAGATCGTTCTAGGGGCGCGCTCGATCGCGCGTTCGATGGCTTGAACTAGCCGAGCCGGGGCCAGTTCGGTCTCCTGAACCAGTTCGAGGACCCCGCGGGCAGCCAGCCGCTCCGCTCGCAATTGCTGCTCGGTTTCCCGCTCGGAGGCGAATGGCACAACCACGGCCGGAGCACGGGCGGCGAGAATATCGAGAATGGTATTGTACCCAGCTTGGCTCACTGAGACGCGACAACGCCGCAGCATCTGCGGGAATTCCCGACGATAGCGCTCGAGGACGACGCCTTCGGGCAAAGCGCTCGCGAGGGTCCCGAATACCTGCTGCGGGAGGTTGGGTCCCGCCAGCAGACGCCAAGTGAGACCGGTGAGGCAGCCCCGTCGCTTGGCCTCGAGCGCCGCCGCCAATAGAGTGCCGCCGACAGCACCTCCGCCAACCGAAACCAATACCTCGTTCGCGCCGAGGCCGTCGTCACCCCCGCCGGTCTGATCGGATCGGCCGATATAACCCGTATAGATGAGGCGATCGGCGATCTCGGGCGCCACCGAGAAACTCGCTTCCAGCGGTATGAAGCGTGGATCGCCATGAATGAGCACGAAGTCGAAATCGGCCCGCACCCGATCGACGATCTCGCGATGGCGCTCCCCGTCTTCGCGCACGACCACGATGTCTCGCAGCGAACACAGGACGACCGGTCGAGGACGGCGCAATTGTGCCGCTTGGAGTAGCGGCTCTAGCTCGAAGCGAAACGCGCGCCGTCCGAACGGAAAGGCTTCGATGACGACGACATCGGGCCGTACCGCCTCGAAGGCAGCGAGCAACGCCGTCCGGCGAGCTTCGCGCAATTTCTCGTCGACCGGTTGGCCATCCGGGCCGAGGAGATGTTTAAAGCTCGCGTCGCGGGCTCGGATCGGCGCCAGCTGAACCACGCGCTCGGGCACGCCGCCCATCGGCACCGCGAAGGGCTCTCCTCCCGAGACCAGGGTAACCCCGACACCTCGGCGCCTGAGGGCGTCAGCCAGGCGAAAAGCCCGCTGGAAGTGCCCGATGCCGAGCAGGTGCTGGACGTAAAATAAGACGGAGCCGGTCACCAGAGCTCCGGGAACCGATTGACGCAGCCGCGGCAAAACTGACACCTCAGCGGACCAGGCAACCTGCCTCGATGGTCGATCACGCGGCGCAGTCCCGGCCGAGTGCGTCGATCACCGCAGCCAGTCGACGGGCGGCAGCCGGGAGATCGTGCTCCAGGAGAACGCGCCGCCGCGCCGCCTTTGCGAAAGCCTCGCGCTGACCGCGGTCGAGGATCAGACTGCGAACCGCCGCAGCGAAAGCAAGCGCGTCGCCAGGGGGGACGAGAAGCCCAGTGATCCCCGATGCGACGATTTCTCCAATCCCGCCGGCCGCTCCGGCCACCACGGGCAACCCGCTCGCTTGCGCCTCGAGCAGCGCCATGCCGTAGGCTTCGTTGGTGGCGGGCCAGACGAAGAGATCCGCCGAGGCCAGCCGTTCTGCGATCACTCTGTGGCCGAGCGGTCCCGCCCAGCTCACACGATCGCTGACCGCGCCGAGAGCATTCCCGACATCGGTTCGGGCCGGACCGTCGCCGACCACCTCCAACGACCAAGGCAAATCGAGAAGCCGAGACAACGCGTCGCCGAGAATGCGGTAAGAGGCGAGCTTGTCACCGTGACGCATCATCGCGACGGTTATCAGACGCGGCGGCCCTACCTCTGATTGCCCCTTTCGAGCATAGGATGCCGCATCGAGAAATGGCTTGAGGGCAACCCAGCGCCAAGGATCCCGCAGCGACGGCACGACGCATTCCCGATCGGACGAGTTCAGCCCGATCACGGCATCGGCCCGACGGATGGCACTTTCAGCAGCGCGATGGCCAACCGACCAAGGACCGAGTACCTGTCTCGGGGTCACGGAGGCTTCGGCGACGACGTAAGGGATGCCGAGCACGCTCGCGATGGCCGGTCCAAGCCAATCCGGCGCCTTGTGGTATACGTGGTAGGAGAACCAGAGTTCCGGCATCGATTCGGGATTTCCTTGCCAATGACACAGCCGGCACTGAGCGACCCGCTTACCGAGCGCTGCGAGCCGGGCTTGACGGAGCGGATCGCCAGATGCGTCGTAGCTGCGAAAGCGGGAAGCGAGGACGGGCTCGTGCCCGGCAAGACGGAGAGCTGCAAGGAAGAGCTGCGCCATCCGGCGATCTCCCGACGGAACGGAGTGATCGGGCGGTTTCAGCGGCGCGTAGAAGGCTATGCGCATGGGGTTGCGCTAAGCTAAGTCTCTAGCTGATCCCCGAAGAATGGTCCTTCGGCAGCTTGCAGAACCGCATCCTCGCCTTGGCGACGGGTGGCATATGATGGCCCAGAAGCACCGCGTAAGACGATCCCTTGCCGACTAGCTGGAGACAGTCCAAAACGCACCGCCAGAAGATCGATACCAGATTGCATGGCGAAGAGGTTGCGCACGCGATGCTCGCCCGCGGCTCCGAGCGCGGCGCGCCTTGCGGGATCGCGGATCAGCATTTCCACCACCCGGGCAAGCGCCGCCGGGTCAGCCGGCGGGGCGAGCAGCCCGGTCACCCCTTGCTCGATCAACTCTGGAATCCCCGACACGTTAGTTGCGATGCAGGCGAGCCGCTGGCTCTGCGCCTCAATCAGAACGTTGGGAAGACCGTCGCGGTCGCCGTCCTTTGCCAACTTTGAAGCGAGCACGAACAGATCAGCCTGGCGGTAACCGACGAGCACGTCGGGTTGGGCTAATGCACCACGCCATTCGATCCTGCACGACAGGCCCAGGCGCTCTGCTTGACGCATCAGCGCGGTGCGAAGCGCGCCGCCGCCGATGTGGACAAAGCGCCATTCGAGGCCGGCGGGCAGAAGGGCGAGCGCCGCAAGCAGATCGTCGTAGCCTTTCTTCGCCACCGCCCTTCCGACCGAGAGGAGAATGACCGGGTGTGCTCGATCGCTTCCATCGTTGCCGCCCGATCGCCGGGGCGCTGCGGAAAAGCGCTCCAGGTCGAGCCCGTGATAACAGAGCGCGACTGTATCGGGACGAGGTGAAATGCTCGCAAGATGGCTGCGTCCGGCCTCCGTACAGGTCACCACCCAACTCGCTTCGGCGAGCTTTGTGCGCTTCTCCCACAGCGGAAGCATCCAGATGTCCTTAGCATGCGCCGAAACCGTCCAACTTAAGCGGGTGATCAACGCGGCGTAGCGGGCGACCGAGGCCGGCGTATGGAGGAAATGTGCGTGAACATGGTCAATATCTGCCGGGAGCTCCGCCGCCAACACCATAGCTTGGCCGAAGCGGCGGATGCGGTTCGGGGTCGGGTCGCGTCGCAGATCGGCTAACCAGGCTCGCCGCGCCCGGCGATACCCGGGGCGTCGGCGTGAGCGCAGCCAGCCGCGCCAGAGACGGCGTGGCTCCTGGTATAGATATTCCGGAAGGTATAGCAGGGCAGCGCGGATCAGCGCATGGACCGGATGGGTCGCGCGATCGGTCGGGTGGCGCAAAGAGACGATTAGGATATCGAGCCCGCGTCGCTCGAGAGCGAGGATCTCCTGAGCAATGAAAGTCTCGGACAGCCGTGGATAGCCTTTCAGAACAAAGGCGACGCGACCAGCGACTTGTGGCGATGACAGGGTCACGCCTCACGCTTCGAGACGCTCGCGAGCCGCGAAGCAGCCGGCGCGCCCCTCATCAAGCCATTTTCGCGTGAGCCGGTTAACGCTCGGCATCCCGTCCAATAAGCCGGGAATCACGACGCTCGATGGTGGGGCCTGCTCCGTCAAATGGCGCAGGGCGCCAGCCATCACTCTCGGATCGCGGCCCTCTTGCTCGGACAGCATGGTCAAAAGACCAAGCTCGGCAGCACGTCGGGTCCTGATGAACTGCTCCAGGCGGGGCGCGGTTCGCGGCACGATCAGCGCCCGCTTGTCAAAAGAGAGGATTTCGCAAAAGGTGTTGTAGCCACCCATCGCGACCACACCGGCGGCCCGCGCCATCAGGGACTCGAGCCGAGCGTTAAACGTGATCGCGTGGACATTCTCGAGCCGTGAAGTCCGGCTTGCGAAGACCGCGCGTTGCTCGGGAAGCATGAATGGGCCGAAAACGAGCAAGGCAGCGAGTGGGAGGGCGCGATCATACTCGTAAGCCGACAGCACCAAATCGATCAAGGCTTCGCCATCGCCTCCGCCGCCGGGCGTGACCAGCACGAACTCGCTCTTGAGAATATCCAGAATTTCCGGCGTGACCTGAGGTTCGGATGCGCTGCGCCGGAGATAGCCGGTGTAGGTCATGCGCTGGCGCACACCCTTCGGCACTGCGAGCCCGGCGAGGGGATCACAGATTTGCGGCAAGCCGTACACCCAGATCTCGTCGTAATATTCGGCCAGCGCCGGGACCGCTTGCTTGCGTTCCCACTCGCTTTCCAGCGCCTCGGGATCGTCCATCACGTCGCGCAGCCCGAGGATCAAGGCCGTTCCGCGGCGTTGCAGCAAATCGAGCGTGTCCCGCACCTCGCCCCGTAATCCCAGCGGTTCTTTGTCGACGATCAAGAGGTCGGGGTCGAAAATATCCGCAGTGTGCCGGATGATCGAGGAGCGCATCGCGAGCGTCTCCTCAAGATCGATATGCAGATTGAGCGACACATATTCGCCGTTGCGAAGCTTGATGACTCCCGGCACCCGCACAAAATCCACGCGAGAACGAAAATCAAAGCTGCCGATGATTGGTGACCCAGATAGGATCAGCACGGAAACTGCGGGATCCGCATCGACCAGAGAATGCGCGATCGCTCGGCATCGGCGCAGATGCCCGAGCCCAAAGCTGTCGTGGCTATATATGAGCACCCGTTTATGACGACGGCGAACGGCCACTCAGACCCCTCTCGTCCAACCGTGCCGGCAGACTATTGCACAGGCGATCTCGGCGCGAAATGATCTTTTCATGAAGGCCATGGTCATGAAGGGAATGACAGCGCTCGTCACCACGGCCGAAGATGCACTTCGACCGGCGCGGGATTGGTTCGGATTTCTGCCGCGGCGACAAAAGCCAGCTGCCTCCTCGCCCGCAGCCAAGCCGCCGCAACGGGAAACCGAAGACCCGAGCGCGCTGCAGCCGACGATCTATCGTTTCATCATCCGGCACAGCCTGCGGCAACAGCTCTTAGTGCTGGTGTTGACACTGGTCTCTTTTCCTTTCCTTTACTACTCGCTCAATCTTCCGAAAACAATCCTCAACGAAATAACCCAAGGAAAGCATACTTCGAGGGACATCCTCAGCTTCCGATTCGATCAGACCGCCTATTTGATGCTGCTGTGCGCCGCATTCTTGGCTCTCGTCTGCATCAATGGCTTGTTCAAATACTATATCAACACGTTTAAGGGACGGCTTAGCGAACGCATGTTGCGGCGGTTCCGCTATCAGCTGTATCAGCGGATGTTGCTTTTCCCGCTGTCCTATTTTCAGAAAGCCTCATCTGCTCAGATCATTCCGATGATCACGGCGGAGTCCGAAGCCATGGGCGGATTCATCGGCGACGCGGTCGCGACACCGGCGTTCCAAGGCGGCACTTTGCTGACGATCATCCTCTTCATGTTCATGCAGGATCCGGTGCTGGGCCTCGCCGCTGTGGCTCTCTATCCCGTGCAGGGTTATGTGATCCCGAAACTGCAGCGCAAGGTGAACCAGCTTAACAGACAGCGTGTGCGCACGATCCGCCAGGTCGCCGACCGGGTCCACGAAACGGCGTCGGGAATGGCCGACATCCTTGCCAACGATAACGTCAAGCTGCAGCTAACCGGTTTCGCCCGTCTCTTGGGCACAATTTACGATATCCGCTTCGAAAGCTATCAGCGAAAATTTTTCGTCAAGTTTCTCAATAATTTTCTCGGTCAGTTGACACCGTTCTTTTTCTTTTCGATTGGTGGTTATCTGGTCATCCGCGGTCAGATTTCCCCCGGCGCGCTGGCAGCCGTGGTCATCGCGCAAAGAGAGATGGCCTCGCCGTGGAACGAACTCCTCACTTTCTATCAGACATTTCAGGATTTGCGAATCAAATACGAGCAGATCATCGAGCAATTCCAACCCGCGGGCATGACGGATGTTCGCCTGCTGCTCGACGAGCCCGAAAGGGTAGCGCCGCTCGCCGGCGTGCTCTCGGTCGCCAACCTGTCGCTTGCCGAGGACGACCGCAGCCGCGTGCTCGACGCCGTCAGTTTCACCGGTCCGCTCGACCAGCACGTCGCGATCATTGGTCAAAGCGGCAGCGGCAAGAACGAGCTTGCCCTCCTGCTCGCCCGTTTGATCCGGCCGACGAGCGGCCGGATTACGATCGGCGGGACCGACATCGCAACCCTCCCGACCGCGGTAGTCGGCCGCCGGATCGGTTACGTCGACGCGACTCCTTACTTCTTTGCCGGCACCTTGCGCGACAATCTGCTGCTCGGTCTGCGCCATCGCCCCGTCCGACCGGCCGAATACGAGCCGGCGGTCGCCAAACGCCGCGCGGTCGAACTTTACGAGGCACGACGATCCGGCAATATCGCGCTAGACCCTCACGCCGATTGGCTCGATTACGAAGCTGCCGGGGTCGCCGACAGGGAGGGTCTGTCGAAACGCATCACCGAGGTCTTGGCCCGTCTCGACCTTGACGAGGCCGTCTACACTCTGGGGCTGCGCTGGCGCCTCGATCCTGAGGCCTACCCCGAGGCGGCCGCCCGACTTCTCGAAGCGCGCAGGGCACTCGCCCGCCGGCTGGTCGAGGATGGAATCGCGGACCTCGTCGAGACCTACGACGCCGATCGGTTTAACTTCAATGCCTCGGTCGCGGAGAACTTGCTATTCGGAACGCCGATCGGTCCGGCCTTCGATTTCGAAGCGCTCGCGGAAAACACCTATGTGCTTCAGGTTCTCACCAAAGTCGGGCTGATCGAAGACCTCGTTGACGCGGGCAGGCAGGTAGCCGAAACCATGATCGAGCTGTTTGCCGACTTGCCGCCTGATCATGAATTCTTTGAGCAATTCAGCTTTATCAGTGCGGACGATCTTCCCGAGTTCAAGGCTATCCTCGGCCGGATCGGCACAGGGGGAGCGGCAGCACTTGCCACGGATGATCGCGCGAAACTCCTCTCGCTGCCGTTCAAGCTGATCCCGGCGCGGCATCGGCTCGACGTCCTCGACGGGGCGATGCAAAATCGCCTGCTCGAGGCGCGCCGCGTGTTTCGGGCCGATCTTCCCGCAGAGGCGCGGCGCGAGATCGAGTTCTTTGACGCCGAGCGCTACAATGCCGCTGCTTCGGTGCAGGACAACATCTTGTTCGGGAAGATTGCTTATGGAGAGGCCGATGCGCCGATGCGCATTCCATCGGTGCTCGCCGACGTGATCAACGCGCTCTCGCTCCGTCAAACCGTCATCGACGTCGGGCTCGATTACAATGTCGGGACCGGTGGATCGCGCCTCTCATCTGCCGAGCGGCAAAAGGCGGCGATCGCCCGCGCCGTGCTCAAGTACCCCGACCTTCTGATCCTCAACGAGGCGACCTCCGCTCTCGACGGCCAAGCCCAGTCCAAGGTGACCCAAGGGCTGAAGCAGGAGTTCGCCCGCCGCGGCATCATTTGGGTATTGCATCGGGCGAGCCTGGCCCGGAACTTCGATCGTGTTCTGGTGCTGAGCAACGGTAAGCTGGAGGAGCAAGGAAGCCCCTCGGAACTCGAAAACAACGGGTCGCTGATGTCCTTGCTCATCGCCGCGGAATGATCAACCGGAAGGGCAGCCAGAGGATGATGGGAGGAAAGAGATGAGCCTCAAGGAAGAATTCGAGCTGCTCCGGCGAGTGCCGATCTTTGCCGAGATCGAGCCTGCGAAACTCAAGCTCTTGGCGTTCATGAGCGAGCGGGTCGCGTTCGACCCCGGCAAGCGCCTAATGCGGCAAGGCGACCCGGCCGACGCGGCCTATCTGATCATCGACGGCCATGCCGAGGTCATCGTTGAGACGCCTGTTGGGCCGGTGATCGTTGCGACACTCGGCCCCAACGAACTCGTCGGCGAGATGGGGATTCTGTGCGACGAGCCGCGAAATGCGACGGTCTGTGCCACGGACCGCCTCGTCGCCTTGCGTATCTCGAAGGAGCCGTTCATGCGCATGGTGCGCGAATTCCCGACCATGGCGGTTTCGATCATGCAGGAATTGGCGCAACGGGTTGCGTCAACCAACACTCAGCTGAGCGCCGCGCTCAACGAGGTAAACCGACTGCGCGAGCAGGCCGGCATCGCCGCCTAAGCGGCCGTGAGCCGGCTCGACAGTTTTATCCGCCGGCTGGAGGCACAGCGCGCCTGCCTCAATCTAGCGGCCCGTCTGATCCAGGATTTGGATGGCGACGTGCTCGAGCTCGGGCTCGGCAACGGCCGGACCTACGACCATCTGCGTCAGCTCTTTCCGAACCGAAAAATCTATGTCTGCGAGCGCAGGCTTGCGCCTCATCCCGATTGCTTACCGCCTGCCGAACTCCTCCTCCTTGGCGACATGCGCGATACCCTGCAAACGGCCCGCCAACTGCTCGGAGGCCGGGTCGTGCTTGCCCATCTCGACCCGGCGACCGGAGACGTCGCAGCGAGCCGGGCACTCGCCGCGGAACTCGCACCAATGATCGCGCCGCTGTTGCGCTCGGGCGGGGTACTCGTCAGCGAGCCGGCTATCGTCGGGGATGGACTGAACTCAATGGCGCTGCCCGAAGGCGTCTCCCCCGGCCGATACCACCTCTACCGACGCGTCAGTTGCCGATTGTCAGCATAACCGGGACATGATCAGAGGCTATCTCCCAACCGCGGCTCTCTCGGTAAACGTGGGTTTCCGATAGAGCGCCGACGAGCGAAGGCGTCACCCAGATGTGATCGAGCCGACGGCCGCGATCCGAAGCCGTCCAGTCACGTGCCCGATAGCTCCACCAGGTGTAGAGGCGCTGGGGCGGCGGCACGAAGTGCCGGACGGCGTCGACAAACCCGCCCGCTTGCTGGAGGAGCCCGAGGCGTTCGACCTCGACCGGCGTGTGGCTGACGACGTTCAGCAGCTGCTTGTGCGACCACACATCGCTCTCAAGCGGCGCGATGTTCAGATCGCCGACCGCGACCATCGAGCGGCCGTCCCGGCGATCGGCCGCGAACCATGCCGTCAGCTCGTCGAGAAACCTAAGCTTATGGGCAAATTTTGGGTTCTGTTCCGGGTCGGGCAGGTCACCGCCCGCCGGCACGTAGATGTTGTGAAGCTCGATGCCGCCCGGCAGTTCGACGGTCGCGTGGCGGCAATCGGCACGGGCGCACCAGGTGCGAATTCCAGGCGATTTGAACGGGATGCGCGAGAGGATGGCGACGCCGTTGTAGCCCTTCATCCCGTGCGCAAGTATGTACTGGTAGCCGAGCGAGGCGAACGCTTCGCGCGGGAACAGCTCGTCCCGTGTTTTGGTCTCTTGTAAGCACAAAACCTCGGGGGCCCACTCCTCGATCAGCCGCCGCACATTGTCGATCCTGAGCCGGATCGAGTTGATGTTCCAGGTGACCAAGCGCAATGTCACGGCTCGTTCGACGCCTTCAATCCGGGTTGGTGGCCGACTGAAGCATGGGTCGGCGGCCGCGGCAACGAGCGTCGAGAGGTCAGTCCAAAACATCGGCGCCCGGTCGGGGGGGAAGACCGGGCGCCTGCATGTCAGAAGCGTTTGGGGGAAACCGGACCCACAGGGGAGACAGGTCCGTTCTAAAGAGAGTTTGCTGCTCTCTCCGCTTCCGAATTATCGAAATGGGGTTGGCCCGGGAGAAAACAAGAGCGCGATTCATGCATGCCCGGAACGGGAAAAATGCATGAATCGCTCGGGAACCAACTTTAATTCCCTCATGCCGCGTTGAATACTCGATAGGATGCCCGCGTCGGCTGCACCGCAGGCCTGGGCGAAAGCCGAAAACAGGGCGCTCGAGAATGGGTTCTCCAGCGCCTTGTACTCGGGATGCCATTGCACGCCAACAACGAAACGCGCTTCGGGTAAACTCACCGCCTCGATCTGCCCATCCGGGGCCACGGCTTCCACGCGAAGCCTGGGGGCAGGGCGATCGATGCCTTGGGAGTGTAGCGAATTGACCATCACCTCCGCGGCTCCGGTGAGCGATGCCAGAAGCCCGCCCGTGGTCAGCGCGACGCTGTGGGCAGGTCCATATGGGCCGTCCGGCGAATCCTTCGGCGAGCGGTGATTGAGTCGGCCGGGGATCTCGTGCACCCGCTGGTACAGCGTACCGCCGAGCGCCACATTCAACTCCTGGATACCGCGACAGATCGCCAAAATCGGCAGGTCGCGGCGGACCGCTTCGCGGATCAACGGCAGCGTCGTCGCGTCGCGCTCCGGATCGTGCAGGATTTCCGGGTGGCTCGGCTCGGCGCCGTAATGGCTCGGATGGACGTTCGACGGACTGCCGGTGAGCAGCAGCCCATCGAGCCTGTCGAGCAGCGCGCGGACATCGACCTTCGATCCGACCGCCGGGATCAACACCGGCAGACACCTCGCCGCATCGATCACGGCATTCAGGTATTTTTCATTTACCCCGTGGAAGCATCGCTCTTTGACCGTGCGGAGGCAGGCGGGGATGCCGACGAGCGGCATATGGCAGACGGGCATCGGGCTCGAACTCAGGGCTGGGATTGGCGGCGGCCACGGGCAAACGGATCCTGATATACAAACAACTCAGGGTCTAGCGCCACCCCGAACTGTGTATCGGAGATCGAAACGGTTGTGGTCTTGCGCTGTTGATCGATGATCGTCCATTGACGCAGCGCCAGCGGGTCGCTGCCGAACACCATGGTCAGACTGCCGTTGTCCGGTTCCGCGGGCTCGACGACGGTGACGGCCAGCCCGTTTGCGCCGCGCTCGAAGCGCGTAACGATAAGGTCGTCAAAGCTGATCGGATCGCGCAGCAGAAACCAGGCGGGTGTCGACTTCAACCCGACCTTGGACATCTCGGCGAGCTGTTTATCCACATAATAGACGTAGAACTGGTCGGCGATCAGCAGGATCGGCGAAGGCGGGTCGTATTCGAACCGCATCCGCCCGGGTCGCGCCAACCACAAGCTTCCGCTGGCGACGCCGCTCGAGGAGATCTGCCGGAACCGGGCAGTCATCGTGCGAATGCCGTTCAGATAAGCAGCAATCCGCCGCAGATCGGCCGCATCTTGGGGAGTCAGCACAGCCGGGGGCGGCGGGACGGCGGCGCGAGAGAGCGCTGCGAGCGGCATTGTTGCTGCCGCCACGCCCGATGCGAGGATGGCGCGGCGGCTGAGCGCCGGTGCTCCGTCTCTGCTATGCCGATTACCCACCGATTTCGACCTCTTTGGTCTCGCGGCACTCGAATTTTGAAGAGGAGATAGCCGCGCCTGCCCCTTCCATCAATTGCGGTCAATCGCCGCCACGCGCCAGGACCTCGCGTTTGCCGACGTGGTTGGCGGGGCTGACGATGCCCTCGGCTTCCATTCGCTCGATGATCCGGGCGGCGCGATTGTAGCCGATCTGAAGGTGACGCTGCACGAAGCTGGTCGACGCCTTGCGCTCCCGACACACTACGGCAACCGCCTGGCCATAGAGCGCGTCGCCCAGCCCACCCTCCTCCTCGCCCTCCAGCGGACCGAGCAGCGTGTCGTCATCCTCGGTGATCTCGTCGATGTAGTCGGGCTCTCCGCGCGTCTTCAGGAACGAGACGACGCGCTCCACCTCTTCATCCGAGACGAACGGGCCATGGACGCGCGTGATGCGGCCGCCGCCCGCCATATAGAGCATGTCGCCGCGGCCCAGAAGCTGCTCGGCGCCGCCCTCGCCGAGGATCGTGCGGCTGTCGATCTTAGAGGTCACCTGAAAGCTGATTCGAGTGGGGAAGTTCGCCTTGATCGTGCCGGTGATGACATCGACCGACGGGCGCTGGGTGGCCATGATCAAGTGGATGCCCGCGGCGCGTGCCATTTGCGCGAGCCGCTGAATCGCCGCCTCGATCTCCTTGCCGGCGACCAGCATCAGATCCGCCATCTCGTCGACGACGACGACGATCAGCGGCAGCTCGCTGGTGTCGAAGGGCTGCGGCTCGAAGATCGGTTGACCGGTTTCCGGGTCGAAGCCGGTTTGCACTTTGCGGACCAGGCTCTCGCCCTTGGCCTGCGCTTCGGCGAGCCTTGCGTTGAACCCGTCGATGTTGCGCACCCCGAGCTTCGACATCTTGCGATAGCGGTTCTCCATCTCGCGCACTGTCCATTTCAGCGCGAGAACCGCCTTGCGGGGATCGGTGACGACCGGGGCTAGAAGGTGTGGGATGCCATCATACACCGACAGCTCCAACATCTTCGGATCGACCATGATGAATTTGCAGCGGTCGGGCGGCATCCGGTAGAGGATCGACAGGATCATCGTGTTGATGCCGACCGACTTGCCTGACCCCGTCGTCCCGGCAATCAGCAGATGCGGCATCTTCGCGAGGTCGGCGAGGACCGGCTCGCCGGAGATGTCCTTGCCGAGGATCAGGGCAAGACGCCCGGGATGGTTCTCGTAGACTGGGGAGCCGAGGAGCTCGCGCAGGATGACGGTCTCGGCTCTACGGTTCGGCAGCTCGATGCCGATGACGTTGCGCCCGGGCACGACGGCAACCCGCACCGAGATCGCGCTCATCGAGCGCGCGATGTCGTCGGCCAGCCCGATGATTCGCGAGGCTTTGATCCCCGGCGCCGGTTCGAGCTCGTAGAGCGTTACGACCGGGCCCGGCCGCACCTGTACGATTTGACCGCGCACGCCGAAATCCTCGAGCACCGTCTCGAGCATGCGCGCGTTTTTTTCGAGCGCTTCTTCGTCGACGGCCTCGGTCTTGACCGCTTGCGGCTTTGCCAAGAGATCGAGCGAGGGCAACAAGGGCTGCTCATCAGGCTCGAGGTCGAGCGTCGGCTGGCGCTCCTGGTCGGCACGCTTTCCGGACGCGAGCGGCTTTGCCCTGGGCGCAATAAAGCGGACGAGCCCGCCGCGGCTGCGCTCCGCGGCCGCCAAGCCTGGCGCGTCACGATCGAGGCGCGGCTCGCGCCGATCCGGCAGCGCGGTCACGACGCCCGCGAGGCCGGGCCCCGATAGGCCCGAGGAGCTCATGGCCCCGGCAGCGCGGGCGCGGCGCGCGTCCCGCCAATGGCGGAACAAGCGATCGGCAAACCCCGCAGCCGCGATCGTCCGGCGGCCGGAAAAAGTGCCGACCCGGGACATGCTGCGCCCTGCCCCTTCGCCGATGTCGCGCCAGTCCCGCCAAGATAGCCCCATGATCAGCAGCAGCAGCAGGCCGACGATCGCTGCCGCCGCCACCGAAACCGGCAACGCTGCGGCGCTCAGGCCGGCGTGCGACAGCAGCCGCTGGAGACCCCATCCGACCGCGCCGCCCGCCCTCGCCTGCGGAGAGAGCGTCCCGAGATCTAGAACCGACAGCGCAAACGCACCCAGCAGGAGCACCACCGGAACCAGCGTCGCTCTGAGCCCGATCGATTGGAGCGGGCGATTGAGCAGCAGGCGGAAGCTCCAGCCGAGCAGAACGATCGGGATCAAGAAGGCGGCGAGGCCGAGGGTCTGCCGCAACAAGTCTGCGAGAACCGCCCCGCTATGGCCGAGAAAGTTGTGTGGTGCCGCGTTGACCGCGGTATTCAGCGACGGATCCCGCGGGTCGTAGGTCAGCAACGCCAGCGCCAGCAAGCAGCAGGCGAGCAACAGGCCGAAGCCCAACGATTCGAGCAGGCGGCGCTTCAACGTCGCCATCGCCTCCGCCCAGCCGCGCCTATGTCGGGCGCGTCCGCGCGCCGAATATCCTATCGATCGGGCCATGCTGCCCCCCTCCGGTGCCGGCCTTCCCCGAGCGCCGTCCATCCCCCGACGGCACAAAACAGCAACAAGACTACGCGATCGCGGGCGGTCGCGAAAGCGACTGGCGCGATCGGGATCTGGACAGCCTGCCGGAGGCGCTCCATGCTCTTGTGGTGACCGACGATGTCGAGCTGCTGATCGCCGGCGGCGGTCTGATCGGGTTGCTGCTCGGCGTCGCCGGCGCCGGCGCCGGGCTCGCTGTCGCGATCGTTGATCGCCAGGATCCCGAGGCGATGCTCGGCGAGGGCTTCGACGGGCGCAGCTCGGCGATCGCCTTCGGCTCTCGCCGGGTTCTCGACGCTCTCGGCCTGTGGCCCGAGATCGCTGCGGCGGCCGAGCCGATCCTCGAGATTCGGGTCGCCGATGACGATTCGCCGCTCTTTCTGCACTACGACCATCGCGAGCTTGGGACAGGCAACGCGCTCGGCTATGTCGTCGAAAACCGGGTGCTGCGCCGCGCATTGAGCGAACGTGCCCGGTCGCTTCCGAGCCTCTCCTTCCGCGCTCCGCTCGCCGTCGGGTCGGTCGAGACTTCGCACTTTGCCGCAGTCGCCGAGCTCTCCGACGGACGACGGGTCAGGGCCCGCCTGGTCGCGGCGGCCGACGGGCAAGGGTCGCCGCTGCGCCGCGCGGCAGGCATCGGCACCGTCGAGTGGCGCTATCGCCAAACCAGTATCGTGACGACGGTGCGCCACGAGCGTCCGCACGGCGGCGTCGCGGTCGAGCATTTCCTGCCGGCGGGCCCGTTCGCCATCCTGCCGATGACCGGCAACCGTTCCTCGATCGTGTGGACGGAGCGAGCCGAGCTCGCCGCGCGGCTGGTTGGGCTCCCCGATGCAGCGTTCGCTGCCGAGCTCGCAGCGCGCTTCGGCGACTTTCTCGGCGCGGTCGAGCCGATCGGGCCGCGCTGGACCTATCCGCTCGGACTGATGCTGGCGGAGCGCTACGTCGCGCGCCGGCTGGCGCTCGTCGGCGAGGCAGCGCATCTGATCCATCCGATCGCCGGTCAAGGCCTCAATCTCGGCATCCGCGACGTCGCGGCACTTGCCGAGCTGATCATCGACACGCGCCGGCTCGGTCTCGACATCGGCGACGACGCCGTGCTCGACAGCTACCAGCGATGTCGCCGTTTCGACGTGCTCCTGCTCGCTGCCGTTACCGATGGGCTCAACCGCCTGTTCTCGAACTCGATCGCGCCGGTGCGGCTCGCCCGCGATCTCGGTTTCGCCGTGGTCCACCGCCTGCCGCCGCTCAAGCGCCTGCTGATGCGCGACGCGATGGGGATCGTCGGCGACCTGCCCCGTCTCGTCCGCGGCGAGCCCTTGTAGCCCGCCGCATCTCGATCGCTGCGGCCTTCGCGCATCGCGCCGCGCAACCGGACGGCTACGAATGCCCGCCCTCGCCGTCCGTCCCTCCTGATTCTGCAGGATGGAAACAGGACGGTCTGCTCGTCGAGGGCGAAGGTGCAAAGATCCGGGGGAGGCATAGTTGAGATTCGTCATGCGTTGCTAAAATAGCATGCCTATGCCAATCTGTCAATCAATACATACTGTTTGGCCCCCTATCCGCCCCGAGTGCGGGGGCTCTACTCCCGTCTCGTCTCATTGCGATTGATTCCTCGAGGAGGGAAACGCGTTATTGAATCATCTGAATGGGTCTGAGGATTTGCC
Source organism: uncultured Alphaproteobacteria bacterium (assembly GCA_963796155.1). Taxonomy (GTDB): domain Bacteria; phylum Pseudomonadota; class Alphaproteobacteria; order ATCC43930; family CGMCC-115725; genus AP-15. The sequence goes on along the minus strand of CAWCKT010000057.1, from coordinate 38,573 downwards.
CGGATTTCTCACACAGGGTGACTGCGGCAGCGCTGTCGATTAGGTCCCTCGCCCCGCTTGCGGGGAGAGGGCCGGGGTGAGGGGTGATTTTTCGAGTTCGGATTGGAGCATTTGGAGAACGCCATCGAGGTTGTCGATGAGGTCGTTGTTCCAGATGCCGATCACCCGATAACCGAGGGCGCACGGCTCGCTGTCGCGCTGCCTGTCCTTGGGGCGTTCCGCGTGCTGGCCGCCATCGAGCTCGACCATCAAGTGCCGGTCGCGACAAACGAAATCGGCGTAATACCGGCCGATGGGCTCCCGGCGGACGAATTTGAAGCCGCCCAGTTGCCGGCGGCGAATGCGTGTCCACAACACGAATTCTGCCGGCGTGAGGGCGCGCCGCAACGATCGTGCCCGGGCCGTGCGCCGTTGGCCCTTGCCCCGCAACGCCGCCATCCTCTGCCTCAGAGTGCCCCTCACCCCGGCCCTCTCCCCGCCAGCGGGGCGAGGGCGTCGACACTCTCTCCGAACCGCCCGTCCCACGCTCCACCCCGACCAGCCGTTCTCACAACAGGGTCTTCTGGGATCTGAGGCCCCGATGCACCACCCCGCTTGGAGAAATGCGGGCTAATGGAACGTAACGGATGGCACCTTCAGGATGCCTATAGTTTCTGCGGGTTTCAGTGATCCTGCGAGGACGTCAAATGTTGGATTCTCTCTTCTCAAAGTGAAAATCGACAGAACAATTCGGGTCACGCGTACAATCCGTGATGCACGCCTCGCAGCGGCCACCCGATCGGTTAACCGCGGGCCAGCCGCCTTGTCTCGCGCCGCCGCATCACGGGGGTCGTGCCGAGAGACCGGGCGAGGACATCGAGGCGCCGCTGCACCGTCTCGCCGACGAACAGGCTGCCGGTCGCGGGGATCTCGAGGACCAGGCCGTCCCCTTCGCGACCGAGCCACACCTCGGACAGGAGGTCGATGGTGCCGCCGCACAAGGTATAGGCGAGACGGAGCGCCAGACCGAGGGTACGCACCTCCGCGGCGGCTTGTTCATCGAGCAGTGGGCGCGTCGGATCCTTGACAGGGTCGTCCGCCGCGCCACCGTATCGGGTATGCAGCACCGTCGCGACGAACACGCGGTCGGCATGGCTGATGCCGGCAAACGGCGCCCTCAGGCTGCGCGCAAAAGCGATCTCGGCGCGGTAGTCGGGGTGCTCGCTCCAGGCAATGTCACTCAACCAGCAGGCGGCGCGATGGAGCCGGCGTGTCCCCTCCGACAAGCTTGGGAACAGCGGCGCCGTCCATTCCTGCAGTCGATCACCCTCGAGGTGGAAGCGGCTCTGGCTGCGGGAGACCGCCGCACAGGCCGCGATCAGCGGATCCGGCCCCCGCTCCCGCGCCGGAATGAGGCCGTACGCGTAGCCCTCGCGCAGCCCGAATGCGGAGAAAATGACGCTTTGCGGTCCCGCCAGGGCGATCAGCTTGCGCAGAACCAATGCCGCCGGAGGCACCAATTCGAGGCGTCGACGCGCGACCGAGGTGATTCTCTCGAGTGACTTGCGTGACTGTCGCCCGATGATGTCGAAGAAGACCTCGGCCTCACGGCGACCCATCGTGTACTGGTGAACGATGTGGAGCGGATAGTGGGTGTGCTCCATGTGCAGCCGGGCGATGGCGCGCGCCGCCCCGCCAACCAGGTAAAGGTTTTTTCCGGGTGTCGCGCGCAGGACATTAGCCGCGGCGAGGGCACGCTCGGCTGCTTCGGAGACAGCTTTGACGCTGTCGCCGAGCTCGGCCAGCCGCAGCGGCCCGAGCGGTAGGGTAATCCCCCGCCCGATCTGCCCGATTTCGCCGGCTACCCCCGCCCTCACCCGAACCAATTCGACGCTGCCCCCGCCGAGGTCTCCGACGAGCCCGTCCGCCTCGGGAATGCCGGCGAGCACCCCCGCAGCGGACAATCGTGCTTCCTCGGCGCCGTCGAGGATCTTGACCGGCACGCGGCACTGGCGCTCGACCTCGGCGGCAAAGGAAGGGCCGTCACTGGCATCGCGGACCGCCGCGGTCGCCAGCACCGCCAGATGTTCCACTCCGATGGCGTGGGCGAGTGCCACGAAACGGCGCAGGTTGACCAGCGCCAGCGTCACGCCCTCGACGTTGAGCCGGCCGGTCGAAGCGATCCCGCGAGCGAGAGCGCACATGACCTTTTCGTTCAGAAGAGGAAACAAGGCCGCACCCAGCCGCTCGAAGACGACGAGCCGCAGCGAATTCGAGCCCAGGTCGATAACGGCGATGCGGCCGGCCGTTGCAACCACGTCAGGGTCGGACATCAGATCAGCGAACGACGAGCCTCGGCTGGCCCCGCTTGAGCGCTGTTCCGCGCCCCGATAGGCTTGGATTGGTCATGAAATAGGTATGCGCCGAGAACGCCTCCTCATCAATCGGCACGCGCCCGTAGCTCCCGTCCGGCAACAGGCTCCAGCTCTGCAAAGTGTCGCGGAGGTTCGCCACCATGATCTCGTCCAGCACCTGGCGGTGCACCGTCAGGTTCTCGATCGGTACGAGGGCCTCGACGCGCCCGTCGAAATTGCGCGGCATCCAATCGGCGGAGCTGATGAAGACCTTGGCCCGGTCCGAGGGCAGTTTCTTGCCGTTGGCGAAACAGACGATGCGTCCGTGCTCAAGGAAGCGGCCGATGATGCTCTTGACCCGGATATTCTCCGAAAGGCCGGGGATGCCCGGCCGCAGACAGCAGATCCCGCGCACGACGAGATCGATGCTCACCCCGGCTTGCGAGGCCTGGTAGAGCAGATCGATGATCGCCGGGTCGACGAGGGCGTTCATTTTGGCCCAGATCTGCGCCGGCTTACCGGCTTTTGCATTGGCGATTTCCGCTTCGATCAGCTCGCGGAGCCGGGCCCGCAAGTCGATCGGCGCGACCGCGACCTTTTCCAGGCTGGCCGGGCTCGCGTAGCCGGTCATGTAATTGAACACGCGTGCCGCGTCCCTGCACAGCGCCGGATCACAGGTAAAGAAAGACAGGTCGGTGTAAACTTTGGCCGTGTAGGGATGATAATTGCCGGTCCCATAATGAACGTATGAACAAAGCTCGCCGCCTTCGCGGCGCACGACGAGCGAAACCTTGGCGTGCGTCTTGAGCTGCAGAAAGCCGTAGACCACCTGCACTCCGGCGCGCTCGAGATCGCGCGCCCAGCGGATGTTCGCCTCCTCGTCGAAGCGCGCCTTGAGCTCGATCAGCGCGGTCACCGACTTTCCGGCCTCGGCGGCCTCGGCAAGTTCGCGCACGATCGGACTGTCCTCGCTGGTGCGATAGAGCGTTTGCTTGATCGCTGCGACCGCCGGGTCGCGGGCAGCCTGTCCCAAAAACTGAACAACGACGTCAAAACTTTCATAAGGATGGTGGACGATGATGTCCTTCTGCCGGATCGCGGCGAAGCAATCCCCGCCGAAGTCTCGGATACGCTCGGGAAAACGAGCGTGATAAGGAGTGAAAACGAGGTCGGGCCGATCGTCGATGATCAGCTGCTCGGTGTCGTTCAGACCGAGGATCCCGTCGCTGGCGAAGACGTCCGCCGGGGCGGCATCGAGCCTTTCCATCAAGAACCGGCGCAGATCTGGCGGCATTGTCGAATTGACCGCAAGATGGATCACATGGCCGCGCCGGCGTCGTTTGAGCGCCGTTTCGTAAAGCCGGACCAGATCCTCTGCCTCCTCCTCGATTTCGACCTCGCTGTCGCGCAGCACGCGGAAGACGCCCTGAGCCACCACCGCGAAACCCGGAAAAAGATGGTCGAGAAACAGGGCGATCATCTGTTCGATCGGCAGGAAGCGGACCCGCTCTCCAGGCAGACGCATGAAACGATCGATCGACGACGGAATCAGGATCAGCGCCTGCAAGCGGGCGCCATCGGTTATCCGCTCCAGTTCGAGGACGAGGCCAAAGCCGCGATTGGCGATAAACGGAAAGGGATGGGCGGGGTCGATCGCGAGCGGCGTCAGCACCGGAAAGACGTCCGCCATGAACCGCTCCTCGAGCCAGGGGCGGTCGTCGGGTTCGAGCTCGGCCGGTTCGACGACGGCGACGCCGGACTCGCCGAGTTGCCGGCGCAAGCCCATCCATGTGACCTGCTGATCCGTCATCAGCTTGCCGGCTCGCTGCCCGATCGCCTCGAGCTGCTGGGCGGGCGTCAGCCCGTCCTGGCTCACGGTCTTGATGCCGAGGAGATACTGGCCTTTGAGCCCGGCCACCCGCACCATATAGAATTCATCGAGATTGTTCGCCGAGATCGACAGGAAGCGCAGCCTTTCGAGCAACGGATGGCGGAGGTTGTCGGCCTCGGCGAGAACGCGCTCGTTGAAGGCGAGCCAGGAGAGCTCCCGATTGATGAAGCGTGCCTCGGCATGGAGATCGACCGGCTCGATCTCGACTGGCCGCGCGCTGGTTCTCACTGGCGCTCTCCCGATGGATGTTCGAAGGGAATTCTATCGCACGGATATGGGCCTGTCATGTTGCCGCCGGGATTGTCCGGCGCGACGACGGATGGGGCCGAGCCGATCGCGTAAATGCTTAGGGCGCGGGGGTTCTTGGCAACCTGTGGGGTCGCCGCCCGTGGAGGAGACCGGCCATGCATATGTTGCACCTGTTGCGGCATGCCAAGTCGAGCTGGAAGGAGGATGTCGAGGATCGCGAGCGAGGTTTGAACCGCCGAGGCCGTGAGGCGGCGCGTCGGGTCGGCCAGCATCTCCCGGCGGCGGTAGGCGCGCTCGATCTCGTCCTCTGCTCGAGCGCCAGGCGGACCCGCGAAACGATGGAGCTCGTTCTCGCCGACTACGGGGTAGAGCCGCGCAGCATGATCGAGGACGAGCTCTATGCGGCGAGCGCGGATAAGCTGATGAACCGCTTGCGGCGGCTTCCTGAGGACGAAGTCGCCGTCCTTCTGATCGGTCACAACCCGGGGCTTCACGAACTGGCGATCACCCTTGCCGATACAAACTCCCCGCGCTTTCGCGCGCTCTCATCGGGCAAATTTCCGACCGCCGCGCGTGCAACCTTTCGGGTCCGCGATAGCTGGTCGGGGCTCGATCGCTCGCGCCACGAGTTCGTCGATTACGTCACCCCCGAATTGTTGCGGGGCGACTAGGGCTGATCCCCGGGGGGCTGATCCCCGGGGGGCTGATCCCCGGGGGGCTGATCGCTGGCGTCCGCCAATAGCTTGCGAGCCAGCGGGATGGTAACCGGGCCGCCGCTGCTCAGGGCGGCGGCGTCCAGCTGCGCGACAATCTTCTCGGCTGCGTCGAGCGATCGCTCGATGCGTCTGACCAAATAGACGATCACATCGGGTGCCACGCGGAGTTGGCGGTCGGCGAAATACTTGACGAGCACGGCGCCGAGCAGCGCGTCATCAGGGACGTCGATCCCGACCACGGGGACCGCACGCAGGCGCGAGCGGAGATCGTCGAGTGCAATTTCCCACGATCCCGGCGGCCGGCAAGCGGTGATCAGCACGCCGCCGCGACGCTCCACGCAGGAATTATAGAGGTGGAGCAGGGCGCGTTCCGAGGCTCGATCGGCATCGTCGACCGCGAACCGATGCGGTCCCTCCGAGAGAAGGTGCGGCAGCCCCGCCTCGGTTATTGTTTCGCCGGCGATGATCACCGCTGACGCGCGGTCGCGCCAAAGATGGGCGAGGTGTGTCTTGCCGCAACCCCCTGGTCCATGCAGCACGAGCGCCGCGGCAGGCCAATCGGGCCACCGGTCGATCCATTCGACCGCCGCGATGTTGCTGTCGGAAACGAGGAAATCCGATCGGCCGAATGCCGTGCGACGAGGCAGATCAAGGGTGAGCTGGATCATCTGGGGTTAATCATAGCAACCGGATCGACGCCGGTATCGCCGAACTCATAAAGCCTGCTCCGAGCGCCCAAGGATGCGCGCCCACCGCACAAGGTAGGACAAACCCGACAGCATTGTCGTTGCGGCGACCACGAGGCTCAAAATAAGATCCGGCCAGCCGGCCTCTGCGCCGAGGCCCAATCGTGCCAAGACAAAGCCGACAAAGACAATCTGAACGCCCGTGTTGATCTTGCTGATGTATAGTGGATCATAGTGTTTCGGGACGGCGATCGCTTGGATGAGCAGGAAGCCGCCGACGATCATTACGTCACGAAACACGACAAGAATGACGAGCCAAGTCAACAGCTGGTGCATCACCCCGAGCGTGATGTAGACGCTGACAAGCATGGCTTTGTCCGCGACCGGATCGAGCAGCGCACCGAGCCGGGTGCGACGGTCGAAGCGTTTGGCGATGAACCCGTCGAGCGCGTCCGAAGCCCCCGCGGCGACAAGAATCCAGAATGCGATGCCATACCGGTCACCGATAATCAGCCAGATCGCGACCGGCACCAGGAAAAGCCGCCCCAGCGAAATCAAATTCGGGAGGTTGAGCCCGAGCCGGCTCATCGTCAGGGCCCCGATGCGATCTTAGGATTGCTGCGCCGCAAACCGATACGGCGCCGCTAAAATCCGCAGAGGAAATCGGACAGGAGAAAGTTCCCCGACTGAGATCATCATGCTCGTGATCGGCGAAACTAATGCGAACTCGCCGTGCCGGAACGCTGGAGCCGCCAAACCGGATCGCCGCCGCCGAGATCGAGATCGACCTCGGCGAGGCTGGACTTCAGCTGATCGGGGCTGCCGACATATCTTACTTGAATCTTGGCCTCCTGGCGACTGAGCGACAGCAGATCGACCTTGCGGACGGCCGGCACAGAGGCGAGCCGGTCCCGCACCTGTACCCAGTCCGCGAGGCTGCTGATCGGCACGGTCGCCGCAAGGCTCGCCTGCTGGTCGCCATGGCTCTTCGTAGACCCGACCTCTGCAGCAACCGCATCCGCGGCGCGCTTGAGAAAGTCTCCCTCGGCCTCGCCAGAGTTGACGTCGAGGGTCGTGCCTTGGCTATCAGCGAGGTGCCCGGATTGGTATTGCTTCATGCTCAGGTCCAGACCGACAAGCCTGTCGCCTTCTCGCCTTGTCGTTGCCAGCGCGACGATCGTGTCGCCACCGCCATATCGCTGAGCGATCGCCGCTAACGCTTCCAAGGTGCCTGATTGGGCCCGGTCGGCGTCGATCGCCGCCAGGTCGCCCGCGTCCCCGAGCGGGATGGTCAAGTGAGCGGACGCGGATGATTCGGACGACCGTTGTGCCCACGCCTCGCGCCATGGGTTGGGATCGTCCCACAGCACGATCCTCGCCCCGTCCTGATAGACCGGAAGGACGACGATCGGCTTACCGCCACTGTCGGCGACAATCGGCTTACCTCCGCTGTCGCCGACCGCGGGCTTATTCTTTGCTTCGGCGGAAGAGTTGTCGGCAATATGTACGAGCCGCCGAACCTTCGAGGGACGGAAATGAAAAGTGTAGTCGGCGAGATAGCGCACTGCCGACATCCGTTCGTTCGCCACCTCAAAGCTTTCGACCATATCGGTGATGGCCTTGTCGTCGAGCTTTTGCAGTTTCCCGCTGTCCGGGGAGTCGGAGAGCCGGTCAATCACCAGCGCGAGCGCTCGCCGCTGCCCATCGATGCGAGCGAGGTCACGAGCCGCGGCAGCGCTCTCGGCAGTGGCATCGACCTTGACCGTCGCTGAAAAGTCCGGCGCCTGATCCTCTGCGAAGGCCGGCCCGGTCCGCAGCATCACCCCGAGCAGCAGCAAAAGGCTGCCGACAAGGCGCCAGACGCTCCGGTTTTCCGCAATTGCGGACACCAGCGGCAGGCTCATTGCAAACCGCCTCCGATCCGATATTTTCGCGGTTTTCAGACCGCGGCGGGGCGGTCATACAGCAGTTTTCACGAGGGCGCCATCAACTGCCCGACCTATCGAATCGCCGGGCCGAAAATGCCGCCCATTCTTGCGGGGCGGCAATGCGCCGGCTGAGGGTGGGTGTGCTGCTCTCGGGCCGCGGATCGAACTTGCGAGCGCTGATCGGCGCCTGCGCCGATCCGGCCTATCCTGCCGAGATCGTCTCGGTCGTCAGCGATCGGGCCGACGCGGCAGGACTCGCGGTTGCGGCTGCAGCCGGAATTTCCGGTGTCGTGGTCCCGCATCGGGCTCGACCGGCTTTCGCCGCAGAAACCCAGGCACTGCTCAGTGACCAGCGGGTTGAGCTGGTCTGCCTGGCCGGGTTCATGCGTATACTCGATGCCACTTTCGTCGAAGCATGGCGCGACAGAATGGTCAATATCCACCCTTCGCTGCTGCCGGCCTTTCCCGGCCTTCACCCGCAACGACAAGCGCTCGCGGCGGGCGTGCGGTTCGCCGGTTGCACGGTGCATTTCGTGCGCCCCGAGGTCGATGCCGGACCGATCATCGCCCAAGCGGTCGTGCCGACCCATCCCGATGACGACGAGGCAAGCTTGTCGGCGCGGATACTCGAGGTCGAGCATCGGCTCTACCCGCTCACCGTGAGCCTGATCGCAGAGGGCCGGGTGCGGGTCGTCGCCGACAAAGTCGAGATCGACGGCTGGCGGTCTCCGAATATCACCGTGCTGAACCCACCCGAGTCGCCCCGCGAGGCGTTGGTCCCGAAGCCCGCTTAGGCTATAGCTGATCCGGGTTGTTCAGCAGAAGAGGAAGGTATGGCGGCGATCGATCCCGAACTCGAGCGGCATCGTCAGACGTGGATCGGGTTCACCCGGCTGATCAAATACGCGCTCGCCGCAATTGTGATCATCCTTGTCGGGATGGCGATCTTTCTAACGTAGCGTCAGGGACGGACCTGCAATCAACGGACATGAAGGCGCGACGCGGCACGGTAATCATAAAGCGCGTGCGCGCCGTGGCGTTTCCACGGACACCACCGCCGGGCCCGCGACGCGCGCCATGACGAGGACCGCGAGCAGCGAGAACCACAAAGTCCCGAGCCACCATTCCTGCCAGATCCCGTAGGCTGCAAAGCAGGCAATCAGCGCGATCGCGAGGCTAGCCCCCACTGCGGCGGCAAACAGGCGCGGCCAAGCAGCCGCCGCGAGAGCATACCAAGCTAGCGCAACCAGCAGCGCGAAGAGCGCGGCACCCGGCACGCCGAGTTCGAGCCAGAGCTGCAGCGGTGCATTGTGCGGATGCAGCGGCATCCAGGTCTCGCCGGGTCTGATCGGGTCCCCGCCGCCGGGGATCGTGCGCGACGCGTCGAGACCCCAGCCGGCAAGAGGGCGCTCGGCGATCCGATCACCGGCGAAGGACCAGATCAACAACCGGTGCCCAGCCGAGAGCTTGACGGCGTCCGCCGTTTCGGCGAGCGCAGGTAGCCGCTCGAACCGCGCGAAGGTGAGCGGCGCGGTAACAATGACAAGTACCGAGGCGACCGCGGCGGCATAGGCGACACGGACGCGTGAAAGGTAGAGGAGCAGGCCTACCGGCAGACCCGCGGCCAATGCGGCTTTCGCCGTCGTCCCGGCGAGCACAACGATTATCGCGACCGTCGCGGCCGCGAAGAGGACAGGCGACATCGCCGAGCCGCGCCGCAGCAGCACAGCGGTCATTGGCAACAGTAGGATGGTAAACGAAACCGATGCGCGGTTGAGCGCGGCTGGTTGGTAGGCGCGCTCGGTAAAGGGCGCGCCGAGCGCCCCGTGGGTGACAAAGTCGATCGCGGCCATCGCAACCCCGAGGGCGAGCCCCGCGAGCAACAGTAAGGTGAACCGGCGGGGCGCACTGATGCAGTTGGCTGCGTCAGCCAGTGCAAGGCCGACGCCAAACAGTCCAGCGAGCCTCGCCGCGACGGCGAGGCTGCGCAGCGGATCCATCGACCATAACGCCGAAGCCGTCCCCCAAACGAGCAGACACCCGAGCCCCGCTGCCATCAGAGCGAGGACCGGGCGTGCCCTGTGGCCGCCTGCCGACAGCACCAAACCGGCCGCACACACCCCGGCGACCGAGACGAGCGCGGCAATACCCCTCGGCACGAGGACGAGGAGCGGGAAGAACGGCACCGCAGCCGCGTCGAGACCCGCTTCGCACCACGTCGCGATCCGCCGGGCCGTCCGGTCCGACGTCAACCGAGACAGAGCGGACGGGGTGCTCGCGTCCTCTCCGATTAGCGTCGCCACCGTATGAATTTGCTGGTTTCGCCCCGCATGCCGGCTGCTCGGAGCATTTGGCGACAAACTACGGGCATAACTCGATCGCAGAGAAGAAAAACGCGATCTCCTGAGCGGCATTCTGGGGCGAGTCGGAACCATGCACCGAATTTGCCTCGATCGACTCCGCGAAATCCTTACGAATTGTTCCGGGAGCGGCATTCACCGGGTTCGTCGCCCCCATGATCTCGCGGTTGAGCGCCACGGCGTCCTCTCCTTCCAGCACCTGAACGACGATTGGACCGGAGGACATGAACGTCACGAGACCCCGATAGAATGGACGCTCGGCATGCACTTCGTAGAAGCGCTCGGCCTGCGCCTCGGTGAGGCGAACTCGTTTTTGCGCAATGATCCGCAGCCCTTGCCTCTCCAAGCGGTCGTTGATCGCCCCGGTAAGATTGCGTCGAGTCGCGTCCGGTTTGATGATCGACAGCGTCCGTTCGATAGCCATCACGATTTCCTGCCCGGCGAAGGCCGTGCGTTATATCGAGCGCCTGCGCGAGCGGCAATGCTCGGGCGGAGAGGTCGGGAGTGTCCCCGTGCTCATGACTTTCGCTCCCAGCCCGACGCCGTCTGCTGCCAGTAGGTCAGCGCATAGCCGGCCTCGCGGGCCCGCCGCCAGCGACCTCGCGCGGCCTCGACGGCACCGGTGTCGTTGCCGTCGAACAGATCGACGCAGCGCACAAAAGACCCGAGATCCTCGGCTTCGATGCCATCGACGAGCACGAGTAACGAAGCGCTGTTGGGGTTCTCGCTGTGGTGCGTCAGCCAGACCGGCTGTGCTGCCGCATTGCCGTCGCGAACCGAGCCGTGCGGCAGGAAGGAGGCTTCCTCATAAGTCCACAGGATGGCGTTGAGATGCTCGACGCGCTCGGGTGAACCCGCCCTGACCAGGATCCGATGTCCTTGCGTCCATGCCCGCTCGATGAGCTTGGGCAAAGCCCGCTCGAGCGGCGTCGACAAAAGATGGTAAAACCCTATCTCCGTCAATCTCGACCGATCTCCGGGCGATCCGCCCTAGTCCTTCTCGTAATAATTCGCGACGAAGTGGTCCAGGAGCCGGACCCCGAAGGCGGTCGCGCCCTTTGGCACCGTCGCGGAATCCTTTGTCGACCAAGCCGTGCCGGCGATGTCGAGATGCGCCCAGGGGACATCATTGACAAAACGCTGCAGAAACTGCGCGCCGATGATGCTTCCGCCGGCGCGGCCGCTGCTGATGTTTTTCACGTCGGCTGCGTCGCTGTCGATCTCGCGGTCGTAGCTCTCATCGAGCGGCAGCCGCCAGACTTCTTCGTCGACCGCTTTACCTGCCTCGATCAGCCGCTCGGCAATCTCCTCATTGTTCGAGAACAGGCCGGCACAATGATGGCCGAGGGCAACGACGACCGCGCCCGTCAAAGTCGCCAAGTCGATCATCAGCCGCGGCTTGTAGCGATCCTGGCAATACCATAACGCGTCCGCCAGCACCAACCGGCCCTCGGCGTCGGTATTCAGGACCTCGATTGTCTGACCCGACATTGAGGTGACGATGTCACCCGGCCGTTGCGCAGTTCCCGAGGGCATATTCTCGACGAGGCCGACAACGCCGACCGCATTCACCTTGGCCTTGCGTGCCGCGAGCAGCCGCATCAGGCCGATGACTACGGCCGAGCCCGCCATGTCCCATTTCATTTCCCCCATACCGGCCGCGGGCTTGATCGAAATGCCGCCGGTGTCGAACGTGACGCCTTTCCCGATAAAGGCGAGCGGTTGGGCACCGGCGTCGCCGCCCCGCCATTCCATGACCACAACACGCGGCGGCCGAGCGCTGCCTTGCGCGACCCCGAGGAGCGCGTTCATCCCCAGTTTGCGCATCCTCTTTTCGTCGAGCACCTCAATAGAGACCCCGAGGTCGGCGAGCGTCTCGGCCTGCGCCGCGAGTGTCTCGGGGTAGATCACATTTGCGGGCTCGGAAACGAGATCACGGACGAAGAACACGGCGCTTGCCGTCTTGTCGAGCGGGTCGTAGGCGCGTTGCGCGCCGCTCGGGTCCGCGGTCGCCACCGTTACGCGATCGAGCGAGGCCTTCTGTTCGGGCTTCTGTTTTGTCTTGTACTTCTCGAACCGATAGGATCTGAGCTGAGCACCAAAGGCGAGTTGAGCGGCCGCATCGCTATCGCCGATCGAGGCGCTTTCGCCGACATCGAGCGCAAATGTCGCCTCGCTTTCCCCGGCGCCGTTCAGATGCGCGGCCAGCCTGCCGCCGAGCCGCTGGCAGAACCGGGCATCGGCCGAATCCGGCTTTCCCAGGCCGGCGAGGACGATGCGGCTAACCGATAGGTGGGGAGGGCCGACGATCGGCAGCAACTCATCCTTCTTGCCCGTGAACCGAGGGCTTGCGGAGATCGCGCGCATGATGGCGCCGCCAGTCGTCTCGTCGAGCCGTCTCGCAGCCGACGTGAGCACCCCGTCCTCCCAGACCCCTACCACTAGGGCGCCGGGGCGGGGCTCGTCCGGCTCGGTAAAGCTGATCTTCATTGCTCAACCTCGGGAACTGTCGGCGGGAGCCGATGCCGTTGCGGCGTCTAATTCGCGATAGATACTACGGGGCGCCGGTCCATGCCAGAGATCACCAAGCCCCTTCGGACTCGTTCAGGATTAGCGGTTGGCCGGATGCCTCAGCGCTCATATGATGCCCCGCTCCCAACGCGCCCATAGTGCGGTCCGTAGTTGTCGAGCACGAACACTCGCATGTCCCCGCCCGCGGTATCTTTTGTAATTACGGTCTATAACAAGCGCAGATATCTCGCTGAGGTTCTGGCCTCCGTCGCAGCACAGGAGGGCAGCTTCGAGCGTGAGGTGATCGTCGTTGATGACGGCTCGACGGACGGGTCGGGCGAGCTGCTCGAAAGTTTGGGGCGGCGTCTCCCGTGGTTTCAGCTGATCGTGCAGCCCAATCAGGGTCCCGGCGTCGCGACCAATCGGGGGCTCGCGGTTGCCTCGATGCCGCTCGTCAAGCTGCTTGATGGCGATGACCTTCTTGCGCCCTACGCGACGCAACATCTTATCGACGGCGTGGAGCGGCTCGGCGTCGAGGTCATGATCGGCGCGGGACAGCCCTATCGTCCCGGCGTGACCCCGCAATGGCCGGGGCCCGCGGCGTCTTCGCCTCGTGTCCTAGCCGATCCGCTCGCTGTCCTGATCCGTTCGATGTGGTTCAATCCCAGCACCATGCTGGTCCGCCGGGAGGCCCTGCTGGAATGCGCGGGCTGCGACGAGCGGGTCTTCATCCAGGACTATGCCCTGGCCTTGCGCCTTGCTTCGAATTGCCGTTTCGGGTGCAGCGACAGCTCAATCGTGGCGGCGCCCGACGCCGCGACAAGCGCCGCGGACCGTCTGTCGTCAAACAAAGCCCAGCTGCTCCACGATCTCAGCCTCTCACTGCTGCTGTTCCTGGAGGACAGGCCGGATTTGGCGGCGCCTTATCGACGCCTGGCGCGGCGGCAAATGGCCGGGCGAAGCTGGAAATGGGCGCGCCGCGAGCTCGGGCGACCGCTGTGGTCTCGCGAATTCGCGCTTTGCCTGCGGGCCCTGCTGCCATGGGGGACGCATGAACCGTATTGGAAGCTCCTCGAAACGTTCACATCGACGGGAGTGGTGCGCCGGCATCCGATCGGCGAACTCAGGCGCGCGGCGGCCAACACAGCCGCTCGGTGAGCCGCCGCGAAGCCGTAAGTGCGGCAAAAGCGACCTTTCCAAGCGATTACGGCTGGTGCCGATCGGCCGATGCCGAATCGTGACGACTTCACCGTCGCCGACCTCTGGAAGCGGGCGGGGTGCAGCAGCTTGAGGGGCCGTAACGGATCCGGAAGCTATCGCCGCGTGTGGAAATCCGGCTGGCCGGGTCGTGTGAGGCTCCGTATGTTTCGCCGCCGATGACAAAGATAAACCGCTACATTCTGCGCCAGTGCTTTGGCGTGATGGTCTTCGTGACCGCCGCACTCAGCGCTGCGATCTGGCTCGCCCAGTCTCTCCGGCTGATCGATCTGATTGTCAACCGTGGCTTGTCGGTCGAGGTATTTCTCTACCTTGCATTGCTGATTTTACCCCGTTTCCTCGACATCGTGCTGCCGATCGGCGTCTTCATCGCCGTGCTGTTCACCTTTAATCGGTTGACCGCCGAAAGCGAGCTGGTCGTGATGCGATCGGCGGGATTGAGCCATCTTGCGCTCGCCAAGCCCGTCTTGATCCTGGCGGGGATCGCCTTCCTCATCCTGATGAGCCTGTCCGCCTATTTCCTCCCGGCATCGAACCGCGCGTTCAAGGATCTCCAGTTCGAGATCCGCAACCGGTTTGTCTCGAGCTTGCTCCAGGAGGGAACCTTCACGACGATCTCGGATAAGCTGACGATCTATATCCGCGGCCGTGACGATCGGGGCGAAGTCATCGGGCTGCTGATCAACGACAACCGGGAGCCGCAGCGCCCGGTCACGATCCTCGCTGAACGCGGCCTTTTCGCTGATACGCCGGCCGGATCCCGCATCGTCATGGTCAACGGCAACCGCCAGCAATTCGATACCGCCACCCGCAAGCTTTCGCTGCTTACCTTCGATCGTTACACGCTCGATCTCGACAGCTTGCACGATGCTCCGGTTGTTCGCTTTCGCGAGGCTCAGGAGCGCTTTCTCAACGAGCTGTTCTTTCCGCCGGCAGACATAGATCCCGGGGTGCGCCTCGGCTTCACCGTCGAGGCGCATCAGCGCATTCTGATCCCGCTTTCCGCCCTGAGCTTCGCTTTGATACCGCTCGCCTGTCTGCTGCCTGGAGAGTTCAACCGCCGCGGGCAATTGAGGCGTGTTCTGCTGGCGATCGTCATCGCGTTTCTGTCCGAATTGCTCGGTATCGGCGTCAACGATCTGGCGTCGCGCTCCGCGGCAGCGATCCCGCTGATGTACGCAGCCGGCCTCTTGCCGTTCGTTCTGGGGTTTGGAATCCTCTCACGCGCGAACATAAGGGTCGGCTTTCGGCGGCCCAGCTTGGCCGCCAGCCTTCGGTGAGGAACGGGAGGCGGTTATCGGTGCAACTCGCAAAAACCCTGTCTTCCTACATCGCCCGCCAATTCTTCGTGTGGTTCTGTGGTGTGTTCATGGCGATGGTGGTCGTTACCTTTCTGCTCGATTACATCGAGCTGATCCGCCGCAGCGGCACCAGGCTCCAAGCCACGTTGTGGGTGCTGCTCGAGATGGCGGCGTTGAAGCTGCCGCATACCGCGCAAGAGGTGCTACCCTTCGCGATCCTGTTCGGAACGATGCTCGCCTTCTGGCGGCTGACCCGCAACCACGAGCTTGTGGTCGCTCGAGCGGCGGGAGTTTCCGTGTGGCAGTTCCTGACACCCGCCGTGCTCGTGGCGTTGCTCGTCGGCATCATCGCCGTGACGGTGTTCAACCCGATCGCATCCCTGATGGAAGCAGCCTATGAGAAGCTGGAAAGCCGCGTCCTGCGCCAGGGGTCCGACCAGCTGTCGCTCTCCGATACGGGTCTGTGGCTCCGACAAAGCGACCAAGCCGGCAACCAGATCATCATCCACGCCGATAAGCTTGTCCCGGGGGACCTCATCCTCGATACCGTAACGCTGTTTTTCTTCAATGACCTGACCCGCTTCACCTCGCGCGTCGACGGGCGAACCGCAACTCTCGAACCGGGCGATTGGCTGATCGAGGACGGGACCCGCTGGTTGCCGAACGAGCCGCCCGAGCCGTTCACCGAGTTGCGTCTGCCGACTTCCCTGACGCCGCGCAAGATCGAGGAGAGCTTCGCCTCTCCGGATACGATGTCGTTCTGGGACCTGCCGGGCTTCATCGCCTTGCTCGAGCAATCGGGCTTTCCCGCGCAGCGCCATCGGCTGCATTTCAACGTTCTGCTCGCCCGCCCGTTTCTGCTGTGTGCGATGGTGCTCGTCGCCGCAACGTTCAGCCTGCGCATGCAGCGCCGCGGCGGCGCGACCTTAATGATCGTATGTGGTGTGCTCAGCGGGTTTTTACTCTACTTTCTGTCGGACGTCGTGATCGCTTTCGGGCTCTCTGGCAAAGTACCCGTGACGCTCGCCGCTTGGACGCCGACCGGGGTGAGTCTGATCTTTGGCGTCTCGATGCTACTCCATCTGGAAGACGGTTAGTGGCCAAGCGCCGGGGTCGTGTTTGGCGGCGGCTCTTTCCCTCGATCATCTGTGCGCTCTGGGGTGTGCTCGTCGTCGGCCTGGACCACTTCCGGCGGTCGGCCAAATCAGCCCGGCCGGCCGGTTCGCAGCAGGATCAGAACGCGCCGATCGTCTTTCGCGCCGATGAGGTCGAATACGACGACGCGCTCGCGCTGACCGTTGCCCGTGGTCACGTCGAAATCTCGCAGAGCGGGCGGGTCCTGCTCGCCGATACGGTCACTTACAACCAGCGCACCGACACGGTCACCGCATCCGGGAACGTCAGCTTTCTGCAGCCGACCGGCGAGATCGTCTTCGCCGATTTTATGGAGCTGCGGGATTCGATGAACGAAGGCTTCGCCAAGAACGTTCGGATGCTGCTCGCCGACCGATCGCGGCTCGCGGCGAACACGGCGCGCCGCACCAACGGCAACCGGACCGAGCTGCGGCGCGGCGTCTACTCCCCCTGCGACCTCTGCAAGAATGATCCGAGTGCGCCGCCGGCGTGGCAACTCAAAGCGCGCGAGATCGACCACGACAAGGAGCTGCAGCTGATCGAATTCCGCGATGCCACGATGGAGATCGACGGCTGGCCTGTCTTCTATTCGCCGTACATTTCTGCACCCGACCCCTCGGTAAAGCGCGCCAGCGGCTTTTTGATCCCATCAATCGGCGGTTCCAACACGCTCGGCGCCAATGTGACCATCCCCTATTACTGGGTGCTGGGACCGGACAAGGATCTGACACTCACCTCGCGCTTTATGACTCAGGCGGGCGTGTTGCTCGCCGGCGAATACCGCGAGCGGTTTGGCGACGGCCAGCTCGACGCCATCGCCAGCGTCAATCACAGCAATGTCGGGACTGGCAGCAGCTCGTCGAACGAAGGGGAGGAATGGCGCGGGCACATCAATGAGAGCAGCGTATTCGACCTCGACGACACCTATCGGACCGGCCTCGACGTGCAGCGCGTCTCCGACCAGACCTACCTGCAGCGTTTCAGCTTTGGCAATCCGCTGCTGAACGCAATGACCAGCCGCGGGTATCTCGAAGGCTTCGAGGAGCGCGCGTCGACCGACGTCAACACTTATGCTTTCCAGCCACTGCTGCCCGGCATCGGGGACTCGACCCAGCCCATCGTCCTGCCGGTTGCCAACCGCAATTGGCAAAGTGAGCCGGATGCGCTGGGCGGCCGGTGGAACCTCAATGCCAACCTTCTCGACATCGTTCGCGAGGTGGGCACGCAGACGCGACGCCTGTCGCTCGGTTCGGAATGGGACCGGACGTTCCGCGACGGAATCGGAGGACAATACAACTTTTCGGCGAGCCTGCGGGGCGACGGCTACTCGATCAACAATCTGAGCGCGGTGTCGAACCCCGACCTGCCGTCCGCCTTCTTCCCGGTCAATGGGCAGCCGGCGGCAGCGCCGACCGCCACCAACTTTGTCACCGGCAGGGCCTTCCCGCAAGTCGGCCTCGTCTGGGGCTACCCGCTAATCCACCGTGGCGAGGAGATGACGGAACTGATCGAGCCGCTCGTCGGCGGCTTCGCCGGACCGTCCAGCGGCAACCGGCGAAACATCCCGGACGAGGACAGCCTTTCCTTCGAATACAGCGACTCCGACCTGTTCCGTCGCGACCGCTTGGCGGGGTACGATATCCTCGACACCGGTCAACGGGTCGATTATGGGGCCAAGTTCGGGCTCTACGATAAGGAAGGCGGCAGCTATCGGCTGCTGATCGGCCAGAGCTATCGCGCCCAGCCGAATCTGTTCTTGCCGTTGGGTTCGGGCGCCGAAAACAGGCTTTCGGATGCGGTCGGGCGGGTGGTGCTGTCGCCCAATTCCTATCTCGATTTGATCTATCGGTTTCGTTTCGACACGAGCCCTCTTGCCAACTCCTTGCAGCAGGTCGGAGTGAGCGCCGGACCGTCGAGCCTGAAAGTCGCCAGCTCGTTTATTTACCTTCCGGCGCAACTGCAGAGCCAAGTCGTGACAAACCCGGCCTCTGGGCAGAACGTCCTGTACGGCAAGCGCGAACAGTTGACTTTCAACGTGACGGCAAAGCTGACGCGGTATTGGTCGCTGCAGGCCGCCCAGACGGTCAACTTGATCAGCAGCTCTACCGTGGTCAACGGCGTGGCGGCGCCGTCGGCATCGAGCGCCAGCCTCTACGCTTCCTTATCGGCGATCTACCAGGATGAGTGCATGGCCTTTATCGGCTCGGTGACCCAATCGGGGATCCGCAACGGCGACGTCACCCCCGGGGTAGCGGTGGTGTTCAGCGTCGCGTTCAAGAACCTCGGCGAGATCGGCGGTACCGTCGCAGAGCTCGGAACGAGCCTCCTCCCGTGACATGGTATGCAGGAGACAATTTCTCCGCCACGGTGTAGTCTCGGGACAACCCTATCGAAGGGCAGGGTTTGTCGTCGATGACCATAATCCTCTGGCTCGCGGCGTTGCTGATCGGTCTGGTTGGCATTTCGCACGCCGCGACGCCGACGCCGGCACATCACGCCCCGGCACAGGCGCCCGCGACGCAACCGCCGGCCGAGCAGGCCACAGAGACGCGCATTGCTGCGGTCGTCAACGACGAGGTGATCTCGGTCGCCGACCTCCAATCGCGCCTGCGAATGGTCATGCTCTCCTCGAACTTTCCAGACTCGCCGGAGACCCGGCAGCGCATCGCCGGTCAAGTATTGCGGACAGTTGTTGACGAAAAGCTGGAAATGCAAGAGGCGAAAAAACAAAACGTCACTGCCACCGACGCAGAAATCAACAAGGCAATTTCCCAGATCGAAAAACAAAACAATATGCAGTCCGGCCAGCTGGATGAGGTTTTAAAGGCCCATGGCATCGAGCGTGGTGCGCTCATCGACCAGCTCACGGCATCGATCGTGTGGGCAAAGCTGGTGCGGCGTGTCGTCTCGCAAACCAATGCGGTTTCCGACGACGAGATCGACGATGCGGTGAAACGCCTCAAGGAGAGCGCCAACGAACCGCAGAGCCGGGTCGCGGAAATTTTCCTCGCGGTCGACAACCCGCAGCAGGACGACGAAGTGCGGCGACTGGCGGAACGGCTCATCGAGCAGATGAAACAAGGCGCTCGATTTTCCGCGGTCGCCCAACAGTTCTCGCAGTCCCCTACGGCCGCCGTCGGCGGCGATCTCGGGTGGGTGCGTCCCGAGCAGCTCAACCCGGATCTCGCCAAAGCGGTAGCCCAGATGCGGCCCGGGGAGCTGTCGCCACCGATCCGGACTGGAGCCGGTTATTACTTGATGCTCGTCCTCGACCGGCGAACCGGGCGCGCGGGTGGAGGCGAGGAGGAGACGGTGCTGCATCTCGTGCAGGTGGTCTTTCCGCTGCCGCCCCAGGCGAGCGAAGCGATGCGGCGTGCCGCGCTGGCCGAAGCTGCGAACACAAAAACCACCGCGAAGGACTGCGCGGAGATGCTGAAGATCGGAAAGGAGAAAGGGTCGCCACAGCTGTCGAGCGAGGGTCGGCTACGGATCAGCCAGATCGCCCCGGCGGTGCGCAGCATCGTCGCCGGACTGGAGGTCGGGCAGGCCTCGCAGCCGATAGTCCAGAAGAACGGGGTCGGGGTGATCATGCTGTGCGAAAAGGTGACGCCGAACTCGACCTTGCCGACGCGTGACGAGGTCGCCGATCAGTTGTCGAGGCAACGCGCCGAGAACATTGCCCGCCGTTACCTTCGCGATCTGCGGCGCACCGCTTTCGTGGATGTCAGGGTTTGAACTGTGCGATGCCCCCGCTCGTCCTGACGATGGGCGAGCCTGCCGGGATTGGCGGTGAAATCACTCTCAAGGCATGGCTCGACCGCGGCACCGGCATCCCCCCTTTCTACCTGATCGACGACCCCGATCGGATCACTGCGCTGGCGCGGCGGCTGGGTTGGCCGGTGCCGGTTCGGCCCATCGGCGCGCCCGACGAGGTGTGGCCGGTGTTCGCCGAGGCCCTGCCGGTGGCGCCGATTGGCTTGGCACTGCGCGCCCGGCCGGGGAGTCCGCATCCCGCAGACGCGCCAGCCGTTCTCAGCGCGATTGAGATCGGGCTCCGCGACGTGCTGAGCGGCCGCGCGGCGGCACTCGTCACCAATCCGATCCACAAGGATAGCCTCTATCGCGCCGGCTTCCGGTATCCGGGGCACACCGAGTATCTTGCTGCGCTCGCCGGGGTCACCAACGCCCCGGTGATGATGCTCGTCTGTCCGGCCCTGCGCGTCGTGCCGGTCACCGTCCATCTCGCCCTCAGTCAGGCGATCCGAGATCTGTGCCCGTCGATGATCGTCCACGCCGGCCGTGTGAGCGAAGCCGCGTTGCGGCGGGAATTCGGCATCGCCGCTCCGGTGCTCGCCGTTGCCGGGCTCAACCCGCACGCTGGCGAAGCGGGTGGTTTCGGACGCGAGGAGATCGAGATCATCGAGCCGGCTGTCGCCGAGCTACGCGCGGAAGGGATAGACGTCCGGGGCCCCCTGGCGGCCGATACGATGTTTCACGCCGAGGCGCGCCAGACCTACGATGCGGCACTCTGCATGTATCACGACCAGGCGTTGATTCCGATCAAGACCATCGACTTCCACGGCGGTGTGAACGTCACACTGGGATTGCCCTTCGTGCGGACCTCGCCGGATCACGGAACCGCCTTCGGGATCGCCGGACGCGGCGTCGCACGCCCGGAAAGCCTGATCGCCGCGCTGCGGCTGGCCGCCGAGATGGCGACCAAACGGGTGGCTGCTGCCTGAAACCTTCGAGCAAAACCCCGTCGTCCAACTTGAGCGCGGCCGCGCTGCCGCCACTGCGCGAAGTCATCGCACGACACGGTATTATCGCGCATAGGCGCCTTGGTCAGAATTTCCTGCTCGACCTCAACTTGACCGGTCGGATCGCCCGGGCGGCGGGGCCGCTCGACAATCATACGGTCGTCGAGATCGGTCCCGGACCCGGTGGTCTGACGCGGGCGTTGCTCGCCGGCGGCGCGCGGATGGTCGTCGCTATCGAACGCGACCGGCGTTGTCTCGCGGCGCTGGGCGAGCTTGCGGCGGTGTATCCCGGGCGCCTCGAACTCGTGGCCGGCGACGCGCTCGAACTCGACCCGGCGGCGCTCTCGCCGGCGCCCCGAAAGATTGTCGCAAATCTGCCGTACAACATCTCCACGAGGCTCCTCCTTGGCTGGCTCGCGCGGATCCGCGAATATGAGAGCCTAACGTTGATGTTTCAGCGCGAGGTGGCGGAGCGGCTGGTCGCGGGGCCGCGCAGCAACTCGTATGGACGGCTTTCGGTGTTGGTTCAATGGGTCGCCGATCCACGGATCTTGTTCGATGTGGCGGCCCGCGCTTTCCTGCCACCTCCAAAGGTTACCTCGAGCGTCGTCGCGATCCTTCCCCGGGGCGAGCCGCTTGCAGCTGCGACAAAGCCTGCACTCGAGCGCGTCACCGCCGCCGCGTTCGGCCAACGCCGCAAGATGCTGCGCACCAGTCTGAAGCCGCTCGAGATCGCAGTGGAGACCATCCTTGAGCGCTCGGGCATTGCCCCAACGGCGCGCGCCGAGGAGCTCTCGGTAGCCCAGTTCTGCGCGCTCGCGCGGGCCCTGGAGCATAATCAGAGCTTTTGATCGTTGCGAACTCGATCTGGTTAAGAAGATTGACGCACAGATCCCCGCCCGCGAGTATTAGCGAATGAAAAAGCGGATCATAACCATCGCGGGATCGCTTGGATCAGGAAAATCCTCGACCGCGAAGGCCGTTGCCTCTGCACTTGGATTTCGACATTTTTCGTCCGGTGATCTTTTTCGGCAACTCGCGGTCGAGCGGGGAGAATCCATTGAAGCGATGAATATTTCAGCCGAGGTGCAGCGGGATATCGATCTCAAAGTAGATCATTTACTTCAAGAGATGTACCGCGCAGACGAGAAGCTCGTCATTGATTTGCGCATGGCGTGGCATTGGATGCCGTTTTCGTTCAAGGTTTTTCTCGTGCTCGACCCGGATACGGCCGCCGAACGCATCTTCAATCATCTGCAAGAAGAAGGACGAATGAGCGAGGATGCGACATCCGTTCAGGAAGTGCGCAAAAGCATAGATCGCAGATTTGCAAGCGAGCAGAGGCGGTATGCTGCGCTCTACGGAGTCAACCCGACCGATCCGTTCAATTTCGACATTGTAGTCAGTACAAAGCACAACGATTTGAGAACAGTGACAGCAATGGTGAGCGCCGCATACCATGCGTGGCGCGATGATGAAAAAGATCTATAGGTAGCGCGGCGATTGAAGCGGTAGTTCCACTCGCGCGCATAGCGCGGCAGATGCTTGGCGCTGACGCCGTGGAAGGTGCCGTTGAGCCAGGTCTTCACGTTGCTGAACAGGACATGGACGATGGGCAGCACGGCATCGGCGTTTTTGCCGCCGTCCTGGACGATCGAGTAGTGGCGGAAGCTGTCGGCGAGGCCATGGTAGCTCTTCAGACCATCAGTGATGATGCGGGCGCCGGGCTTGGCTGCGCCGCGGACAAAGCCGCCCAGATCCGCCGCGGTGGCGGCGGGCAGTACGGCGATGCGGGCGCTGCCGGCGACAAAGTGGCTCTTCTTGATTCCCTCGCCCTGCCACGGCGAGGCCGGGACGGTTTCGACCGCGATCGCCATCAGGCTCTTATTCGGATCGGTGAGGCCGCGGCCGCGGCTCTCGGGCTTGCCGCGGCCCCCATAATAGCTCTCATCGATCTCGATCAGGCCGTCGAGCGGGTATTCCGGCCGCTCGCTCAGAGGTGAGGAGAAGCCCGAGGCGTCGGATTCTCATTCGATGTTCTGCACCTGCTCTCGAAACTGCTCGACGGCGGCCTTGAGCGACAGGCCGATGCGGGTCAGCTCGATATCGGCCGATTTCGAGCACAGCGTGTTGGCCTCGCGGTTGAGTTCTTGGCACAGGAAATCGAGGCGGCGGCCGACGGCGTCTGCCTGCCGCAGCAAATCGTCCGCCTGGTCGAGATGCGCGCGCAGCCGCTCGAGCTCCTCGCGAATGTCGGAACGGGCCACCAGCAGCGCCATCTCCTGGGCGATCCGCTCTTCCGGCATTGCCGGGACCAGATCGGCGAGGCTCGCCAGCGCCGTCTGCAGTCTCTCGCGGATCGCGGCCGGCTGAACTGCCGCGCATCCCTCCGCGTCGTGGACGAGCGCCAACATCTCCTCGATCTGGCCGTGCAACAACACGGCGAGTCGCGCGCCCTCCTCGGCTCTGGCGGCCGCCAAACGGTCGAGCGCGGTCGTCCAACTGCCGAGCACCGCGAGCCTGCGATCCTCGAGCAGCGTGTCGTCCTCGTCCTCGACCGTTTCGACCACGCCACGCAGCGCCAGCAGGCCATCGAGCCGCGGCGGCGCCGCCTCGATCTCGCCCGCGAGCTCGCTCATCAGCGCGACGAGTTGGGCCAATGCCTCGCGGTTGACGCGCACCACCGCCGGCGCGGTCCGGGTGATGGCGAGGCTCGCGGAGAAATTGCCGCGCCGGAAGCGCTCCGCCAGCGTGGCACGAAGCTGCGGTTCGAGCGCATCGAACCCAGAGATCAGCCGAAGCCGCAGATCGAGCGACTTGCCGTTGACGCTCTTCATCTCCCAGACCCAGGAGATGCCGAACCCGTGGCCCTCCGCCCGCGCGAACCCCGTCATGCTGGCCGCGCTCACCTTTGTCGCTCTCCCGCCTGTCGCCACCACGTGGTTATAGCGACAGCCGGCGACGGCAACAACGGCGGGCCGCTCCGCCGTCGGGGCTACGGAACGTTTCGCCCTTCTCCCACCGCAACAGGGTCGGCCGATGCGCTGCGGCGGTATAGGGCGACGTTGCGGTTATGTTCGGCGAGGGTCGTGGCAAAAACATGCCCGCCGGCCCCGTCGGCTACGAAGTAGAGGTCGTCGGTCGGTGCCGGTCGGGCGGCGGCACGCAGCGCCGCAGACCCTGGATTGTCGATTGGACCGGGCGGCAGTCCTTTGTTGAGATAGGTATTATAGGGCGAAGAGATCGAGAGGTCGGCGCGAGTCAGCGAGCGGTCGAGCTTCATCCGGCCCGCCTCACGCAGTGCATAGATCACGGTCGGGTCCGATTGAAGTGGCATGCCCAGCCGCAGCCGATTGACAAAGACGGAGGCGATGCGCGCCCGCTCGTCCGCTCGCGAGGCTTCCTTCTCGATCAGCGAGGCGAGGATCAGAACCTCTCGCGGGGTGGCCAGCGGCAACTCGGCCCGGCGCTCCGCCCAGGCCGCGGCGAGCGCATGGGCCATCGCTCGCTGCATACGATCGAGCATGTCTTTGCGCTGCTCGCCGTAGCTGTATACATAGGTTTCGGGCATCAGCACGCCCTCGGGCGGCGGCACGCCCGGATCGCCATCGAGCGCGGGGGCGCTGCGCACCAGCGCCCAGGCTTCGGTGCTCGTCAACCCCTCGGGGATCGTCAGCCGATGCCTGACGGTCCTCCCGCTGGCAAGCATCTGGATCGCTGCGAGCGGGCTCGCTCCAGCTGGGAATTCGTACTCACCAGCAAGCAGCGCGGAACCATAGCCCGACAGCACGGCGCCGAGTTCGAACGAGAGGCGGTGCCGGACGACCCCCTCTCCCGCCAACAGTGCAGCGACCCCGGCAAGCCCGGTGTGGGCCGGCACCACGATCGTGCGTGGTTCGGCGAGCGGACCCGGTACGGTCATATCCCGGTAGAGCCAATAGCCGGCACCGGCGACTATCGCCAGGATTGCCGAGGCAGCAAGCATCGGCCAACCCAGCAGGCGAAGGAAACCGCTCATCTTATAGTGTCGTCAGCCTGCGCTCAGGGCGGACCGGCGAAGATCAGGGACGCATTGGTGCCGCCGAAGCCGAAGGAATTGGAAAGCACATGGTTCACCTTCCGCTCCTTCGCTTGTTTCGGTACCAAATCGATGTCACAGGACGCAGAGGGGTTGTCGAGGTTCAGAGTCGGCGGTACCACCCCGTCGCGAATAGCCAGGATCGAGAAGATTGCCTCGACGCTCCCGGCGGCGCCGAGCAGATGTCCGATCGCCGATTTCGTCGAGGACATCGACAGTTCGTAAGCGTGGTCGCCGAACAGTCGTTTGACGGCACCGAGCTCGATCTCGTCGCCAAGCGGGGTCGAGGTGCCGTGGGCGTTGATATAATCGATTTTGTCCGCTGCGAGACCGGCGCGCCTCAGGGCGTTGCGCATCGACCGAAAGGCGCCCTTGCCGTCCTCCGCCGGAGCGGTCAAGTGAAAGGCGTCCGAAGACATCCCGTAGCCGATCACCTCGGCATAAATCTTCGCCCCACGTTGCCTTGCGTGCCGGTACTCCTCAAGGACGAGAATCCCGGCGCCTTCGCCCATCACGAAACCGTCGCGTTCCCGGTCCCAGGGACGCGAGGCCCGCGGCGGATCGTCGTTGAACCCCGTCGAAAGCGCGCGGGCCGCAGCAAAGCCCGTCAGACCCAAACGGCAGACCGCCGCCTCGGTGCCGCCGCAAACCATCACATCTGCATCGTCCAGCATGATCATTCGGGCCGCATCGCCGATGGCATGCGCCCCGCTCGAGCAAGCCGTGACTACCGCATGGTTAGGTCCGGTAAACCCATAACGGATCGATACATGCCCGGAGGCAAGATTGATGAGATTGGCCGGAATGAAAAACGGCGATAGGCGGCGTGGGCCGCGCTCGTGCAAGATCAGCGCCCCTTCGGTGATTCCCGGAAGTCCGCCGATCCCGGAGCCGATAATGACACCGGTGCGCTCGCGGGCCTCCTCACCCTGAGGGAGCCAGTCGGCATCCACCACGGCCTGAGCGGCCGCCGCCAGCGCAAAGATGATAAACCCGTCCATCTTGCGCTGATCCTTGGGCGGCACCCAATCGTCGGCATTGAACAATCCCGCAACGGTGTCGCCACGCGGCACTTGCGCGGCGATTTTGGCCGGCAGGTCCGACACATCGAAGGATTGGATCGCGCGAATCCCCGATTCGCCGGCGGTCAGTTTGCTCCAGTTCCGCTCGAGGCCGATACCGAGGGGGGTCACGAGCCCCATGCCGGTCACGACGACGCGCCGCATCCTAATCTCGCGGTCGATTGGATGGGCAAATGGTCACACGCAAGCCCGGGCGACCAGCAGATGACAAGTCCGGGAGTAACAGCAGATCGAAGGGCTCAGCTGTGCGCTTCGATGAAGTTGACGGCATCCTTGACCGTCACGATCTTCTCGGCCGCATCATCCGGGATCTCGCACCCGAATTCCTCCTCGAAGGCCATTACGAGTTCGACCGTGTCGAGGCTGTCGGCGCCCAGATCGTCGATAAAACTGGCGTTTTCGGTCACCTTCGATTCGTCGACGCCCAAATGTTCGACGACGATCTTCTTGACCCGATCGTTGACGTCACTCATCCGTTCTTTTCCTCGTTGGATTGCTTAGAGAGTCGCTATCGGCACAGGACTTCCGGCGCCATCCGACGTCTCGGTGTCGCCACCGGGGGCGCATTGAAGGCGCGCGTCACATAACACGATTTCGCCGTCCGTGCCAGTTCAGCTGAGCGGCGGCTGAGCACCCCGATTCTATACCATGGCCATGCCGCCATTCACGTGCAAGGTTTGACCCGTGACATAGGCGGCCTCGGCGCTCGCCAGAAAGACGACGGCGGCGGCCACGTCTTCGGGGGCGCCGAACCGACCGGCAGGAATCGCCCCGAGAAGCCGCCCGCGCTGTTCCGCCGACAAGTGGTCCGTCATCGTGGTGGCGATCACACCCGGCGCGACGCAGTTCGCGGTGATGCCGCGCCCCGCGATCTCGGCGGCGATCGATTTCGACATGCCGATCATGGCGGCCTTTGCCGCCGAATAGTTCGCTTGTCCTGCATTGCCGGTCAACGCGACAACCGAGGTCACCCCGATCACCCGACCATGCCGCCGCCGCACCATGCCGCGCAGAACCGCACGCGTCAGCCGAAAGGCAGCGGTCAAGTTGACCTCGATGACGGTCTGCCAGGCTTCATCACTCATCCGCAGCGCCAGCGCGTCGCGGGTGATCCCCGCATTGTTGACGAGAATGTCGATCCGCCCCATCGTCGTCTCGGCGTCCTTGACCAGCTGATCCGCGGCAGCTGGGTCGGCAAGGTCGGCCAACCCGACATGGGCGCGCTCGCCGAGTTCGTCTGCTAGCGCGTTCAGCGCGGTGCGCCGTGTGCCGCTGAGCATCACCTGCGCGCCCCGGCGGTGCAGCGCCCGGGCAATTGCTCCGCCGATCCCGCCGGAGGCTCCAGTCACCAGCGCGGTCTGGCCCGATAGATCGAACATCGCTCGACCCTAGTCGCCTCTGCTCGTGACCGGCGCCGGCGCGTGACGATGCTCCATTCCGAGCCTCACAATGCTTTGATCAAAGCGTCGACCTCGGCGGGGGTGCAGACGGAACGCGTCGATAAATCAGGGTCGATCCGCCGGATGAGACCGGTCAGCACATGCCCTGACCCGACCTCGGCGACTTCTTCGACCTCTGCCGTGCCGAAGATCAGCATGCTCTCGCGCCACCGCACCATCGCCGTAATTTGCCCCACAAGTTGGCGTTTGATCTCGGCCGGGTCGCCGACGACGGATGCCGACAGGTTGGCAACGAGCGGCACCAGCGGCGGGCGCAGCGCCACCCTATCGAGCGCCTTCTCCATGACCGCGGCAGCCGGCGTCATCAGCGGGCAATGAAAGGGTGCGCTGACCGGAAGAATGATCGACCGACGTGCGCCGTGGTCGCGGGCGATCACGACCGCCCGCTCGACGGCGCGCCGGTGACCGCTGACGACGACCTGCGCCGGGGCATTGTCGTTCGCGACCGCACAAACCTCGCCCGGCTCGCTATGCTCCGCCTCCGCGGCGACCGCCCGCGCCGCCTCGATGTCGAGACCGAGCAGAGCAGCCATCGCCCCCTCGCCGAGAGGGACGGCCTTTTGCATCGTGCGTCCGCGGAGTTTGACGAGGCGCGCCGCATCGCCGACCGTGACCGCGCGTGCTGCCGCCAAGGCCGAGTATTCGCCGAGGGAATGACCCGCGACATAGGCGACATGCCGGCCAAACACGAGCCCGCCTTCCGCCTCGAGCACCCGAATCACCGCGAGGCTTGCCGCCAACAGCGCGGGTTGGGCGTTTTCGGTCAAGACGAGATCGCTTTCCGGCCCTTCGAACATCAGGCGAGAGAGGTGCTGCGACAGCGCCTCGTCGACTTCCTCGAAGAGGTCACGGGCCGCGCGAAACGTTTCGGCGAGGCCGCGCCCCATGCCGACCGCCTGCGACCCCTGGCCCGGAAAGACAAATGCGCGCTTCATTCCGAACGCGTCCCCTACCCCCCGACCGGGACCCGGCCGCTTGTGGTCATAGCCCCCCTGCCACCAGTGTCAAGGACCGGCTTTGGCCACGACGGGACCCGAACGAGATTTCCCTGTCGGCAGGGAAAAAACGCGCTTTTTCCCCCAAGAATTGGCCCTCCATCGCCCAAGAATTGTTTGAAATAAAGGGCTTGAAAGACGTTCGGGCGCGCCGCCCGGCAGCGGAATTTTTGGCCGGTTTTCGGCTGCCAAAACGGGTCGGCAGCGGAATTCGGCAACGCCGCCAGATATTGCGTTATTAGCATTATCGTCGCGCATCTCGGTCGATATGTGATCGGTACTCTCGGCGTTCCGCCAACCACTGTCATTGCGAGCAGCGCGAGCCAATTTTGACAACGTGTCATCCTAATATCGTAATTGACTATATCACACATATGCCGTCTATACAAGCACGTGCCGGGCGGAACAGGCGGCAGCTGCGTTCAAGTGGTGGGTTGCGCTTCGGGTCGACCTGTCGGGGAAGCGCGTATCGGAACCTCCCTCGCCCTCCCCGCGGCGCTCGTCTTGTCTCGATGAGAGCTTGCTGTATAATGCGCTGTTCACCCTTGCCGGTCATACCGGCTTGCCCCGATGGCACGCGCCTCCGGGGCGATCAGCCACAAGGGGTCTTTGCTCTCATGTCTCTGTACGAGAACGTGTTCATCGCCCGCCAAGATATCTCGGGCGCGCAGGTCGATGCTCTCGCCGATACCTTCACCCAACTCGTCGCCGACAATGGCGGCGAGGTCAAAAAGCGAGAATATTGGGGGTTGCGCAACCTGGCCTATCGGATGCGCAAGAACCGCAAGGGACATTACGTGCTGCTGAATATCGACGCACCGCCCGCGACCGTTGCCGAACTCGAGCGAACCATGCGGATCAATGAAGACGTGATCCGCTATCTGACCATTCGTGTCGATGCGCTCGACGAGGGACCCTCGGTGGTCATGCAGAACCGCGGCAGCCGTGACGACCGGCGGCGCGGCCCCGGCGAGCGCGAGCGGTTCGCCGAAGGGCGAGAGGGGGGAGCCGATCGGCCGCCCGTCGCCGAACGGGCCGACCGCCCGGTCCCCGAACCGGTGGAGACGTAAATGGAAAGTCAATCGGCAAGCGGGTCCGCCCGCGGGGCCGCCGCTCGCCGTCCGTTCTTCAGGCGGCGGAAATCCTGTCCATTTTCGGGTCCCAACGCCCCGAAGATCGACTACAAGGATGTCAAGCTGTTGCAGCGCTTCGTCTCGGAGCGCGGCAAGATCGTGCCGAGCCGCATCACCGCCGTTTCGACCAAGAGACAGCGTGAGCTCGCTCAGGCGATCAAGCGGGCCCGGTTCCTCGGCCTGCTCCCCTACATGGTGAAGTAGCCGGGCGTGCGGCGGGCATCGGCATGGGTCGGTTCGGGGTCGTCAGCGTTGCGGCGCTTTGCGGAGCGCTCGCCGCCGCCTCCTCCCTCGCATCCCTGGGCGGCTCATCCGCGTCGCTGATCCTCGTCTCCTTCTCCCAGCTGCCGCTCTTCCTCGCCGGCCTATGGGGCGGCGTGAATGCGGCTGTGCTGGCGGGTCTTACGGCATCGCTGGTGTTGCTGGCCGCGAGCGGCGTGATGGCGGCGGCGCTCTTTGCGGCACTGAACGTCGTTCCGGTAATTCTCCTGGTGCGGCAGGCCCTGCTGGCCCGTACCGG
Source organism: uncultured Alphaproteobacteria bacterium (assembly GCA_963796155.1). Classification (GTDB taxonomy): domain Bacteria; phylum Pseudomonadota; class Alphaproteobacteria; order ATCC43930; family CGMCC-115725; genus AP-15. The sequence continues at coordinate 8,218 of CAWCKT010000057.1, read as the reverse complement.
CAGCGACGGCACTCTCGAATGGTACCCGCCGGGCCTGCTGACGGCGTGGCTGACGGGCCTCGGTCTGGCAGTGATTACCGGCGCTGTTCTGCTGCTCGGTGGTCCGGACGGTATGCAGTCGGCGGTGCGCGAGGCGCTGGCGCCGGCCCTCGACCGCCTCTTCGGGGAGAACACGGCCGACCGCGACGAGTTCGTCGGCTTCCTCGCGATGATCATGCCGGGTATCGTTGCTGCTTCCTGGATGGTGATGACGTTGACCAACGGCGCTGTTGCCCAAGGTTGCCTGGCTCGCTTCGCGGCGAGCTGGCGGCCGTCTCCTCCTCTCGCCGCGCTCGGTCTTCCGATGTGGATCCCGGTGCTTCTGCTGCTCGCTGCGACGGCTACGACGTTCGGCGGGATGATCCGCTTCCTCGGCGTCAACGTGATCATCCTGCTCGCTGTCCCCTTCTGCCTCGCCGGGCTGGCCGTGCTCCACACAGTCGCGCGATGGTTCTCGCGCCCCGCTGTCCCGCTCGTCGGGTTCTACGTATTGGCTGCGCTTTTGGGTTGGCCGCTGCTGCTGGTCATCTTTTTGGGGTTGCTCGACACCTCGCTCGGCCTTCGCCGGCACATTCCCCTATTTCAGTCTCCCGGAGGGAAAAATGATGGTTGATCTGATCCTGCTCGAGCGCGTCGAGAAATTGGGCCAGATGGGCCAAATCGTGAAGGTAAAGCCCGGCTTTGCGCGCAATTACCTGTTGCCTCAGAAAAAGGCTCTACGTGCGACGAAAGAAAATCTCGCGTATTTTGAGAGCCAACGCGCCCAGCTTGAAGCGAACAATCTCCAGCGCCGGTCGGAAGCGACGGAAATCGGCGCCAAGCTCGAGGGGCTGAGCGTCGTCCTCGTTCGCCAGGCAGGCGAAAGCGGTCAGCTCTATGGCTCGGTTTCCGCTCGCGATATCGCCGAGGCGGTCACCGGGGCGGGCTTCACGATCGAGAAACGCCAGGTTCTTTTGGAAAGGCCGATCAAGAACTTGGGTATTCACTCGCTGAAGATCGTGCTGCATCCGGAAGTCGCGGTCACGATCACCGCCAACGTCGCGCAGTCCGCCGAGGAGGCCAATATGCAAGCCAGGGGAATTGATCCCTTGCGCCTGCGCGACGAAGAGGAAGACCGGGAGTCCGGTGCGATGGAGAGAGTTCCTCCCCCGAGCCCTCCGCCGGCGAGCGAAGAAAGGGCCGGACCCGCGTAGCGGGAGGGGTGAGCGGATCGGCGAGCAACGCGCCTTGCCGATCATTCTCTGCTTGTCTGCGCTTTGGGATATGCCCGATAGTAGCGCGCTGGTTACCCTCTCGGGTTGGTCGCGATGCTGCTGGCGCGTCTGTTCGAGCGGATCATCACCGTGGGCCGGCTCCGCGTCGTCGACGCTGGAGGACGGTCCCATACCTTTGAGGGATCGCCGGGAGGGAGCGTAGCGGTCCGGCTCCACGACCCCGCATTGCACTGGAAGCTTCTCTTCAGGCCGCGTCTCTACCTGCCCGAAGCGTTCATGAACGGCGCGCTGACGATCGAGGAAGGCAGCCTCTACGATTTGATCGACCTGCTCGCCGTCAACCTCGAAGGCTTGCCAGAAGGACTTCTCGGGCGTCTTTTGAACGGATCGCTGCCGACATTGCGCCGGCTGCGTCAATACAACCCGGTATGGCGCGCCCGGCGCAACGTCGCCCACCATTACGATTTGTCGGACCAGCTCTACGAGCTGTTCCTCGATCAGGATCGTCAATACTCCTGCGCCTACTTCCACGACAGCGCCGACGATCTCGATACCGCTCAGCTCAACAAGAAGCGCCACATTGCGGCGAAGCTATTGATCCGCCCGGGACAAAGGGTGCTCGACATCGGCTCTGGCTGGGGCGGCCTGGCACTCTACCTTGCCGGCGAGTGCGGCGCCGAGGTGACCGGTCTGACCCTCTCGGTCGAGCAGCAAAAGGTGGCGGTACGTCGCGCTGCCGCGGCGGGGCTGTCCGATCGCGTCAGGTTCCACCTGCGAGATTACCGCGAGGAATTCGCGACTTACGACAGAATTGTCTCAGTCGGCATGTTCGAGCATGTCGGCATCAACCACTACGGAGAATTCTTTGACCGGGTGAAGTCGCTGCTGGCGCCCGACGGGGTCGCGCTGCTGCATTCGATCGGTCGCATGGACGGGCCGGGTTCGACCCACCCTTGGATCCGCAAATACATCTTTCCCGGCGGCTACATCCCGGCTCTCTCGGAAGTCGTCCCGGTGGTCGAGCGATCGCGGCTGTGGGTCACCGACATCGAGATCCTACGCCTGCACTATGCCGAGACCTTGAGATCCTGGCGTCGGCGCTTCGAGCGGAATCGCGACCGGGTGCGGACGATCTTCGACGAGCGCTTCTGCCGGATGTGGGAGATGTACCTGGTCGGCTCCGAGGTAGCGTTCCGGCGCGGCGGCTGTATGGTCTTCCAGATGCAGCTCGCGAAGGCACTCGATTCGGTGCCGGTGACGCGGGACTACATGCTCGACTGGGAACGCGAGCACAGCGCCGCTGCCGATCGGGCCGCCTGACTTCATCCCCGACATCCACAAGGTGTGAATCTTATTCCGCGCGGGGTCGCGGTCCGGACGGTGCTATTTTGCGGGCGCATGGAAACGAGCATGATGTCCCGGGTCACTCCGCTGCGCGGTTCCGACCCCGAGTTCATTCGCACCCCGCCCTACAACACCGACGCCGAGCAACGCCTCCTGGGCGCGTTGCTGATCAGCAACGCGGCGTATGCTCGGGTATCCGAGTTCCTTCGCGCGGAGCATTTCGGCAACGCCGTGCACGGCCGGATATTCGCGGCGATCGGCAAGCTGGTCGAGCGCGGCCAAATCGCCAATCCGGTGACGCTCCAGAACCTCTTCGACCAGGACGGCGCGCTCTCCGAGATCGGCGGAGCGCAATATTTGGCGCGGCTGGCCGGCGGTGCGGTGACGATCATCAATGCCGAGGATTACGGCCGGATAATCCACGATCTCTACCAGCGGCGTGAGCTCATCACGCTCGGCGAGGACATCGTCAACAACGCGTTCCGTCAGGATCTCGACGACCCGGCACGTGAGCAGATCGAACGTGCGGAAAAAACCTTGTTCGACTTGGCGACGACAGGGCAGATCGAAGGCGGATTTCGCGCTTTCAGCAGCGCGCTGGCGGGCGCCATCAGCGATGCCGACGCAGCGTTCAAACGCGACGGCAAGACGGTGGGCGTCGCGACGGGGTTCCGCGACCTCGACAAGAAGCTCGGCGGGCTGCACCGGTCCGATCTGGTCATCCTGGCCGGCCGGCCGTCGATGGGAAAGACGTCGCTTGCCACCAACATCGCGTTCAACGCGGCCAAAGCGTACAAACCGGTGCGCCTCTCCGACGGTCGCACCGTCGCCGAGGACGGGGCAATCGTCGGCTTCTTTTCGCTGGAGATGTCGGCGGAGCAGCTCGCCACCCGGCTTCTTGCCGAACAGACGGGGGTATCGTCCGACCGTATCCGCCGGGGCGAGATCGGCCGCGAGGATTTCGACAAATTCGTCCAGGTGAGCCATCGTCTCGAAGCGTTGCCGCTGTTCATCGATGACACCCCGGCGCTCGGCGTCTCTTCCCTGCGCACGCGGGCACGGCGCCTGATGCGCCAGCAAGGGCTGGGGCTGATCGTCGTCGATTATCTGCAGCTGTTGCGGCCCTCCGTGCAGGTGCGCACCCTCGAAAACAGGGTGCAGGAAATTTCTGACATTACCCGCGGCCTCAAGGCGCTCGCCAAGGAACTCGACGTCCCCGTGCTCGCGCTCTCCCAGCTATCCCGCGCCGTCGAACAGCGGGAGGACAAACGGCCGATGCTTGCCGATCTGCGCGAATCGGGATCGATCGAGCAGGATGCCGATGTCGTGATGTTCATCTACCGCGAGGAATACTATCTCTCGCGCGAGCCGACCCGCCACAGCGACGAGGCCGAAGCCAAGTTCAACGAGCGTTACGAAGAGTGGACAAAGCGACTCGAAAAAGCTCATGGGCTCAGCGAGATCATCATCGCCAAGCAGCGGCACGGCCCGGTCGGCACCATTCAGCTCCGCTTTGACGCCGAGTTGACCAGGTTCGACAATTTCGCGGAACCCGACCGCATGCCGGCGTTCGATCGCTGAGGCCCCGGGCATGGCGAGCGATCCTGCCAGGCGCTCGACTGCTGTCCTCGAGATCGATCTCTCGGGCATCGTCGCGAATTGGCGGCTGCTGGCACGGCGTGTCGAACCCGCACGCTGCGCGGCGGTCGTCAAGGCGGATGGCTACGGGTTGGGAGCGCCGCAAGTGTCCGCCGCTCTCGCCGCAGCGGGATGCCGGAGCTTTTTTGTCGCCACCCTCGACGAGGGAGTCGCGCTGCGCACCGCCCTTCCGGCCTCGTGCGAGATAGCGGTCCTGAACGGACCGTTGCCCGGCTCGGCAGAGGAGTTCGTCCCCCATCGGCTTGTTCCGGTTCTCAATGAACCCGGGCAGATCGCCGATTGGGCAGAGATCGCCCGCCGCCACCGACCGTTGCCGGCGATCCTGCATGTCGACACCGGGATGGCGCGTCTCGGCCTGACCAAGAAAGAATTCGACAGGCTCGCGGACGAACCTTCGCGGCGAAGTGAGATCCGCTGGCGCGCGCTCATCAGTCATCTCGCCTGCGCCGACCAGCCCGCGCATGAGCTGAACGAAGTCCAGCGGGCGCGCTTTGTTGCCGCGCACAAGCATTTTGGCGACCTGCCGGCGAGTGTGGCCGCATCGTCCGGGATCTTTCTCGGCCGCGGATTTCACTTCGATTTCGTCCGTCCGGGTGCGGCCCTCTATGGCGTCAACCCACAGCCCGGCACGCTCAACCCGATGCGGCAGGTCGTTCGATTGAAAGGCAGAATTCTGCAGGTTCGCGAGGTTGACCGGGGTGAGTCGGTTGGCTACGGTGCCACCCACGTCATGGACCACCCGGGCCGCCTCGCAACCGTCGCGGTCGGCTATGCCGACGGTTGGCTCCGCTCGCTGAGCCATCGCGGTTCGGCCCGCCTCGGGGGCACGCGGCTTCCCCTTCTCGGCCGAGTTTCGATGGATCTCATCGCTTTCGACGTCTCTGCCGTCGACCCCTCGCTTGCCCGGCCTGGCGGCTTCGTCGAGCTCTTGGACGACGATTACGGTGTCGATGCGGCGGCGGCCGATGCGGGTACCATAGGCTATGAGATCCTGACCGCGCTCGGCCGACGCTACCATAGGGTGTATCGCGGCGCGCCGACCCAATGCTGACTTTTCTCGCCGCGATCGGCGCGGTCTTCCTCCGCTTCCTCGCCGCGACCGGGCGGCTCGTGCTGTTTGCCGGACTGGCGCTGGCGACGGCCTTCTCACCGCCCTTCTATCTCCGTGCGATCCCGCGCGAAATGGTCAATATCGGCTATTTTTCACTACCCGTCGTTGGTCTGACCGCGCTGTTCACCGGAATGGTGTTGGCACTGCAATCCTATACCGGTTTCAGCCGCTTCTCCGCCGAGGGAGCGGTGGCGACAGTCGTCGTGCTGTCGATGACGCGCGAGCTCGGACCGGTGATCGCCGCACTGATGGTCGCCGGTCGGGTCGGTGCGGCGATGGCGGCCGAGATCGGGACGATGCGCGTCACCGATCAGATCGACGCCCTGACGACATTGTCGACCGATCCGCTGCGCTATCTCGTCTTGCCCCGCCTGATCGCCGGCCTCCTCACCCTGCCGATGCTGGTTCTCGTCGCCGACATCATTGGCGTTTTCGGCGGATACCTCGTCGCCACCTACCAATTCGGCTTCAATCCGCAAACGTATCTGACCCGCACGCAGCAATACCTGGAGACGAGCGACGTAGTCTCGGGCTTGGTGAAGGCGGCGGTTTTTGGCTTCATCGTTGCTCTGATGGGCTGCTACCATGGCTATTACTCGCGCGGTGGAGCGCAAGGAGTAGGTCACGCGACGACCTACGCGGTGGTTTCGGCCTCGGTGATGATTCTCGTTTTCGATTACGTGATTACGGCAGCCTTCTTCGGACGATGACCGACGCCGCGACACCAAAGATTTCGGTGCGGGGATTGCGCAAGTCTTTTGGCCGCAAGCGCGTGCTCGACGGTCTCGACATCGACTGTGCAACCGGTGAAAGCCTCGTCGTCATCGGCGGCTCGGGAACCGGAAAATCCGTGCTGGTCAAATGCATTCTCGGCCTGCTTCGGCCCGAGGCGGGGTCGATCCGCATCGACGGCGTCGAAACGGTGGGCCTGCGGCGCGCGGCCCGCGAACGCCTGATGCAGAAATTCGGCATGCTCTTCCAGGGGAGCGCGCTGTTCGATTCGCTCAGCGTATGGGAGAATGTCGCATTCGGCCTGATCCAAGGGCGCGGCGTGGAGCGGCAGGCGGCAAAAGCCATCGCGCTCACAAAGCTCGCGGACGTCGGGCTCGGACCCGAAGTCGGCGACCTGCAGCCGGCCGAACTCTCCGGTGGTATGCAGAAGCGTGTAGCTCTCGCGCGGGCGATCGCCGCCGAGCCCGAAATCATATTTTTTGACGAGCCGACCACCGGGCTCGACCCGATCATGGCCGATGTGATCAACCACTTGATTGTAAAATGCGTCCGCGAAGTGGGCACCACCGCGGTCTCGATCACCCATGACATGGTGAGCGCGCGCAAGATCGCCGATCGGATTGCCATGCTGCACGGGGGTCGCATCGTCTGGCACGGACCGACGGCCGAGATCGATCACTCGAGTAACCCGGTTGTCGACCAGTTCATTAACGGGCGTGCCGAAGGGCCGATCCAGATGGAGGTCCGTGCCGCATGACGACACTCTGTCGAGCACGGCGGGGCTGAACCGATGGCGCGGCCGGCGGCTCGTTACGTTTGTCAACAATGTGGGGCCGTGCACGCCAAATGGACCGGCCGCTGCGACGGCTGCGCGGCCTGGAACAGCCTGATCGAGGAACCGTTGAGCGAGGGGCTGCCGAGCGGGTCCGCCGGGAGACGGCTCGATCGCCGCGGCGCACGCTCGCTCGGCTTTGTCGGCCTGACCGGGCCGAGCATGCTGCCGCCGCGCCGGCAAACCGGCATTGCCGAGCTCGACCGGGTTTGCGGCGGCGGGTTCGTGGCGGGTTCGGCGATCCTGGTTGGCGGGGATCCCGGGATCGGCAAGTCGACATTGCTGCTTCAGGCGGCCGCCGCGATCGCACCTCCTGGGAAGACCTCCGCAGAACGAACGGCACGGCCCGCGACCGCCGCCTACATCACCGGCGAGGAGGCGATCGATCAGGTTCGCCTGCGCGCCGAACGTCTGGGCGTCAAAGCCAGCCCCATGCTGTTGGCTGCGGCGAGCAATGTACGGGACATCATCGGGTCGCTCGATCGGGAGGACGCCCCCGATCTGGTCGTCGTCGATTCGATTCAAACGATGTATCTGGACACCTTGGACAGCGCGCCAGGTACAGTCAGTCAAGTCCGCGCCGCGGCGCAGGAGTTGATCCGGTTGGCAAAGCGGCGTGGTTTCGTCCTGGTTCTCGTCGGCCACGTGACCAAAGAGGGCGTCATCGCCGGGCCGCGGGTGCTCGAGCACATGGTCGATACCGTGCTCTATTTCGAGGGCGAACGCGGGCATCAATTCCGCATCCTGCGCGCGGTTAAGAACCGCTTTGGCGCCACCGACGAGATCGGCGTCTTCGAGATGAGCGACCATGGCCTGGTCGAGGTGCCCAACCCGTCTGCCCTGTTTCTCGCCAGTCGTCCGGCGCCGGGACCGGAGGTATCCGGAGCGGCGAGCGCCGGGCACGTCAGCGGCTCGGCCGTGTTCGCCGGCATCGAGGGCACTCGGCCGGTGCTGGTCGAGGTTCAAGCGCTGGTCGCCCCGGCGGTACTTGGCACGCCACGGCGAGCGGTTGTCGGGTGGGATGGAACGCGGCTGGCAATGATCACCGCGGTCCTCGATGCGCGCTGCGGCCTATCGGTCGGCGCCAACGACATCTATCTCAACGTCGCCGGCGGGCTGCGGATCGTCGAACCGGCGGCCGACCTCGCCGTTGCCGCAGCACTCGTCTCGGCGCTGACCGAGACGCCGGTACCGGTCGACACCGTCGTGTTCGGCGAAATCGCCCTCTCGGGCGACGTTCGCCCGGTCGGCCACTCCGAGGCCCGGCTCAAAGAGGCCGCCAAGCTC
>CAWCKT010000056.1:0-108694 GCA_963796155.1 uncultured Alphaproteobacteria bacterium | reverse complement strand
GACGAGCCGACCGCCGGGCTCGACCCGCAGACCCGCAACCAGATCTGGGAATTCATCCGCGGGCTCAGCCGTGACGAGCAGGTGACGGTGTTTTTCACGACGCATTACATGGAGGAGGCCGAGCGTGTCGCCGACCGGATCGCGGTCATCGACCACGGCCGGATCGTCGCCGAGGGCACCGCCGCGGCGCTGCGGCAACAGACCGGCGGCCGCACCCTGGAGGACGCGTTCATCGCGCTGACCGGGCACAGCATCCGCGAGGCCGAGGCCGCACCGGTCGACCGCATGCGGATGATGCGCCAGGTGTGGCGCGGCCGCCGGTGAACGCTGTCTTCATCCTGTGGCTGCGGCAATTGAAGCGATACTCACGCTCGCGCGCCCGCATGATCGGCTCGCTCGGCCAGCCGACCCTGTTCCTGCTGGCGCTCGGTTTCGGGCTCGGGCCCACCTTCGCGCGCGCCGGCCGCGGCGACTACGTGCAGTTCCTGGCACCCGGCATCATCACGATGGGCATCCTGTTCACCGCCGTCTTCAGCGGCATCGAGATCATCTGGGACCGCCAGTTCGGCTTTCTGAAGGAAACCTTGGTGGCGCCGGTGCCGCGGCTCGAGATCGTGCTCGGGCGCACGCTCGGCAGCGCCACGGTCGCGCTGATCCAGGGCAGCATCGTCTTTCTCGTCTGCCTCGCCGCCGGTTTCCGGCCGGCGCACCCGCTGCTGCTGCCGGTGGCGCTCTTATTCATGGCGCTGATCGCGATCATGTGCACGGCGATCGGCACCGCCGTCGGCTCGGTGTTGCAGGACATGCAGGGCTTTCAGCTGATCATGAACTTTATCGTGCTGCCGCTCTTCTTCTTTTCGAGCGCGCTGTTCCCGGTGCCGGACCTGCCGGGAGGCGGTGCGGCTCGCCGTGCGCCTCAACCCGCTCAGCTACGGTGTCGATGGCCTGCGTGGCGCGCTCAACGGCGGTTTCGCCTTTGGCATCGCGACCGACTTCGCGGTTCTCGGCCTCCTCGCCACGATCCTGCTCGCGCTGGGCGCCTACCTGTTCTCGAAGATCGAGGCGTAGCGATGCGATGTTCTACGCAGAGAGCCACTTTCCCCGCTTCCGCGCGGTCGACGCGCGGCGGCTACCTCGAACGGCGGAACGCGACCGTCGCCTCCGCAACGACAGGATTTGCCCCTTAGCCGCCATTAAGGGCGCGACCGAGGAACGGCGAAGTCGGGTGATGAGCGGTCATTCGTCGCCTGATCAAATGGTGAGGTCGCGCCGAAATCGCCATTTGTCAGGCAATACCAGCGCCTCCGCTGACGACCCGCAAAATCATGACCATGTCCCAGTGTTCGATAGGCGATAGGCAGTCCGGGCGTTACCCAAAGGTTCCCCGGTCGATGCCGCCGCCACACCACGGCAAGGGCGATAAGAGCGGAACCGAGCAGCGCTAGCGACGCCGGTTCTGGTGTCGCGACTTCGGTTATCACGACTTCGCCGTCGCCGCTCTGAAAATCGGCGACCAGGATCTGGTCTATTCCCGCGTCAAAGGAGCCGCCGCCTCCACCCGGAGAAAAGGTATGGTCGATACTGCCACCACCGCCGCCGCTGTAGCCTCCGCCGCCGCCGGAGCCTCCTTGCCCCCCACCACCGCCACCACCGAAGCCGCCGCCGAAGTCGCCTCCAGCGAGACCCGGGAATGTGCCGCCACCGCCCCCGCCTTCGAAAGAGGTACCGCCAGCGGTAAGAAATCCCCCTCCGCCGCCGCCGCCAACTTCACCGGCGCCGCCACCGTTGCCGCCGGTGCCACCAATTCCGCCCTCGGTAGACTGGCTTCCTCCATTACCACCATCCGGGCCGGTGAGACCGCCTTGGCCGGGTAAAGGGATCGCATTAAAGAAGGTCCCACCGCCACCGCCTCCGCCGGCAATTACTAACGGAGTGTTACCGGGACCGACGACAAAACTCCCGCCGCCGCCACCTCCCACCGTCTGACCCGCACCGCCAACGGCGATCTGCAAAGTCTCGCTTGCGGTCAGGTTGAAGTCGCCGCCAATTTCGGCGCCGAGCCCGCCGGGACCGCCGATCCCACATACGCCGAGAACGCAGTTCGGGCCGCTGCCGCCCTGCGCACCGAAAGCGAGGATCTGATAGGTGCCGGTAGCCAGTACCGTGAAGTCGACAAGGCTTCCGGTGTACGTGAAGTCGATCGGATCGGCGCGCGCGACCGAACCCGACGCCGCAAGCGCGAACGTTGTCCCAGCCAGCAGAAGTCGCTTCATTCTCGTCATCTGTCTCCCCAATGTGCGTTGTCCGGTGAGGTTCCCGGCGCTGGCTCTGGGGGCGGCCCCGGCCCGCTTCTTTCAGTTTTTGCGTCCTAGAGTAGGATTAAAGAAAATTTCGCTGAAAGTCGAGAAATTCAACTACTATCACTGGGACATTGGAAATAAACCAAATATATGGTTAATTAAAGACAATGGACAATGATGGAACACCCTCGCCGATAGCAAGCGCACCAGACCGCAAAGTGCCACCCCAGATAGGAACTTGAAGGGGGGAACGGCTGATCCGCCTGCCCCCGTCGAGACCGGAGAACGGGCGGGTCGGCCGTGCCGCGAGGTGAAATCAGGCCTAGCAGAAAGCTACAGTCTCGTCGTTTGGCGACCAAAAGCGGCGCCGGGTAGAAAGCAACCCTGCGCCGGGCCGAAGGTCCGGAAAGGGTCGATGAACGAACCCGCTCGCGCGCTGCAGCACCGGCCGCGCATCCTGTTTCTCGACGAGCCGACCGCCGGGCTCGACCCGCAGACCCGCAACCAGATCTGGGAATTCATCCGCGGGCTCAGCCGCGACGAGCAGGTGACGGTGTTTTTCACGACGCACTACATGGAGGAGGCCGAGCGTGTGGCCGACCGGATCGCGGTCATCGACCACGGCCGGATCGTCGCCGAGGGCACCGCCGCGGCGCTGCGGCAGCAGACCGGCGGCCGCACCCTGGAGGACGCGTTCATCGCGCTGACCGGGCACAGCATCCGCGAGGCCGAGGCCGCACCGGTCGACCGCATGCGGATGATGCGCCAGGTGTGGCGCGGCCGCCGGTGAACGCCGTTTTCATCCTGTGGCTGCGGCAATTGAAGCGCTATTCGCGCTCGCGCGCCCGCATGATCGGCTCGCTCGGCCAGCCGACCCTATTCCTGCTGGCGCTCGGTTTCGGGCTCGGGCCCACCTTCGCGCGCGCCGGCCGCGGCGACTACGTGCAGTTCCTGGCACCCGGCATCATCACGATGGGCATCCTGTTCACCGCCGTCTTCAGCGGCATCGAGATCATCTGGGACCGCCAGTTCGGCTTTCTGAAGGAAACCTTGGTGGCGCCGGTGCCGCGGCTGGAGATCGTGCTCGGGCGCACGCTCGGCAGTGCCACGGTCGCGCTGATCCAGGGCAGCATCGTCTTTCTCGTCTGCCTCGCCGCCGGCTTCCGCCCGGCGCACCCGCTGCTGTTGCCGTTGGCGCTGTTATTCATGGCGCTGATCGCGATCATGTGCACGGCGATCGGCACCGCCGTCGGCTCGGTGTTGCAGGACATGCAGGGCTTTCAGCTGATCATGAACTTCATCGTGCTGCCGCTCTTCTTCTTTTCGAGCGCGCTCTTCCCGGTGCCGGACCTGCCGGGGGCGGTGCGGCTCGCCGTGCGGCTCAACCCGCTCAGCTACGGCGTCGACGGCCTGCGCGGCGCGCTCAATGGCGGTTTCGCGTTCGGCGTCGCGACCGACTTCGCGGTCCTGGGCCTCCTCGCCGCGATCCTGCTCGCGATCGGCGCCTGGCTGTTCTCGAAGATCGAGGCATAGCGACGCGACGTTCTACGTGGAGAGGCACTTTCCTCCCTTCCGCGCAGTCGGCGGGCGGCGGCACCTCGAAAGGCTACCGTCGCCTTCGACGGACCAAACGGTCCAGACGTGTCCGGATTGTCGACGCGCTCTAAAGGTGAGCCGGTGGGACTCGCTGGTGTTATTGCGCCGGCACTGGGATCGGCAAGATGCTGGAGACGCGCCAGTCGTCACTCGTCTTGACCAGCACTTGGTTCATGAGAAACCGCGCCGTCTGGGCCGGCTGACCGCCGGGCCGATTGTGAAGCTGATCGGCACGAAGAGCAGCGCCGCATCTTGCCCTGTCGTTACAATCTTGAGCGCCGTCGCCTCGGCTGGAGCCGCCAGGTGCCCTCGCAAAGCGACTTGAGCGCGGCCTCGCTGCCCCAGACCGGCATGCCGCCACTGGAGCCGACGGTCAGAGGAGGCGCTCAGGCAGGCGATTGCCTGCTTCCGACGGGCGATCGTCGAGGATTCGGATTTCGCTGCCGCGTATTCAGGCTTGGCCGATTGCTACGCGACGCTCGGATATTTGAGCCATCTGTCACCGGCCGACAGCTTTCCCGCGGCCCGCGGCTATGCTGAGATGGCGCTTGAACGCGACCTGGCGCTGGCTGAGCCCTAGACGTCGCTCGGCTACGTCAAATTCTATTTCGATTGGGATTGGGCGGGCGCCGAGGCGGCGTTCCGCGATGCGTTAGCTCGTGAGAGGCGCGCCCCTGCGATGAAAACTGAGACGACAAACCCCGTCGTTTCAGCGGCAAGATCTTCATTCCGGGACGGCCGGCCAGGGCTCGCGCGCGAAGCCCGCGCTCTGAAATGACACGAAAGCGATCGGCCGTTTTCATGCCTGGTGGCGCACGCCGGTATGCGGGGGTCTCAGATTGTCATGGCGAACAAGATGATTCCGCCGACGACTGCCGCTCCGCCGACGGTGATGCCGAGGTAGAGCGCCTCATCCGGCATATCCTCCCAGGTGAATTCCAGGATGATGGCGCTTACCCACAGCAGGATCCCGAGACCGACAAGGATTGCTCCGGCGGCTCTTTTACGAATTCGCCGGCGTTGCCGTGCGTCCCTGTTCATACTGCGGAGCGCCATCGTAACGGTCACCCTCCCATGCCGGCGGTTCGCCTCCGCCCTCGTCGGCCGATCCGAGATTACGCGCGTCGTCGGCGGCGGAGAAGAGACTTAACCAAATCAACCGGCAGGAGAGCGGAAGCTCCGGCCGGCGCCTCTGCGCGGCCGGCGCGGCGGAACCGGTGTGACCTCAGAGGCGGTCTTGCCTGGAGCGCCAAACAGGCGCATCCTGACCGACAGGCTTTTGCTACCGCAGAGGGAGGAACCCATGCCCCGAATCAAGCACATCGCACTGACGACAAAGGATCCCGGAAAGACGGCCGCCTTTTACAAAGAGGCATTTGGGCTGCAGGAGATCCGGCGCAGCCCGAACGGCGCGGTCTTTCTGACCGACGGCTACATCAATGTGGCGATCCTCAATTTTAAGACCGAGAAGGACGCCGATGTCGGCGCCCACGGTGCCAACTTCAGCGGCATCCATCATTTCGGCATCGAGGTCGAGGACCTCGACGAGGCCTCTCAAAGGCTCGAGCACGCACAGGGTAAACGGCTCACCGAGAAGGATGGGCTCGATATCGAGATGGCCGCCGGCAGCCACCGCAACTTCGAGATGAAATGGGCCGGCCCCGACGGGGTGGTCATCGACATCTCCCACACCGGGTGGGACACCGGAAGGTGATCGCTGACGGGAAGGATTGAGCCATGGCCGATAACTTCACGATCTGCGTCGGCACCGTCGGGACCGGCGCCTGGGTCAGTCCCGACGGCGGCGAAAGCTGGCGGCAAGTGCGAACGGGTCTGTGGTCCGAAAGCCGCATATTCGGTTTCGCGGTCCATCCGAAACAGCCGCGGACAGTCCTCGCCGGCGCCGATGACGGCATTTATCTGAGCGAGGACGGCGGCGAGCATTTCGAGCATCTCGACTCGCCGATGAATGCGCTCCATGTCTGGAAAGTCGCCTACGATCCAGGGGACCCGAATACTATCTTCGCGGGCACCCGGCCGGCCGCGCTCTATCGATCTACCGATGGCGGGCGGCATTGGGAAAAGCTTCGGGCGGAGATGGCCGAAGAATGCCCCAATGTGCGCATCCCGCGGGTGACGGCGCTGACCGTGGACCCGTCGGACCACCGCATCATATGGGCCGGTGTCGAGGTCGATGGGGTGCGGCGCAGCCGCGACGGCGGCGAAAGCTGGACGCGGATCGCGGGCGGGCTGGACGATCCCGATATCCACGACACCGCGGTCAGCGCCAATGGCGCCAAGACGGTGCTCACCAGCACGCCGCGGGAGATCTTCGCGAGCACCGACGGCGGCGAGAGCTGGCGCGGGCTGGGTGTCGGCAGGCAGTTTCACCTGCCCTATTGCCGCAGCCTGGCGCTGAAGGCCGACGACCCCAAGGTGCTGTTCGTCGCCACCGGGGACGGAGCGCTCGGCAGCACGGGAGCGATCCAGCGCTCCAAGGATGGGGGGCAGAACTGGCAGATGATGCCGCTGCCGGTCGAGCCCAATTCGCCGATCTGGGCCTTTGCGACCCATCCTGCGGACCCCAATCGCATCCTCGCCTGCAGCCACTACGGCGAGCTGTTCGCCAGCCGCGACGCGGGTGATTCTTGGGTTAAGCTGCGCCGCGAGTTCGCCGAGACCCGCGCTCTGACTTGGACGCCGAACTAGCCGCCGGACAGAGTTCGCGTTATCGGGCTCGGCTGTCGGCTGATCGGCCGAGCCCCGTGAGGTGATCTGGGATCGGGTATGGTGACTGGGCAACCTCGCGGGCGCCCGGAGGCTGCGTGGTCGGAACTCACGCCGGTCGCGCCAAAATCTGCCTGGCCGGTCTATCTGGGCATCACTGCGCTACTGGTGTTGATCGTCGTCGCGCTCGCCGGCGGGATCATTTGGTACAACCTGCGCAAATCCAGCGAGCTCATGCTCGCGACCGCCGACCGGCAGATGGTCGAGACCGGCGACATGGTCTCGGATCGGATCAAGCTGCTCTACGATCCGCTATACGCGATCGTCGACTTCGCCTCCGAGGTGCCCGACATCAAGGCGCCGATCAACGACAATGGCCACGTCGGTATGTCGATGCTGCTGCGAGAGATGCGATTTTACCCGCAGATCCTGTCGCTCTATGTCGGCTTTGAGAACGGCGACTTTTTCATGGTGAATCACATCGCCGGCGAAGACCGTGCGCGGTTTCGTGATTTCCTCGGCGCGCCGAAGAACGCCGCGTTCTCAAATAAGATCGTCAGAGCCCGCAGCGACGGCGTGCGTGTCGAGCGCTGGGTATTTCTCGATGATGACGGGGTCGAGGTCGGACATATCGACCCTGTGCCGACCACCTTCGACCCGCGGTCGCGGCCCTGGTATGGCCCGGCGCTGCATAGTGATCATATCGAGCTGAGCGATCTCTACATCTTTGTCTTTAACAACGAACCGGGGTTCACTTTGAGCCGCGCCTTCCACGCCGCCATGCCCGGTGTCTTCGGCGCCGACCTCGCGGCGATGGACTTGTCGGATTTCTTGGCCAAGCAGCGCATCACGCCGACGAGCCTCTGCTTTATATTTACCCGATCGGGTGAGATCGTCTCCTATCCGGACCAGTCCCGAATGCCCGCGCTAGCGCCGCATGACGGTGAAACCATGGTGGCACTGCCGAAATTGGCCGAGTTGAACGATCCGGTCGTCGGCGGGCTGTTCGCGGCCTACCAGCAGAACGGCGCATCGGGAAACTTTGTCTACCCCGTCGCGGACCGCAGCTATATCGGCCGCGTCGTCGAGGTCCCGGCCCGATACGGTCGCAACCAGCTGCTGGGAATCGCCGTGCCGATCGATGAGATCGAAAAGCCGGCCATCGCATTGCGCAACCAGTCGCTTTTCTACTCGATCGCCTTTCTCGTCCTGGTACTGCCCCTCTATGTGACGTTGATCATCGCTTGGATCGATCGCCGGCTCGGGCGCTCGCCTCCGCTATCGAGCGTGGCCGAAAAGGAATAGCCGGGGCGCGCCGAGAACAGCCGTGAAAGCGTTGACGACGCGGCGAAGAAGGCTGAGAGTTGGCCAATGCGAACTCGGCCGCGTGCGGCGCTAACCGACCACCACCAGGAGGAACCTGATGCCTGACGACCTTATGCCCGATGCGATCGGACGGAGCGCCGAGGAGCCGCGCGGCGCGCTGCATGGCGTGCGGGTGGTGGATCTGACGCAATTCGAGGCCGGGACGTCCTGCACCTTGACCTTGGGATGGCTCGGCGCCGAGGTGATCAAGGTCGAGGAGCCGACCAGGGGCGAGCAGGGCCGCGGCGCGTCGACCGACAAAAAGGGCGTCGATTCCCAATACTTCATGCTGCTCAACGCCAACAAGAAGAGCGTCACCGCCAATCTGAAGACCGAGAAGGGGCGCGCCATTCTGCGCGGCCTGATCGAAAAGGCCGATGTCTTTGCCGAGAATTTCGCCCCCGGCGTCATCGAACGGCTCGGCTTTGGCTATGACGTCGTCCGCGAGATCAACCCCCGCGTCATCTATGTCTCGGTCAAGGGCTTCGGCGACGACGGCCCCTATAAGAACTACCTCGCCTTTGACATGATTGCGCAAGCGACCGGGGGCGCCATGTCGATCACCGGCGAGCCCGACGGCCGCCCGATCAAGCCGGGTCCGACGATCGGCGACACCGGCACCGGGCTGCACGCCGCCATCGGCGTCCTTGCGGCGCTCTATCAGCGGCAGTTCACCGGCGAGGGCCAGCTGATCCGCTGTGCGATGCAGGACTGCGTGATCAATTACGGCCGCATTTCCTATGCTGCCCAGTATCTGTGGGGCCATGCTGCTCCGCGCATGGGCAATCAGAGCATCATGGGCACCAATTCGCCGAGCGAGACCTATCCGTGCAAGGGCGGCGGCCCGAACGACTATTGCTATATCTATACTTCGCGCGCCAACCAAGCGCATTGGGAACGCATCTTAAAGATGATGGGGCGTGAGGACCTGATCGGCGATCCGCGTTTCGACAGCCCGGAGGAGCGGTTCAAGAACCGCCATGTGGTCGACGAAATGCTCTCTGAATGGACCATTCAGTACGACAAGCTCGAGGTCATGCGGCGACTTGGCGAGCAGGGCATTCCCGCCGGTGCGGTGATGGATACGATGGAGCTGTCGAACGATCCGGACCTCAATCGCCGGGAAATCTTTGTCACCGTCAAGCATCCGGTGCGCGGCGACTTCAAGATGCCGGGCTGGCCGGTCAAGATGAGCGCCTCGAAAGTGCCGATCACCGCTTCACCCCTGCTCGGCGCGGACACCGAGGCCGTCTACGGCAGTCTGCTGGGGCTCAGCAAGGACGAGATCGCCGCTTTGCGCGAAGAAAAGGCGATCTGAGCCGACGCCCCCGACATCCGTCCTCTGCTGCGAGAGGGGGAGGCGTAGGGCAATCAGGGGGACCGACCGGATGAACACGACAGTCGTGGGGGCGACAAGTTTCGCTCCCGCACAAGGCAACTGGGAATTGCTTCGGACCTACCCGGATCCTGCGGTCCAAACGCTCGATCCGCGTTTCGATGCGATCAAGCCGCCGATGAACGCGGGCCTCGAGCGTCTGGCATCAGGGTTTCGTTGGGCTGAAGGCCCGGTGTGGTTCGGCGACAGTCGCTACCTTTTATGGAGCGACATTCCCAACAACCGCATCATGAAGTGGGAGGAGGAAACCGGCGCGGTCAGCATCTTCCGTCAGCCCTCGAACCATGCCAACGGCAATACCCGCGATCGCCGGGGACGTCTGGTCACTTGCGAGCATGAAGGGCGGCGGGTCACACGCACCGAATACGACGGATCGATTACCGTAATCCTCGATCGGTTCGACGGCAAAAGGCTCAATTCGCCGAACGACGTCGTCGTCAAATCAGACGGTTCGATCTGGTTCAGCGATCCGGCGTTTGGGATCCTCGGCAATTACGAGGGCGAAAAAGCTCTCCCGGAACTGCCGACCAACGTCTATCGGGTCGACGGCAGGACCGGCCAGGCGACGGTGGTGGCAGGGGACCTCAATTTCCCAAATGGGCTGTGCTTCTCCCCAGACGAAAGCAAGCTCTATATCGTCGAATTGCGGGCCAGGCCGCATCGTCTGATCCATGTCTATGACGTGGTCGGTGACGGCGCCAAGCTCGCCAATGGCCGCGTCTTCGTTGATGCCGAGGATGGAAGCCCGGACGGCTTTCGTTGCGACGTCGACGGCAATCTGTGGTGTGGCTGGGGTGGGAGCGAGGGCCTTAACGGCGTCGTCGTCTTCGCCCCGGACGCGACGATGGTCGGCCGGATTGCGCTCCCCGAACGCTGTGCGAATCTGTGTTTCGGCGGGCGCAAGCGGAATCGCCTGATGATGGCAGCCAGTCAATCGATTTATTCCATCTACGTGAATACCGAAGGTGTAGCGGGCGGGTGAGTTCGGCGGTAATGTCCCTCCGCTCAACTCCCGGAGGAACAGATGAAACGCCTACTCTTGCTCTCTTTACTGCTCGGGGTTGCGGCCTGCGCCTCGCCGCCGCCGCCGGTCGCCACGGCACCACCGCCCCCGCCCCCTCCGCCGCCACCCCCGCCGCCCGTTTACACGGTCTATTTCGACTATAACAACTCTCAGCTGGGCCCGGCCGCTAGAGAGATCGTCAAGTTGGCAGCCGACGCCTATAAAGCAGGAGCTCCTTCGGGCGTTCAGGTCACCGGGTTTACCGATCCCTCGGGCTCCGCCGGCTACAATCAGCGCCTGTCACTGCGCCGGGCCAATGCGGTGGCCGCCGTGCTGGTGCAGGACGGCGTGCCGCAGAGCGCTCTTGCGGTCAGCGGACAAGGGGAGTCCAGCAATGCGCCGACCCCGGGGCAAGATCGCCGTGTCGATGTGACCCTGGGCGGGCCACCCCCGTCCTCCTAAACCGCACGCAGGAGGGTGCCCTCAGCGCCCTCCTCGTTCGCGAGATATCGGGGTTGCCTCACACCGCTTCGTAGGCTAGGCGACGGATCCTCTCGAGGTTCCGGCCCTCGATGCGGATGAGCCGAGTGGAGCCACTGCGGCTCGGCGAATGGAGATCGCCCTCGTTGTAGACGTGGGCCATTCCAGGTGTGAGGGAATATTTTCTGACGAGCCGCACCTTCCCTGGCTTGTCCTCCGCGGCGGGCTCGACCAGCGCCCAGTCGCTCATCAGGGTCTCGCCCCGTGCCTGGCCGTAAATCGCCCAGCTCGGCCCATGGTCGTGCGGTTTGCTCTCTCTGGCGCCATGATTGACATGGCCGAGGATGCAGAACCCGAGTTCCGGATCCTCGTAGAGGATCTTCCGCTCGGGCACGTCGTCACCGAGATGAGCGGCGACGAACGCCTCGTCCTTCAGAACGTCCTCGACGAGCGCACAGACTTTTTTGCGCCCTTCGACACCGGGATTGTCAGCCAGGATGCGGTGACATGCGGCGGAGAACTGCTCGAGACTGTACCCCATCAATCAACCTCCTCAATCCGGCGAGCATAGCGTCACGTTGAGAGAACGCAGCCTATTCTCGTGGAAATTTTCGCACAAGATTGAGAAAGTCCCGATTGAGGACGGACGATCGCGGCACCCGCCGGCGATTATGCAGCGGTGCACGATCTGAAAGGGGCGAGGCTCGATGCACGATCCCGATCCGCCAGCGCAACCCGGCGGCGCCGAACTCGAACGCGCCTCGCAGCGTATCGCGCGCCTCGTATTGGCTGCGGCCCTGGTGCTGCTCGGGCTGTGGATCTTGCACCGATACCTCGCCGCGCTCGCCTGGGCCGCCGTGTTGGCGATCGCCCTCTGGCCGCTTTATCGATACCTCGTTCGAGCGGTTGGCGGCCACGGGCAGCGGGTTCTCATGCCCCTCGTCCTTACCCTGTTGATCGGGCTCGTCTTCATCGTGCCGTTCGTCTACACCGCGGTGGAGGTAGCGCGCGAGACGCAAGGCTTTGTTCAATATCTCGTCCATGCGCGACACACCGGCATCCCGGTACCCGATTGGGTTCCCCAGCTTCCCGGCATCGGCTCCCCGCTAGAGGAGTGGTGGCGCAACAATCTGAGCGACCCTAAGGCTGCCGAAGAGCTGTTGGGACGCATTTACGCAAGGGTGCCGGCGGAATTGGCGCGAGAAGTCGGCGGGGAAATCATCCATCGGCTGATCATCTTTGGATTCACCCTGCTCACCTTGTTTTTCCTGTTTCGCGACGGCGCCGCCTTCAGCAGCCGGCTCATCGCATTGAGCGATCGCCTGCTCGGCGCACAGGGGGAGCGGATCGGGCGGCACATGGTCCGCGCCGTGCTCGGAACCGTCAACGGGTTGGTGCTCGTCGGTTTGGGCGAGGGTCTGCTGTTGGGCATCGCCTATATGCTCGCCGGCCTGCCGCACCCGGTGTCGATCGCCGTGCTGACCGGCATACTCGCGGTGATCCCGTTCGGTGCGCCGGTCGTCTTTGGTGCGGCCGCTCTGTATCTGGCGGCGACCAGCAGCACCGCCGCCGCCATCGCCGTCTTGGTCTTCGGGGCGGTGGTCGTCTTCGTGGCCGATCACTTCATCCGGCCTGTCCTGATCGGCGGAGCGACCCGCCTGCCGTTCCTTTGGGTGTTGTTGGGCATCCTCGGCGGATTGGAGACCTTCGGGATATTGGGGTTGTTTCTCGGCCCGTCGGTCATGGCCGCGCTGATCTCGCTGTGGCGGGAATGGACCGACACAGCGGTGGAAGGGGACCCGACGAACCTGCTGCAACCCGAGAGGCAAATCCCCGAAGACCAGTAAACGCCCCTCTCATACGCGCCGACAAAAACGTCACGTTCGGGCAACGCAGAAGGAAAAAGCTGCTATAAGTAAGCGATGTGGGTTGCGGACTTAGCGTTGCCGGGGCACGTTGTCCTCCGCCGATCATGCAGCACCTGCCCTGACGGTTCGTGGCCCGCTTGTCGTATGGAATGTTGGAGGATGCATGAAATACGTTTGCGATGCCCCAGGTGGGAAAACCTGGTTCCGGATCGAGACCGAAGCCGAGGCCGCCAGTGAATCCGACGGCATGCGCCACGCCGTCGAGAAGTTCTTTCGCAAGGAGCAGGAAAAGGCGACCCAGACCTTTCAGTCGTCGTCGAAGGTTTTCTTTGAGCAGGACATCGGGCTTAAGGCGCATATTCAGCGCGAGATGCCGCTGTTCCTGACGTTACGCGACGACGAAGGTAACCCGCTGGTCACCGCGATGCTCCCGCCCGGCGGGCAAGACGACCGGAGTTTCCGACCGATCATCGTCGGCATGGCGAACGCCGACCCCTATGTCGAGCACGCGGACGCAATCCGGGCGCTCGGCCAGCGCTTCGGCCTCGCTCTCGAGCGAGGGCGCTGCTACCCGTACCGCCGCGACTGATCTGCCGCACTTCGCTCACCCAGCCGTGAGGCTGGGTCAGCGATTTCACAGGGTCAGGCGGCATGGAACGCGAGTGTCCTCAGCTCGATGCTCTCGCGCGGCAGCCTATCGACCGGAGAAGTCGGATCTTCGAAGGCTGAGTGGGCGGTAAATCGCGCCCTGCCATCCTGGGCGGAGTCGTAGCACTTGATCAGGACGGCCTCGTCCACCCGCATCTCAGGCACATAGAACCAGCGATGCGCAGGGTTGTATCTGACGCGGTAGGTCTCGCCCGTCCGATCGCGATAGACCAGGTCTGAAGGCACAAAGTCGGCGAAGGCGACGCTGGTCGCATCACAGACAGCGAGCGGCGCGTCGCGCAGCGGCCCGCGGATCGGCCGCCACACATTGACGATCTCGAAACGGTGGCGAAGCAGTTCTTCGGCCTCGTCACCCATTAGGTCGCGGACCCGTTGCGGGCCGGATTTTACCGTGTAGTCGTTGTGGACGCTGGTGACCGGCTGGCGCGGGGTTCCGGGCGCGCGATCGACGCCCCCCGCGACACGGCGGCGGATCGTGTGGTCGAACACCAGCACCCGGTTGGCGCCGGTGGCTTCGGCGACGATCCGCTCGGCCTCGGGAAAATAGACCCGACGCAATTCGTCCTCGTCGTAGAAATCCTTGACCGCGCTCTTATGCTCGACGAGGGCGAGGCCCTCGCCGTCGAGCGACAGGCGCGCCGGATACCGGGCGCGCATCGTAGATCGTCATGCGATGCGGCTCGGGGATGCCGTTCGAGCGCGGCACGCCCGGCAGCGGGTCGTAAGCGAGGTTCATCGGCTTTTCCGCCATCGGCGCGAGGTAGTTGAGGATACCCTCGACATGCGGGAGGCGCTCGATCACGTCATTGGAGAGGCTCATGATTCGTTCCTTTGGGGTTGGAGGCTGAGGCAAGCAATTTCCCGAATACGACTTCGTCGAACTCTTCGAATGGCGCGGTGTTTTTGTCGACCTTGGCGCGCAGTATGGCACCCTCCCAGGCATTGATCAGGAACGCGGCGAGCATCGCGGCATCGCAATCGGCGCGGATGTCGCCTTCCCGCTGCCCCTGCCGGATGCAGGTCTCGATCGCCCCGGTCCACCCGGCGAAGACCGCGGCGAGACGCTCGCAGACGAGCTGGCTCTGATCGGCCAGCTCCAACCCGAGATTGCCGATCAGGCAGCCGCGGGTATGGCCGCGCTTCGCCATACTCTCGGCCATCGCGGCGAAGTAGCGGCGCAACCGCTCGCGGGCCGCGATATCGGTGTCTTCGAGGATGCGCAGGGTCGTACCGGCGCGTTGCTGCCAATAGCGGTCCAGCACCGCGGCGCCGAGCGCCTCCTTACTCGCGAAATGATTGTAGAAGGACCCCTTGGGAACCCCGGCGGCCTCGGTGATCTCTTGCACGCCGCAGCCGTTGAAGCCGTGCCGGTGGAATGTTTCGACGCCCGCTTCGAGCAGCCTCTCGCGCACATTCGGTTTGGTCATAAGTCAAATATGACCGGTCGTCTTAAATTTTCAAGGGGGCGGCTCTGCGTCGAGCCAGGCCGCCGCCGGTAGCGGCTAAGGGTCCGGATACATGCGGGACTTGATTACCTCGAGCTGCGCAATGGCGTCCGGGTCGACAATTCTCGTGAACCGCGGCACCTTTTTTCCCTTCCATTCGGCCGGTTCAAAAAACATGTGGAGTGGTCGCAGGTCGAAGAGTCCGCCGTTCCGGTAAGCATATGCCTCTTCATACAACGGCCGGTATACTTGCATGAAAGCGTCTTCTGTTCGGCAATCATCTTCGGTGTGGTGGCCGACGCCATAAATATAATAGGCGTAGTTGTTCAGCGGTCCGTCCGGGTGATGTTTGAAGTGGTAGTAATATCCGGGCTCGGGCCGCTCTTTTGGAGGCGGTATGTCATATGCCATGTCATAGTCCTCAGTGGCGCTCCGAAAGGGGCCCGCCTCGGTTATCCCGCGTCGGGCGAGGCGAACGTGACGGCCGGAGAAGCGTGTTCCGTGCACAGCGCGGCATCGGCGCGCTGCACGCGAATTGTGGGCTCATTCGCAGCGGGCGCCAGAGGCAGCGCCATCAGGATCTCGTCGTAATAGCGCCCGCCCTGCTTTAGAGAGTTCTTCTCGACCCCGTATTCGACAAAGCCGAGACGGGCATAGAGCCGCCGCGCTGGCTCATTGTCGCTGACCACGCTCAGTTGCAGCAATTCGACGCGCTGACGAGCGAAATCGATGACAGCCTCGACCAATCGCCGGCCGACACCGGCCTGTCTCGCATCGGGCCTGACATACATGCCCCAGAGCAGGCCCTTATGCGCCTCTTTCGACCCCGTTTCGGATCACGAAGCCGGCAATTCCCAATATTTCGGTGCGGCGAAATGCACCAAAAACCGCGGAACTGCCGAGCCTCTCCGAGAAGCTGCTCAGAGGCCGGACGCTCTCTGACTCATAGGTGCTGCCGAATGCTTCCGGGCTGCTCTTCAGTCCGGCGAGCCGGATCTCTCGATAGGCGACTGCGTCGGCCGCCGTCAGGCGGCGGATCTGAATATCGGCAGTGTTCACACCACATCCTTCCGTTGGCCCGCCGCGTCTCCTATCACTGCGGCATCAGCAGATCGCGTCGCGGAACCCGGACCTGCCGCGGATGGCCGCCCTCGGCCTCCGTTCCACCTGATTCTGCAGGATAAGAACAGGTCGCAGCGTCCCCTCAGGCCGCCCTAAGGGATCCACCCGGCATCTCCTCGACCGGCCCTTCCCGGCCGCGCCTTCGCTGTTTCTGCTGTTTTTACAGGAAATTATCAGCGACGGACCGCCCCTTCGCCGCAGGAATCCTCGACCGCCGGCGGCGTCCCGAACGGAAGAACAGCGGCATGACAGCCGATGCCGGGGAGTTCGTCTGCTTATTGCCAAAATTGCAAAGGTCTCGGGGTGCATGGTTGCGCGCGACAGCGAGGGTCCACAAACGATCGTTAATATTCGTCAAAGATTGCTAAAATAGCATGTCGACGAACGTCTGTCAAGGAGCAGGAGCTAGGATGGCGCGGCTGACCACCGGGCTCAACGGCCGTCGTTGGTAACTGACTTCGGGGCTGGGCGGGCTTGCGTGCCCCTGGCCCCGACCGCTGAGGTGTCTACGTGGTAATCGGGTTTATTCCGTGCAGCGGTCGCGACGGCGACCGCTGATGCCCCATTGCCGATCTCTGCGCGACCGGCGCTTAGCCTCCAAACCGGACTGTCGAAGGATTTGGGTGGCGGCTCCGCCTGGCGCGCCCCACTTAGCGTCTTGCCAAGCGGTCGACAATCGCGCGATGAGCGAGCGGGCTAAACCGAGATGCGACGAGGGAATACCGGGGACGCACGCGATATGCTTCCCACTGTTGCTCGCGAATTTCCGTCGCTGGCCACCGACCGCTTGCGGTTGCGCGCGCCGTCGTCGGCTACGAATTGCACCCGGCGTTCTGGGGGCGTGGTTTGATGACCGAGGCGCTTCGAGCGGTGACTCCCTGCGGACATCAGTTCTTTGGTCTCAACCGTATCGAGGCCTGGACCTTGCCCGGCAATACCGCATCCGAGCGCGTGCTTGAAAAGGCGGGTTTTCGACCCGAACGTACTTTGCGGCAACGCGCTTGGTTTAAGGGTGCATTTCACGACATGCGTATGTTCGGATGGGTTGCCAGTGATCCATGAGTTGAGACAGGAAAAGCGAGCCATGAAAGAAAACAGCATAAGGCGGGCGGTGCGCGAAGGACGAGCCGCACTAGGCACCGGACTCAAGGAGTTCGCATCACGCGGCGTTCCCTGGATCATCGAGGAGGCCGGCTTCGATTACTGCGCGATCGACCACGAACATGGGGCGTTCGACATGGAAACGATCGCGAATTTGGCGAGCTGGTTCCAGGCCACGAACGTCACAGCCATCGTTCGCATCCATAAGTCATTCGCGCATTTAATTCCCGGCATTCTGGACCAGGGCATCATGGGCATCCAGGTGTCCGAGGTGGAAACCGCCGAAGAGGCGCGCGCGATCGTCCGCCTGGCGAAGTATCCACCGATCGGAAACCGGGGCATCTCCGGCCAGGGGCCGCATACGGGATACAAGAGCTACGGCGCCCGCCACGCCACCGAATATGCGCCGTGGGCCAACGAGAACATCATCATATGCCCGTCGATCGAGTCGCTCGAGGGCTTGGAGAATGTCGAGGAGATTGCGGCGGTCGAAGGGATCGACATGATCGCCTATGGGCATTCCGACCTGAGCGCGCAGCTTGGGGTTCACCTCGACCTCGAGCATCCGACTTTCAAAGCAGCGGTGCGGCGGATCGCGGCGGCATGCAATGCACATGGCAAGCTCGCTCGGGGATCGGCGCAGACCGAGGCGCAGATCGAGGAATATTGGAAGCTCGGGTGCAAGGTGCTGAACTTGCCGGGGAACGATGTGAGCACGTATCTTGACGGGATGAAAGCGCGCGCGGGCCGTGCACATGCGCGCTTGAAGTCGATTGGGGTGCCGACGCCATGAGGGGACGGCACGAAGGAGATCTCGAACACGCTGACCGGAGGACACCCAATGACTAAATATTTGCACACGATGATCCGAGTTAGTTCGCTGGAGGACACCATCGGCTTCTTCGAGGTGCTGGGCCTGCGCGAGATCCGCCGCCGTCCGGACGAGAAGGGCCGCTACACCAACGTGTTCCTCGCCGCCCCCGGCGACGAGGCGGCGGCCGTGGAACTCACCTACAATTGGGATCCCGAGCCCTACACCGGCGGCCGCAATTTCGGCCATCTCGCATACGCCGTGGACAACATCTACGACACTTGCAAGGCCTTTATCGCTCACGGCGTGACGATCAACCGCCCGCCACGTGACGGCCGCATGGCCTTTATCCGCACGCCGGACGGCATCTCCATCGAGCTACTGCAGGCCGGCGAAGCGCTGCCGCCTGCAGAACCCTGGACCAGCATGGCCAACACCGGTTCATGGTAGAGCGTCACGCTCCGGCGTGGATTGGATCGTGGCGCTGCTGGGGTGAACGAGGCACTCACCTAACGAGATCTATTTGACTTGTGTAGGTGGGAAGGCAAGCGCCTAATTGGCGACGTGGCTCGCGCGCAGGGAGGTGCCATAGTCTGCATCAGCACCGGATGCGGGGGGCAAAGCAAGTCCCACTGAGGGAATGTCCGGGCTATCAGATCGCGCTGAACGTAGACAAGGTACCGGGGCCGTGCGATGCCGATGGGGTGGCTGTCAGTGCGCCCGGCTCAATGCAGCCGACGATAGGAACAAACGGAAGGGCCGGACGATGGCGCATCTCGGCAGGCATGCAATCGTGATCGGAGCCAGCATGGGCGGATTGCTGGCCGCTCGAGCGCTGTCGGATTACTACGCCGAGGTGACGGTCCTCGAACGTGACGACCTGCCCGATGCCAACGAGCCCCGCAAAGGCGTACCGCAAGGCCGCCATGCGCATGGCCTGCTCGCCCGCGGCCGCGAGGTTCTCGAACAGCTGTTTCCCGGCTTCAGCGACGAGATGGTCGGGCAGGGCGCGATGTTCGGCGATGTCGTCGACGAGGTCCTGTGGTTCAACCACGGCGTATACCTGAACAACATGCCAAGCGGGTTGCAGGGACTGCTGATCAGCCGGCCGATGCTGGAGAATGGTGTTCGGCGCCGCGTGGTGCAGCTGCCGAATGTGCGCCTTCGGCTGCAAAGCGGTGCAGCGCAGCCCGCCTTCGATCGCGCCGGTAGCCGGGTGACCGGCGTTCGCGTTGGGGCCCGCGACGGCATGGGCGGCGCGACCGAGGAACTCGCAGCCGATCTCGTCGTGGACGCGAGCGGCCGCGGCTCGCAAAGCCCGGCCTGGCTCGATGCCGAGGGTTACGGCAGGCCTCGCGACGAGAGCATTCAGGTCAACATCGGCTACATGACCCGGCTATACCGCCGGCGGCCGGGCGACCTCGGCGGCAAACAGGCCGCGATCCTCGCCGCCTGTCGGCCGGACTGGCGGCTGGGCGTCATCCTTGCGCAGGAGGACGACCGCTGGATCGTGACGTTAGGCGGGTATTTCGGCGACTATGCGCCGGCCGACGACGCCGGCTTCATCGAGTTCGCGCGTAGTCTGCAGAAGCCCGAGATATTCGAGGTCATTCGCGGCGGCGAGCCGCTGAACGCGCCGATGCCGTACCATTTCAACGCCAACCTGCGCCGGCACTACGAAGAGTTGACCCGGTTTCCACAGGGTTATCTCGCGTTTGGCGACGCGTTGTGCAGTTTCAATCCGATCTAGGGCCAGGGGATGACCGTCGCCGGAATGGAGGCTTTAGCGTTGCGCGACTGCCTTGCCGCGGGTTCGCAAGACCTGGCGCGCCGCTTCTTTCAGGCGGCGGCGCGGCTCATCGACATTCCGTGGCAGATCGCAGTCGGCAGCGATCTGCAGCATCCGAAAGTCCCCGGCAAGCGCCCGCCGCAAGTGCGGTTCATCAACTGGTATCTCGCGAAACTCTACCGCGCCGGTCAACGCGATCCGCTGCTGGCAACGCGCTTTCTGGAAGTTGCGAATCTGATGAAGCAGCCGACCGCTCTGATGGAGCCGCGGGTCGCCTTGCGCGTGTGGAAAGGCTACCGCGCCGCAGCATAGCTAGCCATCGCGGGGGTTGTGTCCCGCCCCCCTCCGTCAGTCCTGGTCTGGCCGAAACTCGTCGATGAGGGTCCACTTGTCGCTACCTGCGGGAACCGGGGTAGCGCCCTCGCGTTTGCACAGCGCGTCACAAACCGGCCGCAATCGGGCCGTTGTTGCTTCGCGTGCAACCGCTTCCCCCGGACGCAAACCATGCATCGGCTTCTCTACAGCGTGATGATCCTGATCGTTGTCGCGTCCGCACCGGCGCTGGCACAGCAAGAGCCGCCGGCCCGCGTCGGACGGGTGAGCTTTGTCGCGGGCAATCTCGCCTTCCACGCGGCCGGGCAGACGGAATGGTCTGCGGCTGCGGCCAACTACCCGATCGCGACAGGGACATCGCTGTGGGCCGACGCCGACACCCGCGCGGAAATCCGCATCGCACCGGACACGCTGGATGTGGCCAGCAACACGGAACTCGACGTCGCCGCACTCGGCGAGCGGGTCACCCAGCTGAGCATTCCGCGAGGGCGGCTCCACCTCCATCTGCGCCGGCTCAGCGAGGGCCGAAGCTTCGAGGTCGACATCCCGCGCGGCGCTATCCAGCTGCTGCAGCCGGGGGAGTACGATATCGATGCCGGGACCGAGGATCAGCCGGCGCGCGTCGCAGTCTTTGAAGGGAGTGCGCGATTTCTCGGCAGCGGCGCCGACATCGCGATAAAAGCCGGCGATGTCGCGGTCTTGAATGGGTTGAGCCCGGTCACCGCTACGCTCGAGCCGGCAGGGGTCGACGACTTTGTCGAATGGTGCCGGTCGCGCGACTACGACGAGAAACGTCTCGCGGCACCCTATCACGTCTCGCCCGACATGCCCGGCTATGCCGAGCTCGATGCCTATGGCCGTTGGGACACCGCCCCCGGCTTCGGCGAGGTGTGGTACCCCGACGTCCCGGCGGGCTGGGTGCCGTACAGCGTCGGCCGGTGGGTGTGGGTGGCACCCTGGGGCTGGACATGGGTCGACGCCGCGCCTTGGGGCTTTGCACCGTGCCACTACGGACGCTGGGCCTTGATCGGCGACAGCTGGGGCTGGGTGCCGGGAACCTTCGAGCCGAACCCGGTTTATGCGCCCGCGCTCGTTGCCTTTCTCGGCGGGCCGGGCGCGGGGCTCTATGTCTCCGGGGCGATCGGGCCCCAGATCGGCTGGTTTCCGCTCGCGCCAGGCGAAGTCTACTGGCCAAGCTACAACACTGATCCGAGCTACATCCGCAGGCTAAACGCGGCCAATGTGGCGAGCATCGACAGCATTCACATCCCGCGCGACGGGGTTCCTCCGGCAGACGTTGCCAGCGCGGCGTTCGTCAACCGGCGATTCGCCACGATCGTCTCGCAACATGTGTTCGCCGGGTCAGGTAGGGTCGATGGAGCGGCGGGCCGCCCCTCGATCTCGGCGCTGGAGCATGCGCCGGTGACGATGCGACCGCCCCAGATCAGGCCGATGCAGGTGGCGGCGCGGCCGGGACCCCCAAGGTTCGGAGCTCGCGGGCAACCGACCCCGGGGACCCCGACACTAAGTGAACATGTCGCCCCCTCCGGCTTCCCCCGTGGCGCGGCACCGGGTTGGCATGGCGCGACTGCGCCAGGCCTGCACGCCGCGATGCCGTCGCATTCCGTCGCCGAGCAGCAGAGAGTGCTGCCGCGCTCAAGCGGGAGATTGGCCGGGATGTCGGGACATGCGCCGCAGCTGCATGCGTTCCGGGAGCCCCCGCGACTGGCGCATTTGCCGCAACCCGCTCGCCCGGCGGGGCGGCCTGCTCAACCGCACGTGCGCGCATTCTCGGGACCGCCGCAAGTGGCGCACCTGCCGCAAGCTCCGCGCCCGGCGGCCCCCGGACCGGCACATCACGGCGGCGGTGCGCCGGCGCGTGGCAGCACCAACGAAGAGCATCACGGGTAGGCCGTGCGGAGGCCGAGGAGTTCGCCGATACGCTCTGCCGCCTTGAGCCCGGAGCCGGTGAGCACCACCACGGTCATCTGATCCGGCCGTATCGTCCCGTCGCGCAACAGCCGCGTCAGCGCCGCACCCGCCGTCGCGGCGGTCGGCTCGACAAAGAGCCCGATTTTGCCGAGGGCGGCGAGCGCGGGGACGATCTCATCTTCGGCGACGGCGACGACACCCCCCTTCGAGCGGCGTAATGCCCGCAAGACCTCGGCCGTGCGGACCGGCTGTGGAGTGGCGATCCCGTCGGCGATCGTCGGCGTCGCGACAAACGGCACGAACCGGTCCTCGCCCGCTGTCCAGGCAGCGGCGAACGCCGCGCAATTTGCCGCCTGGACGGCGAAGAGACGTGGCCGCGCGGCGATCGCGCCGCCCCTCTCGAGCTCGTCGAAGCCGCGCTCGAGACCGAGGATGTTGCTGCCGTAGCCGGTCGGAACCAGAATATTATCGGGCACGCGAAAGCCGAGCTGCTCCCACAGCTCGAAGGCGAGGGTCTTGGTGCCCTCGATAAAATGGGGCTGCCAGTTGTGGCTGGCGTAGAAGCTCTCACCGGATGCGGCGAGCGCCGCCTGGGTCACGGCCTGCCGTGAGCCGGGGATTGCCCGGACTTCTGCCCCCGAAGCAGCGATCTGCACGAGCTTGCCGCGCGGCGCTGCGGCCGGGACATAGATGCGGCAGGGGATACCGGCAACCGCCGCGTAGGTCGCGATCGACGCCCCCGCGTTCCCCGAGGAATCCTCATGGATCGGCCCGACCCCGACCTCCAGCAGATGGTTGATCATGACCGCCGTGCCGCGGTCCTTGAACGAGCCGGTCGGCATCAGCGATTCGAGCTTGAAGCGAACCTCCACCCCGTGCCAGTCCCGCTGCACCAGCGGGGTCCAGCCCTCGCCGAGCGAGACGCGCGGCGGACCGCGCACCGCCAGCGCCGCGGCGTAGCGCCACAGCGAGGCCTCGCCGGCGGCGATCTCGTCGCGCGCCAGGCCGTGTCCGGGCGCCAAATTGACATGGCTCCCGCAGTCGCAGCGCCACAGCGGCCGGTCAGCCGCATAGACGCGTGTGCAGGCAGGGCAATGGTAGGTTGCGCTCACCATCCTCGCCACGAGAAGCTACTCCCGTCAAGGCACCGCCGCGATGATGCCGAAGTGGCCGATCTTCGCCAGCGACCTTTGCCTCTTGCTCGCGCCCCGCCGTCGGGTAGTGTCGGCAGGCAGCGGCGAGGGAGAGCGGTGTGGCGCAGGCGAAAGTGATCGACGGCAGGGCAGTCGCCGCCGGGCTGCGTACCCGCATCGCCGATGCCGCAGCGCGGTTGCGCGACGAAATCGGCCTTACCGCCGGTCTCGCCGCGATCCTCGTCGGGAGCGACCCGGCAAGCCAAGTCTATGTGCGGGGCAAGAGCCGCGCCTGCGCTGCCGGCGGGTTTGCCTCTTTCGAGCTTCGGTTGCCAGCCGACACCTCGGAGGCGGCGCTCGTGGCCGAGGTGGAGAAGCTCAACGCCGACGACAGGGTCGATGGGGTGCTGGTTCAACTG
Source organism: uncultured Alphaproteobacteria bacterium (assembly GCA_963796155.1). Taxonomy (GTDB): domain Bacteria; phylum Pseudomonadota; class Alphaproteobacteria; order ATCC43930; family CGMCC-115725; genus AP-15. The sequence goes on along the minus strand of CAWCKT010000056.1, from coordinate 85,205 downwards.
CCGCTGCCGCGTCACATCGATGCGCGCCACGTCATCGCCGCGATCGATCCTGCCAAGGACGTCGACGGTTTTCATCCGGTCAATGTCGGGCGGCTCTGGTCCGGCCTACCCGGCCTCGTGCCCTGCACCCCGCAAGGCTGTCTTATGCTGTTGCGCACGGTGCACGAGGATCTCTCGGGCGCCGAGGCGGTCGTTCTCGGACGATCGAACCTGGTCGGAAAGCCGGTGACGGCGCTGCTTCTCGCGGCCGACTGCACGGTCACGACGGTCCATTCGAAGAGCCGCGATGCGGCTGCGATCTGCCGGCGCGCGGATATCCTGATCGCGGCGATCGGCCGGCCGCAGATGGTCAAAGCCGACTGGATCAAGCCCGGCGCCACGGTGATCGATGTCGGCATCAGCCCGGTCGCGCTGCCGGACGGCAGCAGGCGCGTTGTCGGCGACGTTGATTTTGCCTCGGTGTGTGCTGTCGCCGGCGCGATCACACCGGTCCCGGGCGGGGTCGGGCCGATGACCGTCGCCTGCCTGTTGCGCAACACCCTGCTAGCCGCCTGTCGCCGTCGCGCTCTTCCGGACCCCCCTGTATGAGCTCCGAGATTCCGCGAATCTCATCAACCCTCGTGGATCCTGGCTGGGGCGATCAGGCCGCTCGACGCGCAGACCCCGGCTTCCACTGCTCGCGCGGCGTCATCCGAAGCCCTTCGTCGATCATCTTGCGCAGCATGTGCCTGCCGCGGGAAAGGCGCGAACGAACGGTGCCGACCGGGATGTCGAGAACCCGCGCGACCTCCTCGTAACGCATCCCTTCGAGGCCAACGAGCAGAATTGCTTGCCGCTGCCCCTCCGGCAACATAGCGATTGCCCGCTCCAAGTCGCGCAACTGCAACGAGGCCATAGCATTGGGGAAGACGGCCGGGATCGACCGGGTAGCTTCACCAGCGATGCGGGCGCCCTCGCGCAACAAGCAACGCGTTTCGTTGACATGCTGATTGTGGAGGATCGTGAAGAGCCACGCCCGTAGATCGGTTCCGGGCTGCCAGAGATGTTGCTTGGCGAGCGCGCGCACCAGGCAGCTTTGTACGAGATCGTCAGCTCGCGTCGCATCCCGAGTGAGCGCCCTGGCATAACGGCGCAGTCGAGGAATTTGAGCTTCGAGAAGTAGAGCGAGGTCGCTCATGACATCTCTCATCGCAGTTCCAGCCTCCGGCAAGCGGGGCAGCTCGATGAACCCAGTAAGGAAGCTGGATGTGGTCCTTTCGTGATACGTAAATGACCTGCCGGTAACACACTGTCATTTTGGGTAACACCTGGACACGACAGATCAACCAGACAGTCTTTATGGCCGGCCACTGCTTGGCGTGCGGACCATGTTGGTCTGGAATAGGAAGCCGCGTTTAATCTTCGGATGGCCGGCTGTCGAGCGGCGCGGATCTCGCTCGCTTGGCGGCGGCGCTCGACGAGCTCCTCGGCCCGTGACTGCGCCGCACTTCGAGATCAACCGGGCCGGTCGAACCCGGCCAGGAAGCGTGCCAGAAACGTCTCCATGCCCGGGTGGGGCGGTCCCTGGGTCGGAATGAGACCGGGGACGTAGCCCTCGGCGAGGAACGGTGCCACGAGGTCGGGATCTCGCGACAGCACGTGGATCGGCACGGTCCACGGCGGCTGGGGCTGACCGCCGACGACGGCCGGAGGCTGGTGATCACCGAGCAGGATGACGAGCCCGTCGCCGGCCATACGCCCGGTCAGCCAGCCTCCGAGCGCCGCCAGCTCATAGCGCAAGCTGCTCAGATAATCGGGCGCGAGACTGGTCCAGTCGGGCTGGCGGTAGACCTTCTCCATCGCCGTCGCGGGCACGCTCGCAAAGGTGCCGGAATCGTGCCAATCGGCGAGGTAGGGCGGCACCGGAGCGAACGGAATGTGGCTCGAAACCAGGACCAGCTGGGTGAACACCGGCGGCTCGGGACCCAGCGCCGACCGTATCGCCGCGGCGCGATCGAGGGTGAACTGATCCGGGATTTCGAACCAGCCGAAAGACGGACCATGGTAATCGAGATCGCTGGCGAAGACCTCACGGTCGAAGCCCCAGGCCGGCGCTCTTGGGGACGGCGATTTGATGCCCGGCGCGATATCGATGGTGCGCCACCCCGCATCCTTGAAATAGGCAGGCAAGAGCTTGCGGCCGGAATCGAGCAGCAATGTGTAGAGAACCGGGTCGTCGAGGCGGACGCCGCTGGCGAGGGTCGCATGGGCGAGCCAGGAGCCGCCGCCAAAGGTCGGCGAGACCAGCCGGTTCGAGGCAATGGTGTAGCCGGCGTCACGCAGCGACGTTTCGAATTGCGTCAGCGACTCACGGAGCGCGGCGAGGAATTCCGGGGTATCGAAGACCGTGGTGCCGTAAAATTCGAGGTAGACGAGATAGACGTCGCGCCCTTTAAGTCCGGCGAGATCGCTGCGCGGCGGCGCCGGGGCCGCGAGGGCCGCGGCATAGGGCCCTCCGCCGCCCCCGGTCGCGGCAAACCGTCCTTGTGCCAGCGCGACACCCTGCCGGAGGAGATCGAGCCCGAGCCCGGTGGCGAGCGGCCGCTCTTCGGCCGGCATAAAAGCCGTTACGTCGAGAGCCACGCCGAGCAGAACCGCGACGCCGAGCGCGATGCGCCGATCCGTCAGCACAGGCAGCACCTCGCGCCAAATCCAGTAGATGCCGGCGATCAGCAGAAAGAGAACGCCGGCGAGAACGGCAGCCACGCCCGACATGCGCCAGAAACCGGCCGCCGCCCCCGCGAGACCGAAAAGCGAAGGCAGGTGCTGGAGATCCCAATAGAGGTTGAGGTCGCGGCCGAGCAGGGTCGGGGTCGCGGCGTCGACCAGGTTGAGGAGCGCCATCGCGGCGACGAGCAGTGCGAGAATCCGGGCCGCGGGTCGCGTGTCGACGATTTGCGGGCGCGTAACGGCCGCGACCGCAACGACAAACAACAGAAACGCGAGCTCCGCCGAGGGCCGCCATTCGACGGTCAGACTATGCGTCACGGGATCTCGCGCCGGGATGAACAACAGGGCGAGCAGCAAGACCCCGAGAACCGCCACCGGCAGGCGATCCGTCGATCGGCGAAATCGGGGAAGCCGTTGTCTGGCTGGCGTCATGACGGGTCTCGGGTTATGTCATCGCGCGCACGACGGAAAAATGGAAATGGCCGGGGGCGCTGCGCGCATGCGACGTTTCGAGGGCACCGACACCTATGTGGCGACGCAGGACCTGCAGGTCGCGGTCAACGCCGCGATCGCACTCGAGCGCCCGCTGCTCGTCAAGGGCGAACCTGGCACCGGCAAGACTATCCTCGCCCACGAGATCGCGCGCGGCATCGCCCGAGACTTGATCACCTGGCATATCAAATCGACGACGAAGGCGCAGCAAGGCCTCTACGAGTACGATGCGGTGTCGCGCCTGCGCGACGGCCAGCTCGGCGACGAGCGCGTCCACGATATCGCCAACTACATCGTGCCGGGGAAGCTTTGGGAGGCGTTCGAGGCGCCGGAAGCGCCGGTCCTGCTGATCGACGAGATCGACAAGGCCGACATCGAGTTCCCCAACGATCTGTTGCTCGAGCTCGACCGGATGGAGTTCTACGTCTACGAGACGCGCCGCACCATCCAGGCGCGGCACCGTCCGATCGTCATCATCACGTCCAACAACGAGAAGGAGCTGCCTGACGCCTTTCTCCGCCGCTGCTTTTTCCATTACATCCGTTTTCCCGACCGCGACACGATGCAACGCATCATCGACGTACATTTTCCCGATTTGCAACACGAGCTGGTGCACGAGGCGCTGACCGTCTTTTATGATATCCGCCAGGTTCCCGGATTGAAGAAAAAACCCTCGACCTCCGAGCTACTCGACTGGATCAAGCTGTTGCTCGTCGAGGACATCACGCCCGAGGTCCTGAGAACCCGCGACCCGGCAAAGCTGATCCCGCCGCTGCACGGCGCCTTACTGAAGAATGAAGAGGACGTGCATCTTTTCGAGCGTCTGGTGTTCCTGCATCGCCGCGAGCACGGTCGCTCGTAGCCGTGTTCTTCTCGTTCTTCGCCGAACTGCGCGAGGCCAAGGTGCCGGTCTCGCTACGCGAGTACCTGACCCTGATGGAGGCGATGCAGAAACGCGTCACCGCCTTCGAGGTCGAGGACTTCTATTTCCTGGCGCGCACCGCGCTGGTCAAGGACGAGCGGCATCTCGACCGGTTCGACCGCGTCTTCGGGCACTGTTTCAGGGGGATCGAAACTCCTATCGACCCGAGGACGGTCATCCCGGATTCCTGGTTGCGCAAGATCGCCGAACGGCTCCTGACGGAGGAAGAAAAGCAGCTGATCGAAGCGCTCGGCGGCTGGGAAAAGCTGATGGATACGCTGCGCCGGCGCCTCGCCGAGCAACGGTCCCGCCACCAGGGCGGCGGCAAATGGATCGGTACCGCCGGCACCTCGCCCTTCGGCGCCCATGGCTACAACCCCGAAGGGGTGCGCATCGGGCAGCAGGAGGGCAAGAACCGTAGTGCCGTCAAGGTTTGGGACCGCCGCGAGTTTCGCAATCTCGACGACACCGTCGAGCTCGGCACCCGCAACATTAAGCTGGCGTTGCGCCGCCTGCGGCAATTCGCGCGCGAGGGTGCCGCCGAAGAGCTCGATCTCGACGGCACCGTAAAGTCGACCGCGCACAACGCCGGCTGGCTCGATCTGAGGCTCGTGCCCGAGCGGCACAATGCCGTGAAGCTACTATTGTTTCTCGATGTCGGCGGGTCGATGGAGGATCACGTCCGCATCTGCGAGGAATTGTTCTCGGCCGCCCGTTCGGAGTTCAAGCACCTGATCCACTTCTACTTTCACAACTGCATCTACGATGCGGTGTGGCGCGATTCGCGGCGGCGCCATGTCGAGCAGGTTCCGGTCTTTGAGCTCCTCCGCACTTACGACAGAGGCTACCGGATAGTTCTCGTCGGCGACGCGAGCATGAGCCCTTACGAGATCGAGAAGGAGGGCGGCAGCGTCGAGCGCTGGAACGACGAGCCGGGCGAAGTGTGGTTGCGCCGCCTGTTCGAAGCCTTTCCGAGAGCGGTGTGGCTCAACCCGGTGCCGGAGCAATACTGGACCGGCACGGCCAGCATCGGAATGATCCGCCGCATTGCCGAAGACCGAATGTTCCCGCTGACCCTCGACGGCCTCGACCGGGCGATGCGGCGCCTCAAGCGCCGCGGGTAACGGTCTCTCGGCCGCAGATCAGCGACCCGGCGCTCAGGCAGCCTTGGCTTTCTCTTCCTTTGGCCGGACATAGGCGACCGCCGCGTGCTCGGCGCAATAGGGCTTGCCGGCAAGCGGACGGGCGCCGCAGAAGTGGAAATCCGCGTCGTCCGGATGGCCGTGAGGCCACAGGCAGCTCGGCCCGTTGAATTCGAAAAAGTTGCGTTGCGGCGGAGCAACGGGCGTACCGCCGCGCGGCGCCAGGGCTATGCGGTGGAGCTTGCCGATGACCGCATTCTTGGTGAGGCCCAATCGGCGGCCGATCTCGGCGGTCGGCAGCCCCTCCTCGAACAGCTCGGTCAGCCGATCGACGCGCTCCGGCGTCCAGGTGATAACTTCCATCGATTCCCCCGTATTCTGTGGACCCCCCAGTCCACCTACACAACATACGGTACCACTCTTGTGGCCCGTTGCCAAGCAAGATCTATATCTAGATAGGCTCCTCCGTCAGAGATCGCGCCGGTAGCACAGCACCTTCGAGAAATATGCCGGGACCCGTTCGCCCGGGGTAAAGCCCGGGCTCCACAGGCGATCGAGATCCTCGCGCAGGTAGCTGGCGTAGTAGGGCTCGTGAAAAGCAACGGGAAAATAGTCGAGCATCGCGTCATAATCGGGCTCGTCGCCGGTCTGCAGCGAATCGACAAAAATCAGCATCCCGCCCGGCTTCAGCACGCGCCGGATTTCGCCGACGACGGCCCGGCGCACACGGGGCGGCAGTTCGTGGAACAGATAGATGCAGGCGACCGCGTCGAACTCTCCTTCGGCAAACGGCATCGCCTCCGCCGCTGCCACGGCGAGCCGCGCCCGCGACCAGGGTTGCAGCTCGCGCCGGGCCACCGCGAGGTAATGCGCCGAGAGGTCGAGCCCGGTCACGTCGAGGCGCGGATAATTGGTCTTGACTTCGCGCAGAAATCGCCCGGTTCCGCAGGCGACGTCGAGCAGCCGCGCCGCGGGGCGGCCGGCGAGAGCCGCTTTGAGCGGGACGAGCGCCTGGCGCCGCATCGCCGCGGCGCCGCCGCCGAACAGCACCTCGACCTGGTGGTCGTAACGTTCGGCCGACGCGTCGCTCAAATAGCCGTCGCTCTGAAAGTGAAACTTCTGCAGGTAATAGCGCGGATATCCGCCGGGCGGAACTTCAGTCAGAAAGCGCTCTTCACGGGCGCCGTGCCGTCGCCGCTCTACCGCGCTCAGGTCGACCAAGAAATCGACAGCGCGGCGCACCGCCTCGAAGGGGTTGCCGAGCCCATCCGTCGGGGGCGCGTAATAGCCGGCTTCGATGTTGCGCCAATCCTGGTCGATCAGGGCCTGGAGATCGGCAAGGATCCGCCGCCTGTCGGGCATCGGGCGCCCGCGCAGTGGTTCCGGCAATGGGATCGGGCGGCTGATCCGCGCGGCCAGGAGCTTCTGACCAAAGAACCAAGCGACGCGCGCGGCTTGCGTGGCGTCGAAAGCGAGCTTGTCGAGAGCGGTCGGCATCGTCACGACTTACCGCACCCGCGCGGGTTTGCAAGGGCCGCCTTGCCCGCCGGCGCGACGGGTAACGACGGGCCGCGAAAGCGAACGCAGGCCAGCCCTCAGCCGATCGACACGGCGCCGGCGCCGTCTGCGGCCGCCAGCCTCAATCAAGAATTGCATCGGTATTCGCGGGTCGTCAAGTCTGTCGCAAATCAGCAGCGAAATCTCGCCTATAAGTTGAATTGTTCTTCAAACGCCCGTTCCCGCTTTCCCCGGCAGTTTTGGTACAAGCCCCATCAGCCGTCGACACCTCCTCGATCATCTCGGCGGTCCATTTTGGACCCGCCTCAGACCGTAGAATGTAATGCGAATCGGGTGATTTTACGAGTGGTCAGAATCGCAAAGGACGAACAGGAGGAACTGAATCACCTGAATGAGTTGCGGAAGTCAGCGTATGTCGTACGCCTCTTCTCACTCTTGTGGAAAAGACGACGAGACGATTCATCACGCTCGCGGCACCTTGGCATGGCCTCCTCACGATGCAGAATGAAGACCAGCGCGCGAGAGGACATCAGATGCGCCGAGCGATCTTGCTCCGCCTTGGGGCGCTGCCTATGATCGGCTCGGACGGAGTGATTGATCCACCGAATGACGCCGAGTGACCCTGCTATAGCGACGCCCGCGCGGCGCCGGTCGAGAGTGGCGACACCGGTCGTGATCTGAACGGACCGTCGCCCGCAATCGAGATCCGCGATGTCGGACGTCAACCACCTCCGCGGCCCGTCAGTTCGAAGCATCCCCGAGGGCGATAACCGCGAGCGCATGATCTGCGCCGAGTGTGGGTACATCCTCTACGACAACCCGAAGATCGTCGTCGGCTCGGTCGCGAGATGGGGCGAGCGTATTCTGTTGGTGCGCCGGTCGATCAACCCGCGCTATGGCTATTGGACCCTGCCCGCCGGCTACCTCGAGCTCAACGAATCCGCCAGTGCGGGCGCCGAGCGCGAGGCCTGGGAGGAGGCGCGGGCGCGCATCGAGATCGAAGGATTGCTGGCGATTTACGACATCCCGCGGATTAGCCAGGTGCAGCTGATCTATCGCGCGCGTCTGCTGGACGAGGCCATCGCGCCGGGACCCGAGAGCCTCGAGGTCCAGCTCTTCGACTGGGCCGAGATCCCGTGGGGCGAGCTCGCCTTCTCGTCGATCGGCTGGGCGCTGCAACACGATCGCGAGGCGCGGGCGACGCGCGATTTCACCGCCCGCGTCAACCCTCCCGGTTCTTGAGGCCAGCCTAAGGCTCGAGCCCGACCAGGCTGCGGGCATAGGCCCGCGCTTCAAACGGGCGCAGATCGTCGGCGGTTTCGCCGACCCCGATGGCATGGATCGGGATGCCGTATTTCTCCGCCAGCGATACCAGCACGCCGCCGCGCGCCGTGCCGTCGAGTTTGGTCATGACGATGCCGGTCACACCGACCATCTCGCGGAAGATTTCGGCTTGGGCATGGGCGTTTTGGCCGGTCGTCGCGTCGAGCACGAGCAGCACCGAATGCGGAGCTTGCGGGTCGGCCTTTTTGAGGACCCGGACCATCTTCTGCAGCTCGGCCATCAGATTGGCCTTGTTTTGGAGCCGCCCGGCCGTGTCGATCAGCAATATGTCACTGCCCCGGGTGCGCGCCTCGAGCATCGCGTCGTAGGCGAGTCCCGCGGCATCGGCACCCTCCGGCCGCGTCACCACCGGGCAGCCGGTTCGCTCGCCCCAGATCTGCAGCTGCTCGACCGCCGCTGCGCGGAACGTGTCGCCGGCCGCGAGCATGACCGCGTGCCCATCGTCCCGGTACTGTTTGGCGAGCTTGGCGATGGTGGTGGTCTTGCCGCTGCCGTTGACGCCGACGACGAGGATGACGAAGGGCTTTTTCGTCAGGTCGAGGCGCAGCGGCTTCATGACCGGCTCGACGAGCCGGATCACCTCCTCGGCGAGTGCGAGGCGGACTTCCTCCGGCGAGACCTCCTGGTTGAACCGGGTCTTGCGCAGCGCTTCGGCAACTTCGCCGGACACCCCGACACCCATGTCGCTGGCGATCAGCAGCTCCTCGAGCTCGAAGAGGGCCTCGTCGTCGAGCCGGCGGCGAGTGAAGATCGTGTTGATGCCCTGAGTGAGGCGCGCCGAGCTCCGTGCCATCCCCGCCCGGAGCCGGCCGAGCCAGCCGCGGCGTTCCTCAGCACTTTCCGGTGCAGGTTCTGGCTGCTCCGTCTCAACCGATGACTCTTCGCTCGACGGGAGGCTCTCGGCGTCTTCCGTGAAAGCATCCGCCGTTTCAGTCCCCTCTCCGCGTCGCCAAAACCTCATTGGACGGGTACTCCGACAAGGCTGCTTCGGCTGCTGCCGACGAGACGCATGCGCTGTATCGAGCCGGGGGCGCCGGATGTCGTGAAGCTCACCGTCGCATAGAAGTCGGCTCGGCCGATCCCGGGACGCTCGATCAGCACATCGGTTTCGCTGCCGACCCGCGACCTCAGCTCGGCCGCGAGGGCAGCCTCGCCCGCCGCTCTTAGCCGCGCTGCGCGCTCTTTGACAACCGGATCGGGGAGCCGGGGCATGCGGGCTGCCGGGGTGCCGGGCCGCACGCTGTAGGGAAAGACGTGCACAAAGGCGAGCCCGCATTCCGCGACGAGGTCGAGGCTGCGGCGGAACATGTCCTCGGTTTCGGTCGGAAAGCCGGTGATCAGATCGGCACCGAGCGCCACCTCCGAGCGCAGAGCGCGGGCGCGCCGGGCGACCGCAATCGCCTCGGCGCGCGAATGGCGCCGCTTCATCCGCTTCAGGATCAGGTCGTCGCCGGCCTGCAATGAGAGATGGAGATGCGGCATCAACCGCGGCTCTTCGGCGAGAAGCCGCCACAACTCCTCGTCGATTTCGGCCGGATCGAGCGAGGAGAGCCGCAGGCGCTCGAGTTCGGGGACCGCAGCGAGCAGCCGGCGCGCCATCTGGCCGAGGCTCGGCGTCCCCGGCAGATCGGCGCCATAGGCGGTCAGATCGACGCCGGTCAGCACGATCTCGCGATGTCCGGCCGCGACGAGACGGCGTGCCCGGTCGGCGACAAGACCCATCGGCGCCGATCGGCTCGGGCCGCGCGCATAGGGGATGATGCAGAAGGTGCAGCGGTGGTCGCAGCCCTGCTGGACCGCGAGAAAGGCGCGGCTCTTGCCCTCAAAGCCATTGACGAGATGGCCGGCGGTCTCTGCTGGATCCGCTGACGCGCCACCTTGCGGCAGGTAGCTTTGCGGCTGGAGCTTTGCCCGATTGCCGAGGACGCGGTCGACCTCGGGCAACGCGGCATAGCGGTTTGGCGAGAGCTCGGCAGCGCAGCCGGTGACGATGATCGTCGCCTCGGGACGCCGCCGACGGGCACGACGGATCGCCTGCCGTGCCTGACGCTCGGCCTCGGCGGTGACCGCGCAGGTATTGACGATGACCGCATCGCCGAGGCCGGCGGCCGCGGCGGCTCGGCGGATGACTTCCGATTCGAACGCGTTCAGCCGGCAGCCGAAGGTGATGATTTCCGTCTGCTGCATGGGGCGGGTCAATGTCCCCGGAGCAGGCTCACGTCGAACGCGCCTTCGAAGCTCAGCGCGACGGGTCCCGTCATGATCACATGCCCGTCCTCGCGCCAGGCAATATCGAGAATTCCGCCATCGAGCTCGACGGCGGCCCGGCGCCCGGCGAGCCCCCGCCGGTGCGCGGCGACGAGTGCCGCGCAGGCGCCGCTGCCGCAGGCGCGGGTGATCCCGGCGCCACGTTCCCAGACCCGCAGCCGCATGTTGCGGCGGTCGCGGACCGCGGCGACGCCGATATTCGCGCGCTCGGAAAAGAGCGGGTCATGTTCGAGGACCGGTCCGAGCGCCGCGAGATCGACTGCTTCTGCATCATTCACGAAGAAGGTCGCGTGCGGGTTGCCGATATTGGTGCAGACCGGGAACGCGAGCGGACCGAGGGTTAGCTCGACGCGATCGGTGTCCATCGCCCGGTTGAGCGGGATCTCGCGCCAGCCGGTCCGCGCCGGCCCCATATCGACCGCGACGCTCCCGTCCGGCATGGTCTCGGCTTCGAGCAGTCCGGCGACCGTCTCGATGCGCACCCTTGCGTCGCCGGTCTCGCGCCGCAGCAGGTCGGCCACACAGCGCGTAGCGTTGCCGCACGCCTCGGCCTCGCCGCCGTCGGGGTTGCGGATGCGCATCAGGACTTGGGCATCCGGATGACGCGGCGGCTCGAGCAGGATGACCTGGTCGCAGCCGATGCCGGTCCGCCGATCCGCCAGCCCGCGTGCAGCCTCGGCATCGACCGCGATCGCCGCGCGGCGGCCGTCGAGCACGACGAAGTCGTTGCCGAGGCCGTGCATCTTGAGGAACGGGATCTTGCCCATTGCCGCCGCTTATATGGCCCGCGGGCGCGTCCTGTCCAACGCTCGCCTAGCCGATGGCGACCGGCGGTGCCTTGCGCGAATTGGCGGCGCGTGAAACCATCTCGGGGCCGACAACGCGAGGGGCACGCACGAGATGAAGCTCAGCACCGACCGTATCCTGACAACGCACGTCGGCAGCCTGCCGCGCCCGTCGGACCTGCTCGCCTTTCTGGAAGCGCGGGAGACCGGCCGCGAGTTTGATCAGACGGCGTTCGAAAGGTGTCTCGCCGAGGCCGTCCGAGAGGTCGTCGCCAAGCAGGTCGCGGCCGGGATCGACAGCGTCTGCGACGGCGAGCTCGGCAAGATTTCTTATACCACCTACATTCGTCACCGCTTTTCCGGCATCGGCGCATTCCGGGGCGGTGACAATGACAAGCCGCCGCAGACCGCGGCACATCGCGACCTCCTCGACCACCCAGATTTCATGGAGCGGCTCAACCAGGCGCGCGGCGGCACCTCGTGGTTCAGCCGCGAGGCGGTTCCGTGCTGCACCGGACCGGTCGCCTATCGCGACCGCGGCCCGTTGGAGACCGATCTGAAGAACCTCGGCGCCGCGTGCACCGCAGCGAAGCCCGTCGAAGCCTTTATGAACGCGGCCTCGCCCGGGGTGCTGACCAAATTCGTCCCGGACCGGTACTACCGCGACGAAGACGCGTATGTCGAGGCGTTGGCCAACGCCCTTAAGGAAGAGTATGAGGCGATCGTCGAGGCAGGCTTCGTCCTTCAGATCGATGCGCCCGATCTCGGCTCGGCCCGCCATAACCAATACCAGCACCTCTCCGACGAGGCGTTTCTGCGCATTGCCGAGCGCAATATTGCAGCGCTCAATCACGCCACCGCCAACATCCCGCCCGACGCGATGCGCATGCATCTCTGCTGGGGAAATTACGAGGGGCCGCACACCCACGACATCCCGCTCGCCAAGATCTTTGACGTGGCCATGCGGGCGCGGCCGGCGGGCCTTTCGTTCGAGGCGGCCAATCCGCGGCACGCGCACGAGTGGGAGGATCTGCGCGGCGCGAAAATTCCCGACGACAAGGTCCTTATTCCCGGGGTCATCGATTCGACGACCAATTTCGTCGAGCACCCGCGGCTGATCGCCCAGCGGATCTGCCATTACGCCGACATCGTCGGGCGCGAACGGGTGATCGCGGGTGCGGATTGCGGCTTTGCGACCTTCGCCTTTGTCAATAACCCCGTCGCACCCTCGGTCGTCTGGGCCAAGCTCGCCGCACTCGCCGAGGGCGCACGCGTCGCCACCGCGCGGCTCTGGGTCTAAAGGAAGAAATTCAGAGGCGCTGCAATACGATCCTGTTCGCAATAGTGCTCTGCTGGGCCGCGGCGAACGCAACCGATGTCGAGGCCGCCGAGCCGCGCCACTTCGGCTTCGCTTATGACCAGCCGCACACGACGGCCTACGGCATCGCCGCCGACACCTTGCCAACAAACTCGCCGAGCTGAGCCACGGGACCCTGATCATCGACCAGTTCCCCGGCGCGCAGCTCGACTGCGAACTCGGCGACGGTGCAGCCGGAGGCCGGGGTGTTTTCGATCCATTTCGTCTTTCGCTCCGAGGATCATCTGAAAAAGGGCCCTCGCCGATCCGGCGGTGGGCGCGGCGTTCCGGGAAATGATGAATTCGAAGGTCGAAGGCGCCCACACATTGGCGCTCGGAACCACGGGTTTGCGCGACATCTACAGCAAGCGCGAGATCCATCGCCTGGAAGACCTGAGAAACGTCAAGATTCGGGTGCAGGCGGCGGCGACCGAGGATGCGATGTTCCGGCCTATGGCGCGCAAACCGTCCACATGCCGTTCGGCGACGTCTAAACCCCGCTGCAGACCGGTGCCGTCGAGGCGGCGGAAAACGGCATCAACGTCTATCAGATGAGCAAGCATTACGAGGTGGCACCAATCATGTCATTGACGGAGCACGAGGCGAACAACAACGTCGTCTGGGTCAGCGACAAGGTGTGGAACAGCCTCAACGACGAGCAGAAGGGCTGGGTCCAGGCGGCGGCCGACGAGGTCGGACGCACGATGCCGGCAAAGGCCTCGGACCTCGAGCACGAGTTGATGGCGTGGCTCGAAAAAATCGGCGTCAAGTTCGTCAAGGACGTCGACAAATCCGGCTTCGTCAAGGAGGCGGAGTCGTTGCAGGACCAGCTGACCCAACAGCTCGGCCCCGGTGCGGTGAAGGTTCTGCAGCTCGTCAGAAACGTGCAATAGCGATTTACCCGCAGCGGGCTGAATGAGGCGGCTATAGCGCCGCGATTGGGACGCCAATTGCGCGCGCGGATGCGATCAGCCGATTATCGTAGCTGGCCAACTCAAGGGAACCACCTTGCGAGCGCAGGTGCTCGACCGCAGCGTGTCCCCGTCTGGATCGTCCTGCCACCCCTCGTTGTGGTTCAGATCCAGATCGCTGGGAAGACGGGGGCCGTCTCCTACTGGCTCGCGCCGCGGGCGCCGAAGATGGCGGTGCCGACGCGCACATGGGTGGCGCCAAAGCGGATCGCCTTCTCGAAATCGGCACTCATGCCCATGCTGAGAAGCCCGAGCCCGGTGCGCCGGGCGATTTCGCGCAGGAGGGCGAAATGGAGTGCGGGTTCCTCGTCGAGCGGCGGAACGCACATCAGGCCCCGAATCGGCAGGCCGAGCCGGTCGCGGCACTCGACGATGAAGTCGTCGGCGGCGGCCGGAAGAACTCCGGACTTCTGCGGCTCCTCGCCGGTGTTGACCTCGATCAGGCAGGGCAGGCGGCGCCCGCTGCGCTCCATCTCCCGGGCCAGCGCCTGGGCGAGCCGCGGCCGGTCGACGGTCTCGATCATGTCACAAAGCGCCACGGCGTCGCGCACCTTGTTGGTCTGCAGCGGCCCGATCAGGTGCAGGGCGAGATCCGGAAACGCCTCGCGCAGTGCGGGGTATTTCGCCTGCGCCTCCTGAACCCGGTTCTCGCCGAAGACGCGATGGCCGGCGGCGAGCGCCGCGCGCACGCTCGCCGCCGGATGGGTCTTGCTGACGGCGACGAGGGTGACGCTCTCCGGCGCCCGCTCCGCAGCCCGTGCGGCCGCCTCGATCCGGCTGCGGACCGCGGCGAGATTGGCGGCGATAACCCCTTCCATAACGGCTCCATTCCTGGCACAAGACTCGCTTCCTGGCTCCGGCCGCGAGGACGCCGTTTCGCCGAGGATCGCGGGATGCCTGTTGCCCATTACCGCCTGTCGGTCACCTTCGCCGCAAGTCTTTCGTTGACCGTTGCCGCATGCGGCGCGAACCAGTCGAGCGAGCAGCCGGACGCTGCGAACGCCCAACAGGCGTCGACGGAGGAACCGAGCGAAATGGATACCGAGGCGACCATCTGGACGATGCTCGGCCTTGCCAAGAAAGAGGCACAACGGGACCCGGGGCCGCAGACCGGGAGCACGGTGAGCCCGATCCTGTGGCAGGCGTCCCTCGACACGCTCGATTTCGTCAAATTCGTCTCGGAGGATCCGCTCGCCGGATCCTTGGTCACCGATTGGTACACGCCGGCGGGTAAGCCCAACGAACGCTACAAGATCAATGTTTTCATCCTCGCTCGGACATTGCGGTCGGATGCGCTAGCGGTGACGATAACCCGCGAGGCGCTCCTCGGGGACGGCCGCTGGATCGAGACCACCATCGAGCGAAAGGTCGAGACCGATCTCGAAACCGCGATCCTAAACCGGGCGCGCCAGCTCAAACGCGAGTGGATGGCAGCCGTGCAAAACCAAAAATAGTCCTCCGGCGGATGCCGGCGTCCGGCTAGCGGGCCGGCAGAACCCGAAGGAAGATTTCCACCCATCATGTCACGCTACAATTTCCGAGAAAGCGAAGCGAAATGGCAACGCCGCTGGCGCGAGCGGCGGCTGTTCGAGGTCGCCGCCGAGCGCGGGCGGCCAAAATACTATGTCCTCGAAATGTATCCCTACCCGTCCGGCAAGCTCCATGTCGGCCATGTGCGCAACTACACGATCGGTGATCTCGTCGCCCGCTACCGACGTGCCCAAGGGTTCAACGTGCTCCACCCGATGGGATGGGACGCGTTCGGCTTGCCCGCCGAGAACGCGGCGATGGCCGAAAACATCCATCCGGCGATTTGGACCCGCGAGAACATCAGGACGATGCGGGCGCAGCTCGAACGCATGGGGTTCGGATATGACTGGTCGCGCGAAATCGCGAGCTGTCACCCGGACTTTTACCGCCATCAGCAGAGGATGTTCCTCGATTTCCTTGCGGCCGATCTCGCCTATCGCAAGGAGTCCTGGGTCAATTGGGACCCTGTCGAGAACACCGTGCTCGCCAACGAGCAGGTGATCGACGGACGCGGTTGGCGCTCGGACGCGGTCGTCGAAAAGCGGCTTCTGGCGCAGTGGTCGCTGCGCATCACCGCCTTTACCGAAGAGTTGCTCGACGCGATCGGCGGGCTCGAGCGCTGGCCGGAGCGCGTGCGGCTGATGCAGGAGAACTGGATCGGTCGTTCGGAAGGCGCCCGCGTCCTCTTCGCGATCGCCGGGGAAAACGAGCGCATCGAGGTCTTCACGACGCGGCAAGACACGTTGTTCGGCGCCTCGTTCCTCGCACTCTCCCCCAATCATCCGCTGGCGCTGCGTCTCGCCGAAAAGAACCAGCACCTCGCCGCCTTCATCGCCGAATGTAATCGCATGGGCACCAGTGAAGCGGTGATCGAGACCGCCGAGAAGCGCGGCTATGCGACCGGTCTCGACGCGGTCCATCCGTTTGACGAGAACCGGCATGTGCCCGTCTACGTCGCCAATTTCGTGCTGATGGAGTACGGCACGGGTGCGATCTTCGGCTGCCCGGCGCATGACCAACGCGATCTCGAATTCGCTCGTAAGTACCAGCTTCCGGTGATGCCGGTCGTCCTGCCCACCGGCGCCGACCCAGCAAGTTTCGCGATCGGCGAGACGGCCTATGTCGAAGACGGCACGGTGTTCAACTCCGCCTTTCTCGACGGTTTGCCGGTTGCCGAGGCCAAACGGGCGGCCGCCGAACGGCTCGAATTGCTCGGGCGCGGCGAGCGCACGATTGCCTACCGGCTGCGCGACTGGGGGGTGTCGCGCCAGCGTTACTGGGGTTGCCCGATCCCGGTAATCCATTGCGAGGGTTGCGGAATCGTCCCTGTTCCGGAGAAAGATCTGCCGGTAACCCTGCCGGAGGATGTCGCCTTCGACGTCCCGGGCAATCCGCTCGATCACCATCCGACGTGGAAGCACGTCTCGTGCCCGCGCTGCGGCGGACCCGCGCAACGCGAGACCGACACGTTGGACACCTTCTTCGACTTGTCGTGGTACTTTTTGCGTTTTTGCTCCGCGCGCGCGCCTGTGGCCTTCGAGCGTTCGGCGGTCGATTACTGGATGCCGGTCGACCAGTATATCGGCGGCGTCGAGCATGCAGTCCTTCACCTCCTCTACTCGCGGTTCTTTACCCGGGCCTTGAAGCGCTGCGGCTATCTCGATCTTGACGAGCCTTTCGCCGGCCTGTTTACCCAGGGCATGGTTTGCCACGAGACCTACCAGAGCGAGACCGGCGACTGGCTCTTTCCGGAAGAAGTGGAAGCCGACGGTGCGGGCCGGTTGGTCGATATGGCCGGCCGGCCGGTAATCGCCGGGCGCCACGAAAAAATGAGCAAGTCGAAGAAAAACGTGGTCGGCCTCGACGCGATCGTCGACACCTATGGCGCGGATACCGCGCGTTTCTATCTGCTGTCGGACAGCCCACCGGAGCGCGATCTCGAATGGACGGAGACCGGCATCGAGGGTATCTGGCGCTACGTCAACCGGTTGTGGCGGATGGTCAGCGAGCCGCCGGTCGCATTGCCCCCGCCAGGCTCGACGGTGCCGGCGTCCCTGTCCGCCTCAGCCGCGGCCATCCGGCGCGCGACCCATAAGACGATCGCCGCGGTCACCGACGACCTCGACAAATTTCGCTTCAACCGCGCGGTAGCGCGGATTCGCGAATTGACCAACGCGCTCGACGAACTCCCGACGGCCGAGCCCGGTGCGCCCGAGGTGCTTCGCGAGGGGCTCGAAACCTTGGCGCGTCTCGTCGGGCCGATGATGCCGCATCTCGGCGAGGAGATGTGGCAGGAGCTCGGTGGCAGCGGCTTGCTCGCCGAACAGCCCTGGCCGCAAGCCGATCCCGACCTCACCCGCGACGAGCAGGTCACACTCGCCGTTCAGGTCAACGGCAAGTTGCGGGCAACCCTCGAATTCCCACGCGACACGGCGGCCGACGCTATCGAAAGCGCGGCTCTTGCCCTGCCTCAGGTGCGGCGCTGGCTCGACGGCCACCCGCCGCGCAAAGTCATCGTCGTGCCGAACCGGATCGTCAACATCGTTGCCTGAGCCCAGATGGCGATCCATCACGCTTTGGTCGCCCTCGCCGTTGTCGCGCCATTGGTGTTGTGCGGCTGCGGTTGGGAGCCGCTCTACGCCGACCTTCAGACCGGACCGGCGAGCGAGGAACTCCGCGCGATCAAGGTCCAGCCGATCCCGGAACGGATCGGCCAGCGGCTCGAAATCGCTCTGCGCAATTCGCTCAATCCGACGGGAGAGCCGACGACCCCGCGCTATCGACTGGAAACTCTACTCGGCGTCGGTCTGAGTAACCTCGGCATCCAGTCGCAAGGCTTGGCGACGCTCGGCCAAATCGACGCATCCGCGACCTACAAGCTGGTCGATCTGCAGACGGGCGCCACTCTGCTCAGCAGCACGGTGCACGTCGCCAATTCCTTCGATCTCAATCCCAACCAGTACTCGACCATTGTCGGTGAAGACGACGCGCGGGTTCGATGCGTCGCGGAGCTCGACCAAGAGATTGTGACCCGGCTGACGCTCTTCATAGAGCGCCGCATTGCCGAGAAGAGCCCGAAGGCGGGCTGATATGCCGTGAAGCTCCCCGCGGCGCGGGTTGGCGCGTTTCTGCAGCGGCCCGACCGCGACATTCGTGCTGTGCTGCTCTACGGCCCGGATGCCGGCCTGATACGCGAACGGTCCGACACTCTTGCGCGCGCAATCTGCCCCGATCTGAGAGATCCGTTCCGGGTCACCGATCTCACCGGTCTCGCCCTTGCGGTGGACCCCGCACGTTTGGCTGACGAGGCCGCCCAGATGAGCCTCGTCGGCGGGCGGCGGGTGGTCCGTGTGCGCGACGCCACCGATCGCCTGTCGGGGTTGTTCTCGGGCTTCCTCGACACCGCCCCCGGCGACGGCTTCATCGTCGTCGAAGCGGGTGACCTACCGGGTTCGTCGCCGCTGCGCCGGGTGTTCGACGGATCGCCCCGCGCAGCAACAATCGGCTGTTATCCCGATGCCCCGCGCGACCGCGCCGCCGTAATCAGCGACACGCTGCGGGCGCACCGGGTCGCAGCAAGCAGCGACGCGATCCAATACCTTGTCGAGCACCTGGGCAACGATCGCCTGCTGACCCGCGCTGAGCTGGAAAAGCTCACCCTTTATGCCGGCGATGGCGGCCGGATCGAACTCGATGATGCGCGGCTCTCGGTCGGCGACAGCGCCTCGCTCGCGCTCGACGACGCCGTCATGGCGGCGGCGGAGGGCGATGCCGCCAGGGTCGATCGCGTGCTCGATCGGGTCTTCCAGGAGGGGGAATCGCCGGTTTCGGTGGTCCGGGCGACACTGCGCCATCTGCAGCGCCTGCACGCGCTCGCCGCCCAATTCGCGGCGGGGGCGGCGGTTGCCGAGTTGGTACGCACCGCCCGCCCGCCGATTTTTTACAAGCAACAGGATAATTTCAAACGCCAACTCGCGATGTGGAGCGAGGCGGGGTTGCGCGCGCAGCTCGACCGTGTCGCGCAAGCCGAGTTGCAGATGAAGCTGACCGGCCTGCCCGCCCAGACGATTTGCCGCGAGGCTATGCTGGCAGTCGCCGAGACTGCCCGCACCCGGGCGACGCAGGAACGGCTCATCCGCGGCCAATTCGTGCCGAGGCCCTAGGCTAGCCGACTGACGCAGATCGCGGCCGCTGCCGGCGCCGCTTCACGGGTGGCGATGCTGCTCCAGTGAGCAGGGATCGCCCTCACCGCCCGGCGGGCCGATGCGCACCAGTAGCTGTCCCTTCAGCCCGCACGAGCCGGTGGCCGGGCCGAAGAGGCAACCCTCGAAGGCTTGGAGGGTCGTGTCGCGAAAGATCGCACTGACCACTGCGCCGTCGCGGACCCACAACTCTTCGGCCGCGGCCTGTAAGCCGCCTGCCGGACGGACGGGGATGACGCACTTCTGGTCCGGCACGCCAAACTCGGTCTGCAGCGCGACCAGTAGCGCGCGGAAGGCGGGCGGGTTGACGCCACGGCGCGGCCGCTCGAGCTGAATGCGCTTCAGCCCATGGCTGACCTTGTCCATCTGGAAGAACACCACCATCGGGACGCCGCCCACGATCTGACTTGGCAGGACGACGTCGACGTAGCTGTCACCAAAGTCGAGAGCTCGGGGCAACCTCGTTGCATCGGCGCCGAACTGCTGGAGCAATTCGTCCGAGGACTCGCCCCAACGGGTTTGCTGCCATATTCCTTCGACCCCCGATGCAGCATGCACGGGCGTAGCGAGCGCCATGGCGGCAACCCCGACCGCGAGGCGTAGGAACCGGGCCATCGGCCCAAATCGGAAGGCGGAGACGCGGAGTGGCACTACCCGCCCTCCGCGTCTCTTGTCGTCAAGCGGGTTTTAGCTCGATCTTTCTCGCCTTTGCGGTCTCCGCCTTGGGCAGGACCAGATGCAAAACGCCGTCCTTGAGGGTCGCTTCGATGCGATCCCGGTCGATGTTTTCCGAGAGCGTGAACACTCTCTCGTAATCGCCGTCGGCGTATTCATTATAGACCCGCTGATAGCCGGCGTGATCGTTGGCGACACTTTGTCCGCGGATCGTCAACACCCGGCGCTCCAGGGTGATGTCCACCCCATCGGGAGCCACACCGGGCATCTCGGCGAGCACGACGATGCTGTCGCGCGTTTCATAGATGTCGGCGGGTGGCAGGAACACCGGCCGAGGGGGCATGCGCTCAGCGCTTCCAGTGGTCTGCGGCGTCGGCTGATCGACAGTTCTGACTTCTTGGGCCATCATTGCACTCCTTCCGCTAAACTCAGGCAGCGCGGATCTCGATCTTCTTCGGCCGGTCGGCTTCCAGCCGCTCCAGCTCGATTTCCAGGATGCCGTTGTTGAAGCGCGCCTGGACCTTGTCGGGATCGACCCGGAACGGCAGCTGGACCGCTCGCGAGAAGCTGCCGTAGGTGCGCTCGCGCCGCTGCCAATTGGCGTCCTGTTCCTGCTTTGGACGTCTCGCACCTTCCAGGGTCAGGGCGTCTTCCTGCAGACTGATCGTGACGTCGTCGCGGGTTACGCCCGGAAGCTCGCTGGTCACCACCACCCTGTTGTCGCCGAGCCAGATGTTGATCGGCGGGAAATCGCGAGCCGCCGGGGCGTACCCCGAAAACAGCCGGTTCATCTCGCTTTGCATTCGGCGAAGTTCGGCAAACGGGTCGAAACCCAATCGGGGGAAGTCTGAAAGCGCCATGGTTCACCTTCCTTGTATGTAGACACGAGTGCGGTGGCGGAAACCGACCAGCTCGGCACGCAGGGAGGGGGTTGGAGCGCATGATCGCGCCGATGGCAATTGCCGCAGAAATTCGCCCGTCCCGCGCGGCGGGGGAGGAGTGGGTAACGATCACATCCTCGCTACGAAGCGATATGACCGCGGCCGGCCAATCAATGGTCCGACCGTCATTCCCTGCCGAGATCCGACAAGCGGCATCCGGCACCCCTTCGATCTAGTCACGCCGCGGCGGTGTTCAAGCGGTCCCTCGGCGAAGGACACCCAAGAGGCTCGAGAAGAATTGATTCGTCGAATGAAAACAGCGCGATAACGCCTATTCGGCGACCCTTGAACGGCGCCGCCCGGGAACTAGATACCGGATCACCGGGCGGGGTCCGATGACCGGGCTGCGCTGCGGAACTTCCGATTGGGCGATTCGTTCAGGTGCGTGGCCGGATTTCCAGGGTCGTCAAAAATGAAAATTGCCCAAGTTGCGCCGCTGTATGAGAGCTGCCCGCCACAGGTCTATGGTGGCACCGAGCGAGTGGTATCCTACCTGACGGAAGAACTCGTTCGCCAAGGGCACGAGGTGACGTTGTTCGCCAGCGGCGACTCGCTGACCAAGGCAACTCTACAAGCACCCTGCGAGCGCGCGTTGCGCCTCGATACTCGGTGCAAGGACCCGCTAGTTTATCACTTTATCTCACTGTATCGGTTGGCGCGAACCGCCGATGCATTCGACATCATCCACTTCCACACCGACTACCTCCACTTTCCGCTGTTCGCGCCGCACTGGGGCAAGACACTGACGACGCTGCACGGCCGCCTCGACCTGCCGGACCTTCCGCCTCTCTATCGCGAGTTCGCGATGATGCCGCTGGTGTCGATCTCGAATGCGCAGCGCGCGCCCCTGCCCTGGGCAAACTGGTACGGCACTGTTTATCACGGTCTGCCGCCGCGCCTTTATGCTGGCGGCTGCGGCGACGGCGGCTATCTCGCCTTCATCGGCCGTATTTGTCCAGAGAAGCGACCGGATTGGGCGATCGAGATCGCTCACCGCGCCGGGCTGCCGCTGACGATTGCGGCAAAAGTCGACAAAGTCGATCGTGCTTATTACAAAACCAAGATCAAACCGCTACTCAAGGATCCGGGGATCGACTACGTTGGCGAGATCAGCGACAGCGAAAAAGCAGCGTTCTTTGGCGATGCGGCGGCCCTCTTGTTTCCGATCGATTGGCCGGAGCCGTTCGGTCTGGTGCTTATCGAAGCGATGGCCAACGGGACGCCGGTGATCGCGTTCCGGCGTGGTTCGGTACCCGAAATCGTCGACCACGGCGTCACCGGCTTCATCGTCGACAGCATCGATGAGGCTGTGGCGGCGGTGCCGCTCGCCAAGGCGCTTGATCGGGTTGCGATTCGCCGGCGCTTCGAGGAGCGCTTCTCGGTGGAGCGCATGGCGCGCGACTATTTGGCGCTGTACAGTGCGGTGCTTCGCCGCGGCACCGTGGAAGCTGTCTTGAGTTCCGCGGCAGCGGCTCAGGCGGCCGCGAACGCTGCCTGAGCCGCCAACCGATACGGACCTCGCCAAACCGGTTCCTACGCCGGCCGGCGAAGGTGAGGCGTCGCCGTTCTACATCGAATTGAACGTCTCCTTTCAAGAGCGGCGTCTGCGCACGCTCAAGCATGGCCATACCTTCGCGGTATTCGATCGTCGCGGCGACATCGTCGCTGCCGACAACTCGGACGGGATTTACCATCGCGACACGCGTTATTTGTCGCGGCTCGAGCTCCGCCTCAACGGCGCGCCCTTGTTACTCCTCAGTTCGAATGTGCAGGAGGACAATACGGTATTGAGTGTCGATCTGGCCAACCCCGGCATGCCCTCCCGCGGGTTGCGCGGCGAGTTGATTCATGTGAACCGCCTCAAGCTTATTTGGAATGCGGTATGCTACGAGCGGATACTCGTCCGTAATTTCGACCTCCAGCGGCACGATGTGACGTTCGGCGTTGAGTTTGACGCCGATTTTGCCGATCTCTTCGAGGTGCGCGGGCAGCAGCGGGCTCGCCGCGGCCAGGTATCGACCGAACGCCGGTCGGCTGCGTCGGTCG
This sequence comes from uncultured Alphaproteobacteria bacterium, assembly GCA_963796155.1. Lineage (GTDB taxonomy): Bacteria > Pseudomonadota > Alphaproteobacteria > ATCC43930 > CGMCC-115725 > AP-15. The sequence goes on along the minus strand of CAWCKT010000056.1, from coordinate 62,303 downwards.
CTCTGAAGTACCTCGGCCTCGACGGGGTGGAGCGCGTCACCACCGTTGCGTTTGAACCGGCACCGGCCCGTCTTGACGAAGCGACGGCGCTGTTCGAGCTGTCGCTCGCGCCGGGGCAAGGAGCGCGGCTCGCGTTGCGCATCGCCTGCGATCAACGAGGTCAGGATGATGTCGTCGCCCGGCGCTTCTACACCGCTTTGCGCGCGGCCCGGCACGCGCTTAGGGATTCGAGCGGGCGTGCAGCTAGCATCGACAGCTCGAATTCGCTGTTCAATGAGATGGCGCGCCGCTCGGTCGCGGATCTCTACATGCTAATCACCGAGACCGAGCACGGTTCCTATCCATTCGCGGGTATACCATGGTTCAACGCTCCATTTGGACGCGACGGTCTCTTGACCGCGCTGTTTACCTTGTGGATCGATCCGACTATCGCCCGCGGAGTACTCCAGTTCCTTGCAGCGACCCAGGCAACCCAGGTCGACCTAGAGCGTGATGCCGAGCCCGGGAAGATCTTGCATGAAATGCGCGACGGCGAAATGGCGCGGCTCGGCGAGGTGCCGTTTGCCCGTTACTATGGCAGCGTCGATGCGACACCATTGTTTATTCTAGTTACCGGCGAATACTTCAGGCGCACAGGCGATCTCGAAACGGTGCGAGCGTTGTGGCCCCATGTACAGGCGGCGTTGCGTTGGATCGATACCTATGGCGATCCGGACGGCGACGGCTTTGTCGAGTACCACCGCAAGAACGCCACCGGTTTGATAAACCAAGGCTGGAAGGATTTGCACGACGCGATCTTCCACGAGGATGGTCGCTTGGCGGAGGGCCCGATCGCGTTGTGCGAGGTTCAGGGCTACGTCTATGCGGCGAAACGGCATGCCGCTGCCTTGGTTTTAGCCCTGGGCCAGCCGGCCGCTTCGGCCGCCCTCTTACAGCAGGCCGAAACGTTACGGGAAAAGTTCGAAGCGGCGTTCTGGTGCGAAGACCTGTCGACCTATGCTCTGGCGCTCGACGGCGCCAAGAAGCCATGCCGGGTCGTCGCCTCAAACGCCGGGCATGCGCTGTTGACCGGGATCGCCGATCCCGCTCGCGCGCGCCGGGTCGCCGAGACCCTCCTCGGCACGGCCTGCTTTTCCGGATGGGGGGTGCGGACGGCCGGGGTTTCCGCCGCCCGCTACAATCCGATATCGTATCATAACGGCTCGGTTTGGCCGCACGACAACGCGCTGATCGCGCTGGGTCTCGGCCGCTATGGCTTGAAAACCGAGATGCTCAAGATATTCCGAGGGCTGTTCGAGGCTGCCGGCTATATGGACCTGCGGCGGTTACCCGAGCTGTTCTGCGGCTTTCCGTGGCGCAAGCTCAACGCGCCGACGCTCTACCCGGTCGCGTGCATACCGCAGGCCTGGGCGAGTGCTACGATATTCGCTCTGGTCCAGGCGAGCCTCGGTATCGGGTTCGATCGGGGGGCAGGCGAGATCCGCTTTGATCGCCCGGTGCTCCCGGAGTTCCTCGACGAACTGCACCTTCGCGGCCTCCAGACCAAGCACGGCGCGGCCGACGTCTTGCTGCGGCGCTACGGCAGCGATGTCGCGCTCAATATCACGCGGCGGCGAGGGAACGTGCCGATCGTCGTGTTGCGTTGAGCGGGTCAAAAACCGACGTTCAAATTGGCGACGGCGGCGCCGAAATAAGCCTGGGGCTCCGAGGGCCGCTCCCCGAGTGCGTGCTCCATATGGCGCACGCACTCTTTGGACCCGTCGAACACGGCCCGCCAGGAGGCGGATTTCGGCAGTGTCCCGAGCAGGCACTCGTCGAAGAAATTATAAACGCGATGGGCCTGACAGCCAAAGGACGGCCGGTCGTTGCGAGCGGCGGTCAGCACAATTCGATTGGGCTTCGCCATTTCTCCGGCCGCAAAGCCGCCGCTGTAGCAGGCCGAGACGACGACCACCGTCGGCACGGCTGCGCATCCGCGCGACAGCGCCCGGGCAAGCTCATCCGGGCTGAGCACCGTGTTCGAGCGGGCGAGCCACAGACCGGCGCCGCGCTCGCCGTGCGAGGTCAGGAAGATCAGGCATCGATCGCCCGGTCGAGCCGGCAACTCGGTTATCCGTTGCAAAAGGACGCTCGCAGTAGCCGGCTCGACCGCCGCTCCCAACTCGCCTGTGCTCGCGCTGAGACGATGGATGTTTGCGGCCGGCACGCCGGCGGTCGCGAGGCGCTTGCCTAAAGCACGGGTCGCATTGTCGAATACCGGCTCGGCATCGTCACCGGCTGCGAGAACCACTTGCCAGTTCGCGGCGGGGCTTACGACCGCGGGACTTTCGACGGCGTAGCCGATCAGCGCGCCGAACACGAATGCGGCCGATGACAGGCGAGCAACGAACCGAGGTGCCATCGAACCCTTCTCCACCCGCGCTTATATATGTCGATTGATCGAATCCCATCGAAGAGATCGCACGATGCCATTAGCACTCGCCGAAAAAAGTTGCACGCCCTGCCGCGGCGGGATACCGCCGCTGACGCAACAGGAGGCCGCGAGCTACCATCGACAGGCGCCGGATTGGGAGGTGCTCGATGGAGCAACGCGGATCGAGAAGACTTACCGTTTCAGGAATTTCCGCGAGGCCTTCGCCTTCGTCGAGCGCACAGCCGCCCTCGCCGAAGCCGAGGGACACCATCCCGAGATCAGGTTTGGCTGGGGCTACGCGACGATCTCGCTGCACACCAAGAAGATCCGGGGTCTGCACGAGAACGACTTCATCATGGCGGTGAAGCTCGATCGCATCGGGGCCGAACGCGCGCCGGCGACGGCCTAAAGGAGCTCCTCGACCCTCCGCCGCCGGCGTAGTGGAGGGCGGGGTAGCCGCGCATATCGGTCCGGTGCAAAGTTCGCTACACTAGCAACAAGCGTCATACAGAACGCTCTCGAGGCGCTCCCGAATCGGCGGGTGCGCTACCGGCAAATGAGGGAGGGGCGCGGTGCCCGCTTACATCATGCTCGCCAACTGGACGGACCAGGGCGCCCAGAAAGTGAAGGATTTGCCGCGGCGGCTCGACATGGCGAAAAAGGCGCTCGCCGACATGGGGGGCGAGTTCAAATCGGTCTACATGACGATGGGCGAATATGATCTGATCGCCGTTTACGAAGCCCCCGACGACGCCGTGGTGGCTCGATTCAACTTACTTCTCGGGTCGCTTGGAAGCGTACGGACGAAGACGCTGAAAGCTTTTCCCGAGGCGGCCTATCGCGAGATTATCGCCTCGCTCGGCTAATCGCCGGCGAACGCCTCATCGCCTCTCGCTAGCGACACTCACTCGGCGGCGACTGTCGCCCGGCTGGTGGCAGGACTTGGCCGGCGCAGGAGCAGTAGTAGCGGCAGGCCGACGACGACGATCATCGTCATCAGCATGAAATCGTCGATATAGGCGACCATTGCCGCCTGGCGTGTCGCTTCGGCATTAAGAGCGGCAAGGCCGGAAGGGTCCGTCAAGCTGAAGGGAGCGGCCATATGCGGCATCCGCGCTAGCGGATTGTCAGGACGCAACTGCTCGACGAGGCGCGAGTGGACGACTTGGGTATTCTCGACCAACAGCGCCTCGACAATAGCGATGCCGACGCTGCTGCCGATGTTGCGCGTCAAGCTGAAGATCGCGGTCCCCTGCGTCAAGATTTGCCGCGGCAGGGTTGAGAAAGTCACAATGCTCAGCGGGGTAAAAACCAAGCCGAGGCCAAAGCCTTGCAACAAACCGGTCGAGATCACCGGGCCCATTCCCATGACGAGCGAGAAACCGGTCATTTGCCACAGCGCGACCGCTGTCAGGATAAGCCCCGCCAGGATTACCAACCGGGTATCGACGCGCCCGATGAGCCGGCCGACGATGAACATCGAGGCCATCGTGCCGAGACCGCGCGGCACCAGCACCAACCCGGTCGTCAGCACCGGATAGTTCAGCAAGTCCTGCAGCATCGTCGGGAGCAAGACCATCGTCCCAAACAGCGGAATGGCGACGAGGAACATTAGGATCGTGCCGACGGCGCAATTGGTGTCCTTCAGCAGGTCTCGGTTGAGGAACGAGCGGTCGGTCGCTGTGGCCGTGTGAACCACGAACAGGTAGAAGGCGAGCCCCGCGATCGTCGCTTCGACCCAGATTTCTGTCGAGCCGAACCAATCCTTCAGCTCGCCACGGTCGAGAAACATCTGCAAGGCGCCGATAGCCAGGCTCAAGGTCGCAAACCCGAAGAAATCGAACGCCTCACGATGGGCGTGCCGCGTCTCGCGAATGAAAGTCAAAATGCCCGCGGCGGCGAGAAGCCCAAACGGCACATTGATGAAGAACACCCAGCGCCAATTGTATTCGTCGGTCAACCAGCCGCCGAGCGCCGGGCCGATGATCGGTCCCAATATCACGCCCATGCCCCAGACCGACATCGCACGGGCATGTCGATCGGGCGGATTGATCTGCAAGAGCACCGACTGGGACAGCGGCACAAGGGCCGCCCCGCAGATGCCCTGCAGCAAACGGTAGATCACCATTTGAGCAAGGTTTGTCGCCAGGCCGCATAGGGCCGAGGCCAGGGTGAAACCGGCGACCGAGATCAGAAACACGTATTTGATGCCAAACCGCGCGGCGAGCCAGCCCGTTAGCGGCGTCATGATCGCTGCCGCGACGATGTAAGAGGTGATTACCCAGGCGATCTGATCCTGTGCCGCCGAAAAGCTGCCCTGCATATGTGGCAATGCGACGTTGGCGATCGTGGTGTCGACCCCCTGCATGAAGGTCGCCAGCATGATCGAGGCCGTGATCGCACCCCGGTTGGCTACCGGGGTGGGGGTTTCGCCCCTCACCGCTCCGCGGCTTGCGTCGTCGAACCCGCGAGCCATGCAAAGAGCCGCCCGACCCGGTTGAGCCAGGGGCGCCGGTGCTCGGTGTCGACTTCCACGGTCGCACTCAACCCGGCGTGGAGCGGGGCCGCCGGCTCGAAATGGTCGATGCTGAGGCGTACCGGCAGACGCTGGACGACCTTCACCCAGTTGCCGGTCGCGTTCTCGGCCGGCAGCAGCGCGAAGGTGAGCCCGGTGCCCGGACTCAAGCTTTCGACCTTGGCCGGGAAGACGACGTCGGGATAGGTGTCGACCTCGACCGTGGCCGTCTGACCCGGACGCATATGGGTCAGCTCGGTCTCTTTGAAATTGGCCTCGACCCAGACCCGATCCGTCGACATCAGCGAGAACAGAGGCGTCGACGCGTTGACGTAGTCGCCGACCTGAAGCTGGTCGACCTTGGTGACGATCCCGTTCTCCGGCGCACGGATTTCCGCGTAGGAAAGATTGAGCTCGGCCCGATCGAGCGCGGCTTGTGCGTGCTGCACCATCGGGTGCTGCTCTAGAGGAATATCAGGATCGCCGCCGAGGCTGGCGAGGGCAGTGGCGACATCCTGCTCTTTCGACGCAAGTTGCTGGCGTCCGGTTTCAAAGGCCTGCTTCGCCTGCTCGAACTGCTGCTGGGACGCGGTGCCCGAGGCGAGCAGGCGCTGCTGCCGCTCGAACTCGTGCTGCTGGTAGTCGGCCATGGCCTCGGTTGCCCTCGCGTCCGCCCGCTTCTGGTGATAGGTCGCCTTTAGCGCGTGAATCTGGAACCGCACGGTGGCGAGCTGCGCTTTGGCTTCGTCTACGGCGATTCGGAACGGCCGCGGATCGAGACGGAAAAGCACTTGGCCGGCATCCACTCTCTCATTGTCCGTGACATCGATTTCGACGACGCGGCCCGAGATGTCGGTGCTGACCTGGACGCGCGCGGCCTGGACATAGGCGTCGTCGGTAGAGACGTAACGCCCGCCTGTCAGATACCAGTAGCCCGCGGCAAGGAGAACAACGAACGGTCCGGCGAACATCAGCGGCAGCCGGACCCTTTGGCGCAACGAGCGCCGGCCGATGGCCGATCGGCTGTCGATGGCGGCGCGGCGCGTACCGACCGTCGATGCGCTTTCGTCGTCGACGGTAGTCGTCACCGCTGATCCCCCACCAAAGACAGATCCGCAGAGGCGATTGCCACGCCCGGCGCCGCGCGTTCATTCGGCTCGTCGAGATCGGCGAATTCGCCGGCGGCGAGCGGCAGGACCCGTTCCGAAAGATTGCCGTGGACGCGAGCGAGCAGGTCGATCAGCTGCCGCCCTTCCGCCCGGGAAAGGCCGGCGAAGGCCTCGCTACTGACTTCGGTCGAGAGGTCGAGGATGCGGGCGAGGATCGGGCGCGCCTTCTCGGTCAGGACGAGGCGGCGGGCGCGGCGGTCACCGGGATCCGGCCGCCGCTCGATCCAACCGTCCTCCTCCATGCGATCGATCTGCCGAACCAAGGTCATCGGCTTGATTTCAAGCAGATCGGCGAGGCCGACCTGATGGATGCCTTCGTTGCGGGCGAGATACCCCAGCACCTTGCATTGCGCCCGGGTGAGGCCAAGGAAGAGAAGCGCACGCTGGTTGAAGCGCCGCCCAAACAGGCGGGCGACGTCGTGAACGAGAAAGCCGAAGCTGCGGTCGAGGTCCATGGTCGAATGCCAAACGCCAAACAACTACCCAATGGTGATAATAAGCACATATACCAAAAGAGGCCAACCTCTTTGCAGTCACAGCTGGTAGTCCGGAATTCGATGGCTTCCCGGTGCGCCTCGGCTACCCGGCGTGGCCCACGCTGAGCGACGGGGCGTGCACACCAGCAGCAGGGGCGGATCGAGACGATGTTTATTTCATCATCAGCGAGTGCAGAGTTTGCCTTTGGCCTGAGCCGAGACCAACCGCCGAGCCCCTTGGCTTTGCATTGCCCTTTCGGGGTTTCCCGGGAGTAACGAATACCCTATTGCTGTTGCCCCCGCCGTTTTCAGTCGGATTTTGAGAACCCGACACACCAAGGCTCGACAATGCTTCGCTTGGCCGTCGTCTCCCTTCTTGCATTTGAACTTGGGACCAACCTGCATTTGCCGGCGGCGGATGCAGCGGCGATTTCTACAGCGGATCCTTACGTCTCCCAGTTCTGTACCGGCTGCGCGCCCTTGAAAGATGATGGTCTCCAAATATATCGCGGTCACCCACTAAACAAAGAGATAACAACGCCCGAAACTGAGGCATGCGAAGATCATAGCCCATTCGATTGTGGAAATCGGACAGACGATCCGACCGGCGGCGAGACGGAACCGGCGGTTAGCTACATTCCTGAGATAATATTGAACAATGATCACCATGAATTGGAAACTTTCGAGCTTGGGATTCCGGTTAAAGACTGGGGGGATTACCAGAGGACGTCGGCTGTAGCTACTTCGACAGCGAACTTCACGATCCCAGGCGCGTTCAGGACGAGTGCGGCAATGTCGAGCCCGGCTCGGATTACTCCGAATTGATCAGCGTGCTTACCCTCACCACGGGATTAGCGCTCTGTTTCGCTGTCATCGCGCTCGCTTGGCTAGGGCGCCGCTCCTATCGGAATTGGCGGCTGCGAAATATGGTCTCGTAAGGCCCTACGACCAACCCGCGGTCATGGCCGCAGGCACGCCGCCGCTGATCATCCCCCGGGGCGCCGGGGCTCCTTTTTCGAGGGGCGCGCTCTTTGACCGCGCTCGGCGACTTGCGGTCCCTCAGGGCAACGCATATCCTCGTCTCACGACCGACGGCGAGGTCGGGGCGGCTACGCCAGGCCGCGCCGCGCAACGGGGAGCGATCTCATGGCAAGCGACGGAGCGAGTAAGCAGAAATCATACGTGTACCTGGGCTTGGCGGGCGAAACCGGGCGCGGCCGGTTGGTGCAATCCGGCCTGTTCCGCCTGACGGACGGCGGCGACGAATGGGAGAGGTTGCAGCACGGCTTGCCCGAGGCGCCGGCGGTGCGCGCCTTGGCGGTGCACCCGCTGAACCCGGAGATCGTCTACGCTGGCACGCAATCCGGACCGTATCGCAGCGCCGACCGTGGGGAACACTGGGAGAAGGTCGACGTGCCCGATCACGGGTTGCCAGTCTGGTCGATCCTGTTCCACCCCTACGATCCCGACGTGATCCTTGTCGGCTACGAGAACTGCGAGATCTACCGCAGTGACGATGCCGGCGAAGATTGGACCCGCCTTCCGGTGAGTGTGCACTTTCCCGAGATCACCACCGCGCCGGGCGCCAACCCGGCCAAGCGCGTCCTGATGCTCGACGCCAGCGCCGGCGATCCCGATCTGCTCTACGCCGCGATCGAGGTCGGCGGCACGCTCCGCTCGATCGATGGTGGTGACCATTGGGAGAATTTGAGCCACGGGCAATACCTGAACGACGACGCCGTCGACATGCACGGCGTGCTGGTGAGCCGCTGGCGGCCAAGCACGGTCTACAGTATCGGCCGGGCCGGCATGTTCCACAGTGCCGATGGCGGCGATCACTGGCGGCACGTGCCGCTCGAGCCGCTCAACGCCAAGGGGCAGGTCTACTGCCGCGACATTCGCGAGGTGCCGGGCACCCCGCGCAAGCTGTGGGTGGCAGCGGGAGCCGGGTTCCAGAGCGAGGTTGGCGTGCTGCTGCACAGCGCCGACGGCGGCGACAGCTGGACGCGCGTGGAGATGGGCCTCAAGCCGGCGCACACGATGTTCGCGCTCGCCTTTGACGAGCGTCGGCCGGAGCGGATGTCCTGCGCCACCAACGGCGGCGAAGTCTACAGCAGCCTGGACGGCGGCGAGAGCTGGACCACTCACCCGCCGCCGCCGGGCGGCACCCAGATCTACGCCCTGGCACGCGGCTGACCCCGGATCACCATCCGCGGGAGGCGGGTTCGCCCCTCCTCGATCCCATCGATACGCCGCCGCCCAAGGCCATTTAAGCCAAGTGACGGCCGGCGATCTCCTACCCTAATTAGTAGGAGTGCCGCTTTAGCGCGCCCTCAACTCCTGGATCAACCTTCATCCGGGATATCGCAGCCTCAACTTTAACTATTCGGCGAGCAACAGCAACCTGGGCTTTCACGTTCACATGAGGGGACCGATCTTCGCGGCCACTTTCCGATTCTAGGGACGAGGAGGGTTTCGACGGTGACACCATATGGCTACATCCGCTGGACGGAGGCGATCCGGGACGATGTGGTGGCCGGAATCCCCTGACCAGGGGCACGGCAATTAGAATCGCGTGTGATCAGGAGGGCCAAATGGCGACTAGAATTGTTGTCGGGTTGTTCGGGTCCGAGGGTATCGCCGAGGACGCCCGCAATCGCCTGAAGACAGAGGGAGTGCCGGCCAGTGACATCTTCCTCAAAGTACTAAAGCAGATCGGCCCGATCCCGTCGACGATGGAGCCCGAGCTCGAAGCGGGGTTCCTCGGCCCGGCGATCCTCGGCAATTTCCGCGAAAGCTTTGCTCATTATATCCGCAATGGCGAAACGCTTGTTTGCGTCCAGGCCTCGACCGACGAAGAGGTCGAGCTGGCGGTCGACACGCTGAAACTATACGCGCCACTCGAGGTCAAGGTCGTTCCGAGCGCGGAGGGTCCGTGACCGCTATCCGGCTGAGCCAGCCTTGACAATTCATCATATGTTTGATATAATCACAATGTGCTGTTCTCAGAACAAGCTTCACCGTGTTGTCGCGGCTGAAATGTCAAGAAATCGTCAAAATTCCGCTGCCGGGGCGTCAATCAAACATCCGAACGGAGTTGTAAGTCTATGATAATACGGGAGTTTTCGGAGGTCAAGTTCAGCTCAAATGCGATTCTTCCCCTGCAGCGAAGAAAAAAGCGCATCAAAACAATGCGTTGCGGCGCTATCTATGCGCGGCGTTGAAGCGGGCGAGGATTTCGGGGCCGGGGCAGAGATCGGCCTCGCCGAGCCCGTTGAGCGGCGTCTCGACGGTGTCGAGAAATTCGTGCATGTCGCCGTGATCGGGCTCGACAAAGAGCAGGCCGGTGACGACCTCGCCGAGCGCGTGGCGTTGCTGCAGGTAGGTCAGCGCCGAGATCCGGTCGTAGGGGTCGTAGTCGACGGCGAGCTTTCTGAGCCGCAGGACGCTGCCGTCGTGCTGGACCACGGTTTCGACGGTACCCGGCGCGTAATGGGCGGTAATCTCGTCGCGTTCGAGGATCACGTCGAGCCGGTTGACCGCCTCGTTATGGGCCCGCACATAGTCGAAGCTCTTGGTCGATTCCGGGTTGTTGTTGAAGGCGACGCAGGGCGAAACCACGTCGATGAAAGCGGCACCCCTGTGCTCGACCGCCGCCTTGATCAGCGGCACCAGCTGCGCCTTGTCGCCCGAGAAGCTGCGCGCCACGAACGAGGCGCCGAGCTGCAGCGCGAGAGCGACCAGATCGATCGGCGAGTCGGTGTTGACGGCACCGCGGCGGGCTTTCGAACCCTTGTCGGCGGTCGCCGAGAACTGCCCTTTGGTCAGCCCGTAGACGCCGTTGTTCTCGACGATATAGACCATATTGACGGCGCGGCGGATGCAGTGGGCGAACTGACCGAGCCCGATCGAGGCCGAATTGCCGTCGCCCGAGATGCCGAGATAAATGAGCTCGCGGTTGGCGAGATTGGCGCCGGTCAGCACCGAGGGCATGCGCCCGTGCACGCTGTTGAAGCCGTGTGACTTCCCGAGGAAGTAGGTCGGCGTCTTCGACGAGCAGCCGATGCCGGAGAGCTTGGCGATCTTGTGCGGCTCGAGGTCGAGCTCGAAGCAGGCCTGGATGATCGCCGCACTGATCGAATCATGGCCGCAGCCGGCGCAAAGGGTCGAGACCGCCCCCTCGTAATCGCGCCGCGTATAGCCGAGCGCATTAGTCGGAAGCTTCGGGTGATGCAGCCGGGGCTTGGCGATGTAGGTCATGCAGATCTCGTTGATATCAGCCGCCGCCGTCCTGCTTGACGCGGGGCGACAGCGGGGGGGCGGGGCTCAATAGAGTTCTGGGCGGGGCCTGTTTGAGCGGGGCGAGAGTGACGACCGCAAGCATGTCGGCGATCGCCTTGACGATGAAGCGCGCGGTGATCGGTGTGCCGTCATAATGCAGAATCGGGACGAGCCGGGCCGGGTCGATGTCGCCTTCGCTGATCAGCAGGGTGCGCAGCTGCGCGTCGCGGTTCTGCTCGACGACAAAGACCCGCTCGTGACCGGCGACGAAATCGAGCACGTCGTCGTGGAATGGGAAGGCGCGGACGCGCATCGTATCGAGATGGATGCCGCGCTCTTCGAGCGCCTCGAGCGCCTCGCTCATCGCCGCCGCGGTCGAGCCGAAATAAATGGCGCCAAAACGCGTCGGCTCGCGTGCGGTGCGTTTGACCGGCCGCGGCACCAGCCGCTTTGCGGTCTCGAATTTGTGCAGCAGACGCTGCATGTTGTCGACGTAGTCCGGCCCCTCCTCGGAATACCGCGCGTAGCGGTCCTTGCTGGTGCCGCGGGTGAAAAAAGCGCCCCGCGTCGGGTGGGTGCCCGGAAGAGTGCGATAGGGAATGCCGTCGCCGTCGACATCGAGATAGCGGCCGAACTCGACCCCGGCTTCGAGTTGTTCGGCCGTCATGACCTTGCCGCGGTCATACCGCCGGCTGTCGCTCCACTCGAGCGGCTCGACCAGCCAGTCGTTCATGCCGATGTCGAGGTCCATCATCACGAAGATCGGCGTCTGCAGCCGGTCGGCAAGGTCGAGCGCCTCGGCGGCAAAGGCGAAGCTCTCGCGCGGGTCCTGCGGGAACAGCAGCACGTGCTTGGTGTCGCCGTGCGAGGCATAGGCAGCGGACAGGATATCCGCCTGCTGCGTGCGCGTGGGCATGCCGGTCGATGGGCTGCCGCGCTGGATGTCGAAGATCACCGCCGGGATCTCGGCGAAATAGGCGAGCCCGATGAATTCCTGCATCAGCGAGATGCCCGGACCCGCGGTCGCGGTGAAGGCGCGTGCCCCGTTCCAGGCAGCGCCGATGACGATGCCGATCGCGGCAAGCTCGTCCTCGGCCTGGATGATCGCAAAGCGCTTTTTCTTGGTCTCGGGGTCGCGCCGGTAGCGGTTGCAATGCGCCGAAAAGGCCTCGGCCAACGAGGAGGAGGGGGTGATCGGATACCAGGCGGCGACAGTCGCCCCGCCGTAGACGCAACCCAATGCGGCGGCGTCGTTGCCGGTGATGAAAATGCGGTCGCCGACCTTCGCGGTGCGTGCGAGACGCAGCCCGATCGGACATTCGTGCTCGGCGAGCGCCCATTCGCGGCCCAGATGCAGCGCATGCAGATTGGGCTTGATCAGAGTGTCCCTGCCGCGGAACTGCTCGCCGATCAGTTTCTCGATCGCCGCGACATCGATGTCCAGGAGCCCGGACAGCGCACCCAAATAGATGATGTTCTTGAACAGCTGGCGCTGGCGGGCATCGGTATATTCGCGATTGCAGATCTCGGTCAGCGGCGCGCCGATGACGTTGATGTCGTCGCGGAACTTGGAGGGAGGCAGAGGCTTCGTCGAATTGTAGAAGAGGTAACCGCCGGGCTCGATCTCCGCGAGGTCCTCGTCCCAGGTCTCCGGGTTCATCGCGACCATCATGTCGACGCCGCCGCGGCGCCCGAGATGACCGCTCTCGCTGATCCGCACCTCGTACCAGGTCGGCAGACCTTGGATGTTCGAGGGAAAGATGTTGCGCGAGCTCGCCGGAATGCCCATCCGCAGGATCGACTTGGCGAACAGTGCGTTGGCGCTCGCCGAGCCCGACCCGTTTACGTTGGCGAATTTGACGACGAAGTCGTTGACGCTTGTTATCGGCTGCGGCATGCGGGCCCGGCCATGGTGATGTCGAGAAGAAATTTGCGCATGTCCCACGCCCCCGTCGGGCAACGCTCGGCGCACAGGCCGCAATGCAGACAGACATCCTCGTCTTTGACCATAATGCGCCCGGTCTTCAACGAATCGCCGATATAGAGGTCCTGCTCGAGGTTGAGCGCGGGCGCCATCAACCGGCCACGCAGTTCCTCTTCGGTACCGTTTTCGGTAAAGGTGATGCAGTCCATCGGGCAGATGTCGACGCAGGCATCGCATTCGATGCACAAGGAGCCGGTGAAAACGGTCTGCACGTCGCAATTGAGGCACCGCTCGGCCTCGAGAAAGCCGAGCTTCTCGTCATAGCCCAGTTCGACCTCGACCTTGATGTCCTTGAGAGCCACTGCGTTGTCTTGATGCGGCACCCTATAGCGCAGGTCGTTCGAGATGTCGTTGTCGTAGCTCCACTCGTGGATGCCCATCTTCTGGCTGACCAGCGTTACCCCGGGCGGCGGGCGGTCGCGGACATCCTCGCCGTGGCACAGCTTGTCGATCGAGATCGCGGCATCGTGGCCGTGCGCCACGGCCCAGATGATGTTTTTCGGTCCGAACGCGGCGTCGCCACCAAAGAACACATTCGGCAAGGTCGATTGCATCGTCTTCGGGTCGACCTTCGGCATGTCCCACCGGTCGAACTCGATCCCGATGTCGCGCTCGATCCAGGGGAAGGCGTTCTCCTGACCGACCGCAATCAGCACGTCATCGCACGGGATGTGGACATCGGGCTCGCCGGTGGGGATCAGGTTGCGGCGGCCCCTCGCGTCGTATTCGGCTTTCACCCTCTCGAACAACACCCCGGTCAATTGGCCCCATTCGTGGGTGAACTCCTTCGGCACCAGCCAATTGAGGATCGGGATGCCCTCGTGCGTCGCGTCCTCTTTCTCCCAGGGCGAGGCCTTCATCTCCTCGAAGCCGCTGCGCACGACGACGGTGACCTCCTCGCCGCCGAGCCGGCGCGACGAACGGCAGCAATCCATCGCCGTGTTGCCGCCGCCGAGCACGACGACGCGGCGGCCGATCTTGTCGATATGGCCAAACGAGACGCTGGAGAGCCAGTCGATGCCGATATGGATGTGTTCGGCCGCCGCGGTGCGGCCGGGGATCTCGAGATCGCGCCCGCGCGGCGCGCCGCAGCCGATAAAGACCGCGTCCCAGTCGTGGCTGAGCAGCGTTTTCAGGCTTTTGACATGTTCGCCGAAGCGGGTCTCAACGCCCATCTCGAGGATCAGGTCGCATTCTTCGTCGGTAATCGACTCCGGCAAGCGGAAGCGCGGGATCTGGGTGCGCATCATGCCGCCGCCCTTCACGTCGCCGTCGAACATCACGCAGTGATAGCCAAGCGGCATCAGGTCGCGGGCGACCGTCAGCGAGGCCGGCCCGGCACCGACGAGGGCAACGCGCTTGCCGTTCTTCTCGGACGGGATCTTTGGCAGATAAGGGCTGATGTCGCCCTTGTTGTCGGCGGCGACGCGCTTCAGCCGGCAGATCGCCACCGGCTCTTTCTCAACCCGGCCACGGCGGCAGGCGGGTTCGCAAGGGCGGTCGCAGGTGCGCCCCAAGATGCCGGGGAAGACGTTCGACCACCAATTTACCATGAAGGCGTCGGTATAGCGCCGGTCGGCGATCAACCTAATGTATTCCGGGACCGGCGTATGAGCCGGGCACGCCCATTGGCAGTCGACGACCTTATGGAAATAGTCGGGAACGGTGATATCGGTAGGCTGCACTAGGCCCCTCCTGGCGAGCGGGTCGGCGCCCGATCAATTCTTATTGTTGTCGTCGCGCGCACTCCCCTATGCCGGCTCGCCCGGTTACCGGCGCCGCGTTATATGCGCCCTTGGGTCCGCCCATCATCTTCACTTTCGCCTGATCCGCCATCTGTGTCCTGCATAGCCGCCTCGACCTGCGACAGCTTGCCTCATCCCCGGGGGGCGCGCAACCGCGCCGGGCGGCCCGATCCCGGTTTCGATATGGGATCGGCCTAAGGAGCTTCCTAGCCCAAGGCTCGTCGCGACGACAACGCTTTAGCGCAGAGGGCGCCCAGGATACGTGCTAAAGCGTTAATTTTTCGGGATGGGGTGGGCGGTCTTGGGCATCACTTCGTCACGTGCCTGTCATTGCGAGCGAAGCGAAGCAATCTTGGCGGGATTGCTTCGTCGCATCGCTCCTCGCAATGACGTCCGGCTTTGGTCGCCGGACCGTTGGAGCCGCGTGAGCGTGGCGCATTCTGCTCGTAGGACATAAAGTGCCTCCAATGTCCGGCGGGCCCGACGGGCTTGCCTCGCCGGGACCGCAAAATCCGGATAAACCAGGGAGACTGTCATGCGGTTTCTGATCATCGGCGCGGGGGCGCTCGGTGGCTATTACGGCGGAATGCTGTTGCGGGGCGGCGCCGATGTTACCTTTCTGGTCCGGCCTCGGCGAGCGGCGCAGCTCGCCGAGCGGCGGCTCGTCATCAAAATGCCCGACGGCGAGTACACTGCGCCTGTCAAGACCGTACTCTCCAGCGCTGTCGGCGGCCCCTACGACGTGGTGTTTGTTGCGTGCAAGGCCTACGGTCTCAAGGCCGCGATCGATGATTTCGCGCCAGCGCTCCGTTCGGACGGCGCTGTGCTGCCGGTGCTGAACGGGATCAACCACGTCGCCGTGCTGAGCGAGCGCCTCGGCGTGGCTCGGGTGCTCGGCGGCGTGACCCTCTTTTCGGTGGTGCTGACGCCTGAGGGCGACATCCTGGTGCCGGGCGTCGGGAAAACCGGGCAGACCTCTATCGGCGAACTGACCGGTGACCGCTCGGCCCGGTGCGAGCAGATCGCCGGCGCTTTCGTAGCCGGTGGGGTTCCGGCCACGATCAGCGACAACATCGTTGCGGAGATGTGGGCAAAATTCAGCTGCTTTACCGGTGCTACGGCGGTCTCCGTGCTGACTCGAGCCCGTGCCGGCGAGGTTGCTGCGGCACCCGCGGGAGCCGCCTTTGTCGCTGCGGCGCTCGACGAAAGTGCCCGGATCGCGACCGCCGAAGGCTACCCGCCGCCGGCTAGGCTGATAGACCTTTACCGCGGCTTCTTCGCCCAGAAGGGTTCTGCCGGCGCTCCGTCGATGCTGTACGATATCGAGGCCGGACGCCCAACCGAGGCGGACCACATCTTCGGTGACCTTGTCCGCCGCGCCGACCGGTTCTGGTGTCGACGCGCCGGTGCTGCGGGCGGCGCTGTGCAATCTGCAGATTTACGAAGCCCGCCGTCGCGCACCGGCCTAAACCCCGGCCGCGCCCTCGCGCGGCAGCAGGTGGGCGACCTTCGGCATCACTTCCTTGGCCAGCAGCTCCATCGAGTGATGCCAGGCTTGCGGGTCTTCGCTGTAGTCGAAGCAAAACAGCAGAATGGCTCCGAACCCGCCGACCTCGTCGTACATCCGCTCGATCTTCTCGACGACGGTTGCCGGCGAGCCGATCAGCCAATTGTGCTGGGCGCAATATTCCGGGGTGACGTCGGCGTCGGCGATATCAGGGTCATGCTTTAGAAATTGGATGACGCCGACATCGGTCAGCAGCGGCAGGAAATATTCGCGCATCATCCGGCCCATCATTCCCTCGACCGAGAGCCGCCAGGCCTCGGCATCGCTCTCGGCAACGAAGATCTCGCGCACCAGGCGCCAATCGGCGCGACGCGGGCTGCGCCCGGTGCGGCGCGCTCCCTCCTCGACCGACTCCCAGTGGCTCGCGACATATCCGGGGTTGAGATTGAGGCTCATCGGCAAGAACCCGTGCTCACCGGCGAGCTTGAGCGTCTCCGAGCCCTTGCTGACCCCGGCGACGCCGATCGGCGGGTACGGCTTCTGCAAGGGCCGGATGTGCGGCCGCAACGTGCGCAGCATCAGGTCGGTCTTGGTCACCTTCCAGTATTTGCCGGGGTAGTCGAACGGTTCCTCCGCAGTCCACAGCTTTAGGATGATGTCGAGCGCCTCGCGCGTCATCTCGCGATGTTGTCCCGAGTTGCCGTCCACGTTGAACATCGCCCAGTCGCTCGGCAGGCCGCTCGCCGCGACGCCGAAATTGAGCCTGCCCTGGGCCATGTGGTCGAGCATGGCGACGCGGTTCGCCAACTCGGCGGGGTGGTGATAAGGCAACAGAAAGCCGCCGGGGGCGAGGCGGATCCGCCGGGTCTCCATCAGCGCCTGCGCGATCAAGAGATCGGGCGAAGGATGAGGCTCCCAGGGGGCGGTGTGATGCTCGCCGATCCAGGCTTCGGCAAACCCGAGCTCGTCGGCCCACCGCAACGTCTGCAAATCCCAGCGATGGCCCTCGAACAGGCCGCGCTCCGGCGGGTGCGAGGGCATCGTGAAGAGGCCGTACTGCATCGTCACTCTCCCGGCTATCGATCGGCGGTGAAGCCATCTTAAGCGACGAACAATTTGTTCGCACGAGTTAGCCGGCGAGCGGGCGCAGACGCTCGGATGTATCAGTTTGTAAACAGATTTTCGTCCGATTGCCTTTTTTTTGCCGCAAGGCGAGTTTTTCCTCTGCGCCAGTTTGACGCAGCTGCCGCCCTCGCGGTAAGCGGTTAACCAAAACCCGCCTGTCGATCGGAGGTCATGCATGGCCAAGGTATCCTTATCTCGACGTCGGACGAAGCGACGGCATGCTCGGGAAAAGGCGACCATCGATCATTTGGTCCGCGCGGTATTCGAGAAGACCAAGGGCACGGTTCACGCGCCGTTCACGCTGTCCGGTCTTTCGGTGGAGGAGCAAATTCGCAAGGAGTGGCATCCGGGCATGGGAGGCCTCGCGCTTTTTTAAGGGCGCCGCCGCGCTAAGCAGTCACAAGCTGCAGCAGTTAAAGAGCCGGTGCGATCACCGGCTCTTTTTTTGACGGAGCACAGCCATGGAGCTCGCCGAACGGGCCGGCACTCGCGCTTTCCAGGTCATGGTGCCGATGCGCGACGGCGTCAGGCTCAACACCTTTTTGTTCCTGCCGGAGAGCGGCGGACCGCGCTGGCCGGTCATCCTGCATCGCACGCCTTACGGGATCACGGCGTCCGATGCCCGCGACAAGACCGATTGCACCAAGGCGTGGCTGCCCAGCGCCGAAGAGCCCTTCCGCGGCTCGATCTTGCGCGGTTGGCGCAACATCGTCGCGCACGGCTATGTTGCGGTCTACCAGGACACCCGCGGCCGCCACGGCTCCGAGGGCGAGGATCGCGTCTACGCCGATGACGCGGCCGACGGCCACGACACCCTCGAATGGATCGCTGCCCAGCCCTGGAGCAATCAGATCGTGGGCATGTCCGGTTCGTCGGCCGGCGCCACCACCACCTTTGCCGCGGCGTCGACACGGCATCCGAGCTTGCGCGCCTTTTTCGCCCAGGCGGGCGCCTCCAGCATCTATGACGACGTCGTCTATGAGGGTCAGTCGATCGAGATGGAGCGGCTCTGGTTATGGGTGGCGCGCAACATTCCGGGGCTATCGCGGTCGCACCGCGAGGCGGTCATGCGGCGGTTCGGCATCAGCGCGGCGCAGCTCGAAACAGCCGCCGCCTCGGCGGCGGCGCGCTACGCCCGCCTCGATGCCGCGCGACACGACGAGCCGCCCTTCATCGGCTCGGTGGATTGGCTGCGGCTGCCGCTGACCCGATACCCGGATTTTGCGACCTGGCAGCCCTTCCTCGACGAGATCATCACCCATCCGGCGCCGGACGCGTTCCGCGCGCGGCACAATTTTCGCCGCACGATCGACATTCCCGGGTTTCACGTTACCACCTGGTTCGACATCTTCCAAACGAGCGTGCTGGCGGCGTTTAACGACATTCAGGCCCGCACCGGCACCCAGAAACTGTGGATCGGCCCGAACGAGCACTCGTTCGTCTACGCCAGTAATTTCTGGCCGCGCGACCCCTATTTCGAATGGTTCGACTACTGGCTGAAGGGCAAGCCCACCAGACTGGTCGACGAGCCGGCGGTGTATTATTCGCCGCGCGCTTGGGTCGAGGACCGTGCAGGCTATGTCGCCGAGGATTGGCGTTCTACCGAGCGTTGGCCGCCGCCGGGCACGAGGCCACGCCGGCTCTACTTGCGCGGCGACGGCAGCCTCTCTCGGGCTGGGCCGGAGGGCGCGCCGCGCAGTTATGACTACGATCCGCGCCGGCCGAACCCGACCTTGGGTGGGCGCAATATGCTGATCGATGCCGGACCGCGCGACCAGCGGCTGGCTCAGGCGTTGCCCGATTACGGTCTGGTCTACCGCGGCGAGGCGCTGGAAGAGAACCTCACCATCGCCGGCGCGGTTCGCATGACCCTGCATGTCCAATCGAGCTGCCCCGACACCGATTTCGTGGCCAAATTGATCGAGCTTCGAGCCCGACGGGCGCGCCATGCTGCTGATGGACGGCGTGACGCGGGCCATGTACCGCGACCCGTCGGGCGAGCCGCGGCATCTGGTCCGGGGCCGCGTCGAGCGACTGACGATTGATCTCGGCGACATCCATCACACGTTCACCGCGGGCACCCGGATCGAGGTCGATGTGACCAGCAGCAATTTTCCGCGCCGCGCCCGCAACACCAACAGCGGTCACCCGGTGCTGGCCGACGACAACGACGCCGATATCCGCGTCGCCACCAACACCGTCCACCATGCCGAAGGGACGCCGTCTTTCATCGAGCTCCCGGTGCTGACCCGCCGATGAGTGAGGCGCCCAGGATCCGTGTCGGGATCGGCGGGTGGGTCTTTCCGCCGTGGCGCGGTGTCTTCTATCCGCCGGGTCTGCTGCAAGCGCGCGAGCTCTCCTACGCGAGCCGCCGGCTCACCACGATCGAGATCAACGGGACCTTCTACGGCGCCCAGAAGCCGGCGAGCTTCCGGCGCTGGCACGACGAGACGCCGGAAGATTTCGTGTTCTCGCTCAAGGGCCCGCGCTTCGCGACGCATCGCCCCGATCTCGCCGCCGCCGGCCCGACCCTCGATCGCTTTTTTTCGAGCGGGGTGCTCGAGTTGCGCGACAAACTCGGGCCGATCCTGTGGCAGTTCCCCCCGAATGCGCCGGCCGACGAAGGCGCCTTCGCTGCCTTCATCGAGCTGTTGCCCAACCGTATCGACGGCCGCGTGCTGCGGCACGCTGTCGAACTTCGCCGTCCGAAAGCGCCCATCAATTCGTTCGTCGACCTGCTCCGGCGGCACCGAGTGGCACTGGTCGCCGACGACAATAACTCCGACTTCGAGGACACCGCAGATTTCGCCTACACCCATCTGCGGCAATGCGCGGGCGACGAGCCGGCCGGTTACCCCCCGGATGCGCTCGATGCCTGGGCGCAGCGCTTGCGCGAACGATCGCAAGACGGGCGCGATTGCTTTGTCTACTTCATCAGCGGCGCCAAAATCCGCGCTCCCGCCGCGGCGCAGGCGCTGCTTCAGCGGTTGACCCCGGAGGCGT
Organism: uncultured Alphaproteobacteria bacterium; assembly: GCA_963796155.1. Lineage (GTDB taxonomy): Bacteria > Pseudomonadota > Alphaproteobacteria > ATCC43930 > CGMCC-115725 > AP-15. The sequence continues at coordinate 42,085 of CAWCKT010000056.1, read as the reverse complement.
AAAAAGCGCCGAGCGGAAAAACCACATGAGGTCGTGATGGACAAGAGGAGCGATCGCCCGGAGCGGACAACGATACCCCTGAGCATCGCCGTAATTGGCGGAGGCATTGGCGGACTCACCGCTGCGCTGTCGCTGCGCCGGGCCGGCTTCGAGGTCGAGGTCTACGAGCAGGCTCCCGAACTCACCCAGATCGGCGGCGGCATCAACATGGGCCCGAACGCGGTGCGCATCCTCCGCCGGCTGGGCCTCGCCGCAGGGCTCGACCGCGAAGGGGTGCGCCCGCTCTTCACGCACCAGCGGCGTTGGCAAGACGGGCGCACCCTGCAGCGGGCACCCCTCAATCCGCTGTGCGAGGAGCTCTACGGCGCGCCGCATATGACCCTCCACCGCGCCGACCTCCTCGATGTCATCGCATCGGGCTTTCCTGCCGAGCACATCCATCTCGGCCACCGTCTTATCGGACTGGAAAACAAAGGCGACAGCATCGAGGCATGGTTTGACAACGGCGCGCGGATCAAGGTCGATCTCCTGGTCGGCGCCGATGGCATCAATTCGACCGTGCGCACCGCCCTTTTCGGCGCAGAGGATCCGCGCTTTGCCGGGTGCGTCGCCTATCGCGGCCTGGTGCCGGCCGAGCGCATCGCCGATCTCGGGCTCGAGATCGGCTCGCAGTCGTGGGTCGGCCCCGGCGGGCATTTTGTCCATTACTTCGTCTCACGCGGGCGTCTGCTCAATTTTGTCGGCTGGACAGAGCACGACGCCTGGAACCGCGAGGACTGGACCGATCGCGCCACGGTGGCGCGCGCACTCGCCGCCTTCGAGGGCTGGCATCCGCAAGTCCGCCGGATCATTGCGGCCGCCGACACCTGCTTCATCTGGGCACTGTTCGATCGCGATCCGCTGCCGCGCTGGTCGGTCGGCCGCACGACGTTGCTCGGCGACGCCTGCCACCCGATGTACCCCTTCATGGGGCAAGGCGCGGCGCAAGCGATCGAGGATGGCGCAGCGCTCGCCGCCTGCCTCGTTGCCGCCGGCAATGCCGATCCGGCCGAGGCCTTGCGACACTACGAGCGGCTGCGGCTGCCGCGCGTCACCCGCCTACAGAACATGTCGCGCGCCAACAAGACCCGCTTCCACATGCCCGACGGCCCGGCCCAACAGGCGCGCGACGCCGAGTGGGGCAGGGCGGCCGACCGTTCACCCGATGCCCTGCGCTGGCTCTACGAGTTCGACGCCGGCGCCGTCGAGCCAGTCTTGGCCTGAGCTATGGCCCGGGGTTGGGGTTGTCGGGAAGCGAAGGGATCGCACGCAGGTATTCGTAAATTGCGTTCAGATCCTGGTCGGTCTTCCAGCGATATAGCGGCCACGACATGACCTGCAGCAGGTCGCCGGGCGGATCCCTGGGATCATGGCCGTAGTGCATGACCTCGAGAAATCCGGCCAAGGTCAGTCCAGCCGGCCGGTCGTTTTTGTCCGGTGTAATGTTTGCCGAGGTGGCGATGACTGCCCCGGTGGTTGTCAAAAAGACGCGCCCCCCCGATAGATATTGGGCCGTATTGATCTGCTCCGGTTGCCCAAGATAGGGATTGCCGTTGTTTGCCCAGTTCGGATGGGTGTGGCAATCGTTGCAGCCGGTCGTATTGACAATGTAGCTGCCGAGGCCGACCAATGCCCAGTCCTTGCCGGTCAGATTGAGAGGTACCGGCGCGATCTCAAAGCCCCGTCGAATCTGATCGCTCTCGGCGGCCGCGCGCACTCCTGACGCGGGCAGCATTACGACCACTAAGAGGCCCGCTGCCAACCAGATCCGAGACCACGCGCCTACATGCTTATCCATTCGCTCATCCTTTCGGTGCGGCCAAAGGCTTGCCTACGGGAGAGCGAAGCAAACATTGATATTGTTAAGAATTCCCTGCTCGTTCAGAGGCCCCGGACCAGGAGTGCCCGACCCTTTGCTTTGTTTTAGGCGTTCGGCGGCAGCGTCGGTGCACTGCTTCGGCACGGTCCGGCTGACCCGGTCTGAGACCGGGTCAGCCCGTCGAACCCGGAACTATTCCGGCTTCAGGCAATAGGTCGCGAGCTTGTTGCCGTCGAGATCGCGGACATAGGCGCCATAGGCATGCGGGTGCCAGCTGCGCGGTCCGACCGCGCCTTCATCCTTGCCGCCGGCGGCGAGAGCCGCTCTGTGGAAGGCCGCGACCGCCGCCCGGTTCGGTGCGACAAAGCTGATCGTACCACCGTTGGCGAAGGTCGCGGGCTGGCCGTTGGCCGGCTTAAGCACGAAGAATTCCGCCTGCAATTCGCCCCAGATCGAGCCATTGTCGCCCAGATCATTCAGGCGCTTGTAGCCGAGCGGCGCGAGCACGGCGTCATAGAACGCGCGCGCCTTGGCGAGGTCGTTCGTGCCGACCGTGACATGGGTAAAGATTGACATCGCTTCCTCCTCTAGTGGCCCTTCGCCGCTTGCCAGCGCGCCAGCGAATTGTGCGGCTTCGAAATCGCGGGGTCCATGATTTCCTGATGGATCCCGGTGCTGGCGGTCAATTCGATGATATAGCCGTTCGGATCGCGGAAATAGATCGAGCGAACAAAGCCGTGATCGACCGGCCCGCGGACTTCGCGGCCCTCGGCCTTCCCCTTCTGCAGCATGCTGTCGAAGGTGTCGGGCTCGACCCCGAGAGCGATGTGCAGATCGAGCGCGTTCTGCTCTTTGAAGTCGAAGGGCTTGCCTGGCACCTCGAAAAAGGCGAGGCAGGAGCCGTCGTCCATCTCAAAGAAGGTGTGCAGCCCGCGACCCTCATCGATCTCGAACGCGCTGACCAGGCGGAGCCCGAGAAAATCCTCATAGAAGACCCGTGTCTCCTCCGAATCGCGGCAGCGATACGCATTATGGTGCAGACCCTTGATCATGTGAGCCTCCGCTTTGCTTGCCGAGCCTCAGGATACTACCGATTGCCGGCAACCGCACGTGCCGATCATGCTGCCCCGGCCGGCGGGTCGAACGCTCTGACCGGGGGCAGCGGCCCCTCGAAACGCTTGATCTCGATCAGACAGATTTGGCCGGTGGAGCCCTGCGCGAGGCGGGAGGTGCCGGCGTCGCGCGTCAGCACGTTCGGGTTGCCGTGGACGCACAGAGGGCTGTCCGAGGTGGGGTCGTCCGGGTCGTACCAGGCGCCGGTCGAAAGCTGCACGACACCGGGCCGTAGCGCCTCGCTCAGCACCGCGCCGGCGAGGCACGCTCCGCGATCGTTGTAAAGACGCACGATGTCGCCGTCCTCGATGCCGCGCGGCGCGGCATCCTGTGGATGAATGCGGACCGGCTCGCGCCCCTCGATCTTCGAGGCCTGACTGGTAGCGCCGAAATCGAGTTGACTGTGCAGCCTGGTCGCCGGCTGGTTGGCGATCAGGATGAGCGGGAAACGTGCTAAGGCGGGCGAGCCCGCACCCTCACGGGACGCCAGCCAGGCGGGATGTCCCGGACAGTCGGCATAAGCGAACGATGCGATCGTTCCGGAAGCGATCTCGACCTTGCCGCTCGGCGTCGGCAGGGGTGCCGCCTCCGGGTCGCAGCGAAACTTGCGGATGATCCCGCCGTTCGAGGGCAAGGTCGGCAGGAGCAGCTCGCCTCCCTCCCAGAACTGCTCGAAATCCGGCGCTTCAGCGCGCGCCGAGAGGGCGCGGCACGTTGACTCGTAGAGGTATTGCAGCCAATCCCGCACCGAGCGGCCCTCGGTGAATTCTTCGGCGATGTCGAGGCGCTCGGCCAGCCCGGCGAAGATCTCGTAATCGTCGCGCGCGTCACGATAAGGCGCCACCGCGCGATGCATCGCGACGAGCAGCGGATCGCCGGCGGCGCCGCCGATATCCTCGCGCTCGAGGGTGATCGTCGCCGGCAGCACGACATCGGCATGCCGCGCGCTCGCGGTCCATGCCGAATCGTGAACGATGAACGTATCGGGTCGCGCAAAGGCTCGGCGCAGCCGGTTCAGGTCCTGATGGTGGTGGAACGGATTGCCGCCGGCCCAATAGACCAACCTGATGTCTGGGTAAGCGAGCCGCTGCCCGTTGTAGTCGAAGGGTTCGCCCGGATGCAGCAGCATATCGGCAAGGCGCGCCACCGGGATGAAATCGGCAATGCTGTTGCGGCCTTGCGGCAGAGTGGGAACCGGCACCGCCAGGGCCGGCTTTCCGGTATTGGAGGTCGACCCCAGCGCATAGGCGAAGCCGCCACCCGGCAGGCCGATCTGGCCCAGCAGCGCCGCCAACACGACACCCATCCAGACCGGTTGTTCGCCATGCTCGGACCGCTGCAGCGATTGCGAGCAGGTGACCAAGGTGCGCCGCCCCGCGGCTTGCCGCGCGAGTTCGACGATCTCCTCCTCGGGCAGGCCGCAGATCGTCGCGGCCCAGCGCGCGTCCTTTGGCTGGCCGTCGCGGTGGCCGAGAAGATAATCCTCGAACACCTCCCAGCCGACGCAGAACCGATCGAGAAACACGCGGTCGTGCCGTCGCTGGCTGACCAGGGTGTGCGCCAGACCCAGCATCAGCGCGACGTCGGTGCCGGGGCGGATCGGGTGCCAGACCGCTTCGATTTCCGCCGGCAGATCGTCGCGCAGGGGGCTGATCAGGTGGAATTCGACGCCTCGGTCGCGGGCAGCTCGTAGTTGGCCGCGCGCGATGTGCCGGCTCGTGCCGCCGCCGCCGACATCGTTGTTTTTGAGCGCCATGCCGCCAAAAGCGAGCACCAGGGCGCTCTCCGCCACCAGTTCGGTCCAGCTGACGTTGTTGCCGGCAACCGCCCCCTGCGGCCCGAGGACGTGCGGCAGGATCACCGTCGCGGCACCCGAGCTGTAACTGCCGACCGAACGGACATAGCCGCCGGCCAGGTTCAGGAAACGATGGATCTGGCTCTGCGCGTCGTGGAAGCGCCCGGCGCTCGCCCAACCGTAAGACCCGCCGAAGATCGCGCGCGGGCCATGCGCGGTGTAGACGCGCCGCAGTTCCGCGGCGACGAGATCGAGCGCGCGGGACCATGCGACCGGCACGAACTCGTCGCGGCCGCGCCGAAGATCGGGCGCGGGCCCCCGCTCCAGCCAGCCGCGCCGGACCATCGGCCGCGCGATCCGCGCCGGGTGCGAGACGGCGGCAGGAATATTGCCGAGCAACGCCGAGGGATCGGGGTCGCGCGGATGGGGAACCACCTCTATGCGCTGCTCGCGGAGCAGCACGGAGAACGCGCCCCAATGCGAACTGTGCGGCAGGCCTCGCATTCCCGTGGCTTTGCTAATGCTCACGCAATAGCCGGCCGAAACCGGGGATCGGTGTCTTGACGCCGGCGAGCCGCAACAGATGCCACAACACCGCCTGGGTCGAGGTGACGACCGGCTTGCCGATCCGCACCTCGAGCGCGTCGATGATCGGATGCGAACGGAAATTGAGGCACGCGGCAATGAGACCGTCGGATTGCGGGTCCCAGACGGAGAGCGCCAGGTCGAGGATCGCTTCGGGTTGGGCCTCAGCGAGGCGGAACCCGTCGGCGATGCCGAGATGCGCGGCGGCAATCGTTTCGATGCCGCCTACGGCGAAAAAACGGTGCTCGGCGGCGTCTACGGCCTCGGTGTAAGGCGAGATCGCGGTTACGCGCCTCAGGCCGAGCGCGCGGCAGGCTGCGAAGATGCTGTCGGTCGCGGTCGTCGCCGGGGCCCTGACGATATGCCCGATCTCGCCCCGCAGCCGCTCGTCAAAGGCGTGGCCCTGGACGATGCTCGACGTGGTGCAGCCATAAGCGACCGCGTGCGGCCGGCAGCTGGCGATCTGGCCGATCGCCCGCGTGCCGTCCTCGCGGTCCATTTCGATGATCTTCTCCGGCGAACTGCCGCCGGCGATCAGCATGCGGGCAAAATGGACGCTGACGCCGTCCGGCACGACCTTCGGATACCACTCCTCGACCACGATGTTGACGCTCGGCACGATGACCCCGAGCCGGATTGCCTCCGTCATGCCCTGCTCCTGCGGCGCTTCGACCGACCCTCCGATAACGTAGCCGTGCGACGCCTCTTATCACGCCGGCGAGGCGTTCTGTTCTGGGATCTACGCCGACCCGAAGCCCTGTGCCACCGTCAGCCGCAACAAGGAGTTGCGTCGGCGATCGGCCGTTGATTCCTCTGCAGCAAATCTGCAGCGAGATTTCGCCCTTAGGTTGAAACGCCTGTTCCGGCTCGACGGATGATTTGACGGGGTGCGCGTGTCACCCTACTGGGGCGACTTCCTCGGTCCATACCGTGAAGCTCTTGAGGGTGTTCGGACCAAAGGTCGTGGTGATCGCGACGTCGGCGGCGTCGCGGCCGCGGGCGATCAGCACCCGGCCGATGCGCGGGATGTTGTTGCGCGCGTCAAAGGTGTACCATTCGCCGCCGAGATAGGCTTCGAACCAAGCCGCGAAATCCATCGGCGCGTCTGAAGCCGGCACGCCGATATCGCCGAGATAACCGGTGCAGTATCGCGCCGGGATGTTCATGCAGCGACACAACGCGACCGCGAGGTGCGCATAATCCCGGCAGACGCCGGTGCGATCGCAGAAGGCTTCCCAAGCCGTCCTGCTGGTGCGGGCGTGTTCGTAGCCGAAGGCAATGTGCTGGTGAACGTAGTCGCAGATGGCCTGGACGCGGCCCCAGCCAAGCGGCGTTTTTTCGAACAGCGACCACGCGATCTCGGTAAGCCGGTCGGTCTCGCAATATCGGCTACCCAGCAGGAACACCAAGGCCTCGTCGGGCAGATCCTCCACGGCGTGCTGCCGTGCGTCGCCGGCGACCACATCCGGCTCGCCCGTGTCGTTGACGATCCCATTGGCGAATAGCCGGGTTCGTCCGGGCGGCGCCACGATCCGGCTGCACCAGTTGCCAAAGCCGTCGCGGTAGGCCCGGATCGGGATCGACGGGCCGGTGACCAGGTGGTCCGGCACCACGATGTCCGGGGCGCGCGTGTGGTGGACGTTCAACATCAGCAGCATCGGCGTCGGCTGCGGGCAATCGTAAACCAATTCGTAACCCAGTCGAATCTGCATGACATCTATTTCCGACGATCTCCCAGTCGGATCATATCAGATTGCGAACGGCGGGGAGAGCCGGCGACGGCGTGCGACTGGAGGTCTTGTCGACGACACCGTAGGTCTTCAGCCCCAAGGCTCGCGCCACCGCCTTCGCCCTTTGTTTTGCCTCTTCCTTGCCCCCCACGAGAAAAATCGAAGGACGTCCTGTGATCTTGCCGTCGTCACCGCGTTGGGAAATTGTCGCCACCAGCCCCTCACGAGTGTCCTCCAGCTTCAGTCGCACGAACATCTTTGTTCTCCTTTCCAGGTCATCTCCGTCAAACATTTCGCGAAATTCATCCGGCTCGTAGCCTGCGTTGCGGAGCACAGTGTCTCAGGCACCCGTGACCCAAAGAAATGCGACCCCGGGATGGGCGACTAGTCGGTCCGGCGGCCCCTTATTTGGGCATCAGCGCAAAGCCGTTCTCGGTGGGCGCCGAACCTAGCGGCCTATCGAGCCGGTCTTCCGTAACCACGCGTTCGTGCCCATCCAGGTTGCTCTTGATGCGATACTGCGGGGTATTGTCCACCTTGGGATAGAGCCGGACAATCGTGTATCGGCCTCCGCTCGAACTGCCGAGAGGCCAATCGGGCGAGAATTGTACGTTCTGCCCTACTTCAAACTTGTGGTCTGACATATGGACACCTGAACCGTTGAAGCGCTGCAAGCGTAACCGCCGCGTCCAGCGCCGCGCTAACGCGGCTGCGTGTTCACAGCGGCGAAGGGGGGATGGCCGCCGGCGATAATCGGCGGCCTGAGGAGCGCATAGGCTGCGACGCCAATGAACAAGAGGATCGGGATCACGATCGGCGGAACCAGGTATTTCATGGGTTTTCCGTGTAAGAGGAACCGGAAAGGTGGGGTGTCAGCTCACGGTATCGCGCAAATTGCTGCCGCCCCAAGGGCGAGGCAGGCGAGCAACATCACCGCGTAAAAATATCTCTTGTCCTTCGCACCAGCCTGCTCCCGACCCGGCGAGGTCGTCTGCCCGCGTGCCGGCAAAAGGTCCACCAACAGCTGGATGGCGACCAGGTTGTCGGGCAGGGGCGGTCGACCGATTGGTAACCGGGCGATCATCGGCGCAAGCGTCTCGACCGCAAGCGCCTTCGGCAACGCTGCGAGTTGGGCGGCCTCCTCCCAGGGATCCACACCAAGTCGCGTCAATGCCGACACAACACTGAGCGGCATGCCATTTTGTTCAACGCCGACCGAGGCGAAGAGAAAGTCGTTAAGGTCCGAATGGAGCGGGAAAACCGAGCAGGCAGCGCCATGATTGCTGCGCGGCCTCAGGCGCCTACGGGTTCGAAATCTTACAGCGGGCCGCCGAGCCGTTCCGCACAAGCGCTGGCAACCGCCGAGTTCGGCGTATCGCTTCCGGGCATTGTCGCCCAGCCGCCCTTCTCGATGATCGACCGCCGGTCCCAAGACGTGGACACCTTGTTGAACGCCGCCAGTTTCGCAGGCGCATCGGCTTGCTGTTGGAATTTCTCGACGCAGATCGGCGCCAGCGCGGCAACGACTGCCGTTTGAGCCCGCTCGTTCGCCATCCGCTCGGCGGTGGCGCCAAGCGTCCATCCAAACTGCGAGAAGCCGATCACCGATATCGCAGCCGCGCCGATCACCGCCCCCCAGATCCCTGGTTTCAAACTGGAATTAATTTTCATTGGCGTTACCTTGGTGTCAGGGGAAAAGACTTTCTCCTGATCTTTCCGCCGCAAATCGCGGCCCTCAACGAGAACTCGCCCGCTCGTCCGGCGCAAGACTAATTCCCGAAATCTTTAAATGGGTATTGGTTAGGAGATTACAAGGAGATTCTCTCAGTTAAAACCAAAATTTAAAAAAAGACAGGCACGCATTGAACCAATTTCGGCCGCACTGGGAATGAGTAGCTATCCTTTAAATTATTTATGAGGGCAATTCTAAGGCCGTCAGTCCAGGATCGCTGTCGTCGGCTCTCAACTCGGTCGCACGCAGTAAATATCAGCGCCCCGCGATAGTTCAACAACCGCCCTATCCAAGACGGGTTCGGAAACGGGAAAGGGGTCACCGCGACTCCCGTGTTCGGGGAGAGGCGATGCCCTTTCCCGCCTACCCGGCGCGGCTGGAGCTTAGTAATCCATGCCGCCCATTCCGCCCATGCCACCCGGCGGCATGCTCGGTGCACCCTTGGGCTCCGGCCTGTCGGCCACCATCGCCTCGGTGGTGATCAGCAGCCCCGCGACCGAAGCGGCATCCTGCAATGCCACGCGCACGACCTTGGTCGGATCGATGATCCCGGCCACCACCATGTCCTTGTAGTCGCCCGATTGGGCGTCATAACCGAAGTTCGGCTCGTTCTTGTCGGTCAGCTTGCCAACGACGATCGAGCCCTCGACGCCGGAATTCTCCGCGATCTGCCGTACCGGCGACTGGATAGCCTTCCGGACGATGTCAATCCCGACCTTTTGGTCGTTGTTCGCGGGGTTGAGGCCAGCCAGAACCTTGCTGGCGAAAAGCAGTGCCACCCCGCCGCCGGCTACGATCCCTTCCTCGACCGCGGCCTTGGTTGCGTGCATCGCGTCGTCGACGCGGTCCTTGCGCTCCTTGACCTCGACCTCGCTGCTGCCGCCGACGCGGATGACCGCGACGCCGCCCGCCAGTTTGGCCAGACGCTCCTCCAGCTTCTCGCGGTCGTAATCGGAGGTCGTCTCCTCGATCTGCGCCCGGATCTGGCCGGTGCGGGCGACGATGTCGTCCTTGCTGCCGGCACCGTCGATGATGGTCGTGTTCTCCTTCTCGATCCGCACCTTCTTGGCGCTGCCGAGCATGTCGAGCGTGACATTCTCGAGCTTGATGCCGAGGTCTTCCGAGATCACCTGACCACCGGTCAGGGTCGCGATGTCTTCGAGCATGGCCTTACGGCGATCGCCAAAGCCCGGCGCCTTGACCGCCGCCACCTTGAGTCCGCCGCGCAGTTTGTTGACGACCAGCGTCGCAAGCGCCTCGCCTTCGATATCCTCGGCGACGATCACCAAGGGCCGCGCGCTCTGGACGACAGCTTCGAGAATGGGAAGCAGGGTCTGCAGGCTGGAGAGCTTCTTCTCGTGCAGCAGGATGTAGGCGTCCTCGAGCTCCGCCAACATCTTCTCCGCATTGGTGACGAAATACGGGCTCAGATAGCCGCGGTCGAACTGCATCCCCTCGACGACATCGAGCTCGGTTTCGAGCGACTTCGCTTCCTCGACGGTGATGACGCCCTCGTTCCCAACCTTCTTCATGGCCTCGGCGAGCATCCGGCCGATCTCGGTGTCGCCATTGGACGAGATCGTACCGACCTGTGCGATCTCGTCGTTTGTCGAGACCTTCTTCGAGCGCTTCTGGATGTCCTTGACGACGGCATCGACCGCCATGTCGACACCGCGCTTGAGATCCATCGGGTTCATTCCAGCGGCCACCGCCTTGACCCCTTCACGCACCATTGCGTGGGCGAGGATGGTCGCCGTCGTCGTGCCGTCGCCAGCGACACTGCTGGTCTTGCTGGCCACCTCTCGAACCATCTGCGCGCCCATATTCTCGAACTTGTCGCTGAGCTCGATCTCCTTGGCGACCGTAACGCCGTCCTTGGTGATCCGGGGCGCGCCGTAGCTCTTGTCGAGGACCACGTTGCGGCCCTTGGGCCCTAGGGTCACTCTGACCGCGTTGGTGAGTATGTCGATACCGTGCAGCATCCGCTCGCGGGCATCGGCGCCTTGCTTAATGTCTTTTGCAGCCATGATTGTTCTCCTTTTTACGTTGTCTTCGCAGCGGCGGCGCCGCTGTCGACGATGCCCATGACGTCAAATTCCTTCATGATCATCAGCTCCTCGCCGTCGATCTTGACCTCAGTGCCCGACCATTTCCCGAACAGCACACGGTCCCCGGTCTTGACGTCGAGCGGGTGTACCTTTCCGTCTTCGCCACGGGCACCCGGCCCGACTGCAATGACTTCGCCTTCCATCGGCTTTTCCTGGGCGGTGTCGGGAATGATGATGCCGCCCGTAGATTTCGCCTCCTGCTCCACCCGCCGGATCAGCAGGCGGTCGTGCAACGGTCTGAATTTCATGGAAATATTTCCTAAGTTACGAGTTTGAACCCGATCGCCCTTCGCCAGAGAAGCGATGCAGATTCGGAGGTCCCTGACGGCAGTTGGTAGCACTCTCCATGAGAGAGTGCTACCAACATACGGAGCCGGGTCGTCCTTTACAAGGCTATGTCACTAGGGGTCGGCGAGCGGCCCACCGCTTGCTAGAGCGGCGCCTGCCAGATCGTATCGGCGTAGGCCCGGATGGCGCGGTCGGACGAGAACCAGCCCATTCCGGCGATGTTCATGATGCAGGCCTTCGTCCAATTCTCTTTCTGCCGATAGAGCGTGTCGATACGCCGCTGAGTATCGAAATAGTCTTCGAAATCGGCCGTCACCATGTAATCGTCGGCGTGGCGCAGCGATTGCACCAGCCGGTCGAAGCGCAGCGGATCGTCCGGCGAGAACGCGCTCGATGCAATCGCGTCAAGCGTGCACGCGAGGCGCGGAGAGGCGGCAATGGTATCTGTGGCATCCCATCCGTCTCGCCGGCGCTCGGCCACCTCGTCGGCGCGCAGGCCGAAGATGAAGATATTCTCGTAGCCGACCCGCTCGCGGATCTCGACATTGGCGCCGTCCAGCGTGCCGATCGTCAGTGCCCCATTGAGCGCGAGCTTCATGTTTCCGGTGCCTGAGGCTTCCATCCCCGCGGTCGAAATCTGTTCCGACAAATCGGCAGCCGGGATGATGACCTCGGCCAGGCTGACATTGTAGTTCGGCAGAAAGACAACCTTCAGCAGATCTCTGACCCGGGGGTCGGCGTTGATCACCGCCCCAATGTCGTTGGCCAGCTTGACGATCAGCTTGGCCACGGCATAGCCGGCAGCCGCCTTGCCGGCAAAGATCTTGACCCGCGGCACCCAGTCGCGCCCCGGCTCTGTGCGCATTGCGTCCCAAAGCGCGATCGTCTCGATCAAATTGAGCAGCTGCCGTTTGTACTCGTGGACGCGCTTGATCTGCACGTCGAATAACGCGCCCGTATCGACGACCAGCCCGAGCTGGTCACGGATCACCCGGGCAAGGGCGATCTTGTTGGCGCGCTTCACCCGCATGACGCGCTCTTGCAGCGCCGCGTCGGCGCAATGATCGGCAATGCCGGCGACAGCGGCCGCATCATCGAGCACGTGCCCGCCCAGTACCTCGCAGAGCAGCTGCGTCAGCCCGGGATTGGCCTGATGCAGCCAACGGCGGAAGGTTATGCCGTTGGTCACGTTGACGACGCGATCCGGATAGAGCGCTGCGAAATCGGCGAACAGGGTCTCGCGCAACAGCTCGGTGTGCAGCGCCGACACCCCGTTGGTGCGATGCGAGCCGACAAAGGCGAGGTGGCCCATCCTGACGCGCCGCCCATTGTCCTCGTCGATCAGCGAGACCGCAGCTGCCGCCTCCTCGGTGATCGAATGCACGCGCTTTGCCGCCGCCAGATGGCGCTGGTTGATCTGGTAAATGATCTGCAGATGGCGCGGCAGGATACGCTCGAAGAGCGGGACCGGCCAGCTTTCCAGCGCCTCCGGCAGCAGGGTGTGATTGGTGTAGGAGAAGGTCGCGACGGTGATTTCCCAAGCCTGGTCCCAGGGAACGTTGTGCAGATCGACCAGGATGCGCATCAGCTCGGCTATGGCGATGCTGGGATGCGTGTCGTTGAGCTGAATGGCGGCGTGGTGGGGCAGGGTGTAGATCGCGCTGTACGAGCGGCGGTGCCGCTGCACGAGGTCCTGCAAGGAGGCGGAGACGAAGAAATATTCCTGGCGCAGGCGCAGCTCGCGCCCGGCCGGCGTCGCATCGCTCGGATAGAGGAATTTGGAGATCGCCTCGGCCCGCGCCTGCTCGGTCAGCGCCCCGACGTGGTCGCCGAGGTTGAAGACGTCGAGCCGCATCGGATCGGCGGCGCGGGCAGACCACAGGCGCAGCGCATTGACATAGGCGCCACGCCAGCCGACGATCGGTGTGTCGTACGCGACGGCCCGGACCGATCCCGCCGGGTGCCAGACATGGCGCAGACCGCCCGCGCGCGACGCGACGGTCTCGACCCGCCCCCCGTAAAGGATATCGTAGGCAATCTCGGGCCGCTCGAATTCCCACGGATTCAGGAAGGACAGCCACTCTTCGGGGTATTCCTGCTGCCAACCGTCCTTGATGATCTGGCGGAATAGCCCGTGGTCATAACGGATGCCGTAGCCGTAGGTCGGCAGGCCTAGGCTCGCCATGCTCTCCATAAAGCAGGAGGCGAGCCGGCCGAGGCCACCGTTCCCCAGAGCGGCATCGGGCTCGAGCAGGCGCATTCGGTCGTAATCGACGCCGAGGTCGCCGAGCGCCCGCCGAACCACCTCGGTCAAGCGCAAATTGCCGGCGACGTCGTTGAGCAGCCGGCCGATCAGGAACTCGAGCGAGAGGTAATAGATGCGCTTGCGGCCGCTGGCGAGGCTCGCGCGGTCGGCGGCCAGCCAGCGGTGAATAATGCGGTCCCGCAGAGCCAGAGCGGTTGCGACAAACCAGTCCCGCCCGGTGGCCTCGGTAGTATCCTTGCCGACGGCCAAGGCGAGCTTGGCCAGCACGGTCGACTTGAATTGCTCGATTTCGTCGTCGGTCGCCGGCCGGTCGGCGATGGAGGTTAGTCCTCTCAAAGCGCTCGGATCCCGCTCGCGTGGTTCCTGCATAGACAATTACCTAAGATTCTTAAGATGCCCGCTTTGCCGAGGTCCGGTGTCATTGCTTAGCACTCGGCTTGGGGTGCTCCAAGCGTCAGTCGCCAGCCGCTGCCGTTCGCGGTGCGGCACGAAGCCGCGGTCGCGCCGGCATGCCGGCACCGCCGAATCGAGCGCCGCGGAACCCGAGTAGACGCAACAACAGCAAAAATTCCATGAACCTCAGAGCGCGCAGACGCACGGAATCCGCGCGAAACAGCCCGCTTCCCTCGGAAGGGCCCGCTGTTTCCGCTGTTTTTACAGGAAATTATCAGCGGTGGACCGCTCCGCCGCCGCAGGAATCCTCGACCGTCGGCTGCGTAGCGAACGAAATAACAGCGAGATAATACCCGACGGTGCCGCGCGGCCGTTTGCTCGTTAACAAAGCGAATGGTTGATATCTCAGTACGAAATTAATAAAATAGCATTAATATCGAGAACTGTCAATCAATAAATACGACTTGCCCGGCCGCAGAGGGTGGCCCAAGGCGCAGCGCTCTCTTGTGGCGGAGCCGTACCCTCTACGGAAGCCGGCGGAGCAGGGCTGTGTGGGTATCCCGTTCTCTTTGACTGCAATACTCACGGGGCTCCCCACGCGGAATTACAGCCTCTTGTCGGTCGCGCGGCGGCGACCAATGGTGAAAGTTCATACCTTGAGGAGTGGGAGAAAACACCATCGCCCTACGGATGTCGCGATTGCCCGAATGGCGCATCCTCCACACCATGACTGTTAAATCGTTATTGTTAAGAACCGTTAACAATGGTTACGCTTCATTTACATGAACCAAATTCTCGCGTACTATGGCGCGGCATTTGCGCCGTCGCTTGTCTGGCCGGCGAGCACCGCGCGCGCCGCTCGCAATTAACCAAAGCCGTAGTGCTGTCATGACCATCGAAATGACCGCCGACGCCCAGGCGGCAGACCTTCCCCCGGCTGACCCTTCCCCGGCGGTTCCCCCAGCCGGCGATGTCGTCTGCTGTGAGACGGCGCTCGCTTGCTTCTTCCGCCTGGGCACGCAAAACGGGGTCTATGCCGAGGTCGGGGCGGTCCGCCGGCGGAACCTGATCGACGGCGATACCGTGCCGGTGCCGCGCCTGGTCGAGCTGGCCGGCGAGTTCGGGCTGCGCGCCGAACGCGCCCGCTTCGATTGGGACAGCCTGCGCACGACCCCGTTCGGCCACCCGATCCTGTTGCTGCTCAAAAACCGCAATGCCGTGGTCCTGATGGGGACGCGGCGCGACGGGCCGGAGGAAGTTGCCGTCTCCGACCCGCTCTTCCGTGACGGCGAGCCCTTCTTCCTCGGGCGCGCCGAGCTCGAGCGGGCGTGGCAGGGCGACGCTTTGGTGATCACCCCATTGCCGCCGAGCAAGGCGGACGCCGCCTTCGGCTTTTCCTGGTTCACCTCGAAACTGTTCGCCGAGCGCACCCTGATGCGCGACGTCGTGGCCGCGGCGTTGACCATGCACCTGATCGCGCTCTCGGTGCCGATCTTCTTCCAGCTGCTCGTCGACAAGGTGATCCCGAACCAGGCCTTCTCGACGCTTTATGCCTTGTGCGCCGGGGTCGGCGTGCTGATCCTCTTCGACGCCGGCTTCAACTATTTGCGGAATTATTTGCTCGCCTTCATCACCCGCAAGCTCGACCATCAGGTCGCTACCAGCACGATCGAGCACCTGCTGCGGTTGCCGATCCATTATTTCAACGCCAATCCGTCGGGCGTGGTGGCCTACAAGCTGCAGGAGGCCAACAACGTTCGCGATTTTTTGGCGAGCCGGCTGTTCAACACCGTGCTCGATTTCCTTGCGCTCTTTATTTATCTGCCGGTGCTGCTGATCTATTCCTGGCGGCTGACCCTGATCGTGCTCGGGGTAGCGGCGACGGCCTTCGTCGTTCTCGCGGTCATGTCCAAGACGTTCCGCCGCAAGCTCAACGAGGTCAACGAGATCGAAGGGCGCCGCAAGGCCTTCCTGTTCGAGATCCTCAACGGAATGGCGACGATCAAGACATTGGCGCTCGAGCCGCGCTCGATGCTGCGCTGGCGGCGCTACACCGACGAGGCCGCGAGCAAGAGCTTGTCCGTCGACCATACGACCGCGGGTGCGCGCAGCGTCGTGACCAGCCTGGAACGCGGCATGAGCGTGGGCATCGGTGCGCTCGGTGCGTTGTTCGTGCTGAGCGATCAGATGACGGTCGGGGCGCTCGTCGCGTTCAACATGATGGGGTTGCGGATGGTGCAACCGCTGATCCACGCTTCGGGACTGATGCAGGACTATCAGCGGGCGGTGCTGTCGCTGAAGCTGCTCGCCCAGCTGATGCAGACCGCCCCCGAGCCGTCGAGCGGCGAACTCGCCCCGACGATCCTCGGCCGGATCGAATTCGTCGACGTCACTTTTCACTATCCGGGGTCTCCGACACCGGCGATCAAGGATGTCTCGTTCACGATCGAGCCCGGCCAGATGGTCGGTATCGTCGGCCGCACCGGCTCGGGCAAGACGACGATCACGCGGTTGATCCAGGGGCTCTATCGGCCCCAGGCCGGGCTGGTGAATATCGACGGCCAAGACCTGAAGGAGCTCGATCTCTCCCATCTGCGCACCCAGATCGGTGTCGTCCTGCAGGAGAACTTCCTGTTCCGCGGCACGGTGCGCGAGAACATTGCGATAACCAAGCCCGCCGCCTCGCTCGACGAGGTGGTGCGCGCCGCGCAACTCGCCGGCGCGCACGAGTTCATCCAGCGGCTGCCGCACGGCTACTCGACGATGCTCGAAGAGAGTGCGGCCAACCTGTCGGGCGGGCAGCGCCAGCGGCTGGCGATCGCCCGCGCACTGATCCACGACCCGCCGGTACTGGTGCTCGATGAGGCTACGAGCTCGCTCGACCCCGAGAGCGAAGCGGTCATCCAGCAGCACCTCGCGGCGATCGCGCACGGCCGCACGATCGTCATCGTCACGCATCGGCTCTCCTTCGTGGCGCGCGCCGATAAGATCATCGTCGTCGACCAGGGCCACGTGGTGCAGGTCGACAGGCACGAAGCCCTGCTCGGCAGCTGCCTGCCCTACAAGCAGCTGTGGAACCAGCAGGCGAGGGTCTACCAATGAGCCTCGTCGGCGCGCCGCCGGGCAGAAGCGGCGCGGTGAGGGCCCTGCCGACGAGCGCGCCGATGCCGCGCGCACTGATCGACTACGATTTCCAAAACGTCCTGGCGGCGCCGCCGAAGCGGCGCGTCGTTCTGTGGCTGATGGTCGGCCTCGTCGCCGCTGCGGCGGCGGCGCTCGCGGTCCTGAAGGTGGACACCGTGGTCAGCGCCAACGGCAAGATCATGACCAGCGACAGCGAGATCGTGATCCAGCCGGTCGAGATGTCGGTGGTCCGCTCGGTCGCGGTCAAGATGGGGCAAAGGGTCAAGGCCGGCGATGTCCTGGCGACCCTCGACCCGACCTTTACCAAGGCCGACCGGGACGAGCTGACGGCCAAGCTGCGCACCCTCGACGCGACCTTCGATCGGCTCGACGCCGAGCTCGCCGGCCGCGTCTACGATCCGGGCAACCCGAACCCAGAGGAGCTGACACAGCAGGACGTCTTCCGCAAACGGCACGACGAATATGCGGCAAAGCTCGGCGCCGCCCAACACAAGGTCGAGCAGTCCAAGTCGGATCTCGCCGCGCACCAGACCGAGGCCAAGAGCCTGCAGGAGATGATCCGGCTGGCGGGCGAAGCCCAAGACATCTACCAGCAGCTGGTCGCCAAGGACCTCGCCTCGAAGCTCAAGCTGCTCGATGCCAGTCAGCGTCTGGTCGACGCCAAATCCCGCCTCGAGACCAATCTCGGCGAGCAAGAGAAGCTCAAAGAGCAGATCGCCGAAGCCGCAGCCGATCGCGACGGCTTTGTCCAGGAATGGCAGCGCAAGCTGTCTGAGGAGATGGCCCAGACGCGGAGCGACCGCGACGCCGCGGCCGCACGGTTGTCGAAGGCGCAGCTGCGGCACGAGCTGGCGGTAATGACCGCACCCGAGGATGCGACCGTGCTCGAGGTGGCGCCGCGCCCTCCGGGCTCGGTGCTGAAGGAAGCCGAGACCTTGATGCGCCTCGTGCCGACTTCCGCCCCGCTGGTGGCCGAGGTGCAGATCGACACGCGCGACGTCGCCCGGCTGCATCTCGGCGACCGCGCCACGATCAAGCTGGAGGCGTTGCCGTGGCAGCAATTCGGCCTCGCCTATGGCGAGCTGACGGCGCTGACCCCGGATACGTTGAGCGACGACAATACCCGCGAAACCGGCGAGGAAGGCAGCTCGCCCGAGCTCAGGACACAGGAAAAGCAGAGCCCGATCCATTACCGCGCACGCTTCGAGCTGCGCGAGACCCGGTTCCGCAACCTGCCGGACGGGTTCGTGCTGCGGCCCGGCATGCGGGTCGTCGCGGACATCAAAGTCGGGCGCCGCGCGATCCTCGATTATGTACTGAACCCGATCACCCGGGTGATCAACGAAAGCCTGCGCGAGCCTTGAGTTGTGGCGCAGCGCTAGTGTGACGAGGGAATAGCAACGTGACCACGTATTTTTGCGACGGGCTCAAGGACGTGACGATCGTCAACGGCGTCGCGCGGCTCGAATTTCACCGTCTCGAAGTCGTCGAGCGCGGCGCCAACCGCGAGCTGCGCCCGGTCGGCGAATTCATCGTGGCACTGCCGGTACAGGGCTTCGTGCACGCTCTGGGGCTGCTCGAGAACGTGCGCGACCGGTTTGTCGCCCAGGGCCTGATTACCCCCGCCAGCTCTCAGAAAGGCGGCGGTCCGCCGCCTCCGCCGGCAAAATCCCCGAATTTTTCATAGCGATAAGAGACGGGTTCACGCCTCGAGATGGGCGCGGCGGACATAAAGCGCGCGCAGGCTGTCGCGCGGGCCCAGGGTGACCGAGGCGAGGTAGGCGAACCCGGCGACGAGGACGATCGCCGGCCCCGAGGGCATGTCGAGGTGATAGGAGAGTAAGAGGCCGAGAAAGCCCGAGCCGAGCGCCATTGCGCTGCTCGCAGCACTCAGCGACCACAGTTCGCGCACCCAGAAGCGCGCGGCGGCAGCGGGCAGCATCATCAGTCCGACAGCCATCAACGTGCCAAGTGCCTGAAACCCGGCGACGAGGTTCAGCACGACGAGCGCCAGAAAGAGCGTATGGACGAGCCCGCCGCGACCGCCGACGGCGCGCAAAAAGCCCGGATCGAAGCACTCGACGACGAGCGGCCGGTAGATTACGGCGAGCAGCACTAGGCTCAAGCTCGCAATCCCGCCGATCAGGATCAGCGCCCCGTCGTCGACCGCCAGGATCGAGCCGAACAGCAGGTGCAACAGGTCGACATTGCTGCCGTGGGCCGACACCAGCAGCACGCCGAGCGCCAGCGAGATCAGGTAGAAGGCGGCAAAGCTCGCATCCTCGCGCAGCGGCGTCAGTCGTGTCACCACTCCGGACAACAATGCCACGACGAGGCCGGCCGCCACCCCGCCGAGGCTCATCGCCGGCAGCGATAGCCCGGCGAGGATGAAGCCGAGTGCGGCACCCGGCAGCACAGCATGCGACAGCGCGTCGCCCATAAGGCTCATGCGGCGGATCACCAGGATTGTGCCGATCGGCCCGCAGCCGAGCGCCAGCGCCAGGCAGCCGACCAGCGCGCGGCGCATAAAGCCGAACTCGGCGAACGGGCCGAGGGTGGCGTCGTACAACGTCATCGTGCCCGCCCCAGGTCACAGCACATCACAGCATCGCGCCGATCACCCGATCGGGTGGGCGGTGGCCGTCGGCGAAGGTCTTGATGTTGATGATAACCTTCTCGCCCATCGCGATCCGTCCCTCGATCGTCGCCGAGCCCATATGCGGCAGCAGCACGACATTGTCGAGCGCACGCAGGCGCGGGTCGACTGCCGGTTCGTGCTCGAAGACATCGAGACCGGCGCCGCCGATCGCGTGGATTTCCAGCAATCGGCCCAGTTCTTCTTCATCGACGATCTCACCGCGCGCCGTATTGACCAGGATCGCGTGCGGCCGCAGCAGCCGCAGCCGCCGCGCGCCGAGCAGGTGGAAGGTTGCCGGCGTGTGCGGGCAATTGACCGAGACGATGTCCATATGGGCGAGCATCTGGTCGAGGCTCTCCCACCAGGTCGCTTCGAGCGCGCTCTCGACGTCCTCCGGGACCGGGCGCCGATTGTGGTAGTGGACCGAGAGGCCAAAGCCCTTGGCGCGCCGGGCGAGCGCGGTGCCGATCCGGCCCATGCCGACGATGCCGAGCCGCTTACCCCAGATGCGGTGACCGAGCATCGAGGTCGGGCCCCAGCCGGTCCAGCTGCCCCCGCGGATCAGCCTTTCGCCTTCGGCGAGACGGCGCGAGACCGCCAGGATCAGCGCCATCGTCATGTCGGCGGTGTCCTCGGTCAAGACACCCGGCGTGTTGGTCACAATAATTCCGCGCCGTTGCGCCGCCGCGAGGTCGACATGGTCGACACCCGTTCCAAAGGAGGCGATCAGCTTCAGCGCCGGCCCGGCGGCGGCCAGCACCTCGGCATCGATTCGGTCGGTGACCGTCGGCACCAAAACCTCCGCCTGGCCGACCGCGGCGATCAGCTCGGATCTGCCGAGGGGTTTATCGTCGAGGTTGAGCCGGCAGGCGAAAAGCTCCATCATCCGAGTCTCGATCGGATCCGGGAGTTTGCGGGTGACGATCACGAATGGCCGTTTCGAACGCATGGCGGCATTATCCGCTGAAGGCGCGCCCTGGCATTAGCAAGAGCCGGGGCGGAATGTCCAGGCGACACATGGGTCGCATTCTCATAGCGACCCTCGCGCTGGCGACCGCGCTCTGCGCCGCCGGGCCGTTCGCCTCGGCGGGCGAAAGCGAGCCCGGCGAGAAGCTGCCGCGCTTTGTCAGCCTGCGCTCGAACCAGGTCAACCTGCGGGTCGGTCCCGGCGAGAATTACCCGATCCAATGGGTGCTGACCCGCAAGGACATGCCGGTCGAGATCATCGAGCAATTCGAGCACTGGCGGATGATCCGCGACTGGCAAGGTACGAAAGGCTGGGTGCACGAGCGGATGGTCTCGGGCAAGCGCGGCGTCGTCGTCCAAGGCGGGGTCCGCGCGCTGCACCAAGAGCCCGACGCGGCTTCGCAGGTCGTCGCCCGCGCCGAACCCGGCGTCTTCGCGCGTTTGATCGAATGCCGCGGCAAATGGTGCCGGATCGAGGCCGCCGACATCACCGGTTGGGTGCAACGCGGCGAGGTCTGGGGCGTCTACCCCGACGAGGTCGTGCAATAAACACGGGCTCGGCAGGTCAAAACGTTAGCTCGAGGCCGTCATAGGCCGAGATCACCTCGACCTTGGCGCCACGCCGGCTGATCTCCTCGAACCGGATCGTATCGGCGAGGATGCGCTCGATCATGCGGTCGTCGAACACCGGCTCGTGGTGAAAGAGCACGAGCCGCTTGACGCGCGCCGCCTGGGCCAGCTCGACCGCGACGACATTGTTCGAATGGCCCCAATCTTCCTTGACCGACATCGTGTCGGCGAGCGAATACATCGCATCGAAGATCAACAGATCGGCGTTCCGATAGAACTCGACGAACGGGTAGGATTCGTCGAGGGTCGAATATTTGTGCTCGCAATCGGTCGAGTAGACGATCGACTTGCCGCCGCGGGAAAAGCGGTATCCGTAGGAATCGCCGCCGTGAAATTGCTTGAGCGCGATCACGGAAAGCCCGGCCACATCATAGCTTCGCCCGGGCTCGAGGGTGACGAACTCGATCGTCGCGCCGAGCGAGCGAAAATCGACCGGAAAGCTTGGGGCCGATTGCTGGTTCTCCAGCGCCTCGCGCAGCACCTGATGGCAGCCGTGGATGCGGATCCGGTTGCCGGGAATGTAGGCGGGGGTAAAGAACGGGAACCCCATGATGTGGTCCCAGTGCGGGTGCGACAGGAACACGTTGTAACAATGCTTGGCCCCGGGCCCGTGTTCGGCGAGCACGCTATTGCCGAATTCGCGCACCCCGGTGCCGAGGTCGCACAGCACGTATTCGTCGCCTCCGGTGATGATCTCGACACAGCTCGTATTGCCGCCGAAGGTGCCGCGCACCGAAAACGGGAGCGCGCGGTCGATGAAGTCATCGACCGCTTTCGGCGTATCGAGGATGTGTCCGCGCGCGGCGACCAGCGCATCGTGGATCTTACCGCGCACCACGCTCTCGCGCAGCGGCGCCGGCAGCGAGCCGCGCGTGCCCCAGAAATGCACCCGCAACGGTCCCGCGGGCTCGGCTTCGGCCTGCCGCACCCCCTCCCGGGGTCGCGGCGCCGCCTCCCAGGCGGCGAGGGCATCTTCGACCGTCGCAAAGGTCGGGACGACCTGCGAGAAGCGGCCGATCGAGAAGATTTCGCGCACTACCTCGTTGAGGCAGGCGACCGCGAGCCGCAGCTCCTTCGGCCTGTGTCGGGAAGCGAGCATCAGCGCCCGCAAGCCGGCGCTGGAGATGTAATCGACCGCCGATAGGTCGACGACGATATCGGCGGATTGGGAACTGGCCGCCGCCAGCAGATGCGCCTGAAACTCGGCGCTGGTGAGGTTGTCGATACGGCCGACCGGCCGCAAGACCAGGCTGTCTCCGTGGCGCCTCTCTTCGATTTCCACGGCCGCCTCCGTCAAGCTCCTGTGCCGACCGCATCTTCGGGGGTTCGGCGGGACGAGGCAAGAACGGCGCCGCCAGGATCGAAGCGGCTCTCGGGGCGAGGAGGGCTAGGACCGGCGGCCATCCAGGATCATCTGGGACACATCGGCTCACACTCCGGGGAGTTGTATGATCATCAAAATTTTGAGCGTCGCTCACCGGCTCGATTTATGGCTGGGGCGGAATCTCGGGCGGCCCTACCACGCACTGCTGGGGATAGGATTGCTGATCGAGATCGCCCGTCACCTTCGCGAGTTCGGCGAGGTGTCTCAATCCGGCAACGGCATGGTGAGGGTCACCCTGACGATCCTGCTCTACTGCGCCCTCCTGGTTCATCAGCTCGGGGAACTCCAAGGGCACGAGGCACGCCGACGCGAAGGCAGCGGCTAGGGTGGGACGGCTGTCGCTGACGCGTCAAGTTGTCCGGTGTTCGTAGCGCATCAATTGTCCGCTCGTTGATGGTTTTGTGCTGAGGAGTGGAGCGGTGTCACCCCAAAGCCATCGCTTTGTTCGACTGGAAGACCATCCCTTCGTCCCGACCTGCCTGCTGAGAGGCGCCGCGCGCAGCGGCGGTCAAGGATCGCCGCAGGCGACCGCGGAGCGGCGCGCAGCGTCCTTTGACGGCCGCGAGCACGGCGCCAGGCTTGGGCAGGTGAGGGTCGCAAGGGACCGCATGTCATGCCGCCGCCCGACCGGTCTCCAGCGGCGTGCCGTCAGCGGTGTACTGGCCCAGGCAGCGGGGGCCGTGGAACACGGCAAGGCTGCCGTCCGGGTATTCGTGCACCCGCACCGTGACGCGCACGAAGTGCGCCCGTCCGGGGCTGGGCGGGATCTGCAGGCTGCGGCCGTACCATTTGACAGTGTTGTCGTTGCCGACTTGGCGCTCTTCCTGGATGCACAGGATGTCCGGCGCCAGGCCGGCGCGGTCGGGCACAAAGGAGCTGGCCTTGCCGTAATCCGGTAAACTCCTTCGAGATGTGGAGGAGACGGGCGATGCGCTGGGTACGATACGAGACGAATGGCCATCCGGCCTATGGGATCGTCGAGGGCGACACGGTCACCGAGGTCAAAGGCGATCCGTTCGCCGGGTACGAAAGGACGGCGATCCGGCGGCCGCTGGCATCGGTCAAACTGCTGGTTCCGGTCGAGCCGCGCACGTTCTACTGCGCCGGGCTCAATTACGCCGAGCACGTCATCGAGGCGGCGCGAAAGCGCGGCCAGGAACCGAACCTTCCGAAGGCCGCAGATATCGGCTATCGCGCCAACAATGCGCTGATCGCCCATGGCGAGGCGATCGTCATACCGGCCGACGCGACCGAGCGTGTGCAGTACGAAGGGGAGCTCGTGGCAGTGATCGGCCGCAAGGCGAAGCATCTGTCGGAAGCCGACGCACTTTCATGCGTTCTCGGCTGGACGATCGGCAACGACATGAGCGAACGCACCTGGCAGGCGGGCGACCGCACCCTATGGCGCGCCAAGAATACCGACACTTTCAAGCCGATGGGACCGTGGATCGAGACCGATTTCGATCTCGCCGCGGCCGAGACGAGAATCCGTGTCAACGGGGCGGAGAAGATCCGCTTCAAGACCAACAACATGCTGTTTGGACCCGCCACTTTCATCAGCCGGATGTCGCAATACCTGACCCTCTACCCCGGCGATGTCGTGTGGATGGGCACCGAAGGCGCGCCGGAGAACCTCAAGCACGGCGACACGGTCGAGATCGAGATCACCGGGATCGGCACCCTGCGCAACCCGGTGGTGCGGGAAGGCCAATAGAGGGGCCGAGAGGGTCGGGGGTGGGTGGCGATACCAGAGCCCCTGCTGAGGGATCCCGCTGTTCTTGCTGTTTTTACAGGAAATTATCAGCGAGCGATCGCTCTCCCCCGCAGGAATCCCAGCGCGCCGGTGGCATAGCGATCGGCCCGGCGCTCGATCAGGCGATGGGCGCAGAAGCCTGGTGATCAAGCGGGGTCAGTTTGCTCAGCAGTTCGTCTGCCTCGAATGGCTTGCGAATGACATCGTCCGCACCCAGTGCCCGGGCCATCTCCAAGTAATCGATATTACGGGTTCGCGCACCACCCGAGATCGCGATGATCCTGACCAGCGGACGCTCGTGCCTGATCATTATGATCGTTTCGGCGCCTTCCTGCTCTGGCATGATGATGTCGGTGATCACGACATCGGGGTTCTCGCTGCGGAAAACAGCCATCCCACGCTTGCCGTCCGAAGCGGTCACCACATCGTACCCATTGCGCTGAAGGATCTTCGAAATTGTGTAGCGGACCAGATGGTCGTCGTCGATTACCAAAATCTTCATCGGGACACCCTCGCATAGCGCGACCGCTTCACTTTGGGATTAATTAGATAACGACGATTTAACACAGCCGTCCCTTGCGA
This sequence comes from uncultured Alphaproteobacteria bacterium, assembly GCA_963796155.1. Classification (GTDB taxonomy): domain Bacteria; phylum Pseudomonadota; class Alphaproteobacteria; order ATCC43930; family CGMCC-115725; genus AP-15. The sequence goes on along the minus strand of CAWCKT010000056.1, from coordinate 17,120 downwards.
CGGCAAACCGGGGCGACGGTTTCGCACCATCACGCTGCCGCTGGCTTGAGCGGCGCTGCTGCAGCCTCCGCTACAGGAAGGAAAATGCTGAATTCGGTGCCTTTACCGGGTTGACTGGCGACCTCGATCCGCCCGCCATGGTCGGCGATGATGCCATGAACGACAGACAGTCCCAGTCCCGTGCCCTCACCGACGCTTTTTGTCGTAAAGAAGGGCTCGAAAATCCGGTCCTTCGTGTCGGCGTCCATGCCACAGCCGGTATCGACGACCCGCAGGCGGACAAAATCGCCGCCGCGGCGGCGCTGTGAACGCCGGCTCGCCAGCGAAACGCCGATGGTGATGGTCCCCAAATCGCTGCCAATGGCTTGGCGAGCATTGGTGACTAAATTGACAATGATCTGCTGCAGCTGACCGGCATCGGCGAGAATGAGCGGAACATCCTCGATCTCTTCGTTGATCAGCACGGTCGCAGGGATGGTCGGGCGCAGCATTTGCAGGGCTTGGCGGATGGTGGCGGCGAGATCCACCCTCGTCTTCGCCGCCTTCTGATCTCGGCTGAAGGCGAGAATGCGCTGCACGAGGTCGCGGCCGTGGCGGCTCGCTTGCACGACAGTTTCCAGATCCTCCCTTTCGCTGGTTCCTTCCGCCATTTGCTGCATCAAGAGCTGCGACAGCGCGAGGATCGGCGTCAGGGTGTTGTTGAGATCATGCGCGATACCGCCTGCGAGGGTGCCGAGCGCCTCGAGCTTCTGCGAATGAAGCAGCTGACGCTCCAGCTCTCTCTGGCGCTCCTCGGCCGCGCGCGCTTCGGTCACGTCCCTGATCGTCCCGATCCGCCGGACGGGATTGCCTTCGTCGTCGATAATCGTTTCGATCTCCGTATAGATCCATTTGATCGAACCGTCGTAACACCGAAAGCGGTAGGTTAGCGGGGACGTCCGCAGGCCTTGCTCGGAAGCCATCATCGAGGCTGCATATCTTGCGCGATCCTCCGGATGGACGAGAGGCAGAAATTCGTCCTTCGTCGGCATTGGCTGGATCGGATCGAGTTCGAATATTCGATATAGCTCCTCCGACCCGATCACCTCTCCGGTCCGGAAATCGCGGTCGAAGCTGCCGATCTTGGCAAGGCGCTGGGCGCGATTGAGATTGTCCCGGCTGCGCCGCAGTTGGTCTTCGGAGACTTTCATCTTGGTGATGTCGATGTGCAACCCGGCGATGCCGCCATTTTGCATACGCCGCAAGGAGATCATCACATAGCGCCCGTCGGCGAGCCGCTGCTCCATCACCCCGGACGGCCGATCGTACGCACGCATCCGATCGGCCAGCCACTCCAGTTCGCATCCGACCGCATCGGGATACCAGCCGGCGTCGAGCCCGGCCCACACGATTTCCTCGAAGGGAGTTCCCGCCACCATCAGGCGCGCCGCTTGCGGGTACAGCCGGCGATAGGGTTCGTTGCACATGACAAAACAATCATCGCTGTCATAGATGACGAACCCCTCAGAAATGCTGTCGACTGCATCGCGCAAGGTCGCTTGTGTTTCCCGGAGCTTCTGTTCGACCTCCTTGCGCAGGGCAATATCGGCTTTCAGGCGGTCACCGGTGGCCTGCAGCTTGTCCCGCTCGTCACCCAATGCGATCTCTTGCGAGGTGCGGTGGTGGATCTCGCGAATGAGATACGCGGCGAGGCCTGCCAGTAAAATTGTTGCCAAACCAGCGATCGCGGCGATCACCGTCGCATGCTCACGAGATGACGCAAGCGCCTCGTCGAGGTCGGAACCGACGGTAACGACCAGCGGATAATTCCCGACGCGGCGATAATAAAAAAGCCGCGTAACGTGATCGACAATGCTCTCCTTGATGAACGAGCCTTCGCCGTTTGTAGGGATGGCAGCTGTCCACCGGTGCTCGACCGTCTGACCGATGCCGGCCAGCCCGTGCGGATCTTCCCGGGTAAAACGGGCCCGGATGATGTCGTCGAAGCCGACTACAGACATGCTGCCGCGCGGACCGAGATCGACCGATGTGTTGAGGGTGGTGAGATTGGCCGGCGAGAGCGCGAACATGATGACGCCGAGAAAGGTCCCGTCCTCGGCATCGACGCGCCGCGTCACGTTGATCGTGATCTCGTGCGAGACGCGGCCGATCACCGGCTTGCCGACGAAGATACCGTGAAACCGGCCATCGAGATGGATGCGGAAGTGCTCGCGGTCGCTGAGGTCGATCGGCTGCGGCGCGGGATCCAGCGTGGTCGACACGAGCCTCCCATCAGGCCCGATGATCGCGCCTTGTATCGTCGCGCTCGACAGCAATGTGATCTCGTGCGCCCACCGATGCATGTCAAATTGGCCGGGCGCCGTCCGCATGTGCTGGGCGATGACCTCCATCGATCCGGCGACGCCGTCGAGGATGTGGGTCTCCTCGTCGGCGAAGGCGACGGCGAGATTGCGCCCTTCGGATCGCGTGCGATCCATGGCGGCCTCTCGCGCCGTCATGATCGAGACGGCGACCGTCGCCCACATCGCCAGGATGACCACGATGCCGACGGCGACGATCCTGCGCGTGATGGATCTCGCGCGGCGGCGCGGATCGTTGGCGAGCGGAGTGAACAAACTCCCGAGCTCCGAGGCGGACCGACCATCGAAGCACAGCGAGGTTAAGATTTCGCTTAATCCCGATGCGAGCGGAGGGCATCACCCCAAGGGGGTCTTCACGCACTCTCCGGGTCTCGCTAAAATCCGCGCGGCATCAACGTCAGCAACGACGAGGAGGACCAAGCCATGCCGATCTCCATGTATCACGCATCGGTGCCGGTGTTTCTGCAGCTGCTCGGCGGCCTCAAAGGGGTCATCGAGAAGGGTGAGGCGGCGGCCACGGCGAAGAAGTGGGAGGAGAATACCCTCTTAAACTGGCGGCTTTACCCCGACATGTTCACCTTCGCCCGCCAGGTGCGGCAGGCGAGCGAGCACGCCTTTGGCGCCGGACGCGCTGCCGGCGTCGCTGTTCCCGAGCTTCCCGCTATTGACAACAGCCTGGCGGAGATGAAGGCGCGCATCGACAAAACGATCGACTTCCTGAAGGGCTTGAGGGCCGACCAGCTCGACGGCAGAGAGGATGCGCAGGTCACGCTCACCCAAGGGGGCCAGCAACGCAATTTCCGCGCCCAGGTCTATCTCTACCACCTGGCGATGCCGAACTTTTATTTCCACATCACCACTGCGTATAATATTCTGCGCAGTCTCGGCGTCGATATCGGCAAGCGCGACTTCATGGGTCAGATGCCGTCGTAGGATCGCGCCCCTCGCCGCCCTTCATTCTTCTGCTACGCCCGCCCTGACCCTCCCCCATTCGCAGAGGAGGGCAGGGTGGGGGCGTGGCGCTGACCGCAACGCGGCTGCTACGTCGCGCACCGCCGCCACCAACGCCAAGGTAATCCTGTGGCTCTCCTCCGATGCATCGTCGCCGCTGCCGCAATCGCAGTGCTGCCAACCGGTGCGCTCGCCCAATCGGGCAAAGTCTATCGCGTCGGGCTGGTCAGTGTCGGCGCGCCCGACACCGGGATACTCGGCCCCGGGGATGGTGCACGACTTTGCCCAGCGCGGCTATGTCGACGGTCAGACCATCGTCTTCGAGCGCCGCGCGGCGCAGGGCAAGCTCGACCGCCTCCCCGGGTTCATCGACGAGCTGGTCGCCAGGCATGTCGATGTGATCATCACGCAGGGCTATCCCGCGGCCCTCGCCGCCAAGGAGCGGGCAGGCAATACCCCGATCGTCGTCACCTTATCCGGCGACCCGGTAGCGACGGGTCTCGCTGCGAGCCTCGCCCATCCGGGCGGCAATATCACCGGGGTCTCGGAAATCGCTGCCGAGCTTTCGGCCAAGCGTTTGGCGCTGCTCAAGGAGGCCGTGCCGAGCGTGCATACCGTAGCGGTGCTGTGGAACGCCGATGATCTCGGCATGACGCTGCGCTATCAGGCCGCCGAAGTCGAGGCGAAGCGGGCGGGCATGATGATCGTACCGCTCGGCGTGCACGCCCCCGATGACTTCGACACCGCATTTACGGAAATGACCAAGAAGCCGCCGGATGCGATCCTGATGGTTACGGACGTGTTGACCGTTCTCAACCGGAAGCGGGTGATCGATTTCGCCGCGGAGCACCGCCTGCCCGCCATCTACGAATACGCCTACCTCGTCCATGACGGGGGCCTGATGGCCTATGGCCCGGATCAGGACGCGATTTTCGATCGCGCCGCCGGGCTCGCCGACCGCATCCTGAAAGGCGCCAGGCCCGCCGACCTGCCGCTCGAATTGCCCACCCGCTTCCAATTCGCCGTCAATCTGAAGACTGCGAAGGCAATCGGCTTGACGATCCCGGAGGCGATCCTGCTGCAGGCCGACGACGTGGTCGAATGAGCGCTCTCGACGCGCCGGCAACCGCTCGCCCGCGGCGTCCGCTGTTCCAGAAATATTTCGCCGCGCTGTTCGTCGCGGTCGTGGTGCCGCTGCTGGTCAACGGGGCGAGCGAGGCGTGGTTCGGCTATCGCGATCAGCGCGTGATGCTGAGCCAGCGGCTGCGCGCCGAAGCGGGCACGAGCGCCGGCAAGATCCAGGCGTTTCTCGACGACATCACCGACCAGTTGCAATGGACCGTGCAGCTGCCGTGGCGCGAAGGCAGCGACGAGCGGCACCGTTTCGACGTGTTGCGGCTGATGCGGCAGGTGCCGGCGGTCGTCGAAATCATGCTCGTCGACGGCAAGGGTGTCGAACGGCTGCACGTCTCGCGCGTCGACCCCGATGTCGTGAACAGCGGCATCGATCGCGCCAACGATCCCGCCGTGATCGGCGCGCGTTCCGGCCCTATCTGGTATGGCCCGGTCACATTGCACGAGGGCTCCGAGCCGCACATGACGGTGGCCGTCGCCGGCGCGCGCGAGATCAATGGGATCACCGTCGCGGTGATCAATCTCAAGTTGATCTGGGACGTGATCTCGGCGATCCATGTCGGTCAATCGGGCGACGCGTTCGTGCTCGACCGCTCGGGCCGCCTCGTCGCCCATCCCGACATCAGCCTCGTGTTGCGCGGCGATGACGATCCGGCGGCGGCGCGTCTCAAGGACTTGCAGAAGGCGGCGATCGACCGTCGCGGCGAGACCGCCGATGGCGTCAATGCCGAGGGCCGCTCGGTCATCGCCGCGATGGCGCCGATCCCCGGTCCGGATTGGATGGCCTTTGTCGAGCAGCCGGCCTCCGAGGCGTTCGGCCCGATCCGGGCGGCGCTCTGGCGGACGGGCCTCCTGCTGCTCGCCGGCGCCCTGTTCGCCGCCCTCCTCGCTTACCTTCTTGCCGGTCGGATGACCGGGCCCATTCGCCTTCTTGAGCAGGGTGCCGAGCGCATCGGTGCCGGTCAGTTCGGTCACAAGATCGATATTTCGACGGGCGACGAGCTCGAGGGGCTCGCGGCACGCTTCAACGCCATGGCCGGCGAGCTTGCAGTTTCGCAGGAACGTTCCGAACGCATCTCTCGGCTGAAGCGTTTTCTCGCACCCCAGGTCGCCGAACTCGTCGAGGGCACCGGCGAAGCGGCCTTGCTCGACAGTCATCGCGCGGATGTCGTCGTGATTTTTTGCGACCTGCGCGGTTTCACCGCCTTTGCCGGCAACGCTGCGGCGGACGAGGTCATGGGTCTGCTGCAAGAGTATTACGAGGCGCTCGGCGCGATCATCACGAGGTACGAGGCGACGCTGACCTGTTTCATGGCGGATGGCCTGATGCTGCTGCTGAACGCCCCGCTGCCCCGGCCCGAGCCAACCGTGCTCGGCGCACGGATGGTGCTGGAGATGCAGGCTGCGGTGCAGGATCTGATCGTTGGCTGGCGGGCCCGCGGATATGCGATCGGCTTTGGCGTCGGTCTCGCGAAGGGCACGGCCACGGTAGGCCGCATCGGGTATGAAGGCCGCCTCGATTATACGGCGATCGGCACCGTCGTGAATTTGGCCTCTCGGCTCTGCGCCGCGGCCGAGGACGGGCAAATCCTGATCGATCCGGCGGCAGCAGCCGAGCTGCGGCACTCGCTGCCGCTCGTCGCGGTCGGGACGCGTACATTGCGGGGCTTCGCCGAGGCCATCCCGGTCTTCACCGTCGACCCAGGCAATGGCGGGCTCGCAGTCCTCTCCACATGGCCGAACGCAGCGCGTGAGGGACCGATGGCAATGATCGAGGGTCAGCGATAACCCCCTAAGGAATTCATCCGCGCCAGAGCTCTGCCGCTGCTGAGTGCGTCCAGTTCGACAAATTGGCCGCGAGCGACCGCGCAACCCTTCCTCAGATCGACGGCGATTCCGCTGGAAAACATAGATCCTCTACAATCGACAATTGAGCCCATTATCACGCGTGGCTTATCTACAGCGAATCTGCAGCAAAAATCCCGTGTTGGTTGTAGTGCCCACGGGACGACTGGCTCGGTGTCTACACGATCGCCGCCAGCGGTGAAAACCTGCCATTCATCAGCACCCTCTTGCTTCAACCGGCGGCCCATTCGAATCCGCGACATGGCAGTATGCAATGCGAATGAGGCAAAATTTGGGATCATCATTATCGCAACAGACCGGTGGCCCCTATTATTCCGGCCGGTCATGCCAGGTCTCGCCACTGTCGCCGCGGCGCTCGGTCGAAACAATTTGGCGCTGGCGCAGATTGCGGCAGTTCAGCTGCAACTTCCCGACCTGACCGACACTGTCGCGCGGGCCGGACTTGAGGCCGAGGACCTGCCGATCAAGCGCGGCAGCGTCGCCTGGGACGAGGCCCGCCACCCGCGCACCGGGACCCCACCCAACCCCGGCTGGTTCGCGCCCAGCCTGGGTGCACAGATCCAATCACCGCAGACGCAAACCGCCCAACGCGGCCGAGAAGAGCGCCGGCCGGAGGCGATCCTCGATCCGACGGGCGAAGTGCGGCAGGCGGTGTGGGACGCCCGCATCGCGCTCTTGCGCCGCATCGACCCCGACAATCCGCAGCTGACTTACTTCGCCAACCCGAACTCCCCGCCGCGCCAAGACGCGCTCGACCGTCTCGACGCCGCGATCGAAGCCGCGTCGATCAAGCGAGTGGCCGACAAGGTCATGCCGTACGGCAGGTGGATTGGTCGGCCGGGCGGCGGTGAGGACGTTCGTGAACTTTCTGGTGGCACAAAGGCGGCCGCTGAGTTGTTCGATTATTTGACCGTGGGAGGTAGTGTCTATCGGTCGGAGCCGAATTTGACCGTCGTTAAGCTGCCTGGAACAACAAACTTTATCACCTATCGACCGCTTACCGCGAGTGGATCTTCTGCAGTGGACATCAACGTCTCATCGATCCCGTTGATGAAATTCCATTTCATTGGAGATAAATAACATGAGAACAATAGATGATATCGTTGAGGGATACGTCAAGGAATCCAAGATCGATTACATTGCCTTGCCGCAGCTTGCAAGCGTCGCTCGTTGGAAACTGGGCGCGCATACGACGGATGAAGCGAGGGCGTTGAGTCTCGAATTAGTTCGACGCTTGTACGAAAAAGGTCTACGACCGGGGAAATATTGGGGAGGCGATTTCGACTATTGGCCTGACGAAGGTTGCCAGGCGGTGCTCGACCGCATCGAACGGGAATGGATCGAAGCCGGCGAGGACCCCAATCTCGGCGAACCGATCTGCTGGTTCGCCCCTCGCCCCAGCTAGGCCGACGCGTTCCGCTCACGGTGCCTCATTCGACATGATGATCGTGCCGGAGGCGGCGAACATGCCGCCGACGCCGTGGCAGACCGAGATCTTGGCGCCGGGGATTTGGGCGGGGGCGGTGCCGCGCATCTGGCGCACGCTCTCCTGCAACGCGTACATGCCGTACATGCCGGAATGCATGTAGGAGAGGCCGCCGCCATTGGTGTTGAGCGGCAACTTCATTTCTCGCCGAGGGCGGTGTTGCGCTCGGCGATGAATGCGCCGGCCTCGCCGCGCGGCACAAACCCCAGATCTTCGAGACCGTAGATCGGCAGATGCGCGAAGGCGTCGTAGATCATCAGGTGGTCGACGTCGTTGTGCGTGATGCCGGCCTCGGCAAGGACCGTGGGGCCGGCGACGCGGAACGCGCGCGAGGAGGTGAAATCCTCCATCTGGCTGACCATCGGCGTCTCGACGCTCTCGCCGGTGCCGAGCAGGTAAACGGGCTTTTGCGGGAAGTCGCGGGCGCGTTCGGCGGCGACCAGGATCAACGCGCCGCCGCCATCGGTCACCAGGCAACATTGCAAAAGCCGGAACGGGTAGGCGATCATCCGCGAGTTGAGCACATCCTCGACCGTGATCGGCGTCCTGAAGGTGGCGCGCGGGTTTTTGGCCGCCCATTCGCGCTGCACGACCGAGACCATCGCCAATTGCTCGTGCGTCAGGCCATAGGTCTTCATGTAGCGCAGCACCGGGTTCATCGCACGCTCAACGAAGAGACCGCAGCGCCGCCCGCCGGCAGCTTGCCGGCCCAGCAGCGGCGCTTCGACGACTTTCGAGAGGTCTACAACAACCAGCGGCCACACGAGGCGCTGGGGCAACAGACGCCGGCCTCGGCATACCAGCCCTCGCCGCGGCCCTACCCGAACCGGATTGACGATCCGAGCTACGGCGCCGATGTCGCGGTCCGTCATGTACGCAGCAACGGCCAGATCAAATGGCTGGCGAATTGATCTTTGTTGGCGAAGCGCTGATTGGTGAACCGGTTGGCGTCGTCGAGACCGAAGGGGGCGACTGGCTGGTGCGCTATGCGGATGTCGAGCTCGGATACATCCACCCCCAGCGCCGCCGGCTCAGGCCCGGTCCGCTGCATGCCGCCAACAGGCCTGTGGATTTGATGGAGATCGCTGCCGCGATCCCCACAACCCCACAGGCCCATCAACCGCAACATCCTTGATGTTAAATCGATCAAGATGTCACCCATCCAGCCGGTTCAATCTGTCACCCCTCAATCCGCTTGCACAGGCGGCCCGCGAGGCTGGTGGGTGCTGTGACATTGCGGGTGCACCCGACGCCGGAGCGGCCGGTCTCGCCATGGGTGATCAGCACGGTCTCGCACAGCCCCGAGGCGATCGCCGCCGCGGCGAGGCAAACATCGCCCGTCGGATTCGCTCAAATCCGAGGGAGCTGTAAACTCAATGTCTCGGAGCTGTAAAATTAATTTAAGAGAGCTGTTGACATTCTGTGCAGAGCTCACATACATATGCCGGTGGCTCGCAAGTATCGGACAGAGCGATGGTCGCTCTCCCCCCGGTCAATCAGAGCTCTCAGGAGAAGTCTGATGAAAATCACGTTCCCCGCGATGCGCGGCCAAATCGGCAGCGGACCTACTACTCGTGCATGATGCAGCTTTCGGTCATCCCCAAAATGTTCACCTTCCGGGACTGGTGGAGTTCCGCCCGGAGGACCGGGAACAGCGCATTCTGAACGAGAAGCGTGTGCCTCATATCGCGAAGTACATTCTCGACAATGAGGACGGCTACCTGTTTGCCTCGATCACCGCGTCGTACAAGTGCGACGTGCATTCAAACCTACCGCCGCGTCCGATGACATCGGCACCTTGGATATGGAGTTCGACCAAGCGAATTTCGTCATCAACGACGGTCAGCACCGCTGCGCGGCCATCGCCTACGCGCTGAAGGAAAATCCATCCCTCGGAGATGAGATGATCTCCGTCTGCTGTTCCCCTACGAAAGCCGCGAACGCGTGCAGCAAATGTTTTCTGACCTATCGCTTCGTGGTGAAGACCTCGAAGTCCCTAGATATTCTCTACGACAAGCGAGACCCACTCTCCCAGGCGACGATGCGTATCGCTGAGACCGTACCGTCTTTCAGGGGATGCTCGACAAGGATGCAGTGTCCATCCCGGCTCGCTCGCCTAAGCTGTTCACATTGTCAGCGCTGTACGATGCAAACTCTGAACTCTTCCGCTCGCGGAGCGATGACGATGAAGATGCGACCACGGTCAATGAGATGGTGGATATTGGCACCGACTTCTGGCGAACCGTTGCGGAGTCGATGCCGGACTGGGGCAAGTAAAAGCCGAGCACCTTCGCGCAGTTGAGCTTCGCCAAGAGAGCATCTGTTCGCACACGGTCGTGCTGCGGGCCATCGGAGCCACTGGCGCGGAGCTGCTCAAAGCAGAACCGAACACGTGGAGCAGCGGCTGCAGTTGCTTGAGAAGATCAACTGGAGCAAGCAAATGAGATTGGGATGGTGTCTGCACGGTCGCTAACTCTGTCGTATCGAATCGTCAGGCCCGGGCAGCGACGAGGCGTACATCAAGAATAAGCTGGGACTTCCGTTGACTGACGCCGAAGCCCGGGCCTTAGCAACGCCAGCCGGCGCCATGGCTGAGGCCGCGCAGTGAGGACGGCGGAGATGGACATCGAGCCAAACCCAGCGGCATCACGCTTACCGCGGATGATGCAAGTCTGGTAAAGGGTATGCTCGCCCGAGGAGATCGTCAGCACGACATTGCTGCGTGGTTTGGAGTGAATAGCGGGCGCATCGCCGAAATCGCTACCGAAGCCACATTTCATTGGGTGAAACCAGCGGACAACGCAGACCTCCCTCCGCCTGGCCCATATCCTTGTGGGAGGGAGGCTGCCGCGGCCTTGAATGCCCTGACGCAAGCCAAGAAAGCATTGGCCGCCGCAGAGGAGGTGATTCGTACCTATGCGAAAGCGCGGTAATGCTGTAGCGACATTCCAAACCTGAAAAATTCCGTGCCTTGCTGGCGCAGGTAAGGTGGGGCCGCCCTAGGGCGGCCCCTTTTCTTCGTGTGGAAAAAACCCCGTGTGCAATGGCACGCTACCTAATGTTCTTCATGGCGGTTCGTTCGACATGATGATCGTGCCCGACGCGGCGAACATGCCGCCAACACCATGGCAGACCGAGATCTTGGCGCCGGGGATCTGGGCGGGGGCGGTGCCGCGCATCTGGCGCACGCTCTCCTGCAATGCGTACATGCCGTACATGCCGGAATGCATGTAGGAGAGGCCGCCGCCATTGGTGTTGAGCGGCAGTTTGCCGCCGAGGGCGGTGTTGCGCTCGGCGATGAAGGCGCCGGCCTCGCCGCGCGGCACAAACCCCAGATCCTCGAGACCGTAGATCGGCAGATGCGCGAAGGCGTCGTAGATCATCAGGTGGTCGACGTCGTTGTGCGTGATGCCGGCCTCGGCAAGGACCGTGGGGCCGGCGACGCGGAACGCGCGCGAGGAGGTGAAATCCTCCATCTGGCTGACCATCGGCGTCTCGACGCTCTCGCCGGTGCCGAGCAGGTAAACGGGCTTTTGCGGGAAGTCGCGGGCGCGTTCGGCGGCGACCAGGATCAACGCGCCGCCGCCATCGGTTACCAGGCAACATTGCAAAAGCCGGAACGGGTAGGCGATCATCCGCGAGTTGAGCACATCCTCGACCGTGATCGGCGTCCTGAAGGTGGCGCGCGGGTTTTTGCCCGCCCATTCGCGCTGCACGACCGAGACCATCGCCAGTTGCTCGTGCTTTTATTTCGTCGTTCCCGCGAAGGCGGGAACCCAGAGCTCCGGGACCTCGTCGCTCGCCCTGGGCCCCCGCTTTCGCGGGGGTGACGGAGAAGATCACGTAGCGCAATACCGGGACCGTGAACAAACTCGGCGGCCCCAGCGGCCCATAGGGCTGCTCGAACTGGCCGGCGAGGCTGGTCGGCGCGACTACATTGCGGGTGCGCCCGACGCCGGAGCGGCCGCTTTCGCCATGCGTGATCAGCACCGTCTTGTACAAACCCGAAGCGATCGCCGCGGCGGCATGGCGGACATGGATCATGAACGAGCAGCCGCCGACTGCGGTGCCGTCGACCCATTTCGGGGTGAGGCCGAGATAATGCGCGACCGTCACCGGCGTCTCGCCGGCGGTGGCGATGCCGTCGATGTCGGCAGGCTTGAGCCCGGCGTCGGCCATCGCGTTGAAGGCGGCGTCGGCATGCAACTGGATCTGCGACATGTCGGGGATGACGCCGAGCCGAGTGGTCTCGGCAGCGCCGACAATGGCGATCGATTTCGGCTGCATCGCGGTTACCTCCGCGCCGGGCGGAAGAGGGGGAGGGTGATCTCGTCGTCGAGCTTCTCGAAGGCGACCGCTCAGCCCGCGCCCCATGCTGGTCTCACACTAAAAGAACCGGCTCGCTGCACCGGTTAGCACGGCATGCATCAACTCTTGACTTCCGCGAACAAACCAGGTACACGTAGGCCACCTCCTGTCGCCACTGAGAGTAAACGATGCCCGCCGGCTATCACCTGTGGCGCCTGAGCGCAGGCGGAGATCGGAACCTCGGCCTCTGCTGCACCGAGGAGGGGTTGTTTCTCGGCGGCACGCCGCTGATCGAGCAGCGTGGCGGCACCTATGTCGTGCGCCCGCAGGCCGATCTCGACCGCTTATTCGGCCGGGCTTATTGCGGTGAGACCGCCGCGGTGGCACGGGTCATCCGCGGTCTCGCCGCTGTCGCCTCGGCGCTGGGCCGAAACAACTTGGCGCTGGCGCAGATTGCGGCGGTGCACCTGCGGCTTCCCGACCTGCCCGATACCCTCGTGCGCGCTGCCCTCGAAGCCGAGGACCTCCTGATCAAGCGCGGAAGCGCCGCCTGGGACGAAGCCCGCCACCCGCGCACCGGGACCCCGCCCAACCCCGGCTGGTTCGCGCCCAGCAACGGCGCGGCGCAATCCCGGCCAACGCAGACTGCACAGGGCGGCCGCGGCCGCCGGCCGGAAGCGACCTTCGAGCCGATGGCCGAAGTGCGGCAGGCGGTGTGGAACGCCCGGATCGCGCTGTTACGCCGCATCGACCCCGACAACCCGCACCTGACTTATTTCGCCAATCCCAATTCCCCACCGCGCCAAGATGCGCTCGACCGCCTCGACGCCGCGATCGAAGCCGCCTCGATCAAGCGAGTGGCCGATAAGGTCATGCCGAACGGAAGGCCGATCGGAACGCGCGGTGGCGGTCTTGATGTCCGGGAGCTACCCGGCGGCACCGAAGCAGCGAAGGATTTGTTCGATTACCTGCGCGTCGGGGGAACGGAACATCGCTCGACCCCGGACATGACGATTATCAAACTTCCCGGAGATGCTGGCTTTTTGACGTTCAGACCGATCGGGAAGCGGTGATGCCGCCATCGATGTTAATGTTCCAGGAGCTAGGCTCAAGCTACATTTCCCGTGAGAGTACAATGGACCTCCACGAACTCGTAGATGGATACCTTGAAGAAAGCAAAATCGACTATGTTGGACTTTGGCAAATTGCCCAAGCATCCAGAGAGGAACTTGGCGCGGATACGGCAGATCGGGTAAGGCAATTTAGTCTGGAAGTTGTAAAACGGTTGTATGAGAACGGGCTTAGGCCGGGAAATTATTGGGGGGGGGATTTCGACTATTGGCCTGACGAGGGTTGCCAGGCGGTGCTCGATCGCATCGAACGGGAATGGGTCGAGGCCGGCGAGGACCCCAATCTCGGCGAGCCGATCTGCTGGTTCGCCCCTCGCCCCGGCTAAATCTTAACGGGTCCTCCGGCGCCGTTCCGGCTCACGACGGCTCGTTCGACATGATGATCGTGCCCGACGCGGCGAACATGCCGCCGACGCCGTGGCAGACCGAGATCTTGGCGCCGGGGATCTGGGCGGGGGCGGTGCCGCGCATCTGGCGCACGCTCTCCTGCAATGCGTACATGCCGTACATGCCGGAATGCATGTAAGAGAGGCCGCCGCCATTGGTGTTGAGCGGCAATTTGCCGCCGGGCGCGGTGTTGCGCTCGGCGATAAATGCGCCGGCCTCGCCGCGCGGCACAAAGGCGAGATCCTCGAGGCCGTAGATCGGCAGATGCGCGAAGGCGTCGTAGATCATCAGGTGGTCGACGTCTTTGTGGGTGATGCCGGCCTCGGCAAAGGCCGTGGGGCCGGCGACGCGGAACGCGCGCGAGGAGGTGAAATCCGCCATTTGGCTGACCATCGGGGTCTCGACGCTCTCGCCGGTGCCCAGCAGGTAGACCGGCTTTTGCGGGAAGTCGCGGGCGCGTTCGGCGGCGACCAGGATCAATGCGCCGCCGCCATCGGTCACCAGGCAGCACTGCAATAGCCGGAACGGGTAGGCGATCATCCGCGAATTCAGTACGTCCTCGACCGTGATCGGCGTCCTGAAAGTGGCGCGCGGGTTTTTCGCCCGCCCATTCGCGCTGCACGACCGAGACCATCGCCAGTTGTCTCGTGCGTCAGGCCATAGGTCTTCATGTAGCGCAGCACGGGAATCGTGAACAAAGTCGGCGGCCCCATCGGGCCATAGGGCTGCTCGAACTGGCCGGCGAGGCTCGCTGGGGACACCACGTTGCGGGTGCGCCCGACGCCGGAGCGGCCGCTCTCGCCATGCGTGATCAGCACCGTCTTGCACAGTTCCGAGGCGATCGCGGCGGCGGCGTGGCGGACATGGATCATGAACGAGCAGCCGCCGACTGCGGTGCCGTCGACCCACTTCGGTGTAAGGCCGAGGTAATGCGCGACCGTCACCGGCGTCTCGCCGGCGGTGGCGATGCCGTCGATGTCGGCGGGTCTGAGCCCGGCATCGGCCATTGCGTTGAGTGCGGCGTCGGCATGCAACTGGATCTGCGACATGTCAGGGATGACGCCGAGCCTCGTGGTCTCGGCCGCACCGACGATGGCGATCGATTTCGGCTTCATTGGCTGTCAACCTCTGATGAGTAATAGGCCGTCATTGCGACCCGCGGGCTCGACCCGCGGGGAAGCAATCTCGGGCCGGGGAGACCCCATTCCGTCGAGATTGCTTCGTCGCCTCCGGCTCCTCGCAATGACGAGTGTGGGTTGGCGCTCACCTCCGGGCCGGGCGGAAGAGGGGAAGGGTGATGTCGTCGTCGAGCTTCTCGAAGGCGACCTCGACCGGCATGTCGAGCTGCAACGCCTCGGGGGTCTGCGGGCAATCGATGATATTGGTCATCATGCGCGGCCCTTCGTCGAGCTCAACGACGGCGATCGCATAGGGCGGGGTGAACCCCGGCACCGGGCGGTGGTGGATCACATAGGAATAGAGCCGGCCCCTGCCGCTCGCCGCGAACAATCTGACCTCGCGCGAGGTACAGGCGGGGCAGAACGGCCGTGGCGGGAAATACACCTTGCCGCAGGCGTTGCAGCGCTGCAGGCGCAGTTCACCGGCCTTGGTGCCGTCCCAGAAGTGCTGCGTCTCGGGTGTCGGCTGCGGCCGCGCGCGTCGTCCTTCGGACATGTGTACCCCTTAGGTCTGAATCTCGACGCGAGATTTTGAGCCCTTCGTCATTCTCGCGAAAGCGGGAATCCAGAGCTCCAGGGCCTCGGCGCTTCCCCTGGACCCCCGTTTTCTTCGCGGGGGCGACGGGTCATTCGGCGGACCAAGGGTTGATCACGGCAAGTCCGGCGGCCCGAAATGGCGTCTCGTCGCGGGACGCGATGCTGAGGTTGCGAGATTCTGCAATCGCTGCGATTTGCCCGTCGGCGACCGAGATTGCATGGCCTTGTCTGCGAGCGCGGATGACGACCTTTGCATAAGCTTCCGCGGCCGCGACATCGAATGGAACGATGCGGTCGTCGAAGAGGCTCATGATTTGCTTCCCGAGCGCTGCCGCGAGCGCCTTTCGACGCTTGCCGACAGGCAGGCTCTCGATGCCCAACAGTAGTTCCGAGAGGCTGATTGTCGAGAGGTACAGGGTTTCGATGGCCTGCGCGTCGAGCCAATCCTGCACCCGCCGATCGGGGCGTTGCTTCATCGGCTCCGAGACGACGTTCGTATCGAGCAGGATCATTCGAGTGTGATCGGCTCCGCAGGGGTCTTGTCTCGCGAGACCTTGAGGTCGAGCCCTCCAAAAGGCTCAGCCAGCGCGGCAAGCGCGCTGCCCAGCTTGACCCGCTCGGTTGGACGCACCGCCTCGTCAAGGATCGTCCGAGCCTCGGTTTCGGTGCTGCGGCCGTGGCGTTCTGCCCGCGCCCGCAGAGCCCGATGGGTTTCCGGCGAGAGATTGCGGATCACGATCGCAGCCATCTACTCCTCATTGCTAGCACAGGAATGATATCGATATTGAAATGCTGATATCAAGACTCGACGCGAACCACGATTTCGGGCAAACGGAAGATGAGCGTCGGCGTTTCGCCGCGGTCGCCGCCGTTGTTCGCATCGGCAATCCGGAAACCCCAGTCATGCGCCAACCGAGGATTCGCCTGGCGATCCTGGCAGCGGCAGGGATGGCCCTCGCGGCACCCTGCCGCGCGCAAGCGCCGGTCGATGCCGCTGCGGGCGTGTTCGTGCCGGGGTCGCGCGATGCTGCGGGCAGGCTCATGGGCGGCACCGAAATGCGCGCGCTCGAGGCGCATGCCGGAAAGCTCTATGCCGGGAACGGCTACTGGGAGGATCGGCCGGGGCCGGAGGGGCTGCAAGGCGCGCAGATCCTCGTGCTCGACGGCCCTGGCGCCGGGTGGCGCGTAGACCACGATTTCGACGAGCGCATGCCGAGCGGGCGCCCGCGCGACCTCGCGGTCTCGGCCCTCAATGAGGTCGGCTTCGCGACCGATTGGCGCGGCACGCGTCTGCCGCAAAGGGTCACGGTGCTGCTCGCCGCGGTGTGGGACCTGACCGGCACGGCGCGGGCGTTCGCGCGCGACGATGCGACCGGCGCGTGGTCCGCCGCGACGTTGGCAGAGGATCGCCCGAAACCGAATTTCCTGCCGCAGCTGCGCAGCTTCGGCGCGCACCGCGACCGGGTGACTGGAGTCGACCTGGTTTTTGCGGGGACCAATCCGCGCGGGATCTTCAGCGGCGGCTATGATGCCTCGGCTCCCGGCCGCATCCGCTGGGACGCTGCCCCGGAACTCGGTCTTTCGGACGTGTCGGAAGCGGGCTTGTCCGGCACGAATGCCGGTTTGCGGGTCAGCAGCTTTGCCGAATGCGATGGCCGCCTCTATGCCGCCATCGGACAGCAGATCTACGAGCGGATCGACGGGAAGACGCCGAATTGGCGGCTCGTCTACACGAACGATTATCCCGGCCACTCGGAGACCGGGCTGCGCGGGCTCACCGCGA
>CAWCKT010000055.1:0-89495 GCA_963796155.1 uncultured Alphaproteobacteria bacterium | reverse complement strand
AATCCAAAAGACACCGCCGATTTGATTGCGAATCTTGCCCGTTCTTATAGAGATGACTAGAAGCTGATTATACAATCCGTAATTCTCTATATGGGTACGTCTGGTAGTTTCCGCAAGAACTGTGGAAACTGCCAGTAAATATAAGGTCTCGCAAAAACAGAAAGATCAGGGAGTCCGATGTCCCTCACAGACTTTGAAACTCGCGACCTCCAGTGGCGTAAGGCCAGACGCAGCGCAGGCAATGGAGCCTGCGTAGAGATAGCGCCCGTAAATGGACAGATAGCCGTCCGGGACTCTATGAATCCTGGCGGCAGCCGACTCGAATATTCGGTGCGGTCATGGCAGGCCTTCATCGTGACCGTGAAAAACGAACATAATTTCGACTAGGGTGATCGGCGGAGGCCGCTCGCTTCACTTGAACCCTTGCCCAGGAACGTTGAAGCAACCGGCCTCGCCGCTTCAGGCCCCTCGAAGCACAAGGGCCGAAGTGATCATGACGATTCGTACCGTATAGGGGCGGTTCTGCACCAGCTGTTGCAGTTCCGTATTGAACCTGTCTTTGGAATGTCCCATTTTGGTACGGTGTGTAAATAATCCGCTACCTAGCGTACGGCAGGTCCCCAGAAGCTGTCGAAGCCCAACCGTGTTGGCGCGTCTGAAGAAAGTCCTGGCTCGTCGCTGCTAGGAGGTTCTAATGCAAGATACCGAAACCAGGAGCCTGTTCGTTATTATTGCTATTTGATAGGAGTGATCGCTGCGCTTAGTGCGGCGATTCTCACCTCGAAGGATGGCAAAAGCCCATATAAGGCAGCCATTTCCGGTGCGGCTGCATTCGCCGCGACTGTTGTTCTGGCAATCGCCATTGAGCAGGCGCTTGGGGTACTCAAGTAATAGGCCATCGACGGCGGGCTGATATTGCTCAGACCTTGGTTCGGTAGAAGTTCAGGTAGGAGCGCGATGGCGTGGGGCCGCGCTGGTCTTGGTACCTGGAGCCGTAGATGGCGGAGCCGTACGGGTGTTCGGCAGGGGAACTGGTCCGGAAGAGGCATAGCTGGCCGATCTTCATGCCCGGCCAGAGCTTGATCGGCAGCGTCGCGACGTTCGAGAGCTCGAGGGTCACGTGACCGGAGAAGCCCGGATCGATCCAGCCCGCCGTGGAGTGGGTGAGCAGGCCTAGCCTGCCTAGGCTGGACTTGCCCTCCAGGCGGCCGGCCAGATCGTCTGGAAGCGAGACCACTTCGAAGGTCGACGCCAGCACGAACTCGCCGGGATGCAGGACGAAGGGCTCTTCGTCGTCGGTCTCGACCAGCCTGGTTAGGTCGGGCTGTTCCACCGCGGGGTCGATGTGCGGGTAGCGGTGGTTCTCGAAGACCCGGAAGTAGCGATCCAGCCGGACGTCGATGCTTGAGGGCTGGATCAGTTCGGGCTCGTACGGATCGAGTTTGACCCGCCCAGACTCGATCTCGGCCTTGATGTCACGATCGGAGAGGAGCACCCTGGCAACCTATCGGTTCCGGTACGATGTCTGGGCGAACACAGCACAGGCCGGTTCGCCGGCGAACAGTGCAGGTGCGCGCGGGTGTAGTTCAATGGTAGAACGTCAGCTTCCCAAGCTGATAGTGCGGGTTCGATTCCCGTCACCCGCTCCACGATAAAGGCCCTGTTCGGAAGCAATTTCCGAACACTGGACTTTCGTTCCTTCTTAGGCCGAATCGCACGGTGGGCCATTAGCGTGCCATTACGAGCGCCGTCAGCGGACTATCAGCTTATCCGGCCTACGATGTCAGTTCTGATCGCCAGACTGCGCTCGTTCGCGGCTGCAGGCACCTGCTATTCGAGGTCAAGTACGGCGCGGAGCGCGACGTTGATCTCTATGAGTTCACCCGGGTCCAGGCGGCCCGCGAAGTCGCCGAGGCGCTGCGGGTCGACGGCGGTGGTCTGCTCGACTAGTACCCGGACATCCTGGCCGAGTAGTTCGATGGTGGGATGGATCATGGATCCGAAGGACTTGCTTGTCGTCGGGGCTACTAGCCAGGTCGAGAGGTGGTCGTATGCGTTGGCCTGGACGACGATGGCGTAGCGCTCGCCCTGCTGCTCGTGCCCTTGAGCGGAACGCGGTTTCTTGAGGCGGTAGACGTCACCACGCACGGAGTTCGTCCAGTTCTTCGCGGACCGCGCGGATCTCTGCCTGATATTCAGGATCGGCCGCCAGTCGCGCGGCGTCAGCACGGAGGTCCTCCTGGCGCTTGTTGTGCGCGGCGATTTCAAGGGCGTGCCGGATCGCATGGGTAGGGCTGGCGCCGTCTGCCGTGAGGATGGCGAGATTCTCCGTATCCTCAGCTGTTGGGCGGAACGTAATCGGATCTGCCATACGATAAGTATACAGCCCCCCGTCTCGCGCTGGCGGAACGATGCGCTGGGCGGCAAGATCCCGCCCGGCTCGGGTCGGCGCCGAGCACGCGGCGGCGGCGGGCCAGGGTGTCCTCGTCCATCTCGCGGGCCGCCTGATGCTCGCCGAGATACATCAGATCGATGGCGAGGCTGTTCGCCGAATTCAGGGTGTTAGGGTGGTCGGCCCCACGCAGGCGCCGCTCCCGGGCCAGAGACTCTTCGTCCATCTCGCGGGCAGCGGTGTAGCGGCCGATGTCCCGAAGCGCAGAGGCGAGGTTGTGCGCTATCGACAAGGTGGAGGGGTCGTCACCGCCCAGGCGTTCACGCCACTGCTGGTACAAGTGCTCCGCAAGGTCATGACTGCTGCGGGAATCCCTCCGCGCCCGCTGGTACCAGTTCCCCGGAGCACGCCAGGGCCCGCAGGCCAGGATTAGCGGTAGCTCCCAGATCGGCGGCCAGCAGATGGGGCATCAGGCGCGCCCACCCCGGCCAGGTGACCGGATTACAGGGTCGCCGGGGTCGCTCGCGGCCAAGATCGCCTCGCAGCAGGCCCGGGTGGCGGCGGTCTGGCTGGGGGAGAGACGATCGCGCAAGATGGCCTGGGTGAGCCGGTGCATCACCAGCCCGCGCTGGTCGACCCGGGCCAGCGCCTGCCGGGCCAGGGCCGTCTGCCGCCAGGCCAGCGGATCCGCTGCCCGGGCCGCCAACTCACCAGGCAGTTCGCTGGCAGCGCCAGTAAACAGGTCTTCGGGGATGGGCTCCGGGGCCATGAACGCGCACAGATTGGCCAGCTCGGCGGCGGCCGGGTCGTCACCGGCAAGCCGGTCAGCGATCAGCCCGGTCGCAGCGGCCAGCGACCGCGGGTAAGACCCTGGCCCCCCCTGACCCAGCAGCTGCCCGGCCTGGGTCCGCAGCAGCCAGCGGTACTCGGCGGCGGGCATGCCGGTCTCGGCCATGAACCCGGCGGCCTGGGCGATGGCCAGCGGCAGGTCGCCGAGCTGGCGGCGAGCTGGTCCGCGTCAGCGTCGCTGAGCCCGGCCACCCGGTCTTGCAGGATCGCGACCGATTCGGTGCGGGCCAGGACGTCCACCTCGACCGGCGCGGCGATCTCCGCCCACTGCGTTCCCGGGAGGTGATCAGCACATGCCCGCCGCCGCCAGGCAGCCACCGGCGATGTCAGCCGGGTCCTCGGCGTTGTCGAAGACCAGCAGCCACCGGCCCCGCTCCCGCAGCTCGCCCAGCACCGCCGAGCGCACCGCCTCAATGCCCTGCCCCGGCTGACGCAACCCAGCTCACCGCCCAGAGCCGCGAACTGATCGCCGATCAGCCCGGGCTGCTCGGAGTTGATCCACCAGGCCAAGTCATAGGCCCCGGCGAACCGGTACGCGTACTCGGCGGCCAGCTGGGTCTTGCCCACCCCGCCCATCCCCTGGACCGCCTGCACCGCCGCCGCGTCCCCGGCCAGCAGCCGCTGCCGCACCGCCACCAGCAGCCCGTCCCGGCCGGTGAACCCCGGATTGCGCGCCGGGAGATTCCACACCCGCGGCATGCTGCCCGGCAGCCGCGGCCCGGCACCTCGCACCTGCCCAGCCCGCCAGGCGTGCCCCGGCCGGGGAACACCGGCTCGCCGATCCGGCCGCCGCGGCCCTTCCACCGCCTCCAGCAGCACCCGCCGCGCCTGCTCCGCGTCCACGCCGAACAGGTCACAGAACATCAGCGGCCGCAGCACCGAGGGCATCTGCGCAGGCGGGCACGTCCTCCACCCGCACCGGCACCAGGCGGCCTCCCTGCCCGGCACTGCAGCACCGCCGCCGACCACTCCTCCGTGGTATACCGGGTCCGATCGAAATACGCCGCCGAGAATAGCGCCACCACCCGGGCGCACCGCTCAAGCGCATCACTCATCGCCGTCACGAAATTCCGTCCCGGCGCCCAGTCCCACACATCCAGCTCAACGGTGTACCCGGCCTCCAGCTGCCAGGCCACCCACTCCGCCCACGCCCGGTCCGCACCGGCATGACTGATGAAAAAATCAATCGGTTCCCCACCCACACATCCAGTATCCCGGCCATCACAGCAGGTTCGACAGATGGGCGGAACAATCTTCGCCAAGCTGTTGGCTGCCGCCGCGCTTAAACAGGCCAAAGGCGAGGCCGCAAAGAATGGAAAGTGCAAGAAGCCGAGGGCGGGGTCCGATCCCGGGATGGCCCGCTGAGTGTCCGTGCCCGCCCCTCCAGTCTCAAGCGTGACCGTCACCGCAGGGTAACGACCACAGGCGGAAAGGTGCCTGGTGAACGTACACGCGAAGTCACGCTTGACCCCGGAGACCACTGCGGACACTCCGGTCAGAAATCAGGGGCCAGGCGGGAGCCTGCCCGGACCGGACGCGGGCCATCCCCTGCAACGTGCAGTTCGAACGCGGGATATACGCGGGATGACCTTGCCTTGTGACCCCGCCCAGGCACCAAGAACGCAGGTAGCAGCGGTGGCGCACCGTGAACCACTGATGCTCTTGAAAACCATTAGTCGTGCCCGGGGGGCGTGCGGCTGGGAGGCACGCTGGGAGCCACGCGGATGAACAACCTTGGGATGATCTGGACCGGCCTGGACAACCGGGAGAAACGAGCCCGAGGTCACGGACTGTTCTGAACGGATCCGGACGCCGGTACGGGTGACTACGGATCAGAAGGTCGCGCCCGCCATGTTCAGCCCGATGAAGTAGTGGACCGAGGGTCAGAGCCCATCCATCCACGCGGCAATGCCCGTGTCAGTTCCTGCTTCGTCACGCTAGACAAGACGAATGTCTCCATCGGCTTCAGGCAGCAGTTGGCAACAGCCTTATGGTGTTCTGGAGCCGGGCACGTGGCGATCGCCAGGATTCGCATCGCTCTCAACAGGTCGTCGAATTCACGGGCAGGTGAGAGTTTCGTAAGCGCGTTCACGGCCGCTTGGGCTGCCATATGTACAACCGGCTCAGGAATAACTCGGCGCTTTTGCCCACGACGGGAGGCAAGGATCACCGAAACCACATACTCCACGTAGCGCTGGAACTGATCCCGAAACTTCTGCATCGCGCACGCTGTAGCGGCAAGGAATTCACACAGGACATGATCAGCATGGGACCAGCGGTATCCATTTCGGTTAAGCGTATTGACAATAGCGCTCGCGACCGCGCCACTTATAGCGTCTATTGCCTGGCTCGTGGCAGCAGTACTGGTGGTCGGTAGGTCTGCCGCCACACCGGTCAGCCAGTCCTTTATCTCGTCGATTGCGCTGTCCATAGTGGTCCGGCGTCTGCCGGATACCCGCCGAGACGTACCCATGCGGACAGGCGAACCAACCAGGCTCGTGCTTTGGGCACTAGCCCAAGACAGCCCGAAGCCTAGGCCGCCGCCGTGTAAAAGACCGCAGCAACAGCAGTTACAGCGATCCGTCCTAGCCCCACTGCATCGGCTCGTATGGGCCATTGTCCGCTGCTCCCTCCCACTCAGCTGGGCTTTGTCTTGGGGATGCCTCAAAGCATCATCTCTCCGTAGGGCCGCGCCGTAAATCCCTACAGAGCATAGAAAATGTCTGGCGTACCCACATGGGCGGTCGACGCGAATCATGATCGACAAGGCATTAGCCATGGCCACTTAGGTCACGCTGGTCAGCCGGGGTCGGACCACGGTTCGCCGTGCCATTAGCGTGCCATTAACCCCGGTGACGAAGGGTCTCTCACGGTTACTCGCGGACACCCCGCACCGCAGGTCAGGCCGCACAACAGCCCGGATAGCACAGATTCCCAAGCTGATAGTGCGGGTTCGATTCCTGTCACCCGCTCTACTCAGAGATTGTTCGGCCGGGCTTGGATGCCGACCACCTCGACAAGGCCTTCAGTGCCCTTGAAGTCGTCTGGGTTGGCCGTGTAGAGCGGGAGCTGGTTACTGGCTGCCGTCGCTGCGATCATCAAGCCCGAGGCCCGCCTGCGCGGCTCCCGTCCCACCGCGCGAACCGCGGCACAGATCTGGCCATAGAGCCTGGCCGCGCCCTGATCGTACGGAAGCGGATCGAAGGTCGCCTCCACATGCTGCAGCACAGCCACGCGCCCGGCCCGCTTGATCGGATCGTCGGTCGCGTGCGGACCGAAAGACAACTCGCCCAGCGTTACTGCCGTAATCAAGATCGTGTCGGGTAGCTCGGACGGATCGTAGATCTTCAGCGCGGCGATGATGCTGGTTTCTACGACGGCGGCGGCGTGCGCCGTCACAGGCCTGTCCCTTCATATGGGTCGCGTAGATCCTGGCTGACGGCCTCGTCCAGGTCGGCACGCAGTTCGTCCCCGTTGACCACTGGTGCCGTAGCGAAGATCGCGAGGACTTCGTCTTGGGAACCGCCCGGCGCTGACGGATCGGAATCATCCTCGCCAGCGGCTCGCCGTTAAGCGTCAGTGTGTACACGCGCCCCTGCCGCAGACCGCGCGTGACGGCCCCGGAGTCCGCCACGAACTGGCGGACGCTGATATCAGTCGGCCGCCCACTTGGGGATGTCATACCCAAAAGCATATTCTTCCGTACTACGGCGTACCACGCAGCTGTCATCTATCTCCTACGGCAGCGATGATGCGCGGCCAGGAGGTTAGCGGGCCGGTGCCAGGCGCTTGCGGTGCCGGTGGTTGGCTACGTTGACCTGGTTGGCGCACCGGACACTGCAGATAGTGGCGGCGCCCATTGCGCGAGGTGTCGATGAAAACGGTGCCGCATCCAGCACGGCTGCAAGCCCGCAGGCGGGATCCGGCTCCGTCGTCGATCACGTGCGCCAGCCCGGCTGCGGTGAGGGCTTTCACCCGGGCAGCTAGGCCGGTCCGAACGGGTGCGTAGTGAAAGTGGTACGGCAGGTCCAGGCCATGGCTGACCAGCCGGGGGCGGCAGTCAGCGGCGACTAGCAGTTCGTCGGCGCGCTGTGCTTTCTCGGCCACGGTGCCGGCTTCGAAGATGGCGCCCAGCCGGTGCGCCCAGGGCAGCAGTATTCGCACCTGGCTGGTGGATACCGCCGGTTCATGGACGTCGTAGTGGTGCAACGTTTCGGCGAGGACCGGCGCGCTGGGCGAGGGGTGGTTGACCAGCCACGCGGCGATGTGCGCGCCGGCATATGTGTAAGTATTGAACTGCATAAGGCCATTACAGCATGATGGTCGCGTGCATGAACAGCTCCAGCCCTGCTCCCGGCCAGACACGCCGGCTGACCGTGGCCGCGCTGGTGCTGCTGCCCTGGGCCATGCCGGCTTCCGGCGGCTGCGGCTCGTTCCCTGGGCCGGCTGCTGGCCGCCGGCGCCCTTGGGCTGATCGGTTACAACTTTCCGGTCACCGCAGGGCTGCAGTGGCTGCCCGCGGCCACGGCCGGGATGCTGCTGGCGACCGAGCCCATCTGGGTCATGATCCTGGCGAAAGTGTTCCTCCACGAGCGCGCGGGCGCCAGGGCCTGGCTGGGCAGTGCCGTCGCCCTGGGCGGCGTTACCGTGCTGGCCGGGCCGGCCGGTGGCTGGCGCGGGCGGGACCCGGGTGCTCGCCGGGGCCGGGCTGGTGCTGGCCGGTACGCTGGCGTTCGCGCGTACACCATCGTGCTGCGGCCGCTCAGCCAAGAACTCGGAGCGGTTCCGGCCACGGCCGCCTCGACCGTCGTGGGAGCTGTCCCCTACCTGGCCTTCGCCGGGACGCTGTCCGTACTGAGGCTGTCGCACCTGTCGACGGCGGTGTGGAGCGAACTGGCCTTCCTGGCGCTCGGCAGCACGGTTGCCGGGATGCTGCTGTGGAACCGCGCCGTGCTATCCGGCGGCACCACCCGCGTCAGCAAGCTGCTCTACCTCGAGCCCGTGGTCAGCGTGGCCGGCGCGGTCGCCTTCCTTGGTGAGCACCTGACCCTGGCCAGCATCGCTGGCGGGGTGCTCGTCCTGGCGGGGGTGGCCGCCGCAGCTCCATCACGCACGCGCCGAACCCGACATCCTCCCCGATTCCCTTCATCCCTGCGTGAGGAATAGCACTTGGCCCGACTGGATCTTGGCCGTGCCGCTGAGTAGTGCGGCATGCGCGGTTGTGACTGCGGAGGGAAAGCCGCGGTTCTGCGGAAAAGTCTTAGTCGATACCAGGATCAGGCCCGCGCCAACAATCGGCCAAGTCTGCTTCCCGGATCGCCGACGGCCCAGCCTCGGCGTGGTGTCGTGCCATTAGCGTGCCATTAATCCCGGTAACGAAGGGTCTGTCACGGTCACTCGCGGACACCCCACCCGCAGGTAGGCTCGCCCGATCCACACAGCTCAGTCGTCACGCACACCGGGTGGATGCTCCTGGCCTACGACGCTTCGGACGGTCCGGCTCGGAGCATGCGCAGCGCGGTGCCGAGACGGTCCGCGAGTTGGTGACAAGCGGGGCCTAACCGAGCGGCCAGGCGCTACGCTTTGTGTAAGTTGCACTCATGGGAGGCACCGAGGTGGTCGAGCCCGGAGACGAGATAGCAGCAGGCGTGAGAGGCGACAGCCACCTGATCGCGTCGCGGGCCGACCGCGGGCAGGTGCTCGACGCGCTCAAGGCCGCGTTCGTGCAAGGACGGCTGACCAAGGACGAGTTTGACCAGCGGGTCGGCCAAGCGCTCGCCACCTATGCGGAACTGGACGCCCTCACCGCTGATATCCCTGCCGGGCCGATAGAAACCCAACCCTCGGAGGCCGCCCGGGAATCACATAACAGGAAGGTGATTCAACGCGGGACCGCCGCGGGCACAGGCGTGAGCATGGCGTTTACCGCAGCATTGGTGATGGTGGGTGGAGGAAGCTCGTTGTTGGTGCGATCGCCGTGCCATTGGCCGGTTTGTTTGTAGCCGTGCTGCTGGCCGGGGTGCTTCGACGCTTCTTTCATGGATCCTTGAGAAGGGCTCCAGCAGGCAGCCTTCGCAGGGGCGGCCACTTGGTCCAAGCGGAAAGGCATCTCAGCGCCTGGCATCAGCCGACTCGGCCAAATCGCCGCCGCAGATCCCTCACGGTCCAGGGCACACAGCCGAAGCTGCGCGGAGCTACCTTCCCCGGCTGCCAATGCGCCGTCTGCGGTCACCACATCGGTGGCCGGATATGGCGGATGCTTGTCGCATACCGGCGTAGCGAGGCTCGCAGCGGGCCGTCGGTGGACGGCGTGATCGCCAGGCCTGCCGAGCTGGCGACGGCGTTGCTACCTGCGCTACGGTCTGCTGGTCCGTGTGGATGTGCTGGGCGAACTCGGTGCGCGAAGCTGCTGGAGGTGCTCGCTGAGGTGCTCGACCGCCCAGCTTCCCGGCTTGAGCTCCGTTCCGAGGCTGCGTCGGCCCAACCGCCGCCGCACCGTCACTGGCTCTGCTAGCAGGGCGAAGTGGTGCACCGCCAAGCCATCGCCCCGCAGGCTGCCAACGACCTCCTGGAAGTAGCCGGAGTTCACGAGCGTCATCGGGACGATCACCGGGCCGTCCCAGGCGGCCAGCGTCAGGCGCAGTAGCTCCACGATGCTGTGCCTCAGGGCCGGCAGGTCCCACCAGTTGCTCCGCAGCGCAGCTGGCAACATGTGGTGCATGCCGTAGCCGACATGCTCCGGGTCGCACACCACACTGCCCGGCAGCCGCCGGTTCAGCTCATAGGCCGTCGTGGTCTTGCCGCCTCCGGAGGGGCCGTTAATCCACAGAACATCTTAGGCTGGCGGCGGACCCTGCCTGGGGCGAGCGCAGCCCAGCGCACCAGGACTACTTGGGTCAGCTGCGCTGCGCGCGAGCCGACGGGCCGCCTCAGTGTACGGTTCGCCGGTCTCGGCCATTCGAGCCCGGATTTGCGCCTTGCGATCCTTGTTTTGAGTCATGGGACGTCACTCCAAGCAGGTTCCCCACGCCCCCTGCCTGCTAGACATCCTGACAAGGAAAGAGCAGATCGCACGCGAGTCCCCAGGACCCTTGTCCTCGTCGCCGCGCCAGGCGTGGGCAGGCTCCGGCTTCTGGAACAGGCAGGCGTGGCTGCCGTTGCGGACCACAATAAGCCATCTTGCGGGCCAGTTGGTGGCCAATCGCCCGCTGCCGCTCAGCCCGACGCTGCCCGCCCCGATTCGAACCTCCGTCAAGCGCATCGGCCCCAGATGGGCCGCATCGCAGGTACCGGCCACATCGCAGGTACCGGCCATGGTCTAGCGGTCACGCCTCAGCGCGCGGGCTCGAGCAGGACCTTGACCGCGCCGGTGCGCCGCGAGTCCTTCACCGCCAGCACCGCCTCGTCCCACCGCTCGAGCGGGAAGCGGTGGGTGATGACCGGCGTCAGGTCGAGGCCGGCGGGGACGAAGTCGAAGTAGTGCTCCATGGCGTGCTTGGCGACGCCGCCCACCTCCTCGATGCCGAAGCCGTTCGAGCCGATGACGTGCAGCTCCTTGAAGTACAGCGGAGTCCACTCGAAGCGCTTCGGCGGCTCGACGCCGGAGATCACGAGCGTGCCGCCGGTCGTGAGCAGCCGGAGCGAGGTCTCGACGGTCTCGGTCGAGCCGATCGTGTCGTAGACGACGGCCGGGCCGTCCTGCAGCCAGTCGCGCTTGCTCCACGGCTCGCAGCGGCGTCGCGCCGACGCGGCGCGCCACCTGCGCGACAAGCTCGTCGGGCGAGGAGGACAGCACGGCGTGCGCGCCCAGGCGGGTCGCGAGCGCGGCCCGGGCGCCGGGTCGCGTCGCCGCCCACACCTCGGTGGCCGGGTACAGGTGGCGCAGCAGCGCGATCGCCGCGAACGCGAGCGTGCCCGAGCCGTAGACCAGGACGGGCTGGCCGTCAGCGCGGCGGCGCGAGCAGGATCGAGCGCAGCGAGACGCTGACCGGGTCGGCCAGCACGGCCGCCTCGTCGGACACCCCGTCCGGGATGGCGAACAGCTGCGAGACGTGCGCGGCGAACCGCTCGGCGTGCGCGCCGGCGGCCGCCGCGCAGTTCCCGAGGTGGATCGAGACGGGCAGGTCGCCCGAGCGGAAGTTGCGGCACCACGGGTAGCGGCCGGCCTGGCAGGCCGCGCACGGCGGGTCGATGCCGCGCGGGCACGCAGGACAGCCACGGGTTGAGCACCACGCGCTCGCCGGTGTCCGCGCGGCGCCCGACCACCTCGTGCCCGAGCACGTGCGGGAAGGACACCAGCGCGGTGAGCGGGTTGTCGCGGGACGCCGTTCAGCAGGATCTGCTTCACGTCCGAGCCGCACAGGCCCGAGAAGGTCGTCTCGACCCGCACCCAGTCCGGCGCCGGAAGCGGGCAGTTCGTCGACGTCCTCGATGCGGACGGGCGCGAAGCGGGAGACGAAGGCGCGCTGGTCGACGCGGCCGCCGATGGCCGAGGCCGCCTCGCGGGCGAGGTTGTGCCGGAACACGAGCGCCTTCACGTTGCCCCTCCTTCACCGGGGATCTGGCCGGAGCCGGCGATCGGCCGCGGCCGCGGGCAAGGCATCGGGATGGTCGAGCGCGCCGCGGCGCTCGCCGATCTCACCGCCATCGGTTATTGCGTCACCGTAGGCTCTGAGACCGCAGCCGTCACCGCCTTCCAGCGGCGCTTTCGTCCCGAGCGCTGGGATGGCCGGCTCGATGCGGACACCGCACAGCGCTTGGCTGAAGTGCGCATCGCCTACGACGGGGCACGGCAGCGCTGACCAGACGCCGGAGAACCGCCTCAACCTCGGCCCAGACGCTCCGCCGCCGTCAATTCAGCCGCGTCGGGCGCCGCGGCTCCGCGCGCCGGCGGACGATCTGACCCGCCTGATGATGGGCGATGCGCCACTCATCGTCCTCGCGGACGAACAGGTTGCTCGCGGCCAGCGTGCCGCCGTCGAGTTCTTCCTCGCACAGCACCAGGGCGACATCGCCGTAAAGGATCACTTGTTCGTCGACGCAGGCAATGCGTGGGGCATCCGGGTTCGACAGAATCCCCTCCCAGCTCTCGATGATCGCGTTCCGGTCCCCGAGGGGGGTCCATCCCGGGTGAATGCAGGCAACCGGCGTTCGCCGTGCCCACAGCGCGTCCATGGCGGCGATATCCCGCGCAGTGAACGCGCGGTAGAATTCGAGATTGGCGGCCAGCACGGCATCACGATCGGTCATCGTTTGCCCTCGGTCCCCGGTCAACTCTCCAGCTTCATGCCCTTCTGCACGCCCGGCCGTGCTCCGACGCGCTCGCCCCAGGCGGTGACGTTTTTGAGACCGGCGCCGTCGATCAGCGCCTTTCGCCCGGCATAGATCGGGTAGAGGCCGAGATCGGCGACGGTGATGTCGTTGCCGGTCAGATAGGGCGTGCGGGCGAACTGATCCTCGGCTCCGCGGAACTGGGTGACGAGCCGGTCCTCGTAGAACTTGATTGCCGATGGCGGCACCTTCTCCGGCATGCGGTTGCCGAGGAAGAAGATGTTCTGCGCGGTCGGCGCCATGTCGCTGGCGGCCTCGCCGAGCCATTGGTATGTCCTGGCGCGCGCCGCAGGGTCGCTGGGAATGAGCTTGCCGGTCTTTTCGGCGAGGTAATGGAGGATCGCCCAGGACTGGATCAGGGTCAGTGGCCGGCCGCCCGGGCCGTCGGGATCGATCAGGGTCGGGATCCGGGCGGTCGGGTTTATTTTCAGATAGTCCGGCTTTCTCTGGTCGCCCTGCGCCAGGTTGAGTACGTGCATCGTGCAGGGGACACCGCACTCGTTGACCGCGATCGCCGCACGCTGCCCGTTGCCGGTGCCGGCTGTGTAGAGTTCCATCGTTACCCTCTCGTCTCGCTGGTTGTCGCGACGCGGCCATCATAGCGAGCCACCGCCGGGCGATCAGCATCGCCATGACCATCGCCTCGCCGGCGCCCCTACTACCCTTTGGTTTCGTCTTGGCGAAGCGAGGCAGGCCGCTTCGGCTATCCGGTCAAATCTCGACGATCTGGCGCTTCAATCCCTTCGCGACGGCTTCGGCGCGCGAGGCGGCGCCGAGCTTCCTGAACAGCGATTCGATATGGAACTTGACGGTGTGCGGCGAGATACCGAGGCGACGGGCCGCCGCCTTGTTGCTCAAGCCGTCGCTGAGTGCGGCGAGAACCTCGATCTCGCGCGGCGTCAACAGCGGCGACGAATCCTCGGCCAATGGTGCGAAGGTGCGATTTCGCGGGCTCGGGACGCGCACGGTCAGTCCCGCAGCGACGGCGCGCAAGGCCGCATCGATCTGCACCGTGGTGGCATCCGGCGGCAGCAGTCCGGAGTATTCAGCCTCCTCCGAATCGATCGCCACCGCCGGCGCCGGCAGCGCATTGCCGGGAGCGCCCTCGGTCAGGATCGCGTCGGGAGAGGCCGTCACCTCGACGATGTCGTGCCCGCTTCGCCCGACCAGCGACGCGAGCCGGCTTCGCGCCGCCGCATTCGAAGCCACCACGGCGATGCGCAGCCGGGTCGGGACGGTGCTCATCCCGACGGCCGGGCGGCGACGGTCGCTGTAACCGACAGGACCTTGCCCGCCCGCAGCAGCCGCAATTCGATCGCTTGCCCAACCGATTCCGGACCGAGCCGGCGTGCCACCATTGCGGGATGGCTGACATCCTCTCCGCCGACCGTCACCAGGATATCGCCCGCGAGGACGCCCGCCCCCGCCGCCGGGCCGTCTTTTGCCACACCCATGATCATCAGCCCGCGCGATTGCCCGGTCTCGGACTGCGAGGCCTCCGGCACGAGCACCGGCTGAAGCGCCAGGCCGAGCCACCCCCGCTCGACCCTGCCTTTGCTGAGGAGCGGGTCGAGCACGCCCTCGACCGTGGCGCTCGGAATGACCAGGACGCGCCGGCGGGGCCCGAGTGTCGACATGCCGAGCACTCCCCCTCCGGCGTCGAGCACGGGCCCGCCCTCCTCCCGCGCGCTCAACCCCATATCGAGGGTGATGCGCCGGTCGATGCGGCCGCCGGCTCGGCTGTGCCACGCCGGACCGACCGAATGAACGACGCCGAGCCGCATCCAGACGCCGTCGCTCTCGGCGCCAAAGGCGAGGGCGAGGGCACCGGGGTGCGGGTCCGCCGCCGCGAGCCGGGCCGGGTCCGGGGTGCCGTCGAGCCTGAGGGCAACGACATTGGTTCCGGGATCGCGACCAGCGAGCCGCGCCGCGTAGGTGCCGCCCTCGACCAAGGTGACCTTGACCTCGGCGATATCCGGGAACCCCTGCTCCGAGGCGACGACGACGTCTCTGCGCCAGAGGATCCCCGAACGTGTCGCGCGGCCCTCTGCCTCGATGCGCGCGACCAAGGGCTGCGCCAGCCTCGCGCGCTCGACGAGCGCTGCGCACAATCCGCTCAACGCGTCCTGCTGAATGTCGGGCATGATTCTTCTCCCTCTTGATATGCCCATCAGGATGGCGACGATCGAGGCTTCCCACTACCGGATGGATGACCGGGTGACGGCCGGACGAGGCTCGGCTTTGAAGCGATCGACGACGGCCCGCTGCGGATCGCCCCTGCGCGAGGCCTATGGCATGCTGTGAATTGACCAGGCGCTAAGCCGCGGGCGCGGTCGCAGCTTCGCCTTTGCCCTACCCTATCGGAGCGCGTAACTGGACAACCGAACCCTTGTGAATCCCGTTGCCGGGTTCGCCCCGTCGGCCTTCGGCCCACGGACTTAGTTCGGCGGGCACCCACGGTTTCAAGGCAGGCTGCCGCGCTTTCTCAAGACCCGGATGGCCCAACACTAAGGCCGGCCACGAGAATATTTGCAGTGGCGGAACCCCACAGTCAGGCTTGGTGAGTTGCCGGCTGGGCAGGCACCCGCCGGCTGCAAACTCGGCTTACCGCACCCAAACCCGAGCCACAGAGCTGACAGCCGCCCAGATCCCCGCCCACAACCCGAGCGATGCCAGCACGATCACAACCAGCGACGTCCCTCGAATCAGCTGCGGCGTAGCGCGCGCTGCCGACCCGTCGGCCGGCAATGAACCGTACCGCAGCCCATGACCGCGGACCGAATAACTGTGCCTAGACGTGATATCGCCGTCCACCTGATCCTCCCGTCACCGCCCACAAGGTGGGTCGCATCGACAATCGCTGTCGCCCATGTTAACGATATTTTTGTCAGGGCGGCGTCAGAGTACCGTCAAAAAAACGTCCTTCTGGCCGATCTGGTGCAAGCGAGGCCCCAAGCTGGAGTTCAATAGATATTTACAAACATGATTTGCCGAACCGACGCGTCGCTCGAGGTCTCGCTCGTGAAAACAGTCGCCTTTCCGGCGGCGCGTCATTGCGTTCCCATTGGCGGGTGAGGTTTCGGCATCGTGCCCGCTGTCTTCCGGCAAATGCCGATCGCGCTCGCCGTCAATCTCGTGAACGCGGCGCTGACCTTAATCGTGTTTTCGCCTATTGCCGCAGCTTCGGTGTTGCCGGCGATCTGGTTTTCCGCCGTTGCGCTGGTGACCGCGGGGCGCTGGATCCTTTGGCGGCGATATCGGCGGCGCCTTCCGCAAAGTGAGCATCATTGGTCGCAGCTCGCGACGTGCGGATCGCTGCTCGCGGGTTCGTGCTGGGGCTTTGGCGGCGTTGTGCTGTTCCCGCTGGTTCTTGTATCGGAGCAGATCTTTCTCACATTCGTGGTCGGCGGCATGTGCGCCGGTGCTGTCGTGCTCAGTGCCTCGCATTTGCCGACCCTTCTCGCCTTTCTGCTCGCAGCGAGCTTGCCCGATGGCTGCCCGTTTCTTCAGCGAGGGCACTGTAGCTGACGGCGCGCTCGGAGGGATGATCGTCGTCTTTGCAGGCGCACTCTCATTGGCCGGAGCACATCTCAACCGGTTCTTCAGCGACGCCATGCTGCTGCGCTTCGAGCTGAATGAGGCCAATCTCCGCCTGCAGGCCGAGATGGCCGAACACCGGGCAACCGAAGCCGCTCTGCGGCAGGCTCAAAAATTTGAGGCTGTCGGGCAATTGACCGGCGGCATCGCCCACGACTTCAACAACCTACTGACGGTCGTGATCCGAAACTTGGTGCTGGCGAGTGACCGAGCGGGGGAGAATTCCACACTCTTGCCGCTGCTCCACAGCGCCCTGCGAGCCGCCGAACGGGGCGTCGCGCTGATCCAACGCCCTCCTGCCTTCGCACGCAAGCTGCGCCTCGACCCCCGATCGGTCGATCTCGGGGGCTTGATCGCCGGCATCGAAGAACTGTTGCAGCGGACCGTCGGACCGGCGATCCGCCTCGAGATCGCGGCAGACCTAGACCTCCGCCGGCGCTCGTCGATGCTCGCGATCCTTAACCTGGCGATCAATGCGCGCGACCCGATGCCGGCCGGCGGCACGCTGCGCATCGGGCTCCACAACCGCCGCGCCGACCCTAATTCTCCGACCGGATTGGCCCCTGGAGACTATGTCCTCGTTTCGATCAGGGACACCGGGACCGGCATGGACGCGGCGACGCTGGCACAGGCGTTCGATCCGTTCTTTACCACAAAAGAGGTAGGAAGCGGCTCCAGCCTGGGGCTCCCGATGGTGCAGGGCTTTGCCGTACAATCAGGCGGCGCCGTCCAAATTCGGAGCAAGCCGGATGAGGGAACGACTTTGGAACTATGGTTGCCGCAAGCAGTCGAGCCGCCGCCGAAAGCCATCAGGCTTAAGAGAGCCGGATTGAACATTCCGCAGGGCAGGGCCAACATCCTGCTCTGTGACGACGATTCCGACGTGCGGCGCTTCGTCAGTGAGCTCCTCAAATCCAATGGCTATGTCGTGCGCGAAGCAAGCAGCGCCGATGCAGCGTTCCGCATCCTGCAGGACAGGGGCGCAGTCGACCTCCTGATTGCCGACTACGCCATGCCTGGGATCAATGGTCTGGAGATCATCCGGCAGGCTCGACAGCAGCAGCCGAACGTGAAGGCGCTGTTGATCACTGGCCATACGGGTGTCTTGCGTGTGGGGGTCACGGACGTGCCGCTGCTGCGCAAACCCTTCGGGCCGGCTGAGCTCTCGGAAGCGGTATCGAGAATTCTCGTCCCATAGCGCTTCGGCAGATTTCCTGTCCTGGTAACCGAGCCCAATGCGGTATAGCCGGAATTGGGGGGATGAGCCCCGCGCGCGACCCCTATAGGTCACGATGACAAGTGCACTTTCACTCTATCTGGACGCGCTTCGCTTTGGCGCGGCGTTTATTGTCTTTGTGTCGCATTACGCCGCGGGACGCTACAGCGGCGGCCTGTTCTGGCAGGTGATGGATTACGGCCGGATTGCGGTTCTTGTGTTCTTTGTTCTTTCGGGTTTTGTCATCGCCTGGGTCACGGAGGCCAGGGAAGGGAGTCTCGAGGAATACGGCTTGAGCCGGGTTGCCCGGCTCTACTCGGTGGTCTTGCCGGCGTTCGTCGTAACAGCCGGCCTCGACCACCTCGCGATGGCAATCGATCCCCGATTATACGGGGCGGAATGGGGTCAGGGACCAGTCCACACTCTGCTTGGCTTCGCGTTGTCTGCAATATTTCTCGGCGCCAGCTGGACTTTGTCAGCGCAACCGGGTTCGAACGTACCCTTCTGGTCGCTCAACTACGAAGCCTGGTACTATGTCCTCTTCGCTGCAGCCGTGTTTCTGCAGGGGCGGCGACGAATAATCGCAATAGCCGCCGCGGCGCTGCTGGCCGGACCGAAGATCCTACTGCTGTTTCCGGTATGGCTGATGGGGGTCGCAGCGTGGCGATGGCGGACCGCGCTGCCGCCGCAATGGGCAACCCTATTGGCGTTTGGCGCCGTGGCGGGGTTCGTCGGGCTCCAGGCCTTCGGCGGCCAGCAACTCTTTTGGCAACCGGCGACACCATGGGTCCCGCCGTTCTACTCGGCCCACGACTACATTGTCGGTGCCCTCGTCGCGCTCTTGATCGTGGGTCTCGCGAATGCTCGGCTGCCGATGCCGAGAGCGGGGCTCGAGCGCCTAATTCGCCGTCTCGCCGGAACGACGTTCGGGCTCTACCTGCTGCACTATCCGCTTCTGAACTTCTTCGGTACCGTCATTCCCGGCCCGGCTGACCGCGCAATGCACCAGATCCTGGTGTTCGGATTGCCTTTCGGGGTATCGGTTGCGTTTGCGCATCTGATCGAGCAGCGCAAAGGAGCGTTGAAGCGCGTCTTGTGCGCAGGGCTCGATATGCTGCGCAGGAAGCGCCCGCGGCCGGCTCTCGAACGCCGAGGGCTTTCCTGATCCGGGTCGGGTTCCGGTGCCGACACTCAGGAGGCGAACTGCTCCTTGAGCACCCGCTCTTCGAGATTGAACTCTCGGTCGAAAAGCAGGGTCATCGAGATATGGCGATTCTCGTGGATATCGACGGTGACGACATCACGTGCCTCGGTAAAATCGGCGACGGCGCTGACCGGGCGCTTGTCGGTCTCCAACGCGTCGATCCTGACCTTTGCCTGGTGAGGCAACAGCGCGCCGCGCCAGCGACGAGGGCGGAAGGCGCTGATCGGGGTCAAGGCGAGGACGCCCGCCCCGAGCGGGATAATCGGGCCATGCGCCGAGAGATTGTAGGCGGTGCTGCCGACTGGTGTCGCGACCAGGATGCCATCCGCCATCAGCTCATCGATCCGCACGACCCCATCGACGCTGACTTGAAACTTTGCCGCCTGCCGGCTCTCGCGCAGCAGTGAGACCTCGTTGAAGGCAAGCGCGCGGCACTTTGTGCCGTGCTCGCAGACCGCGCTCATCTCGAGCGGATGGAGCACGACCGGTTGGGCGGCGGCGAGGCGCTGCACCAGCCCATCCGGCCGGTAGGGGTTCATCAGGAAACCGACGCTGCCCCGATGCATGCCGAAGATCGGCACCCTCTGCGACAGGAAGCGATGCAAGCTCTCCAGCATAAACCCGTCGCCGCCCAGCGGAATGATGACTTCGGCGCGCTCGGGGGGGACGCAGTTGTAGCGGCCGCACAGCTCCTCGAGCGCCTGTTGCGCGGCTTCGGTCTCGGCCGCGACGACCGCGATCCGCGGCGGCGGTGAAGCGCTCACCCGCCGGTCACGCTCATATGCCGGGCGACGGCGGGCCGGTTGTGGCGACGGTCGATGATGAAGTCGTGTCCGCGAGGCTTGCGATCGATCGCTTCGCGGATCGCCGCTTCGAGCGCGCCATCCCCTTCGGATTGGCGCAGCGGCGTGCGCAGATCTGCCGCATCCTCCTGGCCGAGGCACATATAGAGCGTGCCGGTGCAGGTCATCCGCACACGGTTGCAGCTCTCGCAGAAATTATGGGTCAAGGGGGTGATGAAGCCGAGCCGCCGGCCGGTCTCGCGCACGGTGACGTAGCGCGCCGGGCCGCCGGTGCGATAGTCGCTCTCGTCGAGCGTCCACCGCCGTTGCAGCCGGGCGCGCACGAGCGACAACGGCAGATACTGGTCGAGCCGGTTCTCGCCGCCGATATCGCCCATCGGCATGACTTCGATCACCACGAGGTCGAACCCCTCGTCACCGGTCCAGGCGACGAGATCGTCGAGCTCGTCCTCGTTGACGCCGCGCAGCGCCACGGTGTTGATCTTGACAGCGAGGCCCGCCGCCTTTGCCGCCGCGAGCCCTTCGAGCACTGTATCAAGGCGTCCGCGGCGAGTGATCTCGGTGAATTTCGCTGGGTCCAGCGTGTCGACGGAGACGTTGACCCGGCGCACGCCACAATCGTGCAGCTCGGCGGCGTAGCGGGCGAGCTGGCTCCCGTTGGTCGTCAAGGTCAGCTCGTCGAGCGCACCGGTGGCGAGGTGACGGCCGAGCGTGCGAAAGAGCGCCATGATGTTGCGGCGGACCAGAGGCTCGCCGCCGGTCAGACGCAGCTTCCTGACGCCGAGCCGGACGAACGCGCTGCACACGCGGTCGAGTTCCTCGAGCGTCAGCAACTCGGCCTTCGGCAGAAAAGTCATCTCTTCCGCCATGCAATAGACACAGCGGAAGTCGCACCGGTCGGTAACAGATACGCGCAGATAGGTGATGGTCCGTCCGAACGGGTCGATCATGGTTTTCTCGTTCGCACCCCTGGGTGCTCTGTTAAAGATAGGGGCTCGATCGGGAAATGTCGCCCCCGATCGCGTCGTGATTATTCCGCGCCACCTCGGCGGCTTCCGCGGGACCCGGTCGACGGACCTCATACCACCGCACCTCATACCACAAAGCATGGCATTTGGCGGCTTGCGGCGGACGGCGCTGCGACCCATCATCAGCTCATGAAGGAATTCACGGTGCGCCCGCAGCCCGACGATCCGCGGCTGACCCGCACGGTAAGCGGCATCGACCACGAAGGCCGGCCAATCGAGACCGCCGTCGTCATGGAGCGCCCGCTGACCCTGTTTCTGAACGGACGCGAGATCGTCACGATGATGACCATCGGCGACCATCCGGACTATCTCGCGGTCGGCTATCTGCTCAACCAGAATATGCTGCGGCCCCAGGATCGGATCACCGGCATCGATTACGACGACGAGCTCGAGACCGTCGTCGTCCGCACCGATCGCGAAACCGATTTCGAGGACAAGCTGAAGAAGAAGACGCTGACCTCGGGCTGCGCCCAGGGCACCGTGTTCGGCGATCTGATGGAGAAATTCGAAGAGGTTCGGCTCGACCCGGAAGCGGTGCTGCGCACCTCCTGGCTCTACGCTCTGACCCGCAAGATCAATACCGCGCCGAGCCTCTATCTCGCCGCCGGGGCGATCCACGGTTGCGTGCTGTGCGAGGAGGACCGGCCGCTCCTCTACATGGAGGACGTCGGCCGCCACAATGCAATCGACAAGATCGCCGGCTACATGCACCTCCACCGTGTCTACCCGACCGGCAAGATCTTCTACACCACCGGCCGCCTGACCTCGGAGATGGTGATCAAGACCGTGCAGATGGGCATCCCGATCCTGATCTCGCGCTCGGGATTTACCGCCTGGGGCGTCGACCTCGCGCGGCAGGCCGGCCTTACCTTGATCGGCCGCGCCAAGGGGAAACGCTTCGTGGCGCTCGCCGGCAGCGAGCGCATCGTCTTCGACGGCGACGTCCGGACCGTCGAAGAGGAGCATCCGCGCCTCGCCCGCAAGGCGAGCCTTGCCGAAGACTCACCGTGAAGATCGTCGGGCTGCTGCTTGCCGGCGGGCAGTCCCGGCGCATGGGCGGCGGCGACAAGGCCTTGCGTCCGCTCGATGGGATCCCTCTGCTCGACCGGGTCATCGAGCGGTTGCGGCCGCAGGTCGACACGCTCGTGCTCAACGTCAATGGCGATCCCGGCCGCTTTGCCCGCTATGCCTTGCCGGTGATGGCCGACAGCGTGCCCGGCTTCGCCGGCCCGCTGGCCGGTGTGCTGGCCGGGCTCGATTGGGCCGCATCGCACCGTCCGGATTGCGGTTATGTCGCGAGCGTCGCAACTGACGCACCGTTCCTGCCCGCCGATCTCGTTGCGCGGCTCGCCGCCGGGCTCAAGGAAGCGCGTGCCGATCTCGCCTGCGCCGCGTCGGGCGGTCGCGCGCACCCGGTCTTTGGGCTGTGGCCGGTGCGGCTGCGCGAAGACCTCCGCCGCGCAGTGGTCGAAGAGGGGATCCGTAAGGTCGATCTGTGGACTGCGCGCCACAGGCTGGTGACGGTGCCCTTCGCCGACCAGCCGGTCGACCCCTTCTTCAACGCCAACCGGCCCGAGGATTTCGACGCCGCTGCGGCACTGCTGCAAACGGCCGCGGGCTGAGCCCGCGTTTCATCCCAACCCTCTGCCCCGAGCCGCCTGCAGCGCATCCCGGACACCCGTCTGTCGTAACGGCGGGACGGGCTGCTGACGTCGGGTGGGTTATGGGACGGGTTTCGCGCCTCGAGTGGTGGTTCGCAGATGGGCCGGCAGCGTATCGACCGCTTTTCGTTCAGATCGGCGTTCGCGGGGGTTGCCGATCAAACGTCTATAGCGCGCGAGCTGCCTCGTGGTGCGGTTGCCCGCAATCTCGATATGCGCGTGTTGGAGCTGCTGACCGCTCGTTTGTGCCACGAGTTGAGCGGGCCGATCGCGGCGATCAACAATGGGGTTGAGCTCCTCGCCGAGGAACTTGCCCCTGCGAGAGCCGGGGAAGACCAGGACTTTGCGCACGGAGCCATCGCGTTGGTCGGCGACAGCGCGCGTCGGGCCGCCAACCGGCTACAATTCTACCGTTTCGCCTATGGTTTTGGTCATCGCGGGGGGATGGTCGGCTTGGCGCCAGGCGACCTCGCGAGCCGCCTTTTCGAAGGGACGCGGATCGCTTGTGATTACACCGAGAGCACTCGGGCTCTGCCGCTCGACCGGCAGAAACTCGCCTGCAACCTGTTGCTGATCGGGGCCGAAGCGCTCTCCGGGAGCGGCAGCCTCGTTCTCGCCGGTGGCCCCGCGGGCCTCGCTCTCGAAGCGATCGGCGCGACCGCGGCTCTATCACCCGAGGCAAGCGCGGCGCTGCTTCTCGCGGCGCCGATCGATGCGCTCACCTCCCGAACCATCCAAGCCTATTTCACCGGCCTTCTCGCCGAGGCGCTCGGGTACCGCCTGATTCGCGCGTCAGAGCCCGGGCGGTTCCAGCTGGCCGCGGTCGCCCGCGCCGACTAAGCTGCTGCCGAACCGGCTCGCGCGCCGGTATTCGCCTGGCTGGCTCCGGGTGCTAGCGTGGCCGTTGTCTCTACCGGGTCACGCAGCACATAGCCGCGGCCCCAAACCGTTTCGATGTAGTGCTTGCCGCCGGTCGCCTGGGCGAGCTTCTTGCGCAGCTTGCAAACGAAGACATCGATGATCTTGAGCTCGGGCTCGTCCATGCCCCCATAGAGGTGATTAAGAAACATTTCCTTCGTCAGGGTCGTGCCCTTGCGTAGGCTCAACAACTCCAGGATGCCGTACTCCTTGCCGGTTAGATGCACCGGCTGGTCATCGACCGAGACAATGCGGGTGTCCAGATTGACGATAAGCTTGCCGGTGCGGATCATCGATTTAGAGTGGCCCTTGGAACGGCGCACGATCGCCTGTATGCGCGCGACCAGTTCCCGGCGATCGAAGGGCTTGGTAAGAAAATCGTCGGCGCCGAAACCGAGACCCTTGATCTTGTGGTCGAGCTCGGCGAGGCCCGAGAGGATCAGGATCGGCGTGCGCACGCGCGCCGCGCGCAAGCGGCGCAGCACCTCGTAGCCGTCGATGTCGGGAAGCATCAGATCGAGGAGAATGATATCGTAATCGTAGAGCTTGCCGATCTCCAGGCCGTCCTCGCCGAGATCGGTGGTATCGCATATGAAATTCTCTTTCCCCAGCATCATCTTGATGCCGGCGGCGGTTGCTGCATCATCCTCGACTAGAAGCACGCGCATAAGAGCCTCCGGGTTCGGCCGGCAACAGGTACCGGCGGGGCCTTCGTTAACCAGGATTACCAGGAGCGGTTAACAACTCGTTATCAGAGAATCGAAAACATATGTTCACGTTTGCCGGGTGGCAGCGTGACGGCTCATCCACTACACGCACGTAATGGACGGATCGGCGAGGCGCTATCCGGAGTTCGCCCTAGGTTTTCTGCCGGATTATGGAGCAGCCGCCCTCCATCCTGCCGCCCTCGATTCACCTCGCGCACTCCGATCGGGGAACATTCCATACCCGTTGTCCGGAATAATCCGGCAAAGTCATGATCTGTTCCCAGTGCGGTGGGCATTGCAGAAGCCCCACCCGCTGTTGTTGAGCGTCGGTAGCGCGAGCCTCTAGTGTCGGAGCCACATAGACCTCCTTTTCTCGCAGGTTTCTTGAGCCGCCGAAATCACGATCATCGGGCAAATTCGTGGCAAGCGTGTGAACCGCGTCACACTAGGCAACGAATTCAGCAGGGAAGCAATTCCGCTCGGCGGCGTCACCGAAAGCCAAGGCCGTGCCAAACGGCCATACCTGCGGCCCATCTGTGGCTACCCGTTCAGGCTGCGCAGCCGCTTCCATACCGCGCAGGGCGTCAGCCCGCCGTCCCGTCGGGGACCGCCGCCCCGGGGTGGGTCACGGCAGCTTGCCGACGGCACACCTGATCGTCAGTTTGGCGCCCGGCTGTTCGGAGGAGAGATATGGACCTGCAGCTTGTTGGAAAGACCGCACTCGTCACCGGCGCGAGCATGGGGATTGGCCGCGCGATCGCGAAAGGGTTGGCTGCCGAAGGTGTCGAAGTCGCAGCAGTGGCGCGCCGGACCCATCTTCTCGATGAGCTCGCAAGCGAGATCGAGCGAGGCCAGGGACGGCGCCCGCTGCTGATCACCCAGGACATCATGGCTCCGGATGCGGCAACGAAGTTGCGCGATGCGGCACTCGCCGGCCTCGGTCACGTCGACATCCTGGTCAATTGTGCGGGAGGCAGCCGTCCGCTGCCCTTCGATGCGTCGGAGGAGCGTTGGGAGGAAGCGATCACGCTTAATTTCACCCGGCAGCGCCAGATCACGCATGCTCTGCTTCCGCAGATGATGGAGCGCGGCTGGGGCCGCATCATCAACATCACCGGCAAATCGGAACCCGACCGGCTCAACGCCGCCTTTTCCGCCAAGGCCGCGGTCCACGCCTGGGCCAAAGGCCTGTCGCGCGACGTCGGCAAATACGGGATCACCGTCAATTCCATCCCGCCCGGGCGGATCATGAGCGAGCAGATCCGGCGCAACTACCCCGAAGAGTACCGCAAGAGCCATGCCGCAGCCGAGATCCCGGCCGGCGCCTATGGCGAGCCCGAGGACCTCGCGGTGCTGGCTGTGTTCCTGGCTTCACCTCTCGCGCACTACATCAGCGGCGCGGTCATCCCGGTGGATGGCGGTCTGCGCCGCTATGCGTTCTGAGCCGCCCGGCCCTGCCGCCCGCGCCGGGATGTCCCGGGAGGCGCTCGCCTAAGAACCCTTTGTGGCGACGTGCTGTTTACTGGTGAGGCACGTCAAAGGTGAGTTCGAGTGCGGCTTTCAATCAAGCTGCTGTTGATGCTGGGGTTGGTCCTCGCCATCGCAACTGCGAGCTGGCGGCTCGCGCCGCGCGGCAGCGAGACCGCTACAGCGGCGCAGGAGCAGAGCACGCTGCAAGGCGGTCAGCAGGCGGTTCCGGTTCTCGCAGCCACGACCGAGGCCAAGGATGTGCCGATCATCGTACGCGGGATCGGCTCGGTTCAGGCCTTCAACACGGTCACGGTCAAAAGCCGGGTCGACGGCAACATCACCAAAGTTGCCTACACCGAAGGCCAGTACGTCCATGCGGGCGATCTGCTCGTGCAGATCGACCCGCGGCCCTATCAGGCGCAGCTCGAGCAGGCCGAGGCGAACAAGGCCAAGGACGAGGCCAATCTCGAAAACGCAAAGCTCATTCTGACCCGATACGCGGCGCTGGTGAACACCCACTTGGCGGTAACCCAACAGCAATACGATACCCAAAAGGCGACCGTCGATCAGCTGGTCGCCTCGGTGCAGTCCGACCAAGCGCAAATCGACGCCGCCAAACTGAACGTCGCCTACTCCGCGATCACCTCGCCGATCGACGGCATAACCGGACTGCGTCTCGTCGATATCGGCAATCTGGTGCAGGCTAGTGCCGCGACCCCGCTCGTTGTTGTGACCCAGATCAAGCCGATCTATCTGACGTTCACCGTCCCGGAGCAGGACCTCGACCGCATCCGGGCGGCAATGGCGCAGCATCCGCTTTCGGTGCTGGCTTTCAACGGCGACGACAACCGGCAGCTTTCCGAGGGCGTTCTCAAAGTCATCAACAATGAGGTCGCCCAGAACACCGGGACGGTGACGTTGAAGGCCCAATTTGCCAACAACGACGCCGCGCTGTGGCCGGGCGAGTTCGTCAACGCCCATCTCGTGCTGAGGGTCGTCAAGAACGGCATCACGGTTCCGGCGGGGGCAGTGCTGATGGGACCGAGCGGCCCGTTCGTCTATCGGATCGCGCCGAATTCGACGGTCGAGCCGGTCCCGGTGACGATCACCCAAGTCGAGAACGGACGCGCCTTGATCACCGGCAAGGGGCTCGCGGCCGGGCAGCAGGTTGTCGCCTCCGGCCAGGCCGAGCTGACGCCGGGCGTCAGGGTCGCCGTCGCAGCCGGACGACCGGGTCAAATGAATGCGCGCGAGCCGGAAATCGGGGCGGAAGGCGTCGGGAGCACCGGGATCACGACCGGCCCGTCAGGAACCCAAGGGGTGGTTCCGCGATGAGCATCTCGGAGCCTTTTATCCGGCGCCCGATTGCTACCGCGTTGTTGATGGCAGCACTCTTTGTCGGCGGGATCATCGGCTACAACCTGCTGCCGGTCGCGGCTCTGCCGAACGTCGATTTCCCGACGATCAGCGTCACCACCAGCCTGCCGGGTGCGAGCCCCGAAATCATGGCCTCGTCGGTGGCGCAGCCACTCGAGCGGCAATTCGCCAGCCTTCCCGGTATCTCGCAGATCACCTCGTACAATATTGAGGGCAGCAGCGTCATTACCTTGCAATTCGCGTTGTCGCGCGACATCGACGGTGCGGCCGGCGATGTCCAGGCGGCGATCAACGCCGCCAGCGGGGTGCTGCCAAAAGAACTGCCCAATCCGCCGACCTACAAAAAGGTCAATCCCGCCGAAAAGCCGGTATTCATTCTCGGGCTG
The DNA here is from genome assembly GCA_963796155.1 of uncultured Alphaproteobacteria bacterium. Lineage (GTDB taxonomy): Bacteria > Pseudomonadota > Alphaproteobacteria > ATCC43930 > CGMCC-115725 > AP-15. Next base: position 62,557 of record CAWCKT010000055.1, on the reverse strand, counting down.
ACCTCGAACGTCATGAGCCTGCCCGAGCTCGACCAATACGCCGATTTGAACCTCGCCCAGCGCGTCTCGATGCTGCCGGGCATCGCGCAGGTCGTCATTTTCGGCGAGCAGAAATATGCGCCGACGGTGCAGCTAAACCCGACGGAGATGGCGGCGCGCAGCATTGGCATCGACGATGTCGCGACGGCGATTACCAACAATACCCTCGAAGAGCCGGTCGGCGCGTTGCAGGGCTCGGAGCAGGCCTATCAGATCGGCGCCAACGGGCAGTTGTTGCAGACCGGCCCGTTGAGCCGCGTCATCGTCGCGTACCGCAACGGCGCGCCGGTGCGCATCAGCGACATCGGCCGGGTCGTCGTTGGGTCCGATGTCCCGCTGCAGCTAGACTGGGTCAACAACCACATCGGCGAGATGATCGGCATCTGGCGGCAGGCGGGGTCGAACACCTTGCAGGTCGTCGACAACATAAAGGCCCACCTGCCGGCGTTCGAGGCCGGGATGCCGCCCTCGATCAAGGTCAGCGTTGTCAACGACCGCTCGCTGTCGATCGGCGCCAGCTTTACCGATGTGAAGCTGACCCTGCTCTTCACGGTCGTCCTCGTCGTCCTCGTCATCTTTTTGTTTCTGCGTAGTTTTTGGGCGACGGTGATCCCGAGCGTCACGGTGCCGCTGTCGTTGCTCGGGACCTTTCCGATCCTCTATTTCTTTGGCGACAGCCTCGACAACCTCTCGCTGATGGGCCTGACCCTTGCTGTCGGCCTCGTCGTCGACGATGCGATTGTCATGCTTGAAAACGTCTACCGTTATCTCGAACAGGGCGATGATCCTCTGACCGCGGCATTAAAGGGCGCCGGCGAGATCGGCTTTACGATCGTGTCGATCACGATCTCGCTGATCGCGGTCTTCATCCCGGTCCTGTTCATGGGCGGGATCGTTGGCCGTCTGTTCCGCGAATTCGGCGTGACCGTTTCGGTCGCGATCGTGCTGTCCGCGATCATCGCGCTGACCTTGTCGCCGATGATGGCGTCGCTGTTTCTCGTCGATCCGCGGCGGGTCAAGCACGGGCGCCTCTATCGATGGAGCGAATGGGCTTTTGAACGCACCCTACACGGCTATCAGCGGACCTTGCGCGGGGTGCTGAAAATTCGGCTTTGGGCGATGCTGTTCAATCTCGCCCTGATCGCGTTGACCGGCTGGCTCGTCGTCGAGATCCCGAAGGGCTTCATCCCCGAAGAGGACACCGGCATCATCTTCGGATTCACCAAGGGTTCTCCGGACGTTTCGTTCATGGGCCTGGCCGATCTGCAGCAGCGCGCCGCGGCAGTAATTATGCGCGATCCCGACGTCGTGTCGGTCGGGTCGGCGATCGGCGGCGGCGCCAGTCAGGGCAACAACACCGGCCGCCTGTTCATCTCGCTGAAGCCTTGGGATCAGCGCAAGGCGAGCGAACAGCAGATCATCGACCGACTGCGGCCAAAGCTGGCCCAGGTTCCCGGCATCCACACCTACCTGCAGCCGCTCGAAACGATCCAGGTCGGCGGGCGGCTAACTGCAACCGAATACCAGTACACATTGCAGGACACCGATCTCGCTGAATTGCAACAATGGGCGCCAAAGGTCGAAGACAAGCTGAAGACCATCCCCGGCATCGAGGATGTCGCCAGCGACATGCAACTCGCCAGCCCACAATTGAAGATCGACATCAACCGCGATCTCGCCACGCGCGTCGGCGTCAATCCCGGCACCATTGAGACCACTCTTTACGACGCCTTCGGCCAGCGCTACGTGACCGAAGTCTACGGTAATCTCAATACCTATCACGTCGTGATGGAGCTGGAGCCGCAATACCAGAAAGATATCTCGGCCCTGTCGCGTCTTTATGTCCACGGTTCGGGCGGGCAACTGGTCCCAGTCAGCGAGTTTGCCCGGCTGGTGCCGACCACGACCGCGCTATCGGTCAATCATCAGGACCAATTTCCCGCAGCGACCCTATCATTCAATCTGGCACCCGGGACCTCGCTCGGCCAGGCGGTCGACCGGATCGACCAGGCGACGGCGGAGATGGGGCTGCCAAAGACCATCGAAACTTCGTTCCAGGGCACCGCCCAGGCGTTCGAGAGCTCGCTATCGACCGAGCCCCTGTTGATCGCGGCGGCGATCTTTGCCGTCTACATCGTGCTCGGCGTCTTGTACGAGAGCTTCATTCACCCGGTCACAATCCTGATGAGCTTGCCGCCGGCCGGCGTCGGCGCGCTGCTGTGCCTGCAGCTCTTCGGCTTTGATTTGAGCGTCATCGCGATCATCGGGCTGATCATGCTGATCGGCATAGTCAAGAAAAACGCGATCATGATGATCGACTTCGCGATCGAGCGCCGCCGGCACGAGCATAAATCGGCGGAAGAGGCGATCGTCGAGGCAGCCGTACTGCGCTTTCGCCCGATTATGATGACGACAATGGCGGCGATCTTTGGCATCCTGCCGATCGCACTCGGGCTCGGCGCCGGTGCATCATTGCGCCAGCCCTTGGGCGTGGCCGTCGTGGGCGGGCTCGTCGTGTCGCAGGCGCTGACCCTGTTTACGATCCCGGTCACCTACATTTACATGGACCGCCTCTCCGACTGGCTCGCCGGACGCCGTGGCCGGCCGGCGGGCATCGCCCACGACCACGCCCTGGTACCCGCCGGCAACTATCCGCGACCGGCGGTCATCCATCATCATCAGCCAGCCGAATAAATTTCCGACAGGCTCAAAGCGCCTTGCGAAAGGTCAGATTGATCCGGCATGGCCCGGTCAGCGGATCGTCTCCTTCGGCAAGCGGCGCGACGCCGTGATAGACCAGACGATCGGGGCCGCCCCACACCACGACATCGCCGCTCTCCAGCCCAATGCGGCTAGGCCGGTCGCCGCGGCTGTTGCCGCCAAACAAGAAAATCGCGGGCAGCCCGAGAGAAACCGAGACGATCGGCGCCGTCAGGTCGCGTTCGTTCTCGTCACGGTGCAGCGACAGCCGCGTTCCGGGTTCGTATCGGTTGATCAGGCACGCATCGGGTTCGAAACCGGCAAAACCGGCGGCTTCCGCAGCACCTGCGGCGAGGCCCCGAAAAGATGGCGGCATCGGGGGCCATGCACAGCCGGTTATCGGGTCGACGAACTCGTAGCGATAGCCTTTGCGATCCGTTACCCAGCCCGCCCGGCCGCAATTGGTCATCGCCACCGACATCCGGAAGCCGCCGGGCGTAATCATGTTGCGGAACGGTGCGGAGGCGGTGATTTCCGCCACCGCCGCGACCAGAACCGCCGCCTCATGCCGCGCGAAGCCGCGCAGCACCACGGCTCTTTCCCCGAGCGGTTCGATGCTTTCCGCCGGCTCGAGGCAACTCAGCAGATCGCCCAATCGCGGATTACCCGAGCGGGATCGCGCGTAATGCCGTCGTGTCCTGGCGCGCGCCGGCGAGGACGTAATTGACGTCGGTGCCGGCGATCACAAAGCGCGCGCCGAGACGGATCAGCTCGCCCTGCAGCGCGACATTGTGGCGGATGCCGCCGACACCCAGCACCTTGCCGTGCGCCCGGCAGGCTTCCGCGACGCGCTCATAGGCCTCGCGCAGACGCGGGTGGTCGACCTGCCCGGGAATACCGTAGTCCGTCGTCAAGTCGCCCGAGCCGATCAGCAACACGTCGATCCCGGGCAATGCGGCGATCACCGCGGCATTGTCGATGCCCTCGGCGGTTTCCAGCATGACGATCAGCGCGGTATCACGGTTGAGGCGGTCGTTCAGCTCGCCGAGCGGTGCGGCGCGATAACCGAGCGCCGGCCCGAGCCCCATCACCGAGCGGCGGCCCACGGGCGGGAAGCGGCAATTGCGCACGACGGCCTCGGCCTCGCCGCGGTTATTGACATGCGGAACGATGACACCCTGCGCGCCGCCGTCGAGTACCCGGCTCGACCAATGCGCGTCATGGCTCGGCACCCGCACCAGCGGGGTAATGCCGATGCCGAGGGCGGCGGCGCAGATCGTCGAGGTGGTCTCGATCGAGTAGGGACTGTGCTCCATATCGACATAGAGCGCATCGTAGCCGCCCGCCTTGGCGACCATCGCGATGTCGACGCTGCGCGCGAGGCGCAGGTTCATGCAAAGCACCAGCTCGCCGGCAGCGAGCTTCTGCTTCATCGAGTTGCGGGTCTCTTCGGCCATCGACATGTTCCCTAACGGCGCCCCTCCTTCTCCCCATTCGTGGGGAGAAGGAGGGGTGAGGGACAAAGCTTACGCTATCCGCAGGCGACCGCGTACAGGTCGCGAGCGCCTTCCGGCAACCGGTGCTCGCGCCAGGTGCGGCCGCCGTCCTGCGTGCCGAAGACCTGCCCGAAGCGCGAGACGCCGTAAACCTGGTTGGGATCGCGCGGGTGCACGGCGACCGCCATCATCGTGGCTTCGGCCTTGACCCCGTGATCGAAGCGCTTCCAGGTGCGGCCGACATCCTCGCTGCGGTAGATCGACCCGTCGGTGCTGCGCGCCGCCGGGCTGAGGCAGGCATACATGACCTTGGGGTCATGCGGCGAGACGCGGATGTCGCGGCCATAGGTCAGCGGCGAGAACCGGCCGATCTCCATGTCCTTCCAGGTCTCGCCGCGGTCATCGCTGCGGAAGAGGCCCATGCGGTTGGCGAGAAACACAGTGCCGGGCGCTGCGGCGCTGACGGCGAGCGCATGGCCGTCGAGCATTCCCTCGATTTCGGTCTGGCTGCCAATGCGGCTCCTATATTTGGGCTCCTCGCAGAAGCGGATCAGATCGGCGGTGCAGTCCTCCCAGGTCTCGCCGCCGTTACGGCTGCGCATCGTGCCGTTGGCTTCGAGCGTTGCGTAGATATCGTCGGGCGAATTGGGATCGACACCGAGCCGCATGACCCGGCAGGCGAACCCCATGATCACCCGGTCGGGCAAGCCGGGATCCGCCGTCTTGCGCCAGGTGTCGCCGCCATCGTCGCTGCGGTAGACGCCCGGGGGCGAGGCACCGGCGTAGACAATGCGCGCGTTCTTCGGGTGGATACAGACCGACCATATGTCGGCGTCCCCCGGCAGGTTGAGCTTTTCCCACCGTGTACCGCGGTTGGTGCTGCGGAAAGCGCCTTTGGTGGTACCGATATACACCACATCGGGGTTGTCGGGATGAACCGTGATCGCATGCACCTGAGTGTCCTCGGGCAAGCCGGTGGTGAGATTCTCCCACCGATCGTCGCCGACGGCTTGACGGAAGACGCCGCCGAACGTCCCCTCCATCGAGCGCGCCGCACCGGCGTAAACATGTGACGTAGCTGCCATCAACTCCTCCCTCGCCTGGATTGCCGCGGGGATCATACGCCTCTAATAAGGCGGGCCACAAAGGATAAGGAGAAGTCGATGAGCGAGACGATGGTCACGCAACGGCGCAGGCTCGGCAAGGCCGGCCCGGAGGTCTCGGCGATCGGCCTCGGCTGCATGTCGCTGTCCGGGGTATATGGAACGAGCGACGAGGGGGCAGGGATCGCGCTGATCCACCGGGCGATCGATCTCGGCGTCGATCATTTCGACAGCTCGGACATGTATGGCTGGGGTCAGAACGAGGAGCTGCTCGGCCGGGCGCTGAGGGGCCGGCGCGACGGCATCGTGATCGCCAGCAAATTCGGCCAGACGCGGCGCCCCGGCGGCGCCAACGGCGTCGACGGCAGCCCGGCCTACGTGGCGCAAGCGTGCGAGGCGAGCCTGAAGCGGCTCGGGGTCGAGGTCATCGACCTCTATTATCAGCACCGGGTCGATCCGGCAGTGCCGGTCGAGGAGACGGTCGGCGCGATGGCCCGGCTCGTCGAGCAGGGCAAGGTCCGTTTTCTCGGGCTGTGCGAGGCGCGGCCGGAGCGTATCCGCCGGGCCCATGCGACCCACCCGCTCGCCGCGGTCCAGATGGAATTCTCGCTGCTCTATCGCGAGGAGGCGACCGAGACGCGCGAGCTGACCCGCGACCTCGGCATTTCATTTTTCGCTTATGCGCCGCTCGGCCGCAGCCTCTTAGCTGGGGTCGTGCCCGATCTCGCCCATCTCGACGCGGGCGACACGCGCGGCCGTCATCCGCGCTTCATGGGCGACAATTTCGCCAAGAACCGCGCGTTGGTCGAACGCATCGAGGCGATCGCCGCGGAGAAGGCCTGCACCCCGGCGCAGCTGGCACTCGCCTGGCTCTTGGCGCAAGGACCGGACGTCGTCCCGATCCCAGGCACCAAGCAGATAGCTCGGCTCGAGGAGAATGTCGGCGCGCTGCGCATCCGGCTGAGCCCGGGCGACATCGACCGCATCTCCGCCGCGATCCCGATCGGCGCCGCCGCCGGTACCCGCTATCCCGAGGGCGGGATGCGCGGGGTGTATATTTGACCGGCGCGCCGCGGAGAGGGGACGAAGTCCGTTTTCCCTGACGGCAGGGAAAAAACGCTTTTCAGCCCCCGAAAACGCCCTCTCGACGCAAAAAATCTTCGATATATCAGCACCATCTCTCTATTTGGCCGAGCCTGCCGGCAGCGGAATTTCGCTGCGGTTTGGGGCATTTGGCAGGGAAATTTGGCACCCGGTTTTGCGCATCATTTTCTCCTTAAGCAATTGCTATAACATATATGGTTGCTGGGTCCGACCTCTGTCAAGGGGGCGCCAGTATCGGCGGCTACGGCAGGCGCCGGAATGTGATCGGCGCCACCGCCGGCTCGAGCGGCACGGCCAGGCTCTCGATGTGACCCTCGACGCCAATGACGAATTGCACGGTCCTCTTCCCGAACCAGGCCATCCGCTCGGGGGCGATCTCGAACACGTCATAGTGACGATGGACCATCGGCAGGTCGAGGCCGAGCCCCTCCCAGCCGTGGTCGATGCGCCAGGCGCCGCGATAGTGTCCGACATTAAAGCCGAAGCCGCAGTACACCGGCCAGTCAACACATCCGCCGCGTATCTGTTCACGACTGCCGAGCGCGCCCGCGACATGCGGCAGTCGCCGGTCCATGTGCTCAATCACTCACAGCACAACTTCAGGCAGCGCACCACGCAGGCCGATTTGGACGAGATCGAGGACTGGACCGACCGCGCCGCCAGGAGAATGTACTAGTGGATAGCACCTGACGAATTGCACCCGCCTATCCGTCATACCGGCGAAGGCCGGTATCCAGGCCAGACTGTAGATCCCGGCCTGCGCCGGGATGACAAGAACGGAGTCAAGTGTCTGGTTTCTACCACTAGGGTGCCGGGCTTGGGCCCAAGGACGTCGATATATTCAATCCTTACGACGGCTATGCACCCATGGCGCAGTTCTTCCGGGGAGGGTGGTGGCGAGGCCTTCCAGTGGCACGGCGTCAAACGCGGCGATGCCTTCGCGTTCTACGCGGGCGATATCAGGGTCGAGGGACCGCACCCGTTCTCTTCGAGCGGCGGCAATTTGGGGAACGGGCGCACCCGTACGGCCATGTACACCGACAGCATAGAGCAGCTCCGCGGCACGGCCGGCGCACGGCAGGTCAGGGTGCGGGCAGAGACTGCGCTGGCGGCATTCACCACGCCAAGCAGTGGCGGCTGGATCATGTTCGGCAAATCCCGAGCTGACGGACCCACCGGGTGAAGGCGCCTTGGCGGTTCCGACTGCGCCGGGCCGACCTTTACTTTTAGAGACCACGACGTTATTTTGGTTCTCCCATGCCGATGACCGTCACCAATGTGCCCGCGGACGCGCCGCTAGCCGACGAGCTGGCGGACGAGGACCTGGTCGAGATGGCGAACCTCCCGGAGGAGGATACCGGCATCCCCGGGACGATCTTCGTATCGACACGCATGGGCAGGCACGGGCCGCGCGTGAAGTACTTCGATGGCCGGGCAGGGGAAGCGCAGCCGAGCTGCTCGGTGACGATCGCTGACCCGCCACGGGTCGTGGCGAACAGCCTGCCGGACCACGTCGTCAGACAGCGCGCTCCGCTGGTCTCCGCGTGGGTCGGTCTCAACCGCGACGCGCTGCTGGAGTTCTGGAACGAGGGGGCGAGCTGGACGCGCGCTGAGGTCTCCCGCTTCCTTGACGGGTTGAAGCGCCTCAAAGAGCGCTGATCCCCCCAAACCGTCCCCTTTTGCGCTGCTTTCCTCTACCTAAGCCGCACCTCCTCGCGCCCCGCCGGGTGCTCGCTGTGCCACAAATAGCTATAGCGGATGACAAGGCCCGGAACAGGCGCGGGCAGCGGCACGCACGAGCTATTTCAGCTCGGCGTCGAGGGCGGCGAATTCGTCCGGCACCTTGGCGTTGCGCACGGCTTCGACCCACTCCTCGGGAAGCTCCTCGGTAAGTCCGACGCGTCGATCGCGCCGTTTGAGGCGTGCATATTCCTCGGCCGACAACACCACGAATTCATCGCGGCCGTCCGGGGTGGTGCCGGCGGGGGTGGTGATCGTCACCGGCTCGCGGCGGGCGCGGCCTGCCAAGGCTCGAAAGCCTTGTTGCAGCTCGGCTTCGGTCATGCGGACCATTTCCATGCAAACTCCGTAATTCACAGTACGAATACGCCAAATCCTGTGCCGAAGCAATTGGCGGTGCTGCCGAGCGCGCCCGCGACATGCGGCAAAGGCCGGCCTATGTGCTCAATCACTCACAGCACAATTTCAGGCAGCGCACCACACAGGCCGATTTGGACGAGATCGAGGACCGGACCGACCGCGCCGCCAGGAGAATGTAATAGTGGATAGCACCTGACGAATCGCACCCGCCTATCCGTCATACCGGCGAAGGCCGGTATCCAGGCCAGACTGTAGATCCCGGCCTGCCGCCGGGATGACAAGAACGGAGTCAAGTGTCTGGTTTCTACCACTAGGGTGCCGGGCTTGGCCCAAGGACGTCGATATATTCAATCCTTACGACGGCTATGCAATCATGACGTAATTCTACCTGGAGGCCTTCCAGTGGCACGGCGTCAAAAGCGGCGATGCCTTCGCGTTCTACGCGGGCGATTCCGGGTCGAGGGACCGCACCCGTTCTGCTCGAGCGGCGGCAGATCGAGACCGGCCTGACCGCACATGTCGGCGGTGAGCGAGCTGATGCCGCCCGAGTGGGATACCACCGCGATGCCGGGCACTAGGGGCTCGGGGGTGTGGGCCAGGAGGTGTGCCGTCTCCAGGAGTTCGTCGTAATCCTGGACCCGGATCACCCCGTATTGGGCAAAGATCGCATCCCACCGGGCATCGGCACCCGTCAGCGCTGCAGTATGCGAGCGTGCCGCCCGGGCTCCCAGTTCCGAACGCCCGATTTTTATGAGCACGATCGGCTTGCCGCGCTCCGCGGCGAGCTTTGCCACTTCGAGAAATTTATCGGCCTCTTTGAAGCCTTCGACAAAACCAGCAATGACCCGAGGTAAAGTCGAGGTCTGCCTGATCCCTTGCCCCCTACCGTTTAACTAGGCCGCAGACTACCCGAGCGGTCGCATCCGAACGCGGCCGGGCTCGATGACCGAGAAATTGCCGACCCAATCCTCGCGAGCGGTGATCAGCGCGGCCAGCCGTAGTCCCGCCTCCTCCGGCTTTGGCATCGGCATCCGTAGCAACACGACACCACAGGTGCGCGGCAGTGCCGATCCTCTGGCCAGTTCGCCGAAATCCTTGTCAAAGGTCAGCAAGATTCGATGCTCGCGCGCCGCCCATGCCAGCACCTCAGGGTCGGGCATGCCTGGCGCAACGCTTCTGACCCACACGATATCGTGCCCAGCTGCCGCCAGGGAGGCGACCGCCGCGGCAGGAAAATTCTCGTTGGCGAGAAAACGCAAAATCAGGCCGCGCTCGGAAACACTTTCTCCGAGCTCAGTGTATCGCGAGCATAGGCGAGACACGCGAGGATGTCGTCGTGCGTAATACCTGGATAATTCTCCAAAATATCGGCTTCGCTCCATCCGTCGGCCATCAGGCCGATCACGAATTCGACGGAAAGTCGCGTGCCGCGTATGACGGGTTTGCCGGCGAGCACGTCAGGCGCAAGCGTGATGCGAGGATGATCCATGATGGTTGGTTGAGCGATCCCGTTTTCCGGATTGACATTACACGAACTTGGCGTGGGACACGATGCCGGACTGGACCGACCGCGCCGCCAGGAGAATGTACGAGGGTGCCGGGCTTGGGCCCGAGGACGTCGATATATTCAATCCTTACGACGGCTATGCACCGATGGCGCAGTTCTTCCTGGGAGGCCTTCCAGTGGCACGGCGTCAAACGCGGCGATGCCTTCGCGTTCTACGCGGGCGATATCAGGGTCGAGGGACCGCACCCGTTCTCTTCGAGCGGCGGCAATTTGGGGAACGGGCGCACCCGTACGGCCATGTACACCGACAGCATAGAGCAGCTCCGCGGCACGGCCGGCGCACGGCAGGTCAGGGTTCGGGCAGAGACTGCGCTGGCCGCATTCACCACGCCAAGCAATGGCGGCTGGATCATGTTCGGCACACACCCGAGCTGACGGCCGGTGACACTGGAGATCACCGGCTCGCGGCGATTTCGGTGCGCCGGATCGCCTCAAATCTGATATATGGCTTGAAGCGCTTCTGAGGCGCACCGGGCTGCGGTCTGGGAAGCTGAACGGGATGAGCGATCTTCGCGCCTGGCTGCGTGCGAACAACTGCGAGCAATACGCGGACGCGTTCGCGGCAAACGACGTCGATCTCGACATTCTGCCCGAGCTGACAGAACAGGATCTGGCAGAGCTCGGCGTCTCGCTCGGCAATCGGCGGCGGCTGCTCAGAGCGATCGCCGAGCGCACGGTAGACTCCACCCGGACGACGTCCAATCTTGCGCCGACCCCCGCCGATAGCGTTGCACCGGCGGGCGCGGCCGAGGCCGAGCGACGGCAGGTCACGGTGCTGTTCTGCGATCTGGTCGGTTCGACAGCACTGTCGAGCGCGGTCGATCCCGAGCTGCTGGGGCCGCTGATCCGGCACTACCAGGACGCCGCAGCTGGCGCGATCGGCCGCTTTGGCGGCTTTGTCGCCAAGTTCCTGGGCGACGGCGTGCTGGCCTATTTCGGCTTTCCGCAGGCTTTCGAGGATGCCGCGGAGCGGGCCGTTCGCGCCGCGCTCGGCATCCTGACGGACATCGGGGGCATCGCCAGCGCCGACGGCAAGCCGCTGCAAGCGCGGGTCGGCATCGCCACGGGTCTCGTCGTCGTCGGCGAGATCTTCGGCGCTGGTGCGGCGCGCGAGCACAGCATCATCGGCGAAACCCCCAATCTCGCAGCGCGGCTGCAAGCGCTCGCGGCGCCCGACACCATTCTGGTCAGCGAAGCGACGCAGCGTCTGCTCGGCGGCATCTTTCAACTCGAACCGATCGGCGCGCAGGAAATGAAGGGGTTCGCGCGCCCGGTGCCGGCCTGGCGGGTGGTGGGCGAGGCGTCCGTTGCCAGCCGCTTCGCCGCGATCCGCACCGGCGGCGCGCTGCCGCTGATCGGCCGCGCTAACGAAATGGGCTTGCTGCTTGACCGCTGGCGTCTGGCGCGATCGGGCGAGGGGCAGGTCGTCACTGTGATCGGCGAGGCCGGGATCGGCAAATCGCGGGCGATCGAGGAGTTACAGGAAGCTCTCGCGGACGAGCTGCATACCCGCATCCACCTGCAATGCTCGCCCTATCACAGCGACAGCGCGCTCTACCCGGTGATCCATCATCTGGCGCGCGCCGCGCGCTTTGCCGCCGCCGACGCGCCTGCCGTGCGCATCGAGAAGCTCGGCACATTGTTTGCGCAGCGCGCGGCGGTGGATGCGACCGCCGTTCCGTTACTGGCGGAGCTGCTGTCGATCCCCGGGGCTCCGGCGATCCCCTCGGCACTGACGCCGGCGCAGCGCAAGGCGGCGACAATTGCCTTGCTGGTCGACGAGATCGCCCGGCTCGGCAAAACCGACCCGGTACTCCTGGTCCTCGAAGACGCTCAGTGGATCGATGCCACGACGCTCGAATTGCTGACACAGTTGATCGACAGCATCGGCCCCGCCCGCCTGCTCGCGGCGGTGACCGCGCGGCCGGATTTTGCCCCGCCATGGCTGGCGCGGCCGCATGCGACAATGCTGACACTGGGCCGGCTCGGCCGCGCGGAATGCGCGCAATTGGTCGCAGGAGTTGCCGCGTCGCGCGGGCTGCCGGCAGAAACCGTCGCCGCGATCGCCGCCAAGAGCGATGGCGTGCCGCTGTTTGTCGAGGAATTGACGAAGAGCGTTATGGAGACCGCGGGCGAGGACGCCGCGGCGGTGCCGGCGACGCTGAAGGATTCGCTGATGGCCCGGCTGGACCGACTCGGCGAGGCGCGGGAGGTGGCGCAGATCGCGGCCGTTATCGGCCGGCAGTTCGCGTTTGCGCTGCTTGCCGCGGTTGCCCGCAGACCCGAGGCCGAACTTGATGCCGCGCTCGCCAAGCTCGGCGCGGCCGGGATCGTCTTTCCTGAAGGCCGCGGCCTGGAACGCGGTTTCAGTTTCAAGCACGCACTCGTGCGCGACGCGGCTTATGAAAGCCTGCTCTTGGCGCGACGGCGCGACTGGCACGCCCGCATCGGTCGCGCACTCGAAGAGAAGTTTCCCGAAACGGCGGCGAACGAGCCGGAATTGCTGGCCCACCACTACGGCGAGGCGGGCCTCACGGCGCCCGCTTGCGACTACCGCGAGCGGGCGGGGGATCGCGCCGCCGCCCGCTCGGCCTATCACGAAGCGATCGGGCATTTTTCGGCAGGCCTGAACGAGGCCGAGCGGCTGGCCGACCCGGGCGCGCGCCGGCGCCGGCAATTGGCGTTGCTGCTGAAGCTCGGGCCGGCGCAGACGATCGTCGCCGGGGCGCAAAGCGCGGAGGTCGAGGCAACCTATCGCCGCGCCGCCGAGTTGGGTGACGATGTGCAGGACGGCGCCGCCGCCTACAAGGCGAAATGGGGACTGTGGCTCAACGCCAATCTTGCCCGCAAGACGGCCGTTGCCCGCGATCAGGCTGACCAGCTCGTGGCGCTGGCGCAGCGCTCGGGTGACGGCGATCTTCTGCTCGAAGCCTATCATTGCCGCTGGTCGACCGCGTTTTTCCGCGGCGACATCGCGGTCGCCCGGGATTTCGGTCGCATCGGCGTCGAGACGTACGATATGGCGCGGCATCGGCATCTGGGCCCGGCTTATGGCGGCCATGATCCTGGCGTTTGCGCGCACGCGATCCTCGGCTTGATGGCCGCGCTTTCGGACGACCTCGAGCTGGTCCGGCGCGAGGCGGAATACTCGATCGCGCTCGGCGACGCGCTCGATCACCCGTTCAGCCTCGTCCACGCCCTCTATAACGCGGCAATGGCCCATCAGATGGCCGGTAATGGCGACCTGACCGGGCAGACGGCGGAGCGCACGATCGCCATTGCCGACAAATACGGGTTTCCGCCCTACCGGGCCGGCGCGGGGCTGCTGCTGGTCTGGGCGGGCGGCGCGGGACTGGCGGCGAGCGCCGAGCTGGTCGAGGAAATAGCACAGGCGGCTGCCGCGGGGCCCAACGTGCAATATCTCCTCGGTATCGCCGGCGAACTGATGCTGGCCGCCGGCGGGCACGACCGCGCCGCGGCGATGCTCGATCGCGCGCTCGGCGCCAACGAGGAGCCGGATGTCGGCTATTATCTGGCCGAAATTTGGCGCCTGCGCGGCGAATGCCTGCTGGCGCAGGATCGCGGCAACAAGGCCGGGGCCCGGCGCGCCTTCGCAACCGCCCGCGAGGTTGCGCGCCGGCAGGGCGCCGTCACCTTCGAGCGGCGCGCCGCCGCCTCGCTCGCCGAAGTTTCCGATTGACTGAGCGCGTCAGCAGCTCGATGCCGCTAATGACCGCTGTCGAGGATCCACCGGAATCGACGGTGACACGGCTATTGGCCGGTACGGGGCATCAAGAGCGGCTCCGGCCGCCAAGGCTGAGCGGCCGTAGTGGTTTCGAAAGCGGTCCTCTGCCGCCGACGATTAGGCTCTGCAAATTTTTGAGTCCGGCTCTCAGCCAAGTGTAGCACTATGTGCCGCGCAACACGACGAGGACGTCTACCGCCTTCACTCCCTGAGCTGACGGCAGCACCATGAGCGGGTTGATGTCCAACTCTGCCAGGCGTGCTTCAAGGTGCGTGGCGAGGGACGACACGCGCACCAGGGTATCCGCGAGTGCGGCGAGGTCCGCCGCTGGCCGTCCGCGAAAGCCCTGGAGCAACCGGGCTCCTTTGACCTCAGCGATCATGGCCCGTGCTTCCGAGCGTGAGATCGGGCAGCGCCGCAGGGCCACATCGTTGTAGACCTCGACCAGCACGCCGCCACTGCCGAACAGCAGCACCGGGCCCAATTGCGGGTCGCAATTGACGCCAATGATGACTTCGACACCTTCTCCGACCATCTCCTGCACCGACACGCCGATGATCCGGGCCTGTGGCGCTATCGCATTTTCCGCCTCTGCTCCCTCCCCCTTGATGGGGGAGGGCCGGGGTGGGGGTGAATTCCGCGCCCGGTGCCCGAATGGATTGCCACTGGCACGGTCACCCCCTCCCAACCCTCCCCCATCGAGGGGGAGGGCACTTAGATAGGTCTTGGCACTGGCCAGGATCTCGGCGTAGGCCGTTCGCACTTGTGCCGCATCGCCGAGGTTCAGGCGAACGACCCCGGCCTCTGTCTTGTGCGGAATATCCGGCGAACTCGACCTTGAGAGCCACCGGAAACCCGAGCTCTTCTGCGGCCGCGACGGCTTCCTCTGCAGAATTTGCCCGGTGCTCGCGCGCACTCCCCACCCCCCAGGCGGCCAGCAGCTCTTTGCTCTCGGACTCCGAGAGGGTCGGACGCCCCCGCCCAAGAGCCTGGGCGATGGCCTCATCCTGCGCCGCCGCGATCCCGATCGGCGCCGCGGCGGGCACTCGCTATCCCGAGGGCGGGGCGCGGGGTGTATATTTGAGGGTAATCAGCTCGTCTTGTACTTGATCGAGCAGCCGTAGGCGGGGGTGGCGGCGACGGCGACCGGCTTGCCGGCGGCGATCTCGTCGAGTGCCGCGACGAGATAGTTCTTGGCGGTCTTGACGTCGGCGAGGCGGGTCGAGGGCGTGTCGTCGATGGCGCCGATGTAGGCGACGCTACCGTCGCGATCGATCACGACCATGGTCGGTGTCGCCCGCGCATCGTAGAGGCGGCCGACCACGCCGTTCGGGTCGAGCAGGTAATCGGTCGGCGCGGCATGCCAGCGGGCGAGGTCGGCCTTCGCGTCGGCCGGCGTCACATAACCCTGCTCGCCCGGCGCCGAGGAGGCGATGGTCAGCCAGACGTCGCCCTCGCCGGTATATTTGCGTTGCAGCGCCTGCATGTTGCCGCTGTTGTAGTGCTTGCCGACAAAGGGGCAGCCGTCATTGGTCCATTCGAGGATGACGATCTTGCCGGCGTAGTCGCCGAGACTGATTGTCCGGCCGGCGATATCCGGCGCGCTGAAGGCCGGCGCCGGGGCGCCCGGCTTGGCGGCGGCGGCGTCGATCGCGGTGGCGCGATCGGTCGATAACGCCACAGCGGCGACGAGCGCGGCTGTCATGGCGATGGTCGGAGCGAGCTTGCCCATAATCACCTCCATCAGGGTCAAACCTTGCCGAGTGCGTCGAGCACGCTCGCCGCAGTCAGGATCTGCGGCAGGATAACGGGTTCGCCCTTGCCGCCATAGAGCAGATAGAGCGGAACGCCGCTGCGCCCGAACTGCTGCAGGAGAGCCGTGATCTCCGGGTTTTGGCTGGTCCAGTCGCCTTTGAGGGGGACGATGCCGCGTGCGGCGAAGGCATTGCGCACCGCGTCGCTGTCGAGGGCGACGCGTTCGTTGATCAGACAGGTGACGCACCAGGAAGCCGTCAGATTGACAAAGACCGGCTTGCCCGCAGCTTCGAGAGCCGACAGCCGGGCCGCGGTGAACGGCTCGTAGGCGAGCCTGTCAGACAACGCCGCGTTCGCCATCCGACCCCCGGTTGCCGTGAGAGACGCGGCAAGAAAGATTGCCGCGGCCGCGCCGCTGAGGGCGAGCCCGGCGCCTAGCGAGCGTCCGAGAGGAGCCGAAAGCCGCGTCCGCCCGAAGATCCAGACGGCAAAGCCGACCAGCACCAATCCGAACAACGCCGCCAGCGAACCGCCCGGTCCGGCCTCCTGGATCAGCACCCACACGAGCCAGGCGACCGTGCCGTAAAGCGGGAAGGCGAGCAGCTGCTTGACCAGATCCATCCACGCCCCCGGCCTCGGCAACACGCGTTGCCAGCCGGGGGTCACGGTGGCGAGGAGGTAGGGCGCGGCGAGCCCGAAGCCGAGTGCCAGAAAGATCCCGATTGCCATCGCAGCGGGCGCGATCAGCGCAAAGCCGAGGGCAGCGCCCATGAAGGGGGCGGTGCACGGGGTCGCGACGATCGTTGCCAGCACCCCGGTAAAGAACGTGCCGGTCAGCCCCGACCGGCCGGCGAGCCGTCCGCCGGCCCCGGCGAAACCCGCCCCGAAGGTAACAACGCCCGAGAGGCTCAGCCCCATCGCAAAGAGGAGATAGGCGACCAGCGCGACAAAGACCGGCGTTTGCAGCTGAAAGCCCCAGCCGATCGCTTGCCCGCCGGTGCGCAGCGCCAGCAACGCGCCGCCGAGTGCCGCGAAACTCGCCAGCACCCCCGCCGTATAGGCGAGCCCGTGGCCGAGCTGCTCGGAGGGGTGGCCATGCGCCTGCTTGGCGAGGCTCAGGAGCTTCAACGACAGGATCGGGAACACGCACGGCATGGCGTTGAGAACGACGCCGCCGAGAAAGGCGAGGAGCAGGGCTTGCCACCAGGCGAGGCCATTCTCGGCCGGCAGCCCCGCGGCAGGATTGGCGCTGATGTCGAAGGCACGCTCGGCCCCGTCCTCGCCGCGCAACACCAATACGCCGTCGAGGGTCGCCGGCGCGGCGGCGGCCGCGGTGGCCTTTTTCAGTACGATTTCGAGGCCGTCGCCGCGGCGGTTCGTGACGGGCGCGGCGGCGTGGTCGATCAGAGAATCGCCGTTCGGGAAAAACATCCCGGCCGGGTCGCGCAGGCCGGCGAGAGCACTCTCCGGAATCAGCAGACGGTAATCACCGGCGCCCGCAAAAAAGTGGCTCTCGAACGGGGCCGGAAGCGGCAACCGCCGGCGGACCGCGGCGAAGAGCGCCGCGGCGCGGGGATCGGGCGCGACCGGCGCTGCGGCGACGGGCAGGCTCAGGGAGAGCTTGGCGCCGCCGGGAATGCAAATATCGGCGCAGGCGAGCCAGCTCGCCTCGGCCCCGAGCATGGCCGTCTCACCCACCGCGAGCTCCTTGGCGGCATGGATCGGAACGAGGAGATCGGCCGAGCCGGCGTAGCCGTAATTGCCGATCCCCGCTTGCACGAAACGCTCCGGCACCGGCCACGAGATGCCGCCGGCCGAGAAACCCGGCGGCAATTTCCATTCGATCGTCGTCGGCAATCCGGAATCGCCGGGATTGCGCCAATAAACATGCCAACCCGGCTTGATCGCGAGATGAAGGTCGACCCACAGCGTCGCCGCCGGAGCGACAGACGGTGTTTCTGCGACGAGCTCGGCCTTGACGAGATCCTGGGGGTTGGGGGGCCCGTCCGCGCGCGCGGGCGGGGCTGCGTTCAGCGCCGCGGCGAGGGCGATGACCGGTGCGACCCTGAGGATCGAGAGGCTTGCCGGGTCCCCGCGGGTTTTACTCGACACGGATGCCTGCCTCCTTGGCGGCCCGGGTCCATTTCGGGATCTCCGCGTGAATGAGCGCGGCGAGAATGGCGGGCGAGCCGCCGACAGGCTCGCCGCCGATCGACGCGAACTCTTTCTCGGTTTCCGGTTCATGGACGATGCGGTCGAACTCGGCACTCAGCCGAGTGATCACCGCCGTCGGTGTTCCCGCGGGCGCCAATACCCCAAACCACGCTACGGCGGTAAAGCCGGGGAGCGTCTCGGCGATCGTCGGCAGCTCGGGCGCTGCAGGGGCATGATGCGCGCCGCTGACGGCGAGCGCGCGCAGTCGTCCGTCTTGCACCATCGGCAATGCCGCGACCAGGGGCGCCAGCATGACCTGCGCCTTGTCGTTAGCGACGGCATCGAGCGCCGCTGCACCGCCTTCGTAAGGCTCGCGGATTATTTCAGCGCCCGTGGTGATCTTGAACAGCACGAAGGCGAGCTGGGTCGGGCCGCCGGCGCCGGCCGAGGCGTAACGGAGCATCCGCGGGTGGCTCTTGGCGTAGGCGATCAGATCCTCCACCGAATTGACGGGCAGCGACGGGTTGACGACGAGGACGAGCTGCGAGGCCACCAGGAGTGAGATCGGGGCGAAGGCTTTTTCGGTGTCGAAGGGCAGTTTGCCGTAGGTACCCGGGTGGATCGTGTGAGTGGTCGACGCGAGCAGTAAGGTGTAGCCGTCGGGAGGCGCCTTGGCCACGAGATCGCTGCCGACGATCCCGTCGTCGCCGCTGACGTTGTCGATCGTGACAATTTGACCGAGGCGCTCGCCGAGCTTGGGCGCGACGATGCGCGCCACGACATCGACCGGGCCGCCCGGCGGAAACGGCACGACGATGCGGATCGCCCGGTCCGGATAAGCAGCGGCGCCGGCATTTCCGCAAACTCCGAGGATGACCAGCAGCAGGCACAGCCGGGTTAGGGCCCTCATAATCTTACCTCCGAGGCCGTCGGGCAGTCTCGCGCCGCACCGGCGCCGGTGCAACTCCGGCATCAAAAGGCAAAGGCGTAGAGGCGGCCGTCGGCGCCGACATAGAGCCGATCGTCGGTGGCGAGCAAGCTTTGGAAATGTCGCAGCCCGGTCATCGCGTCCTCCGCACCGCCACCGGCAAACAGCGGTTCGCCGGTATCGCCGCGATAGCCGTGCAGCCGGTTGTCGCCTTCCGCGCCGAGAATCCAGACGATCGGGTTTGCGCGGCCGTCGGTCGTCGTGACGATCGGCGAACCTTCGCCTCGCAACGCGCCGCACCAGCCAGTAACGAGGGTAGGTGGCGAACCGGCACGGATTTGCAGGACGGTCAGCGCATCGTCCCGACGGGTATCCGGGCAGCGCGCGCCGTGCCCTTGGAAGGCGACATAGACGCCGTCGCCGGCCGGGTAGGCTGCCGGCGCGGTGAGGATCGGTCCGGTCGACACGGTCTCGGAAGCCCGGCTGCCGCCGATGCCGCCGAGCCGGTTTCGATCGAGGAGGTAGGCGCGGGCGTCCTTGCCGAGCGCGAGGATGAGCGCCGCGCTAGCGCCGGCCGACGGCACGTCCAGCGGGAGCGGGTTGGTGCCGCCGAGGTCAGCGTCGCGGGCGTCGAGCGCGCGCCAGTCGCTCGGGGCGAAAAAGTCCTGCGGCAGTTTGTCATGATGAAGATCGGGGGCGAGGCGAAAGACCGCCTCGCCGTCGCTCCAGGCCGAGACGCCGATCGTATTGCCGGTGGCGATGAACAGCGAGCGGCCGTCGCCGGCGATCCCGCCCGGTGCCCAGATCCCGCCGCCCCGCCCGCGCGTGCTCCAGCTGACGATGTCGCGAGGATCCTGCAGACGAAGGCCGACGACCCAGCCGCGGTAATCGCCGCAATCGCCCAAATGCCCGCCATAGGGGACATAGACCCGGCCGGCAAGGAGGGCGAGCGCGCCGCGCTGGTTCTGAAAGCGGCTGTTGAAGCGCCGGCCCTGCGCCGCGAGCGCCTCGGCAACATCGACCGGCCAGCCCGGCAACGGCGCGCCGTCCTTCAGCGACAGGGCGAAAATCCGGTGATGCGGCACGGACGCCTCGGCGACCATCGCGTCGAGATAAATCGCCTGCGCCGCCTCGTCGATGACCGGCGTACCGGTGATGCCGAGCGGGTCGATATTGCCGCAAGGCTGAGTTGAGAGCGCGACGGGCCGGCCCAACGATCGCGCCCAGATCTCGCGGCCCGAGCGTGCGTCGATCGCGTAGACGTTGTCGTCCTCGGTGGCGACGAAAAGCTGCCCCGATGCCGATCCCGGCGGCCGCCAATAGAGCGGCTGGGCATAGACGTGGCCCGAGATCCGCGGGTGGAAGCTCGGGTCGAGATGGACCGAGCGGGCGCGCTCCCAGCTCAGCGTCGGCACGATGAAATTGCCGCTGCGGTCGGCGCTGCCGTGGTAGGTCGTCACGGACTGCGCGTGCGCCGATGTAAAGACCGCGATCCCGAGGAGGAGGGCGCCGAACCAGGTGACTGGGAGTATTCCGCTAGACCGGCGCATTGTGCCTCCCGGCCGCAGGGTGGGTCCGTGGGCGAAGACGAAGCGTAGCGCAGGCCGGTACCGTGATGATGCGCCGAGGCTAAAGGGAGGGGGCGCAATGCACGCGGAATTCGGCCAGGATGTCGATATAAAGCTGGCGTTTGAACGGGACGATCACCTCGGGAAGCCGGCCGGGCCGTATCCACTTCCAGGCGTCGAATTCCGGATGCTCGGCGGCGAGGTCGATATCCGTGTCGTTGCCGGTGAAGCGCATGGCGAACCATTTCTGCCGCTGGCCGCGATAGCGGCCACCCCACACGCCACGGGCGAGGTCCGCCGGCAAGTCGTATTTCAGCCAGCCCCGGGTTTCGCCGAGAAGCTCAGCCTCGTTGGTGCCGATCTCTTCCTTGAGCTCGCGCAGAGCTGCGCCGAGCGGTGTCTCGCCCGGGTCGATCCCGCCCTGCGGCATCTGCCATGCCGGCAGCATCGGCATGTCGATACGGCGGGCGACAAAGACTTCGCCCGCTTGGTTCAACAGCATGATGCCGACCGCCGGGCGATATCGCAGTGTCGCGCCGGGCATCGGCCGCTCCGAGTTAGCCAGGCCCGCGGCGTGATCGGCCCTAGTTTACCACGCGCCCGTTAAACAATGCGATGCCGCGCAGCATGTCCGCCGCGCGCGTCAACTGGTAGTCCGCCGGTGTCCCGATGATCGACGGATCGACCGAGCTCTGCTCCGCACCGCCCTCGCCGGAGTCATCCCTCTTCAAATCCGAGGCCGTAGCGACGGTGGCCTCGCCCTTCTCGGGAGGTTTCTCGATCTTGGCGGCTTCGACGACGATGTCCGGATCGATCCCCTTGGCCTGGATCGACCGCCCCGAGGGCGTGTAATAGCGCGCGGTGGTGAGCCGCATTGCCCCGTGGCCGGGCAGCGGGATGATCGTCTGGACCGATCCCTTGCCGAACGATCGGGTGCCGAGCAGGATCGCGCGGTGGTGATCCTGCAGGGCGCCGGCGACGATCTCGCTGGCCGAAGCCGAGCCGCCGTTGATCAGCACGACCATCGGCAAGCCGGCGGCGATGTCACCCGGACGGGCGTCGTAGCGCTGCGCGTCCTCGCTGCGCCGGCCGCGGGTCGATACGATCTCGCCCTTGTCGAGAAACGCGTCGGCGACGGCGACCGCCTGGTCGAGCAGCCCGCCCGGATCGTTGCGCAGGTCGAGGACCACCCCGAGGAGCTTGTTGCCGGCCTGCTGCTTGAGGTTCTTCATCGCGTTGTTGAGGCCGACATCGGTCTGCTCGTTGAACGTCGTAATCCGGATATAGGCGATATTGTCGCCTTCGAGATGCGAGCGGACAGACTGAATCTTTATCGTCGCCCGGATCAGCTTGATGTCGAAGGGTTCGCGCCCCTCGCGCCGGATCGTCAGCTTTATCTCGCTGCTGACCGGACCACGCATTTTCTCGACCGCTTCGGGAAGGGTCATCCCCTGGACGGGCTCGCCGTCGATATGGGTGATCAGATCGCCGGGTTTTAGCCCGGCGCGGGCAGCCGGAGTATCGTCGATCGGCGAGACCACTTTGACGATGCCGTTCTCCATCGACACTTCGATCCCCAGGCCGCCGAACTCGCCACGGGTCTGCACCTTCATGTCGTCGAAGTTCTTCGTGTTCAGATAATTAGAGTGCGGGTCGAGCGAGGTTAGCATGCCGTTGATCGCGGACTCGATCAGAAAATCGTCGCTGACGTCGTCGACATATTCGGCACGCACCTTTTCGAACACTGCACCGAACAGATCGAGCTGCTTGTAGGTGTCAGCCGAATTGGCCGTCGCCGCCCCGACATCCTGGCGCAACGAGAACAATAAAACCGCTGCGACGGCGACCGCGAGAAGACCCGAACGCTTCATTCACTCACCTATGATACGGAGCCCGATCGGCTTGCCGGCGACGATCGACGTTTGGCGTCACCGATGATATCCGCGACCGTGCCCGATGATCAAGCCGGGCCCTTCCGGCGGAAAGCCGCAGGACACGGGGTCAGCACGCCGCATCCTGTGCAGCAGATGCCGCGATCAGCGAATGGCCGGTCATCGCCGGCGGCTTTGGCAGGCCGAGGATGTCGAGCAAGGTCGGCGCGACGTCGGAGAGGCGGCCATCGTCGAGCTGCCGGACCGCAGCCGGCGGGTTAACCACGATGAACGGCACCGGGTTCAGCGTGTGGGCGGTATGCGGCTCACCGGTTTCGGGGTCACGCATCATTTCGGCATTGCCGTGATCGGCGGTGATGACGAGCGTGCCGCCGGCGCGCTCCACCGCCTCCGACAGCCTGCCGAGACAGGCGTCGACGGTCTCGACCGCTTTGACCGCCGCGTCGAGGCGGCCGGTGTGCCCGACCATGTCGGTGTTCGCGTAGTTGAGCACGATGACGTCGAAACGATGGGCGGTGATCGCCTCGACCACTTTGTCGGTTAACTCGGGTGCCGACATTTCCGGCTGCTGGTCGTATGTCGCGACCTTTGGCGACGGCACGAGAATGCGCTCCTCCCCTGGAAAGACCGTTTCCTGCCCGCCGTTGAAAAAGAACGTGACGTGCGCGTATTTTTCGGTTTCGGCGATGCGCAGCTGAGTCAGCCCAGCCCTGGATACGACCTCGCCGAATGTGTCCTCGAGATCCTCAGGCGGGAATAGTGTGCCGAGAAAGCGGTTGAGCTCGGCCGAATACTCGACGAGCCCGAGCGCTGCGGCAAACGTGACCCGCTTTGCCAGCGGGAAGCCGGAGAAATCCGGATCGAGCAGGGCAGCGGCGATCTCGCGCACCCGATCGGCGCGAAAATTCGCGATCAGCACCCCGTCGCCGTCTTTCATGCCGTGGTAGTCGGCGATCACGGTCGGTCGTACGAACTCGTCGGTTTCGCCGCGGCCGTAGGCGGCTTCAACAGCAGGCACCGGGCGCTCGGCGGGTTCGCCGCGGCCCTGCAGGATCGCCCGATAAGCCTTTTCCACCCGGTCCCAGCGCTTGTCGCGGTCCATCGCGAAATAGCGACCGCAAACGGTGACGACCCGAACACGATCGAGGCCGGCGACGTCGCGCTGGAAATCCTCTAGATAGGACACCGCGGCTTTGGGCGGAGTGTCCCGTCCGTCGAGGAAGGCATGGACGGCGACCGGGACCCCCGCTTCGGCGAGGATGCGGGCGAGGGCGGCAATCTGCCGCTGGTGCGAATGCACGCCGCCGGGGGACATCAACCCCATCAGATGCGCGGTCCCGTGGCTCTTTTTCAGTTGGCCGATAAACTCGTGCAGCGCCGGCATGGCGGGGAGCTTGCCGTCGGCGATAGCTGCGTCGATCCGCGGCAGGTCCTGCAGCACGAGCCGTCCGGCGCCGAGATTGGTGTGGCCGACCTCGGAGTTCCCCATCTGACCGTCGGGGAGCCCGACATAATGCTCGCTCGCCTGCAGATGCGCGTGCGGCCAGCGCGCGATGAGCCTATGCCAGACCGGCGTGCGCGCCATTGCAATCGCATTGTCATCACCGTTCGGCCGCTCGCCCCAGCCGTCGAGGATGCACAGCACGAGCGGATCCGGGCGGGAATGAGGGGTCATAGTCGGAGGACCTCAAGCGATTGGGGTGATCTATATACGCGAAATCGAATCCGCAACAATGACTCGCCGCGAGTCTTCGCCGACAACTCGGTTCCGCGCCGCGAGCCGCGCTCGCATCCGAAGCGGCGCCGGGTTACATTCGCTGCCCGGCGGGACCGGTCGCCGAGGACCCCTGTGACGTCGCTCGGCTCCGGGAGACGATCCACAACGAACCTACGGAACGATCATGAAGGCGCTGTTTCTCGGGAATGTCGCCGCCGATACCGCGCACGGCATCAAGAGGGAATTGCCGCCCAGCCTGCGCGTCGAGATCGTCGCGGATCCGCAGCAGCTGATGCAAATGTCAGAGGTTGCCGCGGATGCCGACATCTTGATCACCAATCATTGGCGCGCCGAATATCCGCCGGCGCCGCGCGTCCGCCTGGTGCAGTCCGTCGCCACCGGCACCGAGCTGATCGATATCGGCGCGCTGCCGCCTGGGGTAACGATCTGCAACGCTTTCGGCCACCAGACGGCGATTGCCGAATACGTGCTGATGACCATGCTCGCCTGGAGCCATCGGTTCCGCGAGATCGAGGCGGATTTCCGCACCCGTTCCTCATGGCGTGCGAGCTGGGTCCAGAGCGGACCGCCGCATGGCGAGATCCTCGGCAGTACGGTCGGGATCGTCGGGCTCGGGCCGGTCGGGCGCGAGGTGGCCCGCCGTGCCGCGGCTTTCGGCTGCCGGGTAATCGCCGTCAATCGCAGCCCGCGGCCGGCGGAAGGCGGCGTCGATCGGGTCTATCCGCTGACCGAGCTCGACGTTGTGCTTCCGGCTTGTGACTTCGTCGTGCTGTGCACGGCCCTTGGCCCCGAGACCGAAGGATTGATCGGCGCGCCCCGCCTCGCGCTGATGAAGCGCTCGGCGTTCCTGATCAATATCGCGCGCGGCGCGGTCGTCGACGAGGACGCCCTATATGCGGCGTTGCGCGACCGCGGCATTGGCGGGGCGGCGCTCGATGTCTGGTGGCGATACCCGACCGCGGCCGAGCCGGAACGCCGCCCGTCATGCCATCCCTTTCACGAACTGCCGAACGTCATCATGACGCCGCATTGCTCGGGCTGGACCGAAGGCATGGTCGCGCGGCGGTGGGCCGAGGTGGCAGGCAACATCAACCGGTTCGTGCGCGGCGAGCCTTTGGAGAATGTCGTCTTCACGAGCTGAGGAGCACCGCATGACCGAGGCGACCACTTTTCTGCCGGCCACACGGCTGCTCGCGCTGTACCGGAGCGGGGAGATCTCGCCGGTCGACGTGGCGGCAGAGACGTTGCGCCGGCTCGAACGCTACGAAGGGGCCCTCAACGCCTTCGTACTTTATGACCCGGAAAGCGCGATGGCCGAAGCGCGTGCCTCGGAGGCGCGCTGGCAGAAAGGCGAGCCGGCGGGCCTTCTCGACGGGGTTCCGGTTGCGATCAAGGACACGATTCTGACCCGCGGCTGGCCGCGCCTCTTAGGCTCGCGCACCATCGACCCGAACCAGGAATGGACGCGAGGATTCGCCGGTCACCGCCCGGCTGCGTGGTGAAGGTGCGGTGTTCTTCGGCAAGACCACGACGCCCGAATTCGGCTGGAAGCCGGTCACCGACTCGCCTCTCAGCGGGATCACCCGCAACCCGTGGGACGTCGAACGCACCCCCGGCGGCAGCAGCGGCGGCAGCGCCGCCGCCGTGACGGCCGGCATCTGTCCGCTCGCGGTCGGCACCGACGCCGGCGGCTCGATCCGCATTCCAGCCTCGTTTTGCGGCATCGTCGGGCTGAAGCCGACCTTCGGCCGCGTCGCGGTCTATCCGCCGTCGGTCTTCGGCGATGTCGCCCATGTCGGCCCGATGGCGCGCACCGTCGAGGACGCGGCGCTGATGCTCGATGCGATCAAGGGACCGGATTCGCGCGACTGGGGGAGCCTGCCCGATGATCGCATCGCCTATCGCGAACGGGTAGGCGAGGGTTCACTCAAGGGCAGACGAGTCGCGCTGTCGCCAACTCTCGGCCTCGCCGAGCCGGCGCCGGCGGTGCGCGCCGCAGTCGAGCGCGCGGCTCAGGTCTTTGCCGAACTCGGCGCAGTGGTCGAGCCCGCCGATCCGTTCCCGCAATCGCCAAAAGAGATCTTCGGTGCGCTCGCCATGGCGGCGTTCTGGGCATTACTGCGCGCGCAGACGCCGGAGGCGGTGACGCTTATGGACCCGGGCCTCGTCGCACTGTGCCGGCGCGGCGCGGCGGTGACACAGGAGGAGTATGTCGCGGCGGTGACGCAACGCGCCGCACTCGGGCAGGCCGTACGGCTGTTTTTCGATCGCTTCGACTTGTTGTTGTCGCCGACCATGCCGATTCCGGCGGCCTACGCCGATCCGCGCGACGACGACCTGCCGAACCCGACCAATTTCCTGAGCTGGACGCCCTATACTTCGCCGTTCAATCTGACCAAGAACCCGTCCTGCTCGATCCCGTGCGGCTTGGTCGACGGGCTGCCCGTCGGGCTGCAGGTCACCGGTCCGCTGTTCGGCGATCTTGCGGTATTGCAGGCCTGTCGCGCCTATGAGGCCGCCGCCGGTGCGATCTGGCCGAGCCCGGAGCTGACCAGCCGGCTCGACAAGATCGCTTCCTCGGCCGACGCCGGCGTCGAGGCCAAGCGGTGGACGACACGCCAATGATGCGCATGCCGAGAATTCTAAGGTTAAATCGCCGCGCATCCGCGGCATATTCGCCTGCGATCAGCGTGATGGGAGAGTATCGTGGCAAACAAAGAGCAGAAGCGGTCGAGCCGGGAAGCCAAGAAACCCAAGCAGAAGAAGAAAGCTGAGAAGCGGGCAACCAGCAAGGCGCCGACGCCGAAAGCCTGAAATCTGGGAAGGGCTCGGGCGCCAGCGCGCCCGGTGGGCGCGCCCGTCCGAAGCCCCCGCCTACTCCTCGCCTGGGTGGGGAGAGGAGAATGGGACGGGACCGCGACGCGGCTTCAGGCGCGGGAAGCGCGCGCCGCTGCGCTCGCGTATCGACTGGAAGGTGACGTAGAGCATCGGGATCACGAAGAGCCCGATGGCGCTGGCGGCGATCATGCCGGCAAAGACCGGCGTACCGACGGCGTGGCGGCTGAGTTCGGCCGCACCCTGTGCGACGACCAGCGGGTAGACCCCGAGGATGAACGCGAAAGAGGTCATCATTACGGCGCGAAACCGCATCCGTGCGCCGAGTACCGCGGCCTCCCGGATATCCATTCCCTCTTCGCGCCGGTCCTTGGCGAACTCGACGATCAGGATGCCGTTCTTGGCGGCCATCGCGATCAGCACCACGAGCCCGATTTGGGCATAGAGGTCGAGCGCCAGATGAAAAATCAAAATCCCGAGGAACGCTCCCAGCACCCCAACCGGCACGGATAGCAATACGGGTATCGGGATCATCCAGCTCTCATATAAACCGACAAGAAAGAGAAACGCGAACAGCACGGCAAGCCCGAGGATGGCGCCGGTCTGCCCGGAGGCGGCCACTTCCTGGTAGGCGGTTCCAGTCCATTCAAAGCTGTAGCCGGCCGGCAAGGTCTTGGCCGAGACTTCCGCCATCGCCGCCAGCGCGGCGCCGGAGGACGTTCCCGGTGAAGGCCCACCCTGTATCGGGATCGCGCGGTAGTTGTTGTATCGAGTGATGGTCTGCGGGCCGAGGACGACCCGGGCGTCGGCGATCGAGCGCAGTTGCACGTTTTCCCCAAACCTGTTGCGAATTTGGATCTGCCACAGATCGCGGACCTCTCTGCGGTCGGCGGCCTCGCCCTGGATGTTGACCTGCCATATTCTCCCGAACAGATTGAAATTGTTGATGAATATGCCACCCAATGTCGCCTGCAATGCGCCGAACACATCGTTCATGCTGAGGCCCAGCGCCTGCGCCTTCTCCCGGTCGATATCGAGAAAGATCGACGGGTTGCTGGCGGTGAAGGTCGAGAAGACGCGGGTCAGCCTGGGGTCCTGGTTAGCGGCGGCGAGCAGGCCCTGCATCACGCTGTTCATCGCAGCGGGGTCCTGCCCTTCCAGTCCTTCGAGGCGGTACTCGAACCCGCCTGTCGTCGACAACCCGATGATCGGCGGCAGGTTGAACGGGATGATCGTCGCGGTGCGGATCTGCTGTCCCTCGGCAAACAGCTTGGCGATCAGCGCCTGCGCCGAGTTCGCAACGCCGACACGGTCGGCGAAGGGCTTCAACGTCGGCACGACAAAGGCGGTATTCGGCTCATTGACGCTGTCGATGATCGAAAACCCGACAATCGCGAAGATGTTCTGGACCTGCGGCATCTGCTTCAGCACGGCCTCGACCTGCTTTACCGCTTCGCGGGTGCGGATGACCGAAGCGCCATCCGGTAATTGCACCGAGATAAAGAAGGCGCCCTGATCCTCTTCCGGTAGAAACCCCGTGGGTGTTCGCAGGGATAAAAAATAAATCCCCGCGGCACTCGCCAGTATTGCCACAACCCCGAATACGGAGACGCGCACCAGGCGGCGCACGAGCGCCGCGTAACCGTCGCGGATATTGTCGATGCGCCGCAACACCCATCCCATCGGGCCGTGCCGCGGGCCGCCGTGGCGCAGAAACACGGCGCACAGCGCCGGCGACAATGTCAGGGCATTCAATGCCGAAATCAGCATCGCGACGCTGATCGTCACCGCGAATTGCCGAAACAGCGTCCCGGAGATGCCGGGGATAAAGGCGATCGGCACGAATACGGAGAGAAGGACCAACGTGATCGCGATGATCGGCGCGGTGATCTCGGCCATGGCCTTCTTTGTCGCGTCCCCGGATGAGAGGTTCGGCTCGTCCTCCATGACGCGTTCGACGTTCTCGACGACGACGATGGCGTCGTCGACCAGGATGCCAATCGCCAGAACCATCGCGAGCAGCGATATCGTGTTGGCCGAATAACCCATCGCCAGCAGCACCGCGAAGCTGCCGATCACACTGACCGGCACGGCGATTGCCGGGATCAGGGTCGCCCGCAGGCTGCCGAGAAACAAAAAGACGACGATCACGACCAGCACAAAGGCGATCAGCAGGGTGATCAGCACGTCGTGAATTGTGTCCTGGACAAAGGTGGTCGTGTCGTAATTGACGAGGTACTTGAGACCGGGTGGAAAGCGTTGGCTCAGGCGATCTAAATTGGCCCGGACCGCCGCGGCGGTCTGTACCGCATTGGCGCCGGGAGAGAGATAAACGCCGATTGCCACTGCAGGCTCGCTGTTGAGGCGGCCTTCGATGTCCTGGTTCTGAGCGCCGAGATCAACCCGGGCGACATCGCTTACGCGAACCACCGAGCCATCGGGATTCGCGCGCAATACGATGTTGCCAAACTGCTCGGCTGTCGTCAGGCGACCGAGCGTCTGCAGGTTCAATTGGAATTGCTGGTCTTTGCCGATCGGGCGCGCGCCGATCCGACCGACCGGCGCCTCCACATTCTGCGCCTGGATCGCCGCGACAACATCAGCCGGCGTCATCTGGAGGTTGTTGAGCCGCTGGGTGTCGAACCAGATGCGCATCGAGTAATTGAGCGCGCCGAACAAGCGCGCCTGGCCGACGCCGGGTGTGCGGGACAATACGTCGAGCACATTGATGATCGCATAATTCGTGATGAAGAGCGGGTCCTGCTCGCCGTTCTCGCTGTAGAGCATAAGGAACTGCAGGACCGCCGAGGATTTTTTTTGGATCGTAAGCCCCTCCAGCTGGACTTCAGGAGGGAGCTGAGCCACCGCGGTCTGCACCCGATTGTTGACGGCGTTGGTGTTGATGTCGGGATCGCTGCCGAGCACGAAACTGACGGTCAGATTGTAGCTGCCGTCATTGCCGCTGGTCGAACTCATGTAAATCATCTTGTCGACGCCGACGACTTGCGCCTCGATCGGCTGGGCGATGCTCGATTCGACGACCGCGGCAGAGGCGCCGGGGTAGGTGGCCGAGACTACGGTCTGCGGCGGCACGATGTCCGGGAACTGAGCGACCGGTATGCGCAGCAGCGCCAGCAGACCGGCGATCGTGATGACGACCGCGATGACGACCGCGAGCCGCGGCCGGTCGACGAAGATCGCCGAAATCACGGCTTGGCCTCCGTCGCGCCGGAGGAGGGGGCGGCCGCCTCGCTCCCTGCGCTTTCACCACCCTGCTCAGGCTGCGGTGCAATCGGCGGCGGTGGGCTCGCCGGGCCGGGCGACACGACTTCGCCGGGGCGAACCCGCTGGAGCCCCTCGCTGATGACCAGCTCACCTTCTGTAAGTCCATTGCTCACGACGGCGGTCGAGGGGGTCGACTGGCCGAGTTGAATGCGCCGTTGCTGCGCCTTGTTCTGCGCATCGACGACGTAGACGTAATCGCCTTGCTGGTCAGACAGTACCGCCGCACGCGGTATGGCCAGAACAACCACCGGTTGCACGCCTTCGAGCAGTACGGTCACGAACTCCCCGTCGAACAACTCGCGAGGAGCCGGCCCGCCCTCGGGAAGTCCGGGAATGAATGGGTTGGGAACCACGCCGCGCACCGTGACCGTATCGGTATTGGTCGCGACCGTCGGCGACACGTAATCGAGCTTGCCCTCCTGCCCATAGATCCGGCCATCCGTCAGCCGCAGCCTGATGATGACAGCGTTGAAACCTCCCTTAGCTTCGTAACGATTGCGCAGATCCAGCCCCGCTCGCACGGAAATCGGGAAAAGCACGTACATCGGATCCTGGCTGACTAATGTCGCCAAGGTCCCGCTGGTCGGCGAGACGACGTTGCCCTCGGTGACTTCCGTGGCGCTGATCTTGCCGTCGATCGGTGCGCGGATCTCGGTGTAGCCGAGATTGATTTCGGCTACTTCCAGCTGCGCCCTGGCGCTCGCGACCTGTGCCGCCAGCGAACGTTCATTAGAGAGGTCTTGGTCGACCGTCTGCTGCTGGCCGGCAGGCGTTTTTATTAGATACTGCGACCGCGCGAGCTGCTGCTCGGCAAAGGTGTGCTGCGCTTCGAGCTGCGCCACGTTGGCCTTGTCGGCGTCGACCTGCGCCTGAAACGGCGGTTGCTCGAGGAGGTAGAGGAGATCGCCCTTTTTGACCTCCGAGCCTTCGACAAAAGCCCGCTTTTCGAGAAAAGCGCTGACCCGGGCGACGAGCGCCACCCGTCCGATGGACTGGATGCGGCCGATAAACTCGTTGGTCTGCGTGATCTGCTGCCGTTCGGCCCGCACGACCCCGACCGACGGCGGCCCGCCGGCCGCAGGTTGTGCGCCGGCGGCGACCGGGACTGTGGTGAAGATCAGGAACTGGAGGACGAGCCTTGTGATTTGCCGAGATTTCATTTTGTCCTCCAGAGGAGCCCCCGACGCCGAGCAACCGATCGCCGCGAGAGTGGTTGGCATCTTCCGCAACGGCGGAAAGACCGTCAGCGTTTGCGAGAATGTGCTTTGCGAACTTCAGCGTGCCGTTTGAAACGCCGAGGGCGTATAAACTACATGAGCATACTGCGTCCGGTACGGAGTGCGCGGGATGAATGCGACGCTGACTCTGATGGACCTCGCAGGCGCGATCGCGCTGCTGATCTGGGGCGTGCACATGGTCCAGACCGGGATCACCCGCGCATTCGGACCGCAACTTCGGCGCATCCTGAGCTATGCCCTCGGCAGCCGTTTTCAAGCCTTCCTCGCGGGTCTGGGTGTCACGGCGATTCTCCAGAGCAGTACGGCGACGGGTCTGATGGTCACGGCATTCGCCGCCGGCGGCCTTGTCGATCTGGTGCCCGCGCTGGCGGTCATGCTGGGCGCCAATGTCGGCACCACCCTGATCGTTCAGGTGCTGTCGTTCGATATATCGCGAGTTTCGTTCCTGCTTGTCCTGATCGGCGTATTCATGTTCCGGCGCGGCGAGGTCACCCGCACCCGTGACCTCGGGCGGGTGGGAATCGGGCTTGGTCTTATCCTGATCGCTCTTCAGCACCTGCTGTCGATGATCATCCCTTTCGAGGATGTGCCGAGCTTGCGGATGCTGCTCGGCGCGGTCACGACCGACCCGCTGATCGACATCCTGCTTGCCGCCGCATTGACCTGGGCGGCGCATTCGAGCGTCGCCGTCGTGCTGTTGATCATGGCCTTTGCGGCGCAATCGGTCGTCCCGCCGCACGCCGCGTTTGCCCTGGTGCTCGGGGCCAACCTCGGCACGGCGCTGAACCCGCTGCTTGAAAGCGGCGTCGGCGGCGATCCCGCCGCCAAGCGCCTGCCAATCGGCAACCTGATCAACCGGATCATCGGCTGCGCGCTTGCGCTTGCCCTGTTGAAGTGGATCGGCCCGGCGCTGGTCACGATCGAGCCTCAGGCCGCACGCGCCGTGGCTGATTTTCACACCGGCTTCAACATTGTCCTGGCGTTGATTTTCTTCCCGTTGCTGAAGCCCTTCGCCCGGTTGCTGGTGCGTCTGCTGCCGGCGCGCATCGACACCGCCGATCCCTCACAGCCGATCTACCTCGACTGGGCGGCGCGCGAGACGCCCAGCATCGCGCTCGCCGGTGCCGCGCGCGAGGCGTTGCGCATGGTCGACGTGTTCGAGGCCATGCTGCGCAGCGCGCTCGATGCGCTCGATCGTGGAGATCGCAGGCGGGTCGCCGAAGCCACGCGCATGGACAAGGTGCTCGACCGGCTCGACACCGCGATCAAGCAATACCTGACCGCGCTCGACAGCGATGCGCTTGACGACATCGATCACCGCCGCCTGTCGGAAATCCTCGCCTTCACGACCAATGTCGAACATGCGGGCGACATCGTCGAGAAGAGCCTGATGCCGCTTGCCGCCAAGCGCATCAAGCGCGGGGTCAGCTTTTCAGAGCCGGCTCGGGAGGAAATCCGCGAGATGGTGGAGCGGTTGATCAGCAATGCGCGGGCGGCCGCGGCGGTGTTCATGACCGAAGATCCGCGCACGGCGCGCCGGCTCCTGGGCGAAAAAGAAGTGTTCCGGGAGATCGAATTGCGCGCCACCGGCGAGCATTTCGGCCGTACCCGCGCTGGCCGGGCGGAGAGCATCGAGATGAGCAAGCTCCTTCTCGACATCGTGCGCGATTTGAAGCGCGTCAACGCGCACCTCGCCGCTGCCGCCTATCCGGTCCTCGAGGGACGCGGAGAGTTGCTGCCGAGCCGCCTCAAGCAGGATGTCTGATCGGCTGTCCGCCCGGATCGCTCGGGGGCGCGTCGAGAAAGCGGCGCAGGCGCCAGGCCAACGGAAGGGTCAACAGAACGACGGCGGCCACCAGCAGCATCGCCGCAGGAAGGCTCATCGCGTCACCGACAAGGCCATAGAGAACAGGCGACAACGCGCCTGCGCCGATCGTGCCGGTATAGAAAACGCCGAAAGCGCTGTCCCGACGCTCGGGCGTGACGAGTTCGGGAACCGTGCCGTAGAGCACGGATGATGTCCCGTTGAGGGCTATGCCGATGAGCGGCAAGAGCGCCAGGGCCGGGCCGATCGGCAGCGGAAGCAGAGCCAGGATGCCTGCCGCGGTAGCGCCTTCGGTGATGAGCACCGTCGGCAACATTCCCAGACGCGCCCCGACGAAGCCGCAGACCAGCTTCCCGGCCGCGCCCCCGGCGAAGACCAGTGCCAGCGCGATGCCGACTTCCGGAAGCCCGGCTCCCTTTGCCCGCAGCAAAAACGGCATGAAAGTCAGAAAGCCCATCCGCGTCGCACTATCGATAATGCCAATGGCGAGCAGAAGGGCGAAGCCGCGATGCGGCGGATTGGCAGGTTTAGACGCTGCGCCATCCTTGGACGAGATCTCCGTGCGGTCGAAGTAGCCGGTCGGCAGGCGCGATAGAGACAGCAGAATGGCTGCGGCGCCGACCAGCCCGATGAGACCCACCATCGTTGCTGTCGAACGCCACGACATCACCCTGATCAGGCCGGCCGCAATCGACGGCAATGCGATCTTTCCCAGATCCCCGGCAAAGTTGTAGGTGCCCAGCGCCCCGCGCGAGCGCGGCCCCTGATAAGCGGCTGCGACAAAACTCGACGCGATCGGATGTTGTGTACTCGATCCGACGCCGCCGAGAACGAGTGCGACGGCCAGCATGGCGCAGCTGGTGCTTGCGCCCAAACCCGCATATGCAATCGCGGCGACGGCCGTTCCGGAGGCCAGCATACTCGCTCCGCCTAGCCGCTGCGCCATCTTGGCCGTCGGAACCTGCAAGCCCGCCATCGCGCCGGTATAGAGCGCGCGGAGCATCCCTATGGCGGCATAGCTCAGCGCGAACTCCGTCTGCAGGATCGGGAGCAGCAGGTACAGCGTATCGGTAAACCCGTCATGGAGCGCGTGCGCTCCGCAGGCAACCCAGAGCACGCGCATTCGACCGTGACCGGGGTCCTCCGTGCGGTCGGGCGTCGTCGAAAGAGCGGTAGTCATCATGACGCTCTGCAATCCAGGGAGCATGGGGGGTTCGAGCAGGCTCTTGCGCGCTCATCCGTCGGTTATTTGGCCTCATGACGGTTTGATGACAAACGACTTGTTCTGACAGTTGGATGTGAGGAAAACTCACGCTTATGGCCCGTGCGCGCCTGCCGCCGCTGAATGCAATCAAAGCCTTCGAGGCCGCGGCGCGGCTCGGCAGCTTCACACGCGCCGCGGAAGAGCTGGGCGTGACCCACGGCGCAGTAAGCCGACAGATTCGCATGCTCGAAGATTGGCTCGGCACCAAACTCTTCTTGCGGACGAGCCGTCACGCAGTACCGACGCCGGCCGGGACGGACCTCCTTGCCGACGCCGGGCCTGCGCTGGATCGGCTGGCGATCGCCGCCCTGCGATTGCGAGGCGGCGTTCACGCTCGCGGCTTGCTCCACATCTCCGCCCTCCCGACGTTCGCGATGCGCTGGCTGATTCCGCGTCTGCCCGAGTTTCAGCGTGAACACTCCGCCCTCGAACTGCGAATTGTCACGGCCAGCACGCCGGCCGAGCAATTCCGCATGGATGTCGATGTCGTCGTCTCGGGACCGTCGCGCCAGCCCGGTTGGGTTGGCAGCCGGTTTCTTGGCGAGGCGTATTTGCCGCTGCTGAGCCCCAGCCTGATGAAGGAGCGTCCCTTACGAGCACCGGCGGACCTTTCGCGGCACACGCTGCTCCACGCGGCAACGCGACGCGATATGTGGCCGCGTTGGCTGACCGCCGCGGGCATCGCCGATCTCAGGCCGACCCGCGATCAGGTCTTTGAGCATTTCTACTTTGCGATTCAGGCTGCGATCGAGGGGCTTGGCATAGTCATGGGCCCCGTGGCGCTCGTCTGCGACGAACTGCGCGAGGGACGGCTGGTGGCGCCGATCAGGGAGCCCGCGCTTCGGACCCGGGGGTATTTCGTTTATTCGCGCGAGACGAGCAGCACGGCGCCTGCAGTTACCGCCCTACGGCAGTGGCTGAGCGCCGCCGGCAACCTGGCGGAAGCCGAATTTCCAATGTATCTCTCCACCCTTTCATTCTAAGCGGTCGAGCGATGCAAAGGATTGCCAGCCTATTCGACTTGATGATTTTAGAGCGCTTTAGCCGTCGTCCCGGTGAGGATGTCCGCCTTGCGGTTGAGCGCCGCGATCAGGCCGTCGATGCCGTCGGTTCGCAGGATGGCGGCAAATTCGGAGCGGCGGGTCGCCACTTCGCTGATCGCGCCGTCGAGGTAGATGTCGGAGATCAGCCAGCTTTCGCCATTGCGGCGCATCATGTAGTCGACTTTGACCGGCTCGCCGCTGGCTTTGATGATCTGGCTTTTCACCATCACTCCGGCCGGGGCGGGCTGTTCGCCGGTGACCTCGAGCTTTTGTCCGTTATAGCTGTCGAACCGGTCGGCATAGATCGCCGAGATGTACCGCCCAAAACTCTCGATGGCTTGCTGGCGCTGGGCGTCGCTCAGGCTGGTCCAGAAGGGACCGATCGAAAGCCGTGCCATCGAGGGGATGTCGAAGGTTCGGCGAATGACCGGTGCCAGTTGCGTGAAGCGCCCGCTTTGGCCCAGTGTCCGGCCATTCTTCATCGTGCTGAGCAGCGCGTCATAGAGGCCCTGCACGGTATCGCCCCCGCTCACCGGCGCGGCATGGACCGAGTAGGACACCGTACTCAAGCCGAGCCCGGCGGCAAAAGCCGCAGCTTTCCAAAATGGGGTTTTCGGTACGATCGGCCGGCCGATGGGCTGATTAAAGATCGCTGGAAGAACGCCTATCATCACGTCCCCTCCCTTTTGCAGGGTGAGCCAATCGAGTCCCGGCAGGACGCTGTGCTCTCAGTGTGAGCAGGATAAAAGTCGTCTGCCAGAGAAATCTCGGGACGAACCAACCGGACGTCGCCGAGAAATCCATTGAGGAACCAACCAGGCCCGTCGTCGCGCCGACCGCCGGCAAGCACTCCAGGCGACAGTCGAGCGTACCGCGGCAGTGAACCGATAGCCGCGGCCGAACTCGGTGCGGATAAAGTCGCGGTCTTCGCCGAGAGCCTTGCGCAATGCGGAAATCTGAACCTTCAAATTCTCTTCCGCGACATTGATGCCAGGCCACACACGGGTCATAAGCTCGTCCTTGGTGACCAGCGATCCGTCGGCCTCCAGCAGGATGAGCAGGAGATCGAGGGCGCGCGTCCCCAACTCTATCGGCCCGCCATCGGCGATCAATTGCCGTTGGCGCAGCAGGACGCGAAAACGACCGAATTCGAGCGTCGCGTCATCTGCTGCCGGGCTCGACCAAGGCCGAGACCTCGGCGAGTTATCCTGACCGACCCACTGTTGTTGGTCTTGCATCAGCCTCTCCCCGGTAGAAGGAGCAGAACAGCGGATCGAGGCTAACGGGGCATTTCAGGCCGTGCTATTGCACCTGCGGATGAAGGGATACCGCCTGAGAATCATTCGCATTACACTTTGGTATAGGACGGCTGGCGAAAGGGAAGGAGGAACCACCCGGCCGCCGGCCGGACCTGCGCCTCGGTCTAACCGCTTTGAGACTTTTCCGCCGCGACGTTCAGCTTGTCGGCCATCCGGGCCAAGTCGGGCAGCGAAGCCGCCTCCATCTTTCGCATGACCTGGCCGCGATGGACTTTTACCGTGACCTCGCTGACGCCGATGTCCCAGGCGATCTGCTTGTTGAGGCGGCCAGCCACCACCAAGGCCATCACCTCGCGCTCACGGGGGGTGAGCGTCTCGAAACGCGCCCGCAACGCGGCGATCGTCTTCTCGTTCTCCAGCCATGCGCGATCTCGGGCGAGGCCCAGCTGGATCGCATCGAGCAGGCCTTGATCGCGGAACGGCTTGGTCAGGAACTCGATCGCTCCTCCCTTTATCGCCTGGACGGACATCGGGATGTCGCCGTATCCGGTGATGAAGATGATCGGCACGTGAATGTTTGCCGCCGAGAGCTCCCGCTGAAAATCGAGACCGCTTCGGCCAGGCAACCTGACATCGAGCACGAGGCAAGTGGCGCCGTCCGGGCGCCCTTCGTTGAGGAATTCGGGAACCGACGCCATCGCCTTGACTTGCAGGCCGACCGACCGCAGCAAGCTTTCGAGCCCTTCACGGATCCCCGGGTCGTCATCGACGATAATGACGGTCGGCTGTTCGGTCATCGTTTGCGCCTGCTGCGATGGACCCACCGTAACCAACCGCGCGGGTGGCCATCTCGCACTCGGCACATCTTAAGTTTCCAGGTTCGACGAGGGAAGCGCTATCGTGGTCGCGGACGCTTGCCGTCCGCCGGTAACACCGGGCGAGGGGCGGACAACGTCGATCACCCTCGCAGCAGCCCAGCTTATACGAAAGTATAATCGCCTGACTACTGAGTTTGTCTCATTCTTTCTGAAGTACGATGAGCATCACCCCGTGCCCAGGGGCCTCGGATCGCGGAGCGTCATAACTTCGGGAGTTCGTGTGGCAACAGCAAAGCCCCTGATTTCGATCGTCGATGATGACGAGTTGGTGCGCGAGGCGGTCAAGGGTCTCATGAAGTCGTTGGGACATCGGGCCGAAGCCGCTGCGTCGGCAGAAGAGTTTTTGCGCTCGCCCCATCTCCGCCGATGCTCCTGCCTGATCGCCGATGTGCAAATGCCTGGAATGACCGGGCTCGAGCTGTACCAGCACTTGTCGACTTCCGGAAAGCGCATTCCAACCATCCTGATCACGGCGTATCCTGACGATGGCGTTCGGGCGCGCGCGCTCTCTGCCGGCGTCATCGGCTACCTGAGCAAGCCCTTTGATGAGGATGACTTGCTCGCTTGCATCCGCTCGGCGCTGACACAGGCCCGTAGCGGCGGGAGGTAAAATATGGGAACAAACGGCGGTTTCGTGCAGTGTGCCGGGAGCAGTCTCCGTCAGCACCGTCACATTTGCGCTTTCTTCAACGGCATCGACGAGGAGCACAGGGTGCTTCGCTCGTTCATCAAAGAGGGGTTTGACCGGGGAGACAAAGCCTTCCACATCGTGGACCCCGAGTTGCAGCCGGAACATCTGAAGCGGCTCGCCGAAGCCGGCATCGACGTGGAGCAAGCGATGGGTACCGGCCAGCTCGAGTTGCGACGCTGGCAGGACGCTTACTTGCGCGGTGATCGCTTCGATCAGGACGCGATGCTGGCCTTGCTCGAAGAGGTGCTCCAATCGGGAGCGGCTTCCGGCTATCCCCTCACCCGGTTGCTAGCGCATATGGAATGGGCGCTGCTCGACAAACCAGGTGTGGATGACCTGGTGGAATACGAGACACGCCTCAACTACGTGCTTCCCAAATACGCCGACCCGGTCATCTGCACCTATGATCTGTCGAAGTTCAGTGCCGGCGTGATGATGGACATCATGAGGACGCACCCGGTCGTGATCATCGGAGAGGTGCTGCAGGAGAATCCGTTCTTTGTTCCTCCTGACCAGTTCCTGCTCGAAATCCGGGAGAGGCGCGGGTCCGCACGAGCCGGATGATCACGAGCCAATGCCGAGAGGGTCCCGAGGCTGACGCCCTGCGGCTGCGAAGAGCGCTCAGGGACCTCGTCGCATTGTCTACCGTCCCGGCGGCGTGGGTCGGCAGAGAGCCCCCCGCGATCGTGACCGGGCTCGCCGACGTGCTGGTCAATTCATTGCACCTCGACTTCGCTTTTGTGCGTTTGTGCGATCCCAATGGGGGCGCCGCGGCCGAAATCGTGCGGGGCAGCGCATGGCAAGCATTCCCGGAATGGCTGCAATATCACGTCGCCGTCAATGGCCGATTGTCGCGCAGGGAAATCGTTCGTGACATTGGCAATGATGCGCAACGCTGCTGCGGTATTGTCATCCCTGTCGGCGTCGATGCCGAGGGCGGTCTGGTTGCCGCGGCATCGACTCACACCGACTTTCCGACCGAGATTGACCAGCTGCTGCTCTCCGTAGCGGCGAATCATGCCGCAACGGCATTTCGGACGGCTCGCCTCGTCGACGAGCACCGCCGCGCCGAGGAAGCGATACGCGAAAGCGAGCAACAGCTTCGCAAGGCCCACGACGAACTCGAGACAAAGGTCGCGGAACGTACCGCCGAGTTGCAACGCAGCGAAGCCTATTTGACGGAAGCGCAGAGGCTGAGCCATACGGGCAGTTTCGGTTGGAATGTTTCTAGCGGGAAACTCTATTGGTCGGAGGAAACCTTTCGCATCTTCGAATACAACCGAGCCGATCAGCCGACCGTGGAGTTCGTGCTTCAACGGACTCATCCCAACGACAGAGCCCGTGTTCAGCAAACAATCGAACGTGCAACGCAGGAAGGGAAGGAGATCAATTACGAACATCGATTGCTAATGCCCGATGGTTCAGTCAAGTATCTTTATGTTGTGGGCCATCCTTCGAAGAAAGAAGAGTCCGGGTCGTTGGAATTTGTCGGGGCGATCACGGATATCACCGAGCGCAAGCACGCGGAAGAAATCCTGCGGCGGGGCGAAGCTTATTTGTCGGAAGCGCAACGGCTGAGCCACACGGGCAGTTGGGCAACGATCCCGGCGACGGGTGAAAACACCTACTGGTCCGAGGAAACGTTCCGCGTCCTGGGTTTCGATCCCACAGCGGGGACACCGCGATCGGAGGAAGTCCTGCAGCGCATCCATCCCGATGACCGGCCCAGAACGAGAGAACAGTTCGCGACAGCAATCCGCGAAAGGGTG
Source organism: uncultured Alphaproteobacteria bacterium (assembly GCA_963796155.1). Taxonomy (GTDB): domain Bacteria; phylum Pseudomonadota; class Alphaproteobacteria; order ATCC43930; family CGMCC-115725; genus AP-15. The sequence goes on along the minus strand of CAWCKT010000055.1, from coordinate 22,581 downwards.
GATTTCGATGCGGTCTATCGGATTGTGCATCCGGGCGGCGAGATCAGGGAGATCCACATGATCGGCCACCCGGTTTTCGGCCCATCCGGCGATCTAGTCGAATTCGTGGGGACGGTGATGGATGTGACCGAACGCAGGCGGGCGGAGGAAGAACGACAGGCGCTCGCGCACGCCAACCGCATCATGGCCATGGGGCAGCTGACGGCCTCGATCGCCCATGAGGTCAATCAGCCGATCGCCGCGGTGGTCACCAATGCGCAGGCCGCTTTGCGCTGGCTCAATATGCAGCCACCCGATCCGGAGGAGGTTCGACAGGCTCTCGATCGGATCGTCAGGGCCGGGAGACGAGCCGGCGACGTCATCAGCCGGATGCGTGCGCTCGTCGGAAAGGCCCCGCCGCGCCAGGACCTGCTGGACATCAACGAGGTGATCCGCGAAGTCATCGCACTGAGCGGCAGCGAACTGCGCAGAACCGGGACTTTGCTGCAGACACGGCTGGCGGAAGGCTTGCCGCTCGTTCCGGGAGATCGGATCCAGCTTCAACAAGTGATGCTCAACCTGATCCTCAACGCCGTCGAAGCGATGAGCGGATCGGACGAGGGGTCGCGGGAGTTGCTGATCAGCACCGAGGCAGATGGAGCAAACGGCGTGCGCGTCGCCGTGCAGGATTGGGGCCCGGGACTGAACCCGGAGAGCCTGGATCGACTCTTCGACGCATTCTACACGACCAAGCCGGATGGCATGGGCATGGGACTGTCTATCTGCCGTTCGATCGTCGAGGCGCATGGCGGACGCTTATGGGCCACGCCAAACACAACCCAGGGTGCGGTCTTTCAGTTCACCCTACCCCAGCAGCTGGAGACCGCGTCCTAAGCAGGCCCCCGGGCAGCGGGATGTCCCGTTCGGGCACACAGCCTCCCCCGGTCGCGGGAGGTGTCAATCGGGTGATTGGCCGGGGGTCGTCAGGCACCCACGGCTAGGCTGGGCTCGTTCACCGGATCGAGCGCCGCTTCGATCACGTCCTCGACCCGTTCGGCCCACAGAAAGCGCAAGGCGTTGCGCGCGGCCTCGGGGATTTCCTCGTAGTCCTTGCGGTTGCGCGCCGGCAGGATGACCGTGGCGAGGCCGGCGCGGGCAGCCGCGACGACCTTTTCTTTGATGCCACCGACGGGCAGCACCAGGCCGCGCAAGCTGATCTCGCCGGTCATCGCCGTGTCGCTGCGCGCCGTCCGATTGGTCAAGAGCGAGACGAGGGCGGTGAACATCGCGACCCCCGCGCTCGGCCCGTCCTTGGGGATGGCACCGGCGGGGACATGGATGTGAATGTCGCTCTTTGCGAACATTGCCGAGTCGAGCCCGAACGCCGACGCCCGCGCTTTGACGAGGCTCAGCGCCGCTTGCGCGCTCTCCTTCATCACGTCGCCGAGTTGCCCCGTCAGGATCAGCCGCCCGTCGCCGGGGATGCGGGTCGCCTCGATAAACAGGATATCGCCGCCGACCGGGGTCCAGGCGAGGCCGGTGGCGACACCCGGGACGCTCGTGCGCATCGCAACCTCGCCCTCGAAGCGCGGCGGCCCGAGGATCACGGCCAAGTCGTCCGGTTCGATCCGCACGCGTTGCGCGGTTCCCTCGGCAATGCGCATCGCGGCACTTCGCAGCACCGCACCTATCTCCCGCTCGAGCTGGCGCACGCCGGCTTCGCGGGTGTAGTCGCGGATGATCGCATGGATCGCCGCGTCGGTGATCTCGGCCCGCTCCGCGGTCAATCCGTTGGCCTTGAGCTGGCGGTCGACGAGATAGCGGCGGGCAATCTCGAATTTTTCGTCCTCTACATAGCCCGGAAGGTCGATGACCTCCATGCGGTCGCGCAGCGGGCCGGGGACAGTGTCGAGGACGTTCGCGGTGGTGATGAACATGACCCGCGAGAGATCGAACGGCACCCCGAGATAATTGTCGCGAAAGGTCGAGTTCTGCTCCGGGTCGAGCACCTCCAGCAGCGCCGAGGACGGGTCGCCCTGGATGCCACGTCCGAGCTTGTCGACCTCGTCCAGCATCATCACGCAATCGCGGCTGCCGGCCCTGCGGATCCCCTGAATGATGTTCCCCGGCAATGCCCCGATATAGGTCCGGCGATGCCCGCGGATCTCGGCTTCGTCATGCGTACCGCCGAGGCTGACCCGGACGAATTTCCGGCCCGTCGCTCTGGCGATGCTCTGCCCGAGCGAGGTCTTGCCGACACCGGGCGGGCCGACAAAACATAGGATCGGGCTGCGGCCGCCCGGGTTCAGCTGGTGGATCGCCAGGTATTCGAGGATACGCCGCTTGACCTTTTGCAGGCCGTAGTGGTCGGCATCCAGGATGCGGCGCGCCTCGGCGATATCGATCGATCCCCCGGACTCGACCGACCAAGGCAACTCGGTCAGCCATTCGAGGTAGGTGCGCGCCATCGAATACTCGCCGGCCATCTCGGGCATCCGTTCGAGCCTGGCGAGCTCGCGCTTGGCGTGCTCCTCGACCTCGGGCGGCATCTTTGCATCCGCGATCTTCTTGGCCAGTTCGGCGATCTCCTGGGCTTTTGCGTCCTCGCCCTCGCCGAGCTCCTTCTGGATCGTCTTGATCTGCTCGCGCAGCAGGAACTCGCGCTGGCGGTCGTCGATCTTTCCCTTGGTCTGCTCGCTGATCTGGCGCGATAGCCGCAGCACCTCGATGCGATAGGCGAGCATCGCCGACACCCGGTCGAGCCGGCGCTCGACGTCTATCGTCTCGAGGATCTCCTGCTTTTCGGCCGGAGTGATGTCCATGAAGCTCGCGATCAGATCGGCGAGCGCCGGGGCCGAGGTGACCGATTGCACGGCGTTGACGAGCTCACCCGGGACCTGCGGCAGCAGCTCCAATACCTCGATCGCCTGATTGCGCAGATTGAGCAGCCGCGCCGCGATATCCTTGCTGGTCGACTCGACCTCGGGCACGTGCTCGACCCGTGCGGCGAGGAACGGATAGCCGTCGAGGAAGTCGAGGATGCGAAAGCGCCGCTCGCCCTGGCAGATCGCATGGTGGGTGCCGTCCGGGCTCGTCACATAGCGCAACAGGCTCGCCTCGGTGCCCATGCGATGAAGGTCGACCGGGATCGGATCATCGGTGCCGGCATCGCGCTGCAGCACTAGCCCGACCGGCCGGCTGAGCCGGATCGCCGCCTGCGCCGCCGCGATCGTCCGCTGGCGACCGAGTGTGATGGGCAGCACCGTACCGGGAAACAGAACGAGGTTGCGGGTCGGGATCAAGATCAGCGTATTTTCGGGGAGCGCCGGAATACCGGCCAATGCCATCTCGATGGCACCGGGCGGCGGGGCCGCAGCGCTCTCGCTGGTGCGCAGTTCATGGTCTTCGAGGGGCATAGGAAAGATCCTTGAAAATGGCTCGATGGCGCGCCGTGCTCACCCGTCACAGCTTGTGGAGTTGCAGCTTCAGGCAGCCATTCGCCAAATGCCGGCCGGAGATCTCGAACCGGGCGGGAGGCAGCTCGATCCGCCGCTGGAAATGCCCGTGTGGGATTTCCAGCCGGTGAATCCTGGCGTCCCTGACTTCGCGCGGCAGAGGGCGCTCGCCGCTGACGATCAACACGCCGGCGCTGAGCGTCACCTTGATCTGGTCGAGCTCGAACTCCGGGCAGGGCGATCAGGATGGTCAGCGCCTCGTCACCCTCGAAGATGTCGCATGGCGCCTCCCAGGCGGGTGTCGCGCGGCTGCGATGGAAAAACTGCCGGTGGAGACGCTGAGCGCGCTCCATCGCTTCACAGGCCTGTTCCCACATCAACGCTTCGATCTGTCCTTTGGGCATGCGCGCCTCCCCGCTCCCGCTGATATAGTAACGCTATCGCCCGCAGGTGAGAGCCCCACGTGATCCAAGGCTAGGCGACCGGCGCGAAACCGGCTATCAGCCTGTGGCGACATCAGCGAGGAGAGCGGTGGCTCCGATCAGCGAAAAGACCGTGGCGTTCGTCGAAGGCGTCGCCGCCGAGGCGCAGCGCATCGAGACGCCGTGCGGCGGGGGCAGCATGGTGTGGCGGGTGTGGGGCAGCGGCCCGCCGCTGGTCCTGCTGCACGGCGGCTACGGCTCGTGGACGCATTGGATCCGCAACGTTCTCGTCCTGGCGCGCGAGTTTACCGTGATCGCGCCCGACCTGCCGGGCCTCGGCGAGTCGGCGACGCCGCCCGAGCCGCACACCGCCGTAGGGCTGGCCCGGATCCTCGCCAACGGGTTGGCGACCATATTGCCGAATGGGGATTGCTTTCATCTCACCGGTTTCTCGTTCGGCGGGGTGCTCGGCGGCCATGTCGCGGCATTGCTGGGCGAGCAGGTGCGCGGCTTCACGATCGTCGGTTCGAACGGGCTCGGCCTGCCGCGCCAGCCGACCGAGCTCGAGCGTCAGAAGCCCGGCGGGACCGTCGAGGAGCTGCTCGCCATCGCCAGGTACAATGTCGGCGTGCTGATGATCGCCGACAAGGACAAGATCGACGACCTTGCCGTCTACATCCAATACACGAACGCGCCACGCGGCCGGGTCAGGAGCCGGCGCTTTTCGCGCACCGATACGCTGATCCAGGCTTTGCCGCGCGTGACGGCGCAGCTGTCGGGCATCTGGGGTGGGCGTGACGCTGGCGCCTATCCCTATCTCGACGAGCGCAAGCGCGTGCTCGATGAAATCCAGCCCGGCTTGCGCTTCGAGATCATCCCCGGCGCTGGCCACTGGGTCGCCTACGAAGCGGCCGAGCGCTTCAACCCGATCCTTGCGGAAATAGCCGGGTCCTGATCTTCAGACATTCGACGAGGTTTTCGTGATGACAACCGACAACCCCTTTTCGCTTGCCGGCAAGGTCGCGGTGGTGACCGGCGGCAGCGGCGGGATCGGTGCCGCGAGCGTGCGGCTGCTCGCCGGCGCCGGGGCGCAGGTGGTCGTCGGCTACAACAAGGGAGCCGACCGCGCCGCTGCGCTGATCGCCGAGTTGCCCGGCGGCGGTCACCAGGCGATGTACCTGCCGATGGAGGACAGCGCCCAGATCCGCAAGGTCGCTGCAGCGGTCGAGGAGGGGTTCGGCCGCGCCGACATCCTGGTGAATTCCGCCGGCTTCACCCGGATGGTCGCGCACAGCGACCTCGAAGCGCTCGACGACGATCTGATCGATGCGGTGCTGACCGCCAATGTACGCGGGCCGTTCGCGATGATCCGCGCCTTTGTCCCGCTGCTGCGCGCTTCGGGCGACGGGGTGATTGTCAACATCTCCTCGGGCGCCGCGCAGAACGGCACCGGCAGCAGCATCATCTACGGCGCCTCGAAGGCGGCACTCAACACGATGAGCATGGCTCTCGCTCGCGTGCTCGGCCCCGAGATCCGCGTCGTTATCGTGGCACCCGGCATGGTCCACACCGGCTTCGTCCCCGGCCGCACCGAGGACATGATGGCTCGGGCGGCGCTGGCAACGCCGCTTAAACGCGCGATCGAAGCGCACGACGTGGCGTTGGCCGTGATGGCCTCGATCACCCATTTGACGCACACCACGGGATCGATCGTCGCCGTCGACGCCGGCCGGCATCTCTGAGGCGTAGGCGGGGTCTCGAAGCAGTAGGCCAGTGCGAACAGCAGATAGACGCCAATCAGCAGCGCCAGGACGACGGCGCCCATGAACACCGGCGACAGCTCGAGCCGCGTCGAGGCGGCGGATCCAATCGGCGAGTCCGGCGATGGCGACGGGGACCTATTACGTTACCGATCTTCGAAGGCTGCGGTTGACCTCTAATATTCGGCTGTTTTTGACCCCGCTCTGCCGCAGTGCTCACCATGCGAAGCGAGGCTTTTCTCGGATGTATCTTCACCTACGCCGCGAAGCCCCTACTGCGCATCCGAGAGCCCCCGAAGATCGCCGGCGCACAACTCGTGGTCGGCTTGCTGGTTTGTGGAAATCCGTGTTAGTTTGAGCGGCGTTGCTTCGAGGCGGCATAGGGAATTGTCAGAATGGCAGCGAGTACGGCGGCCAAGACCACTAGAACGGACGAGGGCGCGATGCGATCGGTCGCCGCGGCGACGCGGGGCGCTTCGACGCCGGCCTCCGATGCTACCGCCAAGGTGGAACCGCCGGCGAGCGGGGTCGACGCGATGCAGTGGCTCTCGCGCATGACTTACTCCGGCTCGTATGTCCTGGCCTATGGTGTGGTCTACGCCGCAGTATTTATTGCCCAGTCGCTGCCGCAAGAGAACCCGATCATGCACGGGATGCGTGACGGCGGTCGGGCGGCTTTAGACCAGCTGGACGACGGCTGAGCGACCCTCAGCGCGTGACCCCCAGACAGCACGGTCGCGGCGGCAAAGCCGCAGGGCCGAAGCCGAGTACGGGTGGCGAGATCATGGATCACGAGGCTGGCGCCACCGACACGGCTTCTGGTATCGATGTACAGGTTCAGTTCCCCGAAGACGGCACTATCCGTATCAAGAGTGCACGCCTGTTCGCGGATCCGGATGGCTGGTTGAGCCGCCGCTTTGTCGAGCGCTCCTTCCAGGCGCCCGAAATCGAGGGTGTGGTCATCGCTCCGGCCCCGGTGCCGGCCATCGATCTGCAGTTCGACGCAACGCAGCGCGGCCAGCGTCAGGTTCTCGAGCATTTGGCGGCGCTGCTCGTTGCAGAGGACGAAGCTGAGTCGGCGGCACCCCGCATGGCGGCGCTGGCGCGCTGCGCCGACAAGATCGAGGTGCCTCTGGCGATCACCGCTCGGGACCGGCATGGCGTCGTCCGTTACTACCGCTATGCGCGGCGCGTGACCGGTTGGCGGGTGACGAGCGAGCGCGTCGGCATAATCAAACTCGAGAATCCGGTACTCTACCGCAAGGCCGCCCTGTGCGAGGCGATCGAGCGTGAGCTGATGAGCGTTCTCGGGATCGACCGCTACGAGACCAGCGCGCGCAACGGCTCGGCCAAGGTCGAGTACGACCCGCGCCAGCTCGGCCCGGCGCAGATTATCGAGATCCTCGACGGGGCCCTGACCAATGCCGAACATCCCGACCGGCTCGATCCGCTGGATCTGGACCTCGCGATCTGCACGGCCTCGCTGCCGCTGGCCGCGGTCGCCCAGTTTGCAATGCCGGCGCTGCTGCCCGTCTCGGCAGCGTTATTCGTCTATACGGCAATCCCGAGCTTCCGTGGCGCGTACGAGGTGATTTTCAAGGAGCGCCGACTTGGGGTCGACGTTCTCGACTCGGTCTTCGTCATGGGCTGTCTTGCGACCTTGCACGTATTCCCGGGTGCTATCGTCACCTGGTGCCTGTCGATCGGCCGCTACCTGGTCCGGCGGACCGAGGACAATTCGAAGAAGATGCTGCTGGGGGCGTTCGGCAAGCAGCCGCGCTATGTCTGGCTAGTCGAGGACGGCGTCGAGGCCGAGATGCCGCTCGAGCGGCTCGACAAAGGCGACATTGTTGCCGTCCACACTGGCGAGATGGTGCCGGTCGACGGCATCATCGTCGAGGGTCTGGCGATGATCGACCAGCACGCGCTGACCGGCGAGTTGGTGCCTATAGAGAAAGGTGTCGGTGATCGCGTCTTCGCATCGACGGTCATGGTCGCCGGCAAAGTGCATGTCGCGGTCGAAAAATCGGGTGGCGAGACAGCGACCGCGAGGATCGCCCAGATCCTGAATGACACTGCCGGCTACAAGCTCGCCTCGCAGCACAAAGGCGAGCAGTTCGCCGACAAGGCGGTGATCCCGACCCTTGGTCTGGGTGGGCTCGCGCTCGCCACGTTGGGCCCACCGGGCGCGGTAGCGGTCGTCAACAGCGACCTCGGAACCGGCATCCGGATGGCGGCACCATTGGCGATGCTGTCGACCTTGGCGCTCTGCGCGCAGAAGGGTGTCCTGGTCAAGGACGGGCGTGCGCTCGATCTGCTGTGCCAGGTCGATACAGTGCTCTTCGACAAGACCGGTACATTGACGCGGGAGCGGCCCGAGGTCGGGCAATTGATTGCCGCCAACGGTTTTCGGCCGACTCAGATTTTTCGACTTGCCGCCGCGGCCGAGCGCCGGTTTCACCATCCGGTGGCGCTGGCAATCCTGCAGAAGGCGGCCGAGCAGGGCCTTCACCTACCGCCGACCGACACGACCCAATACAAGGTCGGCTATGGCATCACGGTTGGGATCGACGGGCATCGAGTGAGCGTCGGCAGCCGACGCTTTATGGAGCTGGAGGGTGTCCAGCTGGCTCGAGAGGTTGAAGAAGCCCTGCACGAGGTGCATCGCGAAGGCCACACAATGGTGATGGTCGCCGTCGACGACGAGCTCGGCGGTGCGCTCGAGCTGCGGGCGTCGATTAGGCCCGAGGTCCGCGGCATCGTCCAGGGCCTGCGCGAACGCGACATCAGGCATATCGCGATCATCTCGGGGGACCACGAGGCGCCGACGCGCAGGCTCGCCGAGGAGCTCGGGATGGACCGCTATTTCGCTCAGGTGCTGCCGGCGGACAAGGCGGATTACGTCGAGAAGTTGCAGCGAGAAGGCCGCAAGGTGTGCTTTGTCGGTGACGGCATCAACGACGCAATCGCCTTGAAGAAGGCCAATGTCTCGATTTCGCTGCGCGGCGCGACCTCGATCGCCACAGATACTGCGCATGTCGTCTTCATGGAGCAGAGCCTCGGTAAGCTGTGCGAGCTGCGTGATATTGCCCGCGATCTCGACCGCAATGTCCGCAACAGCTGGTTGATGATTCTCTGCCCCAACCTCGCCTGCATCGGGGGTGTATTTACATTGGGCTTCGGCATTGGGGCATCGGTGGTGACCAACAATATCTCAGCGTTGGCGGCACTCGCCAATTCCTTATTGCCGATGCGACGGGTCGCTCAGCTCGAAGCAGAGCGACGGCACATCCTCGAGATGGAGCTGAGGCAGAGCGGCTTGCTGCGCGACGCCGTTGCCCAGGAGCCGACGGCGGACGCTGGCGTCGATGTCGTGCAGGCGGAGGCCCTTGCAGCACCCGGCAACGCCGATGCTCGGCATCCGTATCGGCGAGGGCTTCCCGCCGATTGACAGCGCCATGTACTTCGCGTTTACTGAAGCAAATAGAAGGCGTTGATGATAACGCTAACCGTCATCACCGTCGTTGGTTGGACCGTCATCCGGATTGTACAATTCGTGAATCGACTATGGGGACCTGCTGATGGCGAGATCTCCAAGAGGGTCGGGAGCACCGCGGCGGCCCAGAGTTCAGCTGGGTACGCCGCGCGGAACTGACGGGCCGCGCCATACCGGGGCACCGCCGAGGACTGTCGGTGCTCGGCGCAGTGAGATCCCGACGCAATCACCCGCTTTGGAGGAGGACGCCGGGCAAGAGGAAGCCTCAGTTATCGAGCCGCCCGCCAATGTGGAGGAATCGGTAAGACCCGCAAACGCTGGGCCGCGGTTCCAGATCTTTATCATCGATGCCGGCTGGGATTTGCCGGCCCACCGGGTTCTGCGCCAGAATTTCGGGTTGCTCCGCGAGTTGCAGAAGGACGACCCAATCTATGTCCTGAGCAGGGAAGAGTTGATCGCGTTCATCCGTCGTCATCGCGCGCTGCTGGTGGGAAAGGATCCGATCATAGCCGTGCATGACCTCGATGCCTTGGGCACAGGTGGAACGGGCGGTTTCCACGGCTTCCGGCTGCACCTCGGGCTTCTGCGGACGGAAGAGCAGGCGCTATTGGCTCTGCAGGCATTTTCTCGCTTTCTGAGCGCAAACCGCCAATCTGCGGATCTGGAGGCGGTTATACGCGCCCAGCTTCTTCGCGAGGGGTTCTTCGGCGCGATCGAGATAATCCTGCATCACGAGCCGCGCGTGATCGCTGGCTGACCAAGGGAAACAGAGGACAGGAAACATGCCGGAAAGGTTCTCAGATTTCGTCTCCATCTTCGTTGGCGCGCTTGCTGTGGGGTATATCGTCTACGAGATTGAGCGGCGCCGGCGCAGCCTGCACGATCTCTGGGATGTGCTCGACGGCGAGGATGCGGAGATCACCGCCGGGCTCGTCCGCATGGTCGAAAGTGGTGAACTTCAACCTTACGCAGGAACAACGCTTGCTTGACCGCGAGGGCGGCGCGTCCCTCCGCGAAGGTCGGCCCGGGCACCTTCGAGATCACTGACGACCGGGTCTTTGGGCCGGGCGGCAAACGGCTGGCACGCCGCTTCGCGCGCCGCGTCCTGCAATTCGATGAGGTGCGCTCACTGGCGCTGGATCCCGCTCGAGCGACCGCGACTGTCAACTATCAATTGGCGAAGGGCGATCCGGGTATCTTGCTGACCCGTCTTGCCGGTGCTCTCGCGGCTCCCTTAGCAGGCCTGTGCGAGACCGCGTTGCCGTACTGGACCGATGGTGAGCCGGTCATCCTTTACCGCCATTCCAGCGTCATCTCGATTTTCGCCAAACTGGACATTCAGAACGGGCAGCTGAGGGCCCGCCATCCGACACTGGAAGGCAGTCAGGTGATCGTGCGACGGGTCGAAAGCGCGTTGCGTGCCGTAGCCGGGGTGACTCAAGTCAGCGCAGGCGAAGAGCTGCGCGTGCGCTTCGACCCAAGTTTAGTTGCCGCACTGCAGGTGATCCGAATTGCCGAGGCACGAATCCTCAACCGGCCGAGCAACCCTTCGACGTCGGCAACGAAGCAAGTGGGATTTGCGTTTGCCGGTCTCTGGCTGGCTACCGCGGCAGTGAGCGATTTGCTATTACCGCCAGTGATACCAGTGGCTGCCGGCATGCTCGTCCTCTCCAATCTCGGGACTTTTGCTGCCGCAGTTGATCAGCTGCGACAGGGCAAGATTGGGCTGCCGCTGCTCCATGCGAGTGCCGCCGGGGTGACGCTTGCCAGCGGTCGGTTTCTGTCCGCGGCCCTGATGTCCTGGTTTCTCCGCTACTGGGGATACCGCTACCGACAAGATGTCGAGATCGAGACCCAGGGCTTGGTGGACGAGATCGCAACCCTGCCCCGACAAGCGCACATGCCGAGTGCCGACCGCCTCGTGCGCGCCGTCTCCAGGGCGGAAGTCGCCGCTGGGCAGCAGGTTCGCGCCGTCGCCGGCGAGCAAGTCCCAGTAGACGGTCGGGTACTCAGTGGCGCGGCGCTGTTGGATGAACGCTTTTTTGGGGGATTGCCGGGGCCGGTGCGCCGGATTGCGGGCGACCAGGTATTCGCCGGCAGCAGACTGCTCGCGGGCACCCTCGATATTGAGGCGCTCCGCAGCGGTGACGACACGAGAGCGGCGCGGATTGCGCAAACACTGATCGAGACCACAGTGCCGCAACGGCGCTCGGAGGCACTCAACTCGGACGCCGAGGATTTCGCGGGCCGGGCGGTGGTGCCGACATTGTTGACCGCAGGTGCCGGTCTTATGGTCGGCGATCTGACGACCGCCGGCACCATCCTCAGCCCCGACTATGCGACAGGGGTTGGCCTGGCGATGCCGCTCGAAAGAGTGCGCGACGTCAGGTCGGCAATCCGCAATGGCGCCGTTATTCGCACTGATGGTGCTTTCGAGCGGCTCGCCAAGACATCCTGGGTTGTTCTCGATGAGCACGCGGCGTTGCATCAGTCCGGCTGTGAGGTCGTAGAGGTCCGCACGAAGCGCCTCGACGAGAGCCGGTTGCTGCCGGCGATGGCTGCCGCCGGAATTTGGCTCGGCGACGAGCGCGGGCCTGCGGTCGCCCGCGCCTGTCGCGACCGCGGGCTCGTCATCCGACGGGCAGCACTACGCGAGATTGATGACAACGGCGTGGTGATCGGTCTCGGCGATCACCTCGTCCGGCTGCACGGACGCCCCGTCGTTGCTGGAAGAACCCCGCCGCCGCTGATTGTCGAAGTGGATGGGTTGGAGGTCGCCGAGGCGCGCTTCGTCCGTAACGGCTATCTCGAGGCCGCCCATGCAGTGCGTTGGCTGCAGCGAGACGGTCTGCGCGTGTTTCTGGTCTCGCAGCGCGCGGCCCCGGCCCTCGCAAAGGCGCTCGGCGTCGACCGGTACGGCGAGGGCATGGGCGACGACGACAAAGTACGGGTCTTGCGCGAGCTGCGGCGACAAGGGCTTGCTGCAGCCTATGTCGGGGAGGAGCCAGCGCATGCTGCGGTGGTACGCGAGGTGCATTTGTCGATCAGCCTCGGCGGAGCCGACGCAGCGGCTCGCGTCGGAGCGGAGTGGGGACCCTCGGATATTGTGCTGATGGCCCCCTCAATCGCCCCGCTGCCGGCGCTCTACGTATTGGCCCGCGACAGCGGACGACGAAAGGACCGCGCCCGATACGCGGTAATGGTGCCGAATTTGTTGTGCGTGGCCGGCGCATTTGCGTTTGGGTTCACCCCGATGGCGGCGGTATTGCTTTCCAATTTTGGCACGAGCCTGGCCTACAATGGCGCGAAGCAAGCGCTTCGCAGATCCGCGGAGACACGGCTCGACAGCGCTTGGTACGCCGATGAGAGGGCGGGCGCCGGGGGGTCGTTCGTGCCCCGCACCGAGCGCGCTGAGAGAAGAACAGGCCGATGAAGAGAGCGTCCTCGGGCAGTGCCGCGCCGGTGCCCGAGCCAGCGCAGGACGAATCTGCGTCCCAGGAGCTTACGCGGGTCCGCGTCGAGCGGTTGCCGAAAGACGCCGGCTGGCTGCTGATAACCGCCGGTGTTGTCGGCCTCGTCGTGCCGGGTGTGCTCGGGACTCCGTTCCTGCTCGCCGGCGCTGTCGTCCTCGCGCCCGGCGGAGCGAAGCTGCTTTCGCGCTGGGCCGGCCATTCCGCGATGCGGCAAGTCGGCCGCTTTCTCGACGATCTGGAGCGGCGTTACCGCGCCGCTGACCGCGTGACGCGCTCAACATCGGAGCCACGGTGATGCCCAGTACCCGCACCTTCTCGGGCGTGACACCGTCGATCTTGACCCGCATGAAGGAATTCGGGCGTGCTGAGTACGGCATCGTCTACGATCCCCCAGAAGGCCCGATCAGCACCGCCATCAGCCAAACACCGCTCGGCGAGTGCGTGATCGAATTCGTGCACGACGCCGCGAAGGCCGAATTGACACTGACCTTGGTCAAGAAGCCGTGGCTGCTGCCGGAGGGTCTGCTTTGGAACGGGTTCGCGGCAACGCTCGACCGCTGCCGCAAAGAACCGTGAATAGTAAGGCCGTCGCGACGTAGTGGTTGCGGGGGTAGGATTTGAACCTACGACCTTCAGGTTATGAGCCTGACGAGCTACCGGGCTGCTCCACCCCGCGATAGTCGACCTGAATCCCCGCCCGTTGCGAGCGGGTGAGGACGGGGGAGAGAGAGTTGGGGGTTTGGCGGGCCTGGCGGCGACCGACTTTTCCGCCGCTTGAGCGGCAGTACCATGGGCGCAGAGGGTTTTCACGGCCGAGTTCGGGATGGGATCGGGTGTTTGGCCCCTCGCTATGGCCACCAGGCCGGCAAAGCTCCCTTGGGGTGAGGTGTGAGGTGAGGGAAGTGTCTGGCGAGGCCGCGGCGGCCGGCCCCCCTGCTTTCGCCAGGGGCAAGCTCTGGCCGGGAGGGGGTTTGGCGCTGCACGCGGGCGGTTTCCGGTGGAACAATGTTCCACCGTTGCGGTGGAACCGCGTTCCACCGCTGCGGCGCCACCGGGGCGGCGCCGGGATCAAGCCGATCGAGCGATTAGTACCGGTTGGCTGCACGGGTTACCCCGCTTCCACCTCCGGCCTATCGACGTGGTGGTCTGCCACGGCTCTCGGCGAGACCTGGTTTTGAGGAGGGTTTCCCGCTTAGATGCGTTCAGCGGTTATCCCGTCCGCACTTAGCTACCCGGCGGTGCGGCTGGCGCCACAACCGGTCCACCAGAGGTGCGTCCCTCCCGGTCCTCTCGTACTGGGGAGAGCGCCTCGCAAGTCTCATACACCCACGGCAGATAGGGACCGAACTGTCTCACGACGTTCTAAACCCAGCTCACGTACCGCTTTAAATGGCGAACAGCCATACCCTTGGGACCTGCTCCAGCCCCAGGATGCGATGAGCCGACATCGAGGTGCCAAACGACGCCGTCGATATGGACTCTTGGGCGTCATCAGCCTGTTATCCCCGGCGTACCTTTTATCCGTTGAGCGATGGCCCTTCCACGCGGGACCACCGGATCACTATGGCCGACTTTCGTCTCTGCTCGAGCCGTCGCTCTCGCAGTCAGGCGGGCTTGTGCCATTGCACTCCGCAGCTGATTTCCGACCAGCCTGAGCCCACCATCGCGCGCCTCCGTTACCTTTTGGGAGGCGACCGCCCCAGTCAAACTACCCGCCATGCAGGGTCCCGGGCCCGGCTTCACGGGCCGCGGTTAGATGCCAGCGAACATAAGGGCGGTATTTCAAGGCTGCCTCCCCCCAACTGGCGCCGGGGGTTCATCGGCTCCCGCCTATCCTACACATATGCTCCCTAACACCACTGCAAAGCTGTAGTAAAGGTGCACGGGGTCTTTCCGTCTGACCGCGGGAACTCCGCATCTTCACGGAGAATTCAATTTCGCTGAGCCGGTGTTGGAGACAGCGGGGAAGTCGTTACGCCATTCGTGCAGGTCGGAACTTACCCGACAAGGAATTTCGCTACCTTAGGACCGTTATAGTTACGGCCGCCGTTTACCGGGGCTTCGATTGGGAGCTTGCACCCCTCCTCTTAACCTTCCGGCACCGGGCAGGCGTCAGACCCTATACGTCGTCTTGCGACTTCGCAGAGCCCTGTGTTTTTAGTAAACAGTCGCCACCCCCAACTCTGTGCCCCCCACGGCTGCTTGCGCAACCGCAGGGCCCCCTTCTCCCGAAGTTACGGGGGCATTTTGCCGAGTTCCTTCAACACCGTTCTCTCAAGCGCCTGGGTATGCTCTACCCGTCCACCTGTGTCGGTTTGGGGTACGGTCTATGTGCCGGCGCTGTTTCCCGGAAGACCCGCGCCGCCCCTCCAATCCAATAAGAAGAGACGACTTTCGGCCTTCGTCACGCTCCGGCAGGCGGGGGAATGTTGACCCCCTTCCCATCGGCTACGGCCTTCGCCCTCGCCTTAGGGGCCCGGCTAACCCTGCGCGGATTAACCTTGCGCAGGAACCCTTGGACTTTCGGCGTGAGGGTCTCTCACCCTCATTACCGCTACTCATGTCAGCATTCGCGCTTCCGATACCTCCACAACCGCTCGCGCGATTGCTTCGCCGGCCTACGGAACGCTCCGCTACCACTCCGGAGGACAGAAGACGGACGACAGACGACGGATTGTTCAAAGCTTGTCGGCCAAGCTCTGCAACATGCGTGTGATCGTCTGGTATTGCTCGCGCCACTGTCGCCACATCGGCTCATCGATATAGTCGAGGTCGAGGGCATAGCGCAGCCATACCCGCATCTCGTCGCTCGACCCGATCGCCATCTGCAGAAACCGGCGGAATTCCGGCTTCGACCGCTTCTGACGACCGTAGCCTTCGGCGATATTGGCGCAGATGGACTTCGAAGCCCGCCGGATCTGATCGGCCAGAGCACGCTGCTCCACCGCCGGGAACCTCAGGCTTGCACGATGGATCTCAAGTGACACGCGGTAAGCGCGCTGGAAGACCTCGAGATCTTCGAACGACACGACCCGCTTGCGTTCTTCCATCTGTCCTCTGTCGTCTGTCTTCTGTCCTCCGAAATCCGCAGCTTCGGTGCGCGGCTTGAGCCCCGTTACATTTTCGGCGCCGGACGGCTGATAGACCAGTGAGCTATTACGCTTTCTTTAAAGGATGGCTGCTTCTAAGCCAACCTCCTGGTTGTCTTGGCCTTCCCACATCCTTCCCCACTTAGCCGCGACTGGGGGACCTTAGCTGGCGGTCTGGGCTGTTCCCCTCTCGACGACGGACCTTAGCACCCGCCGTCTGACTGCCGCGCTCCGCTCGCCGGTATTCGGAGTTTGGTTGGGTTTGGTAAGGCTCGCGCCCCCCTAGCCCATCCAGTGCTCTACCCCCGGCGGCGAGCACGCGACGCTCTACCTCAATAGATTTCGCGGAGAACCAGCTATTTCCGGGTTTGATTGGCCTTTCACCCCTAGCCACAAGTCATCCCCTACTTTTGCAACAGTAGTGGGTTCGGTCCTCCAGTGCGTGTCACCGCACCTTCAACCTGCCCATGGCTAGATCACCCGGTTTCGGGTCTGATCCCGGCAACTGGGACGCCCCATTCGGACTCGCTTTCGCTGCGCCTGCGCCTAACGGCTTAAGCTTGCTGCCAAGACCAACTCGCTGACCCATTATACAAAAGGTACGCCGTCAGCCCGGTGATCCGAGGACCACCCGACCTCCGACTGCTTGTAGGCATCCGGTTTCAGGAACTCTTTCACTCCCCTCGTCGGGGTGCTTTTCACCTTTCCCTCACGGTACTGGTGCACTATCGGTCACTGAGGAGTATTTAGGCTTGGAGGGTGGTCCCCCCATCTTCAGACAGGATGGCTCGTGTCCCGCCCTACTCGCGGACCCTTGTCCCGGTTTCCCGTACGGGGCTGTCACCCGCTGCGGCCCGCCGTTCCAGGCGCTTCCGGTACCCAAGACAAGAGCCACTGGCCTGATCCGCGTTCGCTCGCCACTACTGACGGAATCTCGCAGCGCCGGCGCTCGCCGCCGCCGCCAATCCTGCCAAAAGCAGGATTGTGTTGATGTCTGTTCCTCCGGCTACTGAGATGTTTCAGTTCGCCGGGTTTGCCTCACGGCCCTATGAATTCAGACCGTGATCTCCCTTGCGGGAGGGGTTGCCCCATTCGGAGATCCCGGGATCACCGATCGCTCGCATCTCCCCCGGGCTTTTCGCAGCGTGCCGCGTCCTTCATCGCCTCTCAGTGCCAAGGCATCCACCAGATGCCCTTACCTCGCGCTTGATCACCGGTCTCCGCGTCGCCGCAGAGACCGCACAAAACCGCCGCGCACAGGGCCAAACCCCGTTCCCGCGTCAGCGGGGACGGCGTCCCCGCACAGGCGGGGACCCATAGCGGCGGCCTCGCATGAAGACACTTCTCTCGGACACCGCCGGCGAGCCTCGCCGGCACCCTCCCAGAGGCGAGGCATCGCCTCCTCAAGAGGGCGCCACGCAGCGCCGGCCGGGCGGTGTCCGCCTCGGTCACAACAACTCTCTCTTCACCCGTCAATCAACCCCCCGTCGCGGTCGCCCGCAACGGGATCCTTGGCTTCGCCGAGCTGGCTTTGCCGGTGGTGGAGGTGAACGGATTCGAACCGATGACCTCCTGCTTGCAAAGCAGGCGCTCTCCCAGCTGAGCTACACCCCCAGCCAGAAAACAGAGACCAGAACACAGAAAACAGAATTTCTGATCTCTGTTTCCTGTTTTCAGGAGTGGGCCAGGGAGGATTTGAACCTCCGACCTCACGCTTATCAAGCGCGCGCTCTAACCAGCTGAGCTACTAGCCCCCCAGGTTCGACCCCGAGGTTCGACCCCTGGGATCGACCCCCAGGGCGGGCCCGCCGGCCGAGGCTCGGCAGAAGGGATGCGCAGACGGCGGCGCTTGCCAGAGATCACAGATCGGAACACAGAGATCAGATCGGCCAAGCTCTGGCGTTTGTGGAAACCCGGAGGAAGGATCGGCCAGACATCATTTCTGATCTCTGTCCTCTGATCGCTGTCCTCTGGACATCCAGAAAGGAGGTGATCCAGCCGCAGGTTCCCCTACGGCTACCTTGTTACGACTTCACCCCAGTCGCTGACCTGACCGTGGTCGGCTGCCTCCGGTTGCCCGGTTGGCGCGCCGCCTTCGGGTCAAGCCAACTCCCATGGTGTGACGGGCGGTGTGTACAAGGCCCGGGAACGTATTCACCGCGGCATGCTGATCCGCGATTACTAGCGATTCCGACTTCATGCTCTCGAGTTGCAGAGAGCAATCCGAACTGAGACGGCTTTTCGAGATTGGCGCGGGGTCGCCCCTCTGCCGCCCTCTGTCACCGCCATTGTAGCACGTGTGTAGCCCAGCCCATAAGGGCCATGAGGACTTGACGTCATCCCCGCCTTCCTCCGGCTTGTCACCGGCAGTTTCCGCAGAGTGCCCGGCTCGCCCGCTGGCAACTGCAGATGGGGGTTGCGCTCGTTGCGGGACTTAACCCAACATCTCACGACACGAGCTGACGACAGCCATGCAGCACCTGTGTCCCGGCCGGCCGAACCGACGAGGCCGATCTCTCGGCCCCCAACCGGGCATGTCAAGAGCTGGTAAGGTTCTGCGCGTTGCGTCGAATTAAACCACATGCTCCACCGCTTGTGCGGGCCCCCGTCAATTCCTTTGAGTTTTAACCTTGCGGCCGTACTCCCCAGGCGGTGTGCTTAAAGCGTTAGCTGCGACACCGAAGAGCTAGGCTCCCCAACGTCTAGCACACATCGTTTACCGCGTGGACTACCAGGGTATCTAATCCTGTTTGCTCCCCACGCTTTCGCGCCTCAGCGTCAGTCTCGGTCCAGAGCGCCGCCTTCGCCACCGGTGTTCTTCCCAATATCTACGAATTTCACCTCTACACTGGGAATTCCACGCTCCTCTCCCGAACTCCAGCGGGCCCGTCTCGAGCGCACCTCCCAGGTTGAGCCCGGGGCTTTCACACTCGACTTGGTCCGCCGCCTACGCGCCCTTTACGCCCAGTAAATCCGAACAACGCTCGCCCCCTTCGTATTACCGCGGCTGCTGGCACGAAGTTAGCCGGGGCTTCTTCTCCCGCTACCGTCATCATCGTCGCGGGCGAAAGAGCTTTACAACCCGAAGGCCTTCATCACTCACGCGGCATTGCTGGATCAGGCTTGCGCCCATTGTCCAATATTCCCCACTGCTGCCTCCCGTAGGAGTCTGGGCCGTGTCTCAGTCCCAGTGTGGCTGATCATCCTCTCAGACCAGCTACGGATCGGAGCCTTGGTAGGCCGTTACCCCACCAACTAGCTAATCCGACGCGGGCCCCTCCCTCTGCGATAAATCTTTCCCCCGGGTCAACCCCGGGGGCGCATGCGGTATTAGCCGAAGTTTCCCTCGGTTATCCCCCACAAAGGGGCAGGTTCCCACGCGCTACTCACCCGTGCGCCACTCCCCCCGGACCGAAATCCGGGGAGCGTTCGACTTGCATGTGTTAGGCATGCCGCCAGCGTTCGTTCTGAGCCAGGATCAAACTCTCAAGTTCATCCCGGGCCAAAGCTCGCCCAAAAGCGCGCTCGACCCGTCCAAGGGCCTCCAAAACGCTCGCATAGACGCGCAAGCATCCGGCGACCCGCGCCGCCGCCCGCGCATCCCTTCCCACCTTCTCCACCCTCTCAATCAGCACTCCCCCCGCAACCTTCCCGAAGCAGAGGGGCCGCGCTTATAAGCCCTCCTCCCACCCCACGTCAACCAAAATCCGGCTCGCTGGCGCCTCGGCTCCATCAAACCGCATCGGCCCCATAATACAATATCACGGTGTGTTTTGCTTCGGCGAAGAAGAGCCAGCGTTCGACGGCCAGGCCGAGTGCTGCACTCGCTAGGCCGAGCCCGGCCGCGATCCCACCGATCACTCCCCCGAGCCACAGGCCGCAGAAGCTGGCGACCGCGGGGACCACAAAAGCCGCAAGGCGCGCGACGCGGCGCAACTGTGCCCGGTGTTTGCGCGCGATGCGGAACCCCATCTCCTTCAGCAGGTAATTCTCCTCGGTGTGCGGCGCCTCGAGCAGGCGCACTCTACCGCGGCTGCCGAGCGAGGTCGCACTCGCGGCAGTACTCCGCCCCGATGTGGTATCGATCACCCGCCAGTAGCGTTCCTTCATCCACCAGGCGGCAAGCACAACGACCAAGGTCAGCAGCGCGATACCGCCCGAGCGCGCCGACCACAACCGGGTGAGAAAGTCGAGAACCAGGCATCCGCTCATCAACCCCAGCGCCAAATAGTTCGGTACGACCCATCGATTGTGCCATTGATGGATCGGTTTCAGCGACGCGTAGATCATGCCGGTGCAATAGATCGTCGCGGCCGCAAGCCCCGCAGTGAGTATCCCGCATAGGCCGATCAGCCCTCGGGTCGCACCAAAGAAAACCCAGCCGATGCCGAAGACCGCCGTTGGCAGAAAGGTCAGCACCGCGAGAACGCCCTCACGCGACAGCCAGGACGACCGCCATTGCGAGAATGCGCGCCAGGCTCGCTCGGGCCGCCCAAGATGAAAGGACGATGATGCCAGTCCACCGAGTGCGAGCGCCAGCGCCACCGCCAGCGCGACACCGCCGAAACCTGCCCCCTCCGGCACCAAACCCAGCGGCGCGCCAAGCCCGAGCAGCGCCAAGAGCGCGAAACCAGCACCCGACGATGTAGTGAAGAAGACGATCGACAGCGCCGGATGCATAGTCAGCGGGAGGGCGGGCGGTCTACCCGTCGTAGCGGCCGGCGCCCGGTCGCGGTTCGGGCTCGGATGGCATCGAGATTATCCCTTGGGTCCGGTTCCCGCCCCGTATCGCAATATTCCGGGTGGGCCGCCGAGCGACCCGGGGCGTTCGAGTAGCGGGAAAGAGGGGACCGTCGTATGGGCCTCGCCGGGCGCTGCCCGCTCGATCCGCACGCGCAGATCGTACCAGGCAGCCTGGCCGGTGATTGGGTCGGCGTTGGCATAGTCGTAGCCGCCATCCGGCGGGAGAAGCTCCGAGATCAAATGGTTGAGCAGGAATCCCTTGCGGAACTCCGGCGAGGCCGGATCAAGGTCCCATGCGCCCGCGCGCTTTCCTATCGCGTTCCAGGTCCACACCGTATCCTGGTTGACCCCGTCCATCAGCTTGGTCGGGACGCGAATTCGCCCGTTATGGCTCGACAGCCAAACCCAGTCGTCCTCCGCGAGACCGAGGGCCCGCCCGCTCGCCCGGTTCACGAACAATCGATTGTCGCCGAGGATCTGCCGCAGCCAGGCGTTCTGCGAATGCCAGGAATGGTACATCTGCATCGGCCGCTGGGTCAGCGCATGCAGCGGGAAGCTCGCGCCGTCGGCGCGCGCTTCCTCTAACGGCATGTACCAGAACGGCAGCGGGTCGAAATATGTCGCGATTCGCTCGCGATGTATCTCGGGTGCCACTATCTTGCCGTGACCGCGGGCGGCGAGGCGAAAGCGTTGCAGAGGCTCGACATAGAGCTGCAGCACGATGGGTTCGGCCGCATCGATCAGTCCCATAGCCATGGCGGTTTCGAGATAGGCCTTGTTGGCGTGCTTGAAGTATTGCTGGTCCTTTGGCAGCTCGTGTTTCCAGAAACAGCCGTTCGCGATATAGCGCTCGAGCTGACGGGGGTTGGGCGCGCCTCGCCCCGCCTGATCGCCCTCGGCACCGCGCCAGCCGCCGAGCGGACCGACACCGGGCCGGCGTTCGTGATTGACGATGTAGTCGGGGTAACCGCCGGGGTAGCGCGGCGCGCCCTCCGGCGTGACAAAACCCGGTAACCCTAGCCGCACGCCGATCTCGATTATCACGTCCTGGAACGGGCGGACATCGCGATCCGGCGCGACGATCGGCTGACGGATCGCATCGGCAGGACCTTCGGATGAGCCGATCGGACGGTCGAGCAGCGAAATGCAATCCCAGCGCTCGAGGTAAGTAGTGTCGGGCAGCACGAAATCGGCATAGGCAACCGTCTCGGAGTAATAGGCGTCCGAATAGATGATCCGCGGGATGCGGTAGCCGCCGGTCGCGGGGTCCTTGTCGGTCAGCATCCGCATCGTCTCAGCGGTGTTCATCGCCGAGTTCCACGCCATGTTGGCCATGTACATGAAGAGGGTGTCGATCGGGTACGGGTCGCCCTTCCAGGCATTGGCAATGACCATCTGCATCATGCCGTGCGCGGCGATTGGGGCGTCCCAAGAGAAGGCCTTGTCGATGCGGGCGGGTCTTCCTTCGGTGTCGATGATCAGATCCTCGGGTGAGAGCGGGTAGCCGAGCGGCACCCCGGCCAGCGGTTTTCCCGGGACGATCTGCTCGGGCTTGCCGGTGGGCTTCGGTCCCGGCGGGCATGGCTTTGGATGGGGCGACTTGTAGCGCCACCCTCCCGGCACATCGATCGTACCGAGGAGCAGCTGCAGCAGATGCAGCGCGCGGCAGGTCTGGAAGCCGTTCGAATGGGCAGAAATCCCGCGCATCGCGTGTAAGGAGACCGGACGACCGCGCATCGATTCATGGCGCCGTCCGGCCCAGTCGGTCCACGGCACAGCAAGCTCGATCTCCTGCTCGAAGGCAACACGGGCCATCTCAGAGGCGAGCCGCCGGATGGTCGTGGCCGGAATGCCGCAAGTCTCGGCAACGGCCTCAGGCGCGTAAGAGGGGTCGAGATAGCGCTCAGCGAGAAGCTGAAAGACGGGGACGGCCCGCCGGCCGTCAGGCAGCACCGCCTCACCCGCAAGACGGGCCGAAATCCCCGCGATCATGCCGCTCGCGAGCGATCCCGACGGCTCCAAAACGAGCGGCTCGCCTGCCTCGTTGCGGGCGAAGAGTCCGTCATCAGCCATACCCGGGGCCTGGATCACCAGCCACCCTGCGTTGGTGTAGCGCCCCAGATAATCGAGATCGACCCGATCGGCCTTCAGCAGCTCGTGGACG
>CAWCKT010000054.1:0-34824 GCA_963796155.1 uncultured Alphaproteobacteria bacterium | reverse complement strand
TGTCGAAGCCGATCCTGGACGGCGCGATCGCCAAGGCATGCGGGATGATCCAATGCATCGGCGCGCCAGGGGGCGGGTGCGGCGAATGCCCGCGTCCTGCAAGGCCTCCGCCTGGCGCCAGGCCATGGCCGCGCCTATCAACTCGCGGCCGGGTCTCCCTTGATTGGAAGGCTGACATATTGTTTTGCCTCGACCGCGTACAGGACGAGATTTTTTCCGTCGTAGAGGACCTGGATCGACCCGTCGTCACCCGAGATGTTGAGCAACAGATGATCGGGGCGGCGTTAAATCGTCTTGGCGGTGTGCTCGATGTGCAGGAGCTCGCCGTTCGGCCTGACATAGGATCGCAAGGTTCGGGCCTGGTATGAAAACTGCCTTCCTGAAAGCGTCTTTCCCATCCGCGCCAGCGCGTCCTGAGCTTCGGCGCCGATTGATGCCGGTAAAGCGACCTCCGCGCGGGCCACTGGCGTTTGGCTTGGCGCCAAGCCGAAAAGGCCAACGGCGAGCATCAGACTTGCTGCAGATGAAGCAACGGTCGATCGCCGGCTCACCTATTTGGTGTCGCCGGCGGCCGCCGAGTGCGGTGCGTATCGACCGGGCTGGCCCCGCTGTTCTTCCAGTGCCGCGGTGTGACGGAGCAGTCGGGCCGGTACCTCAGAGTAAGTGGCCGCTGCGGGTCGCCTTGGTGCGCAGATAACGCTCGCTGTGGCCGTTCGACGGGAAGACGTGCGGCACGCGCTCGGCGACGCGGATGCCGTAGCGCTCGAGTGCGGCGACCTTGTCCGGGTTGTTGGTCAACAGGCGAACCGTGGCGAAACCGAGCTGGCGCAGCATTTCCGCCGCCGGCAGGTAGACGCGCTCGTCGGCGTCGAAGCCCAATTGCTCGTTGGCGTCGAGCGTGTCGAAACCGGAATCCTGCAGCTGATAGGCTCTGAGCTTGTTGACGAGCCCGATGCCGCGGCCCTCCTGCGCCAGGTAGAGCAGCACCCCGTTGCCGGCCTGCGCGATCGCGGCGATCGCGCCGCGCAGCTGGTCGCCGCAGTCGCAGCGCAGGCTGGCGAGCAGGTCGCCGGTGAAGCATTCCGAATGCAGCCGCACTAGGACCGGTGCGGCAGGATCGGGCGAGCCGATCAGGATCGCGAGATGCTCGGTGCCGCCGTCGCGCGGCCGAAACGCGATCAGGCGGGCGTTCTCGGCCTCGGCGAGCGGGACGCGCGCCTCGGCGACGCGCTCCAGCCCGGCGGCTGCCGCATGGCGGCGGAACACGGCCGCGGCCGCGATCGCGGCGAGGTCGCTACGCCGCGCGAAGAGTGCCGCTTCGGCCTGCCCGATGCGCAGCACGAGTGCGGCCGGCAGCAAAGCCGCGAGCTTCGCCAGGGCGACCGCGGCCAGCGCCCCGCCCTTGGCGGCGACCGGAGCGGGTCCGAACCCGGGCGGCTCGGCGCCGAGCGATGCTGCCGGATCGGCCAGATTGCGGATCACCGCGGCCGGCATCTCGGGAGAAACCCAGATCGTCATCGCGCCCGACAATTCCTCGCGCGGCGCCAGGCCGAGCGCCACAGCGCGCCGGCGCGTCAGCACGACGCGTGCCGGGGCCCGGGACATCTCGCGCAGCCGCTGCAGGTTTTCCTCGGTTACCAGTTCGGCGGCAACGGCCAGCACGCTGATCTCGTCGTCGCGGATCAGGACCGGCTCTCCCCGGCGTAGCGTGGTGATGGCTTCACCGAGGCTCGGCGGCGCAGCCGCGGCGTCGCCGCGCGCCGCTGCAAAGATGGTGGATCGGGGCATCCTCTTCTCCTTGCGTCGGTCCATCATTATGGCGCGTCGGCAGCGACGCCAGCAACTTATTCGAGGCTCACCTATGCGGTCTGCCGAAGAGCTGCACGACGATGTCGGCAGCAAACGAGTAGACGAGCAGGCCCAGCGCCGCCGCGCAGGTGGCCGCGGCCCAGGCCAGCGGCGTCGCGGGCGCCAGTGCGACGATCAATGCCATGCTCTGGGCGACGGCGATCACCTTGCGGCGGCGATCGGCGAACGCCGCTGCGGGCGGCGGGCGACGCAAGACGGGCAATACGAGCCCCGCGCCGAGATAGAGATAGCGCATCGCGCCGATCGCCAGCGCCCAGCAGGGGACGGCCGCCGCCTCGACGGCCGTTATGGCGAGGACCGCTATCGCGAACGCGTCGATCTCCATGTCGAAGCGCGCGCCAAAGGCGGAGGCCAGCCCCTGGCGGCGGGCCGCCCAGCCGTCGGTGCCGTCGAGCAGCAGAGCGCCACCGCCGAGGGCGACGAGCACCCACCGTTGCGCCGGGTCGAGCGCCGCGGGATCGAGGGCTCGGCTGGCGATCAGGCAGGCGACCCCCGCCCGAACCAGGGTGATCCGGTTCGCCGCGCCGAGGCGGGGAAAGGGATGATTGACGGCGAGACGGCGCTCGAGGGCGATCAGCAGCCCGGTAAAGAGCATCAGGCCGGCGATCCCAGGCAGGGTCTGGACCACGCCGCCGAGGACCAGCAGAAACGTCGCCGCGACGGCGAACCCGAACGAGCGGGCGAACACCGCATGCGCCTCGCGCATCAGCACGAGCGAAGGCGCCGGCAGCGGGGTGATCCGGATCGACATCGGTACGGCTTCGGTGTATCTGGCTCGGCCAACAAGCGACTCTTGCGCGATCGGGATTATTCCCCCTGATGGGTGAGGCGCGAGCTTTTTGGGTCGCGGCACCAGGCCGCGGCGAGATCAGAGCGCAGCGATTGCGGTCCTTGGCCCCGGGGGAACTGTTGATCCGGGCCCGCGCGAGCGCCGTCAGCAGAGGCACCGAAACCCTCGTCTTTCGCGGCGAGGTGCCGCAGAGCGAATGGTCGCGCATGCGCTGCCCGTTCCAGGAGGGCGACTTCCCGGCCCCGGTCAAATACGGCTACGCGGTGGCCGGGATCATCGAGGATGGCCCCGCCGAGCGCCGTGGCAGCCGCGTCTTCTGCCTGCATC
The DNA here is from genome assembly GCA_963796155.1 of uncultured Alphaproteobacteria bacterium. GTDB lineage: Bacteria > Pseudomonadota > Alphaproteobacteria > ATCC43930 > CGMCC-115725 > AP-15. The sequence goes on along the minus strand of CAWCKT010000054.1, from coordinate 31,838 downwards.
CGCATCAGGACCGGTTCATCGTTCCCCAGGATGCGGTCGTTGCCGTTCCCGACGATATCCCGGACCAGCGCGCGACGCTCGCCGCCAACATGGAGACGGCGGTCAACGGGTTGTGGGACGGGATGCCGGGCCCGGGAGACCGGATCGCGGTCGTTGGCGCCGGCGTCGTCGGCTCCCTCATCGCAGCACTCGCCGCGCGGCTGCCGGGTGCGGAAGTCGAGTTGATCGACATCGATCCGCGCCGTGCCGCACTGGCGGCGGCGCTCGGCTGCCGTTTCGCCGCACCGCAACAGGCGCGCGGCGAAGCCGACCTCGTGATCCATGCGAGCGGCGTACCTGAAGGGCTGGCGACGGCGCTCGCCATCGCCGGCTTCGAGGCGACGGTGGTCGAGATGAGCTGGTACGGGTCGCGGATCGCACCGCTCGCGTTGGGCGGCGCCTTTCATTCGCGCCGGCTGACCCTGCGTTCGTCCCAGGTTGGCGAGGTTCCGCCGGGCCGCCGGGCACGCTGGTCGCGCCGGCGGCGTTTGATGCTCGCACTCGCGCTGTTGCGCGATCCGGTCTTCGACCTGCTGCTGTCCGGCGAAACCGAATTCGCCGCGCTGCCCGAGTTGATGCCGCGTCTGGCAGCTTCGCCGGCCGGCGTTCTCTGCCATACCGTGCGTTACGGCTGAAGGAGGGGCGCGCTATGTACAGCATCACCGTGAGCCATCATTTCATGATCGCCCACAGCCTCGTTGGTGCGGTCTTCGGACCGGCGCAGCAGCTGCACGGCGCGACCTTCGTGGTCGAGGCCGAGCTGCGCCGGGAGGCGCTCGATGCCGACGGTATCGTATGCGACATCGGCCGCGCTCTTGACCTGTTGAAGGCGGTGCTCGGCGAGCTCGATTACCACAATCTCGACGAGCTGGCGGAATTCCGCGGCCGAAACACGACCACCGAGTTCCTCGCCGGCGAGATCCATCGCCGCTTGGCGCGGCGGGTTCGCGAGGGGGCGCTCGGGCCGACTGACGCCACGGCGATCCACAGCCTCCGCGTGGTGCTGCGCGAGAACCCGGTCGCCTGGGCCGCCTACGACGCGCCGCTTGGATGAGCGAGATCGTCTTTGTCGTTCCGGGCCGGCTCGATCAACTTACCGGCGGTTATCTGTTCGATCGTCACATCGTCGAGGGCTTGCGGGCGCGCGGGCGGGCGGTCCGAGTCATCGAGCTGTCGGCGCAAGATTCAAAGGCGAATTGTGCAATGTTCGCTGCACTCCCTGACGGAAGCAGGACAGTCATCGACGGCCTCGCGCTCGCCACTCTCGGACGGGTGGTTGCGGCGCAGGCACGCCGCCTGCGCCTGATCGCCTTTGTCCATGGCCCCCTGGCGCTTGAGACCGACCTTTCGCCGGACGCGGCGAAGCAAGCCGCCCTGCTCGAAGCCGGAATATTGTCGCGGGTTCGCGGCATCCTCTGTCCGAGCCGCAAAACCGCCGCCGCGCTCGAAGGCTACGGCATCTCGTCCGAGCGGATCGCTGTCGTTTCACCGGGGACGGCAAAGCCGGAGCGGCCTCCACGATCGCGGCGCGGCTCGGTTCGTGCGCTGCTCTGTGTGGCGAACCTGGTGCCTCACAAAGGCCACGAGCTCCTTGTCGAGGCGCTCACCCGGCTCCGTGATCTCGACTGGAATCTTGTTTGCATCGGATCGCTGGAGCGCGACCCGGCAACGGTGCGGGCGGTCGGGCGTAAGATTCTGGAAACCGACCTCGGCCCGCGCATCACCCTTGCTGGCGAGTGTGCGCCGCAAAGTGTGGCACGTGCCTATCGAGAGGCCGATGCCTTCGTCTTGCCATCCTTCCACGAGGGCTACGGCATGGTCTATGCGGAAGCGATGGTCCATGGCTTGCCGGTAATTGCGACGACGGCGGGCGCGATCCCCGAAACGGTGCCGCCTCAGGCCGGACTTCTCGTACCGCCGGGTGATCCGGCGGCTCTGGCGTGGGCTTTGCGGCAGGTGATCACGGATCCTGCTCTCGCCGCACGCCTCGCCGCGGGCTCGTGCGCCGAGGGGGCCCGTCTGCCGGATTGGCCGCAGGCGACCGATACGTGGGAAAGAGCATTCGATCGCCTGGCGGGGCTCGAGCCGCCGCGGTGATGAGGGCGCCCGCTGGAAGCCGGCGCAGGGATCGTATAGGGTTGGTCTGCTCTTTGGGGATGAGCCGGACCCGCTTCGCGGATAACGACGCGACCGCAGCGCTTCTCGGCGAGAATTATCATGAGGGCTGGTCGCAGGATTTTGATTGTCGACGATGATGCCGCGTTGCGCCAGTCTCTGGCGGAACAGCTCGAGCTGCACAACGAGTTCGTCTGCGTCGAGTGTGGCACCGCGGCGCGGGCGCTGGAAATCGTCGGGGGCGAACGTTTCGACACGATCGTCCTCGATGTCGGCCTGCCGGACATGGACGGGAGGGAATTGTGCCGACTGTTGCGCAGCGCCGGGGTGCGGGTGCCGATCGTGATGCTGACCGGGGCGGATAGCGAACCCGACACCATCCTTGGGCTCGAGTCCGGTGCCGACGATTATGTGACAAAGCCGTTTCGGTTGAGCGTCCTCTTGGCGCGCCTGCGCGCCCATCTGCGTCAGAGCGAGCACAGCGACGATGCGGTGTTCGTGATCGGCCCCTACACCTTTCGCCCCGGCGCCAAGCTGCTCACCGATCAGACCGGCCGCAGAAAGGTGCGACTGACGGAAAAGGAAACGGCGATCCTCAAATACCTCTACCGGGCCGGCGACCGGGCGATCGGGCGCGACACGCTCCTCGACGAGGTGTGGGGTTACAATGCCGGGGTGACCACCCACACGCTGGAGACCCATGTATACCGCCTGCGTCAGAAGATCGAGCGCGACCCGACCCGAGCCGAGATCCTGGTGACCGAGCCCGGCGGTTATCGTCTCGTCCCGTGAACCGGCGACGCGGTGGGCAAGCGTTTTGGTAGAGCCCTGACGCGCCTGGTCATCGGGCTGAGCGCGGTGGAAAAGCCCTGGCGGCGCATCGACACGCGGTTGCGTGTGATCGAGGGCCTGCTCTCTCACCAGCGCGTCGAGACCCGGCACGGCCCGCTGATCTTCGTGACGAGCCATCCGCAGGCGCTGCAATATCCGCGGGAGTTCGAGACGCGCGAGCCTGAAACGCTCGCCTGGATCGATTCATTCGAGACGCCCTGCCGGTTTTGGGATATCGGCGCCAATATCGGGGTGTTCTCGATTTATGCGGGCTTGCGGGCCGGTATCGAGGTTCGCGCCTTCGAGCCGGCTGCCGCCAGCTACGGCGCCCTCTGCGGCAATATCGAGGCGAATGGGCTCGGCGACCGGGTGCAGGCTTACTGTGTCGCGATCGGCGAACGCACGCAGCTCGGCCGGCTGCACCTATCCGGGACGAATGCCGGCAGCGTGTTCAACGCCTTCGAAAGTACCGATGATTGTTTCGGCAACGAGATCGCGGTCGCGTTCCGCCAGGGCATGGTCGGCTTCTCGATCGACGGCTTTCGCCGCCTCTTTAGGGTTCCGTCGCCGAATTACCTGAAGATCGACGTCGACAGCACCGAGGAGAGGATCCTGGCCGGTGCGTCCGAGACATTGCGCGATCCGGATCTCAGATCCGTGTTGATCGAGCTCGAAGCGGCGGACACGCCGCGCAACGACCGGCTGGCGGAGGCTCTTGCAACGGCCGGGCTGCGGCTCACTCTGCGGGGCGGGCGAAATCAGGGGGGTGTGGTCAACGCGATCTTCACGCGCGCCGCAGCCCGCGTCGTCGCCGGGTCCGGCAGCGATCGTCGGGAGCCTTGACGAGGCGCGATGTCGCCTGGCGGACTTCTGATCAGCAGTGGGGCGGATGCCGGGTACTTTTCCCTCCTCCGCGACACCGTGCTCTCGATCCTGGCGCAGCGCCGGGATGTGGCGATCGGGATCCTCGATTTCGGGCTCGCGCCGGAGCAACGGGCATGGTTGGCCGAACGGGTCACCCATCTGGTTCGCCCCGATTGGGACCTCGACTTTCCGGACCGCGAGCGCACCCCAGAGGCCCGCAAGGCCCAGCTCGCCAGACCTTTTCTGCGGCGCCATTTCCCGGGTTACGAAACCTATATGTGGATCGACGCGGATGCGTGGCTGCAGGACTGGCGCGTCATCGAGCTTTACGTCGCGGCGGCGGGGCGCGACAAGCTCGCGATCACTCCGGAAATCGATCGCGCCTATAAGCGCCACTACAAGCGGCCCAAGATTTTGGGCTGGACCCTCGGCTGGAAATGCTATCGCGAGGCTTTCGGCTGGCGGATAGCAGACCGGCTCGGCCGCAACCCGATCGTGAACTGCGGGGTTTTTGCCCTCCATCACGACGCGCCGCACTGGGATGCCTGGGCGCGAATTATCGGGCAGGTCGCGCAGCGCACCCAATTCTTCTACATCGAGCAAACTGCACTCAATTACGTGATCTTCGCCGAGCACCTGCCGGTCAACTTCTTGCCGGCCTATTGCAACTGGATGCCCGGCGACGCCGCGCCGGCGTTCGATGCGGCGCGCGGCCTGTTCGTCGAACCCTACGCCCCGCATGAGATCATCGGCGTCATGCACCTCGCCGGCGAAGAGCAGAAGACACAGCTATTCCGCTTGCGGAGACTCGACGGCGGCGAGGTCGAAACGTCATTGCGCTACAGCGACACCCGCGCGCTATGCCGGCGTCCCGACTGTGGCGGCGCTGAAGCCGCCGCGGTTCCGGCGTAGCCGAGTCGAGGCGACGTCTGCCGGTTATCCGGATTACAATCACAAATTGAGTCATCGATCGCTACTTGTGCAATCTAGCGCGAATCTGCAGCAAAGCTCGTCTTCAGGTTGCAGTTCTCAGCTCGCCCCCGGCACTGAATCAGCCGGCCCACACCGGTTTAGACGATATATGGGCCGGAACAGTGTAATGTCAATGAAGCAAATTCTTTCTTTCGCAATAACCGCGAACGGCTGCGCGCGGTTTTGCGCACTAACGCTGGCAGGGCGAACAGCGCAGAGTTATTCTTACGCGTAGTACGTTTCGTGACCCTCGGTCGTCGCATCCGAGCTGCTCGGCAGCCGACCCAGAATCCCGCGAAGCGCCGATCGCTGTGGCCCGCGCCAGCGGGTTATAGCGGAGATGGGTGAGGCGACCGAATGACAATGGCCGAGGACACGCTGACCGATCTTCGGGAGACCATTGCCGCGCTCGAGCGGGAACTCGACGCAGGGACCACGGAGCGCGACGAATCGCTGGCGCGGGAGGCGGCTTTCGCCGAGGTGCTGGACGCCATCAACCGCTCTTCGGGCGACCCGGGACCGGTGTTCGAGGCGATCCTGGAGAAGGCACACAGCCTCCGCGGCGCCGATTTGGGTGGCCAGGTGACCTATGACGGCGCGCATTTCCGCGCGATGGCGACGCGTGGCTACCCGGAACAGGTCGCGGCAGTGCTGCGCCGACCGTAACGCCCCAACGTCAACCATCAGGCGCTGACCGCGGCGAGCGCCTCGTCCATGTCCCGGATATGAGGGCGCTCGAACGCGGGCCGGATCAGACAATCACCACGCACGCCCTTCGGGACAGCACAGATTTGCGGACCTTTCTCATGGTACCGCTGCGCAAGGACGGCACTTGCTCGGCCTTATCACCGCCGCCCGCCGGGAAGTCCACGCCTTCTCGGAAAGCGTGATCGCATTGCTGGAAAGCTTTGCCGCGCGGGCGGCCATCCCGATGGAAAAAGTGCGCCTATCTCGCGAGCTGCGGCAACGCACCGGGCTTTTAGCGCTTGGTGCCGGGTGCGGCGGGGGTTATCCTCCCGGTACGATCGGCCGCCGAGTGGTGAAAAATATAAAGGGCAGCGGGAGCATGTTCGACGTCAAGGGGATATTCGATTGGGCCAAAGAGAACGGCGAGGTCAAAGCCGTCGACCGCATCTTGATCAAGGTGATGCTGCTGCTGATCAAGAATAGGATCACCTTGACCGCCGCTACGATCGAAAAGATGGAAACCCGCATGGCCCTTCCGGAGGAACTGACCGCGGCCATCGTCCGCGCTGCGGGGGAGGTGGTCGGGAAGCCCGTGCCGGACTTCCTGCTGGCAAGGGAGGCGTCGAATGTTTGACTTCGCCGAATTCGGCTACGACTTCGCGACAAACCGGCTGGTGGTCGGAGGCGAGCCGATGGTGATCCACTGCCACCATTACAACTGTTTCCTGCAGCGTTCGATCCAGGACGCCGAGTACATCGACAGCGCACCGATCCTGGTCGGGGCGGCGGCCGAGGTGGTGTTCGCGCAACTGACCGACCTGCTGTCGCGAACCCCGGACATTCCGGCGCGCAAGGCGACCGTGGAGGCCCTCTATCGCGCCTGCGGCCTCGGTCTGATCGATCTGGGCGCACTGACCGATCGCGGCGGCGAGGTGCGGACCCGCTCGACCCATTACTCGATCGGGTGGAGGGAGAAGTTCGGCCGCTCGCGGGCCCCGGTCGACTTCTTCTCGACCGGCTTCCTCGCCGGAGCCCTGGCCGCGATCTACAACCTCCCGGTCGCCGACGTGCAGGCGCGGCAGACGGCGTGTCTGAGCACCGGAGCGACCGAGGACGCGTTCGTGCTGGGCCGCGGTCCGGCGAACTTCACGATATTTGCCCCGAGGCAGAACCCGGTTTTGAACTCGGTGCGGGATGACGCCGAGCCCGTAACCGCAGTGGACCGTCAGGCGATCACCCGCGCCGTTGCGGCGATGCCGCTACCGGTCAATGGCGAGGGGCTCATTCCTGCATTCGGCGTGTACGTGACCCGGATGTACGCCGATTACTACAACCGCATCAGCTTCGCCTTCGAGCGGGAGATGGTCGCCCTCGGCGGTCGCGAGGGTGTCGCAGCCGCCGCCAGCCTGTTGGTCGAGGCCGGCCACGTCTGCGCTTTCCACACGATGGGCGGAGTTATGATCTCTCCGGAGTGGGACGCGCTTGTCTTGCCGATGATCGAGACCCGGGAGGACTGGCTCCACGGCATTATCGCCTTTGCCAACGCCTGCGGATGGGGCACCTGGAGGGTGCTCGACCTCACGCCGCAGGGGGCTACCTTCCGCGTCTACAACGATTACGAATTGGTCGGCTACCGTCGCATGTATGGGACCGCCGATCACGGGATTTCTTATCTCGCGACGGGCGGCGCGGCGGGGCTGATGAACCTGATTTACCTCGGAGACATCCGCACGAAACCGGACCTGACGCCGGAGTATTACGATCGGCTGTTCAAGGGCAAGCGGGCGTTCCACGGGGAGATGACGGCTTGTCAAGCAATGGGCGACCCTTATACGGAGGTCCGGGTCGTGCTTGCCGAAACGGCGTCGGGTGGACATCGGCTGGAGGGCGCGAGCGCCTCGCTCTGAGCTGGCAGAGGGTCTATGATCAAGGCGGCCGAAAAGGTCTACGACTGCCTGCACCGCGAGCGTTATCGCTACACATTGAGTTCGGCGGTCGACGATCTGTTGCTCGCGCACTATGCCGATACGGCCGCCTTCCGGATCTCTGTCTACGACGCCCGACACCTGTTGCCGCAGTCCCGCGTCACCTTCCAGGTCCAGCCGCGGGACGGCAGCTTTCTGATCAACGGCGCCCTCGGGCTCGATTACGTTACGATCACCTATCTGCGCGGTGCCCGACTGAAGGCGACCCGAGCGGCGCAGGAGGCGATATTGGCGCGCCTAATGTGACCGAACCGGCCGATCCGTACGACGGAACTTTCGCCTACCTCGACAATAATGCGACGACGGCGATATCGCCGGCCGCCCGCAAACGCATGGTCGAATTACTGGCCGGACCGCCCGGCAATCCCTGCTTCGCTGCACGGCCTCGGAACGGCGGCGCAGAACGTTCTGGAAGAGGCGCGAGCGTGCTTCGTACGGCACCTCGGCGGCGCCGCGCAGGTGCTGTTCACCGCCGGCGCCACCGAAGCCAATGCCTTGTGCCTGCTCGGGGCCTTGCGCCATCCCGAAAACCGCTGCGAGCAGCTGGTGGTCAGCGAATTGGAGCATGCCTCGGTCTACGACCTCGCCGAGCTGCCGCTGGATCGGCCGGTGGCGGTGTGCCGGGCGCGGTCGGACGGGACCCCGGATCTCGACCATTTGCACGACCTGATCGCCGACCGGCGGTCACTGGTGTCGATGATGCATGTCAACAACGAGACCGGCGTGATCTTCCCGGTGGCCGAGATCGCAGCGATCGCGCATCGACACGGCGGGCTGCTGCATGTCGATGCGGCGCAATCAGCCGGCAAGATGCCGCTCGACGAGGTTGTCGCGCAGGCCGACGCGCTGACCCTCTCGGCGCACAAGTTTCATGGCCCGCTCGGGGTCGGCGCGATTGCGCTGCTTAATCCTGATTTTCGGCTGGCGCCGGTCTTGCCGGGCGGCGGCCAGGAGGGCGGCATCCGCAGCGGCACCGTCAACGTGCCGGCGATCGCCGCGGCGGCGGTCGCGTTCGACGAGGCAGCGACGAGCCCTCTGCCGGGCCCGCGCCTGCGCGACCGGCTCGAAGCCTTTCTCGTGGAACAGGTCCCGCATTACCTGGTGGCGGGCAGCTCGGCGCCGCGCCTGTGGACCACCTCCTATGTGTGTTTTCCGGGCCTGTTGCAGGAGGATCTGATCGAGGCGCTGTCCCCCCGTGGCGTCCATGTCGGCAGCGGCGCGGCCTGCGCCTCCGCGCTTGACGAGTTGCGGGTGCTGCGCGCCATGGGCATCGCCAGCCTTTACAACCAAGGCGGCATCCGCGTCAGTTTTTCCCTTCGCACCCCGGCCACGGCGCTTGATCGGTTCATCGCGGTTTTCCCCGAGGCCTATGCCGCAGCCATGGAAAAGAGCCCCTACCGGTGACTGTACTCGACGCCCACCTCCCCTCGACCGAGCGGCAAGTCTTCGCCGAATTCGACATCGAACCGGCGGACCTGGCCTATCTCCGATCGGTCGAGGAGACGCTGACGCCCGAGATTCAGGAGTGGATCGTCGCACAGTGGCGGGCCGAAGTCGAGGCCCTGCCTTGGTTTGAGGCATTGCACCTTGCGCCGGACCAAGTCGCGGCACTGGCCGAGAAGATGAGCTCGTTCCTGGGGCGGCTCCTCACCGGCGACCGCGTCGAGGAATTGTACGGCGAGGTGGAGCGGATGACCCTCGTCGCGCTGCGCGAGGGCGTGCGCAACACGGACATCTTCCAAGCCTCGACCAAGCTGGAGTCGGTCCTCACCGGTGTGACCCTGCAGCTGTTTCCCAGCCCGGATCAGCAGACCGTGGCGCTGGTGACTCTGGCCAAGTTCCTGAAGTCGCTGCTCTACGTGGTGATGGAGACCTACCGTCGGGAAGCCGCGGATGAGCTCGAAGGGCGAAACCGGGAACTGGCGTCGGCGCTCGAATACCAGACCGCGACCAGCGACGTGCTCAAGGTCATCAGCCGCTCGACGTTCGACCTGCAGCCAGTGCTAGACACGCTAGTCGAGACTGCTGCTCGGTTGTGCGCCGCCGACCTGGGGACGATCTCTAACCGTGAAAGCGACGGTTTCCGGGTCGCCGCTACGCACGCGACCTCGCCCGATTACGAGGCCTTCATCCGGGGTCATCTCCTGCCGCTGGGACGTGGAAGCATAGCCGGACGGGCAGCAGCAGAAGGTCGGGTCGTGCAGATCAGCGACGTTGCCGCCGACCCTGATTTCACCGTCACCGAAGCGGTGACGATCGGACAGTATCGAACCGCGATCGGCGTGCCGTTGATGCGCGAGGACGACGTTATCGGGGTGATCGTGTTGGCACGGCAGCGGGTCGAGCTGTTTACCGAGCGGCAGATCGAACTGGTGCGCACCTTTGCCGACCAGGCGGTGATCGCGATCGAGAACGCGCGGCTGCTCGGCGAATTGCAGACCCGCACCGACGAGCTGACCCGCTCGGTCGCCGAACTGCAGGCGCTAGAAGAAGTGCTGCGCGCGGTTAATTCCTCGCTCGACCTCGACACCGTGCTCGCCACGATCATCAGCCGCGCGGTGCAGCTCTCAGAGGCCGATGAAGGCACGATCTACGAATTCGACGAAGCCGAAGAAGTCTTCGTGCCCAAATCCGCCTTCGGCATGAGCGCGGAGCGGGTGGAGGCGCTGCGCGATCGCGGCATCCGGATCGGCGAAACGCCGCTTGGCAGGAGCGCGGCGATGCGCGCGCCTCTGCACATCGCCGACCTCGCCCAGGCGCCGGAGGCAGCCGACGTGCAGGAGCTGGTTGAGGCCGGCATCTGTTCGCATGCTCGTGGTGCCGCTGTTGCGCGAGGACAAGGTCGTCGGCGGGCTGGTGATCCGCCGGCGCACCGTAGGCGGCTTCGCGCCGACCATCCCCACCCTGCTGCAAACCTTCGCCGGACAGGCGGTGCTCGCGATCGAGAACGCGCGGCTCTTCCAGGAGCTGGCCGCGCGCGGCGAGGAAGCGCGCCGCGCGCACGCCGCCGCCGAGGCAGCGCTCTCTGACTTGCGCCGCGCTCAGGACAGGCTGATCCAAGCCGAGAAGATGGCCTCATTGGGCCAATTGACCGCCGGCATCGCCCACGAGATCAAGAACCCGCTCAACTTCGTCAACAACTTTGCCGGTCTGTCGGTCGAATTGCTGGACGAGCTGAAAGAGGCTGCCGCACCGGCATTGGCGGCGCTCGACGACGACCGGCTCGCCGAGGTCGACGAAATTGTCGGGATGCTGACCGGCAATCTCGCAAAGATCGCCGAGCACGGCCGGCGTGCCGACGGCATCGTCAAGAGCATGCTGGAGCATTCGCGCGGCGGCACCGGCGAGCGCCGGGAGATCGATCTCAACAACCTCGTCGAGGAGGCCCTCAACCTCGCCTATCACGGTGCTCGCGCTCAGGACCAGAGCTTCAACATCGCCCTGGAGCGCGATTTCGACAGCGCACTGAAGCCGATTGAGTTGGCGCCGCAGGAAATCACTCGCGTCTTGCTCAATCTGTTCGGCAACGGCTTTTACGCTGCCAACAAGCGGGCGCGCGGGAATGGCGACGCGGGCTTTCGCCCGGTATTGCGCGTGGCCACCCGCGATGCCGGCGATGCCGTCGAAATCAGGGTGCGCGACAACGGCGCCGGCATCCCGTCCGAGATTCGCGACAAGCTGTTTCAGCCGTTCTTCACGACCAAGCCAACCGGCGAGGGCACCGGACTCGGTCTCTCGATCAGTTATGACATCATAACGCAGCAGCACGGCGGCACGATCGACGTGGACAGTATGTTAGGCGAGTTCACCGAGTTTACGATCCGCCTACCGCGACAAGGGAGGGAGGGCGCATGACTGCTTCAACGAGATTGCTTCATCGCTACGCTCCTCGCAATGACACGCCTCCTGTCGTCATTGCGAGCGAAGCGAAGCAATCTCCTGGAAGGGCGGCATGAGCTTCAGCATCCTCGTCGTCGATGACGAGCCCGATGTCGCCGATATGTTTCGTCAACGCTTTCGCCGGGAGGCGCGGCAGGGCACCTATGTCCTGCATTTTGTCGCCTCCGGTGAGGAGGCCCTCGACAAGCTGGCGGACGGCGTCCGGCCCGAATTGATCGTCATCCTGTCGGACATCAACATGCCCGGGATGGACGGTCTCAGCTTGTTGCGCGAGATCAAAACTCGGCGCCCCGATATGCCGGTCATGATGGTAACCGCCTATGGCGACGAGGAGCGCCGCCGGCAGGCGGAAGAGGCCGGCGCATTCCAGTTCCTGACCAAGCCGGTCGACTTTGATTTACTGAAAGCAGAGCTCCGCCGGCTGCCGGGCGGCTCTGCGTGATGGGCCCGGCCAAGATCCTCGCTGTCGACGACGAACCCGATTTCGAGCTCCTGCTCAGGCAGCGCTTTCGCCGCCAGATCCGCAAGGGGGAATTCGACTTCCGCTTCGCCCATCATGGTGAGGAAGCCTTGGCGGCACTGGCGACCGAGCCGGACATTGATCTCATCTTGCTCGACATCAACATGCCGGTCATGGATGGGCTCACACTCCTGGCCCGGCTGCGCGAAGAGCAGGCGCCGGTCAAGGCGATCATCGTCTCGGCCTATGGCGATATGGCCAATCTGCGCACGGCGATGAACCGCGGCGCTTTCGATTTCGTCACCAAGCCGGTCGATCTCGCCGATCTCGAGATTACTATCCGGAAGACCCTCGACGACATCGGCAAATTTCGCGAGATCGAACGCCAGCGCAGCGCGGCGGAGCGCGCGCGCAACAACCTGTCGCGCTACTTCTCGCCGAACCTCGTCGAGATGCTGGCCGAGCGCGACGAGCCGCTGGGTGCGGTGCGGCGCCAGACCGTCGCGGTGCTATTCGCCGACATCGTCGGCTTCACCAGCATGGCCGAGAGCATGGCCCCCGAGGCGGTGGTAAGGATGCTGCGCGAGTATCACGAGCGGATGACCGGGCAGATCTTCGCCTGCGGCGGCACGATCGACAAATATATCGGCGACGAGATCTTCGCAGTCTTCGGCGTACCGGTGCCGGGTGCGGCTGACGCCGCCAACGCCCTCCGCTGCGCAGATATGATGCTGGCCGCGCTCGAATGCTGGAACGCGGAGCGCGAGGCACGGGGCGAGCCGCGGCTGGCCATGGGCCTCGGGCTCAATTACGGGCCGGCGGTGCTCGGCGATGTCGGCAGCGAGCACAGCTTCTCCTTCACGGTGATCGGCGACACCGTCAACACGGCCAGCCGGCTGCAACGGCTGACCCGGAACCTCGAAACCCCGATCGTCGTCGGTGATCCGCTCGTCAGTGCCGTCAAATCGGAAGGATCGGATACCGTGGCCGCGTCTGGTGGATCAATTGCAGGATCAGGGCAAGCAAGCACTCAGAGGACGGGCCGGTATGGTCCGCATCTGGACGCGGAAGAGCGATGCGGACCACTGACGCACTGGCAGCAGCTCTCCTAGTAGCGGCAATCTCCTGCGCAGCGTCGGGCGCGGTCGGTGCCGATGCGTCGAATCTCGGTCTGCCCGAAGTCACGGTCACCGCGCCGCCGATCACGCCTTCCTGGAAGAAATGGAACCCCTATTCCTCCAACCCGCGGGTCGAGGAAGAAAAATGGCCGGAAATTCCATGCAGCGGCTCGAGAATAGGCTCCGGGGCGGCGAGCACGTGCCAGACCGGTCCTCCGCTCGGTCACGAAGGGATGGGGCTGCCGAGCGGCAATCTGTCGATCGACGCGTCGAACTGCAAAATGGGTCATGACCTGATCATCACCAACCTCGGCAATCTGGTGATCGAAGCTGATGCCATTGTGGTCGATCCCTATTTCGTCAGCGCCACCGGTAGTCAACACAAGGGCTGTTATGTCCAATCCCACTACAGCGACCTTCGCGAGGACTTCCCGGATATGAACCAGATCACGAGAAAGGGGAGCGGATGGCGTAATTATCTCGAGAGCGGTGACCTGAGCACGATGGAGTTTTCAGTCGGCTCGGCCGATTGCCGGGCGATCGAAAAGCGCGGACCGACCTGGCTCGGGGGGCATGTCTACGTAATCCACGCGAGCGTCTGCCGCAAGGACGGGCGCGCGATCGAAGCGGCGGATATCGATCTCGCGCTCGGCTCTCTGCAAGTCCGACAATACGAACCGCGCGGCAATCTACGCCCCCCTCCGCAATAGAGCGATACTGGTCATCGCTTCTCTTGAACCTATTTTAGAATCGAAGCATGCTGGCGTAACCCAACCACCGGAACTCGGGAGAGCGATCATGGCAAACCCATTCGTCCATGTCGAACTGGCCACCACTGACCTTGACAAAGCAAAGTCTTTTTATCGGTCGCTGTTCGACTGGCAGCTGCAAGACATGGATATGGGCGGTGGCATGAGCTACACGATGATCGGGGTGGGCGAGGGCACCGGCGGCGGCATGATGAAACATCCGGTTCCGGGCGCGCCGTCGGCATGGCTGGCCTATGTTCTTGTCGACGATGTCACGGCTGCAACGGCCAAGGCGAAGTCGCTCGGCGCCACCGTGATGCGCGAGGTTACCGAGGTGATGAATGCGGGTTCATTCTCGATCATCACCGACCCGACCGGCGCAGCAGTGGGGCTCTGGCAGCCGAAGGCGAAGTGACTGCCGGGCGTTCCCGTTCCCGACGCCGGGAGCGGGCCGGGTTCAAGCGTCGAGCTGAGAGCGCAGCTACCGGCAGCTGACGAGGCACCACGAGCTGCTCAGGCACCCAGCTCGTCTCTGACCTCGTTCAGAAACCGCCAATCCGTGCCGTCGGCGATGATCTTCTGGGGGCTCGATTTGAGCAGGCCCGCTTCTTTCAGCCGGCGGGCGTAGAACCGCGCCGTGGCGTCGGCGTCGTACTCGCGCCATTTGTATGGAAGTTCGCTCGGCGTTTCGGCTGCAAAGGCGTCGCGATCCGTAAAGGAGCCGTCGTAGCGCGGCTCGGCGAAACCCTCGCACGCAACAACAGCTGCTCGGCGACGTACTGCGGCGCCATGCAGACTCCGGCGTTTTTCGCCAGGCGGACAGTCGTCGTCTCGAGGGCATCCTCTGCACCGGGTAGCTGCGGCATCTTAAGGACGATCGCAGCGCCGGCCAGTGAAAGCGTCCTCAGAAACCGACGTCGAGTCTGCATCGGCGACATGACGCCCTCCCCCGCTGGTCTGGCGGCGGACCCCGCCAGTCCCCAGAGATCAGGGTAGCAAGGGGCGAGCAAGGAGTCTAATGAACCTGCGATGCGCTCGGGAACCCGGTCTTGCGACTACCGTTTGCGACCCGAAGACCACCGGCAGGTGCGTTGTACTCGGCTCGGAAAGGAATTACCGAAATGGCAGCGATCCCCGACAAATATCTCGATCTTCTGCAGCAGAAGAAGGCGTTCGCCAATGTTGCGACGTTGATGCCGGACGGATCGCCTCAGGTGACGCCGGTCTGGTTCGATTACTCGGGCGGATTCATTCGCATAAACACGGCCAAGGGGCGGGTCAAGGCCCGCAATCTGAAGGCCGGATCACCGGTGGCGCTCGCCATCATGGATCCCGACCAACCCTACCGCTACCTGCAAGTTCGCGGCCGGGTCAGACGTGTCCTCGAAGAGGGCGCCGACGCGCACATCGACGCCCTGGCCAAGAAATACCTCGACAAGGACAAGTATCCATTTGCCCAACCCGGAGAAGTCCGGGTCATGTACGAAATCGAGCCGGCCTCCGTATCCGGAATGGGCTGAGGCGCTTAGTCAACCCTGCATCAGGAGTGGCGCCAACGCATCCGGATCGGTCAGCATTGGATAGTGACCGCTGTCGAGCTCGAGGTATTTGCCGTTGAGCTGTTCGGCGGTACGGCGCTGGTGCGCTTCCGGCGGGTTGGCGCTGCGCCGGCAGCGGATCACCGTCGTCGGCCAGGGTTGGCTCCAGAAGCTCTTCAGCTCCATCGGCGCTTCCATGGCGGCCACCGGGTGCGGCGTGTAGCGGGCGAGCGCCCAGGCGCGCAATGACGGAGGGAGATCGGCGAACATCCGGCTCTCGGCGTCCTCGCGCGACGGCCCGGCCGCGAGCGCGGTCGTGACGCGTGGGCTGGTTCGATTGACGATCTCGGCGATGCGTTCCCCACCGAGGAGCGCCAGCGCATCGATAAAGACGAGGCGAGCGATCCGCTCGCGCGCCAATTCCGCTGCTCGACACAACACCATGCCGCCCGAGCTAGTGCCGGCCAGAACGACACCGCGCAGGTCTTCGTAGAACATCAGCTCGGCGATCTGGGCGGCGTGCGTCGCGGTGGTGATGCCGGGCCGCAAGGAATGGCGGCGCTCGGCACAGCCGTCGAGCGACGGCGCATAGACGAGATGCCCGGCCGCTCGGAGGCGCGCCGCCGTCGGCTGCCAGATCCAGCCGCCCTGATACGCTCCGTGGATCAGCACGAATGTCGTCATTTATTCGCTCCCGCTCTCAGCTACGCGGCGCAATGGCGGTGCCGGCATTGGCCTCATGCGGGCCGCCCATTGTCATGTCGGCAACGATCTGCCCGGGCTGCAGCACCTCGGCAACCCAGCGCCCATGTTCTCCAATCCGATGTAGCCGAGCTGCATCGCTTTCTCCCTTATCGTAGGTGGCAATGTCGAACTTCGTATTATTGGTAGCGGCGGCAAACAGCGCGGTGGCCAATGCCGCTGGGCTTGATTAGGTTGCGGTCTTAAAGCGCCGCAATTGAGGCACGATCATGGAATTCGGAATGTTTCACGAGTTTCCGGCACTTCCGGGCCGAACCGAGGCAGAGGCCTTCGACGAGGCGCTCGAACAGATCGACGCCGCGGAACGCTGGGGGCTCGATGTGATGTGGCTCGCTGAGCTCCATTTCGAGCCGCGCCGCTCGGTGCTTTCGGCGCCGCTCAGCATCGCCGCCGCGATAGCGGCGCGCACCCGCCGGATCAAGATCGGTATCGCCGTCCAGGTCCTGCCGCTCTGCCACCCGCTGCGCCTCGCCGAGGAGGCAGCCACGGTCGATCAGCTGAGCCATGGCCGGTTGATCTTCGGGGTTGGCCGCAGCGGGGTGGCGCAGACCTATGAAGCCTATGGGGTGTCCTACGCGGAGAGCCGCGACCGCTTCCGCGAGATTCTCGACGTCGTCGAGCAAGCCTGGACCCGACCGAGCTTTTCGTACGACGGTAAATACCACAGTTTCAAGGACGTCGCCGTGGTTCCCAAGCCCTACCAGAAGCCGACGCCGCCGATCCGCATCGCCGCCAGCACGCCCGACACGTTCCCGGCGATCGGCCGGCGGGGTGCGCCGATCTTTGCCTCGGTCCGCCACACGACCTGGGCTACTCTCGCCGAGCAAGTCCGCAGCTATCACGACGCCTGGCAGGCGGCGGGACATCCGGGCCGGGGCAAAGTCTATATCTCGGCACCGACCTATCTCGCCGAGACCGCCGAAGCAGCGCTCGACGAACCGCGCGACAGCATCATTCACTTCTATCACGAGCAGGCGAATCTGTTGGAAGGAGCCGCACGGCTGGTCGACGCGGAGACTGCCGCCCGGCGCATGCGGCGGGTCAGGCAGCTGCGCGAGATCGACTATGACGAGGCGCTCACCACCAACGCGCTCGTCGGCACCCCGGAAATGATCACCAAACGGCTCTGCGCTCTACAGGCGGAGATCGGCTTGAGTGGCATCCTGGCCGAGCTCAATTGCGGCGGCCTGATCCCACATGACCGGGTGCTGAAGGCGATGCAGTTGTTGTGTAAGTCAGTCAAACCCCGTTTCACCGCCTGACCCGGCCAACGCGGTGGGCTTATTCGGCCGCCCGCGTCTCCAGCTCGGCTTCGGGCGCCATACCGAGCGCGCGCTTGTAGAGGTCGAGCAGGCTCTCCGCCTCGTCGAGCTCCTGCTTGTCCATCTTTCGGATCTTGATGATCTGCCGCATAATCTTGGGCTCGAAGCCGTTGCCCCTGGCCTCGGCGTAGACTTCTTTGATGTCGCCGCTTAGCGCGCTTTTCTCCTCTTCGAGACGCTCGATGCGTTCGATGAAGGCTCTCAGCTGCTCGACCGCCACACCCCCGACATCCGCCATGATCCCCCGCTTTCCCCGTCACACGATGCTGCCCCCGCAGCAAGGCGCGGACCATAGCGATCAGCCCCCGCCGTTGCAAGTCGGGGGCTTCCTTCTCCCGATGTCAGTGGCTCTGGGAGGCGGCGGCGAAGGCAGCCTTTTGCTCGGCGCTGGCCTCCTTCTGATATTTCGCCCGCCACTCGTCGTAGGGCATGCCGTAGACGATCTCACGAGCCGTCGGGTCTGAGAGCGGGATGCTGCGCTGTTCGGCCTCCTCCCGGTACCACCGCGACAAGCAATTGCGGCAAAACCCTGCCAGGTTCATCAGATCGATGTTCTGGACGTCGGTCCTCTCGCGGAAATGTGCGACGAGGCGGCGGAAGGTCGCGGCTTCGAGCTCGACGCGGGTCTTGTCGTCCATCGGAACCTCCTCGGTTTTGTCCGATCCTTATGTAGCCACGCCATCGGTTCGATTGAAGCGCTAGCGCGCCTGCACTGCGGCGCGCTGGCGGATCTCGTCCGTCGTCAAGTCTTCCTTGTGTGTGGCGATGAACCAGCGGTAGCCGAAGGGATCCTCGATCCCACCGGTGCGGTCGCCGTAGAATTGATCTGCTACCGGGCGAATGAGCTTTGCTCCCGCCTCCACGGCGCGATCGACCGCGGCGTCGACGTCCTCGACATAGAGGTGGATTGACACCGGCGAACCGCCGATGGTCTTCGGGCTGAGCGCCTGAATCTCGAGGTGCTCGTCGGCCAGCATGATCCGCAAATCGCCGATCCTGATCTCGGCATGATGGACCTTCCCGCCGGGGTCGGCCAAGCGCATCACCTCTTGTGCCCCGAGCGCCTTCTTGTAGAAGGCGATCGCGTCGCTGGCGCCGCTCAGGATCAGATACGGCGTCACGCTGTGGTAGCCCCCGGGGATCGGTTTCACTGCTGTGGTCATCCCAGGCCCTCCTTGGGTGCGGTTCTAGATCAAACGCCGGCTCGGCGTTAGCGCCTGTCGCATCTATTTAGTTTGACAGACCCGCGCTGCGCCACCGCTCCGACGGGTTCGTGAGTTCGGAAACGTCGGCTTAAAGGTTGGTGAACGAGCGCCGATTCTTTAAAGTCCAATGCTTATAGCCCCCGCACGGTTTCCGCGATCAGCCAGTCGACGACGGCGGCGAGCGCGCCGCCGCGCGAGGCGCCCGCGGCGAGCGCGCGGTCGAAGACCGTGAGCTGGCGATCGGCGCTCGTCCCGCGAGCGACGATCTCACGCGTGTGCGCGATCTCGGCGGGGCAGCCGAAATGACGGGCATCCGGCTCGACGAGCGCCAGCATCTCGTCCAAGAGCTCGGCATAGGGGAAGATCGCGCCGCGGCCGAAATCGACGAGACCCCGGTCGGTGCCGTAGCGCTGGGCGCGCCAGCGGTTCTCGTCGATCAGCATGCGCGCATAGATCCGCCAGCGCTGGTTCTCGCGCTTCAGGCGCCACAGCATGCGCAACAGGCAACGGAAGAGGGCGGCGATCGACAGCGCATCCTCGAGCGTCGTGCAGCTGTCGGTAATCCGCATTTCGAGCGTCGGAAAGTTGGCGCTCGGGCGCAGATCCCACCACAGCTTGGTGGCGTCCTCGATCAGCCCGGCGCCGACCAGGATATCGACATGTCGCCGGTACTCGCCCCAACTGGCGAAGCGCTCGGGGGTGCCGGTGCGCGGCAACTCGTCGAAGACGGCCAGACGATAGGATTTGAGCCCGGTGTTCTCACCCTGCCAGAACGGCGAGGAGGTCGACAACGCCAACAGGTGCGGCAGGAAATAGGAGGCCTGGTTCAAGAGGTCGATGCGCAGTTCGTCCTCGGGGATGCCGATATGGACATGCAGCCCGCAGATAGCGAGCCGCCGCCCGACGCCCTGCAGATCGTCGCGCAGGCTGGCGTAGCGGCTGCGCTCGGTGGTCTTCTGCGCGTCCCAGCGGGCAAACGGGTGCGTTGCCGCAGCAACCGGCGCCATGCCGTGACGCCCAGCGACATCGGCAACCGTCCGGCGCAACCGACGCAGCTCGCTGCGCGCCTCCGCGAGGCTCGCGCAAACCCGGGTTCCAACCTCGATCTGCGAACGCAGGAATTCCGGGCTCACCTGCCCGGCGAGCAGCGCCCCGCATTCGGCCAGCATTTCGGGCGGCGGATCGCCAACGACATCGCGCGTGGTGCGGTCGACGAGGAAATATTCCTCCTCGATGCCGAGGGTGAATTCGGGCTCGGCGTTCACCGTACGCCGAGGATTGAGCCGGTCTGCGAACGCGGATCGCGGCGCGGCCAGCGGCCGCACTCGACCTGATGGAAGAACTCGGCGCAGCTGCGATTGAACAGGTCGGGTTCCTCGAGGTTGACCGCGTGCCCGGTATTCGGGAAGACGACGAGTGCTGCGGTCGGGATCGTCCGCTTCATCAACAGACCCGGCTCGAGGCAGGGATCGTCCTCGTCGCCGGTCATGATCAGGGTCGGCACGTCGAGGCTGCGCATGCGGTCCGTCAGATCCCACAACGAGGGCCGGCGCCCCTGGACGCCGCGCATCGTATTGGCCGAGCCCGATGTCGAATGCTCAGCGAGGCGGGCGGTAAACTCGGCAAAGCCGCGCGGGTCCTTGTTCTGGAATTGCACCCGCGTCGGGCCGCCCGCATAGGTCTGCGAGGCCACCTTCATGCCGGCGCTTTCGATCAGCGCCGCGGTCTTGGCCGTCTCGTCGTGGAACTGCTGCCGCTTGCCCGGCTCGGCGCCGTAGCCGCATCCGGCGACGACGAGCGACAGGGCGCGGTCGGGATCGGCCAAGCCGAAATGGAGCGTCGCAAAACCGCCCATCGAGAGGCCGACGACGTGCGCCTTCCCGATCCCGAGCCCGTCGAGCACGGCGCGGATATCGTCGCGGGCGCGATCCTGCGAATAGCGCCCGGGATCCTCCGGGACATCGGATGGCGGATAGCCGCGGGCGTTGTAGGCGAAGCAGCGATAACGCCGCGCGAAGTAGCGCACTTGCGGCTCGAAGCCCCGGTAGTCGTCGGCAAATTCATGCACAAAGACGATCGGGGTGCCCGACCCGGTCTCCTCGTAATAGAGGCGGACGCCGTCATCGGCGGTGATGTGTGGCATCGCGATCCTTTCGTCGGCGCGGCGCTCTGATCCTAGAAGGGCCGGTTGGCACCCCGCAAGCGCCTGTGGCACGATTCTTGTGAAGGAAAGGTAGGTCCGGGCCTGCGCAGCGTGCGCGGAGGCCGATCCGGGCCGGGATCGCCGGATCGTCTCCGGACCTCATTCCCGGACCAGCCTCCACCCGTGAACAACCCCTGAGCAAATGCCCACTTTCGGCGCATTCTGCCACCTGAGCGAGCAGGTGTCGTCCAGTCAGAAGCTCCCCGCCGAGCAGAACCGCCACGTCGACCCGTCGAGCTCATAGAGCAGCGCCAGGCGCCCACTCCCGCTGTGGGCGATTACCACCGTGAAGCGCTGACCGGTGCAGGCCGACTCGGGAGTTCCAGGCGCCGGCATCTTCTTGGCGGCGGCGCAGCTCGCAGCGGTTTCGGGTAGGCTCGCCGGGGCGGCGGCGAGGCGCTTGCCCCCCGAGACCACGAAATAATCAGTCGGCTCGCCCTGCTTGACCTCGGCGTGCAGCGCGATCGTCGCATGACGCGATTTGTAGATCCCGGCCTGCTGCTCGCCGTCCGTCATGCCGGAGGGCAGCGGACGAAAGGCGATTGCCGCGCAACTCGGCGGCGCCTTTTCGGCCCGCGGCTTGGTCGCCGCGCCGGCTGCCAGCGCCGCACAGCCGAGAGCCAAGCCAATACCGACCGCGACCGTGCGCTTCATCATCTATCCCCTTCCGCCAGAGACAGGGCTTATAGCCCCGCCGAGCGCCCGGAAGTAGAGTTAACCGCATGATCGCAGCCGGGATCGTCCTGCTGATTGCCTTATTGGCCGAGGCGGTCCCGGCACAGGGTGCCACCCTCGCCCTCGTGCTCGCCGTCGACGTCTCGGCAAGCATCACGGCGGATTCCTATTTGCTGGAGCACGACGGGATCGCGCGCGCCTTCGCCAACCCGCGCCTCGTCGACGCGATATCGGCTTCTCCCGGCGGGATCGAGGTGCTCGTCCTCGAATGGTCCGACCCCGACAAGATCGCGGTTACCGTCGACTGGACGCGGGTCGCCGACGCGCCGAGTGCGGCCGCCTTCGCCGCCGCCGTGCGGGCGACCCGGCGCAGCTCGGACGGCCTGACCGCCATTGGTCCGGCACTCCTCGCGGCCGAGGCAGCGTTCGACCGCCTGCCGGAGCCGGCCGCGCGCCGGGTGATCGACCTCTCCGGTGACGGGATGGCCAATTTCGGCTCGCCGCCCGCGGCGGCGCGCGACCGCATCGTGGCCGCGGGGATCGCCATCAACGGGCTTGCCATCCTGACCGACGAGCCCTGGCTCGAAGACTACTATCGCGACAATCTGATCGGCGGCCCGTCGGCCTTCGTCGTCGCCGCGCGGACGTTCGAGAGCTTCGCCGACGCGATGCTCAGGAAGTTGACGCAGGAGGTCGCCGGCGCTTCGGCGCCTGCCGCGCCAGCGCCCGGAAGCACAATCACCGGTTTCATCAGAATCGCCCAGTGACAAAGTCTAACGCGGATCTAGCGCGGGACCTCGCCTAAGGATTGAATTACTCGACCAACGTGGCGCCGAACATTTCGCCCAGATTTGCGAAGCCCTCGGGCGGCTCGAGTGGCCCTTTTCGAACGGCCGCCCGCGCACCGGCCCCGGCGGTTTTTGGTAACAGCACATCAGACATGGTGATCCTCATGGTTCAACCAGCGGCGCCTTTCGGGCGCAATCGGTGGGTGGATGCTATATATGAAATATGCCTCTTGCGTCAATAGCAATTCCCTTATCGCCTCTCGGCGCTTGTCTTCGCCCCGCCGTCTGCCGATAAGGTCAAATGGACCTTGCCGCCAAGCGTGAATTCCAATGCGGGTTGCATTCTGCTGTTTGCTCGTTGCCCTGTCGCTGATCGCGGAAGCGACCGCTTTGAGGGCTCAGGCAGCCGAGGGCTGCGACGCTCCCGGCCTGAGCCGAGCCGAGTTGAACGACTGCTATGGCAATGTCTTCAAAAAGGCCGACGCCGAACTCAATGTCCTCTACCAGCAAGTCACCGCCCGCCTGAAGGACGACCAGGCGACGACCAAGCTTATTGTTGCAGCGCAGAGGGCGTGGGTGACGTTCCGCGACGCCGAGTGTGATTTTTCGGCGTCCCGGGTTGCTGGCGGTACCGCCCTTGGGGTGATCCTGGCGATCTGCCTCGATAAGCTGACCCTCAAACGCATCGACGACTTCAAGAATTATCTCGACTGCCAGGAAGGCAGGCTCGATTGTCCGGTCCCGGCGAAATAATCAGTGGCCTTCAGATGGCAGGCAGCGTCGCACAGTCCGCCACCGAATGGGTCGCCGGTCTCCCTTCTCTACCGCTCGGCCGGCGGCAAGCCCGCCCCGATTTAGTGCGACGCCATAAACAAGGGCCGGTGTATTGCCTAAGCTGCCTCTCGATGAGTGGAAAAAACGCACGACAGAGCTTGCGGTTGTTGTTGCACAATTCACGCGCGAAGCTCGAAACGATCTTCATTTGCAATGACCCCTAGACCGGGATAGATTTCGCATCAGGTTTCAAAGGCCCTGCGCCGAAAAGTGCAAGAATACGGTTCTGAAGTGGGGCCACGACCTCGGCTGGCGTGTTCCAGCAGATTGTAACATACTGGCGCACGTCGAAGTGTAATTTGCTCAAGTGGTCAGTTTTGCATGTGAAGATTACACGCCGTCCAAGCCCATGAGCGAATCCGGCCTCGTAATAGACGCCTCCGCGATGTTCCGTGAAGTCAGCCACCACGAAAGCCGAGCGCCGAATCTCAGCAATGATTTCATCATCTATTTTTCGGTCGTGTTCCTTCCTATCAATGCGGAGAGGATCATAGCCGGACCCGCTGATAGCTAGCTTAAAGCCGTTATCGTAGGCGTCTGTCATCTGGGGACCGAACCACATTGCCACGAACGCTTGTGAAGAAGCGGCGCGGGCCCCCACCATTTCCTCGTAAAGTATGTGGGCTTTCGCGACTAGCCTATACTCTACTGCACTCTCCACAGTTTCGAATGCGCCCAACCCAAGAAGATATTTTGCCAAAGCTGGCATATCTTCGCGAAAGAAACTCCAACTCGCAACGCGAAGTGCCGGATCACTTATTTGTACTCGCCCTATAAGTTTACCATCCAGTTGCCGAATAGCTCTGCCGAGATACAATTCGGCACGCTTTTTCATGTTAGGGCGAGGGTATGTTTTAATAAAATTTAAAATACCGCCATCAATTCGCGGATTACTACCAACCATATTTTGTTCGTATACCCAACAAGCTAGAGCAAAGGCGGTTGCCTCATCTTCCTGTAGTGCAGCAGACGCTTGAGTGGTTATTTCAAAACTTCCACAAATCTGGCATTCCACATCGAATGAGAACGAGTTAGGCGTTGGCCAATCAGCCGACTGTTCCCGGCAAAGAGGGCATAGCATTTTCCAGAACTCCCTGACCGCGTGTCGGCCAAATCCGCCATTGGCCGACAGGCTACGACCGCAGCATATCCACCAAGTGCCTCTGGCAATATGGGTAGATTGCAGGCTTTTGCCGATTGAACAGCCCGCCTTCCCTTACTCTGCAATGGCGTGATTTTTCCAAAACACTGATTGTCCTTCTTTTGTTGTAACAGCAATATAGAGATGACACCTCTCTGCAGTATGGAGGTGACACTCCGCCGTTCTGGGGACGGGATGAGGTCTGGCGTGTGTCGTCGATGAGCAAGCAGCAGTTCGCCCGTCTCGAGGTACTGTTGCGGGTGCAGTCGGGTCGCTTGCGTACAACAGACCAACCGCTTGCCTCTGGTCGAGCGCCGCCGAGCGGCGGCCTCGACCTTGCTGGTGTGGTCGAACTTCCCGCTCGTACCGTGGAGCGGCGCCGGTCGGCGTGGTGCCGACCGGGCTCGCGCCGCGGAGAGCTCAGATGCAATAAGTCCGGATCGGCGAGAAGCCGTTGAACCCGACCGATGCGTAACTGGCGGTATAGGCGCCGGTCGACAGGATCTCGACCTTGTCGCCGACCTCGAGGCCGAGCGGCAGCCGGTACTCGGTGCGCTCGTAGAGGATGTCGGCGCTGTCGCAGGTCGGGCCCGCGAGGATCACGGGCCCGGAGGCCCCGCCGCGCCCGGGGGTCGCGATCCGGTACTTGATGCTCTCGTCCATCGTCTCGGCGAGCCCGTTGAACTTGCCGACGTCGAGGTAGACCCAGCGCCGGCCGTCGCCAGCGCCCTTCTCCGAGATCAGCACGACCTCGCTTTGAATAATGCCGGCGTCGCCGACCAGCGCGCGCCCCGGCTCGATGATGATTTCCGGCAGATGGTTGCCGAAATGCCGGGTGATCGCCGCCATCACCGCGCGGGCATAGAAGTCGATCGCCGGTACCTCGCCACTATAATGCGCCGGGAACCCGCCGCCGATATTGACCATGCGCAACTCGATATCGGCCTCGGCGAGCAGCGAGAACATCTGCGCGACGCTGCCGACGGCGCCGTCCCACTGCCCGAGATCGGTCTGCTGCGAGCCGACGTGGAAGGAGACGCCATAGGGGTCGAGGCCGAGGTCGCGGGCGCGGCGCAGCAGCTCGACCGCCATCTCAGGAGCGCAGCCGAATTTGCGCGACAGCGGCCACTCGGCACCGTCGCAGGCGACGAGGATGCGGCAGAATACCTCTGCGCCGGGTGCGGCGCGCGCCAGCTTCTCGAGCTCGAAAGCGCTGTCGAAGGCGAAGAGCCGCAGCCCCGCCTGATAGGCGAAGGCGATGTCCTTTTCCTTTTTGATCGTGTTGCCGAAGGACAGCCTGTCGGCGGCGATGCCGTTGGCGAGGCAGAGCTCGATCTCGCCGCGGCTCGCCACATCGAAATCGGCGCCCTTGCGCTCGAGCATGGCGACGATCTCGGGCGCCGGGTTCGCCTTCACCGCATAGTAGACGCGGGCGAGCGGCAGGTACCAGCGCAGCAGATCGTAAGCCTCGGCGATCACGTCGAGATCGACGACGAGGCACGGCGTCTCGGGGCGGTTTTCGGCAAGGAAGCGATTGATTCTTTCGGTCATCGGGGGTCGTCCTTCCCGCGAGGCGGCTGAGCAATCGCGTTGGTCGCGGCCCGAGACCGCGCGGCCGATGCGGACGGCTCCGCAGGCGCAGGCTCGGTTCGACCGAACGCGAACCGAAACAAAGCCGACCGCCCTCTTCAGGCGGTATCGGCCGGTTCTTTGTGGCTTAGCTCAAACTGCTCGGATCGATGACCCGGCTACCCCGCCCACGCAGACGCGTTCCGCGAAGATTTGCGTCAGGGCAGGGCACCACGCCCCTGAGTCGGATAGCAACCATACCGACCTCCCTCTCGGGACCGGCCGTGCGGCCGGAAGACCAAAAAGGACGCGTTACGTCGTTGCATAACCACCATGGGCCATAGGCACGTGCGACTGCGTCGAGACCGGCATAAATATGCTTATCCGCCAGGGACGCAAGGGGAAATTCGGAAAAATGACGGTTCGATGACACGCCGCGGGGCGGCCTCAGCCGCGGCGGGCGGCGAGGTCTTGCGAGCGGCGCTCGGCCAACGGTATCACGAGGCCCCAATGCTGCGCGGCAACCCGGTCCTGGGCGGCCTCGATGATCAGCTTCAACAGCTCCGCGTAGCGCAGCCCGGCCATCTCGGCCATCAGGTTCAACTTGCCGTCCCAGCACCAGCCCGGGTTCGGATTGACCTCGAGCAGCCGGATCTCGCCCTCCGCGTCGGCGCGAAAGTCGAACCGCGCGTAATCGCGGCAGCCGAGCCGTTCGAACAGAATATTCGCGTAGTCGATGATCTTGCGGCGCATTTCCTCGTCGAGCCGCGCCTCGCGATAACCGATCTGCGACCAGTAGGGCGAGTCGGGGATCCACTTCGACTCGTAAGGCAACAGCCGCGGCAGCGCCGGATCGAGGCCCGAATAGTCGACCTCGAGCGGCGGCAGCACGCGATAGCCGAGCCCGGGATTGCCGATGATGCCGATCGAGTATTCGGGTCCGGTCAGAAATTCCTGGATCAGGATCGGACAGCGCGGCATCTCTTCGCGCAACCGGCCGAGGCGAGTGATCGCCTCCTCCCAGCTGTGGACGACCGCGTCCTTGGTGATGCCGATCGAGGAGTCGCCGAAGTTGGGCTTGATCAGAGCCGGGAACACCGACGGGATGGTGGCCGCCAAATCGTCCGAATTGAAATAGGTCTCCGCCGGCACCGGCACGTCGATCGCCTGGGCGACACCGCGGACCAGCGACTTGTTGTAGCACAGACCAAGGCAGGCGGGGCCGGCGCCGCTATAGGGAATGTCGAGCATCTCCAAGAGCGCCGGCACGTGCATTTCCATGAAGGCGTCGTTGTTGAACCCCTCGTCGCAGAAGTTCAGAACAAAGTGCGGGCGGTTGGCCCGCAGCTCGGCGTAAAGCGAAGCGTGGTTGTCGAGAAAACGAAAGCGATAATCGGGCAGCTCGTGCAATGCCGCCTTGAGCCGCTCGACCGTCTCGATATCCTCCTCGTTCCAGCGTCCGTCGCGCTTGACCGGATCCGGAAGGCGCGGATCGCCGAGAACCACGGTGACGTCGGGAAAGGGTGCCGCCCGGCGCGGCAGCCGCTGGGCGCGCAGCGGCGCCTTGCAGGTCAGAAAGAGCCGGTGCGCCACCATGCCGAGATCCTGATTGCGGGGGGAGTCCGGGGCCAGCAGAGAATGAAAGCGGACATTGGTGAAACCCGTGCTCGTCAGCAGCGCGTCCAGGCGTTCTTTCGAATAGAGCCGCTCGGCATAGAATTGATCGGCGATGACGCCGCGCTCGGCGTGGACCACGACCTCACGGCTGATCAGCCGATCGCCATCCTCGGCAAGATCGCGCTCCCGGCAGACGAAATGATTCTGATCGACCCATTCCCACGAGCGCGGATCAAAATTACCGCGCATCCACTCGCCATCCATCAGATCCATGACGAGCGATCCGCCGGAAGCCAGGGCGCGCTTGACCGCTTCGAGCACCGCGAGATCGTCCTCCGGGCGCTCGAAATAGCCGAACGAGTTGCCCAGCAGGCAGACGCAATGAAATTCGGCCTCGCCGAGGCGAAAGCGCCGTGCGTCGCCCTCGTGGAAAGAGACCTGCAAGTTGCGCTGCCTGGCGCGTTTGCGCGCGAGGCGGATCAGGTAGCGCGAGCGGTCGAGCCCGGTGACATGAGGAAAGCCGCGCCGGGCGAGTTCGAGCGAATGGCGGCCTTGGCCGCAGCACAAATCGAGGATGCGGTCGTTCCGCTCGAGCCCGACGGTGCGGACCAGGAGGTCGACCTCCTCGCCGGTGTTCCGGTCGTTCTCGATAATGTCGCCGTCGGTTTCGAGATAGAGCGAGTTGAACAAAGTGCGCCACCAATCCGAGGGCAGATGACGCTCGAGATCGGACACCGGACCCAAGGTGCGCGCACCGATGCGCCGGCCCTGCTCCGCCCCGTCGCAATCTATACTCGTAAGATCGGTGTTCGCCGGGTCAGGCTTGGCAGCGGGCCGCGCGCCATTCGTCTTCTTGCTCATATTCACTGTCCCGGATCGTTCGGAGTCACACGGTATCGGAGCCGGCCTGCGGCCAACGCGCGATTGCTCGGCACGGCGTCGTTGCGAGAATCGGCTGCTGGAGCCGGAGGCTGCGAGAGATGCATAGTCGCTGGATACAGGATTTCGACTGGACGAACGGCGTGTGTCGCCGGGAGGTTCAGAATATTTCGTACGGCTTTCAAGACGAGCTTTTCCCCCTCGCGCAACTGTTCGCACAACTGTTCGTGCAATGACGCAGAAAAATCAGCCAGCGGCGACCGGGCTGCGGCACCAGACCCGCGTGCCAGGCCGAATCGCCGGGAGATCTGCGATCGGTCAGGGCGCGGCGTGCAGTTCGATCGTGCCGAGGCGAGCGCCCGTAGACAAATCGATGACGACCAGCTCTCGCCCCCCTTCGGGCAGCACCAGATCGAGCACGAGGCGGTCCGCCCCTGCCGTCATCGCCTCGATGCGAGCGTCGCGCGGGATCGTCATCGCGGCGGCGGCAAAAGAGCGCGGTGCATTGCCGCCGCGCGACAGCCTGCCGGCGATTACCGCGACCAAGACGGCGAAACCGCCGACGAGCATGACGCCCATCACGACCACCGAGATTTTGAGAGCGCGCATCCGTTTCGATCCAAGGCCAGCTGCTCTATTTGCCACAGCAAAGGCTGGTCGTGACGGCTGAATCCGCTGCCTCCGGCGGCACCGCGGCCACGGTCCGAGCCGGCGCCGGCGAGGCTGGGCTGCGCCTTGATCGCACGCTTGCGCTTCACCTCCCGGCGCTGTCGCGCACCCGGCTCAAACGGCTGATCGAATCGGGCCATGTCAGTTGCGCGGGAACAGCGCTGCGCGACCCGGCGCTGCGGGTCCGTTGCGGCCAGGAATTCGTCGTGATTGTCCCCGATGACGAAGATGCAGCGCCGGCGGCACAGCCGATACCGCTCGATATCCGCTACGAGGATGCGGATCTGATCGTGATCGACAAGCCCGCAGGCATGGTTGTTCATCCGGCGCCCGGAAACCCGGACGGCACTCTCGTCAACGCCCTCATCAGCCATTGCGGGGCCGGCCTGTCCGGGATCGGCGGGGTTCGCCGACCGGGCATCGTCCATCGCCTCGACAAGGACACAAGCGGGCTGATGGTCGTCGCCAAGACGGAGGCCGCTCATCATGCATTGTCGCGCGACTTTGCTGCGCGCCGGATCGAGCGTGCCTATGCGGCCTTTGTCTGGGGCGTGCCGGTCCCGCCCGCCGGCGAGATCGCCGGCAGCATCGGCCGCAGCGCCGCTAACCGCAAGAAGATGGCGGTTGTCGGGGAGGGCAGAGGAAAACCCGCGGTCACGCGCTATCGTGTCGAGCGCTCGTTTCACTCTCAGGCAGCACTCCTCGAATG
The DNA here is from genome assembly GCA_963796155.1 of uncultured Alphaproteobacteria bacterium. Lineage (GTDB taxonomy): Bacteria > Pseudomonadota > Alphaproteobacteria > ATCC43930 > CGMCC-115725 > AP-15. The sequence continues at coordinate 2,207 of CAWCKT010000054.1, read as the reverse complement.
CCGTCTGGCCACCGGGCGGACCCATCAGATCCGGGTCCATCTAGCCCATCGCAGCCACCCGGTGATCGGTGATCCGCTATACGGCACGCGCGCCGGACGCGCCGTCGCCCGCAGCGGCGCCGTCGGAGCGTGGATCGCTGCCTTTCCACGTCAGGCCCTGCACGCGCGCCTCCTCGGGTTCACCCATCCGGCCGGCCTGAGGAGTCTCGTGTTTGAGAGCCCGCTGCCCGCCGACCTGCGCGAACTCGCGGGAAATTTAGAGCGATTTTAAACTGGACAAAGTCCGACTAATTTACTAGGGTTAGCCTCCCAGTTTTCGATGCAACGGATCAGAGCGCCTTCTCCAGCGTTTCTCTATCGCCAACTCGGAGCGATGATCGTCGATGGCCACCTTTTCGGTACCCGCCCTTTCCTCGGAAGGAAACCTGACGCGGTATCTTCAGGAGATCCGCAAGTTTCCGATGCTCGAGCCGGAACAGGAGTACATGCTCGCCAAGCGTTGGAAGGAACATGAGGACCCGGAGGCGGCGCATCGGCTGGTGACAAGCCATTTGCGGCTCGTCGCCAAGATCGCCATGGGCTATCGCGGCTACGGCCTGCCGCTCTCGGAACTGATCTCCGAGGGCAATGTCGGCATGATGCAGGCGGTCAAGCGCTTCGATCCGGATCGCGGCTTCCGTCTGGCGACCTACGCGATGTGGTGGATCCGCGCCGCGATCCAGGAATACATCCTGCACTCCTGGTCGCTCGTCAAAATGGGCACCACGGCGGCGCAGAAGAAGCTCTTTTTCAATCTGCGCAAACTCAAGGGTCAGCTGCAGGCGATGGAGGAAGGCGACCTCTCGCCCGAAAATCTGAAAAAGATCGCCACCGAGCTCGATGTCCCCGAGGCCGATGTCATCAGCATGAACCGCCGGCTGGCGAGCCCGGACCACTCGCTCAACGCGCCGCTCAGGAGCGACAGCGAAGGCGAGTGGCAGGACTGGCTGGTCGATGAAAGCGAGAGCCAGGAGACCCGGCTCGGCGAACGGCAGGAACTCGGATTGCGCCGCGATCTGCTCGAAAAGGCGATGACCCATTTGAACGACCGCGAACGCCATATCCTGACCGAGCGGCGTCTGCGCGACAACCCCACCACCCTCGAGGATCTGTCGCAGCAATACGGCATCTCGCGCGAGCGGGTGCGGCAGATCGAGGTGCGCGCGTTCGAGAAGCTGCAAAAGGCGATCAAGGCTGCCGCGGTCGAACGCCGTCTCGTCACCCATTGAAGTCCGGCAGTCAACGCGATCCGGTGAAGAGACGGCCGCCCGGCATGGGACGGGGCACACCCGTCGTAGAGGGTAGGGAGAGTGGCAGGCCGCGGACCGAGCGAACCGCCAAATAGGCGAAGGCTTGCGCTTCCAGCGCATCGCCTTCCCAGCCGACCGCCTCCACCGGGCGCAGAGATGCGCCGAGCCGCCGGCCGAGCGCCGCCATCAGCGCCGGATTGCGCCGCCCGCCGCCACATACCAGCCATTCGACCACCGGCATCGGAAACAGGCGCATCCCGGCCGCGACCGCCGCGGCCGTCATCTCTGTCAGCGTAGCAGCACCGTCCTCCAGCGAAAGTCCCTCGGGCAGGAAGTCGCGAAACTCGTCCCGATCGAGCGATTTTGGCGGACGGCGATCGAAGAAGGAGGATGCGAGAAAGTGCGCGACATGCGCCGCCGAGGCGCGTCCGGTGCGGGCGAGATTGCCGTCGATGTCCGCCGGGCACCGGTGTGACGCCGCACCCAATCATCGATCAGCGCGTTGCCGGGACCGGTGTCGAAGGCGAGGAGCTCACCCGCCCCGCCTATCCAGGTGACATTGGCGACGCCGCCGATGTTGAGGACCGCGAGCGGTTTCCGCAACCCCGCAGCGAGAGCGGCGTGGAACAGCGGGGCGAGCGGCGCCCCCTCGCCGCCGGCGGCGACATCGGCGGAGCGGAAATCGGCGACCACGTCGAACCCGAGAATGCGGGCCAGCAGCCCGCCGTCGCCCAGCTGCCAGCTGCGGCGCTCGGCCGGGCGATGCAGGATCGTGTGGCCGTGGAACCCGATGACATCGATGGCGGTTCCGGGGTGGTGTGCGAGAAATTGCTCGACCCCCCGGGCATGGAGGCGGGTCAGCTCGTCTTCGACCGCCGCGACCGGACCGGCGCCGCCAAGAACCGACCGCAGCCTGTC
>CAWCKT010000053.1:0-35007 GCA_963796155.1 uncultured Alphaproteobacteria bacterium | reverse complement strand
GGCGGCCGCCGAGTGCGGTGTGCATCGACCGGGCTGGCTCCGCCGTTCTTCCAGTGCCGCGGTGTGACGGAGCAGTCGGGCCGGCACCTCAGAGTAAGTGGCCGCTGCGGGTCGCCTTGGTGCGCAGATAACGCTCGCTGTGGCCGTTCGACGGGAAGACGTGCGGCACGCGCTCGGCGACGCGGATGCCGTAGCGCTCGAGTGCGGCGACTTTGTCCGGGTTGTTGGTCAACAGGCGAACCGTGGCGAAACCGAGCTGGCGCAGCATTTCCGCCGCCGGCAGGTAGACGCGCTCGTCGGCGTCGAAGCCCAGTTGCTCGTTGGCGTCGAGCGTGTCGAAACCGGAATCCTGCAGCTGATAGGCTCTGAGCTTGTTGACGAGCCCGATGCCGCGGCCCTCCTGCGCCAGGTAGAGCAGCACCCCGTCGCCGGCCTGCGCGATCGCGGCGATCGCGCCGCGCAGCTGGTCGCCGCAGTCGCAGCGCAGGCTGGCGAGCAGATCGCCGGTGAAGCATTCCGAATGCAGCCGCACTAGGACCGGTGCGGCAGGATCGGGCGAGCCGATCAGGATCGCGAGATGCTCGGTGCCGCCGTCGCGCGGCCGAAACGCGATCAGGCGGGCGTTCTCGGCCTCGGCGAGCGGGACGCGCGCCTCGGCGACGCGCTCCAGCCCGGCGGCTGCCGCATGGCGGCGGAACACGGCCGCGGCCGCGATCGCGGCGAGGTCGCCACGCCGCGCGAAGAGTGCGGCTTCGGCCTGCCCGATGCGCAGCACGAGTGCGGCCGGCAGCAAAGCCGCGAGCTTCGCCAGGGCGACCGCGGCCAGCGCCCCGCCCTTGGCGGCGACCGGAGCGGGTCCGAACCCGGGCGGCTCGGCGCCGAGCGATGCTGCCGGATCGGCCAGATTGCGGATCACCGCGGCCGGCATCTCGGGAGAAACCCAGATCGTCAGCGCGCCCGACAATTCCTCGCGCGGCGCCAGACCGAGCGCCACGGCGCGCCGGCGCGTCAGCACCACGCGTGCCGGCGCCCGGGACATCTCGCGCAGCCGCTGCAGGTTTTCCTCGGTTACCAGCTCGGCCGCAACGGCGAGCACGCTGATCTCGTCGTCGCGGATCAGCACCGGCTCTCCCCGGCGCAGCGCGGCGATGGCTTCACCGAGGCTCGGCGGCGCAGCCGCGGCATCGCCGCGCGCCGCTGCAAAGATGGTGGATCGGGGCATCCTCTTCTCCTTGCCTCGGTCCATCATTATGGCGCGTCGGCTGCGACGCCAGCAACTTATTCGAGGCTCACCTATGCGGTCTGCCGAAGAGCTGCACGACGATGTCGGCAGCAAACGAATAGGCGAGCAGGCCCAGCGCCGCCGCGCAGGTGGCCGCGGCCCAGGCCAGCGGCGTCGCGGGCGCCAGTGCGACGATCAATGCCATGCTCTGGGCGACGGCGATCACCTTGCGGCGGCGATCGGCGAACGCCTCTGCGGGCGGCGGGCGACGCAAGACGGGCAATACGTGCCCCGCGGCGAGATAGAGATAGCGCATCGCGCCGATCGCCAGCGCCCAGCAGGGGACGGCCGCCGCCTCGACGGCCGTTATGGCGAGGACCGCTATCGCGAACGCGTCGATCTCCATGTCGAAGCGCGCGCCGAAGGCGGAGGCCAGCCCCTGGCGGCGGGCCGCCCAGCCGTCGGTGCCGTCGAGCAGCAGAGCGCCACCGGCGAGGGCGACGAGTACCCAACGTTGCGCCGGGTCGAGCGCCGCGGGATCGAGGGCTCGGCTGGCGATCAGGCAGGCGACCCCCGCCCGAACCAGGGTGATCCGGTTCGCCGCGCCGAGGCGGGGAAAGGGATGATTGACGGCGAGACGGCGCTCGAGGGCGATCAGCAGCCCGGTAAAGAGCATCAGGCCGGCGATCCCAGGCAGGGTCCGGACCACGCCGCCGAGGACCAGCAGAAACGTCGCTGCGACGGCGAGCCCGAACGAGCGGGCGAACACCGCATGCGCCTCGCGCATCAGGACGGGCGAGGGTGACGGCAGCGGGGCGATCCGGATCGACATCGGCACGGGTTCGGTGTATCTGGCTCGGCCAACAAGCGACTCTTGCGCGACCGGGATTATTCCCCCTGATGGGTGAGGCGCGAGCTTTTTGGGTCGCGGCACCAGGCCGCGGCGAGATCAGAGCGCAGCGATTGCGGTCCTTGGCCCCGGGGGAACTGCTGATCCGGGCCCGCGCGAGTGCCGTCAGCAGAGGCACCGAAACCCTCGTCTTTCGCGGCGAGGTGCCGCAGAGCGAATGGCCGCGCATGCGCTGCCCGTTCCAGGAGGGCGACTTCCCGGCCCCGGTCAAATACGGCTACGCGGTGGCCGGGATCATCGAGGATGGCCCCGCCGAGCGCCGTGGCACCCGCGTCTTCTGCCTGCATCCGCATCAGGACCGGTTCATCGTTCCCCAGGATGCGGTCGTTGCCATTCCCGACGATATCCCGGACCGGCGCGCGACGCTCGCCGCCAACATGGAGACGGCGGTCAACGGGTTGTGGGACGGCATGCCGGGCCCGGGAGACCGGATCGCGGTCGTGGGCGCCGGCGTCGTCGGTTCCCTCATCGCAGCACTCGCCGCGCGGCTGCCGGGTGCGGAAGTCGAGTTGATCGACATCGATCCGCGCCGTGCCGCGCTGGCGGCGGCGCTCGGCTGCCGTTTCGCCGCACCGCAGCAGGCGCGCGGCGAAGCCGACCTCGTGATCCATGCGAGCGGCGTACCCGAAGGGCTGGCGACGGCGCTCGCCATCGCCGGCTTCGAGGCGACGGTGGTCGAGATGAGCTGGTACGGGTCGCGGATCGCACCGCTCGCGTTGGGCGGCGCCTTCCATTCGCGCCGGCTGACCTTGCGTTCGTCCCAGGTTGGCGAGGTTCCGCCGGGCCGCCGGGCACGCTGGTCGCGCCGGCGGCGCTTGATGCTCGCACTCGCGCTGTTGCGCGATCCGGTCTTCGACCTGCTGCTGTCCGGCGAAACCGAGTTCGCCGCGCTGCCCGAGTTGATGCCGCGTCTGGCAGCTTCGCCGGCCGGCGTTCTCTGCCACACCGTGCGTTACGACTGAAGGAGGGGCGCGCCATGTACAGCGTCACCGTGAGCCATCATTTCATGATCGCCCACAGCCTCGTTGGCGCGGTCTTCGGACCGGCGCAGCAGCTGCACGGCGCGACCTTCGTGGTCGAGGCCGAGCTGCGCCGGGAGGCGCTCGATGCCGACGGCATCGTATGCGACATCGGCCGCGCTCTTGACCTGTTGAAGGCGGTGCTCGGCGAGCTCGATTACCACAATCTCGACGAGCTGGCGGAATTCCGCGGCCGTAACACGACCACCGAGTTCCTCGCCGGCGAGATCCATCGCCGCTTGGCGCGGCGGGTTCGCGAGGGGGCGCTCGGGCCGACTGACGCCACGGCGATCCACAGCCTCCGCGTGGTGCTGCGCGAGAACCCGGTCGCCTGGGCCGCCTACGACGCGCCGCTTGGATGAGCGAGATCGTCTTTGTCGTTCCGGGCCGCCTCGATCAGCTGACCGGCGGTTATCTGTTCGATCGTCACATCGTCGAGGGCTTGCGGGCGCGCGGGCGGTTGGTCCGAGTCATCGAGCTGTCGGCGCAAGATCCAAAGGCGAACTGTGCGACGTTCGCTGCACTCCCTGACGGAAGCAGGACAGTCATCGACGGCCTCGCGCTCGCCACTCTCGGACAAGTGGTTGCGGCGCAGGCACGCCGCCTGCGCCTGATCGCCTTTGTCCATGGCCCCCTGGCGCTTGAGACCGACCTTTCGCCGGACGCGGCGAAGCAAGCCGCCCTGCTCGAAGCCGGAATATTGTCGCGGGTTCGCGGCATCCTCTGTCCGAGCCGCAAAACCGCCGCCGCGCTCGAAGGCTACGGCATCTCGTCCGAGCGGATCGCTGTCGTTTCACCGGGGACGGCAAAGCCGGAGCGGCCTCCACGATCGCGGCGCGGCTCGGTTCGTGCGCTGCTCTGTGTGGCGAACCTGGTTCCGCACAAAGGCCACGAGCTCCTTGTCGAGGCGCTCGCCCGGCTCCGTGATCTCGACTGGAATCTTGTTTGCATCGGATCGCTGGAGCGCGACCCGGCAACGGTGCGGGCGGTCAGGCGTAAGATTCTGGAAACCGACCTTGGCGCGCGCATCACCCTTGCTGGCGAGTGTGCGCCGCAAAGTGTGGCACGTGCCTATCGAGAGGCCGATGCCTTCGTCTTGCCATCCTTCCACGAGGGCTACGGCATGGTCTATGCGGAAGCGATGGTCCATGGCTTGCCGGTAATTGCGACGACGGCGGGCGCGATCCCTGAAACGGTGCCGCCTCAGGCCGGGCTTCTCGTACCGCCGGGTGATCCGGCGGCTCTGGCGTGGGCTTTGCGGCAGGTGATCACGGATCCTGCTCTCGCCGCACGCCTCGCCGCGGGCTCGTGCGCCGAAGGGGCCCGTCTGCCGGATTGGCCGCAGGCGACCGAGACGTGGGAAAGAGCATTCGATCGCCTGGCGGCGCTCGAGCCGCCGCGGTGATGAGGGCGCCCGCTGGAAGCCGGCGCAGGGATCGTATAGGGTTGGTCTGCTCTTTGGGGATGAGCCGGACCCGCTTCGCGGATAACGACGCGACCGCAGCGCTTCTCAGCGAGAATTATCATGAGGGCTGGTCGCAGGATTTTGATTGTCGACGATGATGCCGCGTTGCGCCAGTCTCTGGCGGAACAGCTCGAGCTGCACAACGAGTTCGTCTGCGTCGAGTGCGGCACCGCGGCGCGGGCACTGGAAATCGTCGGGGGCGAACGTTTCGACACGATCGTCCTCGATGTCGGCCTGCCGGACATGGACGGGCGGGAATTGTGCCGGCTGTTGCGCAGCGCCGGGGTGCGGGTGCCGATCGTGATGCTGACCGGGGCGGATAGCGAGCCCGACACCATCCTTGGGCTCGAGTTCGGCGCCGACGACTATGTGACAAAGCCGTTTCGGTTGAGCGTCCTCTTGGCGCGCCTGCGCGCCCATCTGCGCCAGAGCGAGCACAGCGACGATGCGGTGTTCGTGATCGGCCCCTACACCTTTCGCCCGGGCGCCAAGCTGCTCACCGATCAGACCGGCCGCAGAAAGGTGCGACTGACGGAAAAGGAAACGGCGATCCTCAAATACCTCTACCGGGCCGGCGACCGGGCGATCGGGCGCGACACGCTCCTCGACGAGGTGTGGGGCTACAATGCCGGGGTGACCACCCACACGCTGGAGACCCATGTGTACCGCCTGCGTCAGAAGATCGAGCGCGACCCGACCCGCGCCGAGATCCTGGTGACCGAGCCCGGCGGTTATCGTCTCGTCCCGTGAACCGGCGACGCGGTGGGCAAGCGTTTTGGTAGAGCCCTGACGCGCCTGGTCATCGGGCTGAGCGCGGTGGAAAAGCCCTGGCGGCGCATCGATACGCGGTTGCGTGTGATCGAGGGCCTGCTCTCTCACCAGCGCGTCGAGACCCGGCACGGCCCGCTGATCTTCGTGACGACCCATCCGCAGGCGCTGCAATATCCGCGCGAGTTCGAGACGCGCGAGCCTGAAACGCTCGCCTGGATCGATTCATTCGAGACGCCCTGCCGGTTTTGGGATATCGGCGCTAATATCGGGGTGTTCTCGATCTATGCGGGCTTGCGTGCCGACATCGAGGTTCGCGCCTTCGAGCCGGCGGCCGCCAGCTACGGCGCCCTCTGCCGCAATATCGAGGCGAATGGGCTCGGCGACCGGGTGCAGGCTTACTGTGTCGCGATCGGCGAGCGCACGCAGCTCGGCCGGCTGCACCTATCCGGGACGAATGCCGGCAGCGTGTTCAACGCCTTCGAAAGTACCGATGACTGTTTCGGCAACGAGATTGCAGTCGCGTTCCGCCAGGGCATGGTCGGCTTCTCGATCGACGGCTTTCGCCGCCTGTTCGGGCTTCCGGCGCCGAATTACCTGAAGATCGACGTCGACAGCACCGAGGAGAGGATCCTGGCCGGTGCTTCCGAGACATTGCGCGATCCGGATCTCAGATCCGTGTTGATCGAGCTCGAAGCGGCGGACACGCCGCGCAACGACCGGCTGGCGGAGGCTCTCGCAACGGCCGGGCTGCGGCTCACTCTGCGGGGCGGGCGAAATCAAGGGGGTGTGGTCAACGCGATCTTCACGCGCGCCGCAGCCCGCGTCGTCGCCGGGTCCGGCGGCGATCGTCCGGTGCCGTGACGACGGGCGATGTCGCCTGCCGGGCTTCTGATCAGCAGTGGGGCGGATAGCGGTTACTTTCCCCTGCTCCGCGACACCGTGCTGTCGATCCTGGCGCAATGCCGGGATGTGGCGATCGGGATTCTCGATTTCGGGCTCGCGCCGGAGCAACGGGCATGGTTGGAGGAACGGGTTACCCATCTGGTTCGCCCCGATTGGGACCTCGACTTTCCGGACCGCGAGCGCACCCCCGAGGCCCGCAAGGCACAGCTCTCCAGACCTTTCCTGCGGCGCCATTTTCCGGATTACGAAACCTATATGTGGATCGACGCCGATGCGTGGCTGCAGGACTGGCGCGTCGTCGAGCTCCACCGCGCAGCGGCGGGGCGCGACAAGCTCGCAATCACCCCGGAAATCGATCGCGCCTATAAGCGCCACTACAAGCGGCCCAAGGTCTTCGGCTGGACCCTCGGCTGGAAATGCTATCGCGAGGCTTTCGGCTGGCGGATAGCGGACCGGCTCGGCCGCAACCCGATCGTGAACTGCGGCGTGTTTGCGCTCCATCACGACGCGCCGCACTGGGATGCCTGGGCGCGAATTATCGGGCAAGTCGCGCAGCGCACCCGATTCTTCTACATCGAGCAAACTGCACTCAATTACGTGATCTTCGCCGAGCACCTGCCGGTCAACTTCCTGCCGGCCTATTGCAACTGGATGCCCGGCGACGCCGCGCCGGTGTTCGATGCGGCGCGCGGCCTGTTCGTCGAACCCTACGCCCCGCACGAGGTCATCGGCGTCATGCACCTCGCCGGCGAAGAGCAGAAGACACGGCTATTCCGCTTGCGGAGACTCGACGGCGGCGAGGTCGAAACGTCATTGCGCTACAGCGAGACCCGCGCGCTATGCCGGCATCCCGACTGTGGTGGCGCCGCCGCGGTTCCGGCGTAGCCGGGTCGAGGCGACGTCTGCCGGTTATCCGGATTACAATCACAAATTGAGTCATCGATCGCTCGTTGCGCAATCTGGCGCGAATCTGCAGCAAAGCTCGTCTTCAGGTTGCAATTCTCAGCTCGCCCCCCGGCACCGAATCAGGCGACCCACACCGGTTTAGACGATATATGGACCGGAACGATGTAATGTCAATGCAGCAAGTTCTTATTTTCGCAATGACCGTAAGGGCTGCGCGCAGTTTCGCGCACTAACGCTGGCAGGGCGAACAGCGGAGAGCTATTCTCACGCGTAATACCTTTCGTGACCCTCGGTCGCAGCATGCGAACTGCTCGGCAGCCGGCCCGGAATCCCGCGAAGCGCCGATCGCTGTGGGCCCGCGGCAGCGGGTTATAGCGGAGATGGGTGAGGCGACCGAATGACGATAGCCGAGGACATGCTGACCGATCTTCGGCAGACCATTGCCGCGCTCGAGGGAGAACTCGCCGAGCGCAGCGCCGAACGCGACGAGGCGCAGGCCCGGGAGGCCGCGAACCAGGAGCGCTACGCACTCGTGACCCAGGCCGTCGCCGAGGGGATCTATGAGTGGAACATCCAGAGCAATTCGCTCTGGGTGTCCCCGCGGCTAATCGAGATCTTCGGACTCGCCGAGCACAGCCTTACCGCAGCGGATTGGAATTCTCTCGTCCATCCCGAGGATTTTCCGCTGTATCGGGCGGCCTTGCGCGCGTGCTTCAAAGGGATGACGCCTCGGCTCGATTGCGAGTACCGGGTTCGCCACAGTGATGGCGGCTACCGCTGGATCGAAGACCGCGGTGTGCCGGTACGCGACGCGACTGGATGGGCGGTCCGGATGGTCGGCGCGGTCACCGACGTCAGCTCCCGAAAGGCGGCAGACGAGGGACTGCGCGAAGCGCTGGAGCAGCAGACTGCCACCGCCGAAATATTGCAGATCATCAATTCCTCGCCTGGCGACCTCGCGCCGGTGTTCGCGGCGATTCTGGACAAGGCGCACACGCTGTGCGGCGCGACGCTAGGGAGCTTGTTTCTGTTCGACGGCGAGCTTTTTCGCGCGGCCGCGACCCACGGCTATCCGCAAGACTTGGCGCAGCGGCTGCGCCAAGGGGTCATCCTCTCCGCCACGACCCAGCTGCTGGATGACAGCATCCGCTGGGTGCACAATCCCGATCTGACGCTGCTCGACACTCCGACCGCCCGCGCCGTCTCCGGGCGCGGCGGCGTGCGCACCAACCTCATGTTGCCGCTGCGCAAGGACGGCAGGCTGCTCGGCGCAATCTCCTGCAATCGCCAGGAGGTCCGGCCGTTTTCCGACAAGGAGATCGCGCTGTTGCAGAATTTCGCGGCGCAGGCGGTCATCGCGATGGAAAACGCGCGCCTGCTGACCGAGACACGCGAGGCCCTGGAACAGCAGACCGCGACTGCCGAGGTCTTGCAGGTTATCAACTCCTCGCCCGGCGACCTCGCGCCGGTGTTCGATGCGGTGGTCGAGCGGGCAGTGCGCCTGTGCGCCGCCGACGAGGCGCTGGTGCGCACCTTCGACGGCGAGAGGCTCCAGCTCGCCGCTGTCCACGGCGCGCCCGGCGAGGCCGAGACGCTGCGACAGCTCGGTCCGGCGCAGCTTTCCGGTATGTATGAATTCCTCGCACGTGGCCATAGCGTGTCGCATGTCACGGACGTGCGCGAAACGGCCGCCTACCAGATCCCGCTGGGGCGCGCGCGGCTTGACGCGCGCCATGTCCGTTCCTGGCTCGGCGTGGCGTTGCGCAAGGACGGCAGGCTGCTCGGCGTCATCAACGTTCACCGCCGCGAGGTCCGGCCGTTCTCCGAGAAGCAGATCGCCTTGCTGCAAAACTTCGCGGCGCAGGCGGTCATCGCGATGGAAAACGCGCGCCTCCTGACCGAGACTCGCGAGGCGTTGGAGCAGCAGACCGCGACCGCCGAGGTGCTCGGCGTCATCAACTCCTCGCCTGGCGATCTCAAGCCGGTCTTCGATGCGATCCTCGACAAGGCCCACGCGCTGTGCGGCGCCGAGCGCGGGACCCTCTTTCTCTATGACGGCGGCAAGATGAAGGCGGTCGTGGCGCACGGCTATCCGGAGGATGTGGTCGAGCATCTGCGCGCCGGGGTCGGCTTGGCTCCGCACCACGCCCCGCTCTTCGCCGGCAACCATGTGCACATCGCCGATCTGAGGCAGGACGGTAACCCGACGGGCCGCATCGTTTCCGGGCGCGGCGGGGTGCGCACCAACCTTCTCGTGCCGCTGTTCCGGAACGGTGCGTTGCTCGGCATGATCTCGTGCAATCGCACCGAGGTCCGGCCGTTCTCCGACAAGGAGATCGCGCTGATCGAAAATTTCGCGGCGCAGGCGGTCATCGCGATGGAAAACGCGCGGCTGTTGACCGAGACGCGCGAGGCGCTCGAAAAGCAGACCGCGACGGCGGAAATTCTGAGTGTCATATCGAGTTCGCCCGACGGACGTGCAGCCCACGTTCGAGGCGATCGCGGCCCGTGCCGCGATCTTGTGCGGTGCGGTCAACGCTGCCGTCTTCCGTTTTGACGGCTCGCTGATCCACATGGGTGCGATGTACGGGGTAACCGAAGCCGAACGCGAGGCATCCGACAGTGTTTTTCCACTGCCGCCGGGCCGGTCGAGCGCCACCACCCGCGCGATCGAGAGTCGCGAGATCGTCCATATCCCCGATACCAGGGCTGATCCGGAATACGTCTCCGCCCTGCATGTGTTCGGCACGGCGCTGTCCGTCCCGATGCTGCGCGACGGCCTGCCGATGGGGGCGATTACCGTCACCCGCTACACCGCCGAGCCGTTCACCGAGGCGCAGATCGATCTGTTAAAAACCTTTGCCGATCAGGCGGTGATAGCGATCGAAACGGTTCGGCTGTTCACCGAGTTGAACCAGCGCACCCGCGACCTGCAGGAATTGCTCGAATACCAGACCGCGACGAGCGACGTGCTGCAAGTCATCAGCCGCTCGACCTTCGACCTGCATCCGGTGCTCGACACGCTGCTGCAAACCGCCGCGCGGCTGTGCAACAGCGACAGCGGCGGGGTTACCGTCAAGGACGGCAACGTGTTTCGCTATGCCGCCATTTACGGCGTCAGCGACGAACTGACGGATGTTTTGCGGCAGCGGCCTCTGGTCCCGGGTCGCGATACCGTGGCGGGACGGACGGCGCTGGAAGGTCGGGTCGTGCATCTTGCGGATGTAACGACAGACCCATCCTACGGGTGGGGCGAAGTCGCCGCATCCAACGAGATCCGCAGCGTCATCGGCGTACCGCTGCTGCGCGGCACGGAGGTAACCGGCACCTTCAGCCTGGCCCGCAACCATGTCGAGCCGTTCACCGAGCGGCAGATCGAATTGGTCCGCACCTTCGCCGACCAGGCGGTGATCGCGATCGAGAACACGCGGCTGCTCAACGAAATCCGCGAGCGCACCGACGATCTCCAGGAATCACTCGAATACCAGACCGCGACGAGCGACGTGCTCAAGGTCATCAGCCGTTCGACCTTCGACCTGCAGCCGGTGCTCGACACGCTGCTCGAAACCGCGACGCGGCTCTGCGTCGCCGATGGCGGGGCGGTCACGATCCGCGAGGGCGAAGCGTTCCGTTTTGTCGCGGTTCGCGGACATTCCGATGATTTTGCCGCATCTGAGCGCAACCGCGTGGTGACGTCGGATTCCGCACGCTGGCGCCTGTTGCAAGAACGCATCGCGCAGGAGGGAGCCGCACATATCGTCGATATTCTCGCTCTGCCGGAGTTCAGCGGGGACCAATACGCGGCCATCAGCAAGATGCGGAGTATCCTCGTGGTCCCGATGCTGCGTGACGGCGCGGTGGTCGGGTTGCTGCACTTTTTCCGGTTCCACGTCGAGCCGTTCAGCGAGCGGCAGATCGAACTGGTGCGGACTTTCGCCGACCAGGCCGTCATCGCGATCGAGAACACGCGGCTGCTCGAAGAATTGCGCGAAAGCCTCGCACAGCAGCAGGCGATCGCCGAGATATTGCAGGTCATCAACCGCTCGCCCGGCGAGCTTCAGCCGGTTTTCGACGCGATCCTCGAAAAGGCGATGGCGCTGTGCGATGTCGCTTACGGCGATCTCGAACTCTACGACGGCAAAAGCTTCCGGGCGGTCGCCACCCGAGGGCTGACTGATACCTTCGACGCGCAGGTGCGCCGCGGCTATCCGGCCGATGACAATCCGGCGACCCGGCCGCTGATCGCCGGCGAGCGTGTCAGCCACATCGCCAATATGGCCGACCTGGATTTCTCGAAGGTGTTCGCTCATGAGCCCGTGAAGGACGAAGGCCATCACACGCTGTTATGCGTGCCGCTGCGCCGCGACGACGCGCTGCTCGGCATGATCGCCTGCGCGCGCGGCGAGGTGCGGGCATTTTCGGAAAAAGAGATCGCGCTGCTCGAAAACTTTGCGGCGCAGGCGGTCATCGCGATGGACAATGCCCGGCTCCTCGACGAGATCCGCCAGCGCCAGGCGGAATTGCGCGTCACCTTCGACAACATGGGCGACGGCGTCGCGATGTTCGACGCCGAGCTGCGGCTGGCGGCGTGGAACCATAATTTCCAGGTGATGCGCGGCGTCCCGGAAACGCTGCTCGCGGAACGGCCGCTTTACGGCGAATACATTCTTTATCTCGCCGCGCACGGCGAGTTGGGCGATGGCGATGCCGAGGTAGAGCAGGCTCGCTTGTTGGCAAGCGTCGGACAACAATGGTCGGTCGAGCGCACACGCCCCGATGGCCGGGTCATCGAGGTGCGTCACAATCCGGTGCCGGGCGGCGGCTTTGTGCTGATCTACCGGGATGTCACCGAGCGCAAGCGGGCCGAACAGCAGGTCCGCGCGGCGCGCGACGCCGCCGAGAAGGCCTTGGGCGAGTTGCGCGCAACCCAGCAGCAGCTCGTCGTGCAGCAGAAGATGGCGGCTCTGGGACAACTCACCGCCGGCATCGCCCACGAGATCAAGAACCCGCTCAATTTCGTCAACAACTTCGCCGACCTCTCGGTGGAATTATTGGAGGAGCTGAAGGAGACGACCGAGCCGGCTGTGGCATCACTCGGCGAAGATTCGCGCGCCGAGATCGATGAAATCGTCGAGATGCTGACCGGCAACCTGGCCAAGATTGCCGAGCACGGCCGGCGGGCCGACGGCATCGTCAAGAGCATGCTGGCGCATTCGCGCGGCGGCAGCCGCGATTGGCAATCATCCGATATCAATGCGCTGGTCGAGGAGGCGCTCAACCTCGCCTATCACGGCGCCCGCGCCCAGGACCAGAGCTTCAACATCACCCTGGAGCGCGATTTTGAGCGCGGCATTGCCCCGATCGATATGGTGCCGCAGGACGTCACACGGGTGTTCCTCAATTTGTTCGGCAACGGCTTTTACGCCGCCGACAAACGCCGGCGCGAGGCGGACGACGGCTTCCGCCCGGTACTGAAGGTCACGACTCGCGATCTGGGCGGCGAAGTCGAAATCCGGGTGCGCGACAACGGCACCGGAATTCCGCCCGAATTTCGCGACAAGCTGTTCCAGCCGTTCTTCACCACCAAGCCGACCGGCGAGGGCACCGGCTTGGGCCTCTCGATCAGCTACGACATCGTAACGCAGCAGCACGGCGGCACGATCGACGTCGACAGCACGTTTGGCGAGTTCACCGAGTTCACGATCCGCCTGCCGCGACAAGGGAGGGAGGGCGCATGACTGCTTCGGCGAGATTACTTCGTCGCTACGCTCCTCGCAATGACACGCCTCCTGTCGTCATTGCGAGCGAAGCGAAGCAATCTCCTGGAAGGGAGGCATGAGCTTCAGCATCCTCGTCGTCGACGACGAGCCCGATGTCGCCGATATGTTTCGTCAACGCTTTCGCCGGGAGGCGCGGCAGGGCACCTATGTCCTGCATTTTGCCGCCTCCGGCGAGGAGGCCCTCGACAAGCTGGCGGACGGTGTCCGCCCCGAATTGATCGTCATCCTGTCGGACATCAACATGCCCGGGATGGACGGGCTCAGCTTGTTGCGCGAGATCAAGTCTCGGCGCCCCGATCTGCCGGTCATGATGGTAACCGCCTATGGCGACGAGGAGCGCCGCCGGCAGGCGGAAGAGGCCGGCGCATTCCAGTTCCTGACCAAGCCGGTCGACTTTGATTTGCTCAAAGCAGAGCTCCGCCGGCTGCCGGGCGGCTCTGCGTGATGGGCCCGGCCAAGATCCTCGCTGTCGACGACGAGCCCGATTTCGAGCTCCTGCTCAGGCAGCGCTTTCGCCGCCTGATCCGCAAGGGGGAATTCGACTTCCGCTTCGCCCATCATGGTGAGGAAGCCTTGGCGGCACTGGCGGCCGAGCCGGACATCGATCTCATCTTGCTCGACATCAACATGCCGGTCATGGATGGGCTCACACTCCTGGCCCGGCTGCGCGAAGAGCAGGCGCCGGTCAAGGCGATCATCGTCTCGGCCTATGGCGATATGGCCAATCTGCGCACGGCGATGAACCGCGGCGCTTTCGATTTCGTCACCAAGCCGGTCGATCTCGCCGATCTCGAGATTACTATCCGCAAGACTCTCGACGACATCGGCAAATTTCGCGAGATCGAACGCCAGCGCAGCGCGGCGGAGCGCGCGCGCAACAACCTGTCGCGCTACTTCTCGCCGAACCTCGTCGAGATGCTGGCCGAGCGCGACGAGCCGCTGGGTGCGGTGCGGCGCCAGACCGTCGCGGTGCTATTCGCCGACATCGTCGGCTTCACCAGCATGGCCGAGAGCATGGCCCCCGAGGCGGTGGTAAGGATGCTGCGCGAGTATCACGAGCGGATGACCGGGCAGATCTTCGCCTGCGGCGGCACGATCGACAAATATATCGGCGACGAGATCTTCGCAGTCTTCGGCGTACCGGTGCCGAGTGCGGCTGACGCCGCCAACGCCCTCCGCTGCGCAGATATGATGCTGGCCGCGCTCGAATGCTGGAACGCGGAGCGCGAGGCACGGGGCGAGCCGCGGCTGGCCATGGGCGTCGGGCTCAATTACGGGCCGGCGGTGCTCGGCGATGTCGGCAGCGAGCACAGCTTCTCCTTCACGGTGATCGGCGACACCGTCAACACGGCCAGCCGGCTGCAACGGCTGACCCGGAACCTCGAAACCCCGATCGTCGTCGGTGATCCGCTCGTCAGTGCCGTCAAATCGGAAGGATCGGATACCGTGGCCGCGTTGGTGGATCAATTGCAGGATCAGGGCAAGCAAGCACTCAGAGGACGGGCCGGTATGGTCCGCATCTGGACGCGGAAGAGCGATGCGGACCACTGACGCACTGGCAGCAGCTCTCCTAGTAGCGGCAATCTCCTGCGCAGCGTCGGGCGCGGTCGGTGCCGATGCGTCGAATCTCGGTCTGCCCGAAGTCACGGTCACCGCGCCGCCGATCACGCCTTCCTGGAAGAAATGGAACCCCTATTCCTCCAACCCGCGGGTCGAGGAAGAAAAATGGCCGGAGATTCCATGCAGCGGCTCGAGAATAGGTTCCGGGGCGGCGAGCACGTGCCAGACCGGTCCTCCGCTCGGTCACGAAGGGATGGGGCTGCCGAGCGGCAATCTGTCGATCGACGCGTCGAACTGCAAAATGGGTCATGACCTGATCATCACCAACCTCGGCAATCTGGTGATCGAAGCTGATGCCATTGTGGTCGATCCCTATTTCGTCAGCGCCACCGGTAGTCAACACAAGGGCTGTTATGTCCAATCCCACTACAGCGACCTTCGCGAGGACTTCCCGGATATGAACCAGATCACGAGAAAGGGGAGCGGATGGCGTAATTATCTCGAGAGCGGTGACCTGAGCACGATGGAGTTTTCAGTCGGCTCGGCCGATTGCCGGGCGATCGAAAAGCGCGGACCGACCTGGCTCGGGGGGCATGTCTACGTAATCCACGCGAGCGTCTGCCGCAAGAATGGGCGCGCGATCGAAGCGGCGGATATCGATCTCGCGCTCGGCTCTCTGCAAGTCCGACAATACGAACCGCGCGGCAATCTACGCCCCCCTCCGCAATAGAGCGATACTGGTCATCGCTTCTCTTGAACCTGTTTTAGAATCGAAGCATGCTGGCGTAACCCAACCACGCGGAACTCGGGAGAGCGATGATGGCAAATCCATTCGTCCATGTCGAACTGGCCACCACTGACCTTGACAAGGCAAAGTCTTTTTATCGGTCGCTGTTCGACTGGCAGCTGCAAGACATGGATATGGGCGGTGGCATGAGCTACACGATGATCGGGGTGGGCGAGGGCACCGGCGGCGGCATGATGAAACATCCGGTTCCGGGCGCGCCGTCGGCATGGCTGGCCTATGTTCTTGTCGACGACGTCATGGCTGCAACGGCCAAGGCGAAGTCGCTCGGCGCCACCGTGATGCGCGAGGTTACCGAGGTGATGAATGCGGGTTCATTCTCGATCATCACCGACCCGACCGGCGCAGCAGTGGGGCTCTGGCAGCCGAAGGCAAAGTGACTGCCGGGCGTTCCGTTCCCGACGCCGGGAGCGGGCCGGGATGAAGCGTCGAGCTGAGAGCGCAGCTACCGGCAGCTGACGAGGCACCACGAGCTGCTCAGGCACCCAGCTCGTCTCTGACCTCGTTCAGAAACCGCCAATCCGTGCCGTCGGCGATGATCTTCTGGGGGCTCGATTTGAGCAGGCCCGCTTCTTTCAGCCGGCGGGCGTAGAACCGCGCCGTGGCGTCGGCGTCGTACTCGCGCCATCTGTATGGAAGTTCGCTCGGCGTTTCGGCTGCAAAGGCGTCGCGATCCGTAAAGGAGCCGTCGTAGCGCGTCTCGGCGAAACCCTCCGCACGCAACAACAGCTGCTCGGCGACGTACTGTGGCGCCATGCTGACTCCGGCGTTTTCGCCAGGCGGACAGTCGTCGTCTCGAGGGCATCCTCTGCACCGGGTAGCTGCGGCATCTTAAGGACGATCGCAGCGCCGGCCAGTGAAAGCGTCCTCAGAAGCCGACGTCGAATTTGCATCGGCGACATGACGCCCTCCCCCGCTGGTCTGGCGGCGGACCCCGCCACTCCCCAGAGATCAGGGTAGCAAGGGGCGAGCAAGGAGTTTAATTAACCTGCGATGCGCTCGGGAACCCGGTCTTGCGACTACCGTTTGCGACCCGAAGACCACCGGCAGGTGCGTTGTACTCGGCTCGGAAAGGAATTATCGAAATGGCAGCGATCCCCGACAAATATCTCGATCTTCTGCAGCAGAAGAAGGCGTTCGCCAATGTTGCGACGTTGATGCCGGACGGATCGCCTCAGGTGACGCCGGTCTGGTTCGATTACTCGGGCGGATTCATTCGCATAAACACGGCCAAGGGGCGGGTCAAGGCCCGCAATCTGAAGACCGGATCACCGGTGGCGCTCGCCATCATGGATCCCGACCAACCCTACCGCTACCTGCAGGTCCGCGGCCGCGTCAGACGTGTCCTCGAAGAGGGCGCCGACGCGCACATCGACGCGCTGGCCAAGAAATACCTCGACAAGGACAAGTATCCATTTGCGCAGCCCGGAGAAGTCCGCGTCATGTACGAAATCGAGCCGGCCTCCGTATCCGGAATGGGCTGAGCCGCTCGGTCAACCCTGCATCAGGAGTGGCGCCAGCGCATCCGGATCGGTGAGCATTGGATAGTGACCGCTGTCGAGCTCGAGGTATTTGCCGTTGAGTTGTTCGGCGGTACGGCGCTGGTGCGCTTCCGGCGGGTTGACGCTGCGCCGGCAGCGGATCACCGTCGTCGGCCAGGGTTGGCTCCAGAAGCTCTTCAGCTCCATCGGCGCTTCCATGGCAGCCACCGGGTGCGGCGTGTAGCGGGCAAGCGCCCAGGCGCGCAATGACGGAGGGAGATCAGCGAACATCCGGCTCTCGGCGTCCTCGCGCGACGGCCCGGCCGCGAGCGCGGTCGTGACGCGTGGGCTGGTTCGATTGACGATCTCGGCGATGCGTTCCCCACCGAGGAGCGCCAGCGCATCGATAAAGACGAGGCGAGCGATCCGCTCGCGCGCCAATTCCGCTGCTCGACACAACACCATGCCGCCCGAGCTAGTGCCGGCCAGCACGACACCGCGCAGGTCTTCGTAGAACATCACCTCGGCGATCTCGGCAGCATGCGTCGCGGTGGTGATGCCGGGCCGCAGCGAATGTCGGCGTTCGGCGCAGCCGTCGAGCGAGGGGGCATAGACGCGGTGGCCGGCGCCTCTAAGGCGCGCCGCCGTCGGCTGCCAGATCCAGCCGCCCTGATACGCTCCGTGGATCAGCACGAATGTCGTCATTTGTTCACTCCCGCTCTCAGCTACGCGGCGCAATGGCGGTGCCGGCATTGGCCTCATGCGGGCCGCCCGTTGTCATGTCGGCAACGATCTGCCCGGACTGCAGCACCTCGGCAACCCAGCGCCCATGTTTTCCAATCCGATGTAGCCGAGCTGCATCGCTTTCTCCCTTATCGTAGGTGGCAATGTCGAACTTCGTATTATTGGTCGCGGCGGCAAATAGCGCGGTGGCCAATGCCGCCGGGCTTGATTAGGTTGCGGTCTTAAAGCGCCGCAATTGAGGCACGATCATGGAATTCGGAATGTTTCACGAGTTTCCGGCACTTCCGGGCCGAACCGAGGCAGAGGCCTTCGACGAGGCGCTCGAACAGATCGACGCCGCGGAACGCTGGGGGCTCGATGTGATGTGGCTCGCTGAGCTCCATTTCGAGCCGCGCCGCTCGGTGCTTTCGGCGCCGCTCAGCATCGCCGCCGCGATAGCGGCGCGCACCCGCCGGATCAAGATCGGTATCGCCGTCCAGGTCCTGCCGCTCTGCCACCCGCTGCGCCTCGCCGAGGAGGCAGCCACGGTCGATCAGCTGAGCCATGGCCGGTTGATCTTCGGGGTTGGCCGCAGCGGGGTGGCGCAGACCTATGAAGCCTATGGGGTGTCCTACGCGGAGAGCCGCGACCGCTTCCGCGAGATTCTCGACGTCGTCGAGCAAGCCTGGACCCGACCGAGCTTTTCGTACGACGGTAAGTACCACAGTTTCAAGGACGTCGCCGTGGTTCCCAAGCCCTACCAGAAGCCGACGCCGCCGATCCGCATCGCCGCCAGCACGCCCGACACGTTCCCGGCGATCGGCCGGCGGGGTGCGCCGATCTTTGCCTCGGTCCGCCACACGACCTGGGCTACTCTCGCCGAGCAAGTCCGCAGCTATCACGACGCCTGGCAGGCGGCGGGACATCCGGGCCGGGGCAAAGTCTATATCTCGGCACCGACCTATCTCGCCGAGACCGCCGAAGCAGCGCTCGACGAACCGCGCGACAGCATCATTCACTTCTATCACGAGCAGGCGAATTTGTTGGAAGGAGCCGCACGGCTGGTCGACGCGGAGACTGCCGCCCGGCGCATGCGGCGGGTCAGGCAGCTGCGCGAGATCGACTATGACGAGGCGCTCACCACCAACGCGCTCGTCGGCACCCCGGAAATGATCACCAAACGGCTCTGCGCTCTACAGGCGGAGATCGGCTTGAGTGGCATCCTGGCCGAGCTCAATTGCGGCGGCCTGATCCCACATGACCGGGTGCTGAAGGCGATGCAGTTGTTGTGTGAGTCAGTCAAACCCCGTTTCACCGCCTGACCCGGCCAACGCGGTGGGCTTATTCGGCCGCCCGCGTCTCCAGCTCGGCTTCGGGCGCCATACCGAGCGCGCGCTTGTAGAGGTCGAGCAGGCTCTCCGCCTCGTCGAGCTCCTGCTTGTCCATCTTTCGGATCTTGATGATCTGCCGCATAATCTTGGGCTCGAAGCCGTTGCCCCTGGCCTCGGCGTAGACTTCTTTGATGTCGCCGCTTAGCGCGCTTTTCTCCTCTTCGAGACGCTCGATGCGTTCGATGAAGGCTCTCAGCTGCTCGACCGCCACACCCCCGACATCCGCCATGATCCCCCGCTTTCCCCGTCACACGATGCTGCCCCCGCAGCAAGGCGCGGACCATAGCGATCAGCCCCCGCCGTTGCAAGTCGGGGGCTTCCTTCTCCCGATGTCAGTGGCTCTGGGAGGCGGCGGCGAAGGCAGCCTTTTGCTCGGCGCTGGCCTCCTTCTGATATTTCGC
Organism: uncultured Alphaproteobacteria bacterium; assembly: GCA_963796155.1. Classification (GTDB taxonomy): domain Bacteria; phylum Pseudomonadota; class Alphaproteobacteria; order ATCC43930; family CGMCC-115725; genus AP-15. The sequence goes on along the minus strand of CAWCKT010000053.1, from coordinate 15,670 downwards.
CCGCCACTCGTCGTAGGGCATGCCGTAGACGATCTCACGAGCCGTCGGGTCTGAGAGCGGGATGCTGCGCTGTTCGGCCTCCTCCCGGTACCACCGCGACAAGCAATTGCGGCAAAACCCTGCCAGGTTCATCAGATCGATGTTCTGGACGTCGGTCCTCTCGCGGAAATGTGCGACGAGGCGGCGGAAGGTCGCGGCTTCGAGCTCGACGCGGGTCTTGTCGTCCATCGGAACCTCCTCGGTTTTGTCCGATCCTTATGTAGCCACGCCATCGGTTCGATTGAAGCGCTAGCGCGCCTGCACTGCGGCGCGCTGGCGGATCTCGTCCGTCGTCAAGTCTTCCTTGTGTGTGGCGATGAACCAGCGGTAGCCGAAGGGATCCTCGATCCCACCGGTGCGGTCGCCGTAGAATTGATCTGCTACCGGGCGAATGAGCTTTGCTCCCGCCTCCACGGCGCGATCGACCGCGGCGTCGACGTCCTCGACATAGAGGTGGATTGACACCGGCGAACCGCCGATGGTCTTCGGGCTGAGCGCCTGAATTTCGAGGTGCTCGTCGGCCAGCATGATCCGCGAATTGCCGATCCTGATCTCGGCATGATGGACCTTCCCGCCGGGGTCGGCCAAGCGCATCACCTCTTGTGCCCCGAGCGCCTTCTTGTAGAAGGCGATCGCGTCGCTGGCGCCGCTCAGGATCAGATACGGCGTCACGCTGTGGTAGCCCCCGGGGATCGGTTTCACTGCTGTGGTCATCCCAGGCCCTCCTTGGGTGCGGTTCTAGATCAAACGCCGGCTCGGCGTTAGCGCCTGTCGCATCTATTTAGTTTGACAGACCCGCGCTGCGCCACCGCTCCGACGGGTTCGTGAGTTCGGAAACGTCGGCTTAAAGGTTGGTGAACGAGCGCCGATTCTTCAGAGTCCAATGCTTATAGCCCCCGCACGGTTTCCGCGATCAGCCAGTCGACGACGGCGGCGAGCGCGCCGCCGCGCGAGGCGCCCGCGGCGAGCGCGCGGTCGAAGACCGTGAGCTGGCGATCGGCGCTCGTCCCGCGAGCGACGATCTCACGCGTGTGCGCGATCTCGGCGGGGCAGCCGAAATGACGGGCATCCGGCTCGACGAGCGCCAGCATCTCGTCCAAGAGCTCGGCATAGGGGAAGATCGCGCCGCGGCCGAAATCGACGAGACCCCGGTCGGTGCCGTAGCGCTGGGCGCGCCAGCGGTTCTCGTCGATCAGCATGCGCGCATAGATCCGCCAGCGCTGGTTCTCGCGCTTCAGGCGCCACAGCATGCGCAACAGGCAACGGAAGAGGGCGGCGATCGACAGCGCATCCTCGAGCGTCGTGCAGCTGTCGGTAATCCGCATTTCGAGCGTCGGAAAGTTGGCGCTCGGGCGCAGATCCCACCACAGCTTGGTGGCGTCCTCGATCAGTCCGGCGCCGACCAGGATATCGACATGTCGCCGGTACTCGCCCCAACTGGCGAAGCGCTCGGGGGTGCCGGTGCGCGGCAACTCGTCGAAGACGGCCAGACGATAGGATTTGAGCCCGGTGTTCTCACCCTGCCAGAACGGCGAGGAGGTCGACAACGCCAACAGGTGCGGCAGGAAATAGGAGGCCTGGTTCAAGAGGTCGATGCGCAGTTCGTCCTCGGGGATGCCGATATGGACATGCAGCCCGCAGATAGCGAGCCGCCGCCCGACGCCCTGCAGATCGTCGCGCAGGCTGGCGTAGCGGCTGCGCTCGGTGGTCTTCTGCGCGTCCCAGCGGGCAAACGGGTGCGTTGCCGCAGCAACCGGCGCCATGCCGTGACGCCCAGCGACATCGGCAACCGTCCGGCGCAACCGACGCAGCTCGCTGCGCGCCTCCGCGAGGCTCGCGCAAACCCGGGTTCCAACCTCGATCTGCGAACGCAGGAATTCCGGGCTCACCTGCCCGGCGAGCAGCGCCCCGCATTCGGCCAGCATTTCGGGCGGCGGATCGCCGACGACATCGCGCGTGGTGCGGTCGACGAGGAAATATTCCTCCTCGATGCCGAGGGTGAATTCGGGCTCGGCGTTCACCGTACGCCGAGGATTGAGCCGGTCTGCGAACGCGGATCGCGGCGCGGCCAGCGGCCGCACTCGACCTGATGGAAGAACTCGGCGCAGCTGCGATTGAACAGGTCGGGTTCCTCGAGGTTGACCGCGTGCCCGGTATTCGGGAAGACGACGAGTGCTGCGGTCGGGATCGTCCGCTTCATCAACAGACCCGGCTCGAGGCAGGGATCGTCCTCGTCGCCGGTCATGATCAGGGTCGGCACGTCGAGGCTGCGCATGCGGTCCGTCAGATCCCACAACGAGGGCCGGCGCCCCTGGACGCCGCGCATCGTATTGGCCGAGCCCGATGTCGAATGCTCAGCGAGGCGGGCGGTAAACTCGGCAAAGCCGCGCGGGTCCTTGTTCTGGAATTGCACCCGCGTCGGGCCGCCCGCATAGGTCTGCGAGGCCACCTTCATGCCGGCGCTTTCGATCAGCGCCGCGGTCTTGGCCGTCTCGTCGTGGAACTGCTGCCGCTTGCCCGGCTCGGCGCCGTAGCCGCATCCGGCGACGACGAGCGACAGGGCGCGGTCGGGATCGGCCAAGCCGAAATGGAGCGTCGCAAAACCGCCCATCGAGAGGCCGACGACGTGCGCCTTCCCGATCCCGAGCCCGTCGAGCACGGCGCGGATATCGTCGCGGGCGCGATCCTGCGAATAGCGCCCGGGATCCTCCGGGACATCGGATGGCGGATAGCCGCGGGCGTTGTAGGCGAAGCAGCGATAACGCCGCGCGAAGTAGCGCACTTGCGGCTCGAAGCCCCGGTAGTCGTCGGCAAATTCATGCACAAAGACGATCGGGGTGCCCGACCCGGTCTCCTCGTAATAGAGGCGGACGCCGTCATCGGCGGTGATGTGTGGCATCGCGATCCTTTCGTCGGCGCGGCGCTCTGATCCTAGAAGGGCCGGTTGGCACCCCGCAAGCGCCTGTGGCACGATTCTTGTGAAGGAAAGGTAGGTCCGGGCCTGCGCAGCGTGCGCGGAGGCCGATCCGGGCCGGGATCGCCGGATCGTCTCCGGACCTCATTCCCGGACCAGCCTCCACCCGTGAACAACCCCTGAGCAAATGCCCACTTTCGGCGCATTCTGCCACCTGAGCGAGCAGGTGTCGTCCAGTCAGAAGCTCCCCGCCGAGCAGAACCGCCACGTCGACCCGTCGAGCTCATAGAGCAGCGCCAGGCGCCCACTCCCGCTGTGGGCGATTACCACCGTGAAGCGCTGACCGGTGCAGGCCGACTCGGGAGTTCCAGGCGCCGGCATCTTCTTGGCGGCGGCGCAGCTCGCAGCGGTTTCGGGTAGGCTCGCCGGGGCGGCGGCGAGGCGCTTGCCCCCCGAGACCACGAAATAATCAGTCGGCTCGCCCTGCTTGACCTCGGCGTGCAGCGCGATCGTCGCATGACGCGATTTGTAGATCCCGGCCTGCTGCTCGCCGTCCGTCATGCCGGAGGGCAGCGGACGAAAGGCGATTGCCGCGCAACTCGGCGGCGCCTTTTCGGCCCGCGGCTTGGTCGCCGCGCCGGCTGCCAGCGCCGCACAGCCGAGAGCCAAGCCAATACCGACCGCGACCGTGCGCTTCATCATCTATCCCCTTCCGCCAGAGACAGGGCTTATAGCCCCGCCGAGCGCCCGGAAGTAGAGTTAACCGCATGATCGCAGCCGGGATCGTCCTGCTGGTTGCCGTATTGGCCGAGGCGGTCCCGGCACAGGGTGCCGCACTCGCCCTCGTGCTCGCCGTCGACGTCTCGGCAAGCATCACGGCGGATTCCTATTTGCTGGAGCACGACGGGATCGCGCGCGCCTTCGCCAACCCGCGCCTCGTCGACGCGATATCGGCTTCTCCCGGCGGGATCGAGGTGCTCGTCCTCGAATGGTCCGATCCCGACAAGATCGCGGTTACCGTCGACTGGACGCGGGTCGCTGACGCGCCGAGTGCGGCCGCCTTCGCCGCCGCCGTGCGGGCGACCCGGCGCAGCTCGGACGGCCTGACCGCCATCGGTCCGGCACTCCTCGCGGCCGAGGCGGCGTTCGACCGCCTGCCGGAGCCGGCCGCGCGCCGGGTGATCGACCTCTCCGGCGACGGGATGGCCAATTTCGGCTCGCCGCCGGCGGCGGCGCGTGACCGCATCGTGGCCACCGGGATTGCGATCAACGGGCTCGCCATCCTGACCGACGAGCCCTGGCTCGAAGACTACTATCGCGACAATCTGATCGGCGGCCCGTCGGCCTTCGTCGTCGCCGCGCGGACGTTCGAGAGCTTCGCCGACGCGATGCTCAGGAAGTTGACCCAGGAGGTCGCCGGCGCTTCGGCGACCGCCACGCCGGCAGCCGGAAGCACAATCTCAGGTTTCGTCAAGATCGCCCATCGACAAAGTCTAACGCGGATCTACCGCGGATTCTCGCCTGAGGATTGAATTACTCGCCCAACCCGGCGCCGAACATTTCGCGCACGTTTTCGGGGTGCGCGGGAAGCTCGGCTTCGACGATCTACAGTCGCCGTTCGAAGTCGCTGGTCTCGATCGCCCGCACGAAGGTGTCGACCACCGCCGCAATCGTCGCTGCTTCGCCCGGAGTGATGGTGCCCGCGGCGAGCGCCGAGGTGACCGCCTGCATCGCCGCGGAGATATCGGCCGCACTCTCGATCGTCGGCAAGGCGAACCTGACCGCCCGCTCGCGGCACGGCGGCAGGATGCGTTCGATACAGAGCCGCATTGCGGTCGGGTCACCGGCGAGTGCCAACTCGACGGCCCGGCGGGTCAAGGCCTCGGCCTCGCCCTCGAGCAGCACCGCCGCGGCAAGCGTCTTCTTGTTGCGCGAGCCGGCCCGGCGTCCGGCGAGGCGGTTCCCCTTGGCGAACGGCCGCCCGCGCACCGGCCGCGGCGGTTTTGGTAACAGCACATCAGACATGGTCATCCCCGTGGTTCAACCGACGGTGCCTTGCGGGCGCCTCGGCCGGTGGAGCAAGAATGTCTATATATGCAATATAATGTTTGCGTCAATAGCAATTTCCCTGCCGCTTGCGCTCACCCGCTCGCCGGCCCAAGTTTGCGGGCGATGGCCGGCACTCTCCCGGAAACGACGGGCAACGCATCGCGACAGCCGCGATCGACCGCGTTTCTGCCCGGGCATATTCGTGTCGTCGGGAGGATGACGCGTCCGCCCGAGCAGCGTCCCGTTCACGACACGATCGATAACATCGCTGACTGGCTGCTCGGCTCGCCGCGCCAACTCTCCGACGGCATTGCCAGCTTTGACGAATTCGCCTGGCGCCTGCTCGCCGCCCACATGCCGCTGTTGCGGGTGACGCTCCACACCGCCACGCTGCATCCGCAATTCCTCGGCACCACGCTCACCTGGTGGCGCGACACCGGTGAGACCGTGCAGGTGATGATCGCACACGAGGTCGCCGACACGATCCCCTATGAAAAGAACCCGGTGCGACGTGTCTGCTATGGCAGGGAGACGCTGCGGCGCCGCCTCGACCGGCCGGCCGACGAGCTCGATTTCGAGGTGCTGACCGAGCTGCGCGAGCGCGGCGGCACCGACTATATCGCCTTGCCGATCGACGGTGTTTATGCCGCTGCTTACATGGTGACCTTCGTCACCGATCGGCCCGGCGGGTTCACGGACAGCGAACTGACCGATCTGGCACGTGTGGGCCAGCGCCTCTCGATCATCACCGACCGGCACAATCAGTGGTGGATCACCCACAATCTGCTGTGCGCTTATCTCGGCGCCAATACCGGGCCGAAAGTTCTGACCGGCCAGATCCGCCGCGGCACAGGCATGGAGCTGACCGCGGTGCTGTGGTCGTCCGATCTGCGCGGTTTCACCGAGCGCTCCGACCGGCTGCCCAGCGAGCGGATGATCGCGATCCTCAACGCGCTGTTCGAGGCGCAAGCCGCGGAAATCCGCGGGCATGGCGGCGAAATCCTCAAATTCATCGGCGACGGTCTTCTCGCGATCTTTCCGATCGCCGAGACCGACGCGGTCGCCGCGATCGCGAAGGCCGCCGTTGACGCGGCCCGTAATGCGATCGCCGCGGTCGCCGGTCTTGCGCGCCACCCCGAGATGGAGGGCGAGCCGCCGCTCGACATCGTCGTCGCGCTGCATGTCGGCACGGTCCATTACGGCAATATCGGCGCCGCCGACCGGCTCGATTTCACGGTCATCGGCCCCGCGGTCAATCTGGTGAGCCGCATTGAGAACGCGGCCAAAACGCTCGGCCAGCCGATCGTCGTCAGTGGGGAATTGGCCGCGACGCTCGATGGCGTCGTGTCGCTCGGTCGCCATCAACTGCGCGGTCTAGCGACGCCGCACGAGCTCTTCGCCCCGGTCTGAACAACTGCTCCAGCCCGGTAGCATCCGTGAACTACTGAAAACTTAAGCCTTTCGCACGATGGCAGCGGGAGCCGCTTCCAAGACAGAACGGGCTGCATCTGGTGCCGCCGGAGCATGATGGCATGGACGGCGGCGATATGCGGACAGTCCGGTTGTGCCATTCGGAAACGGTGCATTTTCCGAAACGGGCGGGACTGCTACACTTGCCAGGCAGGCGCTGAATTGGCCCTGCCGAAGCAATTTGGGGAGGTAAGCTCGATGCAACCGCGCGCAACCCTGTTTTCGGCCTTCGGCATCTTGGTAATTGCCGCCACGGTCACGGCCGCCGCCGCTGAAATGGACGCCTCTAAGTGCGCAGACATCGGCAAACAATGGCAGGACGCTTTCAACAAGGGTGATACGAGCGCCGTGGCCGCGCTTTACACGTCTAACGCCGTCGAGGTGACGCCGATCGGTATCCAGGTCGGCCCGGCCGCAGTTAAAAAGCGCCTGGACGAAGACATCAAGGAAGGATGGAAACAGGACTTAATAATTATCACGACGAAGTGCGACATCGAGGGTGCGGTCAGCTGGTCATCGGGGTCGTGGAAGCAGACGTCGCCGCAAGGTTCTTCCGTGGGTGGTTTCTGGACGGCGATTGATGTCAAGGAAGGCAACGGGTGGAAATTGCAAAATCTCACCTTTAATCAGACGCCGCCACCACCTCAGAAGTAGATTCCTTCACCGAGGCCGTCTACTTAGCTGCAAAGCATAAAAAACCTCGCGTCGCGGAGAGCTCAGATGCAATAGGTCCGGATCGGCGAGAAGCCGTTGAACCCGACCGAGGCGTAGCTCGCGGTATAGGCGCCGGTCGACAGGATCTCGACCTTGTCGCCGACCTCGAGGCCGAGCGGCAGCCGGTACTCGGTGCGCTCGTAGAGGATGTCGGCGCTGTCGCAGGTCGGGCCGGCGAGGATCACGGGGCCCGAGGCCCCGCCGCGCCCGGGGGTCGCGATCCGGTACTTGATGCTCTCGTCCATCGTCTCGGCGAGCCCGTTGAACTTGCCGACGTCGAGGTAGACCCAGCGCCGGCCGTCGCCAGCGCCCTTCTCCGAGATCAGCACGACCTCGCTTTGAATGATGCCGGCATCGCCGACCAGCGCGCGCCCCGGCTCGATGATGATTTCCGGCAGTTGGTTGCCGAAATGCCGGGTGATCGCCGCCATCACCGCCCGGGCATAGAAGTCGATCGCCGGTACCTCGCCACTATAATGCGCCGGGAACCCGCCGCCGATATTGACCATGCGCAACTCGATATCGGCCTCGGCGAGCAGCGAGAACATCTGCGCGACGCTGCCGACGGCACCGTCCCACTGCCCGAGATCGGTTTGCTGCGAGCCGACATGGAAGGAGACGCCATAGGGGTCGAGGCCGAGGTCGCGGGCGCGGCGCAGCAGCTCGACCGCCATCTCAGGAGCGCAGCCGAATTTGCGCGACAGCGGCCACTCGGCACCGTCGCAGGCGACGAGGATGCGGCAGAATACCTGTGCGCCGGGTGCGGCGCGCGCCAGCTTCTCGAGCTCGAAAGCGCTGTCGAAGGCGAAGAGCCGCAGCCCCGCCTGATAGGCGAAGGCGATGTCCTTTTCCTTTTTGATCGTGTTGCCGAAGGACAGCCTGTCGGCGGCGATGCCGTTGGCGAGGCAGAGCTCGATCTCGCCGCGGCTCGCCACGTCGAAATCGGCACCCTTGCGCTCGAGCATGGCGACGATCTCGGGCGCCGGGTTCGCCTTCACCGCATAGTAGACGCGGGCGAGCGGCAGGTACCAGCGCAGCAGATCGTAAGCCTCGGCGATCACGTCGAGATCGACGACGAGGCACGGCGTCTCGGGGCGGTTTTCGGCAAGGAAGCGATTGATTCTTTCGGTCATCGGGGGTCGTCCTTCCCGCGAGGCGGCTGAGCAATCGCGTTGGTCGCGGCCCGAGACCGTGCGGCCGATGCGGACGGCTCCGCAGGCGCAGGCTCGGTTCGACCGAACGCGAACCGAAACAAAGCCGACCGCCCTCTTCAGGCGGTATCGGCCGGTTCTTTGTGGCTTAGCTCAAACTGCTCGGATCGATGACCCGGCTACCCCGCCCACGCAGACGCGTTCCGCGAAGATTTGCGTCAGGGCAGGGCACCACGCCCCTGAGTCGGATAGCAACCATACCGACCTCCCTCTCGGGACCGGCCGTGCGGCCGGAAGACCAAAAAGGACGCGTTACGTCGTTGCATAACCACCATGGGCCATAGGCACGTGCGACTGCGTCGAGACCCGGCATAAATATGCTTATCCGCCAGGGACGCAAGGGGAAATTCGGAAAAATGACGGTTCGATGACACGCCGCGGGGCGGCCTCAGCCGCGGCGGGCGGCGAGGTCTTGCGAGCGGCGCTCGGCCAACGGGATCACGAGGCCCCAATGCTGCGCGGCAACCCGGTCCTGGGCGGCCTCGATGATCAGCTTCAACAGCTCCGCGTAGCGCAGCCCGGCCATCTCGGCCATCAGGTTCAACTTGCCGTCCCAGCACCAGCCCGGGTTCGGATTGACCTCGAGCAGCCGGATCTCGCCCTCGGCGTCGGCGCGAAAGTCGAACCGCGCGTAATCGCGGCAGCCGAGCCGTTCGAACAGAATATTCGCGTAGTCGATGATCTTGCGGCGCGTTTCCTCGTCGAGCCGCGCCTCGCGATAACCGATCTGCGACCAGTAGGGCGAGTCGGGGATCCACTTCGACTCGTAAGGCAAGAGCCGGGGCAGCGCCGGATCGAGGCCCGAATAGTCGACCTCGAGCGGCGGCAGCACGCGATAGCCGAGCCCGGGATTGCCGATGATGCCGATCGAGTATTCGGGTCCGGTCAGAAATTCCTGGATCAGGATCGGACAACGCGGCATCTCTTCGCGCAACCGGCCGAGGCGAGTGATCGCCTCCTCCCAGCTGTGGACGACCGCGTCCTTGGTGATGCCGATCGAGGAGTTGCCGAAGTTGGGCTTGATCAGAGCCGGGAACACCGACGGGATGGTGGCCGCCAAATCGTCCGAATTGAAATAGGTCTCCGCCGGCACCGGCACGTCGATCGCCTGGGCGACACCGCGGACCAGCGACTTGTTGTAGCACAGACCAAGGCAGGCGGGGCCGGCGCCGCTATAGGGAATGTCGAGCATCTCCAAGAGCGCCGGCACGTGCATTTCCATGAAGGCGTCGTTGTTGAACCCCTCGTCGCAGAAGTTCAGAACAAAGTGCGGGCGGTTGGCCCGCAGCTCGGCGTAAAGCGAAGCGTGGTTGTCGAGAAAACGAAAGCGATAATCGGGCAGCTCGTGCAATGCCGCCTTGAGCCGCTCGACCGTCTCGATATCCTCTTCGTTCCAGCGTCCGTCGCGCTTGACCGGATCCGGAAGGCGCGGATCGCCGAGAACCACGGTGACGTCGGGAAAGGGTGCCGCCCGGCGCGGCAGCCGCTGGGCGCGCAGCGGCGCCTTGCAGGTCAGAAAGAGCCGGTGCGCCACCATGCCGAGATCCTGATTGCGGGGGGAGTCCGGGGCCAGCAGAGAATGAAAGCGGACATTGGTGAAACCCGTGCTCGTCAGCAGCGCGTCCAGGCGTTCTTTCGAATAGAGCCGCTCGGCATAGAATTGATCGGCGATGACGCCGCGCTCGGCGTGGACCACGACCTCACGGCTGATCAGCCGATCGCCATCCTCGGCAAGATCGCGCTCCCGGCAGACGAAATGATTCTGGTCGACCCATTCCCACGAGCGCGGATCAAAATTACCGCGCATCCACTCGCCATCCATCAGATCCATGACGAGCGATCCGCCGGAAGCCAGGGCGCGCTTGACCGCTTCGAGCACCGCGAGATCGTCCTCCGGGCGCTCGAAATAGCCGAACGAGTTGCCCAACAGGCAGACGCAATGAAATTCGGCCTCGCCGAGGCGAAAGCGCCGTGCGTCGCCCTCGTGGAAAGAGACCTGCAAGTTGCGCTGCCTGGCGCGTTTGCGCGCGAGGCGGATCAGGTAGCGCGAGCGGTCGAGCCCGGTGACATGAGGAAAGCCGCGCCGGGCGAGTTCGAGCGAATGGCGGCCTTGGCCGCAGCACAAATCGAGGATGCGGTCGTTCCGCTCGAGCCCGACGGTGCGGACCAGGAGGTCGACCTCCTCGCCGGTGTTCCGGTCGTTCTCGATAATGTCGCCGTCGGTTTCGAGATAGAGCGAGTTGAACAAAGTGCGCCACCAATCCGAGGGCAGATGACGCTCGAGATCGGACACCGGACCCAAGGTGCGCGCACCGATGCGCCGGCCCTGCTCCGCCCCGTCGCAATCTATACTCGTAAGATCGGTGTTCGCCGGGTCAGGCTTGGCAGCGGGCCGCGCGCCATTCGTCTTCTTGCTCATATCCACTGTCCCGGATCGTTCGGAGTTGCGCCACACGGTATCGGAGCCGGCCTGCGGCCAACGCGCGATTGCTCGGCACGGCGTCGTTGCGAGAATCGGCTGCTGGAGCCGGAGGCTGCGAGAGATGCATAGTCGCTGGATACAGGATTTCGACTGGACGAACGGCGTATGTCGCCGGGAGGTTCAGAATATTTCGTACGGCTTTCAAGACGAGCTTTTCCCCCTCGCGCAACTGTTCGCACAACTGTTCGTGCAATGACGCAGAAAAATCAGCCAGCGGCGACCGGGCTGCGGCACCAGACCCGCGTGCCAGGCCGAATTGCCGGGAGATCTGCGATCGGTCAGGGCGCGGCGTGCAATTCGATCGTGCCGAGGCGAGCGCCCGTAGACAAATCGATGACGACCAGCTCTCGCCCCCCTTCGGGCAGCACCAGATCGAGCACGAGGCGGTCCGCCCCTGCCGTCATCGCCTCGATGCGAGCGTCGCGCGGGATCGTCATCGCGGCGGCGGCAAAAGAGCGCGGCGCATTGCCGCCGCGCGACAGCCTGCCGGTGATTACCGCGACCAAGACGGCGAAACCGCCGACGAGCATGACGCCCATCACGACCACCAAGATTTTGAGAGCGCGCATCCGTTTCAACCCAGAGCCAGCTGCTCTATTTGCCACAGCAAAGGCTGGTCGTGACGGCTGAATCCGCTGCCTGCGGCGGCACCGCGGCCACGGTCCGAGCCGGCGCCGGCGAGGCTGGGCTGCGCCTTGATCGCACGCTTGCGCTTCACCTCCCGGCGCTGTCGCGGACGCGGGTCAAACGGCTGATCGAATCGGGCCATGTCAGTTGCGCGGGAACCGCGCTGCGCGACCCGGCGCTGCGGGTCCGTTGCGGCCAGGAATTCGTCGTGATTGTCCCCGATGACGAAGATCCAGCGCCGGCGGCACAGCCGATACCGCTCGATATCCGCTTCGAGGATGCGCATCTGATCGTGATCGACAAGCCCGCAGGCATGGTTGTTCATCCGGCGCCCGGAAACCCGGACGGCACTCTCGTCAACGCCCTCATCAGCCATTGCGGGGCCGGCCTGTCCGGGATCGGCGGGGTTCGCCGACCGGGCATCGTCCATCGCCTCGACAAGGACACAAGCGGGCTGATGGTCGTCGCCAAGACGGAGGCCGCTCATCATGCATTGTCGCGCGACTTTGCTGCGCGCCGGATCGAGCGTGCCTATGCGGCCTTTGTCTGGGGCGTGCCGGTCCCGCCCGCCGGCGAGATCGCCGGCAGCATCGGCCGCAGCGCCGCTAACCGCAAGAAGATGGCGGTTGTCGGGGAGGGCAGAGGAAAACCCGCGGTCACGCGCTATCGTGTCGAGCGCTCGTTTCACTCTCAGGCAGCACTCCTCGAATGCCGTCTGGCCACCGGGCGGACCCATCAGATCCGGGTCCATCTAGCCCATCGCAGCCACCCGGTGATCGGTGATCCGCTATACGGCACGCGCGCCGGACGCGCCGTCGCCCGCAGCGGCGCCGTCGGAGCGTGGATCGCTGCCTTCCCACGTCAGGCCCTGCACGCGCGCCTCCTCGGGTTCACCCATCCGGCCGGCCTGAGGAGTCTCGTGTTTGAGAGCCCGCTGCCCGCCGACCTGCGCGAACTCGCGGAAAATTTAGAGCGATTTTAAACTGGACAAAGTCCGACTAATTTACTAGGGTTAGCCCGCCAGTTTTCGATGCAACGGATCAGGGCGCCTTCTCCAGCGTTTCTCTATCGCCAACTCGGAGCGATGATCGTCGATGGCCACCTTTTCGGTACCCGCCCTTTCCTCGGAAGGAAACCTGACGCGGTATCTTCAGGAGATCCGCAAGTTTCCGATGCTCGAGCCGGAACAGGAGTACATGCTCGCCAAGCGTTGGAAGGAACATGAGGACCCGGAGGCGGCGCATCGGCTGGTGACAAGCCATTTGCGGCTCGTCGCCAAGATCGCCATGGGCTATCGCGGCTACGGCCTGCCGCTCTCGGAGCTGATCTCCGAGGGCAATGTCGGCATGATGCAGGCGGTCAAGCGCTTTGATCCGGATCGCGGCTTCCGTCTGGCGACCTACGCGATGTGGTGGATCCGCGCCGCGATCCAGGAATACATCCTGCACTCCTGGTCGCTCGTCAAAATGGGCACCACGGCGGCGCAGAAGAAGCTCTTTTTCAATCTGCGCAAACTCAAGGGTCAGCTGCAGGCGATGGAGGAAGGCGACCTCTCGCCCGAAAATCTGAAAAAGATCGCCACCGAGCTCGATGTCCCCGAGGCCGATGTCATCAGCATGAACCGCCGGCTGGCGAGCCCGGACCACTCGCTCAACGCGCCGCTCAGGAGCGACAGCGAAGGCGAGTGGCAGGACTGGCTGGTCGATGAAAGCGAGAGCCAGGAGACCCGGCTCGGCGAACGGCAGGAACTCGGATTGCGCCGCGATCTGCTCGAAAAGGCGATGACCCATTTGAACGACCGCGAACGCCATATCCTGACCGAGCGGCGTCTGCGCGACAACCCCACCACCCTCGAGGATCTGTCGCAGCAATACGGCATCTCGCGCGAGCGGGTGCGGCAGATCGAGGTGCGCGCGTTCGAGAAGCTGCAAAAGGCGATCAAGGCTGCCGCGGTCGAACGCCGTCTCGTCACCCATTGAAGTTCGGCAGTCAACGCGATCCGGTGAAGAGACGGCCGCCCGGCATGGGCCGGGGCACACCCGTCGTGGAGGGTAGGGAGAGCGGCAGGCCGCGGACCGAGCGTACCGCCAAATAGGCGAAGGCTTGCGCCTCCAGCGCATCGCCTTCCCAGCCGACCGCCTCCACCGGGCGCACAGATGCGCCGAGCCGCCGGCCGAGCGCCGCCATCAGCACCGGATTGCGCCGCCCGCCGCCGCATACCAGCCATTCGGCCGGCGGCATCGGGAAAAGGCGAGCACCGGCCGCGACCGCCGCGGCCGTCATCTCTGTCAGGGTGGCCGCACCGTCCTCCAGCGAAAGCCCCTCGGGCAGGAAGTCGCGAAACTCGTCCCGATCGAGCGATTTTGGCGGACGGGCGATCGAAGAAGGAGGATGCGAGAAATCGCGTGACATGCGCCGCCGAAGCGCGTCCGGCGCGGGCGAGATTGCCGTCGATGTCCGCCGGAGCACCGGTGTGGCGCCGCACCCAATCATCGATCAGCGCGTTGCCGGGACCGGTGTCGAAGGCGAGGAGCTCACCCGCCCCGCCTATCCAGGTGACATTGGCGACGCCGCCGATGTTGAGGACCGCGAGCGGTTTCCGCAACGCCGCAGCGAGAGCGGCGTGGAACAGCGGGGCGAGCGGCGCCCCCTCGCCGCCGGCGGCGACATCGGCGGAGCGGAAATCGGCGACCACGTCGAACCCGAGAAGGCGCGCCAACAGCGCGCCGTCGCCCAACTGCCAGCTGCGGCGCTCGGCCGGGCGATGCAGGATCGTGTGGCCGTGGAACCCGATGACATCGATTTGCGGTTCCGGGGTGGTGTGCGAGAAATTGCTCGACCCCCCGGGCATGGAGGCGGGTCAGCTCGTCTTCGACCGCGGCGACCGGACCGGCGCCGCCAAGGACCGACCGCAGCCTGTCGCGGAACGCCTCCGGGTAGGGGAGCGTCAGCGACGGCCCGGTGACCACCCGTTCCTCGCCATCCGTCTCGATCATCGCGACGTCGATCCCGTCGAGCGAGGTGCCGCTCATCAGCCCGAGGGCACGCCACATTCGCGGCTCCCTTGTCCGCGAGTGTTCTGGCCCGGCCCGCGCGCCGATGTTGGATGACGCCACAAAATTCCCTGCCGCACGGGAAAACTCAGGGAAAAAATCGGATCCGAGGCGCAAAACGGCGCCGGTGACAGACAACAAGCCATTTCGAATCAATTGTATAGCAATCGGAGGCGCGGTACGCTGGCAGGGAATTTTGTCGCAGCGAAATTCCCTGACAAGCGCCCTAGCAGGGAAATGGCAGGGAATTTCGAAATACGGCATTTCGACCGAGCCCTCGAGCCGGCGGTCGGCAGCTCCTGCCGGGGCCTCGCCCGCGCCCGCTGCAATGTTCACCGCTACGGCGCGCGGCTCGAGCGATCGCCTGCTCAGAGTTTGTGAAAGAATCAAGGTCGCACTCACGGTTCAGCGCAAATTACTTCTGTCTTCCCGGCGAACGCCGGGACCCCCGTACCGCGGTGCGATGGGCCCCGGCCTGCGCCGGGGTGACGAATCGATGAATGGTGAGGGATTGTTTCACAGGCTCTCAGGAGCGGCACAAAGACTGACCGCGCTTCCCTGAGAGCAGGGAGAAAATTCGATTTGGCCCGGAAAATCGCCCGTGGGATTAACCGTGATGTGTGCCAGATCAAGTAGTTAGAGACCAAAAGCAGCACCCGGCGAGCAGGGAGGCAATTTGTCATCCTGAGGGAAGCAGCAGGGAAACTCAGTGGGGGCATCGACGCACCGGTTGGTCGTGGGTAAGGCTTCGGACTTGGCTTATGAAAAAAGCATTTTCTTATTTGACAATATAGCTCAATCCTGGTAGATATTCAACCCCTGACACCGGCATCGCGAAAACGAGCAACCGAGCGAATGGCCCGGAGCAGCGGGCGCGGCACAGATGTCCGATTGGCGTCAGCGATAACAACCCGGGCCCCGGGCGGGCCGCGGCCTAAGAGGCGGCCACGCTCCCGATGCCGGGCGAGGTGAAATCGGAACCCGACCCGCCGATGATGCTCGGCGGAGCTGCCGCGGGCCGGCGTTCGGCTGATCGTGTGGTGCCAGAAATGCTGCCATCGGGTCGAACCCGACCTGGCCGAACTCGTCCGCCGCTATGGGGTCAGATCAC
>CAWCKT010000052.1:0-26834 GCA_963796155.1 uncultured Alphaproteobacteria bacterium | reverse complement strand
GGTTGACGGCGGAATGCGCTGCGCTGTTCCGCCCTACGCTTACTGCAAGGATTTGGAGAGCCAATAGCGTCGGGCTTTGACAGTGCAGGCGCCCGATGAGAAAACCGGATTTTTCCAGCCGTTTATGCCGGCGAACTGGAGACCCCTCACTGCGGCATGTTCCAGTCCTGTCCCGGTTTGCTCAGATGTCGAACAGGATCCGTGAGGGCTCCTCGACGCAGTCCTTGATCCGCACGAGGAAGGTGACCGCCTCGCGGCCGTCGATGAGGCGGTGGTCGTAGGAGAGTGCCACATACATCATCGGCCGGATCTCGACCTTGTCGCCCAGCGCGACGGGCCGCCGCTCGATCTTGTGCATGCCGAGGATCCCGGATTGCGGCGGGTTCAAGATCGGCGTCGACATCAGCGAGCCATAGACGCCGCCGTTGGTGATCGTGAAGGTCCCGCCCGAGAGCTCCTCGATCGTCAGCTTGCCGTCGCGCGCCTTGCGGGCGAGTGCTGCGATCGTCTGCTCGATCTCGGCAAAGCTCATCCGGTCGGCGTCACGCACGACCGGAACGACCAAACCCTGCTCGGTGCCGACCGCGACGCCGATGTCGTAGTGGTTTTTGTAGACGATGTCGTTGCCGTCGATTTCGGCGTTGACCTGGGGCAGCTCCTTCAACGCGACGATCGCGGCCTTGACGAAGATCGACATGAAGCCGAGGCGGACCCCGTGCTTCTTCTCGAAGGCGTCGCGATGGCGCTCGCGCAGCGCCATCGCCTCGGTCATGTCGATCTCGTTGAAGGTCGTCAGCATCGCGGCGGTGTTCTGCGCCGCCTTCAAGCGCTCGGCGATACGCCGCCGCAGACGGGTCATGCGCACGCGGACCTCGCGCTCACCCATCGTCGGGGGAGGGACCGGCGCGCGGGCGGTGAGCACATCCGCCTTGGTGATGCGGCCGCCGGGACCGCTCGGTGCGATCCGTGCCCTGTCGAGCCCGCTTTCCTCAATCAACTTTCGCACCGCCGGGCCGGAGCGTTCGAGCGCTTGTTGCCCCTCACCCTCCCGCTTCGCGGGTCCCTCCCTCTCCCCGCTTGCCCCCTCCCTTCCCTCCCCCGCATCGCGGGGGAGGGTTAGGGTGGGGGCGGGGAGAGGGCTGGGGTGAGGGGCCGTCACTGAGACGGCGGCGCCTTCGGCGATCCTGCCGAGGACGGCGCCGACCGGCACGTTGGCGCCTTCGTCGGCGAGGATTTCGGCGAGGGTTCCCGCGGCCGGCGCGTAGACTTCCAGGGTTATTTTGTCGGTTTCGAGCTCGGCAATCGGCTCGTCGATCGCGACCGGCTCGCCCGGCCGCTTCAGCCATTTCGCGACCGTCGCCTCGGTGACCGACTCACCGAGGCTCGGGACTTTGACCTCGGTCGCCATCGGCTCGGCTCACGCGGCGAGCGCATCGGCGACGAGTTGCGTCTGCTCTTCGACGTGTCGCTGGAAGAGCCCGGTAGCCGGGGAAGCGGCCTCGGCGCGGCCGGCAAAGCGCGGGCGCTTGGCGGCGATGTCGAGCCCGGCGAGCACCTCTTCGATGCGCCGGTCGACGAAGTTCCAGGCGCCCATATTCTGCGGCTCTTCCTGGCACCAGACGATCTCGGCATTGCGGTAGCGCTGCAATACCTTGCCGAGGGCGGCGAACGGGAACGGGTAGAGCTGCTCGACGCGGACGAGTGCAACGCGGTCGTCGCCCTTTGCCGCGCGCGCCTTATCGAGGTCGAAATAGACCTTGCCCGAACACAGCACGACGCGGCGCACCTGATCGTCTGCGGCGATCGTATCGCCTTCGGCAATGATCCGGTGGAACGAGCTGCCTGATCCCATTTCATCGAGCCGCGACATCACTTCCTTGGCGCGCAGCAGCGACTTGGGAGTGAAGACGACAAGCGGCTTGCGGAAGTTGCGTCGGATCTGGCGCCGCAAGGCGTGGAAATAGTTCGCAGCACTCGTCAGATTGCACACTTGGATATTGTCCTCGGCGCAGAGCTGCAAATAGCGTTCGAGCCGTGCGGAGGAATGCTCGGGCCCCTGCCCTTCATAGCCGTGCGGCAGCAGCAGCACGAGGCCGCTCATGCGCAGCCACTTCGCCTCGCCGGCGCTCAGAAACTGGTCGATGATCACCTGGGCGCCGTTGGCGAAGTCGCCGAACTGCGCTTCCCACAGAACCAAGCTGCTCGGGTCGGCGAGACTGTAGCCGTATTCGAAGCCGACCACCCCCGCCTCGGAGAGCGGGCTGTCGATGATCTCGAAAAGCCCCTGCCCGGCGCGGACATGGTCGATCGGCACGTATTGCTCTTCGGTTTCCTGATCGACCAGCACGGCGTGCCGTTGCGAGAAGGTGCCGCGCCCGCTGTCCTGGCCGGACATTCGGACATGGGTTCCCTCGGCGCACAGCGAGGCGATCGCCAATGCCTCGGCGGTCGCCCAATCGATCCCCTCGCCGGCTTCGATCGCGGCGCGCTTGGCTTCGAGCTGGCGGGCGATCTTGGGGTTGAGGTGGAAGCCATCGGGCACCGTAACGAGCCCGTGCCCGAATTCCCGGAGCAACTCGGGAGCGACGCCGGTATCACCGCGACGGTCATCGTCGGACGCCTCGTGGAGACCGGCCCAGGCGCCTTCGAGCCAGTCCGCCTTGTTCGGGCGATAGCTCTTGGCCGCCTCGAACTGCGCTTCGAGGCCGGCGACGAAGCGGGTCGCCATCGCCCGCGACCTCGGCCTCGTCGACAACACCCGCCGCGACGAGGCGGCTGGCATAGATTTGCCGTGTCGTCGGATGTTGGTCGATCGCGCGGTACATCAGCGGCTGGGTGAAGGCCGGCTCGTCGGCCTCGTTGTGCCCGTGCCGGCGATAGCAGAACAGGTCGATGACGACGTCTTTCTTGAACTGCTGGCGGTATTCCGTGGCGATGCGGGCGACCTCGACGACGGCCTCGGGATCGTCGCCATTGACGTGGAAGATCGGCGCCTGGACGCCCTTCGCCATATCCGACGGGTAGGGGCTCGACCGCGCGGCCGACGGGCTTGTCGTGAAGCCGATCTGGTTGTTGACGATGAGGTGGATCGTGCCGCCGGTGCAGAAGCCGGTAAGCTCCGACAATTCGAGCGCCTCGGCGACGAGACCCTGGCCGGCGAACGCGGCATCGCCGTGCATCAGGATGCCGGCCACCTGGGTACGCCCGGCGTCGCCGCGCTGATATTGCTTTGCCCGAACCTTGCCGAGCACGACCGGATCGACCGCCTCGAGATGCGACGGATTGGCGGCGAGCGACAGGTGGACGGTCTGGCCGCCGACCTCGCGGTCGCCCGAGGTGCCGAGATGGTATTTGACGTCGCCCGAGCCATGGACGTGCTCGAGCTGGGTGGCGTTGCCCTGAAACTCGGAAAAGATCGCGGCAAAGGGCTTGCCGACAAAATTGGCCAGCACGTTCAATCGGCCGCGGTGCGGCATGCCGATCACGAACTCGCGGATGCCGAGCTCGCTGCCGCGGTAGAGGATCGCCTCGAGGGCCGGCATCAACGATTCCGCTCCCTCGATGCCGAACCGTTTTGTGCCGGTGTACCGCCGATCGAGAAACCGCTCGAAGGCCTCGGCGGTGGTCAGGGTTCGCAGGATCTCCTTTTTGACAGAGGCCGACAGCGCCGGGCGGTTCCGCTTCTCGAATTTCTGCTGGATCCAGGCCCGCTCGGCCGGCACTTGGATGTGCATGTACTCGACCCCGATCCTGCCGCAATAGGTCGCGCGCAGGATCGCGACGATCTCGCGCAAGGTGGCGCGCTCGTGGCCGAAGACATTGTTGATGAAGATCTCGCGGTCGAAATCGGCGTCGGTAAAGCCGTAGCTGTGGTAGTCGAGCTCGGGGTAAGGCCCGCGTTTTTCGAGGCCGAGCGGGTCGAGATCGGCTTCGAGATGACCCCGCACGCGGTAGGCGCGGATCAGATTCAACGCACGGATCGAATTGAGCGCGGCGCCGCGGACCGCTTCGGCATCGACCTCCGCCCCGTCGGCGATCATCAGGGGCGCAGGCTTCGACCAAGCGGGGCCGCGGAGCTCCATGAGCGCCGCGGAAAGATCGTCGTCCATCTCCGAGAAAAACCGCCGCCAGCTCTCGTCTACCGCGTCGGGATGCTCGAGAAAACGCGTGTAGAGCTCGGCAATGAAGCCGGCATTCGCGCCGGTCAGAAACGTCGTGCCGTCGAGGTCAGCCATGCCAGGCTTATATGCGCGCAGCGGGCCTCAACCGCCAGACTTAGCCCCTCAGCACGTCGCGCATCGCGGTGCCGATCGCGGCGGGCGATTCGGCGACGACCACCCCGGCGCTGCGCAGCGCCTCCATCTTATCGCCGGCCCCGCCCTTGCCGCCGGCGATGATCGCGCCGGCATGGCCCATGCGTCGGCCCGGCGGCGCCGTGCTGCCGGCGATAAATCCGACGACCGGCTTTTTCGTCCGCGCCGACTTCAGGAATTCGGCGCCGTCCTCCTCCGCGCTCCCGCCGATCTCCCCGATCATGACGATCGCCTCGGTCTCGTCGTCGGCGAGAAACATCTCGAGGACCTCGACAAAATTCGTGCCGTTGACCGGATCGCCGCCGATGCCGACACAGCTCGACTGCCCGAGACCAACCGCCGTCGTCTGGGCCACCGCCTCATAGGTCAGGGTGCCGGAGCGCGAGACGATGCCGATCCTGCCGCGGCGGTGAATATGTCCAGGCATGATCCCGATCTTGCATTCGTCGGGGGTGATCACGCCCGGGCAGTTCGGCCCGATCAGCCGCGAGCGGCCGCCCGAGAGACTGCGTTTGACGCGGACCATGTCGAGGATCGGGATGCCCTCGGTGATGCAGACGATCAGCGGAATGCCGGCATCGGCCGCTTCGAGGATCGCATCGGCGGCAAAGGGCGGGGGCACATAGATCACGGTTGCATCGCAGCCGGTGGCGGCGCAGGCCTCGCGGACGGTGTTGAAGACCGGCAGGTCGAGATGCTGGGTGCCGCCTTTACCGGGTGTGACGCCGCCGACCATCGTGGTGCCGTAGGCGATCGCCTGCTCGGAGTGGAAGGTGCCCTGGGCGCCGGTGATGCCCTGGCAGATCACCTTGGTCGAAGCGTCGACGAGGATCGCCATCAGGCGGCCTCCCTGACCGCGGTCACCACCTTCTGCGCGGCGTCGGCGAGGTTTTCGGCGGCGAGGATAGGCAGCCCGGATTGCTGCAGGATGCGCTTGCCGAGATCGACATTGGTGCCCTCGAGGCGGACGACCAGCGGCACGTGCAGATTGACCTCGCGCGCCGCAGCGACGACCCCCTCGGCGATGACGTCGCAGCGCATGATCCCGCCGAAGATGTTGACCAGGATCCCCTCGACGTTCGGGTCGCTGAGGATCAGCTTGAAGGCCGTCGCCACCCGCTCGCGCGTCGCACCGCCGCCGACATCGAGGAAGTTCGCCGGACTGCCGCCGCACAGCTTGATGATGTCCATCGTCGCCATCGCCAGGCCGGCGCCGTTGACCATGCAGCCGATGTTGCCGTCGAGCTTGATGTAATTGAGTCCGTGCTTGCCGGCCTCGATCTCGGTCGGGTCCTCCTCGTCCTCGTCGCGCAATGCCGCGATCTCGGGGTGGCGGTAGAGCGCGTTGTCGTCAAAGCCGATCTTGGCGTCGAGCGCCACGAGGTCGCCCGACCGGGTCACCACCAGCGGGTTGATCTCGGCGACCGCGGCGTCGAGCTCGCAAAACGCTCGGTAAAGCGCGGTCGCGAATTTTACGGCAACGCCGATCTGTGCGCCCTCGAGCCCGACCCCGAAGGCGAAGTTGCGCGCATGGAAAGGCTCGATCCCGCTGGCCGGGTCGATCGCCTCGGTCAGGATCTTCTCCGGCGCGCTGCGCCGCCACCTCCTCGATCTCCACCCCGCCTTCGGTCGAGCCGATCAGGGTCACCCGCCCGGTAGTGCGGTCGATCAACAAGCCAAGATAAAGCTCACGGGCGATATCGCAGCCTTCCTCGACATAGACCCGCTTGACCTCGCGGCCCTCGGGTCCCGTCTGATGCGTCACCAGCCTGCGGCCCAACATTGCGCTCGCGGCAGCCGCGACTTCGTCCTCCGAGCGGGCAAGCTTGACCCCGCCGGCCTTGCCGCGCCCGCCGGCATGGATCTGAGCCTTGACCACCCACACTCCCCCGCCGAGCCGGTTCGCCACCTCGACCGCCTCGGCCGAAGTGTAGGCGACCCCGCCGCGCGGCACCGCGACGCCGAACTTCGCCAAGAGCTCCTTCGCCTGATATTCGTGGATATTCATCGGGTTGCGCTCTCGGTGCCTTCTTCGAGACGGCTGCGGAGCCTATCCTCGGGCCGCGCCAAGCGCGGACCCGTGGGCGGCCTCCTCAGAATGAGGCACTTTCCCGATGCCATCAACTGCAGACGTCATGCTGAGAGCTTGCGAAAGAATTCCTCACCATCGTCACCCCGGCGCAGGCCGGGGCCGATCACTCCGCCGCACGGACCGATAATTGTTATTTAAGCCGTTGCAACTGCTTGAAGAGCTCGGAGTGGCGGAACCGTGGGTCCCGGCCTCCGCCGGGAAGACGTGTGATTTTGCGTTGACCGTAAACGCGACCTCGTTCTTTGACAAACTCTGAGGAGCGACCCTAGGTCGCGTCTCAAAGCGCGCACGATGTCGATGCAGCCGCGGATCAGCCCAGGACGTTCATGCCCTTGACGACCGAGATCAACTCGCGGACAGCGGCCGCGGATTTGTCGAAAGCCGCCTTCTCCTCGCGGTCCAGCTCGATCTCGACGATGCGCTCCACCCCGCCGGCGCCAATCACGACCGGCACGCCGACATAGAGGTCCCGCACGCCGTATTGGCCTTCGAGCCAGGCGGCGCAAGGCAGCACCCGTTTCTTGTCGCGCAGATAGGCCTCCACCATGGCGATGGCCGAACTCGCCGGCGCGTAGAACGCCGACCCGGTCTTCAACAATCCGACGATCTCGGCGCCGCCGTCGCGGGTGCGCTGGACGATCTTGTCGAGCCGCTCCCGGCTCGTCCAGCCCATCTTGACGAGGTCGGGCAGCGGGATGCCGGCGACCGTCGAGTAGCGCACCAGCGGCACCATCATGTCGCCGTGACCGCCGAGCACAAAGGCGCTGACATCCTCGACCGAGACGCCGAGTTCCTCGGCGAGGAAATAGCGGAAGCGGGCGCTGTCGAGCACCCCGGCCATGCCGACAACGCGCTGCGCCGGCAACCCGCAGGCTTCGCGCATCACCCACACCATGACGTCGAGCGGGTTGGTGATCGTGATGACGAAGGTCTCTGGGCAATGCTTCTTGATCGCCGCTCCGACCGTGGCGACAATCTTGGCGTTGGTGCCGATCAGGTCGTCGCGGCTCATCCCCGGCTTGCGCGCGATGCCGGCGGTGACGACCACGACATCGGCGCCGGCGATGGCGGCGTAGTCGTTGCTGCCGGCGACGACCGCGTCGTAGCCCTCGATCGCCGAGCCCTGAACGATGTCGAGCGCCTTCCCCTGCGGCATGCCGTCGATCACGTCGAAGAGCACGATGTCGCCGAGTTCCTTCAGTCCGGCGAGGAGCGCAATCGTGCCGCCGACGTGCCCGGCCCCGACCAAAGCGATCTTGTTGCGTGCCATGCCAATGCCTCGTTCTTGCTGTCGATCCGGCGGCGACCCGAGCGCGGAACGGCGCGCGTCTTAGCGCGAATCCCGGGGGTGGGCAAGGCGGCGGGGCGGCGTTTCGGGAGGCTGCACCCTGACGGCGATTGCCCGTTCGGCCGGTGTGGCGGGGTTTGTACCCCACCCCCAGCCGATGTTTTCCGTTATGATCTGCGCGACCGTCGCCGAGATGCGCGATATGCAGCACGCACACCACCCGCAGCCAAATGGGCATCGCCACGCGCATGCCCATCTGGACTACGGTCGTGCCTTTGCGATCGGAATCGCCCTCAACCTTCTCTATGTCGCCGGCGAGGCGGTCGCCGGGATCTTCTCCGGGTCGCTGGCACTGCTCGCCGATTCCGGGCACAACCTCGGCGACGTTCTCAGCCTCTCGCTGGCGTGGGGTGCGGCCGTGCTGAGCCGCCGTCGGCCGAGCAACCGGTTTACCTATGGGTTGCGCAGCAGCTCGATCCTCGCCGCCCTCGCCAATGCCATCATCCTGTTGGTGGTGACCGGCGGCATCGCCTGGGAGGCGCTGTGGCGGATCAACCATCCGGTTCCGGTTGCCAGCGCGGTCGTCATCTGGGTCGCCGCCGCCGGCATTTTCGTCAATGGGGTGACCGCCCTTCTTTTCGCCTCCGCGCGCCCGCGCGACCTCAATCTGAAGGGTGCATTCTTGCACATGGCGGCCGATACGCTCGTCACCGCCGCCGTCGCCGCCGCCGGGATCGCGATCTGGCTCACCGGTTGGCTGTGGGTCGATCCGACGGTGAGTCTCTTCGTGTCCGCCGTCATCATTATCGGCACCTGGGGCCTGGTAAAGAGCGCCATCGGCCTCGCCCTCGACGCGGTGCCCGAAGGCATCGACGCCGCCGCGGTCCGCACCCACCTCTTGACCGTGCCGGGGGTCATCGCACTCCACGATCTCCACATCTGGGGCATGAGCACGACCGAGACGGCGCTGACCTGCCATCTCATCATGCCGGGCGGCCACCCCGGTGATGCCGTCCTCAGCCGGATCGGCCATGAGCTTCAGGACCGCTTTGGCATCCACCACGCAACGATTCAGATCGAGCTCGCCGACACCGACGAGGCGTGCGTGCTGACCCCCGAGCACGTCGTCTGAGGAGCCAGCTAAGGCCGTAGCTGCCGAGTTTGACCATGATCTTCGCCAACAGCGGCTCTGGGCACGAAGGGGGTCCCGTTCACCGCTCGCAGCGGCGCATCCCTCAGCCGGTAGCAGCGATCGACCCGATCAAGTCCTGCGTCTCGGCATGACGAATTCGCGAAACTGCGACATTCGCATCTTCGGCTGCTCGTTGCGGCAAATCGAATTTGACAAACCCCAAGGCTATATATGCGTCAGGTTAGAGCCTGCCTCAAAAGTCTCCGTCGTCAATCATCGACAGCAGCGGACCGCTTTCGCATCCGACTCCGGCCGTTCGGCCTTGGCCGCGGGAACTGATCTTCATGCCCCTAAGCTGCGTGAAAACACAGGCGTTCAATCTGCGCGTAGAAAGTCCTTCTCGATTTCGTCAATCTAAAGACGAATAGCGCTGTGGCCGCGATCGGAAGAAGGGGAATAGAGAAAACAATTCTGCGCCTTGTTCGCTCTTGAGCTTTTTCACACAGCCTGACCCCAAAGCGGCCGCTCCCGCGGCATCGGCAGCGGCGGAGCCGGTGGTTATTTAACGGGATGGCTGTTCAGCCGGTCCCCCGCCTTATGTTGCTCCGCACGTGCTCGATGCGTTGTTCAGCGGTTGTTCAGATTTTGCTTGACCGGGCGCGTTGACGCGCCTAAGGTACGTTTTGAACAACAGCAGAACAACGGAGAAGCCTCATGGAGAGGCGATTTACAGCAACACTCAGCCGATCCCAGGGGCGCAGTGCTTGGGCGGCTATTTTTGAACACCCCGTGCGAGTCGACACGAACACCAATAAGGTCGGATTGAGGGTTCGCCAAGGGCTCGGCACGGCAGATGAAACAGAAGCCCGGGCGCTGGTAGAGAAACTGAACCAGCTACTTGATGATTCGACGTTCTGGAACATCTCGGCGAGAAGCCTGGCGGTAGAGCGATTCCCGCAACAAATCGTAGAGATTTTCTACCACGGCATGGACCCTGAGGAGAGCGACTTTGGGGCCATTCGGGATTCAATTATCCCTCTGCCCACCTCAGGAGATTCGGATTACCGGTCGGCGCTTCTCCTCGGCACAACTCGCGCAGGCAAGACGACATTGCTCAGGCAGTTGATTGGCACCGACCAGCAGACGGAACGCTTCCCGTCAACGTCGACGGCCAAGACGACGGTCCATGACACGGAAGTCGTGCTCGTCTCGGGACCATACAAAGCCGCCATCACGTTTTTCCCGATGGACGAAGTGCGTGAGTATCTTAACGAATGCATTTTGGAGGCGGTGCTCACCGCCTATCGCGGTGAAGACGATGCTGAAATCCTCCGAAAGCTGCTGATGCATGTCAATCAGCGGTTTCGCTTTAACTATATCTTGGGGAACGGAGCTCAATTAAACGATGAAGATGACGATAACGATGATGATGCGGACGAAGATCAGGCGCTAATGCTGAACGACGGGGAATCGGTTAACGATGATATCAACATTGAGTCAACCAACACGCTTCTTGCAGAAAGCCTATTGGTAATACGGGCGATCGCACAACGGCACGGCGAACATCTGAAATCGGAATTGGGCGCCGAGGATGAGAAGGACCAGCGAGTTGTCGACGAGCTCTTTGAAGAAATATTCGATCGCGTCCTTCGCGAGGATGAGGAGTTTCACGGGCTAAGCGACAGACTAATGGACGAAATCGAACTGCGCTTCCGGCTGCTTGACGCCCAAGGGGAGGTAAGTCGCAATAAACAGGGATGGCCGCAGTCCTGGTCGTGGCAGACTCAAGATCGTAAAGCTTTTATCAAAGCGGTAACACCGTTTTCGGGAAACCAAGCACACCGATTTGGCAGGTTGCTAACGCCCTTGGTCAACGGCGTGCGGGTGTCTGGCCCCTTCTGCCCTGAATGGAATGATGGGCAACAACCGAGGCTCGTCCTATTTGATGGCGAGGGCCTCGGGCATACGCCGAAGTCCGTGGCTGCAATATCGAGTTCCTTGGTAGGGCGCATCCAAATATCCGATGCCGTCATCCTCGTTGACGACGCGACGCAACCGATGCAAGCTGCGCCGGTTGCTGCAATGAAGGAAATGATCTCGTCCGGCGGCGCTAGCAAACTGATGCTGGTGTTCACCCATTTCGATGAGGTCCGTGGAGACAATCTTCCAAACTTTGCGGCTCGCCAGCAGCATGTTCTAGCTTCGGCCGAGAATGTGCTTGCCTCGATCGGCGAAGATCTCGGTCCTTTTGCCCAAAAGGCGCTGCGCGGCCGGCTTAAGGATGGCTGCTTTTTCGTGGGTGATATCGATAAGCATCTCGACCTGGAAAGGAAATCTCAGAGACGCACGATCGGCCAGCTACGAGACTTGCTGGCCGAGATTGATGCTGTCGTCGAGAAGCCTGCCCCCGTCGAGGCGAAGCCGGTCTATTCGCGTATGAACTTGGTGCTGGCCGTGAAAAGCGCTGCCGAGGGATTCCACGATGCTTGGTGGCCAAGGCTCGGTCTTTCATCAAAACCAGGGACTAGCAAGGAGCACTGGAAGCGCATTTGGGCTTTGACGCGTCGGCTTCAGACACCTGGCTGGAGCGACGAATACGACAATCTCAAACCGGTTGCCGACCTTCGCACCCAGCTACAGACAAGGCTCTACGTTCTCCTCCAGAACCCGGTCCGGTGGGACCCGAACGATCCCACCGACGACCTAGAGAAGTTGCAAACCTTCGACGCGCTGGCGGAGGCGCTGGCGAAAAGGGTCCAGGAACTTGCGGCACAACGCGTTCGAGGTGCGCGGATGCCCGAATGGCAGTTGGCCTTCAGTCAGTCAGGTCGCGGGTCTAGTTATCATCGGGCGTCCATTATCGGTGAGCGCATCTATGAGCGTGCCGCGCCGGTGCCTGACGTCATTCCATCGCCAGACCGCAATTCGTTTCTAAACGATGTCGCCGCTTTGGTTGAGGGCGTATGCGTGGAGATGGGAGCGCAGCTTGAGTAGGTCCTGTTTTTCGCGTTCTGACGGCCGTCAGGCCACTACCGCCAAGACTGCAACTGTTCTGCTGCGCCACGTCCTTGTTTGTCCGACCCTGGAATTGCAAATTCCGCCGAACTTAGCCGGCCCAAGCCGAATGCAAGAATGTGTCGCTTTCCTGCTTTCGGGTCGCACCCTGCGGTTCAGAGCCGACTCCGCGAACGACCGGAAGCGGCGCAACCCTGCCGCTGGCCCGGGCGTCGGGGAAGGACGGCTGTCCATGCTTTGGAGACCTCCACCACCGCGACCTACGCCCTGGCGAGCCGCCTGAGGGCCAGTTGGATGGAGGCGAGCGTGACGAAGGTGGCCAGGGTTTCCTTCTTGCCGGCGTCGTAACCCACTGCGTCGTCTTTTGCTGCTCTCTTTTCCGCCGACTTGACCGATTGGCTGTCGAGAACCGCAGCCGAGGGGCTGGCCTCCCGCCCCATCCGCTCCCGCAACGCCATGTGCAGCTCGGCTCAGATCGCCTCCCAAACCCCCACGCGCTGGAATTTGCGGAAGATGTTGTACACCGTCGAGCGCGGCAGAAACCCGTCGCGCGGCAATTAGCGCCAGGGGCAGCCGGTGCGTAGCAGGTACAGGATGGCGTTCATGGCCGCCCGCATTTCGGTCTTGCGCTGCCGCCCGCCGGGCCGCGCCGGCGGGATCATTGGCTCCAGCCGCGTCCACTCCGCATCCCGCAGGTCGCTCGGATACCCGTCGCCCTTCCGTCGGTAAATCCGGCGCTGCTCCTCCGTCCACATCGCTCCTCGCCATCACGGTGAGTCCCGCCACCGTGAATCACGACGCCACACCTTGCGCAAGCAACAACCTTTGGGTCAGGCTCTTAGGGTGCCAGGCGCCCGTCGAGAGGTGGGCAATAGCGTTTGCTGGATTGACAGTTTCTCATATGCATGCTAGTTTAGCAATAACTTATTGACGTGTTAACCATCGTGTGCCGTGCACTTAGGATGTTTGCACTTTTCTCAACGATCCGGCGGACCGCCGACACCAGCTGTGATCCCGCTGTTCTTTCATTCGACACGACACCCTGAGTCGAGGATTTCTGCGGCCAAGGACCGGTCCGTCGCTGATAATTTCCTGTAAAAACAGCAAAAACAGCGGGGCGCCTTTCGGGGAAAGGCCGGTTGGAACGATCTATGGATGCAGCAAGCATGACGAACTGGGGCATAGCTCCAGGCAAGCAGCCGCTTTATTACGGGTCTGCTTGTGAGGCCGTTGCCCCGGCAGCTCGCCGGGTCTAGCTTTCGTTCAGACGTATCCCTGACGGGAGGAGAGAATGAGCGAGCGTGCCCATGTCCGCGAAGTCGGGCTCCGCGACGGCCTGCAAAGCATCGCCGAGATCCTGCCCACCGAGGAGAAGATCGCCTGGCTCGACGCCGAGCACGCCGCCGGCGTGCGCGAGATCGAGGTCAGCTCTTTCGTCCCGCCCAAGCTCCTCCCCCAGCTCGCCGACGCCGAGGCCGTGGTGCGCCATGCGCTCTCGCTCCCCGGGCTCACCGTGTCGGCGTTGATCCCGAACCTCAGAGGTGCGGAGCGCGGCTTGTCACTCGGGGTGCACGAGATGAATTTCGTGCTGTCGGTCAGCGAGGGGCACAACCGCGCCAATGTCCGACGCACCACGGCCGAGTCGATCGAGGATTTTCGCCGTGTCGTGGCGCTGTGTCGTACCGTCCCGGCCGAGCGGCGCCCGCGGGTCGCCTGCGGGCTCGCCACCGCTTTCGGCTGCACGATCGAGGGTGCGGTCGACGAGGATCGGGTGCGCCGAATTGCCGTCGAGGTCGCCGAGGCGGGTGCGGATGCGATCATCCTCGCGGACACCGTCGGTTACGGCCAGCCCGCGGCCGTCGAGCGCGTCTTCCGTCGGGTCATCGCCGAGGTAGCGCCGCTGCCGGTTGCCGGCCATTTCCACGACACCCGCGGGCTCGGCCTTGCCAATGTACTGGCGGCGCTGAACGCCGGTGCCCGCGCCTTCGACGCCTCATTGGGCGGGCTCGGCGGGTGCCCCTACGCACCGGGCGCTACCGGCAATATCGTCACCGAGGATCTCGCCTTCATGCTCGAGGCGATGGGGTTCGACACCGGGATCGACATCGAGCGGCTGATCGCCGTGCGCGAGCTCGTCGCACCGCGCCTTGCCGAACGTTGTCCAGCACGGCGCCATCGCCAAGGCCGGGCTGCCCAAGAACTTTCGCGCGGTGCCGGTCGCGCAAGCGGCCGAGTAGGACGAGGGCTGACCGATGGCTCTCGGCAATGAACGCGTCGCCTGGTTCAACGGCCGGATTGTGCGCGAGAGCGAGGTCATGATCCCGTTCCGCGACCAGGGCTTTCTCCGCGGTGATGCGGTTTTCGACATGACCCGGAGCTTCAACGGCAAGGCCTTTCGCCTCGACGAGCATGTCGCCCGGCTCTACCGCTCGCTCAAATACCTCGAGATCGACCCGGGTCTGCCGCCCTCCGAGATGGCGGCGGTCAGCGAGGACGTGCTCGCGCGCAACCGCCATCTGCTCGGACCCGGCGAGGATTACTGGCTCGCCCAGCGCATCAGCCGCGGCGTCAGTCGGGCGCCCGGCGACAATTGGGAGCATTACGGCCCCAATGTCATCGTCGACTGCGTCCCTCTGCCGTTGCGCGAGCGCGCCAAGCACTTCCGCGACGGCATCGACGCCGTCACGCCCTCGCTGCGCCGCACGCCACCCGATTCGCTGTCGCCGCGCGCCAAGATGCACCAGTATCTCAACCTCGTCCTCGCCGACCGCGAGGTGAAGGCACAGAACCCGGATGCCTGGGCGGTGCTGCTCGACGTCAACGGCAATCTTGCCGAGGGTCAGGGGAGCAACATTTTCCTGGTGCACGGCGGTCGGGTAACGACGCCCCGGGAACGCTACGTCCTGCCTGGCGTCAGCCGCCAGGCGACGATCGACCTCGCCCGCCAGCTGCAGATCCCGTTCGAGGAGAAGGACCTCGACCTCTACGACGCTTACACTGCCGACGAGTGCTTCCTGACCTCGACGAGCCTGTGCATCTGCGGCGTGCGCAGCCTGAACGGCAGAGCCTTCGGCGCAAACCGGGTGCCGGGTCCGGTCACCCAACGGCTGATCGACGCCTATAAGGAGATGGTCGGCTGCGATTTCGTCGCGCAGTATCTGGCGCGGCTCGACGGCTGAGCGCGGTTCGCCGATAGCCGGCCCCGTGGCTCTCTGCGTCGACCGTGCTGATGTGCGACGCGCTCGGGGCCGCACAGGCGCCGTCGTTCACAATTTGGTTCGGCGGGGATCGTCTTCTGCGCGGCTGCATACTCTATGCTCGGAGCCAGGTTGAAAAGCCGTGTCTTCACTGGCGGCACCTGGATGAGTCCAGCACTGACGGAGGTACGCCGTGAAAAGAACATTGCTTGCCATCGCGCTGGCCGGGGCCGCCGCGATCACAATTCCGATCCTCGCGCGGTCGGCGGACGATCCCGGACACCCAATATGCGCAAGCCGCGCCGACGGGTGGGCAACCGGGTGCGGAAGGCGACCGAGACGAGGGAGGACGGCGCGGCTGGCCAATGATGCGCGGCATGATGATGCATCGCATGGGGATGAACCGGGATCCGCAGCAATGGTGTATGGACCGGCTCGCGCGGCGCGCCGCCCGGCTCGCCTATGTTCAAGTGAAGCTCAATCTGACCGCCCAGCAGCAGCCGCTGTGGGACAAGGTCCAGAGCGCCGCACAGGCCGAAGGGCAAAAAGAGGCCCAACTATGCGCGTCCCTCAAGGCGGGGACCGAGCCCACCTTGCTCGATCGGATGGATCGGATGCAGCAGTTCCTGTCGGCGCGGCTCGAGGGGCTACAAGCGGCGAAGCCGGCCCTTCAGGCGCTCTACCAGGCGTTGACGCCGGAGCAGCAAGCCATCCTCAATCGGCCCGGCCGCGGCCCAAGGGGCGCGCGCTAAGGCGCGCAGGACAGACTTGTCCCGGTCACGAAGGGTTCGAGCCCGCTAGCTCCCGCTGGCGGACACAAGAGCCAAGCCGGGACTTTGCTCGAAACTGCTGCCGTTCCGGTCGCGGACGATCCGGCCGATGTTGTTGACGTGCGCGCGGCAGTGCTCGCTGTGCCTGATGGGGTGCCGGTCGCGGATCCCGTTGCGGACGGGGCACCGGTCGTGGAGCTACCGGTCGTCGCTGCAGTACCGGTCGTTGTCGCCCCGCTCGTTTGCGTCGCGGTGACCGTCGGCAAATTCACGGCACCGTAGGGGTTCGCAAGGGCGGCGCCGGCGACGCCGTTGGTCGTGGCCGCGGGTTTGCGCGGCCGCCGGGATAGCGATCCCCACCAAAAGCAGCACTGCGATGCGGGCCGGAGTGATCATGATAGGCTGGTTCGCTCGCTGGGGAACTGGGCCGGCGATCTGCGCCTGCGCCGGTCTACAGATACCGGGTCGGGCGGATCAGGGTGCGCCACATATGCGCCGAGGGGCTGCTGTCCCAGCCGAGCCCCTCTTTCGGCTGCCGGAACTTGCGGCCGATCACATCGGTGAACTCGTCGAGCTCGACC
This sequence comes from uncultured Alphaproteobacteria bacterium, assembly GCA_963796155.1. Classification (GTDB taxonomy): domain Bacteria; phylum Pseudomonadota; class Alphaproteobacteria; order ATCC43930; family CGMCC-115725; genus AP-15. The sequence goes on along the minus strand of CAWCKT010000052.1, from coordinate 10,446 downwards.
ACCACGTTCGGCTCGAACGAGTAGATGTCATGAACGGTGATCATCCGCGCGGTCATGTACCATTTGTGGTCGCGGGCGCGCTTGTATTCCTCCTCGATGTAAGGATCCGGCCGGTAGTCGGCGCCGAAATTCTTGATGTAGGATTCGGGATAGGAATAGCCGACCGACTCGTCCGGGTAGAAGCGCAGCGCCTGATGGGCGCGAATTGCCCAGGAGACCTCTTCGTCGACATAGGGCGCCACCATCTGGGCACCCCAATAACCGTGATCGGCGCGGATAAAGCCGATGACCCCGATATCGTGCACCAGGCAGGCCATGACAACCTTCTCGTCCATCCCGGCCCTGACAGCGTGGCGGGCGCTCTGCAGGAGATGGTTCGCCGGGCCGAACCGGTATTTGAAGAAGTCCATTAGTGTCGGCCGCTCCGGCATCTTCGGCAGGCGCGGGTCGTCGCCCATCAGCATGTGCCTGCCGGGATTGCTGGCGAGCAGCGCCGCGCCGTTCGGGATGCTCATATCGCCGTCGGCGAGGGTGAACAGACGCGACTTGACGATGATCGCGTCGAGCTCGCGCATCATCTTGTGCTCGAGCGCATCGGCGCGCTCGGCCAAGGTCATCGTGTCGTTCATTTCAAAGTCCTTCGTGATTTGATCGGCGGGATGGCCCACCCTAGCAAACCGCCGATGCTCGCTGCTAGTCCTGGGACGGACGAGAACCCCGAAAATAGGATCAGGAACGGCGCCAGGGATGCCCGAACGAGACGACGGTGACCGAACTGGCGGGTGAACGGCAACGGGCCTCGGCGAAGCCGGCGGGCAGGGAGCTTTGGCAGCGAAATTGCTTGAAAGATTGCCAACCGGCTGGTGCAAGTCTACATTTCCGATGTGTAAAGCTGTGGGGTTGTGCCCGACGGCGCGGATGATTGTCGCCTGCCTATGAAAATCCTCGCTTGCAACAGCAATCGGCCGCTCGCCGAGGCCATGTCGAACTATCTCGACCTGCCGCTTACCAAGGCGAGCGTGCGCCGGTTTTCGGACATGGAGGTGTTCGTCGAGATTCACGAGAACGTGCGCGGCGAGGATGTCTTCGTGGTCCAGTCGACCTCCTATCCGGCGAACGACCACCTGATGGAGCTGCTCGTCAGCCTCGACGCGCTAAAGCGCAGCTCAGCGCGGCGAGTGACGGCGGTGATCCCCTATTTCGGCTATGCCAGGCAGGATCGAAAGTCCGCCCCGCGCACCCCGATCTCGGCCAAGCTCGTCGCCAACATGATCACCGCGGCCGGCGCCGACCGCGTGCTGACCCTCGACCTCCACTCGATGCAGACCCAAGGCTTCTTCGACATCCCGACCGACAACCTGATCGCGGCACCGGTCCTGGTGAAGGACATCCGCGACCATCATTCGACCGAAAATCTGATCATCGTCTCGCCCGATGTCGGCGGTGTTGTGCGCGCCCGGGAGATTGCGGATCGGCTCGACACCGACCTCGCGATCATCGACAAACGCCGCGAACGGGCCGGGGTCTCCGAGGTCATGAACATCATTGGCGACGTTGCCGGGCGGCGTTGCATCATCATCGACGACATCGTCGATACGGCGGGGACGCTGTGCAATGCGGCGGTGGCGCTGATCGAGGCCGGGGCCTCCGGCGTCTCTGCCTATGTCACCCATGGGGTGCTGTCGGGGGGTGCGGTATCGCGCGTCGCCGCCTCGCCGATCGAAACACTGGTCATCACCGACAGCATCGTCGCGACCGAGGCGGTTCGCGACGCGCAAAATATCCGCCAGGTGACGATTGCACCACTGATGGGCGAAGCAATCCGGCGGATCAGCGAGGAGCGCTCGGTCTCCAGCCTGTTCAATTGACCATCGGGTCAGGAGCGAAAATCAATGCCTGAGATCGTGACTCTCAGCGCCGAGCGGCGCGCGCGGGCCGGAAAAGGGGCCGCACGGGCGACGCGGCGCATGGGGCGCGTCCCCGCGATCATCTATGGCGGCAACCAGGACCCGATGCCGATCAGCCTGGAGCGGCGCGAATTGTCGCGGGCTCTCGCCAAACGCGGCTTTCTCGCAACCCTCGCCGAGGTCAGCGTGGAGGGTGGCGTCCATCGCACTCTTCCGCGCGACGTGCAATACCATCCCGCGACCGATGAGCCCTTGCATGTCGATTTCATGCGGGTCGGCGCCGATACCCGGGTCACCGTGACCGTGCCGGTCGTCTTCATCAACCCCGAGATGTCGATCGGGCTGCGCCGCGGCGGCATTCTCAACATCGTGCGCCACGGCGTCGCGCTGATCTGCCAAGTGGACAACATCCCCGAGCAGCTAGTCGTGGACCTCAACGGGCTCGACATCGGCGACAGCGTCCACATCAGCGCGGTGAGCTTCCCGCCAGGAGCGCGGCCGGAGATAAGCGACCGCGATTTCACGATCGCCACCATCGCCGCGTCCTCGGCCGTGCGCGAGGAGGCTGCCGCCGCGGCCACCGCACCTCCCGCGCCCGAGCAGCCCGCTGCAACCTGAGTTTTTGAACCGGGCTTTGCGGCATCCGCGATCGGGTGGCGATGCGTCTCGTCGTCGGCCTCGGCAATCCGGGCTCTCGCTACGCCCGGAACCGGCACAATGTCGGCTTCATGGCGGTCGACGCGATCGCCCGGCGGCACGGTTTTGCGGGCTTTCGCAGCCGGTTCAAGGGCGAGCTTGCGGAGGGCGCGATCGGCGGCGAGCGGCGGCTGCTGCTCAAGCCGCAAACCTTCATGAACGACTCGGGAGAGGCGGTGGCCGAGACAGCGCGGTTCTTTAAGATTTCGCCGTCGGAGATTGTGGTCATCCATGACGAGATCGACTTGCGGCCGGGCAAATTGCGGGTGAAGTGCGGCGGCGGCACTGCCGGGCACAAAGGCTTGCGCTCGATCGACGCGCTGCTCGGACCGGATTTCTGGCGGGTGCGGATCGGCGTCGGGCATCCCGGGATCAAGGAACTCGTTCATCCTTATGTGTTGCAGAATTTCTCGAGCGAAGAGGTGACCCTATGGGTCGCACCGCTGCTCGACGCGGTGGCGGAGACGATCGGGCTCCTGTTGTCCGGCGCGCCGGACGCCTTCATGAGCGAGGTGGCACGCCGCTTCGCCCCACCTGATCTCGACGCGGCGGGCATTTCCGGCCAGTCCTAGACCGCTCGCGCAACCCATGGGATTTACCTGCGGCATCGTCGGGCTGCCGAATGTCGGCAAATCGACCCTGTTCAACGCGCTCACCGCGACGGCTGCTGCCGAAGCGGCGAACTATCCGTTCTGCACGATCGAGCCCAATGTCGGGCGTGTCGCCGTGCCGGACGAGCGACTCGAGGTCTGCGCCCGCCTCGCAAGATCGGCTGAGATCGTCCCGACCCAGCTCGAATTCGTCGACATCGCGGGGCTCGTCCGTGGTGCCGCCCGCGGCGAAGGCCTCGGCAACCAGTTCCTTTCGCACATTCGCGAGGTCGACGCGATCGCCCATGTGCTGCGCTGCTTTGCCGATGGCGACGTCACCCATATCGAGGGCTCGGTCGATGCGATACGCGACGCCGAGACGGTCGAGACGGAGCTGATGCTCGCCGATCTCGAAAGCCTCGAGCGCCGCGCCTCGCTCATGGTCAAACGCGCGCGCGGCGGCGACAAGGACGCAAAGGCGCAACTCGCGGTCGTCGATCCGGTGCTGGCGGCATTGCGCGAGGGCAAGCCGGCGCGCGAAGTGATCGTCGGCGCCGAGCGGCAAAAGACCCTGAAGGCGCTTCAGCTGCTGAGCGCCAAGCCGGTCCTCTACATCGCCAATGTCGACGAGGCGAGCGCTGCCTCGGGCAATGCCGAGAGCGACCGGGTCGCGGAATACGCCGCCGCCCGGGGCGCCCGCTCGGTGATGATCTCGGCCGCGATCGAAGCCGAAGTCGCGCAACTCGCCGATGCCGGAGAAAAGGGCGAGTTCCTCGCCTCGCTCGGGGTCGAAGAGCCCGGTCTCGCCCGCGTCATTCGCGCCGGCTACGCACTCCTCGGCTTGGTCACCTTTTTCACCGCCGGCCCGAAAGAAGCGCATGCCTGGACCATCGAAGGAGGAACCAAAGCGCCGCAGGCGGCCGGCAAGGTGCACACCGATTTCGAGAAGGGCTTCATCCGGGCCGAGACGATCGCCTTTGCCGATTTTGCCACGTATGGCGGCGAGCAGGGCGCCAGGGACGCCGGCCGCATGCGCCTCGAAGGGGCCGATTACGTCGTTCAGGACGGCGACGTGATGCGCTTCCGGTTCAACGTCTAGGAGCCGCTTCGAGCCAGGGGCTTAATCCCGGTGTTCCGGGAACAGCTGGAGCAGCCCCGCGTGCGAGGCCGGACACACGCCGCGCTCGGTGATCAGCCCGGTCACGAGCCGCGCCGGGGTCACGTCGAAGGCATAGTTGGCAGCCGGGCTGTCGACCGGCGTGAGCCGCACCGCGACGCGCCGTCCTTCCTCGGTCCAACCTTCGACATGGGTGACCTCGCGGCTGTCGCGCCGCTCGATCGGGATCGCCGCTCCGCTCTCGATCTCCCAGTCGATGGTCGGCGAGGGCAGCGCGACATAGAACGGTATGTCATTGTCGCGCGCCGCCAGCGCCTTCGTGTAGGTGCCGATCTTGTTGGCGACGTCGCCGCCGGCGGTGGTTCGATCGGTGCCGACGATGCAGAGATCGACGAGGCCCTCCCGCATCACGTGACCGGCGGCATTGTCGACGATGACGGTGTGCGCCACTCCGTGCTCGGCCAGCTCCCAGGCGGTAAGGCCCGCACCTTGATTGCGCGGCCGCGTCTCGTCGACCCAGACATGGATCGGGATGCCGTCGGCATGGGCGCGGTAGACCGGGGCGAGTGCCGTACCCCAATCGACGGTGGCGAGCCAGCCGGCGTTGCAATGGGTGAGGACATCGACCCGCCCCGCTCCACCCTTACGTCGGCTAGGCCTCGGCGATCAGCGCCGCGCCGTGCTCGGCGATGGCGCAATTGATGGCGACATCCGCCTCGGCAATCTCGCCCGCCCGCGCGAAAGCGGCGGCCAACCGACGGTCTTCCGGGAGGACCCGAAGCGCGCGGTTCATCTCCGCGAGCGCCCAGCGGAGATTGACCGCTGTCGGGCGAGTTACTTCAAGTTTTGCGATCGCCGAAGCAAGACCTGTGTCGGAAGGATCCTCGGCGACCGCAAGAGCCACCCCGTAGGCGGCGGTGGCGCCGATCAAGGGGGCGCCGCGAACCTGCATCGAGCTGATCGCGCGCGCCGCATGCTCGAGCCTCGTCAACCCGACGATCACGAGCTCGTGGGGCAGCCTTGTCTGATCGATGATCTCGACCGTGCGCCCGTCCGGGGCCAGCCAGATCGTGCGCATCGGCCGGCCTTGAACGTTCACGTTCGCTCCTCGGGCTCCGAGCGCCGGAGCACGCGCCCGGCGACCGCATCGAGGCGGGCCAAGAGCTCCGCGTCGCGCCGCTCGGGGGCGGTGATCAGCGCCTGATCGAGGGCGTGCTGGCAGCCCTGCCGGCATGGCCCGCTATGCGCCGACAGCAGCGGGACCGCGCTCCTGATCAGCGCCTTGGCCTTTTCCGCATTGGCGAGCAGAACCCCGACGACCATGTCGACCGTAACCGCGTCGTGACCGGGATGCCAGCAATCGTAATCGGTCACCATCGCGACGGTCGCATAGCAGATCTCGGCCTCGCGGGCGAGCTTGGCCTCGGGCATGTTGGTCATTCCGATCACGTCGCACTTCCACGAACGGTAGAGCTCGCTTTCGGCGAGGGTCGAGAACTGCGGTCCCTCCATGACGAGATAGGTGCCGCCGCGCTTGAGCGCCATACCGGCCTGCCTGCCGGCTGCGATCAGCGCGTCGCCGATCCTGCCGCAGACCGGATGCGCCATCGACACATGCGCCACACACCCCGTACCGAAGAAGCTCTTCGCCCGCGCAAAAGTGCGATCGACGAACTGGTCGACGACGACGAAGTCGCCGGGTGCCAGGTCCTCACGCAGGCTGCCGACGGCGGAGAGCGATACGATGTCGGTCACCCCGCAGCGCTTCAGTGCGTCGATATTGGCGCGAAACTCGATCTCCGAGGGCGGCAGCACGTGGCCCCGCCCGTGGCGGGGCACAAATACGATCGGCTGCCCGTCGAGCGTTCCAAAGCAGAATTCGTCCGAGGTCCGCCCGAACGGGCTCTCAACTCGCCGCCACTCGACCTCCGAGAGCCCGTCGATCTGGTAGAGCCCGCTGCCCCCGATGATGCCGATGACGGGTCCGGTCATCGGCGTTTCAGTGGATCGGCGCCCAGATCTTGCGCTTGGCCGCGTAAAAGACGCCGGCGGCGACGACCAGGAACAGGATCACTTTGAGCCCGGTGCGGTGCCGATCATCGAGGTTGGGCTCGGCTGCCCAGGTCAGAAAGCTGGTGACGTCGTGCGCCATTTGCGGCACGGTGGCCGGCGTGCCGTCGGCAAAGGTCAGGGCGTTGTCGCTGAGCGGCGGCGGCATCGCGATCTGATGACCCGGGAAAAATTCGTTGTAGTTCATCCCTTCGAGCATCTTGAAGCCAGCCGGAGGTTCCTTGTAGCCGGTCAAGATTGCGTAGACATAATCCGGGCCGCCCGGTCGGGCCTTGACGATCAGTGACTGATCCGGCGGAAGCGCGCCGTTATTCGCGGCACGCGCAGCCTGGTCGTTGGGGAACGGCCCGGGGATCGGGTCGGAGGGCCGGCCCGGACGCTGGTACATCTGGCCTTCGTCATTTGGTCCGTCGGTGACCTGATAGCCGGCAGCGATCGCTTTGACCTCGTCCTCGCTGTAGCCGATCTCCGCCAGGTCGCGGAAATAGAGATGCTTGACCGGATGACAGGCCGAACAAACCTCCTTGTAAACCTGGAAACCACGCTGCAACGAAGCCCGGTCGTAGGTGCCGAAGACGCCCTCGAAGGGCCATTCCTGATGCGGCAGTGGCTGGGCCTCGTCGGCTGCACAGGCGGCCGCGGCAACCAGTACGGCCGCACTCAGCGTCGCGCCGGCTAAAGCGTGCTTCACCATTTCAGGGCTTCGCCATCGGCGCTCCGGCGCCGCCGAGCCGCGCCCCACCGCCCAGCACCGCGGCGCCGATGCTGGGCGGCAACGGCAGCGGCCGCTCGAGCTTTCCGATCAGCGGAAACAGGATCAGCATGTGGATGAAATAGTAAAATGTGGCGATCTGGCCGACGGTCACGACGATCCCGGCGGGCGGGTTGGCGCCGACCCAGCCGAGGGCGATGACGTCGATCACCAGGAGCCAAAATACCCATTTGTAGACCGGCCGGAAGCGGGCGCTGCGCACCGGCGAGGTGTCCAGCCACGGCAGGAAGAACAACACCAAAATGGACGAGAACGCCAAAGTCACCCCGGCCAGCTTGCTCGAGATAAACAGGATCGGAAAGGTAATCGAGCGGAGGATCGCGTAGTAGGGCAGGAGATACCATTCCGGCACGATGTGGTTCGGCGTCTGCATCGGGTTTGCCGGGATGTAATTGTCGGGTTCTCCCAAGTAATTTGGCGCATAAAACACGAGGAAAGCATAGATCAATAGAAACACCGTGAGCCCAAACAAGTCTTTGATCGTATAATAGGGGTGAAACGGGATGGTATCCTGCGGTCCCTTGTGGTCGATCCCGAGCGGGTTGTTGGAGCCGTGGCGGTGCAGCGCGACCAGGTGCAAAAGGACCACGGCGACGATGATGAAGGGCAGCAGATAGTGCAGCGCATAGAAGCGGTGCAGCGTCGGATCGCCGACCGCAAAGCCGCCCCACAAAAACGTCACGATCCCCGGGCCAATGACCGGAATTGCCGAGAACAGATTTGTAATGACAGTAGCGGCCCAGTAGCTCATCTGCCCCCAGGGCAGGACATAGCCCATGAAGGCCGTGGCGATCAACAGCAGCAAGATGATCACCCCGAGAATCCAAAGCAGTTCGCGGGGTGCTTTGTACGATCCGTAATAAAGCCCGCGAAACAAATGAATATAGACGATTGCAAAAAACATCGATGCGCCATTCATATGGACGTAGCGGACGAGCCAGCCGTAATTGACGTCGCGCATTATTCGCTCGACCGAGTTGAAGGCCGAATTGGAACTCGGCGTGTATTGCATGGCAAGGACGATGCCGGAGACGATCATGATCACCAGGGTGATCCCGGAGAGCGAGCCGTAGTTCCACCAATAACTGAGATTCCGCGGAGTCGGATATTCATTCAGCTCATGATTGAGGAATTGGACAAACGGCAGCCGATAATCGATCCAGCGGATGATCCTGCTCATGGCACCGGGGCGGGTGTCGGCCATGGCGCCCTCCTAACCGATGGTTATGACGTTTTCGCTGGTGAATTTGTAAAGGGCCTTGCTCGCCACATCGACTTCCCCCGGCAGCCACAGGTTCAGCGGCGCCGGACCCTGGCGGATTCGCGCCGAGGTGTCGTACACCGAACCGTGGCACGGGCAGAACCAGCCGCCGTATTGACCTCGATCGTCACCGGTCTTCTGACCGAGCGGGATGCAGCCCAGATGCGTGCAGACACCGACGACGATCAGCCATTCCGGTTTCTGGACGCGGTCTGAATCCTTCTGCGGATCACGCAGCTGAGAGATGTCGACATCTTCGGCAGCCTTGATCTCCTCTGGAGTGCGGTGGGCGATAAAGACCGGTTTCCCGCGCCATTTGACGGTCAGACGCTGCCCGACCTGGACCGGTGCAAGATCGACCTCGGTGGTGGATTCCGCCAACGTGTCGCGCGCCGGGTTCAGGGTATCGACGAATGGCCAGATCGTCGCGGCGACACCGACGCCGCCGATCGCTCCGGCGGTCAGAAGCAGGAAGTCGCGCCGCCTTTCACCGGGATGCGCTTCGGTACCGTTGTGCTGCGCGACGTCAGCCATTCAAAAACCTCGTACCTCGGCCGGTGCAGACCGCCAGCGAAGCTATACTGTTGATGAGAGCGAACTATGTGACAGACTGCCGCAGAATTAGGCGGCCAACGCAGTATCGCGGATGCCGATATGGTGCGCGTGGCCCGCGTCCAGCCCAGACCTGGAGGTCGTTTGCGCCTCGCGTTGTTCGAGCCGGACATACCGCAGAATACCGGCGCTCTCATGCGTCTTGCGGCCTGTCTCGGTGTCGAGGTCGATCTGATCGAGCCTTGCGGCTTTCTCCTCGACGACCGTCGTCTTAAGCGCGCCGCCCTCGATTACCCGGTGAATCTTGCTATCCGGCGACATGCCTCCTGGCAGGCCTACCTCGCCGATCGTGATCCCCGGTCGCGACTGATCCTGATGACGACCTCCGGGTCGATAGCGCTGCATCGTTACGTCTTTGCGGCCGACGACACGATCCTTCTCGGCCGGGAGAGCGCGGGCGTGCCCGAAGCTGTGCATCGCGCCGCCTCGGACCGCATTGTGATTCCCTTGCGCCGACCCGCCCGATCGCTCAACGTCGCCCTTGCCGGCGCGATCGCACTGGCCGAGGCGCTGCGTCAAACCGAATTGTTCCCTGGGTAATGACCGAATTCGTCGCCGCCTTTCCTCCCGATCGGGTCCACTGCGCCAGAACCGAGATTTGGTTTACGAGGCTGCGTGACCGGATCTGCGCGGCATTCGAGGCGATCGAGGACGAATTCGCCCGAGAGCGTGCCACGGAAGGGTTACCCGGCCGTTTCGAGCGCACCGACTGGCAACGGCCGGAGGGCGGCGGCGGGACCATCTCGATCATGCGCGGGCGTGTCTTCGAGAAGGTCGGGGTCAACATATCGACCGTTTACGGCGAGTTCTCGCCGGAGTTTCGCAATGACATTCCGGGAGCTTCGGAAGACCCGCGTTTTTGGGCAAGCGGGATCTCGCTCGTCGCCCATATGCGCTCGCCGCTGGTTCCGGCGGTCCATATGAACACGCGTCACATCGTTACCACCAAGACTTGGTTCGGTGGCGGCGCCGACCTCACTCCGATCTATCCCGACGCCGCCGCGGTCGAGGAATTCCATGCTGCCCTTGCTGCCGCCTGCGCGAGCTACGACAGCACGAGCTATGCCCGCTTCAAGGCGTGGTGCGACGAATACTTTTTTCTCAAACACCGGGGCGAACCGCGCGGCGCGGGCGGGATCTTTTTCGATTATCTCGACAGCGGCGACCGGGAGCGCGACTTCAGCTTCGTTCGATCGGTCGGCGATGCCTTCCTCACCGTTTACCCGGCCATCGTGCGGCCGCGGATGCGGCTTAGCTGGACGGCCGAACAGCGGCGCCATCAGCTCGTTCGCCGCGGCCGTTATGTGGAGTTCAATCTGCTTTATGATCGCGGAACGATATTCGGGCTGAAGACCGGCGGTAACGTCGAGGCGATCCTGATGTCGCTGCCTCCCGAAGCGGCGTGGCCGTAGCGCGTTTTG
>CAWCKT010000051.1:0-37251 GCA_963796155.1 uncultured Alphaproteobacteria bacterium | reverse complement strand
GGGCCAAGGAATATCTCGACTGCGAATGATCGTCAGGGGCCTTTCGGCCCCTGGCGAAGTTGGAAGCCGCCCTTAGTTCGATTTCAGCGCGTTCAACAGCTTAGCACCGTCGGGCGTCCCCCATCCGGTGCAGGCATCCCAGCCGCGACCCGCCGGGAACTGGCCGTCGAGCAGCCCGTCGGTGTCATTGTTGCCGCTGGTGATGTCGCGCAACACCCCGGCCGGCCCTATCTTGTCGTAGAGCAGCGCGTTGAAGTTGCCGACCCGCGCGCCGAGCAGAGCGTTGATGCGGGTGATCAAGCTTCCCCACAGCGGGGCGGAGGCGCTGGTTCCGCCGACAATGCCGAGCTGCCCGCCGGACATGACGAGGTAACCGGTGTTGGGGTCGGCATCGGCCGCGACATCCGGAATCGCACGCCCGGCAAAATTCCCCGGGTTGATCGACCGCGGCACCTTGCCCTCCTGCCAGCCCGGCACTTTGGTGACGTCGCTGACCCCGCCGCCCGTGCCGCTGCCGGGGCCGTCGTTCCACACTACCTCGGTGATCGCGGTATGGCCGTTGGCGCCCTTGCGAGCGTGCAGGGTGGTGCCGCCGACCGCCAGGACAAAGGGGCTTGTCGCCGGGAAGTTGACGTGCGCGCGGCCGTCTTTAACCTGCGCTTCGGAGCCGTCGTCACCGGTCGAGACGCAGACAGTGATGCCGAGCTGCGCCGCCGCCAGCAGGCTGTGATTGACATGATCGATCGCCGCCGGCGACCACAGGACCGTATTGTTGAACGGCTGGTTTTCATCCCACCCCCAGCTGATCGACACCACGCCGGGATCGTTGGCCGAATCATCGATGACGGCGCTGAGGCAATCGACGAAGCCCTTCTCGTCGAAGGTCGAAAAATAGACCGCGATCTTGGCACCTCCCGCCATCGCGCCGGCAACGTCGATGTCGAGCATGACCTCTCCGGTCGATACGGGATCGGCGGCGGGATCGGTGCTGACCCCGTCAACGGCGACGATCTGGATGTTGGGCGCCGGCGCGCCGATCTTCCGGAAATAAGCGGCAACGTCGGATTGCTCCACCCCGCCGCCGAATTCGAGCAGGCCGATGCACTGGTTATGCGCGTTCGCATTCGGGAAATTATAGATCGTCGCGAGCTCCGTCGGGATGAACCAGGGGCGGGATTGCGCGGCCGCGTTCAAGCGCATCTCGCTCAGCCGCGATTTGCGGGGGAGGCGACGCAGCGCGCGGTGGTTGTTGAACCCGAACACGCCGGTGATCGCATCGCCGAGCTCGGCGGGGACGGAGATCGGCCCGGTGCGCGCGTGGAACTCGCCGAGGGTGGGATGACTGTAGTCGAATAGGGTGACGCCGAAGGCGTCACTGAGATTGGCGACGGTGCCGGCCAGGCCGAGCCGCGCCGATGCCCGCTCGTCCTTGGTGACGACCAGGTGATGGCCGGCGGCGAACTTCTCGATCGCCTCCACCGCCGCAGGATCGGAGCCGTACTCGTTCTTGAGCTGATCCCGGGTCATATAGCGGCGTTCGGCCGGCGGCTTGCCGTCGAGCGCCGAGAGATCGGGCAGATCCTTGAGCCGGCGCACGCCGACTGTCAGTTCGAGCCAACGGTTGGGATTGGTCCGTTGCTTCGCGACGGAACCGGCCGGCAGATGGTGCATGCTGTTCGACAGCATGCGGCGTGCCGCAGCAGAGCGTGTCATCGCATGAGTTCCTTCGATCGTCAGATGCCCAACAGTGGATTAACCTTGTCGGGTGACCGCAACATATCGCCGACGGCGGCGCGGCAGTGTGAGCCGCCTCACATCCGATGAAATTTCGGGTTCCGGGTCGGTAAGAGGTCGAACCGCAAGAGCTTTCTGTCACGCCGCCCGGGCTGCGTGTTCGAGCTTTTCGCGCAGCCGCATCAGCCTATAGCCGAGCGCCAGATAGGGACCCCAAGAGGTCCGGCAGGCGGCGAACTCGGCCGCGCCGCAGCCGTGCCGCTCCCGCAGATAAGCAACAAGCACGGAATCGACCGGGATTCGCGTAAAGTCGTGCAGCAGCAGCCGGCAATGCGCGGCGGCATAGGGGCCGATGCCCTTGAGGCTGAGGAGATAATCGTGGCCGAGGCGCTCGAACTGCCCGCCGCCCGCAGCGTCGATGGCACCGTCGTCGAGCATGCGGCGGGTCGCCGACACGATTGTCGCGGCACGAAAGCCGAGCTTAGCGCGTTCGCGCAGCCGCTCTTCGCCGTAGTCGAGCACCGCCGCGGGGCCGGGAAAAGCGCCCGCACCCGGCTCCGCGACGAGAGCTGCGGCCATGCGGCAGGTCGAAGACCAGCTGGTGTTAATGGTCAGCACGGTCTTCACGAAATCCTCATAGAAGGACGAGCATCTGAGCATGCGGCCGCCGCCGCGCGCGATCAGCTCCGCGTCTTCGCGCAGCGCTGCCATGGCTGCTGCCGGCTCCCAATCGGCGGAGAGCCAGCGGCGCACACGGTCCAGCATTTCGGGCAGTCCTGCGCCGGTGAACCCGTCCCAGCGCAGGAGCATAGCATCGGGGCCTTGCTGCGCGATTTCGATCATCCCCAGCCGATCGCCGATCCGCTCATGCCGCGCGAGGCGGCCGGCTTCGGAATCCCAGCGCCACGGCGCCAGGTACGCCCAACCGTGGCTGGCGACCGTCAGCCCGAGATCGATCGGCCAGCAGAGGGACAGGACCGTTTCGCCGGCGCTCATCAGGTTGCGCCGAATCCGCTGCCGGCGCAAATCAGGCGGCGTCGAGCGCCTGGGCCAGATCGGCGAGGATGTCCTCCTCATGCTCGATCCCGACCGACAGCCGGACGTAATTCTCGGTGACCCCGGTCTGCAGCTGCTCCTCCGGCGAGAGCTGCGAATGGGTCGTCGTCGCTGGATGGATCGCCAGGCTGCGTGCGTCGCCGATATTGGCGACGTGGTAGAACATCTTGAGCGCGTCGATGAAGCGGCGGCCCGCCTCGCGCCCGCCCTTCAGCTCGAAGCCGACGAGCCCGCCATAGCCGCCTTTCAGATAGGCGTCGGCGCGGCGCTTGGCCTCGCCGGTCATCAGGCTCGGATGAATGACGCGGGTCACCTTGGGATGCTCGGCCAGGAATTTGGTGACCGCCATCGTGTTGGTGCAATGAGCACGCATCCGTAACGGCAATGTCTCGAGCCCCTGGATGAACAGGAACGCGTTGAACGGGCTCATCGGCGCCCCGAGGTCGCGCAGCAAGGTCACCCGCATTTTGAGAATGTAGGCGATCGGCCCCAGCGGCTTTGCCGCCTGGGTCCAGACAGCACCGTGATAGCTCGGATCCGGCTGGTTTAAGAGTGGAAAGCGGTCGGCGTGCTTTTCCCAGTCGAAATTGCCGCCGTCGACGACGAGGCCGCCGATCGAATTGCCGTGACCACCAATATATTTGGTCGTCGAATGCACGATCACGGCGGCGCCATGCTCGAGCGGCCGACACAGCACCGGGGCGGCGGTGTTGTCGACGATCAGCGGTACGCCGAGCTGGCGCCCGATTCGCGCCACTTCGCCGATCGGGAAGACCTCGAGCTTGGGGTTGGGCAGGGTCTCGGCGTAATAGCAGCGGGTTCGCGCATCGGTCGCACGCCCGAAGGCTTCGGGGTCGGCCGGGTCGACAAAGCGGACCTCCATCCCCATCGTCTTCATCATCGTGTTGAGAAACAGGTTCCAGGTACCGCCGTAGAGGTCGGTCGAGCTGACGAAATTGTCGCCCGCCTGGCAGATGTTCTGGATCGCAAAGAGCGACGCGGCCTGGCCGGAAGCGAGCGCCAGCCCCGCCACCCCGCCCTCGAGGGCGGCGACGCGCTCTTCGAGGACGGCGTTTGTCGGGTTCATGATCCGAGTGTAAATGTTGCCGAGTTCGGCCAATCCGAACAGGTTCGCGGCATGCTGAGTGTCGCGGAACTGGTAGCTCGTCGTCTGGTAGATCGGCACCGCGACGGCGGTCGTTGTTGGGTCGCTCCGGTACCCCGCATGAAGCACGAGCGTTTCCGGATGCTGGCTCTTGGTCGGCATTTGGTTCTCCATCGGGGAAGGGCGCCAAGCCGCCACTCTGCCATGAGCGAGGCCCCGGGGTAAGCGGCTTTCGCAGCAAAACAAAGGATGCGGCGTTTACCTGATGATGACTGCCGAACCGACGATTGCCGGTCTGCGTGCGGCCGCCGCGCGATGCACCGCCTGTCCGCTCTACCGCAACGCCACCCAGACCGTGTTCGGGGAAGGTCCCGAGAGGGCGCTCGTCATGCTGGTCGGCGAGCAGCCGGGCGATGCGGAAGACATCGCCGGCCATCCGTTCGTCGGACCGGCGGGGAAGCTGCTCGATCGCTGCCTCGCCGAGGCGGGGATCGATCGGTCGCGGACCTACATCACCAACGTCGTCAAACACTTCAAATGGGTGCCGCGAGGGACGCGGCGGATCCACAGCAAACCGGGCGCGGTCGAGATCGAGGCGTGCTTTCCGTGGCTCGAAGCTGAGGTCACGGTGGTGAGGCCGCACATCATCGTCGCTCTCGGAGCAACGGCGGCGCAGGCTCTGTTCGGCAGAGCATTTCGCGTGACCAGGGACCGCGGCCGGCTGGTGCCGTCGGCATTGGCGCCCCATGCGCTCGCGACCGTGCATCCTTCGGCATTGCTGCGCGCGCCCGACGAGGAGACACGCCGCCGGGAAACCTTGCAATTCGTCGAGGATTTGCGCACGGCCGCGGCGGTCGTCGCATGATCCGCGCGAGTTCCTCGGCAATCGCTGCTCACCTGGATCGCGGTGACGATCGCCGGGGCCGCCGTGCTGGCGGTCGCCGTCGTGATCTTCGAGTTTTGGAACGGCATCGGCGGTTCGGAGATCAGTCTCGCCGGCTGGCTCGCAATGGGTTTCGGGATCGTCGTCACGCTGGCGCTGGGAATCGGGCTGATGTCTCTGGTCTTTATCAGCAGCCGACGCGGCTACGACGAGGCCGTCCGGAGGGATTGCTGAAGGCTGGTGGGGTGTCGGCCCCCGCATCAAAAAATTAACCATACCAAGCGATTACTGTTCAACCTGCGGGTAATTGCGTCAATATCGTTGCCTCCATTGCGCAGCGATTTGCGAATGACCCTTGCGCTCCAGGCGAACCCGTTGCAACCTTGCGGCGTACGGCGCTGAAAGGAAAGTCCGTTGAAGAGGTCATCAACCCAATTGGAGGAGCCCAAGCCGGCGCCGAAATACGGGCGCGGCACCGGTATACCCAACCCGATCGACGTGCATGTCGGCGGCCGGATCCGTATGCGCCGCCTGCTGCTGGGCATGAACCAGGAAACGCTGGCCAACGCGCTCGGTCTCACTTTCCAGCAGGTGCAGAAATACGAAGGCGGCGCCAATCGGGTCAGCGCGTCCCGGCTCTCGGCGATGGCCGAAATCCTCGGCGTGCCGATCTCCTACTTCTTTGGCGATCTGCAGCCGGATGATGCCGATCTCAGCCCCGAGGACAGGCAGTGGCGCGAGCACCTGCAGCGGCCGGAGACCATCGAGTTCATCCGCCTCTATTACGCGATCTCCGACCAGAAGGTTCGGCACCAGTTCCTGGAGATGGCAAAGACGGTGGCCGCGTCATTCGAGGCCAGCGTCGAGTAGGTCGGCGAGAGGCTGACTACCACCCGATCGCGTAGGCGGCGCGGCGGGGGTCGGCGCCGGCCTCGAGCACGCCGCGACGGCGGTCGGCGAGGATCGCGCAGACGGCACCGGCGGTCCAGATCCAGTCGGGCCAGCGCTGGATCTCATGCCCGCGTCGCGCCAGCTCGGCCACGACTGCCTCGGGGATGCGGCCTTCGACCGCCAGCCGGCCGGGGTAATACTCGAATGGGGCGAAGGAAGACGGGAAGCTGTAGGTCGCAAAGCGCGGCGTCTCGATCGCCGACTGCACGTCCTGCCCGAAGACGAACAGGTTCAACAATACCTGCAGCATCGCCTGGGTCTGCACGTCGCCGCCCGGCGTGCCGAACGGCAGGAACTGGTCGCGCCCCTTGATCGCCAGCGCCGGGTTCGGCGTCAGGCGCGGCCGTTTGCCCGGGGCGACCCCGGCCGGGTGCCGCGGGTCGGGACGCGATTGCGAGCCGCGGTTGGACGGGATGAGCCCGGTCCCCGGCACCACCGGTGAGCCGTAGGAGCCGTCGCTCGGCGTCGCCGAGAACAGATTGCCGTGCCGGTCGGCAACGCAGACATAGGACGTATCAGGCTCGGGGTTGGGATCGCCTAGGCTCGCGCGGAAGCGCGCACCCGCCCGACCGAGATCGCCGGGCGGCGGCATCTCGGGTGAGGCGCGTTCGGGGCGGATCTGCTTGCGCCGCTCGGCGGCGTATTCCGGCGAGATCAAGGTCGCGAGCGGCACCTCGACCATCGCTGGGTCGCCGTAATAGGATTCGCGGTCGGCAAAGGCGAGCTTCAGCGCTTCGGTCAGGTGGTGGATGTAGTCCGGGCTGTTCTGACCTAGGCCGGCGAGATCGATCCCTTCGAGCAACGCCAGAGTCTGCAAGAGGACGGGGCCCTGGCACCAGGCGCCGCAAGTGAACACTTCGAGGTCGCCAAAGCGGCGGCGCTCGGGCGGACCGACCGGCGAACGGTATTCGGCGAGATCCTCGGCCGAGAGAAGCCCGCCTTCCTGCTTCATGAAGGCGACGATCTTGCGGGCGATGTCGCCGCGGTAAAAGGCGTCGCGCGCCGCTTCGAGCCCGGCCTCGCGGCCCCGCGAGGCGGCGGCACGCTCCTCGTCGGCCATGTACTGCAACGATGCAGCGAGGTCGGTTTGGCGAAAGATTTCGCCCGTTTCGGGCAGCCGTCCATTCGGCAGAAAAATCGCTGCGGTCGACGGCCAGGCGCGGTGGTCCGCCTCGTGCCGCTTCAGGCTCGCGGCCATCAGCGGATACATCGGGAAGCCGTCGCGCGCCAATCGGGTCGCCGCCGCCGCGACCTCGCCAAAGCTCATCGTCCCGTAGCGCCTGAGCGCGGTGATCCAGGCGTCGGGAGCGGCGGGGACCACTGTTCGCAACACCCCCTTGGGGATCTTGCCGCCGTGCTCGCGCAGGAACAGCTCGGGGTCGAGCGCCTTGGGCCACGGACCGAGACCGGCGATCGTCACCACCTCGCGCCGGTCGGCGAGGTAGATCAGGATCGGCGCCACGCCGGCGACATCGACGAGATCGCTCTGCAATACGCCGAGCGCAATCCCGGCGGCGCATCCGGCATCGATCGCGTTGCCGCCCGCCTGGAGGATCTCGAAACCGGCGGTCGCCGCCAGATAATGGCCCGCCGAGATCGCATGTTGCGTCACGGCGATGGTTGGCCGATGCGAAGATGATCCGGGCATGGCGATACCTTTGCGCGAAGTTCTCTCTGCGCCACAGTAGCGCTTGACGGGCCCCGGATAGAAGGGGCGGTGTAGAGCGGATTTCGCATGAGCCTCGTTTGAACTGGCGGCAGTGGCGGCGCGCGCCGCGTGTGGAGCCGGAGCACTGCGAGGGCAGCCTCGCGGCCCTGGCGGCGCTGGCGCTGGTGGCCGGCGCCGGGTCGGGGCTGGTCGTCGCGCTGTTTCGCCTGGCCCTGGCGTGGGTGGAGGAATGGCGTGGCGCGCTGATCGCCCGCGCCCACCACCAGACGTTCATCGGGTTTTTATCCGTCGTTGTCGGCTGCGCAGCAGCGGTGTCGCTGGCCGCCTGGCTGGTGCGGCGGTTTTCGCCCTATGCCTCCGGAAGCGGCATACCCCAGGTCGAGGGTGCGCTGACCGGCGACCTGCCTCCGGCGCCGCCGCGTCTGCTCCCGGTCAAGTTTATCGGCGGGCTGTTGACCATTGGCGCCGGCATGGCTTTGGGCCGCGAGGGCCCAAGCGTGCAGATGGGTGCGGTCGTTGCCGATCTCGTCGGTAGGGCCGGCGGCCGCACCTGGCCGGACCTGCGCACGCTCGTCGCGGCCGGCGCGGGCGCCTGCTCGCCGTCACATTCAACGCGCCGATCGCCGGCGCGGTGTTCGTGCTCGAAGAGCTCGTGCGCGCTGGAGACGCGGGTCGCGATCACGGCCCTCGGCGCCTCGTCGGCCGCGATCCTGATCTCGCGGCTGTTTCTCGGCGACATGCCCGATTTTCAGGTCATCGTGACGGCGCAATCAGCGACCGCCACTGGACCCCTACCCTACGCGGTCGCCTCGACCTGGCCGCTCTATCTGATGCTGGGGGTCGTTTGCTTGATTGCCGCTTGTCTCTACTACCGTGCTATCCTCGTCTGTATGTCGCTCGCCGCCAGGCTCGATCAGCGCTGCCCGGTCGAGCTTCAGGCGGCCTTTATCGGCGCTCTCGTCGGCGCCGTCTTCTGGTTTGTGCCGTGGCTGATCGTCGGTGTCGACGAAATCACCCAGAGCCTGTTGGCAGTCGGTGTCTCTCCGGGCGCGGTGCCGCTGTCGTTCGTCGTGCGTTTCTGTCTCGGGTCGTCTTGTTATGCGGCGCGCACCCCGGGCGCTGTTCGCGCCGCTGCTGGTGCTCGGCGCCCAACTCGGGCTGCTCTTCTTTGCGCTCTCGCGAGCCGCCTTCCCCTGTCTCGGCATCTAGCCCTAGTCGTTTGCGGTCGTCTGCATCAGCTTTCTTCACCGTCGTCGTTCTATCTCCTTAACCGCGATCGTGCTCGTCATCTAAATTACCGCAGCGTTCACGACTTTGTTGCCTATGCTCTCCTCTTGCTTTGCCTCTATTTTCTCCGTCAACTTCTTGCGGACCGCACCTATTTATACTGCTGCGCGAGCGCTTGCCAACACCCCGATTGTCGCATAATCCGACATTCGGCTTGGAGGGAGAGGGCATGAGCGATTTTGATCTGGTGATCCGCAACGGCACCGTGGCGACCGCGGCGGATACCGCTTGCTGCGACATCGGCGTCAAGGACGGCGTCATCACGACGCTCGGCAAGAACCTCGCACCGGGGGTGCGGGAGATCGATGCGAACGGCCGGCTGGTTCTCCCGGGCGGCATCGACAGCCATTGCCATATCGAGCAGCGCTCCTCGGCTGGAATCGTCTGCGCCGACGATTTCTACAGCGCGACGGTGGCGGCGGCGTTCGGCGGCACCACGACGGTGATCCCGTTCGCGGCACAGCATCGCGGCCAGTCCCTGCGCCAAGTCGTCGAGGAGTACCAGGAAGCGGCTCGGCCCAAGGCGGTGATCGACTACGCGTTCCATCTGATCATCTCCGACCCGTCCGAGCAGGTCATGGGGCAGGAACTGCCGGCGCTGATCCGCGACGGCTACACCTCGTTCAAAGTCTACATGACCTACGATCTCTTGCGGCTCGACGACCGGCAGATGCTCGACATCTTAGCGGTCGCCCGGCGCGAGGGCGCCTTCGTCATGGTGCACGCCGAAAACCATGAGATCATCAAATGGCTGACGAGCCGGCTACTCGATCGCGGGCTCGGCGCGCCGCGCTATCACGCGGTGAGCCATGCCCGGCTCGCTGAAGGCGAAGCGACGAACCGCGCCGTGGCCTTGTCACAGCTCTTGGATGTGCCGATCCTGCTGGTCCATGTCTCGGCTGGCGAGGCGATCGAGGTCATCCGCAACGCCCAGACCAAGGGGCTCAAGATCTACGGCGAGACTTGTCCGCAATACCTCTTCCTGACCGCCGACGACCTCGCCCAGCCCGGGGTCGAGGGCGCTAAATTCTGCTGCAGCCCGCCGCCGCGCGACAAGGCGGCGCAACAGGCGGTGTGGACCGGCCTCAGGAACGGGACCTTCCAGGTCTTCTCCTCCGACCACGCACCCTACCGCTTCGACGCTTCGGGCAAGCTGCCGCACGGGGAGAAGACTACCTTCAAGGACATCGCCAACGGCGTGCCGGGGATCGAGCTCCGGCTGCCGCTGCTTTTTTCCGAGGGAGTGGGGCAGGGGCGGCTCGATCTCAACGCCTTTGTCGCGCTCACCGCGACGAACCATGCCAAGCTCTACGGCCTCTACCCGAAGAAGGGCACGATCGCGGTCGGCAGCGACGCCGACCTTGCGATCTGGGACCCGGAGCGCGAGACGGCCGTCACCGCCGGGATCTTGCACGACAATGTCGGCTACACCCCCTATGAGGGCCGCCGGCTCCGCGGCTGGCCGGTGACGGTGCTGAGCCGCGGCCGGATCGTCATCGACGACGGCCGGCTCCTTGCCGCGCGCGGCAGCGGCGCATTTTTGCCGTGCGCGCTCTCCGAGGCGGCAAAGCCGGCCGGCAACCCGGTGCCCGAGCTTCTGACGGTCGCAGAGACCGGCACGCTGCTTGTCTGAAGGAGGAACGACATGTCACGCAAGTTGAAGGCCGCCGTCGCCCAGCTCGGTCCGATCCATCTCGCCGATACGCGCAGCGCAGTCGTCAAGCGGCTGATGGCGATGCTGCGCGAGGCGCATGCCGGCGGCGCCGAGTTCGTCGTCTTCCCCGAGCTCGCGCTGACGACGTTCTTCCCGCGCTACTGGATGACCGACCAGAAGGAGATCGACCGTTTCTTCGAACGCGAGATGCCCGGCCCGGAAACCCGGCCGCTCTTCGACCTCGCCCGCGAGCTCGGCGTTGCCTTCTATCTCGGCTATGCCGAGCTGACCCAGGAGAAGGGCGAGCCGCGCCACTACAATACGTCGATCCTGGTCGAGCGCGACGGGCGGATCATCGGACGCTACCGCAAGATCCACCTGCCCGGGCATTCCGAACACCTGCCGGAGGCACCCTTCCAGCATCTGGAAAAGCGCTACTTCGATGTCGGCAACGAGGGCTTCAAGGTGTGGCGCGCGTTCGACGCGGTCGTCGGCATGTGCATCTGCAACGACAGGCGCTGGCCTGAGACGTTTCGTGTGATGGGGCTGCAGGGGGTCGAGATCGTCGCCCTAGGCTACAACACCCCGACCGAGAATATCCACCACCCCGAGCCCGAGCATCTGCGGATGTTCCACCATCTGATCTCGATGCAGGCGAACGCCTATCAGAACGCGGCCTGGGTGCTCGCCGCGGCCAAAGCCGGCAAGGAGGACGGTTATGGCCTGATCGGCGGCTCGGTCATTATCGCGCCGACCGGCGAAATCGCTGCCCGCGCCCTCGGCGAGGGTGACGAGGTCATTGCCGCGACCCTCGACCTCGAGCTCGGCGAGTACCTAAGGCGGACGATCTTCAACTTCGAGAAGCACCGACGCATCGAGCACTACCGCCTGATCACCGAGCGCACCGGCGCCAAGACCGAGGTGTAGCCGACCTTGGAGATCGAAACGGCTCGCACGATAAACGCGACGATGTTGCAATCGCGCTTCGGGGCTCTGCGCCTAGCACGCGGTCCCGAAGGAACACGCCATGAATTTGACCAAAGAGCTTGGCCGGCCTAAATTCCAGCGACAGGAGTTGAGGCGATGTCATCACGACCCGAAGTGATCGAAACTACAGTGAGCAAGGTTGCCGCCGAGCTCGCCCGCCGTGGCCTCGACCCGGACGATCGTGTCACGATTACGATCGAACCTGACGAGCTGATCCCCGGCCGGCGCGCGTCGCGGGCGCGCGTCATCGCGGCCGGGCTCACCGATGACGACATCGACCGCCTGATCAAGCAAGCACAGAAGGAAGTCGAGCCGCGGGCTCGATGAGGATCGTTCTCGATACCAACGTTCTCGTCAGCGCCGCGCTAAAACAAAAATCCATGCCGGGAATGGCCGCGCTCGTTGTCGAGCGGCGCGGCGGTCTGCTCAAATCGGCAAGAAACGTCGTCCGTCATTGCGAGGAGCGGAGCGACGAAGCAATCTCGATCGGCTGAGCACGACGGGCGCGAGATTGCTTCGCTTCGCTCGCAATGACCGCGTGTCGCGCGCGGAGTTCATCGGTTGCGCGACCATATTTTGCCTCGCTGATCGATCCCGACACGCAGGCATGGTTGAAGAAGCTGATGGCCGCAGCCGAGCTGGTCACGATCACCGAGCGTATCGCGGCGTGCCGCGATCCGACCGACGACAAATTCCTCGAGCTGGCCGTCAACGGCCATGCTGATCTTCCCACCGAATTTGTGACCCGACAAAGGCTTTGATGCGCGCCCCCTGCGCTCTTGGCGCATAAGCCCACGGGGAGCGGCTTGTCCCCACCGTCCTGCCCGATTTGGATCCGGGCCGGGTGCCCGGCCGGGCCCTTGATGGGAACGTATGGTGAACCCATATGTTCGCCTCATTTCCCCTGGAGCCCCGCTGATGCCGGAAACCGCTACCGATCCGCCTGTGTCGTCCCGTAATCGGCTGCATCCCAGGCCTCGATTCCAGGAATTTCAATTACTTGGGCCTGATCGCTTTCTGCCTCGCGCGCGCGACGCGCGCGGGCGTTTCGCCAAGGGAAGCTCCGGCAACCCGCGCGGCCGGCCGTCCGGCATTCCCAATCCTAAGCGGCGCGTGCCCCATCTTGCGGCCCGGCCGCTGAGCGCGCAGGCGCTCTTGGATTTGCTCGACCGCAAGCCGCAACTGTTGCGGCCCCTCGCCGCGCAGCTCTGGCCGCCGCCGGTCGCTGCCATCGACCCGGTGGTGCGTCTCGGGATCGACCTGGCGTCGGTGCGGACGGCGGAGGATATTCGACAGGCGCTGTCCACGGTTCTGGCGGCGGTTGCGCGCGGCGACATCGCGCCCACCGAGGCGGCGCATATCGCAAAGCGGGCGGCTGCCCGGCTGCGCGCGGCCCGGCGTCTCGCACGATTGGAGCGCCGGCTGGCGCATGAAACCGGTCTGGTTCAGACGCCGCCCGGATAGGATGCCTTCTTCCGCTTGCCTACTCCGCGCCGCCGCGGCGGTGCGAGAACCCTTGCTCCTGGCTGGTGATGAATTCGAGAGCCGAACTCATGGCCCCTCCCTGTTCGGGTGGCCTCTTGAAGCGGGCCTTGGTGCCGCCATGATCACCGGGACATTCGACCTCGAGGTCGGGTTTTATCTCGGCTATGCCGAGCTGACCCAGGAGAAGGGCGAGCCGCGCCACTACAATACGTCGATCCTGGTCGACACTGACGGACGGATCATCGGGCGCTACCGCGAGATCCACCTGCCCGTGGCATACAAGGGGAAGAAG
The DNA here is from genome assembly GCA_963796155.1 of uncultured Alphaproteobacteria bacterium. Taxonomy (GTDB): domain Bacteria; phylum Pseudomonadota; class Alphaproteobacteria; order ATCC43930; family CGMCC-115725; genus AP-15. The sequence continues at coordinate 24,148 of CAWCKT010000051.1, read as the reverse complement.
TCGCACTTTCCTAGCCCTGGAGAATGGGGCAGGGCCATAGAGCGCGACGATATGCACGAGAGGCGTGCTGCGCCGCTCGTAGCCGGAGCTAGGCGATCCGGAGTTGTGCATTTTCCGTCCGGCCCACCATCGAGCCCACACTACGCTCGATGAGCACGGAATTGCCGAATTCATGCGTTCGGTAGCGATTTGCCGCTAGCTCGGCATCGAGTTGGCGCATCATCGCCGCGTCGAGGAAGGCGCGCAGCAGTGCATGGTGGCTCGTGCCGGGCTCGTGCGCGCCGGTGAGGAGCGCATCGACAATCCGGAGTCTCGTCCCGGCTCCGATCCGCCCGGTCGCGATGCCGTTTCCGGCCCGCACGACTCCATTGGGGGCGGCGGCGGCTTCAAGAGCGCGCACGACCGTGGTGCCGATCGCGACGATGCGGCCGCCGCGGGCGCGCGCCGCGCGGACCGCCGAGGCGGTTGCCGCGGGGATCGAATAAGGCTCGTCGAAAGGGAGCAGCTCGTCGAGCGCCGGGTCGCCGGTCGAAGAGATGCCCGCAGCATGGGTGAGCGTCGCGAAGGCGATGCCGCGGGCTCGCATCGCGGCGAGGCTCCTCCAGTCGAGTGCGAAGCCGGCGGAAGGCGGCTCGAACGCGACGGGCGGGCCGGCGATCGGCGTCCAGACGTCCCAGAGAGCGAGCGGCGCGGGTACATGCGCGTACTGAATGGGCTTGCCGTGGCGTGCCAGGCCAAACCAGATTGCATCTGGCGCCCCCTCGAAGCTGACCTCCACGAGCCGTGGGTGGCCGAGGAGCGCCTCGATCCTGGCCGAAAGCGGACCGAGAGCGAGGCGATCCCCCGGCTGCAGAGCAGGCGGCGGCGGCCGATCCTCGGTGCGCTGACGGTAGTCGCCCGCTCCGAAAACGATTGCGTGGAAGCGGCGGGGATCGTCGAGGACGGCGCGAGGCCAGCCGGCAAGCCGCAGCTCGATGGCGGCGCCGGTCGCGACCTGAGTGCCGTGCAGGCTGGCCGGCAGGGTCGCGGCGTCGTTCGCTATCGCGAGATCGCCGCGCTGCAGCATGGCGACGAAATCGGCGCGCGGGATTTGGCGTATCCGCCCGGCGGCGTCGACCGCAAGGAGCCGCGCCTCGGGCGAGCGCTGGACGGGCCGGCTTTCGGGGATCATCGTTCAGACCCCGGGTCTCAGACGGAGCAGACGCCAAGCAGGTCGGTCTTCGGGAGCGCCGCGGCAATCGCGTCGGCCAGCTCGTGGGCGGCGATTTCCGGGCGCTTCAGGCTCGTGCGATCGGAATCCGGCAGTGCGATCGCGTGCAGCTCGGTATCCATGTCGCCGGGGTCGAGGGCCAGCACCCGCACGCCTTCGCCCGCCAGCTCGGTATCCCAAATTCGGCTCAGATGGAGGAGTGCGGCCTTGCTAACGCCATAAGCACCCCATTGCGGGTAGGGGTTGATCGCGGCGTCGCTGGTGATGTTGAGGATGACGGCACCGCGGCCCTGCCGCGCCGAGGCCGAGAGGGCGCCGAGCAGGGCCCTGGTCAGGCGGAACGGGCCCACGAGGTTGGTGGCCAAAGCGAGCTCGAGCTGCTCGCATTCGGTGTCGGCAAGCAGGGCGAGCGGGACGGGACCGAGGCTCGAGGCGTTGTTGACGAGGACGTCGAGGCCGCCCAGCGCCGCAGTAATTTGCAGGGCGACAGGGTGGATGTCCTCCTTGCGCGCCATGTCGCCGATGACGCCGTGAGTTCCGGGCATTTCGCGCGCCACGATCTCCAGGCGCTCCCTTCCGCGCGCGGTGAAGGCGATTGCCGCACCGCGGCGGCGGAACTCGCGGACCAGCGCCAGGCCCAGCCCTGCCGTGCCGCCGGTGATTGCAACCCGCAGCGCCGGGTCGAAGGAGGGCGATTCTTGCCCGTGCCTACTGTATGATTTGGCCATCCGATCCTCCCATTCGAATTGTTGCGTTCGATCGAGAAACTGGGAGACGCGGCAGGGCTCGGTAAGCTTCATGTCCAACCGATTGGCGGAAAGTCGAGGCGATAGACAAGCAAGGGGATGAGCCCGAACGCGCCGGCCTGCATCTGGCGCGCAACTTGATCAGCCTGCGGCATGCGCGGACGCTGACTCAGGATGCGCTCGCCCTCGCCTCGGCGTTGCCGCGTTCGACGATCGCCAATCTGGAATCGGGCGAGGCCAACCCCTCCCTCGCCGTCCTCGTCAAGGTGGCCGGCGCGCTCGGCGTGCCGATCGACGAGCTGCTCGCCGCGCCCCGTGCGAAGGTGCGCAAATGGACCGCCGAGGAAGTCGGTTCACGGCAGCGCGGCCAGGGCGTCGCCGAGCGGCCTCTGGTCCCCGAGCCGATGCCGGATGGAATGCTGAACGTCATGGATTTCGGGCCCGGCGCCCGGCTCGGCGGCACACCGCATCTGCCGGGAACCCGCGAATACTTCACCTGCCTCGATGGCCGAGTCGGGATCGTCGTAGCCGGTCAGCGCCACGATCTAGAAGCCGGCGACGTGCTGGCCTTCCCCGGCAACATTCCGCATTCCTACCACAACCCGGACGCCAAGCGTCCGGCACGCGGAGTCTCGGTGGTCGTACTCGCAAAGGCGGGGGTCTGAGTATCGATCCGCGGATCGAAATGCTTCTGGTCGCCGTCGCTTCCGTCGGCGCTGTTGCAGGCGCAAGCTTGCAACTTCCCATCAGCGCTGGAGACCGAGCCGGGGATCATCACATTCCTACCCGGCCTACAACCCGCCCTTGTCGCGGGTTAGCTTCTGCCGTAGCTGTCCTCGAGGCGGACGATGTCATCCTCCCCGAGATAGCTTCCCGACTGCACTTCGATCAGATGCAGCGGGATCTTGCCGGGGTTTTCGAGCCGGTGAGCGGTGCCGAGCGGAATGTAGGTCGACTGGTCCTCGGTTAGGATCATCTCCTCTTCGCCGCGGCGGATCCTGGCTGTCCCCTGGACGACGACCCAGTGCTCGGCGCGGTGATGGTGCATCTGCAGCGACAGCTTGCCGCCGGGCTTGACCATGATGTGCTTGACCTGCACCCGGTGCCCGTTGTGGAGCGCAGTGAAGCTGCCCCACGGGCGATGAACAGTCGGCAGCGCGTCGGCTTCGTCGCGGCGCTCTTCGACCAGCCGGGAGACCAGCGTCTTGACCTCTTGGGTGCGGTTGCGCGGCGCCACCATCACCGCGTCGGCGGTCGCGACGACGACGAGATCCTCGATGCCGATCGCCGCGATGAGCCCGGCCTCGGAGCGCAGATAGCAGTTGCGAGCGTCCTCGGCGACGACATTGCCTTCGATCGAATTGCCCTGGCGATCCTTGACGCTCATCTCCCACATCGCGTCCCAGGAGCCAACATCGCTCCACCCCATGCGTACGGGCACCACGGCGGCGCGCTCTGTTTTCTCCATCACTGCGTAGTCGATCGAGTCGGCCTCGCAGGCGGAAAACAAATCCTTGTCGAGGCGGATGAAATCATTGTCCCGCCGTGCCTCTGCGAGCGCTAGCCGGCAGGCGGCGACCATATCGGGCCTCAAACGCTCCAACTCGTCGAGATAGAGCCGGGCGGGAAACATGAAGATACTGCTGTTCCAAAAATGTTCCCCGGACGCGAGATATTCCGTCGCATGGTCCGCATCGGGCTTCTCGACGAACTCGACGACAGCAAAGGCGTTGTCGATCCCGTCGAGTGCCGCGCCGCGGTGGATGTAACCGTAGCCGGTCTCGGGCCGCTCGGGCGCGACACCCAAGCAAACGAGGGCGCCCCCGCTTGCTGCGTCTGCCGCGCGGTCTACGGCTGCTAGAAAGGCAGCGACATCGTTGATCGCGTGGTCGGAGGCCATCACCAGCATCAGCGGGTCGGTTTCGGTCTCGGTCAGCGCCAGCGCCGCGATGCAGGCCGCGGGCGCCGTGTTCCGGCCCACCGGCTCGAGCAGCAGCGCGCGCGGCACGACCGCGATCTCCCGCAGCTGTTCGGCGATGATGAAGCGGTGCTCTTCATTGGCGACCACGAGGGGGGCAGCAAAGCGTTCGTCTTCGGCGACCCGTCGAACGGTCTGCTGCAGCAGACTGTCGCGGCCGAGCAACGTGAGGAGCTGCTTCGGATAGAGCGTGCGCGACATCGGCCACAAGCGGGTGCCCGAACCTCCGGACAGAATGACCGGGTGAATCATGCCGCCTCCTCGTAATCCCGCCTCGACGCGTGCGACCTCATGTAAGGCGCTCACATACACCGCTTCAGCGCCGGCGGAAACACCCCCTCGCTTCGCACGGTACGGGTCGAGGAGCGCCCCTAGGCGATCGGGAGCGCTGCCGATGGCTTGGTTGGCAGCTGTGACTGGGTCGCTGCGAGCTCCCGCTCGAGCGCCTCGATACGCCGGCGGCGCCGCCGGAGCTCGCGCCGTAAGCGGCGCCCGGCGATCCGGGCGGCCGCGGCGCCGATGACAAAGCCGGCGAGCAACATCAGCAGGACGAGCAGATAGAGCGGCAGGTCGGCCAGGAACGGCAGCGGCCACAGCTCAAGCGATACCGGTTCGCGGTTGGAAACAGCAAAGAGGATTAGAAAGGTGCCGGCGAGCAGCGTTACCACCCAGTAGACGGCCTTCATCCCAACGATCCGAGGGCGACCGCGCCGGGGCTAGACCCGGGGTGCATCCCGGTTCAATCGGTCGCGAAGCTGCTTGCCGGTCTTGAAGAACGGAATGTGTTTCTCGGCGACGCGCACGCTGTCACCGGTCCGCGGGTTGCGTCCGATGCGGGCATCCCGACGCTTGACCGAAAACGCTCCGAATCCCCGCAGCTCGACGCGATCGCCGCGAGCCAGCGCCGCCGAGATCTCGTCGAAGATCGCGGTTACGATGACCTCGATATCACGTTGGTACAAATGCTGGTTGGCTTCGGCAAGCTTTTGTACGAGCTCCGATTTCGTCATCGTCGCGCCCGTGCTTATCTGGCAGGTTGCGCCAGCGTGCCAAAGCCTCCGGCGACCGTCAAGCGAAGGACGCTCGCCTCCAGGGCCACGCTGAGCTCGTCCTCGATCTGCAGTGCCGCCATCCGATGAAGAAGGCGACCCTGGACATCGACGCCACCGTGATCGCCTGCGACAAACGGGCAGCCAAGCGGGCCTACGATGGCAATCGTGGCTATCAGCCGGTGCTGGCGCTATGGGCCGAGCAGGACGTCATCCTCGCCGACGAGTTCCGCGACGGCAACGTCCCGGCGGGCTCCGGCAACCGCCGGGTGGTCGAGAAGGCGCTCGCCGCGCTGCCGGGCGGCATCGCCAAGATCTATCTGCGCGGCGACAGCGCGCTCTACGAGCACGAGCTGATAGGCTGGCTCGACGAGCGGGCGATCGGCTATGCGATCTCGGCTGATATGAGCCCGCAGCTGTCCCAATGCATCGCGGCACTGCCCGAAGATCATTGGAAACTCGACCGGGAAGAGACCGATGCCATCCGCGAATGGGCCGAAGTCAATTATCTGCCCAGCGACGGCATCTGGAAAAAGGACGCGGCCCTCACCCGTCTCGGCTGCCGGACGGGGGAGGGCGGCAGCGCCGTCAGCTCTTCTCCTCGGTCTTCTCCTCGGTCTTCTCCTCGGCATCGCCCTGCCGGCGCCGGATCGCGGCGCCGAGGATATCACCAAGGCTGGCGCCGGATTCGGCGGAACCGAACTCGGCCATTGCCCGCTTCTCCTCGTCCATCTCGCGCGCCTTGATCGACAGGGACACCTTGCGAGTGGCGCGGTCGATTGTCGTCACTTTGGCGTCGATCCTCTCGCCGACCGCGAAGCGGTCCGGGCGCTGCTCGCTGCGGTCGCGCGACAGCTCCGTCTTTCGGATGAAGCCGGGCACGCCGTCGCCGATCGTTACCTCGACGCCGCCGTCGGTCACCGCGGCGATCGTGCCGGTGACCACCTCGCCCTTCTTCAGCTTGGACATGCCGGCCTCGAACGGGTCGGCGGCAAGCTGCTTGATGCCGAGACTGATGCGTTCCTTCTCGATATCGACGTCGAGCACCTTGACCCGCACCACCTCGCCCTTGTGGTAGTTGTTGATCGCCTCCTCGCCCGGACGGTTCCAGTCGATGTCGGAGAGGTGGACCATGCCGTCGATATCGCCGGGTAGGCCGACGAACAGGCCGAACTCGGTGATGTTGCGGACCTCGCCTTCGAGCTCTTGGCCGACCGGATGCTCCTCGACGAAGGCTTCCCATGGGTTGGCCAGCGTCTGCTTCAGACCGAGGCTGATCCGGCGCTTTTGGGGGTCCACGTCGAGTACCATCACCTCGACCTCCTGGCTGGTCGAGACGATCTTGCCGGGGTGCACGTTTTTCTTGGTCCAGCTCATCTCGGAGACGTGGACCAGCCCCTCGACCCCGGGCTCCAATTCGACAAAGGCGCCGTAGTCGGTGATGTTGGTGACCCGGCCGCGGAACTTGGCGCCGGCCGGGTATTTGAGGTCCACACCCTCCCACGGATCGGCTTCGAGCTGCTTCATGCCGAGCGAGATGCGCTGCGTCTCCGGGTTGAAGCGAATGACCTGGACCTTGACAGTCTGGCCGATGTTCAGCGCCTCGGAAGGATGGTTGATGCGGCGCCAGGCGATGTCGGTGACGTGCAGCAGGCCGTCGACCCCGCCGAGATCGACAAAGGCGCCGTAATCGGTGATATTCTTGACCACGCCATTGAGGATCTGGCCTTCCTTGAGACTGGCGACGAGCTCGGAGCGCTGCTCGGCGCGGCTTTCCTCGAGCACGGCGCGGCGCGACACGACGATGTTGCCGCGCGAGCGGTCCATTTTGAGGATCTGGAAAGGTTGCGGAGATCCCAATAGCGGGGTGATGTCGCGCACCGGCCGGATGTCGACCTGGCTGCCCGGCAGGAAGGCGACTGCACCGTTGAGGTCGACGGTAAACCCGCCCTTGACCCGGCCGAAGATTAGCCCGGTCACCCGCTCGTTCGCCTGAAAGCTTTTGTCGAGCTGGGTCCAGGCCTCCTCGCGGCGCGCTTTCTCGCGCGAGAGTTGGGCCTCGCCGTTCTTGTCCTCCATTCGCTCGAGATAGACCTCGACGGTGTCGCCGACATGGAGGTCGGGTTCGGCGCCGCCGGCGGCGAACTCCTTCAACGACACGCGGCCTTCCGATTTGAGGCCGACATCGATCAGCGCGACATCGTTCTCGAGCGCGATGACCCGGCCTTTGACGACGGTGCCTTCGAGACTGCTCGCGACACCCAGCGATTTATCGAGAAGCGCCGCAAAGCTGTCCTTCGCGGGCGCCTCCGTGGTTTGTAATTCTACTGCTGCCATTCCTTCTCCTCGAGTGCGCGCGCAACAAGTTCAGACGCGCGTTCGAACACCGCATCGGCGTCGAGCGTCGTCGTGTCGATCACGATGGCGTCGGGCGCTGCGGCGAGAGGTGCAGCCCGGCGCTCGGAGTCGCGCGCGTCGCGTTCCATCAGATCTTGCAGGACATCTTCGAATATAGCGGCCGTACCGCCTTGCCGCAACTCCTCGACCCGGCGCCGGGCGCGCTCCTCGGCGCTGGCGGTGATGAACAGCTTGACATCGGCCGCCGGCCAGACGACGGAGCCAATGTCGCGGCCGTCGAGAACCGCGCCCTTGGTAGGTGCCGGGGGGTTGGCCGCGAAACCCCGCTGCAATTCGAGGAGCGCACGGCGGACAGCCGGAATCTCCGCAACCATCGAAGCCGCTGTCGCGACCGCTTCGCGACGCAGCCGCGGATCGGCGAGAACCTGCCGGTCGACACGGCGTGCCGCCCGTTCTGCGGTCGCGGGATGGGCCGGGTCCCCCCGCTGGTCGAGGACCAGAAACGCCGTCGCCCGGTAGAGCGCGCCGGTGTCGAGGTGGGCGAAGCCGAAATGCTCGGCGAGGCGTCGCGCAAGCGTGCCCTTGCCGGAGGCCGCCGGTCCGTCGATCGCCACAACAAAGGGACGGGCCTTCAAGGCTCCGCCCGGAGCGCACCGCCGAGCCCGTTGAGCAGCGCGACAAAGCCGGGAAAGCTGGTGGCGATCGGTGCGGCGTCGTCGATGCTGACCGGCAGCCGGGTCGCCAGGCCGAGGACGAGAAACGCCATCGCGATGCGATGGTCGAGCTGGGTCGCGATCAGCGCGCCGCCCTCGGGCGGCCCGCCGTCGCCCTCGACGGTCAAGGTGTCGCCGTCGACCGCGACGCGCCCCCCGCAGGCCGCGAGACCGGCGGCGATCGCCGAGAGACGGTCGCTTTCCTTGACGCGCAGCTCGGCGAGGCCGCGCATGACCGTGCGCCCGCGCGCGCAGGCTGCGGCGACCGCGAGGATCGGGTATTCGTCGATCATCCGCGGCGCCCGCTCCGCGGGGATGTCGGCGCCGGTCAGAAGCCCGGCGCGGGCGCGCAGATCGGCGATCGGCTCACCCCCCTCGTCGCGTTCGTTCAACAGGGCAAAGTCCGCCCCCATCTCGCGCAGACACTCGAAGAGCCCGGTGCGCAGCGGGTTGACGCCGACACCTTCGATCGTCACCTCGGAACCCGGAACGATCAATGCCGCGATCAGCGGGAAGGCGGCCGAGGAGGGGTCGCCGGGCACCGCGATCGGCGCTGCGGCGAGCTCGGGATAGCCTTCGACGGTGATGCGCTTGCCGCCGCCTTTTGCAGGCTCGGTGACGACCGTCGCGCCGAAGTGGCGGAGCATGCGCTCGGTGTGGTCGCGGGTCGGCTGGGGCTCGATCACCGTGGTCGCCCCGGGGGTGTTGAGCCCGGCGAGCAGCACCGCGGATTTGACCTGCGCCGAGGGCACGGGAAGGCGATATTCGATCGGCACCGGGTTGACGGCACCGGTGACGGCGAGCGGCAGGCAGCCGCCTTCGCGCGTCACGAAGCGCGCGCCGATGCGGCTCAACGGCTCGACGATGCGGCTCATCGGCCGCCGCCGCAGCGAGGCGTCGCCGGTGACGAAGGCGGTCATCGGGTGGGTCGCGAGGATGCCGAGGAGGAGCCGCGCGGCGGTACCGGAATTGCCGAGATCGAGCAGATCCTCCGGCTCCCCGAGCCCGCCGATCCCGACCCCGTCCACCGTCCACCGGCCATCTCCCGCCGAGCGAGCGTGCGCGCCGAGCGCATTGAGGGCCACGGCGGTCGCCAGCACGTCCTCGCCCTCGAGCAGGCCGCTGATCTCGGTCCGGCCGACGGCGAGCGCGCCCAGCATCAGCGCGCGATGCGAGATCGACTTGTCGCCGGGGACGCCGATCCGGCCGGCGAGCGGCGTGCCGGCCCTCGCAGCGCAGAGCGGGGCGGGCGAGGGGAGTGAGAGATCGTTGGCCATAGTAGAAGCTCAAAGAGCGGATGTTCGTCGGTTTGCTTTTGACAGGCCGACGCCCTTGTGGCAATGGCGCGCCGAGTTGATCCGGCAAAACCTCGATGGAGCGAAGTGTGGCCAAACCCGAATGGGGCACCAAGCGTATTTGTCCGAGCTGCGGGACGCGCTACTACGATCTGATGCGCGAGCCTGTGATCTGCCCGAAATGCACCACCCCCTATGACCCGGAGGCGTTTCTTAAATCGCGCCGCGCCCGCCCGGCTGTACAAGTCGAGAAGGAGATCGAGCCGGTCGGCGCCGAGGAACTCGACGCCGATCTCGAGACCGAGGAGGCCGATGTCGTGGAGGAGGAAGAGGAGGCGGTCCCGCTCGAAGAAGCCGAAGAGGAGGACGAGGAGGTGCTGGAAGACGCCTCTGAGCTCGGCGAGGACGAGGACGACATGGCCGAGGTCATCGAGAACGTCGAGGAGGAGGAGCACTGAGTGTCCCGGCGGATCCCGGCTTGCGGGCCGCGCGATGCTCCCTCGCCCCGCAAGCCGAACGAGGGTCGGGGTGAGGGGCGTCCTGGCGATTGGCTGCGCGGCGATTTTGTGCTTGCCGCGGCGGCTGGGCCTTCCTAACTTCCCGGCGCGCACGCTGCGGGGGCCATAGCTCAGCTGGGAGAGCGCTACAATGGCATTGTAGAGGTCACCGGTTCGATCCCGGTTGGCTCCACCAACACGACCAAGGGCTTAGCTGATAAATCGGCTGAGCCCTTTTCCATCACGGAAGCCCCACGGAAGAACGGCGACTGATTTCGAGCCCCACTCCGCCCCGTTTGCGCGGCCAGAGCCGCAAGCCTACCTCTCCTCCCGTTAGCCACCTCGGCTCGCCGATCACCCCCGGTGCCCGTGGCACAAGCCGGCGCGTCCCCATCCATCCGCGCCACCCTCGCGCACGCGCGCGGAGGGTGTCGCGGTCCGGGCGCCAGCGCTCGCTATTTTCAACGGCCTGGCGGAATGACCGGGTGCCGGAGGTTCCTCCAGGGGTTGGGGCGGCACAAGGCGGCGCGGGTCCCCCGCGAGAGCATGTGATTGAAATCATTAAATTAGTTAACGCCAAGGCTGGCGGCGTAGCCCCGCGTGTGGTGTGCGAAATACCACACCTCTGCCTCGCACCGCTCATATCTCGCCTGCGAGTTCGATGTGGGAATTAAAGCTGTCCAGAGCGTTCTAGTAACTAGCTTTGGTTAATAATTTTCATCTTTTGTTTGTAGCAAAATCGTGCTTACTTCTGGGAAACGCATACGGAGGGGCGATGCCCAGCGTCACGGTCCGGATACGCGCCGCCGAGTTTTCTACTACGATGATCGTAATAGGCGAATGGCTTGATGCCAATCGGCACGAGCCCACGAGGTACAAATACAATCATAACAAAAATACTGTCCTCGTGACTGTTGACTTCGCAGCGGAAGTGGCGGCCCAGGCGTTTGCGATGCGCTTTGACGGTGCCTATCACCTATCGCCGCAGCTCACATCGCCCGACAGCTCGCGCCGGTCCGCCACGTGATCGGCAAGGGCCTCCTCGGCCGGCCGGAGGTGTGGCATCGCGTTTGCCTGTCCGAAATTGGTGCACATGATGACGACTGATGTACAGGAAAATCCTGTCGCAGGACCGGCTGGATAAAGGAGCGGCTCTGGTCGTGATCTTGCTCCTGTCGCTCGCGTTGTGGGTTGCAATTTGGGCGGCTGTCTAGGAAGCCTCGTCAACTCCGATCGCCCTTGGGTGCGATGGGGAAGCAAACACCGAACCACAGCGACGAGAACAGGCCAAATCCGTCACCGTCGATGAATGTCAGCCGATGCGCGCTAACCTCCTGTTGACATCACTTCGGGTCCTCACGTGGTGCTGCGTCATTCTTCTCGCCGTCTTGTCGCTGCTGCCGGCGCAACAGATGGTGCGAACCGGGCTCCCCGGCCGACTTGAGCATTTTGTCGCCTACGCGGGGTCGGCTGCGGTTGCGATGGCAGGCTACGGCGTAAGCCCAGGCAGCATGCAGATCATCGGCGGCTTATCGGTGTACGCCGGTATCCTGGAATACCTCCAGCACTTCTCTCCCGGTCGACATCCGTCGATCGCTGATTTCGCGGCATCGGCGCTCGGGGCGCTGTGCGGCGGGCTCGTTATTGCTTTGCTCTGGCGTCGTCTGCCCGTCTCGCCGCCTTGACGGGGAGGCGATCCGTGCTACCAGGGCGGATCACGGCGCCCAGCTTCTCACGCCTCGATCTTGGGAAACACCTTTCTATCCGCTCACGATCTCGCCACCGCTGCGGTCCCCGCTATGCCAGCGCCACGAGACGCGCGGGCTCAGCGTGGCCCAGAATAATTCGACGGCGGGTAATACCCCGGCGGCGGGTAATACCCCGGTGGTGGGTGATAAGGCGGCGGTGGGTAGGGCGGCGGTGGGTAATAGGGCGGCCCGTAATAGCCGAAGGGCGGTGCCCCCGTCAGCAGCCAGATCGGCGCGGTGACGATTGTTGCGGCGATATCGAGCACGGCCCCCACCACGCAGAACGGCCATTCCAGTGGAAACGGCGAGCAGGGCGGATAGTATTGCGAGGGGATTGGACTGCGGGGGATTGGATTGGGGGGGATTGGATTGCGCCTCGGCGGTCGAGAGCGGCAGAGTGGCAAGCCCGGCGGCGAAGGCTAGGGAAATCGTAATTCGGCGGATACGCATGGGGTCTCCCGGCCTGGACCCTGCGCGCAAGACCAGCGAATCTTGCGCGACGCGCGAAGGGAAGAAGCCTACCCGGTCTTGTGGGAGTGGGCTAGTGTGCTGTATCGGAAATAGAGTTGCATTGGGCTGGGCCAGCGGCGAGCGCACGTCTGGCGGCGTCGATTTTGCGCAGGATATCTTCGCCCTTGGCCCTCCAGACGTAGCGCCGAGGATTGTCGTTGCGGGCGGCCAAGAAGGTGATGATCGCATCGGCCAGTTCGCGCGTCGAGGCGAAGCTTTTCTCGCCGATGAACGCCGTCAGATCGCCAAAGAAGCGCTCCACCAGGTTCATCCATGACGAGAAGGTTGGCGTGTAGTGCATGTGGAACCGGGAATGCCGCGCCAGCCATTTCTTGACCTGCGGGTGTTTATGGGTGGCGTAATTGTCGGCAATAATGTGGATGTCCAGTTCAGCGGGGCTCTGCTGATCGATCAGTTTGAGAAAAGCGAGCCATTCCTGATGACGATGGCGCGCCGCCAGGCGGGTGATCAGCTTGCCTTCGAGATAATTAAGCGCGGCGAACAAGGTCAGTGTGCCGTGCCGCACGTAATCATGGGTCTTGGTGCGAATGTGCCCGATGCCCAACGGCAGGCCCGGCTGGGTGCGCTCGAGCGCCTGGCATTGCGATTTCTCGTCACAGCACAACACCAGCGCCTTGTCGGGCGGGTCGAGATAGAGCCCGATGACGTCCCAGAACTTCTCTTCAAACTGCTTGTCGTTCGACAGTTTGAAGGTGCGCGAGAGGTGCGGCTTGATGTCGTTGGCGGCCCACAGCCGCTGCACGCTCGCCGCCGAGATGCCGACGGCGCGCGCCATCGTGCGGCAACTCCACCGCCCGAGATGAGGAGGCGGCGTCACCGCTTGCTCCAACACTTGCTTGGCCGCGCCGTCCGCCAGCCACGGCTTGCGACCGCGTCCCGGCGCGTCGCTCAATCCGGCCAGCCGGTTCCTCGCAAAACGCCCGACCCAGCGGTTGACCTGCAGGCGCGATACGCCCATCCGTTCGGCGATCTGCTGCTGGGTCAAACCCTCGGCGCTCAGCAGGATGATCTCGCAACGCCGACGGTCGCGCACCGACACCGTGCTGGCGCGAAGCCGGCGCCGTAACTCCCCAACCTCGTCCGGTTGCAACTCGATACGCTGCCGAGCCATGATCCCCCCTAAGGCCGGCTAGTGATACCATCACACCCTCAGTTTTGCAATCCTATTTCCGATACAGCACACTAGCCGCCGAAGAAATCCGCGACCATCGGCGATGCGGGCTGTCTTCATGGCCCTCTGAATTTTGGCCGAGCGGTACGGCGCTGATTGGCACGCCCGGTTCCTTACGGCTCGATCTCGGGGAACACCCTCTCTAGCCGCTCCCACTCGCGCTCGCGCCGCTGATCGGCCGCCGTCTCCGGCAGGGGGCCGGCCAGCGCGTCCAGGATGCGCAACCTCGCCAGCGCCACGAGGTAATCGAGAAGGTCGACCACGCGCCAGGAGAGGCGCCGCCGAGGTAAGGGCCGAGCCGATCGGAGGCGTGTTCCAGGTGCGGGAGGATGAGCTGTCGCCGAGGGTCGAGGCGGGTTGCACAAATTATCACTCAATGCTTAATCGAGCAGGCGGTCGCCCAAGGGATGGTGGAGGCGCAGGCGCAGGACGATCTCGCCGTCTTGCCGGCGTCAACGCCGCGCTGGAGAGACCGCGATTCTCCTCGGCTGACATTTTTTTGACCCGTCGCCGCATAGGATCGAACCCGGCTTGGCGTTCTTCATCCGGCAGAGCCAAGCCCGAGTGGGGAGCGGCGCCGCGGATGATCCCCCGACCCGGCGCCGCTCCTTCCCCGGGCGGCGCCTTACACTTCCGGCGGGTGCAGCAGGTCGGTCAAGGCAGACACCCGGGAGACGCGGCGGAAGTCGTGGATGACCGCGAGGCTCGCTTCGACCTGATGATTGGGCAGCCCTGCGAGCGGCAACAGGGTGCGGTATTTGGCGTCGATGTCCGCCCAGGCGATCCCAAGGATGCCCGCCCCTTTGGGGGCATATACGGTGCTCGTCGCGGTGCGGCCGTCCGTCGTGCGAATGGTCACGGTGGCACCCTGCCGGTAACGCCCGAGGTCGCCGGTGGGCGGCGGGCCGACGCGAACCTTGTCGATCAGCCGGTGGATCACCGGATCGGCAATCTTGGCTGCCGTCACGTGGACCCAGGAAAAGTCGCGATCGGCCACGCCGGCGGCCAGGAAATAGGCCGGGCTGTGGGCCATGCCGATCAGGTCGGCCGGATGGAGCGGGCCAGCGAGCGCCGTGACGCCGGGGCGCGAGAGCGTGATGCTCTCGACCTCGTCCGGCGTGATGTGCCCGTCCTTCGCGGCATTGGCGGCGGCCTCGGCGAGTGCGTGATGAGGGTGACCACCCGGCACGAGCTTGATCGCCATGTCGGTGACGATGTCCCAGCTCTGCCCCAACGCGCGCGTCGCGCTCGCGCCGGCAGTGACGCCATCCACCCCGCCATAAACCTCGAAGAACCCGCGCTGCATTTCGAGGATGTGCTCTTCGGCCTGGTATCCGCGCTGCGCTGCGAGTGCGGCGTGAATTCCCAGCATCGCGGCCAGCCCGGCGTGGTATTCGCGAGCCACGCTCGTGTTCGCCGCTGCCGCCAGACCACCGATCGAGGTCGCCGACAAGGCGATCGCCTGGGTCATCCGCGCCGGGTCGAGGCCGAGCAGCCGCCCGGCGGCTACCGCGCCGGCAAAGATCGCGACGAGGCAGCCGTGAAATCCCCGGGTGCGAAAGCCGGGCGTGATCGCTTCGCCGATGCGTCCTGCGGCCTCGTAGCCGAGGACGATCGCCGCCAGCACCGCCTCGCCGCCGGCGCCGCTCCGCTCGGCGACGGCGAGCGTGGTGGCGGCAAGGGTCGTGCCGGCATGGACGATGTTGCGCAGGTCGCTGTCGTCGGAGGCCGCGGCGTCACTCGCGACGGCATTGACCTGGGCGGCGTCGGCCATCGGCAATTTGGGCCCGGGATTAAACCACAGCGCGGCGTCGGCCCGTCCGCCACGCTCCCGAGCCAGGTCGCGGATGATCCGGGAAGAGTCCAGCCCAGTGCCGAGCGCCGCGCTCGCGAGCGTGCTGGCGATCAGCATCGCCGCATGCTCGACCGCCTGCTGCGGCAGGTCGGCCGGGGTAGTGCATGTCAGAAATTCAGCCAGTTCGCTGGCAACGGTCATTGTATCCTCTTGCCTCCTCAGCCAGGTGTTGAGTTCAGTGCTGTGTGCTGCCAAGCTCGTTCCTGCTCGGCGATCATCGGGCATAACGAGATACGGCAAGGAGAAAAATCATGGCTATGGCCGTCCAGCATGTGCATCTCAAGGGCGAGGATCCCAAGAAGACCGCGCAGTTCTACATCGACAATCTCGGCGCAAAATTGATCGCGGAGATCCCAGGACGCGGTTGCCGGCTCGACCTGCACGGGTTGCAGCTAAACATCACCGGAAAGGTCGCCAGCCAAAGCCGCGAGCAGCTCTACGGCATCGAGCACATCGCCGTCGATACCGACGATTATGCCGGGACGATGGCCAAGCTCAAGGCCAACGGCGTGCGCGTCCTCGAAGAGATGCCGCCCAACAACAACGGCCGCCGCGTTTGCTTTCTGGAGGCTCCCGACGGCGCTCAGGTCGAGGTCATCGAAAAGGTGTAGCCCACATTCGCAGGCGCCCGGCTCCAGTAGAGGAGAGGGCGAAGCATGGCCCTGAAAGACAAGATCGCCCTGGGTGTGGCGCTGCCGCATCGCTCGCCCGAGCCGGTCGACATGGGGGCGGTGCGACACGTCGCCCAGCGCGCCGAGGCGCTGGGCTTCCGCGACCTCTGGGTCACCGAAAACACCCTGGACCATGTCTTCTGCTTCGACCCGGTGGTGGTACTGACCTATGCGGCCGCGGTCACCACGACCATCCGCCTCGGCGCCTCGGTCGTCGTGATGGCGGTGCACAGCCCGCTGATGATCGCGCATCAATGGGCCTGCCTCGACTATGCGAGCAGCGGCCGCGCGATCCTCGGCGTCGGGCTCGGCCGCGAGCACCATTATCGCCAGTTCGAGGTACCCGAGGAGGGCAGGCTCACCCGCTTCCGCGAGGAATTGGTGGTGATCCGTTCGTTGTGGTCCGAACAGAAGACGACCTTTCACGGCCGCTTCTACAATCTCGACGACGAGCCAATGTCGCCCAAGCCGGTGCAGCAGCCGATGCCGATCTGGATGGGGGTCGGCCATCCGAACGCGGTGCGCCGCGCCGCCCGGCTCGCCGATGGTTGGATGGGCTCGGGCGGGTCGAGCATCGCCGCGTTTTCCAGGTCCGTTCCGATCCTCAGAGAGGCACTGGAAAAAGCCGGACACGATCCGGCGACCTTCCCGACCTCGAAACGCGTCTTCATGGCGGTGGACGAGCGCCCGGAGGTGGCACGCGCCGAGCTGCATCGGTGGTTCTCCGAGGTGTACCACAACCCTGAAGGCACCGACGCGTCCGGTATCCACGGCACGCCAGAGCAAGTGCGCGAGCGGCTGGAGGAATTGGTCGCGATGGGCGCCAACCATCTTCTTCTCAACCCCGTCTCGCGCTATGCCGAACAGCTCGAGGCGCTGGCCGCGGTCGCCGGTCTCTCGTAGGAGCGCAGTCGTATGAGTTCAGGCGAGACTGATTTCGTCAAAGAGCAGGTCGCCGCCCATTGGGGCCGGCGGGCGCCGGGGTTCGACGACGGCTTTGGCCACAGCATCCGCACGCCCGCCGAGCGCGCCGCCTGGGATCGCATCTTCGATCTTGTGCTCGGGGGGCGCGGTCCGCTCGACACGCTCGACGCCGGCTGCGGCACCGGCTTTCTGAGCTTCGAGCTGGCGACCCGGGGTCACCGGGTCACCGGGGTCGATTTCGCCCCGGCGATGCTCGCCGAGGCGCGGCGCAAGGCGGCGGAGCACCAAGTCGCGGTCCGCTTCGAGGAAGCCGATGCCGAGCGGCTGCCGTTTCCGCCCCACAGCTTCGACTTGGCGATAAGCCGTCACGTGCTGTGGACGTTGCCGCATCCGGAGGCGGCAATCGACGAATGGATCCGCGTGCTGCGTCCGGGCGGGCGCCTCGTCGTCGTCGACGGCCAGTTCGACCCCGGGTTTCTGGTCGAGCCGTCTCAGAATGCCCGCACCAGCGCGGAATACGCGGTGATCGGCGACCGGCTGCCGTTCCTCGGCGGGCGGCCGCGCGAGGAGATCGAGGCGCTGTTCACGGCGCACGGCCTGGTCGGCGTCGGCAGTGACCCGGTGGTCGATCTGGTGGAGGCTCAGGCTCAGCGGATGGTCGAGGAAGGCGGCAAGCGACAAACACGCAGGCGCTATGTCGTCTGGGGCGATGTGCCGCGCTGAGCCCATATAGGGAGGCAGGCCGTGGCATTACGACTGACAATTGGCTTTTCCGAGAATCCGCGCGTCGAGCCCCTAAAGGATGGGACGGTCAAACCGCAGAATATCGAGCTCGGCTTTGTGACGCTCGATCCGAGCACGCTCTTTCAGCGCAATCTGTTCTACGACGAATTCGACGTCTCGGAGATGTCGATCTCCGAAACCTTGCTGGCCCGCGAACGGAGCGATGGAAAAAAGTGGGACTGGTCGGCGTTGCCGATCTTCCTGAGCCGCGGCCACCACTGGCCCTATCTTTACGTGAACACGGCCTCGGGGATCGCAAGTCTTGCCGATCTGAGAGGCAAGAGGATCGGGGTGCCCGATTACGATATGACGGCGGCACTTTGGTTCCGAAACACTCTAAAGGACCTCTACGGCATCGAGGCCAAGGACAATGTCTGGTTCAACGGGCGCACCAAGGAGCTGAGCCACGGCGGCGCTCTGGGTCTCGACAGGGCGGGACCGGTCGGCGTCACCCACCATTGGCTCACAGCGGATCAGACCCTCGACGTGATGCTCGACCGCGGCGAGATCGATGCCTGCACGGCGATCCGACCATCGAGCCGGGTCACCGCCGGCGATCCGACCGTCATCGACCGCTGGGGCGGGACGCAAATCGCCGGTAATCCGCGCCTGCGCAAATTGCTGCCGGACGACGGCAAGGCGGTTGTCTTCGAATATTACCGGCAGACCGGGTTCTTCCAGGCCAATCACCACGTGATCGTGCAGAACCGCATCCTCCGCGAACATCCGTGGGTGGCCCTAGAGCTGTTCGACGCGTTCAAACGGTCGAAGGAAATCGCCTACGAACGGGCTCGGCGCCATGCCGCGGCTTACTTCTATTTCCCGGGGAAAGACCGCGAGGAGCAGGTCGCCGTGTTCGGGGAGGATCCTTACCCTATCGGGCTGCGGGCGATGGGGAAGAACGTCGAACGCGCGGTCCGCGGCTCCTTGGAACAGGGGCTCCTGACCAAGCCGCTGGCGCTCGAAGACATCTATTATCGCACGACGTTCAACACCTGACGGCTGGCTTAGGCTATCGCTTCTCGATGTTCCACAGCACCGGGATCGGCGAGTCGGGGATGCCGGAGAGGGAATTCAGAAAGGCGCGGCGGGCTATGTATTGTCCGGTCGGCAAATAGAGCCCGATCTCCAGCGCACGACGCTGGATCTTGTCGGCCAACTCGCGGCGTTGCGCCTCGTTCGGGGCGGCGAACCACGCGGTGCGCAGTGCCTCGATCGTCTCGTCGCTGGCCCAGCCGGGCAGCGTTCCGGTGCGGCCCGGGGCGCGCAGGTTGCGGTTAGTCGCCGGGTTCAGCTGGTCATAGGTGGCAAAGGCGGTGCCGAACACGCTCCAGCCACCCTGATCGACCGGCTCCTTGACGTTGATCCGCTTGATCGCGGTGCCCCATTCGGTGGTCGCCAGTTCGATATTGAGGCCGAGCTTCTTCAACAGCTGCTCGGTGACCAGCGCCTCGGCGTGCAATTGCGCGATGTCGGCGGGGTCGATGACGACCACGCGCTCGCCCCTGTAGCCGGCCTCGGCGACGAGCCGCTTGGCGCGGTCCCAGTCGCGCGGCCCCGACAGGACGCCGCCATCGTCCTCGTCGGTCTCCGCACCCTCGCACGAATAGACCGAAAAGCAGGTGCGCCAGTTGGCGGGATCGCCGGCCATCGCGGCCATGTAGTCGCGCTGATCGGCGACCGCGAGCACTGCCTGGCGCATCTTGACGTTGTCGAACGGCGGGTAGAGGTGATTGAAGCGCACCGTGCCGATAAAGCCGGGATAGCCGCGCACCGTGATGTCGGGGTATTTTGCCAGCGCTGCGGCGTAATCATTGGGCGCGTTTTCCAGGTAATCCACCTCGCCGGTTTCGAGCGCCTGCACCGCAGTCACCGGCTCCGGGATATAGAGCCACTCGACGCGGCCGATTTTCGCGACCTTGCCGCCGGCGAGGTTGTCGGGCGGCTCGGCTCGCGGCGCATAGTCGGGGTTCTTTACGTAGACGGCCTTGTGGCCGGGTTGCCACTCCTCTTTTACAAACTTGAAGGGCCCCGAGCCGTCGACCTCGGTGATCTGCGTATAGGGATCGGTCTGAGCCAGCCGCTCGGGCATGATGAACGGGGTCGGCGTCGTCATCGTGGCAAGGGCTTCGAGCACCGGGAAGCGGCTCTTCAACACGATGCGGAACTGTTTGTCGTCGACCGCCTCAATCGCTGACGCAGCGGCGAGCAATGGCTGGCCATAGGCGTCGTTGCGCTGGCCCCAGCGCTTCAATGACGCGACGACATCGGCGGCCCGGACCGCCTGGCCATCGTGGAATTTGAGGCCGTCGCGCAGGCGGAAGGTGTAGGTCAATTTATCGGCGCCGATCTGCCAGCCGTCGACCATCTGCGGCCGCGGCTGGAATTCATGGTCGAGCGCGAGTAGCGTGTCGTACACTAGATAGCCGAAATTACGGGTGATGTAGACGCCGCTGAAATACGGGTCGATGATCGACAGATCGGCATGCGGCACCAGCCGCAGGGTCTTGCCGGCATCGCTCTGCCCCGCAGCCGGCAGCGCAAAAAAAGCAGCGAAGCCGACGGCGATGAGCAGTCGCATTGGGGTTGCAG
The DNA here is from genome assembly GCA_963796155.1 of uncultured Alphaproteobacteria bacterium. GTDB lineage: Bacteria > Pseudomonadota > Alphaproteobacteria > ATCC43930 > CGMCC-115725 > AP-15. The sequence continues at coordinate 4,027 of CAWCKT010000051.1, read as the reverse complement.
GCATGCCACCTCCCGGAGCCGAGTGCGCGCGAGCGCCACGAATTTGCGAACCGGCGACTACCGCTCTTTAGCGTAACCCGCGGCTCGGTCCAACCCTGAGCCGGCAGCCCCAGGCCTCCAGATTGGCCGCGCCGTCGGGTTAGTGCTAGGTTCGCCCGAGCCACCCGGGAGAGCGAGAAATGAGCAAGGCGCTCGAAGGCATTCGCATCATCGACATGACGCACAACCAGGCCGGACCCGCCTGCGCGCAGATCCTGGGCTTTCTCGGCGCCGACGTGATCAAGCTCGAGGAGCCGAAGGGCGGCGATGTCGCCCGCCGCAACATGCGCGACCGGCCGGACAGCGACAGCCTCTTTTTCCTCTTATTCAACGCCAACAAGCGCAGCCTGACCCTCAATTTAAAGACCGGCCGGGGCAAGGAGCTGTTCAAAGAGCTGATCGCCAAGTCGGACGTGCTGCTGGAAAACTTCGGGCCGGGGGCACTCGACCGGCTCGGCTTCGGCTACGAGGCGCTCGCCAAGATCAACCCGCGGCTGATCTATGCGACGATCAAGGGCTTTGGCACCTATGGCCCTTATCGCGACTTCAAGAGCTACGAGCCGATCGCCCAGGCGATGGGGGGTGCTATGAGCATCACCGGCTTTCCCGACAACCCGCCGACCTTTGTCGTGCCGGCGATCGGCGACAGCGGCACCGGCATGCACATGGCGATCGGCATCCTCGCTGCCTTGCAGCAGCGCCATACCACTGGACGCGGCCAGCATGTCGAGGTCTCGATGCAGGACGCGGTCGTCAACATCATCCGGGTCAGCCTGCGCGACCATCAGCGTTTCGGCGCGCCGATGCCGCGCCGCGGCAACCAGATGGGCCGCGGCATTCCGAGCACGACCTATCCTTGCGCGCCGGGCGGCCCCAACGACTACGCCTTCATCACCGCGCAGCAGCAGATGTGGCCGGCCTTCTGCGAGGCGATCGGCCGGCCGGAACTGGCCGATGACCCGCGCTTCGCGAACGAGGAGGCGCGCTGGGAGCACCGCGCCGCACTAAACGCGATCATCGAGGAGTGGACCCGCGCCCGAACCAAGCACGAGGTGATGCGCATCCTCGGCGCCGCCGGCGTGCCGTGCGGCGCCTGCCAGGACACCGGCGAGGTCCTGGCCGACCCGCATCTGAAGGCGCGCGAGATGATCGTCGATGTCGACTATCCGACGCGCGGCACCTATCGGACCGTCGGCTGCCCGGTGAAGCTGTCGGATTCACCGGTGCAGGTGAGCCGCCCGCCGCTGCTCGGCGAGCACACCGAGCCATTGCTCGGCGAGCTGTGCGGTGTCGGACCAGGCGAGGTCGAGCGGCTGCGCGACGACGGCGTGGTCTAAGCGACCAACCGCGAGCCGAGGACCCCGAGGGGGCGCCGGCGAGGACTTTCGCCGCGTTCAGGCGCCCACGCCCCAGGCGATGGCGTTGCGCAGCAGCGCAATAAACGCGCCGGTTTCCCACGAGCCGCGAAAGGTCAGCGGCGTCGTGTCCGTGGGATCGGCGGTCCGCGCCGCGCGGATGGCGGGGTTGTGGCAATGGCCGAGCGCAAAATAGGCGACGCCGCCGTCGCCGACCGCACGGGTATAGCCGAGCACGCGCGTCCTGCCGTCGGATTGCAGCGAGGTGTCCCTGGCGTAGAGGGTGCCGATGGCCGGCGAGGTGGCGCTCGGGCCGTAGTCTGCGGTCAGCAGAACCCGGGTCGAACCCGGATCCTGCAGCTCGATGAAGTACGGCTCGTCCTCGACCTCGAACGAGGTGCCGAGCCCGCGGGTGAGCGGGTGATCGGCGGCGTTCACGTCGACGCGGATCTTGCAGATCGGGGGATGAGTCAAGAACCGGCTCCCGAGGAGGGCGTGGTGCTCGGTCTTGACGGTGCGGCGCTGGCGCGAGCCCTCCACCCGCTCGGCGCGGCCGCCGCTGGTTCCATGCAAGCCAAGCCAATGGCCGCCCACCTCCAGCCAGCGCTCGATGGCGCGGCATTGCGCGGCGTCGGGATAGGGGCCGGCCACGTAGGTGATCAACAACCGGCTGACCGGCAGCCATTTCTCGATATCCGCGAAGTCGTTGGCGACAGAGGCCGGAATGTCTCGTTCGGCCAGCAGCCCCAAGAGCCGCAGCCGGGCATAGTCGTGGTCGTGCCCGGCGTAGGAACCGGGCGGAAAACCACCGGCAATCAAATGCGCGCGGCCGGGCTTCGTCTCTGTCATTGAACCACCTCGCTCGCTAATCGGCGCCTGGAGGAGCGCTGCGCCCAGTCTCTCACTTTCCCCTGGTTTTCCGAAGGCGGCCCGGGTGATCAGGCGGCCTGGGCGAACCCAGCCTGCACCTCCTGCTCGTAGGCTAGCAGTTTTTGCACGCTCGGCCGCTGCTGCATCCGCTCGAAATGCCCCATGCAATTCTTGAATTGGGAAAGATCGAGGTCGAACTGGGTGCCGCGTCGAAAGCACCAGAAGAAGTGGGCATCGACGGCGGTGAAATGGTCGAAGAACCATTCGCGATCGGCGAGCTTGTCGTCCGCGATCTGATAGTTCTCAAAGAGCTGCTGTTGTGCGAGCCGTCGGACGGATGCCTCGGCGCCAGGGAGGTCGCAGACACGTGGCGGCGAATTGATGCGCGATAGGAAGGGGTGGATGCCCGAGGCGCACCAGGCCAGGAGCGAGATCGCATGCAATTCCTGCATCGGGTCCGCGGGAAGCAGCCGCGCCGCGGGAAAATGCCTGGCGATCCAGATTTGGATGGCGACGTTCTCGGTGAGCGGCGCTCCGTCGATCATCAGCACCGGCACCTTGTGCTTGGGATTGAGCCGCAGATATTCGGGCGTCATGTGCTGCGACTTGCGGAAATTGAGGGGGTGGACCTCGAACGGCGCGCCTGCCTCGGTCAAGGTCACGTAGGGCACTAGCGAACACGCGTTGGGCGCGTAGTAGAGGACCAATTGCATTGCTGCTCTCCTAACCGACATTCCGCAGGTTCCCCGGTGCGGCGGCGCGATTTTCTCCTTTTCCCGGGCACCGAGGCAACCCGTTCGTTGGGTTGAACCGCTACACCTGCTGCGCGCCTCGGTCGGCCGACCGGCCGCAATCGCCAATTGAATCGATTATTTCGCACCCCGCCATCAGCAGCGGATCTGCAGCAAAACTCTCCTATAGGTTGTAGTATTGGCCCGGCTCGGCGCCATTCATCCCGGTTTTCGGCGCCCGAATGATCGGAGCCTTCGGCCTCGACCAGCTGCAAACGGCGCTCGAAGTCGCTGGTCTCGGTCGCCCGCACAAAGGTGTCGACCACCGCCGCGATCGTCGCCGCCTCGGCCGGCGTGATCACGCCCCCGGCGGCGATCGTCGTCATTCCCGCAGCCGCGCTAGGCCGGGAGTATGCGATGCAAGTTAGGCAATTTTATGATTGTCTCTATCGCAACATAACGGTGGCTTTTCGCGCAATCGGTCGCGCCTGGTCTTCCTCTCCGCCCGGTCCGGCGGAGATCTCCGCCATGACGTCCAGATACCCCAAGACGTTCGTTTATTGGGGGTACTCCGAGGTTACGATCGCGCGGTGCATGATACCGCGCTAAGTTTAGGAGACATCGCTTACGAGGCGAACTGACCCGTGATCCGGCCGCATCCGGCGCGTCAGCCAACCGATGAAAAGGAACGAGCCGATGAGGGTGAGCGTTCCTGGCTCGTTGACCGAAGACGGCGGCGGAGGATCGATCTCGCCAAACAAAACCGTGGCAGTGCCAGCACTCGCCATGTCAACGAATTTATGAAATATTAACTATTATTTTTATACATATTGCTCGGGTAAACAGCGAGGGGGAACCGCCGAAACCGGCGGCTGGCGCGGGTTTGAGCAATGAGCAGGGGCGGTGTCGATTTGAACCGTGGCGAGCGCGAGGATCCCAAAATCAGAGCTTGCGTCAAGCGGAGGTAGTGACTCCAAAGTGAGACACTAGTGCGCCAGGAAGCTGGCGCGATCCAGCCGGTGGAAGTCCGGT
>CAWCKT010000050.1:0-88140 GCA_963796155.1 uncultured Alphaproteobacteria bacterium | reverse complement strand
GCCCGCAGCCGCGAGGCAATGAGGCGCTAGTGGTAGAAGCCAGACACTTGACTCCGTTCTTGTCATCCCGGCGGCAGGCCGGGATCTACAGTCTGGCCTGGATACCGGCCTTCGCCGGTATGACGGATAGGCGGGCGCGATTCGTCAGGTGCTATCCACTAGCGCCTTCCGCGGGAACCGCGCGGCCAAGAGAGCGTATAATGCTGCGTTGAGCCACTGTTCGGTGTGGGAGGACAACCATGCGAGCGTCTCGATCTGTGCGACCGCCGTCGTGATGGCGGCGATGCTCGCGCCCTCGATGGGCGCCTATGCCCAAGAGAGCAAGCTTACGGTTCCCAATGTCATCGTCACGGCGCCGGCGGCCCCGGTCGAGCCGCCCTACATGCGCGATCCCTGGAAATCATATGGGCGAAATCGTTACTTCGGTCGATATCGCGTGGACAAATTCTCCAAGGTGCCCTGCACGCTAACTCGTATCGTATTCAGCCAGGGAGGCAAATGTCTGCAAGGATATCGGCTCGGGGTCAGCACAAACAGTGCCTTTTATGAGTACATGAGGGTATCCCGCGAGCCTCCAGTTTAGGTGGGCGGCAGCCGCACCTGAACCTGTGCGCGCTCCTCCTGCAGGGTCAGGAAGATCGAGGCGTCGCGATCGGCCCAGCCGCGGGCCATCGCCTCTGCCATCTCCTGCTCGCAAAGCGCGCCGAGTGGCATCGGCGTGTTGGTCGCGCGCGCCAACTCCTGCGCCAGCCCCAGGTCTTTGCGCGCCAGCGCCAGCGAGAAGCGGGGGTCGAAATTGCCGCGCAGCCAGGTTGCAGGCAGGCGCATCTTGAGGCTCATCATCTGCCCGAGTGCCGCCTCGTTGAAGACGTTGACGATCGTCGCGGCATCGATCCCGGCCTTGACCCCCGCGGTCCAGCACTCGGCCATGACGAGATCGAGCGTGAAGCTCGCGCTGTTGTGCATGATCTTGGCGATCAACCCGGTGCCGATGCCACCGGTGTAAATAACGCGCTTGGCGATGGCATCGAGCAACGGGCGCGCACGCTCGAAGGCGGTCGGGTCGCCGCCCGCCATGACCAACAGGTCGCGCGTCGCCGCACCCTCCATGCCGCCGCTGACCGGTGCGTCGAGCATCGCCATACCTTTGCCGGCGAGCATCGCATGAACCCGGCGCACCAGTTCAGCGGCGAGTTGGTCGAATGGTCGATGTAAAGCGTGCCGGGCTGCAGCTGCGCGGTTAGGTCCCCCGTCCCGAGGCACACCTCTTCCATCTCAGCCGGATCCCGGCAGGCAGGTCGCCACGACCTCACATTCGGCCGCCAATGCCGCCGGTGAATGCAGACCAGCATGCCCCGGCCTCGAGCAGCGCACCCGCGGCCTCGCGCCGGATGTCGTGAACGACGAGCGTGTGGCCCGCCTTCAGCAACTGGCCGGCAATCGGCGCGCCGATGTTACCGACGCCGATGAACCCGATTTTCATGATCGTGGCTCCCAGTTGGATGGGATGCTGTCATCGCGAGCGGAGCGAAGCGATCTCGTCGAGATTGCCGCGGCGCCTTACGGCACCTCGCAATGACGACTGGAGCTACAGCGCGTAAAGGCGCAGCGCGTTGTCCCAGAGGATCTTCTGCTTGCTCCGGTCGGAGAGCGGCAGTGCGAGGAAACGGTCCATCGCGTTGGGGTATTTCGAATCTCGCCGCCCGGCATCGAAGCCATGACCTCGCCCTCGACGATCGTGCGGATGTCCCACCGGCGCTCGTCGAGCCGCCGCGGGGCGCGGGCCCTGAACTCGGGGTCGATGTAGCGCTCCCACAGATCGACCGGCTCCATCACATGCATCTCCGCGTCGATCAGCTTGAAGCCGTTCCTGGCCATGACATGATTCCTTCGTTAGGCCCGTCCGCGAACAATCGAATGAGTTTCACGTACCAAAGGAGGTCATGCCCGGGCTTGTCCCGGGCATCCACGCAGTGCGGTCAAATCATATTTTTCAGGAGTTTGGTGATGGCCGCGACACGTGGATGCCCGGAACAAGTCCGGGCATGACGGTGTAATTTCGAAGTGATTGTTCACTGCCGGGCACTAACCACGCTCAGACGGTCGGCCTGATGTTCTGGTTCATGCGGAAGAGGTTCGTCGGATCAAACTTGTTCTTCAGGGCGACGAGCCGGTCGTAATGGCCGCCATAGGCAGCCCTGATCCGCGTAGCCTCTTCCGCATCCAGGTGATTGACGTACACTTCTCCGGTCGCGAAGGGCTCCACCGCCGTCCAATACTCCCGCGTCCACCGGATGTGATCTGCGGACTCTGCAGGGTCGGTCCATTGCGAGATCACGTCGTAATCCCATTGGTCCTGGCGCAGCCCAAAGGCGGTCGCCTTCCGATCCACCCGGGCCGCGGCACCGTGAAGATGAAAAAACAAGACCATCGACATCGGCGAGAGCATCCTCGCCGACCGCTCGACCAGGATTTCGATCAAATCGTCTCCGAGCTCTTTCAGGAAGCTCGACTTCCAGTACCGCTGAACCCCGCCATAGGGGACCGCCGCGTCGAACAACGTGTTCAGCGCTACGTATGAGGTCGGGGCGATGGTGTCCAGCAACGGCGACCCGAACCTCCGGACCGGCGCCACTGCCGCCTCCCCGGCTGCGAGATCCCCGATATAGGCGACGATAATGGCGACGACCGGCGCACCGTCGGGCGACGTCATCAATGCCGCAGCGGCGAGCGCCTCGTCGGGGCAGCTGCGCGCAAAGTCCCGGTAGAAACGCAGCGCTTCTTTGGCCTTGGCCATCGGGTGGAGAACCATCCCAGCCAGCACCGGGCCGACCGGATGAAGCCGGTACTCGAACGAGGTGACGACCCCAAAATTGCCGCCGCCGCCGCGCAGGCCCCAGAAGAGATCGGGGTCCTGATCCGCGTCGACGGCCAAAAACTTGCCCTCGGCGGTGACGAGATCGGCCGAGAGCAAGTTGTCGCAGCTGAGACCATGCTTGCCCATCAGCCAGCCGAGGCCGCCGCCCAGGGTCAATCCGGCGATGCCGGTCGTCGACACGACGCCGCCGGTGCTCGCGAGCCCAAAGGCCTGGGTCTCGCGGTTGTACTCGCCCCAGGTGAGCCCGGCCTCGGCCCGCGCGATGCGCTTCAGCGGATCGACCCTGACACTCTTCATCGGCGACAGGTCGATCATCAATCCGCCCTCGCAGACGGCGTTGCCGGTGATGTTGTGGCCGCCGCCCTTCACCGCGACGAGGAGCCGGTGATCGCGGGCAAAACGCACCGCCGCCATCACGTCGGCGGCCCCGGTGCAGCGGGCGATCAGACCCGGGCGCCGGTCGATCATGCCGTTCCAGACTGTGCGGGCATTGTCGTAACCGCCGTCGCCGGGGCGCAGCAGCGGGCCGCGCAGAGCGGCGGCAAAGTCCTGCACCGCGGCATCTTCGAGAATCCTGTCGGCGCCGTCGCTGGTGATGACGCGAAGGTCTGTCATGGCCATCTCCTCCCTGTCGGTCCGCAAAGGGCGAAAGTCCGCCTCGGTTACGACACCGCCGACGGGTCTATTACCTCGATCCCGTAGCGGGTGAAATCCCCCGTGTTGAAAGTGAGGATGCGGCGCGACCCCGTGCACGCTCATCGCCGCGACGAGGCGCGCGTCGTAGACTTGGTTGCCGATCACCCCGTGCGTCGTCACCAAGTCGTTTCCAGTGGTCATGGATCCCGGGTCGTCGGGCAGCATCGCGAACACCCGTTCGAAGTGATCGAGCGCTGCCGCCGCTATTCCGACAGCCAAGCCGAGGCCGTTTTGCGCCGCCGACCGCGTCGCCACCGCCCAGAATTCAGCTATGTTTTGCGCCGTTACATGAACCGGCTCGCCGCTCGTGATCAGCCGGGCGGCGGTTTCCACGGCGGCGCGATGGTGGGCGTGAGCGGGCTCGAACTGCCGCAACAGCACATTGGTGTCGACGAGAACGCTCACAGCCCGCGCGGCGGCTCATATAGCGCTTCCCGGCTATCGTCCACCACGGCATCGATCCTGGGCAAGTATGAGGTATCGCGCCACAGCGCCGCGCGCTCGGCCGGGGTCAGCGGCCGGTTCTTACCTTCATGCTCGCCGAGCCAGGCGCAGGCGAGCTCGACCAGTCTGGGGATCGGCGCCGGTTGCGGGTTCTTGCCGCGGGTCTGGCCGAGCTCGTAATCGGCCAGCCGCGAGGCGCTGATATCGAGCCGGCGAGCGAGCTCGGCGCGGTTCCAGCCCATCCGGGCGCGAAAGGCGATCAGCTCTTGTGGCGTCATGCCGCAGATATGGAAACGCGCAGATCCGCATGCCAGCGATTATCGCGGATTTCTCCTCGAAGATAATGCGCCCATCGCAGCCCCTCACCCCAGCCCTCTCCCTGCATGCGGCAGGGCTGTCCGGGGAAATTTGTGATGCGCGTGCTCCAAGTATGCAATGACCATCGCGCAGCTCAAAGTCGTCATGGCCGGACTTGATCCGGCCATCCACGTCCTCGCGACAAGCGCTGGCGACGCTGGCAAGGGCGTGGATGCGCGGGTCAAGCCCGCGCATGACGACCTTCAGTTGGTTCCGGTTAAGATACAACAACCGCTTTCCATTCCCCGGACAGCCCTGCGCATGCGGGGAGAGGGAGGGACCCGCGGCAGCGGGAGGGCGAGGGGCTACGCAGCCGTCTCCGATGATCGCGAAGTCAGCGCGGGGCCGGCGCCAGCGGGTCGAAGGGCCGCGGGTCGGCGGTCGCTTCGGCTTCGCTGAAGCCCATCGCCGCGAGAAACGCCGCGCGGACCTCGGCGGGCTGCCCGGTCTGGAAGATGTAGCCCTGCAGGTTGCGGCGGCTGAACGGGTCGCGCAGGAAGTCGGCGCGCTCGAAGCCGTCGATGAACTTTTCGCGCTCGGCGACCGGCAGCGTGATCGCGCGGTTGACCTCGGGGTCGCGGATCACCGCCTTTGGGTCCCGCCCGTCCTTGACCGCCTCGATATCGTTCAGGAAGCGGCGGCGGATCATCACGATGCCGCGGTCGCTCGGGGCAAGATATTCCTGCGATCGGTCGGCGATGCGGCCCTGCCCGACCCAGGTCACGAAATCCTGGTTCATCACATGGCTGGTGATCCAGCGCCCGGTCGCCGGATCGGCGATCGGCCCTTGCCAGGTCGGGATGCTGTTCTGCACATAAGGCTCGCGCTCCTTCGGCACGCGGCTGAAATGCCACATGACGCTGAGCGTGTTCTCGTCATCGACCGGCACGCGGAACTCGACGTGATTGCCGGTGAACAACCCGTTGGGCCACAGGCAGACCCGGCCGACCGTCCACAGCCGGTCCTTGTCGGTGGTATCGGTGCGGATGCGCTTGTATTGGAAGCCGTAGTCGAACTCGTTGAAATCGACCTTGACGTGCTGCGGCGTGTAGGGGCCGTTAGTACCGGCGAGACGCACGCTCCAGTTCGAATGGGTCCATTCGAAATGCACCGGGTCGATCGAGTTCTCCTGGCACTGGAACCAGTTGCACGGGATCTCGGCCTTGACGACCTGGCGGAAACCGTTCTTCCACGAAAAAGAATTCCCAATCCGGCACGAGCGGGCGCGGTTCGGGGCCGAGATAGGCCCACAATAGCCCGCCCAATTCTTCGACCGGATAGGCCTTGATGCGGATCTCGTCGCGCAGGCGAGCCTCGGGATGCGCCATGTCCTCATAGGGCTGCGCCAGACAGCTCCCGTCCGCGTCGTAGAGCCAACCGTGATAATTGCAGCGCAGTCCGCATTTCTCGACATAGCCATAGCTCAAGTCGGCGCGGCGGTGCCGGCAATGGCGATCGAGCAGACCGTATTTGCCGCCGAGGTCCTTGTAGAGGACGAGATCCTCGCCCATCAGCCGCACCGGCAATGTGCCGGGCTGCTCGAGCTCGCTGGCGCCGGCGATCGGCCACCAATAGCGGCGCAATAGCTCGCCCATTGGCGTGCCGGCACCGGTCTTGGTCAGAACATCCCAGCGGCTGCCGGTTCGGGTGGAATTGCTCATGGGTCGCCTACTCAGCGTTTGCTATTCCTTTGTCGTCCCGGCGCAGGCCGGGACCCATCATGCCCCCGCTCTGGTGTTTCAAGCAGTGGCAGCGGCTTACCCATCTTGGCAGCGTCGTGCGGCGGCGCTATGGGCCCCGGCTTTCGCCGGGGAGACAAGAAGCCATGCGGTAGATGCGATTTCTCATGCGCTCTCACACCGCCCTCGCCGCCTGCTTCTCGATCGTCGCAGACAAGCGGCCATAGACGCGCCGGGCATTGCCCTCGAAGATCTTCGCCTTGTCCGCCGCCGACAATGGCAGCTGGTCGATGTAGCGCTTGGTGTCGTCGTAGTGGTGACCAGTCTCGGGATCGATACCGCGGACTGCACCGATCATCTCCGAGGCGAAGAGGATGTTGTCGACCGGGATGACTTTGGCCAGCAATTCCTGGCCGGGCAGGTGATAGACGCAGGTGTCGAAGAAGACGTTCTTCAACATAAGCTCGGACAGCAGCCCGAGTTTGGCGTCCTGCGCCAAGCCGCGATAGCGCCCCCAGTGATAGGGTACGGCACCGCCGCCATGCGGAATGATGAACTTGATGGTCGGGAAATCCTTGAACACCGACGAATTCATCAGCTGGTTGAAGCCGGCGGTGTCGCCGTTGAGGTAGTGCGCGCCGGTCGTGTGATGGGTCGGGTTGCACGAGGCACTGACATGGATCATTGCCGGAATGTCGTGCTCGACCATCTTCTCGTAGACTGGATACCAGTAACGGTCTGACAGCGGCGGGTCCTGCCAATGGCCGCCGGACGGATCGGGGTTCAGATTGACGCCGACAAACCCGTATTCATTGACGCAGCGATCAATCTCCGGGATGCAGTTCCCGGGCGAGACGCCGGCGCTCTGCGGCAGCATCGCCACCCCAATGAAGTTCTGCGGGAACAGCGAGCAGACACGATGGATCAGCTCATTGCAGGCAGCGGCCCAGGCTTCGCTGGTCTTTGCGTCGCCCAAGTGATGGCCCATGCCGGCGGCGCGCGGAGAAAAGATCGTCAGATCAGTGCCGCGCTCGCGCTGCACTTTGAGCTGGCCATTGGCGATCGATTCGCGGATCTCGTCGTCGGTGATCCTCGGGCGCGGCGGCGGCGGCTTGCCGGCCTTGTGCGCCTCGATCTGCTCGCCGCGCCATCCCTCGTGCTGGCGCGGGGCGGTGGTGTAGTGGCCGTGGCAGTCAATGATCATGGGCCCCTCCTGCTCGATTAACGCCCGGCGCCCCATTCGCGAGCCAGCGCCGCCCGCCGCGCCGCACCGGCCATCATGAAGCCGCCGTCGCTGCCGGTGAGCACGAGCTGCATCCCCATGCCAATGTATTTCTGCAGCAGCGCATCGTCATAGACGCCGCCCATGCCGGGCCATTTATTGTGCCTGCGACAAGCGGCGATCACGGCCTCATAGGCGCCGATGATCCGCGCATGCCCGAACTCGCCGGGGATCCCCATCTCGGCGGCAAGATCGTTGGTGCCGATCAGCAATGAGTCGATCCCGGGAACCGCGGCGATCGCGTCGGCATTGGCGATTGCCGTCGGCGTCTCCACCATCGGAATGACAAGAAGTGCGGCGTTGGCGGCTTGCGCCATCTCGCCGATCGGGAGTGATTGGAAATCGAAGATCGCCTGGGCGCCGGCGAGCGAGCGATGGCCAATCGGCGGGTATTTCAGGTGATCGACGATCTCGCGCGCCTGCTCTGGGGTATCGACATGCGGCATGACGATGCCGAGCGCGCCATTGTCGAGCACGCGGGTCGCCATCGTGTGCTGCATGAACGGCACGCGGACGATCGGCGAGATGCCGGTGTCGAGCGCCGCCACCGCGAGTGTCGCGGCGAACTCGATCGACATCGGGCCGTGTTCGAGATCGATGAAGAGCCAGTCGTACCCCGCTGTCTTCATCATTTTGGCGATGTCGACGGTGCGCGCCGTCCGGATCCCGACGCCGAGCGCCATCTCGCCCTTTTCGAGCCGCTCCCGCGCCGCGTTGCGAACCTGCATCTCGCCCTCCCGATCGCTCACCCGAGTTCAGGTAAGCACCGCGACCAACTGGCGGTCAACGGGATCCGTTCCGTCGGCGGTGGCGTCGGGGTACCCGACGGGGCTGAGGCTGTGCCATGATAGCGGCCGGGACAAGCAAGGGAGGGGCGCGATGGCCGGGTTGCTCGACGGGAAATCGGCGCTGATCACCGGCGGGGGCGGCGGCATCGGACGGGCCACCGCTCTCGCCTTTGCGCGCGAGGGCGCCCGCGTCGCTGTCGCCGATTTGATCGAGGACGCCGCCCGCGAGACCGTCGGCCTCGTCAATGCCGCTGGAGGACAGGCGATATCGCTATCAGGCGACGTATCGCGAGACGCAGACGTCCGCGCGATGATCGACGCTGTGGTCGGCACGTATGGCCGCCTCGATTGCGCCTTCAACAATGCCGGCGTCGCGGGCTGGCATGTCGGCTCGGTCAATCAAAAGACCGCGGAGTGGTCGGAGGAGGCGTTCGACCGGATGATTGCCGTCAACCTCAAGGCTGTGTGGCTGTGCCTGCGCGCCGAGATCAAAGAGATGCTGGCCCAGGGCGGCGGCGCGATCGTCAACACCGCCTCGATCGCCGGGCTGATCGGGTTGCCGAACGCGGCGGCCTATGTCGCCGCCAAGCACGGCGTCGTCGGGCTGACCAAGACCGCGGCCCTCGAATATGCCGAGGCCAAGATCCGCGTGAACGCCGTGTGCCCGGGCTACATTCAGACGCCGATGACGCAGGGGATGATGGAGCGCCGCCGCGACGAAGTCCTCGCCCACACGCCGATGGCCCGCCTGGGCAATCCCGAGGAGATCGCCGAAATGGTCGTGTGGCTGTGCTCGGAGCGGGCAAGCTACGTCTCGGGAGCGGCTTACAACGTCGACGGCGGATGGATGGCGACCTGACAGATCCGAGGGAGGAGGAAAACGATGGCCAAGGGTTGTCTCGTGGTGCGCGCCGAAGTCCCGGCCGAGGCGGACCGGGCGCCGTTCGACCACTGGTATGCAACCGACCACCTGCCCTGGGCGATCAAGGTTTTCGGAGCGCAGCGCGGCTGGCGGTGCTGGAGCCGCAGCGATCCGAAGGTCCATTACGCCTTTTATGAATTCGCCGAGGTCGATCAGGCGCAGGCGCTGATCGGCTCCGACAAGATCAAGCCGCTGGTCGCCGATTTCGATCGCGTCTGGGGTGACCGCGTAGCGCGCCAGCGTGAAATTCTCGAAATCGCCCAGCAGATGACGCCTTAGGAGGACGGTGGTGGCGGAGGTTGCACTCGGCCGCGTGATCAGCGGCTCGCGGGAGATATCGCGCGATACGCTGATGGAGCGCGCCGCCTGCGCGGCGACCGGGCTCGGCGAGCTTGGCGTCGGTGCGGGCGATGCGATAGGCGTGGTGCTGCGCAACGACTTCGCATTCTTCGAGGCGAGCTATGCCGCACAGCGGCTTGGCGCCTACTGCGTGCCGGTCAACTGGCACGGCAAAGCCCAGGAGATCGCCTATGTGCTGAACGATTGCGGCGCCAAGGCGGTCATCGCGCATGCCGATCTCTTGGCCGAGGTTGGGCCGGCGATGCCGCCCGAGGTGCCGCTCTTCGTCGTGCCGACGCCGCCGGAGATCGCCGCTGCCTACGGCATCGCCCGGGAGCTGTGCGCGCCGCCGGCAGATGCGCTGCAGTGGGAGGATTTGGTCACCTGCTTCCCGCCAGTGCCGGAAGCGGCCGCCGGGGCGATCTCCAGCATGATCTATACCTCGGGCACGACCGGCCATCCCAAGGGCGTGCGACGGCTCGACATGGGTCCGGCGGCGGCGCAGCTGTTCGCCGCCATGATACGCGACGCGTTCGGCATCACGCCCGACCGGGCTCCGCGTACCGTGATCACCGGCCCGCTCTACCATGCCGCGCCGAACGCCTACGGCCTCTACGCCGTGCGCGACGGCGGTCTGGCGATTTTGCAGCCGCGCTTCGACGCCGCGGAATTGCTGCGCCTGATCGAGGAGCACAGCATCACCCATCTGCATATGGTGCCGACCATGTTCGTCCGCCTCCTCCGCCTGCCCGCGGAGGTCAGGCGGAGGTACGACCTCTCCTCGCTCGAATGGGTCGTACACGCGGCAGCGCCCTGTCCGGTCGACGTGAAGCGGGCGATGATCGAATGGTGGGGCCCGGTCATCAACGAATATTATGGCGGCACCGAAACCGGGGTCGTCACCTTCCACACCTCAAATGAAGCGCTGGCAAAGCCGGGCACTGTCGGCCGGGCTCTCCCGGGCGGCACCGTGAGGATCTACGATGCCGACGGCCGGGTCCTGCCGGCGGGCGAGGTCGGCGAGATCTACCTGTGGCTCGACGGCTTCCCCGATTTCACCTATCACGGCCTCGACGACAAACGCCGCGAGGTCGGGCGCGACGGGCTCGTCACGCTCGGTGATGTCGGCTATCTCGACGAGGACGGCTATCTGTTCATCTGCGACCGGGCGCGCGACATGGTGATTTCCGGCGGGGTCAACATCTATCCCGCCGAGATCGAGATGGCGCTTCTCGCCATGCCCGGCGTGTGCGACTGCGCGGTCTTCGGCATTCCGGACGAAGAGTTCGGCGAAACACTCTGTGCCTGCATCGAACCCGACCCTGCGGCGGCGCTCGACGCCGCCGAGGTCACGGCATTCCTGCGTGAGCGCCTTGCCGATTTCAAGGTGCCGCGGGTGATCCGGTTCGAGACCGCCCTGCCGCGCGAGGATTCCGGCAAGATCATCAAACGCAAGCTGCGCGAGCCCTATTGGGTGCAGACCGGACGCCGCATTTAAGTCAATGGCGCTTAGACGGGCGAGGACAGCCCGCGTAAACTGAGAGTCGGACGGCAAAAGGAGGATGGTACTTGAGCAACACACCGCAATTACGCCCGCTCGGCCAGGCGCTCGGCAGCGAGGCGCTCGGCATCGACCTGGGCCAGCCGCTCGACGAGGCGAGCTTCGCATGGATCAAGGGAGCCTTCGCCGAGCATCCGGTGCTGGTGTTTCGCGACCAGCATCTCGGCGCGGCCGCGCTCGCCGCCTTCGGGCGCCGCTTCGGCGCGCCGCGCCGGCACGCGCTGGTCAGCTATCGCTATCCCGGCGTTCCCGAGGTGTCGTGGCTGCGCAATGTCGACGACGCCGGCGACGTCGACTGGTACGGCGTCAAGCGCGCGACCGACTGGCATACCGACTCGACCTATGAAGAAGAGCTCCCGCTCCTCGCGATGCTGCACGCGCTGGAGGTTCCCGCGACCAAGGGCGGGACGATGTTCGCCGACATGCGCGCGGCTTACGACGCATTGCCGGAGGCGACAAAAGAGCGTCTCGCCGGCCTCGTCGGATTGCACGGCCGGACCGACGGACCGGCCGGTACGCGGCTCTACAGCCCAGACGAGGCCAAGAACATGACCGATAAGGATTATGTCGAGCAGCAGCGCCCGGCGGTCATCACCCACCCCGTCACCGGCCGCCCGATCCTCTTTGTCAACCCGATGCACACCCACGGCTTTGTCGGGATGGACCGGGAAGAGGCGTGGGGTCTGATCGAGGAGCTCGCCCGTCACGCGACCCAGGAGCGCTTCGTCTATTACCATTCCTGGCGCGTTGGCGACGTGCTGATGTGGGACGAACGCGCGACGATGCACCGCGGTGCCGGCGATTATCACCCCGAGGAGCGCCGCGTCATGCTGCGGACGATCGTCTATCCGAACTGAAGGGCGGGGTCCCCTCGGAGGTCCAGTCGTGACTGACCAGTTCGGAACCTACGATGTCGTCGTGGTCGGCGGCGGGCATGCCGGCTGCGAGGCGGCGGCGGCGGCGGCACGGCTCGGCGCCAAGACGCTGCTCCTGACCCACAAGCGGGCGACGATCGGCGAGATGTCGTGCAACCCGGCGATCGGCGGGCTCGGCAAAGGGCATCTCGTGCGCGAGATCGACGCGCTCGATGGCGTCATGGGCCGGGCGATCGACCGGGCGGGCATCCAGTTCCGCATCCTCAACCGCAGCAAGGGAGCGGCGGTGCGCGGGCCGCGCGCCCAGGCCGACCGCAAGCTCTATCGCCGCGCGGTCGGCGAACTGCTGGCGGAGACCGCTGGACTGGAAATCGGCGAGGGCGCGGCCGAGGATCTGCTGCTCGATGCGGACGGACGGGTCTCCGGAGTCCTGCTCGGCGACGGCCGGCATTGCACGACCGGGCGCGTGGTGCTGACGACCGGCACCTTCCTCAATGGCCTCATTCACCTCGGCGAAGAAAAGATCCCGGCGGGGAGGGTCGGCGAGCAGCCGTCGCTCGGTCTGTCGCAGACCTTGGCGCGCTGCGGTTTTGCGCTCGGCCGGCTGAAGACCGGAACGCCGCCGCGCCTCGACGGGCGGACGATCGACTGGGCCGGGCTCGAAATCCAGCCGGGCGACGATCCGCCGCCGCCGTTTTCCTTCGTGACCGACCGCATCACGACACCGCAGGTCGCCTGCCACATCACGACGACGACCCCGGCGACGCACGCCGTCATACGCGCCAACCTCAGCCGCTCGCCGATGTATTCGGGGCAGATCGCCGGCATTGGCCCGCGTTATTGTCCGTCGATCGAGGACAAGGTCGTGCGCTTTGCCGAGCGCGAGCGGCACCAGATCTTCCTCGAGCCGGAAGGGCTCGACGACGACACGATCTACCCGAACGGCATCTCGACCTCGCTGCCGCGCGACGTGCAGCAGGCTTTGCTGACGACCATCCCCGGCCTCGAACGGGCTGCGATGCGGCGGCCCGGCTACGCCATCGAATACGACTTCGTCGATCCGCGCGAGCTTCATCCGAGCTTGGAGACGCGGCGGGTTCCCGGTCTCTACCTCGCCGGTCAGATCAACGGCACGACGGGCTACGAGGAGGCGGCGGCGCAGGGTCTCCTCGCCGGCCTCAACGCCGCCCTCGCGGCCTCGGGTGGGGAGCCGCTCGTGCTCGACCGCGCCGACGCTTATATCGGCGTGCTGATCGACGACCTGGTCACGCGCGGCATCAGCGAGCCCTACCGCATGTTCACCTCGCGCGCCGAGTATCGGCTGGTGCTGCGGGCCGACAACGCCGATCAGCGGCTGACGCCGATTGGGCTGCGCCTCGGCTGCGTCGGTGCCGCGCGAGGCCGGCGTTTTGCGGCGAAGGTGACGGCGCTGACCCGGGCCCGGCAATCTCTCGCGGCGCTGCGCATGTCGCCGCCGGCGTTGCGGCGCCACGGCATCGCGGTCAACGAGGACGGCGTTACCCGCAGCGCGGCGCACCTCCTCGCCTACCCTGGGATCGACCTCGCGCGGCTCGCGGCTGTCTGGCCGGAGCTCCGAACGCTGACACCGGTGATCGCCGAGCAGCTCGAGATCGACGCGCGTTATGCCGGCTATCTCGAGCGGCAGGAGCGTGACATCGCCTCGTACCGGCGCGACGAGGCGCTGCTCCTGCCGCCGGACCTTGATTACGCTGGGGTCGGCAGCCTCTCGCGCGAAATCCGCGACAAGCTCGCCCTGGCGCGGCCGGCAACGCTCGGCGCCGCTGCCCGCATCTCCGGGGTGACGCCGGCGGCATTGGTCGCCTTGCTGAAGCATGTGAAGCGTCGTGCCGACAGCCCCCACCCTAACCCTCCCCCGCTCGCGGGCAGCGGATTGGCAATGTCCCAACGAGGGGGCAAGCGATGGACTACGACATGACCGAGATCGCCGCGTCCTATGACAAGGCTCGCGCTCTCGCACCACAAACGGCTCGACTATGGCAGGACTTGCTCTCGGCTCATATCGCGCAAGGCGAAACGTCGCTAATCATTGATCTCGGCTGCGGCACTGGCCGGTTCTCCGAAATGCTGGCCGCGCGTTTCAATGTTGAGGTCGTAGGCATCGATCCGTCAGAGAAGATGATAGATCAAGCTCGTCGCAAGCTGTCCACCGGAAGGGTTAGCTACCGGCGAGGGCCGGCGGAGGTCATACCGCTCGGTGATGATTGCGCTGATCTCGTATTCATGTCGAACGTCTATCATCATCTGAACGATCCGCGTATGACCGCGCTGGAGTGTCGCCGGGTGTTGCTTCAGAACGGCCTTGTCTGCATTCGCAATGGCACTCGGGAGACTGACTTTCCGCACCGACACTTCTTTCCGCGATTGGACTTGCTGATCGAGTCCGAACTGCCGCCCGGGCGAGACATTGAGAGGGTGTTCGTCGCGGGCGGATTTGCACCGGTCGTCCATAAGATAGTCACGCAGGTTGTCGCGCCGGACTGGCAGAGTTTCGTCGAGAAGTCCTCCCTACGAGCCGAACTCGTTCTTGGCACGATTGTCGGACGAGGATTTTGAGCAGGGGATGGCGGCACTGCGCTCTCCAGGCGATACGATCAATCAGAATGACCCTGTAACTGAGGAAATCGCTTGGTTTGTGTTTTCTCGTCAGAGCCGATGAGCCTGCAAACTCCAATCAGGAAGGCCGGCTCGATGAGCACCCAACTTAAAGTCGTCGGTAACGTAGAAGCAGGGCCCGGTCAGAAAGCCACCGGTGCACTCGCAGTGCCCGGCACCGAGACCGGCATCCCTGTAACGATCGTCAATGGTGTTGCGGACGGTCCAACGCTTCTGATTACGGCAGGCATTCACGGAGGAGAGTATCCAAGCATTGAGGCAGCCATCCGACTTGCCAAAGACCTTAACCCTTCTGAGGTTTCGGGAACTGTTATTTTAATGCCCATCGTCAGTCCGGACGCCTTTCACGCGCGCCTGCAATATCTCCATCCAGCGGACGGAAAGAACGTCAACCGCCAATTTCCCGGTCGCGCGTTGGGGACCGTTTCCGAGAGAATTGCCCATACGGTAATGACGAGTGTCATCGGGCACCAAGGGACAGACGAACAGGGCCATGATGAACAAGCCCGCCCCTTGGTCGATGCCTGGATCGATATGCATGGCGGCGACATCCATGAAGCCCTGGTGCCCGTCGCAGGCTATATCGAGGAAGGGAAGGCCGACGTGCAGCGGCGCGCCAAGGCCATGTCGGAAATCTTTGGCATCAAGCACATAATTCACCCCCGGAATTTGCCGGGAACCACGTTCAAGATGGCCGCCAGTCTGGACATTCCCTGCATCGTTGCCGAGGCTGGGCAATGCGGCCAGATGGATGAGGAGAGTGTGCAGATTCTCGTTCGGGGATGCCGGTACGTGGCGCAGATGTTTCGTATTTTGTCAGGTAACCCTCCGCCGGTCGGTGATCGCGTTGATTTTCGAGACTATCCGTGGATCAGGTCTGAACACCGGGGCTGTTGGTATCCATGGGTCAAAAGCGGCGACACCGTAAAGAAGGGGCAGGTTGTGGGCGAGGTAAAGGATTACTTCGGTGAACTGATCGGTAAATATGAGGCACCGGCCAACGGAGTGATTATCTTGCTATCAACATCCTTAGCAACCAACGTCGCCGATCCTCTATTTGGAATTGGCGTCCCCTGATACGTGCACTTTAGTGGGACCTGCCAGCATCGCCCCAGAACGGCTCTTAGATGCATTACCCAGGCTTTTAGAAGGCGCTATTCTGGATTGACCCACCGTGGCTCATGATGCCATTTCAGGGCGAGAGGAGCTATGATCGTCGGCCTCACAAATTCCGATCTACTGGCGGCAAGCTCAACCGATGCGGATCGGTGCATATCGATCAGGGTCGTAGTCGTCACGATGTTCGAGATCGGCGAGGACACCGGAGACCGACCGGGTGAATTTCAGACCTGGGTTGAGCAACTGCCTTTGCCCGAGAAGATTCCATTCCCGCAGGGCTTCCGGGATTTGCGCTACAACCCCGACAAACGGGTGCTTGGCATCGTCACCGGCGTAGGCACCGCACGCGCCACAGCTTCCATTATGGCACTAGGCATGGACCCGCGTCTCGATCTGACCAAAGCATATTGGCTCGTAGCTGGAATCGCGGGCGTCAATCCGAACGAGGCGTCTCTCGGCTCTGCCGCTTGGGCCGAGTGGGTGGTTGACGGCGACCTCGCCTTCGAGATTGACGCGCGTGAGATTCCCGCTGCCTGGCCCACCGGGCTGATCCCACTGGGCAAGACTGCGCCTTACGAGGAGCCGGTCGATGCCGAGATCGGCGGGCCAGTTTATCATCTCGATCCCGGACTCGTCGCTTGGGCCTATGACCTGACCCGAAATATCGAAGTCGATGACACCGAGGCAATGCGAAATGCGCGTGCCCTGTATGCAGGCTATCCAGCAGCGCAGATGCCCCCCGTTGTGATGCGTGGCGACGATGTTTCCGGCTCAACACGGCATAGCGGGCCGTTATTCAACAAACATTTGAGCGCGTGGACTGCTTACTGGACGGCTGGCAAGGGGCGGTTCGTGATGACCGCGATGGAGGATACCGGAATCGCGCAAGCTTTGACCTTCCTTGGCAACGCAGGCCGGGCCGATATACGGCGGCTCATGGTGCTACGGACAGGCAGCAACTTTCAGATGCCATATCCAGGTCGCAGCGCGGTCGAGCACATTGCCGCTATGAGGCGCGAGGGAATGCCAGCCTATATGCCCGCACTCGCCGCAGCCTATCGCGTGGGCAGCATCATCGTCGAAGAAATCGTGGGACATTGGGACAGATATGCAGACGTTATCCCGACCGCCAATTGACCTTTCCGAGCGCATAGGTCACTTCTCGGTGGTCGTCGCATGACGCTCGACAAGCCGTTGCTCAGAAGAAGAAGGTGATCTTGAGGCCGATCTCATCCTTCATGACGCGCGTTCCCAAACGAGCGTGAAGACCGTTTTGGCACCCGTAACGGGGCTGATCGTCGGCGGGCGATTGATGCGGTTGCTGGCATAGGCCGCGAGTGGTGTCATTTCTCGATCAGGGTTCGGATGTTTCGTGCAGGAATGGAGATTTCCCACAAGGCCGCTCGCGGGGGAGGGAATGGGAGGGGGCGTCCCGGCGGTGTGACTTCTCCCCTCGGCCCGGAGGGCTTTGCGGAGATCTTTCCTGTTTCACGTGAAACACTGGCGCGTCTCGAAACCTATGCGGCACTGCTGACCCGGTGGTCGACGCGGATCAATCTCGTCGGCCGCGACACGATCGCTGATCTGTGGCGGCGCCACATCCTCAATTCGGCGCAGCTTTGGCCATTTGTGGCCGAGCGGGCGCGTAATCTGATCGATCTGGGCAGCGGCGCCGGCCTGCCGGGGCTCATTCTGGCAATTCTCGGCGTGCCTTGTGTCGAGCTGGTGGAGGCCGATTCGCGCAAATCCGCCTTCCTGCGCGAGGCCGCGCGATTGACCGAAGTCGACGTGACGATTCGCCCGTGCCGCATTCAGGCGGTGCCGCCGCACCCGGTCGATGTCGTGACCGCCCGCGCCTGCGCCCCGCTCGACCGGTTGCTCCGGCTTGCCGAGCCGTTTCTCGCTCCCGGCGGCGTCTGCCTGTTTCTCAAGGGCGAACGGGTCGAGGAGGAATTGACCCTCGCCCGCAAAGACTGGACAATGACCGCGTCGCTTTGCCAGAGCCGTTCTGATCCGCGGGGGGTCGTTCTTCGCTTGCACCAGGTAGCCCGTGAGCCTCGCCACGGTTGAGGCCCGGCCGCGTGCCGTGGCCGTCACGCGCCGCGCCCGCATCGTCGCGGTCGCCAACCAGAAGGGCGGCGTCGGCAAGACGACGACCGCGATCAACCTGGCAACCGCGCTGGCGGCGGCCGGTCGTCGCGTCCTCGTCATCGACCTCGACGCGCAGGGCAACGCCAGCACCGGGCTCGGCATCGAGCGCCGGGCCCGGGCGTCGACGAGCTATGAGCTGATTCTGGGCGAGGCCGAGCTCGAAACCGCCGTCGTGGCGACGGATATTCCCCGCCTCTGCATCGTCCCGGCGTCGCAGGATCTGGCGGGCGCCGACCTTGAATTCATCGCGCGCGAGCGCCGCGAGTTTTTGTTGAGCCGAGCGATCCGCAGCCGGGTCGGCGACTATGACGAGGTGCTGATTGACTGTCCGCCGTCACTGAACCTACTGACCATCAATGCACTGGTTGCCGCCGATTTGGTGCTGGTGCCGTTGCAATGCGAATTCTATGCGCTCGAAGGGTTGAGCCAGCTGATGCGGACGGTTGAACGAGTTCAGCGTGCGCTCAACCCACGGCTGGAGCTGCAGGGCGTCGTGTTGACGATGTACGACCAGCGCAACAACCTCTGCGACTTAGTTGCCGCGGATGTGCGGGGCCATTTCGGCGCCAAGGTCTTCGACACGATGATCCCGCGCAATGTGCGGATCGCCGAGGCGCCGTCGCACGGCAAACCGGTGCTGATCTATGACCACGGCTGCGCCGGCTCGCAGGCCTACATCCGGCTTGCCGCCGAGGTGTTGCGCCGCAGCGGAACCACTGCGCAATGAGCGAGCGGGCGTCGCGACGTCAGCTCGGCCGCGGTCTGGCGGCGTTGTTCGGCGAGGCGGAGGGCGTCGCGTCCGCCGCCGCGGCCTCGCAGCGTCTCGTGCCGATCGAGCGGATCCGTCCTGGAGCGATGCAGCCGCGGCGGCGGTTTGCCGAGGCCGAGCTCGAAGGGCTCGCCCAGTCGATCCGCGAGAAGGGCATCCTCCAGCCCTTGCTGGTGCGGGCAGTCGACGCGGGGGAAACCGATTTCGAGCTGATCGCCGGCGAGCGCCGGTGGCGGGCTGCACAGCGCGTCGGATTGCACGCGGTCCCGATCATCATTCGTCAGATCAGCGATTCCGAGGCACTGGAAATCGCGCTGATCGAGAATTTGCAGCGCGAGGATCTCTCGCCGCTGGAAGAGGCGGAGGCCTACCGCCGGCTGATCGACGAATTGGGGCGCACGCAGGCGAGCCTTGCCGACGCCCTTGGCAAGAGCCGCAGCCATGTAGCGAACACGGTGCGTCTGTTGTCGTTGCCGGCGCCGGTGCGCCGCCGGCTCGACGAGGGCGAACTCACCGCCGGACACGCGCGGGCGCTGCTCGCCGCGGCGGACCCGGCCGCACTCGCCGCGGAAGTCGTGCGCCGCGGGCTCAACGTTCGCGCCACCGAGCGGCTTGTCCAACGCCGCGCCGCGGCACCGCGCGCGGCGCGACGACGCATCCATGATGCCGACACGGTCGCGCTCGAACGCGAACTCACCGCGCGCCTCGGGTTGCGCGTCGCCCTTGAAGCCAAGAAGCGCGGCGGGTCGCTGACCCTTCACTACGCGAGCCTCGAGCAGCTCGACCGGGTGCTGAAATTGCTGCGCGCCGGTTGAACAGCACCCAGCTTAAGGTCCCGTAACGGAGCGACCCGACCCGGATCGTCGGCTCCGCTGCCGCCGCCCCACCGACCAGCCCAACGAGAGCTAGAGCTAAATAGAGGCTGCGAAACGTCAGGAACTCAGACCCTCGTGCGGCCCGCTACAGGGGCCATCCCAGGCACGTCGGGCTCAATAGACGACGACGCTGCGGATCAACTTGCCAGCGCGCATCAGGTCGAAACCCTTGTTGATCTCCGCCAGGGGAAGCTGGTGGGTGATCAGATCGTCGATATTGACCTTCCTCTCCATGTACCAGTCGACGATCTTTGGCACATCGGTGCGTCCTTTGGCGCCGCCGAATGCAGTTCCCTTCCAGACCCGCCCGGTGACCAGCTGGAACGGGCGAGTGGAGATCTCCTGACCCGCCCCCGCGACACCGATGA
Source organism: uncultured Alphaproteobacteria bacterium (assembly GCA_963796155.1). Taxonomy (GTDB): domain Bacteria; phylum Pseudomonadota; class Alphaproteobacteria; order ATCC43930; family CGMCC-115725; genus AP-15. The sequence goes on along the minus strand of CAWCKT010000050.1, from coordinate 68,382 downwards.
TGACACTGACACCCCACCCCCGGTGGCTGCATTCGAGCGCCTGCCGCATCGTCCTGACATTGCCGATGCATTCGAAGCTGTAATCGGCGCCGCCCTTGGTCAGGTTCACCAAATACGGAACGATGTCGCCCTCGACCTCCGTCGGGTTGACGAAATGGGTCAGCCCGAACTTTCTGGCGAGCGCTTCGCGCTTCGGATTGATGTCGACCCCGACGATCATGTCGGCGCCGACCATGCGGCAGCCCTGGATCACGTTGAGGCCGATCCCGCCGAGGCCGAAGATGACGACATTGGCGCCGGGCTCCACCTTGGCGGTGTTGATCACGGCGCCGATGCCGGTGGTGACGCCGCAGCCGATGTAGCAGACCTTGTCGAAAGGCGCGTCCTCGCGGATCTTCGCCACGGCGATCTCGGGTAGCACCGTGAAGTTGGAGAACGTCGAAGTGCCCATGTAATGATGGATCTTGTCGCCGCCGCGCGAGAAACGGCTGGTGCCGTCGGGCATCACGCCCTGGCCTTGCGTCGCGCGGATCGCTACGCACAGATTGGTCTTGCCCGATAGACAATATTCGCACTGGCGGCATTCGGGCGTGTAGAGCGGGATCACGTGATCCCCCTTCGCCACACTCGTCACGCTACGCCCGACATCGACGACGACGCCGGCACCCTCGTGCCCGAGGATCGCCGGGAAGAGTCCTTCCGGGTCGGCGCCCGACAAGGTGAACTCGTCGGTATGACAGATCCCGGTCGCTTTGATCTCGACCAGAACCTCCCCGTCTTTTGGGCCCTCGAGCTGGACGGTCTCAATTGTCAGCGGCTCTCCGGCCTTGTGAGCGACAGCAGCGCGGGTCTCCACGACTGTCTCCTCCCTTTGGGTTGACGCGAGCGGGGCTGCCCAGGCTTATCGCATTTGGCCTTCTCCCGACAAGAGCCGGGAATGTTGCGGAGAATATGGTCAACGGCTATCGATGGTCAGGCAGCCGGCCTTTCGTTGGAGGAAGAATGCGGTTCCCGAGCCTGACCCTGGCCGTCGGCGCTCTGCTCGCGATCGTTGCCGGTCGCAGCATGGCGGCCGACGTCGAAGCCGGCAAGACGGCGTTCAAGAAATGCGCGCTGTGCCATACTACCGAGGCCGGGAAGAACAAGATCGGACCGAGCCTGTTCGGCGTTGTCGGCCGTAAATCGGCTAGCCTCGACAACTATAGTTACTCCGAGGCGATGAAGAAGTTCGATCATACCTGGGACGAGCAGACCCTCGACACCTATCTTGCCGACCCGCGAGCGACGGTGCCGGGTACCAAGATGATCTTCCCCGGGATCAAGGATAAGGCGGAGCGCGACGACGTGATCGCCTATCTCGAGACGCTGAAATGAGTTTCGCCCCGGCGGACATCACCGCAACCTGCCCCTCACCCCAGCCCTCTCCCCGCTTGCGGGGAGAGGGAGGGACCCGCGCAGCGGGAGGGTGAGGGGCAGCATGGTGTGGCTGTTGTTAGCGGTAGTAATCGCTGTAACCGCTACGCCGTACAGCAGCGTCTACGCCGACGGGCAAACGGTGCAGATCGGCTGGCTGTCACAGGCGGTCAAGCGGACCCTGCCGCTCTCCTACCTCGATCAGCCGCCGGAGGATGAAGGAATACAAGGCGCGCGGCTCGGCATCGCCGATAACAATACGACCGGGCATTTTACCGGCCAGTCCTTCGAACTCGTCGAAAGCGTTGCCCCGGAGGACGGCGATATTGCCGCAGCCTTCCACGACCTCACGGCGAAGGGCATCCGTTTGGTCGTGACGGATCTCGGCGCGCCGGAGCTGCTGTCGGTCGCAAGCCTTCCCGAGGCGGCCGCGGCTACGATTTTCAACACCGGCGCGGCGGAAGATCGGCTGCGCGCCGAGGATTGCCGCGCCAACATCCTCCATTTGCTGCCGAGCCGGGCGATGCTCGCCGACGCGCTCGTCCAGTATCTCGTCGCCAAACGCTGGCCCGACCTCTTGCTGGTCGTCGGCCACGGCGAAGGTGACCGCGAGTTCGCGGGCGACATCCGCCATGCCGCGCAGAAGTTCCAGGCCCACATCGTCAAGGAGAAGCCCTGGACTTTCGTCCCGGGAGCGCGGCGGACCGATACCGGCCATTTCGCGATCCAGGCCGAAGTTGCCCGCTTTACGCAGGGGATCAGCTACGACGTGCTGGTCGTCGCCGATGAGGAGGACGAGTTCGGCGACGACCTCTCCTATCGTACCTTCGATCCACGACCCGTCGCCGGAACCCAGGGCCTGGTGCCGAGCGCTTGGGCACGACCGCATGAGCAATGGGGCGCCACCCAGCTCCAGGATCGCTTTCTGCACCAGGCCAAACGCTGGATGACCGACAGGGATTACGCTGCCTGGATGGCGGTGCGGGCGATCGGCGAAGCGGCGACGCGGTCGAAATCGACCGACCCCGCCGCCATCTCGGCCTATCTACGCGGCGACAGTTTCGAGCTTGCCGCGTACAAGGGCGCCCGCCTCAGTTTCCGATCCTGGGACGGTCAGCTGCGCCAGCCGATCCTGCTCGCCGATGCGCGCTCGCTCGTCTCGGTGTCGCCGCAACCGGGGTTCCTGCACCAGTTCTCCGAACTCGACACGCTCGGCATCGACAAGCCGGAGACGAAATGTCGAATGGGGTGAGCCCTGCGTTATGGGGCGTCACGGCCCTCGTCCTGCTCCGCTTCGCGGTCACGGGTGCCGCGGCCGATACGATCTATGTGTCGAACGAGAAGGACAACACGATCGCCGTCGTCGACGGCGCGAGCCTCACGCCGTAAAGACGATCCCGGTCGGTCAGCGCCCTCGCGGCATCGTGCTCTCGAAGGACGAAAAGTCGCTCTACATTTGCGCCAGCGACAGCGATCACATCGAGGTCCTCGATCTCGCGGCTGACAAGGTCGTCCGCACTCTGCCGAGCGGCGCCGACCCCGAGTTCTTCGCGCTCGATCCGACCGGCAAGCTGCTCTATGTCGCCAACGAAGACGACAACCTCGTCACCCTCGTCGACATCGATCGTGGCGAGGTCGTCACCGAGATCCCGGTCGGCGTGGAGCCGGAGGGGATGGGCATCAGCCCCGACGGGAAATACCTCGTCAACACCTCCGAAACGACGAACATGGCGCACGTCATCGACACGGCCAAGCGCGAGGTCGTCGCCAACATCCTCGTCGACAGCCGCCCGCGCCGGGCGGTGTGGACCGCCGACGGCGCGCAGTTCTGGGTTTCGGCCGAAATCGGCGGGTCAGTCAGCGTCATCGACGCCGCCAAGCGCGAGATCGTCAAACGCATCACTTTCGCCGTTCCCGGGGTGCCGACCGAGGCAATTCAGCCGGTCGGGATCGCGATTACTCGCGACCGCAAGCTCGCCTTCGTCGCACTCGGACCGGCCAACCGCGTTGCCGTGGTGGACGCGCAGAGTTATGAGGTCTTACGCTACCTGCTGGTCGGCCAACGGGTATGGAGCCTGGCGTTCAATCCGGATCAGAGTCGGGTCTACACGACGAACGGGGTCAGCAACGACATCTCGGTGATCGATGTCGGTTCTCTCAAGGTGATCAAATCCGTGCCTGTCGGCCAGTCGCCGTGGGGTGTGGTCTCCCGCCCGTGAGCCTCTCATGACCGACGTTCCGGCACTCTCCATCGAGGGGCTCGGGCACGCCTTCGGGCCGCGCCGCGTGTTGAGTGAAGTCTCGTTCTCGGTGACGGCCGGCGATTTCACGGTCTTGCTAGGCCTGAACGGTGCCGGGAAGACGACGCTCTTTTCGCTCGCCACCCGGCTCTATGTCCAACGCGAGGGGGTCATCCGGATCTTTGGCATGGACATTCGCGAGCGGGCGTCGGAGTGCCTGCGACGGATCGGTGTCGTGTTCCAGCAGCCGACCCTCGATCTCGACCTCACGGTCGAGCAGAACCTCTTCTACCACGCTTCGTTGCACGGCCTTTCGCATCGGGACGCCGCGGAGCGCGGTGCTGCCGAGATCGAGCGGGTCGGGCTCGCCGACCAGCGCCGCGACAAGGTGCGCCAGCTTAGTGGCGGCCAGCGACGCCGCGTCGAGATCGCCCGCTGTCTATTGCACCGCCCACGCCTATTGCTGCTCGACGAACCGACGGTCGGGCTCGATATCGCCAGCCGCCAATTCATGCTCGATCACACGCGCCGGCTCTGCCGCGAGGAAGGCATCGCGGCTCTCTGGGCCACGCATCTGATCGACGAGGTCGGCGAAGGTGCGCAGGTGGTCGTGTTGCACAAGGGCGAAGTGCGGGCCGTCGGCGCGGCCACGAAGCTGCTCGGAGACACTCGGACCCCCACGATGCGTGCCGCGTTCGAAACCCTGGTGCAGGAGCGCGAGGCGGCATGAAGCCGATCCATTACCTACGCTGTTTTGCTGGGATCACAGCCCGCGAATGGCGGCGCTTTCTGAACCAGCGCGGCCGTTTCTTTTCGGCCTTGGTGCGGCCGCTCGTCTGGCTCGCGATCTTCGCGACCGGGTTCCATTTCGTGCTGGGCGTGTCGATCATCCCGCCTTACGAGACCTACATTCCGTACGAGGTCTATATCGCCCCCGGCCTGATCGCGATGATCCTGCTGTTCAACGGGATGCTGATCTCGCTGTCGATGGTCTACGACCGCGAAATGGGGAGCATGCGGATCCTGATGGTCAGCCCGCTGCCCCGCTGGTTCCTGCTGACCGCGAAGCTTCTCGCCGGGTGCGTCCTCTCGGTGCTGCAAGCCTATGCCTTTCTGGCGATCGCCTTGATCTGGGACATTGAGCCGCCGTGGTACGGCTACATCACGGTACTCCCGGCGCTCGTCCTGTCCGGTCTGATGATGGGCGCGCTCGGATTGCTGCTCTCCTCGGCGATCCGGCAGCTGGAAAACTTCGCCAGCGTGATGAACTTTGTCATCTTTCCGATGTTCTTCGCATCCTCGGCGCTCTATCCGCTATGGCATGTCAAGGAGGCGAGCCTGCCGCTCTATTACGTCTGTCAGGCCAATCCCTTCACCCATGCCGTCGAGCTGATCCGCTTTGCGCTCTATGCTCAGCTCGAGCCGGTCTCGGCCGTCGTCCTCATTGCATCGACGGCAGTCTTTCTGACCCTCGCGGTCTATGGCTACGATCCGGCAAAGGGGCTGATGCAGCGGCGCGCCGCGGAGTGATCCCATCATCCGTCGCACCCTTGGATGGATATTGGTCGCGGCAGTTGCCGCAGCCACACCGGCTCAGTCCGCGCCGCAGGGCGCCGAAGATCCCGATTGGCCCTGCCAGCAGCGGCTGGTCCCGAAGTTGGCGGCGGCGTCGTATTGGAACGGGACGCTCGATATGCAGGGGGATTGGCAGGCCGATCCGGAAGTCGCCGAGCTCGTTCGAAATCTCGCTCCCCGGCGGGTCAGCACGCAAGACGGGTTGGCCGAGATCTCGTCCTTTGCGCGAACGGTATCGGGCGATCGGCCGCACCGTCTCGCCCTGGTTTTCCGCGGGCTTGTCGAAGAGACGGATAGGGAGCGCGCCGATTTGATCGAAAAGCTCAAACAAATCGGCCGACGCCAGCGGGAACTTGCCGAGCTCGTAGCAGGATTCGCGGACGAGCTGCGGTCAATCCCGGCCGACGCAGGCGGCGAAGCCGCCGCCCAGCGCGAGGATCTGCAGCAGCGGCATGATTTCACCGCGCGCAATTTCGAGGAAGTCCAGCGCACGATCCGCTATGCCTGCGAGGCGCCGGTGGCGCTCGATGCGCGGCTCGGCGCCTGGGCGCGTTCGCTGCAAAGCGCCGCTCAGCCGTGAGGGGGCAGCTACTGCCGTCGCGCTGGGCTTAGTCCTTTTACCGTTTCCAGACCGCGAACATTCGTCAGCACCGCGCGGCCGAGATCGGCTTCGGTCATATCGGCGTCGGTCAAATCGGCGCCGGTCAGGTCGGCGCCCAGATGAAGTTGAACAATCTAGCCATCCGGGCTGCTCGGTTAGGGACTGGCGAGATCGCCCTGCTCGTTGAGGAGCGGAACGCCGTAGTCGCGCAGGATCGCCGTGATTTCCGCCTGGCGCTTGAGAATGGCGGCATTTATGCCGCGGCGCCATTCGGGCTCATTGGCGCGCACACCCATCGCAATATGGTAGGCCATGCGTGGCGCACCGGGCTCGCTCTTGAGAGGCACCAAGGTCAGCGGAAGCGCGTCGCGCTTGCGGTAATAGCCGGCGATCGGTCCCCACAGGAAACCGACATCGATCGTGCCGGCAACCACATCCTGGACCATCTCACGGGGAGGGGATTCGAAGCGCGTGTCGACGCTTAGGGCGTAGGGCTTGGTGTGGGACATCAAATCGTAGCGCACCAGGAGATCGGAAGGCGGCGTACCGGCAACCACCCCGAGGCGCAAGGTCTTCAGGCGCGGATCGTCCAGACCCGCGAAGGCGAACTCCTTGTCCGAACGCCACAGGATCACATAGGTGGTAAAATAATAAGGGTTCGTCGTTTGCATGATCTCATCGCCCGCGACCGTGCCCATTACCAGATCGCAGCGATTTGCCCGCAGCGTATTGCGCACGAAGCCGACGACCTGCGGGAACCACACGTAATCGACCGGGCGGCCGAGCTCGGCCCCGATCAGATCGGCGATCTTGTTCTCGAACCCCTCCTTTTTTTCATCCGAGAACGGAAGATTATTGGGATCGGCGCAGACCTCGAGCACGCTGCGGTCGACGAGCTCGCCGGTTTGCGCAACGGCCGGGCCGCCGCCGCACGCGAGGAGCGCGCCGAATAGTCCCGCGCGCGAGAGACGCCACACGTTCATCCTAATCGCCGATCTGCGGCGGTCGGCCGCGTCCCAATACGCCATCGGCGCGCGCCTTCAGATAAGCCCAGATGTCGTCGAGATAGAGGACCACGTCCTCGACCTCGCCGAAGGGCGGCATCACACTGGTATTGGCGGCGTTGACGTTGGTCCGGCCGTTGACGACGACCTCGTTGAACTGGTCCTGCGTCATGTGCTGGACCGAATCCACCAGATCCGGCCCAAAGGAGCTGCCGGCCCCGTCCGGCCCGTGGCAACGCAGGCAGGACTCGGTATAGCGGCGCCAGCCATTGAAAGTCTTTTTGTCGACTTTGCCATCGACGACCTTATAGGGCTTCTCGGTCGCCTGGTCGGCGTCCGCCGCCAGTACGAGACCCGTTCCGAGAAAGAACGCCGCGACGGCGCAATAGAGCGGCGGGCATATTCTCATTCGCGACCCTCCCAGATTTTATGCCGCGAGCGGCGCCGAAGAAAAGAGGCCGGCGTCCCGACGGGCGGGATGCCGGCCCTGTGTCGTCGCCCGACTTATTCGGCGGTCATTCGGGGAGGCCGAAGACCGTCAGAACACCGCCGAGCTGCGTATAGTTGGCCAACGCCTTGTAGGCGCCGACGGCGCCGAGGCCGGCCGTGTCGATCGCGTGTTCGGTCTGCGTCGGCGTGTGCGTAGTACCGCTGACCGCATGGTGCCATTCCTCGGCGGCCGGTGCCTCCGTCAATCCCGCCGCCATGCCGATGCCGGCCCAGCCGCCGACGCCGGAGAGCACGGCGACGTATTGCTTGCCGCCATGGGTGAAGGTGTTGACGTTGCCGATGATCCCAGACGGGGTCTTGAACCGGTAGAGCTCCTTGCCGGTCTGCATGTCGACCGCCTTCAGGTAACCTTCGAGCGTGCCGTAGAAGACGACGTCACCCGCGGTCGCCAGAGCGCCCGACCATACCGAGAACGGCTCCGGATCGGACCACACGATCTTGCCCGTGCTCGGATCCCAGGCGATGAAGTTGCCGAGGTTATTGTCGCCCTTCGGCGGGTACATATCCACCGTCGCGCCGACATAGGGTTGCCCGGCCGTGTACGAGACCTTGAAGGGCTCGTAATCCATGCAGACGTGGTTCGTCGGAACGTAGAAGAGACCGGTCTTCGGCGAGAAGGCCGCCGGCTGCTGGTCTTTCGAGCCCAGCGCCGCCGGGCAGACGTCGGTATAGTTGTGGTCCTCGCCCTGCGAGCCCGGCGCGTACTGGGCGACCACCTGCGGCCGGCCGGTCTGCATGTCGACCTTGGAAGCCCAGTTGACCTTGGGATCATACTTCTCGGCCACCAGCAGCGCCCCGGTTTCGCGGTTGAGCGTATAGCCGAACCCGTTGCGGTCGAAGTGGACGAGCGCCTTGGTCGGTTGCCCCTTCACGTTGATGTCAGCGAGGATCATCTCGTTGACGCCGTCATAGTCCCACTGATCGTGCGGCGTCATCTGATAGACCCATTTGGCGACACCGGTATCGGGGTTGCGGGCGAAGATGGTCATCGACCATTTGTTGTCGCCCGGCCGCTGCACCGGGTTCCAGGTGCTCGGATTGCCCGATCCGTAATAAATCAGGTTGAGCTGCGGGTCATAGGAGATCCAGCCCCAGGTATCCCCGCCGCCGATCTTCCATTCGTCGCCTTGCCAGGTCTTCAACGACGAGTCCTTGCCGACCGGCTTGCCGAGCTCGGTCGTATTGGCGTCGAACAGGAGCTCGTTATCGGGTCCTTCCGAATAGGCCCGCCACGCCCGCGATCCGTCCTTGATGTTGTAGGCGGTGACATGCCCTTGGACGCCGTATTCGCCGCCGCTGATGCCGACGAGCACTTTGTCCTTGACGACCAATGGAGCGCTCGTCGCGGTTTCGGCCTTTTTCGGATCGCCGTTCTTGACGCTCCAAAGCTCCTTGCCGGTCTTCGCATCGAGCGCCACGAGCGTCGTGTCGGCCTGATTGAAGAAGATCTTGCCGTCGGCATAGGCGACGCCGCGGTTGACCGTGTCGCAGCACATCACGGCGATAACGGTCGGATCCTGCTTTGGCTCATACTTCCACAGAATGCGCCCATTGTTGTTGAGGTCGAGGGCGAAGACGTTGTTCGGGAACGGTGTGGAGATGTACATGACGTCCCCGATGACCAGCGGTCCGCCCTCGTGGCCGCGCAACACACCGGTCGAAAACGTCCACAACGGCCGCAGGTTCTTGACGTTGTCTTTGTTGATCTGGTTGAGCGTGCTGTAACGCGTATTGGCATAGTCGCCACTCGGCATGACCCATTGGTTGGGGTCTTTCGAGAGCTTGATCAGGTCGTCATCGGCACTGGCCGCGCCGCCAAAGAGAACGAGCACGGGCGCCACGACCCAGAAACGGGATGAACTCATCGCCTTCATCTCCTCCCCTCCTTTTGTGGTTGGACTGCCCCCGTCGCCCCGTAGCGGGGATGCGGGTGCCGATATCGGGATCAGGCCGCGGAGGTCGGCGCGGATCCGTTAACTATTCCGATGCTATGCCACTTCGGCTTCGTCCACAAGCACGTGGAACGGGAGCACACGCGATGGTCGTTCAGGTCGGTTGCTGCCGCGGCACATTGTGCTCGCATCGCCAGCGTGAGAGCATCCATTTCGGATGTTCGGTCAGCCACTCCGCGGCATATAGTTGGCCGCGGATCAGGCAAGCCAGGGGTGACAGATCCTCGATGGGCCGCTCCTCGGTGCAGGAGGCGGGAGCCGACTGGAGGCAGAAGACGAGCACGAGCGCGGTCATCGGCGGTCCTTTCACTCACAGCAGCGCCGCCGGCAGCGGACACGCGCCTGCCGATCCCGTTATTTAGGTCGATCGGCCGGCCGATCCACCATCGCCGGAGGGCGAGATGGCAGATTCATGTTTGGGCCGCGTCTTGGTGGCGCTGATGCTGGTGATTTGTGTGCCGGCCCGCGCGGCGGACAACGACTACCCGACCTCGACGCGAGCCGATTACGTCATCGGCTGCATGGCGGCGAACGGCAACAGTCGTGAGGCGCTGCTGAAATGCTCATGCGCTATCGATACGATTGCCGGGCTGATGCCCTATTCCCATTACGAGCAGGCGGAGACGGCTCTCAGCCTCCAGGCCGGCGGCGGGGTCGGCGGACGAGTGGGCCTGTTCCGCGACCCGCCCGAAATCAAGGCCGTCATCGAGGAGCTGCGCCGCGCCCAGGCCGAGGCGAACCTGGAGTGCCGGTGACCCGCTTGCCGCGGGCGAGTTTTCCAAGATAGAGTTAACGCCGAGAGGCGATAATCTTTTCCGGACGCGCCGCGGGGCGCGCGAAGATACGTGCCAACGTTCAAACGGGAGGACGCCAATGGTCAAGCTCCGCGTCAACGGCCAGGAGCAGTCGTTCGATGGTGATGCATCGATGCCGCTGCTCTGGTACCTTCGGGACGAACTCGATCTCACTGGGACGAAGTTCGGCTGCGGCGTGGCGCTCTGCGGCGCGTGCACGGTCCATGTCGACGGCGAAGCCACTCGCGCCTGCATTACCACCGTAAAGCGATGTCGGTGGCCGCTCGGTGACGACGATCGAAGGCCTCGATCCCGAACGGGAACCACCCGGTGCAGAAGGCTTGGCGCACCTTCAATGTCCCGCAATGCGGGTATTGCCAAGCCGGTCAGATCATGCAGGCCGCCGCGCTCCTCGCGACGACCAAGAACCCGTCCGAAGCGGAGATTAACGACGCTATGAGCGGCAATATCTGCCGTTGCGGCTGCTATCAGCGCATCACCGCCGCCGTGAAAGCGGCTGCCACAGGAGCCTGACATGACCCCCGCTCACGCTGTAATCGAGAATGTCAGCCGCCGCGGCTTCCTGAAAGGCGTCCTCGCCACCGGCAGTCTCGTCGTCGCCGCTGAGTTCCTGCCCGTCCGGGGCGCGCTGGCTGCTTATGCCACCGGTGCTGCCAAAATGACTCGACGGCGTCCGTCAGCGATCCCCGCATGTCTTCATCGCGATCGACCCCAGACGGGATCGTGACGATCATCGCGCATCCGCTGCCGAGATGGGCACCGGCTCGCGCACCAGCCTGCCGATGATCGTCGCCGACGAGCTCGAAGCCGATTGGTCGCGCTGTCGTAGGTCCTCCAGGCGCCCGGTGACGAGCAGAAATACGGCAATCAGAACACCGACGGCTCGCGCAGCATGCGTCACTTCATTCAGCCTATGCGTCAATGCGGCGCTGCCGATCCGGCAGATGCTCGAAGCCGCCGCAGCCCAGCGCTGGGGCGTCGCCTGTCGCCGATGTTCAGGCGCAGAACCACGAGGTCGTCCACAAAGCTTCCGGGCGCAAGTTCGGCTATGGCGAGCTTGCCGCCGCAGCCAGCGCTCTGCCGACTCCGGCCGACGATCAGATCAAGCTCAAAGACGCATCAGCCTTCCGCTATCTCGGCAAGGGCAATGTCTCGATCGTCGATCTCTTCGACATCACCACCGGGCGCGCGGTCTATGGCATCGACACCAAGCTGCCCGGCATTGAACTACGCCGTCGTCGCCCGCCCGCCGGTGCATCGGCGGGAAGCTCGCCTCGTTCAACGCCGACGCCGCGATGAAGGTCCCCGGCGTCGAGAAGATCGTCACCATCGAAGGCACGCCGCCGCCCGTCAGCGTTCCAGCCTTTCGGCGGGGTCGCGGTCATCGCGCGCAACACCTGGGCCGCGCTCAAAGGACGCGACGCGCTCAAAGTGCACGTGGGATGACGGCCCTCACGCGCGTCCTACGACTCGGCGGCCTACAAGGCGCAGCTCGAAGAGACCGCGCGCCAAGCCCGGCAAGGTCGTACGCAACGACGGCGACGCCGAGAAGGCGCTGGCCGATCGGCCGCCAAGATCGTCTCGGCAGAATACTACATCCCGCATCATCGCCGCATGCGCCGATGGAGCCGCTCAACGCGACAGTGCGCATCGCCGACGGCAAATGCGAGGTCTGGGCCCCGATGCAGAGCCCCGGGAACGACCCGCGTATTGAAGCTCGCCAAAAAGCTCGGCCTCAAACCGGAGGACGTGACCGTCCACGTCCCGTTGCTCGGCGGCGGCTTCGGCCGTAAGTCGCAATGCCCGACTATCGCGCTCGAGGCAGCGCTGCTGTCAAAGCGCGATGGATGGCGCACCGGTCAAGGTCGATCTGGACGCGCGAGGACGATCTCCAGCAACGACTATCTATCACACCGTCTCCGCCGAACGCATCGATGCCGGCCTCGATGCGCAGCGGCCAGCGTGATCGCCTGGCGGCATCGCAGCGTCGCGCCGACGATCTCCTGCCATCTTCAAGTCCCGATCCCAAGTACGAAGCAGCCGGGCGAACTCAGCCATGGTGATTCATCGACGTGCCGTTTGCACATCCCCAACCTCCGCTGCGAGAACGGTGAGGCCGAAGCCCACACGCGCATCTGCCTGGTTCCGCTCGGTGTCCAATATCCCGCACGCCTTCGCCATTCAGTCCTTTGTCGCCGAGCTCGCGCAACGCTGCTCGGGCGCGACCCCAAGGATATGCTCATCGCGCTGATCGGGCCGCCTCGCATCGTCCATCCCCGCCTGTCGCCCGAGTTCACCGATTTCTGGAACTACGGTGATCCGTTCGAGACCTACCCGATCGACACCGCGCGGCTCGAGCGCGTCGTCGAGCTCGTCGCCGAGAAGGCGGAGTGGGGCAGCAAGCTGCCGCCGCGCCACGGGCTCAGGGCATCGCCGTGCATCGCAGCTTCCTGAGCTATGTCGCCACCGTTGTCGAGGTGGCAGTGGACGACAAAGGCCATCTGACGGTGCCGCGCGTCGACACTGCGATCGATTGCGGCTTTGCCGCCAATCCCGAGCGCATTCATTCGCAGATCGAAGGTGCGGCTGTGATGGGGCTCGAGCCTCGCGCTACTCTGGCGAGATCAGCTTCAAGAACGGACGCGTCCAGCAAAACAATTTCGACAGCTTCCAGGTCCTTCGCATCGACGAGTTGCCGCCCGATCACGCATGTGCTACATCGTTCCCAACAGTGATCGATGTACCGTCGAGCGGCGCTGGCGAGCCGGGTCTTCCACCCTTCGCACCGGCGCTGTGCAATGCGATCTTCGCTGCCACCGGCAAGCGCATCCGGCGGCTGCCGATCGGCGATCAGCTCGCTATCTGACGAAACATCCCCGGGCGAGGGTCCCTCGCCCGATGATGGCGCGCAGTTGGCGCCACACATGTATGCTCGGGGGAAGGCGTGGATCGCGAAGTTCAGTGCAATACCCGCCGGATCGGGCGGCGAGCGGCGCTTGAGGCAGGTCTCTGCATTGTTCTCGCCCCGCGTTTGGCCCTGGCCCAAACCGATGCCGCGCGCGAGCGGCCAAAGGAAGGGGATCTTTTGGTTGCGGTCGGTGGCGCCGCCACCCCCGAGCCGCTGAAGCCCGATGACCTGCCGCTCGGCGGCAAGCCAATGATGGCTTGGCCAATGGATCCGCAGACCAATACCGTGCGCAACGGCTCGCGCCTCAATAAGGTTCTTTTGCTCCGTCTCGACCCCGAGGGGTTCGATCCCGAAACCAAGGACCACGCGGCTGAGGGTGTGGTGGCCTACTCGGCGATATGCACCCATACCGGATGCGATGTCATCAACTGGCACCCCGATCGCCGGCTGCTCGAATGCCCGTGCCATTATTCGGTGTACGATCCAATGGAAGGGGCCAAGGTGGTCAGCGGACCGGCCCCGCGGCGCCTGCCGGCGCTGCCATTGAAGATCGCCGACCGGCGGCTGGCCGTGGCCAAGCCGTTCACCGGCCGAGCCGGGTTCCAACAAATGTAGTCCAGAAAAACCGAGGAGAGACGCCATGTCGGAAAAACAAAGCCTCCGCGTAACGGTAGCGGCGAGCGCGTTGGCGCTCGCATTTTGTGCCGCAACAGCCTCGGCCCAGCAGCCGTTGCCCCCGCTGCCGACGCCGAACACCCCGCCTCCGGTGCCCCCGATATTGCAGAGCTACAAGCCGGTCACCGCGGAGCGGCTCAAGCAACCGGAAGACAGCGATTGGCTGCTCTACCGCCGGACCTACGACAGCTGGGGCTACAGTCCGCTGTCGCAGATCACGACCGAAAATGTCGCCCGGCTCAAGCCGGTATGGACCCTCCAGACCGGTCAAGTCGAAGGTCATCAAGCGCCGCCGATCGTCAACAACGGGGTCATGTTTGTCGCCACCCCGGGCAATCAGGTGTTGGCGATCGACGCCAAAAAAGGTGACCTCCTGTGGCGGTTCAAGAGACCGATCCCCGAGGACATTCTGCTGCTCCACCCGACCAGCCGCGGGGTCGGATTGCTCGGCGACAAGGTCTACTTTGCTGCAGCCGATGCTGTGCTCGTGGCCCTCGACGCCAAGACCGGCAAGGAGCTTGGAACGCCAAGGTCGAGGACTATACGCACGGCTACTACATGTCGTTGGCGCCACTCGTCGCCGACGGCAAGGTGATGGTCGGCTGCTCGGGGGGCGAGCTCGGCGTTCGCGGCTTTGTCGCGGCTTTTGACGCTGAGACCGGCAAGCCATTCTGGAAGACCTATACGGTGCCGGCCCCCGGCGAGCCCGGCAGCGAGACTTGGCCCAAAGGCGACCAGTGGAAGACCGGCGGCGGCTCGGTGTGGGTCAGCGGAGCCTACGATCCCGCAACCAATCTGGCATTTTGGGGCACCGGCAATGGCGGGCCATGGATGGGCGATCAGCGGCCGGGAGACAATTACTACACTTCCTCGACAATCGCCCTCGACGCCTCGACCGGCCAGATCAAGGGCTTTCACCAATACCATCCGAACAATTTATGGGACTGGGACGAAGTCAACCCGCCGATCCTCGTCGATTACCAGCGCGACGGCAGGACCGTAAAGGGTCTCGCCTACGCCGCCCGCGACGGCTATTTGTGGACGCTCGAACGCACGGCCGACAAGATCAACTTTGTCGACGCCAAGCCGTTCGTGAAGCAGAACGTGTTCAGGAGCCTCGATCCCGACCGGGCGGCCCACGTCGATCCGCGCGCCAGCCGGGGACCGGCAAGAAAGCCGAATTCTGCCCGTCATTGTGGGGCGGCAAGGATTGGCCGCCGCCGGCCTACAGCCCGAAGACCCGGCTCTTGTACATCCCGGCCAACGAGAACCTCTGTCAGGCGCTTACCGGTAGTCCGGTCACCTATACGCCGGGGCAGCGCTTCACCGGGATAGCGCCGGAAAATGCGATCTTCTAGATCGCTCCCGGCGCCGACCACATCGGCGAGTTGCAGGCCTGGAACCTCGATACCGGCCAGAAGGTCTGGAGCCACCCGTTCGCCAACTCCCAGCTCTGGGGGCCGGTGCTGGCGACGGCCGGCGGCGTGCTGTTCATGGGCGGCACCAATGACCGCTATTTCCGCGCCTTCGACGCATCGAATGGCAAGGTACTCTGGGAATTCCGAACCGGCTCGGGGGTCAACGGGGTGCCGGTTTCCTTCGAGGTCGACGGCAAGCAATATATCGCCGTGCAGTCGGGGTGGGGTGTCGATGCGGCCCGCATGCAGGCGCGGCTCAATCTCGAACGGCCGTGGGAGTTCCCCGACGTGCCGCAAGGCGGCTCGGTCTGGGTGTTCGCGGTGGACTGAAGCGCCTCTGGCCGGACGGTACCACCGATTACGATAAGCGCTCGGGTCGTCGCGGCAGCAAGGCCGAATGCTGGCGATAGATAAAGGCGGGCGCGGCTGCCTCCGCATCGCTGTGAGCAGCGGCGAGCAGCGCGTGATCCGGTGAGAGCGCGCAGGCAGGATCGGTGCGGGCGGCGTCGCCGGTCAGCGCGAAGGCTTGGCAGCGGCAACCGCCCCAGTCGATCTCGCGCCGCTCGCAGGAGCGGCAGGGCTCGGCCATCCACGCTGTGCCGCGGAAACGCGCGAAGGCCGGGGAATGGTACCAGATCTCCGCGAGGCTCGACTCGGCTACGTTCGGAAAATGCAATCCCGACAGGGTTTCCGCCGCATGGCACGGCAATACCTTGCCCGCGGGTGTGACGTTGAGGAAGCGGCGGCCCCAGCCGCCCATGCAGCTCTTCGGACGATGCGCGTAGTAGTCCGGCACGACGTAGTCGATGACCAGCCGGCCGGCGAGGCGGGCGCGCGCGGCCTCGACCGCCGCGGTGGCCTTGTCGAGCTGCTGCCGGCTCGGCAGCAGGGCCGCGCGGTTGGTTAATGCCCAGCCATAGTACTGGACATGGGCGACCTCGAGCCGATCGGCGCCGAGGGTCACGGCGAGATCGATGAGATCCTCGAGGTGTTCGAGATTTTGCCGGTGGACGACTGCGTTGACGGTCAGCGCAAGTCCCGTCGACCCGACGAGGGCGGCGACTTCGCGCTTAGCCTGCTGCACCCCGGCAAGACCGGCGATGCGATCGCCGGTGGCGGGATCGGAGTCTTGCAGGCTGAGCTGCACGTGCTCGAGGCCGGCCGCAACGAGCCGGGCCAGCCGTTCGGCGTCGAGCCGGATGCCGGAGGTAATCAGGTTGACGTAGAGCCCGGCCTTGGCGGCATGACCGACGAGCTCGACGAGGTCGCGGCGCACCAGCGGTTCGCCGCCGGAGAAATGCACCTGCAACACGCCCAACGCCGCGGCCTCCTCCAACACCCGTCTCCACGTTTCGGTGTCCAGCTCTGCGCCGGCGCGTGCAAGTTCGAGCGGGTTCGAGCAGTAGGGGCAGCGCAACGGGCAGCGATGCGTGAGCTCCGCGAGCAGCGCCAGCGGCGGATCGATATTCGCGCCCTTTGGCGAGGTCACTGCCGCAGCACCTTCTTGTCCACCAGATCCTGCAGCATCGGCAGGACATCGCCGGCGATGACGTCGCGCGGCGCCTCGAACCGGCCGGCGAGATCGTCGATGATCGCATCGACATCGCGCGCACCGTCGATCAGGCGCAAAATCTCGACCGCTTGCGCGTCCGGCAATAACACCCGCTCCGGCGCGAGCACGATCCACGCCTGCCGAACCTCGTCGAATCGGAACCTCGCATGCGGCGCGAAGCGGAGGACCGCGCCCCCTTCGACACGGGGTGCTGCTGTATTCATCGTGCGGCTTTGCCGGGGACGAAGGCGCCGGGGGGGACGAGACGGGGCTCAACATAGGCGAAATAGAGTGCGTCGAGCTGCGACCACAGAACGTCGCATTTGAAACGCAACGTATCCAGGACGAGCGCCTGCTTCTCCGGCGTGTCGGCATGCTCTTTGACATAGCCCAGCGCGAAGGCGACATCCGTCGGCGCCTGGGTCAGGCGCGGCGTGAAATAAGCGAGCGTATCGCGGCTGATGAAGTCGTAGCTGCGCAGCATGCCATCGACCCGCTCGGCGATGATCTGCGGCGAGAACATCTCGGTCAGGCACGAGGCGACCGCCTCCAGCAGTGACCGGTCGCGCACGAAATTGACATAGGCGTCGACCGCGAAACGGGTGGCCGGCAGGAGGCCGGCGGTCGAGACGACGTAATCGCGATCGAGGCCGAGACCATCGGTCAGCTTGAGCCAGCGGGCGATCCCGCCGGTGTTCTCGTCATCGCCGTCGTGATCGAGGATGCGCCGGCGCCACTCTCGCCGCAGTGCCGGCGTTGGCAGCCGTGCCACGAGGTAGGCGTCCTTCGCCGGGATGCGCGCCTGATAGTAATAGCGGTTGAGCGCCCAAGCCTGGATCTGACCGCGGTCGAGCTTGCCATCGCGCATCAGATGATGAAAGGGATGCTGGTCGTGGTAGCGCGCGGCGCCGATTGCGTGGAGCTGCGTTTCGAGTTCTGCGGGGGAGAGCAGCGATCCGGTCACAGCGTCACCTCCATGCCGTCATAGGCGATCTCCCATCCGGCGGCGTGGGCGATGCGCCGCTCCGCCGAGTTGTCGAGCAGGGCCGGGTTCGAATTGTTGATGTGAATGAAAATCCGGCGCGCCGCGCCGAGATCGCGAAAGGCGGCGATCGTGCCTCCCTCGCCGCTCATGCTCATATGCCCCATGCGCCGGCCGGTCTTGCTGCCGACCCCGAGCCGGATCATCTCGTCGTCGCGCCATAACGTCCCGTCGAAGAAGACGAGTGCGCTACCCAAGAGGCGCTGGCGGAGCCGGGCGCTCATCCCCGCGCAACCGGGAATAAAAAATAGGCTTTTCCCCGTCGCCGTCTCAATGATCTCGAGCCCAACGGCGTCGCCCTCTTCGCTCACGCCCGGATCCTGGCCCGCCGTTTCGAGGTAGAGCGGTATCTTGCCGGGTACGGCGAAGGCGACGATAGCAAGCCCGGAGGGGCCCGACGCCCCTGCGAGCTCCGTCCGCTCGTCTAGCGGTAATCCGACGCGCCGAACGGAATCCGGCGCGAGCACATCAAAAATCGGGTTCGCGGCAATGATCGAAAGAACCCGCGAAGGCGCATAGAGGGTGAAGCGGTGCTTCTCGCGCAAGTGCAGCAGGCCGGCAATGGCGTCGACATCGCCGCCGGTCACCACGACCCCGGCGATCGGCGACGAGCGCAGCCCTTCGCGCGGATGGAGGTGCGGCGTCGCCTCGATCTGCAGACGCAGATCGGGCGAGGCATTCAAAACGAACCAGTCCCTGCCGTTCTCCGATACCGCAAGCGAGGCTTGCGACCGCGGCATGGCGGCCGCATCGCCCCCGCGCGCCCGCCGGCAAGCAGGCGCGTTCGAGTTCCATTGCGGAAAGCCGCCGCCGGCGGCAGAACCGAGGACAACCGCATGAACCATCGGGTTGCCTCGCCGGATCCGCCGGCGTCAGCAGATCGAAAGCTTATTTGACCTCGGCGCAGGCGTAAGCGTTGATTTCGAGCCCTACGGCGATCTCGATAATGACCGGCGTCTTCCACTTCATGGCCATTTCCTTTGCTCTGATTTTTAACCTTCGCAAACTAAGGCGACGGTAGAGCCCTGTCAACTTGCACTCCGCGCGGTCCGCAACGCCGGTGAGACCGGCAAGACCGGTAAGATGCTGTACAAACGGCGAAAGAGCCGACTGTATATTCGAAGGGAAACGCATTCCGCTTCTTTCAAAGCATGCCGGGAGAGGCGGAGAGGAACCGGGCAAATTCGTTGTTTCGTCGATTTTGCGGCCGTGGGCCGCGGCGTTAGCCTCGCCGCAGTGTATACGTGTCAACTCGGAGGCTCATCGGGGAGCGCTGCCGAAAGACCGGTATCGCGATCGACGAGGCCGGAGCGGATGGCGATGCGGATCAGATCGGCTGTGCCCGCGGCGCCGAGCTTGGTTTTGATCCGAGTGCAGCTGTTCGCCACGGTCTTATAGCCGATGCCGATTGTGTCGGCGATCCGCGCCAGGGTGCAACCGTGGGCCAGCAGGCGCAGGATTTCGAGATCCCGGGACGACAAGTCTTTCAGCGGGTCCGGCGAGGGTCGGATGCTCGCGAATGCGAGCTCCGCAGCGACGTCGTGCTCGATGTAGGTGTGACCGCCGGCGACCCGCCGGATCGCTTCGAGCAGCTCCTCGGGCGGGGCGTTTTTGGTTACGTACCCGGCTGCGCCCGCTCGCAGGGCGCGGGTCACGTGGGTTTCGTCGTCATGCATGCTGAGCACGAGAACACGCGAATTGGGATCGGCAGCCTTGAGGCGCGTGAGTACCTCCAGACCGCTAATGCCGGGCAGATTCAGGTCCAAGATGACCAGCGAAAGCTGATGTTGCAGAAGCGCGCTCACCGCCTCGCGGCCGCTGGCGGCCTCGCAAACTTCGATCTCGGGTTCTGCAGCCAGCAATCGCCTCAGTCCGGCGCGGACAATCGGATGATCGTCGACGATCAGGATCTTCATGGCTCGACCGCCTGCTCCCGGACGGAAGTTACCTCTCGCCCGGGGGAGGACGGGAGCACCGCCGCCACGGAGAAGCCCTCGCCGGGCCTGTTTGAAAACGTCAGACGACCGCCCATCGCCCTGACGCGCTCGCCGATCCCGACCAGTCCGAAACCGGGTCGATTTGGCTCCCGCATTCCGCCGCCGTCGTCTGCAACCTCCACCCGGGTCTCGTCGCCCTCGCGATCGATCGAAACGGTGACCAACGTGGGTTCGGCGTGGCGAATGGCGTTGCTCAGAGCCTCCTGGACTATGCGGAAAATTGTCGTGTCCATGAGCTCGCCAAGCCTCTCGCATCGGGTCGAGACGGACACCCGCCAGCAGATCTCTGGACGGCGGCGCCGCCAGAATGCAACCGTGTTTTCTATCGCTTCGCGCAAACCGAATTCGGCGAGCCCGATCGGGCGCAGCCGGCGGAGCATGCTCCGCACCTGCCCCTGCATGTGACGGAGCGCTTCGGTGATCGACTGGACATGCTCCTCGGCGGCGACTGCGCGCCCCTCCTTCAATAAACGCGAAGTGTTCGCGGCGTCGATGCTCATCGCGAACAGATACGGGGCCACCTCGTCGTGGAGGTCACGGGCGAGATCGCTTCGTTCCTGCTCCTGCAGGGTCAGCAGCTGCTCGGTCAGGCGCTGGTTCTCCGCATCGGTCGCCGTCAGGCGCGCCGTCATGCGATTGAAGCTGTGGCACAAGCGCGCCAACTCCGGCGCCAACCTGCCGCCGATCCGCGTCTGGTAATGGCCGGCGCCAACCTGCTCCAAGGCGGTGGCGAGAGTTTCCAGCGGCTGCAGTGCTCGGCCTATAAACAAATAAATCAAAAGGATCGTCAGGCCGCAGAACACCGCCGGTGTCACCAGGCTGTCCGTGAACTCGTTCCAGACTTCGAGGATCTCGTTGTGCGGGTCGGTCTCGATCAGGATCGTCCCGTAGTCACGGCCGCCGATGGCGATCGGAATGCGATCCGAGACCGGTGCGACCCCGATGACGCGGACAAACCAGCCGGGCACCGCGCCGAACGGCGGTCGTTCGACGACCGGCGCCGCAACGGCGGCTGCCTCGCCGCCGAGCCGGACACGAAGATGGCGGTTGCCCTCGAACGAGGCAACCAGGTCATCCAGACCACGTGACGGGTCGGGGGGAGCCTGCATCCCTTCGATCGCTTGCTCGATCGTATGTCGCCCGAGCATCAGGGCCGAATGCATCTCGGTTCGCACGGAGCGTGAGGCATTGACCCACGCGATCACGCCGCCGAGCGCGAGACTCGCCGTTAGGGCGACGCAAATCAGACCGATCAGGCGAGACCGCAGCGACATCGGGCTCCACGTCCCCCCATTCGACGTCCGGCCTGCACAAAATGCCACGGGGGAACATCGCTGCATACCGGGGTTTTTCGGCGAAACAGCTGCAGGTTCTTGGTCAGCTGATAGCTCGTGTGCAGTCCCAGTATGAAATAGGGCGGAGTCTTCGGCGTCAGGTTGGCTTCGTCGCCAAACAGGAATTGGCCGCTCGCAGCAACCCCCGTTCTGCCGATCGTCCAATCACCCGTTACCTTGTGATCGACGCCCGGTCCTGATCGAAAATGTGTTCAACGCCAAGTATTATACCTTCGCCACCTTCTCGCCGACCTCGTCCGTTCCCATGGTCCAGGTTCCCGGCACCGCCAACCCGCGAAGCTACAGCTCCGCTGTTCCCATCGCCGGCACCGTCGGTATCCGCGTCGCGTTCTGACGTTCTTCCTCTGTGGGCGGCGTCCGCGGCTCACCCGGCGGGGCGCTGAGGTGCGTGCGCAAAGGCCTGAGCGATCGCATCGAAGGCCGGCTTGGGTTCGAGATCGGCGTCGAACGGCAGCGGCCGCGACGCGGCGCCGTCGGTGCGCCATTTCGCCTGATAGGTCTCTCGGCGCACGATCCAGCTGTGGCGGTCCGACAGGCCCCAGGTCACGACCATCTTTACCGCCGGCTCGTCGAGAGCCGTGTCGAGAAAGCGGCGATAGACCTCGGCGACCAGGCGGTCACGAACGGTTATGTCGGCCGGTGCGTGCTCGTCGGTAACGTCGAGCTCGGTGATCTGGATCGTCAGGCCGAGGCCCGCGACATCAGCGAGAAAGCGCCGCAGCCGCGTCGCTGAAAAGGGCGGCCCGCCGAGAGCGGTCAGATGGGCCTGGATGCCGACCGCATCGACCGGTGTCCCCGACCGTTGCATCTGCTCGAGCAGATGAAGCAGTGCGATGCGGCGCGCTTCGTGTTCGGGCGCGTCCAGCTCGACATCATATTCGTTGACGACGAGGCGGGCACCGGGATCGGCGTCCCGTGCGGTGCGGTAGGCGAGATCGAGATACTCAGGCCCGAGCGTCTCGAGAAACACCGCGGTGCGAAGACCGTCCGGCCGCCCGTCCTTGGGTTCGATCGGCTCGTTGACCACGTCCCAGCTGTGGATCCTGCCGCGGTATCGTCCGGCCAGTTGCTTGATGTGCTCGACGACGGCGCGCTCCTGGTCTTGAGGGGAGGGCAAGTCGAAAAACCAACTCGGGGTGCGGTGGTACCACAAGAGATTGTGGCCGCGCAGGACGAGGTCGTTTGCGGCTGCGAAGGCGGCGATGGTGTCGGCGGGACCATAGTCGTCGTCCCCGGGGGCGCCGCGGTTCATGACCTGCCATTTCATCTCGTTCTCGGCAACGACGAGGCCGGCTTCCTGGCGTACGAGATCGACAAACGGACGATCGCCAGTTATCTGCGCCGCCGAGATCGTGGTTCCGTAGAGAAGTCCCCTCTGCGCCGCCAATTTGCGGAGTGCGAGGGTTTCCGCCGCCCGACTACGTGAGGACAACGAGGGAACCATCCCGGTACCAAGTACGGCCAGCCCGCCAGCGAGAAAACGACGCCGGCCTGGAGCGATCACAGAACGGCGTGCACTATGCCGGTTCACTGAAGATGCTCGATGTTGGCCCTTGCCGCCATATCCGCTTGGCTGCCGGGCGCAAGCTGGCCGATGCGTTTCCAGTCCTGGCGGGCTCCCTCGAGATCGCCCTTGAGCCGCCGGATATTGCCGCGCTCGAGCAGCGCCGGCACCGAGTCCGGCGTCTGCGCCAGCGCCTTCTCGGCATCGGCGAGCGCGGCATCGAGGCGGCCGAGAGTGCGGTTGGCCGAGGCGCGGTAAATCAGCGCATCGATGCGACCCTGGTCAGCCTTCAGGACATGGTCGAGATCGGCGACGGCCTTGTCGAGGTATCCCGCCGATGCCGCCGCTTCGGCGCGATCGACGAGCAGGTCGGGATCGTTCGGTTGCAGGCTCACCGCCTGACCCGCAGCGGTATAAGCCCGCACCGGATTGCCGGCGAGCAGCCAAGCCTGTCCCGCCTGATCGAGCACATCGGCGCGCAGCGCGTCCGGCGCCGTCTTCATGGCCTGCGCCAGCGCCTCGAGGCGGGTCGCCGCCTCTTTGTATTGCTTGAGTCCGACGAGGGCTACCGCGGCGCAATGATCGGCCGGATGCGCCCCGCCCCGTTCGTGCCACGTCTGCGCCAGGCTCTGGGCAGCACCGGGATCCTGCTTGGCGAGCTTGATGCAACGGTCATAGGTCGCCGCGTCCGCTGCGGCGTTGCGAGATGCCGCCGGCCGGGTTGGTGAGCCTGCCGGGTCGGCGGCAACGGCCGCGACAGCGAAGAGCAATGATATGAATAGACAGATGCTCCGCAGACCGGAGCGCAGTTTCGTCTCACCGGCCCGTAGACCGGGGCGACGGGAAGTATCATTCCGGTCATCTACGAAATGCGCCACTGTCCGCATCCTCTAGCCGACGCCGGTACCATAGAGCGACGTTGCCGCGGAATTGCAACAGGCGATACGATCGGGCACGTTTGGCTTTACCATCCAAGGTTTCGCATCTTCTTGGCTCTCGCTCGCGATCGGCTGTTTCCCGATGGGCTCGGCAACGTCGTCCTTGCCTTTGCTCATCGCAATTACCGGATCTACGCCGGCGGCAACGCCGTCTCGCTCGTCGGCATCTGGATGCAACGCGTGGCGGTCGGTTGGCTCGCCTGGACCCTGACCCATTCGGGCACCTGGCTCGGCGTCATGTCGATGGCCGAATTCTTTCCGGTCGTTTTCTTGAGCCCGCTCGCGGGCGCGCTTGCCGACCGCCGCGACCGCGTCGGCATCATCCGGGTGACCCAGATTGCCGGCAGCATCGAGGCGAGCCTCCTCGCTGTCCTGGTTTATACCGGTGCGATCACGATCGAGCTGCTGTTCGCGCTGACCCTGCTCCTCGGGATCTTCAATGCCGTGGCCCAGCCGTCACGGCTGGCGCTGATCCCGACCCTCGTCGATCGCGCGGCGCTGCCCTCGGCATTGGCGATCAACGCGATCATCTTCAACAGCGCGCGTTTCCTTGGACCTGCGGTGGCCGGGATCGTCATCGCCCGGGTCAGCGTCGGCGCCGCCTTCGTCGTCAACGCCACGACCTATGTCGCGTTTCTGATCGCGATGGCGAATTTGCGGGGGCTTCCGGCGCTGCCGGTTGCCGCGACCCAGAGCGTCCTCAAGGCCTCGGCCGAGGCCTATGTCTATGCCAGCCGGCATCCCGGCATCGCGCCGATGTTGCTGCTGTTCACGATCACCACGGTCGGCACCCGCGGTTTTGTCGAGCTCTTTCCGGGCTTTGCCGACAGCGTCTTCGGGCGCGGCCCGGAAGGCTTGTCGATGCTGACCTCGACGGTCGGCCTCGGCGCAATCTGCGGCGCAATCTGGATGCTGTTGCGGCCGGCGATCGCCGGGCTGACCCGGCTCGTCCTCGCCAACACGCTGGTGATCTCGTTGGCGATCCTCGCGTTCACGGCGACCGACCGGTTTGCCCTCGCGCTCCCTTGCGTCTTCCTCGCCGGCACCGCGATGACGATCACCGGGATCGGCGCGCAGACCCTGCTGCAGGCGTCGGTCGACATCGGCATGCGCGGTCGCATCATGGCGCTCTACGGCATGATCTTTCGCGCCGGCCCGGCGATCGGCGCGGTGCTGATGGGGTCGCTCAGCGAGCGCTTCGGGCTGCGCCTGCCGCTCGCCGTCGGCGCGCTTGTCTCCTGCGGGTTTTGGGCGCTGAGCCGCCTCAAGCAACAGCGCATGGCCGAGACCCTCGAGGCCGAACCGGCGGTTGCGCCTGCGAGGCAGCCGACATGACCGGCTCGCGTCTCTTCTGCTTCGGCTTGGGCTACAGCGCGCTGGCGCTGGCTCGCCGTCTCGCCGCGTCGGGATGGGAGGTGACCGGAACGTGCCGCGGCGCCGAGAAGGCCTCTTCGCTGCGCGAGGCGGGCTTCCCTGCCGTTCTCTTCGACCGCGAGCGGCCGATCGATGCGGCGGTGTTGCAGAGCGTCACCCATGTCCTCGTCTCGGTTCCCCCCGATGTCCTCGGCGACCCGGTGCTCGCGCTGCACCGCGACGACATCGCAGGGATGCCGGGGCTCTGCTGGCTCGGCTGTCTGTCGACGACCGGGGTCTATGGCGATCGCGGCGGCGGCTGGGTCGACGAGACCGCTCGGCCGCACCCGACCGGCGAGCGCGGCCGCCGCCGGGTTGCTGCCGAAGAGGGCTGGCTCGGTCTCTGGCGCGACCGCGGCGTGCCGGTCCACGTCTTCCGGCTGGCCGCCATCTACGGCCGCGGCCGCAGCGCCTTCGACGCATTGCGCGCCGGGACGGCGAAACGCATCGACAAGCCCGGCCAGGTCTTCTCGCGCATCCATGTCGAGGATCTGGCGAGCGTGCTGATCGCCTCTATGGAGCGACCGCGGCCCGGTGCGGTCTACAACGTCTGTGACGACGACCCTGCGCCGCCCGCGGCGGTTGTCGCTTACGCCGCCGAGCTCCTGGGGCTGCCGCCGCCGCCGCTGGTGCCGCTCGAAGCCGCCGGGCTCTCGGCGATGGCACGCAGCTTTTACGACGACAACAAGCGGGTCGCGAACCGCCTGGTGAAGACCGAACTCGGAGTGACCCTGTGTTATCCGGATTACCGCGCCGGGCTCGCCGCGATATTGGCGCAGGAGACTTGCCGAGATCGCTGTCCTCCGGCATCGTCCGGCGAGAGGATAACCCCGGTCGAGGGAGGAAAAGGCTAGATGGCGACTTATAACGTGCTGACATTTGGCGCCGCTTACGGCTCGCTCTTGGCTACCAAGCTACTGTTTGGTGGGCACAAGATCACGATGGTGTGCCTGCCCGCCGAAATAGAGGCGTTCAACAGCGAGGGTGCGCGTGTGCGCCTGCCGATCCGCGGCCGCAAGGAGCCGATCGAGCTCGACTCCCGAAAGCTGCCGGGGAGTCTCAAAGCAGCGGGTCCGGGCGACGTCAACCCGAAGGATTTCGACCTCGTGGCGCTCGCCATGCAGGAGCCGCAGTACCGCTCGCCCGGCGTGCGCGAGCTGTTGGATGCGGTTGCGAAAGCCAAGGTGCCGTGCATGTCGATCATGAACTTTCCGCCGATGCCATATCTGAAGCGCATCCCTCACTTGGCGACTGACCCGCTAAAGCCATCCTTCACCGACGCCAGCGTGTGGGACAATTTCGATCCGGGACTGGTGACCCTGTGCAGCCCCGACCCGCAAGCCATTCGCCCACCCGGAGAAAAGATCAACGTGCTGCAGGTCACTTTGCCGACCAACTTCAAGGTGGCCCGCTTTGCCGCCGAGGCCCCGACCGCGATATTGCGCCAGATGCAGGCCGACATCGAGGCCGTGCGCTACGATCCGGGCGATGGCGCGATCGACCTGCCGGTCAAGCTCAAGGTGCACGATTCGATCTTCGTGCCGCTCGCCAAGTGGGCGATGCTGCTGACCGGCAACTACCGCTGCGTGACTCCCGAGCGCGCGATCGACATCAAGGACGCCGTCCACGGCGATCTTGCTGCCTCGCGCTCGGTCTACAATTGGGTCGTCGGCGTATGCGAGAAGCTCGGGGCGTCGCCGAACGATCTGGTGCCGTTCGAAAAATACGCCGCCGCGGCAAACGACTTGGTGCGCCCGTCCTCCGCGGCGCGTGCGCTGTTTAACGGTGCCACCAACATCGAGCGGACCGACCGGCTCGTGCAGACGATCGCGGCGCAATACGGCATGCACAACACAATCGTCGACCAGACAGTGACGACGGTCGACGCGCGGCTTGCGGCCAATCGAAAAGCTACCGGCTGACTTCTCGACCGGTCCAAACGGTTGCGGCACCAATGCTGGCAGCTACGTGGGTG
Source organism: uncultured Alphaproteobacteria bacterium (assembly GCA_963796155.1). GTDB lineage: Bacteria > Pseudomonadota > Alphaproteobacteria > ATCC43930 > CGMCC-115725 > AP-15. The sequence goes on along the minus strand of CAWCKT010000050.1, from coordinate 41,495 downwards.
CCGACGGCTCGACGATAGTCTGGACCTTGTCGCCGTCGGTTAGATTGACCGGAGGCTGCAAAATGACAGCGTCCCCATCCTTGACGCCCTCGCTGAGTTCGACCTCGGTGCCGTAATCGGCGGTGATCACGATTTTGTGCAAATGGGCTATGCCGTTTTCGACCACCGCGACCTGCATCCCGTTCTGATTGAAGATGATCGCCGAGGCCGGCACGATGAGTGCCGGCGATGTACGCGGGATCTTCAGTTCGACAGTGCAATAGACCCCGGGTTGCAGCGCACCGTCGGGATTGGGTACGTCGACCTCAGTCAGCAGAGTCCGCGTCCCCGGTTGCAACGCATCGGCGATCCGCGCCACTTCACCGTGGAAGGTGAGGTTGGGCATGGCCGGTACGTGAATGACGGCTTCGACGCCGGGCTTGACGCCAAAGGCGTCGTCCTGCGGCACATAGACCCAAACCCGGATGACATCGCTCTGCTGCAATGAAAACATCGACGTGCCGCCGGCTGCATCAGCCGTGATTAGGCTGCCGACGTCGATGTTGCGCTGGGTAATTACACCGTCGAATGGTGCCACGACCTGCTGATAGATCTTCTGCTGGTTGAAATAGCTCAGCTGCGCCTGCATCGAGGCCGCATTGAAGTGAGACGCCTGCGTCGCGTGCTGCTGGGCCTGTAAGGTGTACCGATCGGTGTCGCCCTGTTCCTTGGTCACCCAGCCCTGATTGACGAGCACCGAGTTGCGTCCCCAGGTGACGCCGGCCAACGCCTGTTGCGCCTGATTCTGGCCCGCTGTCTCGTGGGCCTGCTGCAGGCTGTTTTGATATTGCGCGACCTGGGCCTCGACTTCGGGTGCAGTAATTTCCGCGAGGAGTTGCCCGGCCTTGACGCGATCGCCGATATCGACATAGCGTTTTGCCACATAGCCGCTGGCGCGGGCATAGATATTTGCTGCCTCGAAGCCGAGCGTCGTCGCCGGCAATGTCACGTGCAGTCTCCCGAGCTGCTGCCTCACGTTCGCGACGTGCACGGTCGGGACGAAGCTCACCTGCTGCTCGGTGGTGGCCACGACCTGACGGTGCTGCTGGTAATGCCGCCACACGCCAAGCGCGAGAGCGACTGTGAACAGCAGGAGCACGCCGAGCCCAAGCAGTCGGCGTCCGTACCCACGCCGTCCCTTGGGCTCTCCTGGCGCCGGTTCCGGGATGTCGCGATCGGGTGCCGGAAGCAGCGGGCGCGGCGGCGGTTCTTTCAATGCCGACGGCTGCTTAAGGTCGTTCATTCGGGAACCTCCTCGAAGACCCCATGGGCCGCCTTTCCGTCATTGCCCTTACGCAGTAGTGCAAACAGATACGGCACGACGAGTAAGGTCGTTGGTGTGGCGAAGAGCAGGCCGCCGATCACGGCGCGCGCGAGCGCTGCGTTCTGCTCCTCGCCCGGTTCAAGCCCGAGCGCCATCGGGATCATGCCGACGATCATTGCGGCCGCGGTCATCAATACTGGCCGGATGCGGGTATGACCGGCTGAAATCGCGGCATCGAATGCGCTTGAACCTGCCAGCTGCTGCTCACGTGCAAAGGTGACGAGCAGGATCGAGTTTGCCGAAGCGACGCCGACCGCCATGATCGCGCCCATTAGAGAGGGGACATTGAGCGTGGTGCCGGTGATGTAGAGCATCGTTACGATACCGCAGAAGGTCGCTGGCAACGCCAGGATCACGACAAACGGGTCACCCCAGGTCTGGTAATTGACAACCATCAGCATGTAAACGAAGACGGCAGCAAACAGCAGGCCGATCCCCATATCGCGGAAGGCCTGGTTCATGCTGTCGATCTGGCCGGTCACCTGGATTGAGTTGCCGGGCGCGAGCTGTTTCTTGAGATCGGTTGTAATCTTTTCGATGTCTGCCGCGACGCTGCCGAGATCGCGGCCTTGGGTGCTGGCGTAGACCTCGTAGATCGGCTGGATGTTGGCCTGGTTGGCGCTGCCCGGCACCGAGTTGCGGGTGAAGATCGCGACATTGCTGAGCTCTCCCGGAACCGGCAGGGTCGCCGGCAGCGCGGTGCTAGTGCTGACCGACGTGGAGGCCGCGACATTGCCGAGCTCTCCCGGTAGCGGTTGCGTTGCCGGCGACGCGATCAGAGTGCTGACTGAGGTGTTGCCCAGGTCATTGAGCGAGCTGATCTGGTACTGCGGCGTCTGCACCGCTATGAAGTAGGGAATGCCATTCGTCGGATCGGTCCAGAAATTGGGCGTAACCGTCTCGGACGAGGTCAGGCTCGTGGCGATATTGTTGCCGATATCGCTCGCCATGTTCCCAAACTGCAGAGCCCGCGCGCGATCGATTTGAACGTAGAAGTCGGGAGCGTAGACCTCCTGCTGTATGTGCGCATCGACAACGCCGGGAATGGCGGTGATCCGGCGGCGCAACTCCTCGGCAATGCGCAAATTGTTGGCCCGGTCATATCCGACCGTGCGCACGTCGATCTGCGCCGTGAGCCCGAAATTCAGAATCTGCGTCGCCATATCGGCGGGCTGGAAATAAAACAGGTCTTCGGGGAACTCCGCTGGCAGCACCTGCCGCAATTCGTGGACATAGTCTGCGGTCGGCGCATGGCCCTCTTTGAGCGACACCATGATCACGCCGTCATTGACCGCGATCGTCGTGCCGTCGGCGAAAGCCCAATTGTAGACACGTGCGGGCACCCCGAAATTGTCGACGATCAGATCGAGGTCTTTGCTCGGAATGACCTTGCGGATCTTGTCCTCGACCACCTGGAATATCTGCTCCGTTGTCTCGATGCGGGTGCCTGGCGGCGCCCTGACATGGAGCTGAATCATGCCGCCATCGATTGGCGGATAGAAATCGCGTCCGACAAAGATGAACATCACGGCGCCAAGCGCGAGAACGAGCGCGGCCACGATCGGGACAATGGCCCGGCGGGTCAGCAGTATCCTGAGCAGATCGACGTAGCTTTCCCGCATATGCTCGAAGCCGCGCTCGAACGACGCGTGGAAACGGGAAAAGAGCCCGTTGCCGGCGCCCCCCGCGGACCCGCCGTTATGCTGGCCCTTCAGCATCTGGCCGATCGTGATCGGCGTCAGCGTCCGCGACAGGCCGTAGGAAGCCAGCATCGCAAAGACGACGGCGAGGCCGAGCGGCGTGAACAGGTACTTTGCGGGTCCCTCGAGGAAGATCACCGAGGTAAAGACGCAACTGATCGCCAGAGTCGAAACCAGCGTCGGCACAGCGATTTCGGCCGCGCCGTGCAGCGTGGCCTTTGGCACCGGCATTTTCTCTTCATCGAGCAGACGGTAGGTGTTCTCGATCGTGACCGTCGAGTTGTCGACGAGGATACCGACCGCAAGTGCCAAGCCGCCCAGTGTCATTGTGTTGATCGTCTCTCCGAGGAAGTAGAGCACCACCAGCGAGGTCAACATCGCCAGCGGGATCGAGATCATCACGACGACCGTCGGGCGCCACGAGCCGAGGAAGAGCAGGATCATCAGCGCCGTGAGCCCGGCTGCGGTCGCGCCTTCGCGCAGCACGGCAATCAACGACGACGTGACGAACACCGATTGGTCGAACAAAGATTTGATGACCATCCCGGTGGGTGCGGCTTGTCGCGCGATGCTCAGCATATGCTTGACCGCATTGACGACGGTTAATGTCGAAGCATTGCCGTTTTTGATGATGCTGAGCAGGACAGATCGTTTGCCGTCCGCGCGGACGACGTTCTGCTGTACCAGATTGCCGTCCCGCACATGACCGATGTCCCTGAGGAACACGGTGGCGCCGTTCTGGTAGGCCACAGGAATATTGTTGAGCGCCTCGATCGTCGGCGGCATCGAATTGGTGCGGACGGTGAAATCGGTCTTGCCGATCTTTTCATCGCCGCCGGGCAAGGTCAGGTTCTGCGCGTTGACCGCATTGGCGACCTGCAGCGGTGTTAGGCCCTTCGAAAGGAGCTTTATCGGGTCGATATCGACCATGATCTGGCGGTATTTGCCGCCGGCCGGTGTCGGCAACGTGACGCCGTGGATCGGCGCGAGCATCTGCCGCAACCGATAGATGCCGTAATCGTAGAGCTGTGACTCGCTGAGCCGGTCGGAGCTGAGGCTGATCTGCAGCACCGGCACCGCCGACGCGCTGTACTGCACGACGATGGGCGGCTGCGTCCCGGTCGGCAGCAATGCACGTATCGCGTTGGTGGCGGCAACGACCTGTGACATCGCCAGGCTGAGATCCGCATCGGGCTGGAAATAAATCTTCTGCACCGAGACGCCGTTGACGGTCTCGGCTTCGATGTCCTTGATCCCGTTGACATTGGAGCTGATCGCGTACTGGCTATAAGTGGTAAAGCGCTGCTCCATCTCGGTCGTGCTGAGGCCGGTGTACTGCCAGATCACCGAGACCACCGGGATGTCGATCTCGGGGAAGATGTCGGTCGGCATCTCGACGGCAGCAGTGACGCCGAGAAACAGGATCAGCGCCGCCACCACGTAGAAGGTGTGCGGATATTTCAGCGCAAAGCGGACGATTCCCAAACGACGCCCCCGTTCACTCCTGGGCCAATCTCAAATTGACGTTCCCCGGCCGCAAGCGCCTCGCCCGAACCCCCGCGTAAACGCCGCTACCAGGCCGGGCGTTCCGGGGCGCCCCAAAAAACGGGTTGCGAGGGCGCATCTGCGACAAGCTTAGGCCTGTGGCGGACCCGACGTGAGTAAAATGCGGTAAAAATCCGAAAAACACGGCAAGTCGAGCGGTTCGCCGTTTCCTTTGGCAGAGGTCCGAAGTCAGCTTCTAGACTGGCTCGGTTAGCCTTCTTGCATTTACCAAAATTTACCGAGAATTGTTGGCATGCCCGGCACACGAAACACATATCCTGCTCGTGAATAGCCGAGTTGGGTTGTCAAAGACCCCTGCGGCTAAGTGCGAATAAGGAGTCGACGATGCGCAAATTAGGCAATAACGAAGCCCGGCGGAGTAGAAGGTGGCGGGTGGTGAGCATCGCAGCCGCATTGCTCGGCGCGGCTGTCCTCTTCCAGCCAGATCTCGCCGATGCAGCGCCGCATGGCGGAGGCGGCGGTTTCCACGGCGGTGGGGGATTTGGCGGATTTCATGGCGGCGGTTTCGGCGGGTTTCACGGCGGCGGGTTCCACGGTGGTTTTGTGGGCTTGCATAATGGCTTCGGCGCCGGTCACGGAACCCACTGGCACCAGGGTTGGCGCAACGGACAATACGGCTGGTGGTGGGATGACGGGTTAGGTTCGACTTACTATCCCTATCCTTATGATTGGGGCTATCCGGATTACGGCTATTATGACTACAGCCAACCTTATGCGGCCCAGACTTGGTACTATTGTTCCGATCCTGCAGGCTACTACCCCTATGTAACACAGTGCAATACCGCTTGGCAGCCGGTCCCGGCTAGCTGACCCCGCATGGGCGAGCCGCCACGAGCGCCACTCATGTAGAGCCTGTGCGCCGGGAGACGGTGGCACCCAGGGCGCAGCGCCGGCCGCGGCCGATCTGATGTCGCGGCCGCGACCCATAGCCGGCTGCTCCGCTTTCCGGTGATTCTATAGAGGCTACCGCCGGACGGGCGAGGAGCAGATCGGATGAACCGCCGGACATTGATCATGACAGGGGCCGCGGCCCCGCTCACCGCCGCACCGTCGGGCGGTCGGCCCGCCGGAGGGTGCGGCGACTCGGTCATCTGGAAGCCGATTGTGCCGACGCCCGCAGATATTCCCGTGCTCGACGGTCACACCGACACCGTCCCCGATATCGTCGGCCACCTCGGTGTGCCGATCGACCTCGCCATCTTCACCGAGGGCAATCATTTCCCGGCGTTGCTCGGCGGCGACATCATCGAGCCGTTCCGCGATTGGACGCGGGCGCAGCCGCGCTATGCCGGTCTGGCGCTCGACAACATCGTCGTCGTAACGCTGCCGCAGCCGAAGATCGTCGGCATGTTACTCGGCCATGGCATTGCCTTCGGCAATATGACACTCGCGGTCAGCCGGGCGAGCGGGTTCTATCCGGATATCGTAATGGGCGGTGCAGCACCGCTGGAGCGGTTGCATCGGGCCGCGGTCGTCGCGGGCGAAGCCCGGGTTTTTGCGCGCAACCGCGGACTCTCACTGCTCGTTGCCGCCGGGAATCCGCTCGCCATTCGCCGCCTCGAGGATGTCGAGCGGACCGGGAGCCGCGTCGTGTTGGCGAGCGAACACGAGCCGGGCGCACGCAGCCAATATGTCGCGGCGCTCGACACCCTGCTCGGCAAGGAAGCGACGCGCGCGATCCTGGCCCGCGAGATCTCGAGCTTCCCGGGCCGTCTCGGCATCCAGCATCGCGACGTGCTGCAGGCGATCGCGATCGGCAAGGCGGATGTCGGGATCATCGTCCATCATCTCGCGCGCTATTTTGCCGAAACCTATCCGCAGCACTGTGCGATGGTCACGGTGCCCGGCGCCGAGCGGTTCTCATCGACGATTGGGCTGGCTCCTGCGACCGATCCGTTGCGCGAGCAAGCGGCGCAGGCGTTTTCCGAGTTCTTCTTTGGCGTCGCTCGCGAAGTCTACCCGCGTTACGGCTTCGCCCCGATGTCTGATACCGAGTTCGGCGCGATAATCCGGCTCGAATGACGCGCGGCGCACCGCGGGCGGTCCCGGGAATCGGTACGGCCCCGGCGTAGAAATTTCACAGGTTGACCGCCGCAATGTTGCACTGCATCATCCCGGAAACGGGCAGAGATCGCTGAAACAACTGCCGCTCGTGCTGCGCGAGCGAAGAAGCGCGAACGGGGCGAGGGGGATCACCAGCAGGAACGCTTGAAGGCGGTTTTGGGTGTCGCGGCTGACCGGGTCATGGTCGCCGTCGACGGCAGATGCGTCGTACGCAATCCGGGAGATGTCTGCTATGGCCGAAACCACCGATCTGCCTCAGCACCTTGTCATGCGCGGTGTGCTGAGGCGCGGCTATGAGAAGGTGCTGACGCCGGCGGCGATTGCCTTCATCGCCGAACTCGAGCGCAAGTTCGGTCCGGAACGGCGGCGCCTCCTCGCCCGGCGCGCCGATGTTCAGCGCCGGCTCGACACCGGGTGGAAGCCCGATTTTCTGGTCGAGACCGAGGCGATCCGCGACGCCGACTGGCGGGTTGCGCCGATCCCGCGCGACATCCAGGACCGCCGCGTCGAGATCACCGGTCCGACCGACCGCAAGATGGTGATCAACGCGCTCAATTGCGGGGCCAATGTCTACATGGCCGATTTTGAGGACGCGACCACGCCGAGCTGGGACAATCTGATCGAAGGCCAAGCGAACCTGATCGACGCGGTGCGCCGGAGGATCAGCTTCGACGATCCGCAGACCGGCCGGCATTATGCGCTGAACGGCAAGACGGCGGTGCTGTTCGTCCGCCCGCGCGGTTGGCACCTTCCGGAAAGACACATCCTGGTCGACGGCGAGCCGATGTCGGGGGCGCTCTTCGATTTCGGTCTGTTTTTCTTCCACAATGCCGAGGAGCTGGTGGCGCGCGGCACCGGCCCCTATTTCTACCTGCCCAAGATCGAAAGCCACCTCGAGGCGCGGCTCTGGAACGACGTATTTCTGCACGCCCAGGCGAAGCTCGGGCTGCCCAAGGGCACCATCCGCGCGACGGTGCTGATCGAGACCATCATGGCCGCCTTCGAGATGGACGAGATCCTCTGGGAGCTCCGTGACCATTCGGCCGGGCTCAATTGTGGCCGCTGGGACTACATTTTCAGCTTCATCAAGAAATTCTCCGAAGACCCGGCTTGCGTCATGCCGGATCGGGCCCAGGTCACGATGACCAGCCATTTCCTGCGCAGCTACAGCCTGTTGCTGATCAAGACCTGCCATCGCCGAGAGATCCATGCGATGGGCGGGATGGCGGCGCAGATCCCGATCCGCGACGATCCCGCAGCGAACGAGGCGGCGATGGAGAAGGTCCGCGCCGACAAGCGGCGCGAGGCTGGCGACGGTCACGACGGCACCTGGGTAGCGCATCCGGGGCTCGTCGCGGTTGCCAAGGAGATCTTCGACCGCGAGATGCCGCAGCCGAACCAGATCGCCCGCAAACGGCAGGGCGTCCACGTCGCTGGGCCTGATCTTCTAGTGGTCCCCAAAGGTACCATCACCGAGGCCGGCTTGCGCCAGAACCTCAACGTCGGGATCGGCTATATCGAGGCCTGGCTGCGGGGTATCGGCTGTGTGCCGCTCTATCATCTGATGGAGGACGCCGCGACCGCCGAGATCAGCCGCGCCCAGGTCTGGCAGTGGATCCGGCATGGCGCCCGGCTCGAGGACGGCCGCATCGTCGACGCGGCGCTCTGCCGCGGGCTGCTCGACGACGAGCTCAACAGCCTACGCGAAGCCGCGGGCAACGGCGGCCGTTACGACGATGCGGCCAAGCTCTTTCGCGAGCTGGTCGAAGCTCCGAGCTTCCGGGAATTCCTGACTTTGCCCGCCTACGACATGATCACGGCGGGTGGGGCTTAGCAGGGGGTGTTGTCGCCGCCCCCGAAATCGCCGCCGCTGAAGTCCTGATCCGAGCTGAAATCTTGGTTACCCGAGTCATAGTCCGAACTCGAATAATCCTGGTCGCTGCCGGCTGCACCGGGTTCGAAGCCGGCGCTCGAATAGTCGCTTGCGCCGCCGGCGTCGCCGCCCGAGAAATCGCTGCCCGGGTCGCTGCCGTAGTAATTGTTGACGACGCTCTCACCAAGACCCGGTGTCATTCCTGCGCCCATCAGGCCGCCGGCGTAGTGGTTGCCGAACAGCGACGAAATACCCTCGAACAACAGCGCGCCGCCGGCAATACCGGCCGCGGTTGCCGCCGCCGAGCGCAGGAAGCCGCCGCCGCCCATCCCGCCCCCCATAAAGCCGCCGCCTGCGGGCGGCGGGCCGTAGCCGGGTTGCGGATAGGGCTGAGCGGGCGGCGCTGCGGCGACCTGGGGCGCCCGCGTCCATGGGCCGGCGGCTGGCGCGCCGCTGCCGGCGGGTGCCGCCGGGCGGGTGCCGAACAGCCCGCCGAGGAAACTCGTCACCGTCGGCTTGGCCGCCTGTTGCGCGTCGCCGAGCTGCTTTTCCAGATCGGCGATCCGGTTCTGTGCGTTGTGCAGGCTCAGATCCTGGATCAGCACGGTCTGGACGAGGTAGTAGGGCGCGTCCGGCTGTTCGGCCATCGCTTGGCGGATTAGCGCATCGGCCTCGGGATCCTTGGGCTGGCCGCCGGCAGTTTTCAGGCGCGCGAGCAGGGTCGTGATCAGGTCTTTTTCCTGGGGTGTCATCAATGCCTCGTCAAGAGCATCAGCGCCCGCGACCCGCCAGGGTCGGCGCCGCGCTAGATGTAGGTAGCAGGGCCGGCCGATCAATGACCAGGCCTTCAGAGCCCGCGCTGACCCATTGCGAGGAATTTCTCACGGCGCTGGGTGCGCAATACATTCCGATCGATGCCGAGCAGAGGGCGCAATGCCTCGTCGATCGCTTCGCCGAGCTGCTCAATGGCGTCCTTCGGCAAGCGGTGCGCCCCGCCCAGCGGCTCGGGCACGATATGGTCGACAACCCCCATTCGGAGCAGGTCCTGGGCGGTCAGCCGCAGTGCTTCCGCCGCCTCCCGAGCGTGCCCGCCATCCCGCCAGAGGATCGCCGAGCAGCCTTCCGGAGGGATCACCGAATAGATTGCGTGCTCCAGCATCAATACCGTATTCGCGGCGGCGAGCGCGATCGCACCCCCCGAGCCCCCTTCGCCAATGATCGAGGCGACGAGGGGCACCTTGATGTCGAGACAGGTCTCGATGGCGCGCGCGATCGCTTCGGCCTGGCCGCGCGCCTCGGCTTCGATCCCGGGAAAGGCGCCATTGGTGTCGACGAAGGTCAGGACGGGAAGCCCGAAGCGCTCGGCGAGGCGCATCAGCCGACGCGCCTTGCGATAGCCTTCGGGCTTCGCCATGCCGAAATTGTGACGCAGCCGCGCTTCGGTGTCGGCGCCCTTCTCGGTGCCGAGGACCACGACGCTGCGCCCGCGGAAGCGGCCGATGCCGCCGATGACCGCAGCATCCTCGCCAAAGGTGCGATCGCCGGCGAGCGCTACGAACTCGGTGATCAGCCCGCCGACGTAATCGAGGCAATGCGGCCGCTCCGGATGCCGCGCCACCTCAACCTTCTGCCACGGTGTCAGCCGCGCATAAGTCTGGCGCAGCAGCCGGTTGGCGGTTCCTTCGAGGCGGCCGACCTCGTCGGCGATGTTGAGCTCCCGGGTGGTGGAGAGGTGGCGCAGTTCTTCGATCTTGCTTTCGAGCTCCGCGATCGGCCGTTCGAAATCCAGGAAGTGACGCATCAACGGGCGCGCAGGCTCATCCGATCAGGCGGCTTCGGGCCATGCAGCTTGGACAGCGCATATATGTACCTCGGGAGTGCGTGAAGGGTGAGGCTCGACCATAACCCAAAGACAAGGGGTTTCGAAGCTGGTGCTCGAAAACTGCCCGGCGAGTTCGTCGAGCTTTCGGTCGAACGGCTCGGCGCACAGGGCGACGGCATCGCGCAATACGAGGGGGAGTCGGTGTTCGTCCCCTTCACGCTGCCCGGCGACCGCGTGCGGGCTCGGCTCGGCCCCAGACGGGGGGCGGGACGTGAGGGCTTGGTCGTCGAGCGGCTCGCCTACGGACCCGGGCGCGCCGATCCTCCGTGCCCGCATTTCGGCCGGTGCGGCGGCTGCGCTTTGCAGCATCTCAATCAAACTTTCTACCGGAGCGTCAAGCTCGGGGCGCTGCACATCGCGCTCGAACGGGTCGGGGTCGATCCGGGTCTGGTGCAGCCGCTGCGGGTCGTTCCGCCGGCCCGACGACGGGCGCGGCTCGGCGTGATGAGGCCGCGCGATCCCCGCCTGCCGGCGCGGGTCGGACTCCGCGAGCGGTTCCGCCAAGATCTCGTCGATCTCGCGCGGTGCCCGGTGCTCGAGCCGGCGCTGTTCGCTATTGTCGGCGAGTTGCGTCTCATCGCCCCCGACCTGCTGTCACCAGGCGCGGCGGTAGAGGCGACATTGACCCGCATCGACAGTGGTGTCGATGTGCTGCTTGAAGCGGCGTCGCGACCCGGGCTCGGCGCACTCGAAGCACTCGCCGCGTTTGCCGAGAAATGCGATCTCGCGCGCATCGTCTGGCGTTCACCCGTCGAGGAGATCTTCGTGGTGGAACGCCGTCCGATTCGCGCGCTGCTGTCGGGGGTCGCCGTCCCGTTCCCACCAGGCGGCTTCCTACAGGCAAGCGCGGCAGCCGAAGCGATCCTCGTCGAAGAGGTCCTCGCCGGCATCGGACCCCGCCGTCCAGTGCTCGATCTTTTCGCGGGGCTCGGCACCTTTACCTTCGCCCTGTGCGAGGCCGGGCCGGTGCATTCGGTCGAGGGCGACGAACGCGCCGCTGCTGCGCTCGCCCGGGCCGCGGCCGGCCGGCGCGGCATCACGGTCGAGCGGCGCGATCTCGCGCGCAACCCGGTCCCGGCCGAGGCGCTCTCCGCCTACGCTGCCGTGGCCTTCGACCCGCCGCGCGCCGGCGCCGTGCGGCAGGCCGAGGCGCTGGCCGCCTCGGCGGTCGCCACCGTCGTCGCAGTCTCCTGCAACCCCGCTACCTTCGCGCGCGACGCCGCCCGGCTGATCAGCGGCGGCTTCCGCCTCGAGCGGTTGGTACCGATCGACCAGTTCGTCTGGACGCCGCACCTCGAGCTCGCGGCGATATTCCGCCGCTGACCTCCTCAGCTCCGTACGCCCGAGGAAGCATCCCGCTGCGCACCGCGCGACGATAAACGGGCTCCGGAGGCTAAATGCCGAACCTGCCGCCGCTGATCAAGAGCCCGAGCGGGAGTGCCAGCGCCGTGATCGCCTGCGCGATCGCAAAACAGCGCTCGGCGCGGCTCCACTTATTCCAGTCCGAAATCCAATCACGCATTCAACCGCACCCCCGACCACCGCGAGTCACCTGGGCGTGCGGGGATGATCGACGGGCGTGGAAAAGAATTCGGGCGCCATCGAATCTATATCGCCAGCGACGATAAAAGAAGCCGTAACCACCTTTGCGGAATTGCTCTGTAGCTCGTCCCAGATCGCCAACCTTGTCCGCTGAAAAGTGGCTTGTCTGGGGGATGCCGGAGCGCAAACAGCATTTGCTGATGACAGATTTGACACAAACGGGTGGCCTCGTCGCGGCTGCGCGGATGCTATTCTAGCAATGCCGATGATCGCGGTGCGAGAACTCGACAACCGGTTTTGTGGATAAGCTGCCATCGTGCCCGTAAACCGGTGCACGGCGCCCGGGAACGAGTTCGGCTTTGCACTTCGTCGGGTTCGAACGAGCGAGATTGGCCACTCCGGCATGAGCCGTTGCGCGCTTTCTTGACCTCTCGTTGGGGTCCGAGCCTTTTTGCACCGGCGAGCGCGGCAAGGCCTTTGCGCTGCGCATCGCGCGACGATTAGCGGTCTCGGAGGCTAAATGCGAACTTCCGGCTGAAAAACAGCAGAAACAGGAGTGCCAGCTCCTGATCGGGGAGGGACGATCGAAAGCAGCGCCCGGGCGGGTCATCTAAGTCCTGTCCGAATCCAATCCTGCAGTAAGCAGGTGCGACCACCGCCGTCACCTGTTTCGCGGGCGTGGAAAAAATTCGACCGAACTGGGTCTCGCGACGTAAAAGTACCTTAAATTTGCCTTGAAAGTTTGCGACAATCTCTGATGACCGTGGCGAAAGACTGCAGGTCGTCGGGTACTCCGGCGCTGGAGGCAGGAATGTATGATCCAGATCGGGTAAAGAGGCTGGAGCGGCCGCAGGGTCTTCCGTTCCACATCGGAAAGCTGGGCCACGTCGTTCTCAATGTGCGCGATGTGGAGCGCTCGGCGCGGTTTTATACGCAGGTGCTCGGCTTCCAGATCTCCGATGTCTATCCCGAGGAGATGGTGCCCGGCGGAATGGTCTTTCTACGCTGCAACCCTGACCATCACGGCATTGCGCTGGTCGGCTCAATGCCGACCGAGGCGGCGAATGTCGAGCTCAACCACATCGCCTTCGAGGTCGCGACCCTCGACGAGGTCGTCCGGGCGCGCGATCACTTGCGCCGGCACGGGGTGACGATCGATTTCACCGGTCGCCGCCGCGCCGGGTGTCAGCTCGCAGTCGAATTCCGCGATCCGGACAACCACCGGCTCGAAATCTACTGGGGTATCGACCAGATCGGCAGCGACGGGCGGGTACGACCGCCTTCCGATTGGAAGGGCGCGCAGAGCCTGGAGGCCGCGATTGCCGATCCAGTCCGCGGCCAGGACACGACCTTGCACGATCCCGCATTGCTCGATGGAGAGAAAAGGCCGTCAGCTCGATGAGATTTCGAACCCTACCAACCCTGTTCGATACCCGGCCGCTACGCCGGGGTGGCTGCCTGTTGGCAGTGGCCTCCCTTCTCGCGTCGCTAGCGCCGGCGGCTGCGCAGCAATACCCATCATACCCCGGCCCTGGGGCTGCCGCGCCAACCGCGCCGCCACCCTCATACGGGGGAACCCCATACGGAGGGCCCCCACCGTCATATGGGGGGGCGCCATACGGGGGGTCTGCGATGGTCGCGCCGCAAGCCCCACCGCCGCCGCAATACGAGGCCGTCCCGCCGCCCCCGCCAGGCCCGGCAATGGTGTGGACACCGGGCTATTGGCACTGGGCCGGGCGTTGGGTGTGGGTGCCGGGGCGCTATGCCGCCCGCCCTTATGCCCACGCCGTGTGGGTGCCCGGTCAGTGGCGCCCCCGACACGGCGGCTGGGTGTGGGTAGGGGGCCATTGGCGCCGTTAGGCGCTCCGGATTTACCGATCGCGACGGACCGGCCATCTCGGTTGACGCCGCTTGCGGTCGCTGACCCATAAGGCGATCAGCAATGCGGCGATGAGCAGCCCATACCCGACCGCCGGCGCGACGGCGACGAGCCCGAGGAGAACCAGCAGCGCCGCGATCAGCGGCAGCGCGATGACGACGCCGATCGCCAGGGCGACACCGAGCACGGCGATGAACAGCGGCAGCAGAATGAGCAGCAACGTGCCGACGATTACCCCGATGACAAAGTAGAAAAAGCCCATTGATCCTCGACCCTACGGAAGCTGAGAACGATAGCATGGCTACCCCGCGGGGGTCTGCCCGGTACACGGTCACCGTGCGTGGTCTCATCCTGATGTGCAGCATCGGTATCCGCCGGCGCGAGCGGGAACAGAGGCAGCGCGTACGCATCTCGGTCGACCTGATCTCGGTGGCCGCGGCTGCGTTTCCCGGGGACGATCGCCGGCGGGTCATCAATTACGAGAAGGTCGTCGCTGCGATCCGCGAGATCGCCCGCTCCGGGCATATCGATCTATGCGAGGGTTTCGCCGAACGGATCTGCGCGGCTTGCCTTGCCGATCCGCGGGTCGAGCGGGTGCGCGTCTGGGTCGAGAAGCTCGATGTGTTCCCGGACGCGGACGGCGTCGGCGCGATGCTGGAGCGGACGCGACCCCAACCCCAATTACCCGGCGGTGATCGCTCCCCATAGTGCTAGCGCTTGGCAGGTTTCGGCGACATCGTGCACGCGCAGGATCTGCACACCCTGCTGCACCGCGAATAACGCCGCGGCAAGCGAGCCGGGCAGGCGAGCCTCGGGTGGCTCGCTATGGCTGAGCCGGGCGATCATCGATTTGCGCGACACACCAAGCATTACCGCGCAGCCGAGCGCGTGGAAGGCGCCGATCCCGGCGATGAGTTCGAGGTTGTGCCGGACCAGTTTGCCGAACCCGATCCCCGGATCGACAACGATCCGCTCGCGCGGGATCCCGGCCGCAATGCAAGCCGCAATCCGCGCATCGAGATATTCGAGCACCTCGACAAGCGGCGAATCATAGACCGGCTCGCGCTGCATCGTTGGCGGTTCGCCGCGCATATGCATCAGCACGACTGGCGCTTGGCGCCGGGTGACAAGGGCGAGGCTGTCGGGATCATGGGTCAATGCCGAGACGTCGTTGACGATGCGTGCACCGGCCGCGAGCGCTCTTTCCATGACCGCCTTGTGCCGTGTATCGATCGAGACGACCGCACCGTCTTCCGCAAGGGCGCGCACGACCGGCTCGACGCGCCGGATTTCTTCGCCGGGCGGCAGTTCGGCGGCCCCAGGACGCGTCGATTCGCCGCCGACATCGATGAGGTCGGCGCCGGCTGCGACGAGCGCGCGGCCGTGCGCGACGGCGCGCTCCGCGTCGAACCAGCGCCCGCCATCCGAGAAGCTGTCGGGGGTAACGTTGAGGACCCCCATGACGAGCGGGCGGTCGAGGGCAAAGCCCGCCCATGGCTGACGCGGCGCCGACAGCCGGGCAAGCCGGTCTTTGGCACACGCGGTAAAACGGGTACCAGCGCCTGCCAGCCAGCCCTCTAACGCGGCGGTCGGTGCCGTCACCGAGGCTAGGCGTCGGTCGCAGCCGAGACCGAGCGCCGTCACCAGCGTAAAGGCGACGTCAGCGCCGGCGAGCGGCCGCGCCAGACCCGCGCCGACTGCCTCGCGCGCCGCGTGGCCGCAAAGCAGGCCGAGCGGCCGCAACCACAGCCGGTCCGCGGCGACTTTATCGAGCCGCGCCCAGTCGAGGGATTTGGCACTCTCCGCCGTCACGACGGCGGGGGCAGCGGTTGTTGCTGGATCGGTGCGTTGCCGGGCGGCCCGGGTGGCGGTGCATATCCCTGCGGCGGGTTTGGACTTTGCGCGGGATTTGGTCCTTGCGCCGGGTTTGGTGCCTGCCCGGGCGGATAGGCGTAGGGATAACCCGGACCATAGGGGTAAGCCGTCGGATAGGGGTAATACGGGGGATAGCCGTACCAATACCCGGTATAGGGGTCATAATAGCAGCCGGACAGCGCACCCGCGCCCACGAGCGCGATCAGCATCGCCCGCCATATGCGACGATATCTCCTCATGGCCATGCTCCGGTGAATGCGGGTCTGCGTTTTTCGAGAAAGGCCCGGACGCCCTCGGCAAAATCCTCGGTCGCCGCGCAGGCGGCAAAGCTCTCGGTCTCGCGCCTCAGCTGCGCATCGAAACCGTCGCCGAGCGTCGACTGGAGCAGCGCCTTGGTTCGGCCATATGCATAGGTGGGTCCCGCCGCGAGTCGTGACGCAAGTGCGGCGGCCTCGGCCGCGAGTGCCTCCGCCGGGACGACGCGGTTGACGAGCCCGAGCTCCAGAGCGCGCCGCGCGTCGAACCGGTCGCCGAGCAGCATCAGTTCCGCGGCGTGCTTGAGTCCGACCAGGCGCGAGAGGGTTGCTGTCATTCCCCCGTCGGGGCTGGTACCGAGGTGGATGTAGCCCGAAGTGAAGACAGCGTCCTCGGCGGCGAGCGCCAGATCGGCCGCGAGAACGAGGCTGAGCCCGAAGCCGGCGGCGGCTCCCTGCACCGCGGCGAGGACGGGTTTCGGCATATGCCGCATGCGGATCAGCAGCGGGTGAAGGGTGTCGACGATCCGATAGAGCGCCCTCTGCCGCTCGGCCGGTGCCAACCGGATCAGCTCGGCGAACATCGTGATGTCTCCGCCGGCGCAGAAATGCGTGCCGGCGCCGCGCAGCAGCACCGCGCGGGCGGCGCGGTCTTCGGCGGCCTCGGCGACGGCCGCGGCGAGCTCGGCGATCGTCTCGCGGTTGACCGCGTTCAAGATCTCCGGCCGGTTCAGGATGATCTCGAGCACCCCCTCGTGTCGCTCGACGACAACGCTCGGCATCGCGTGGCTCCTCTTGCGCTTCGGTCTATCATATGACGCGATTCGAGGGAGATGTTTCCATGGGGCACACGATTTTGCGCGGCGGGCTCGTGCTCGACATCGCCGCAGGGACCGCCGAGCCCGCCGATATCCTGATCGAGGGTGACACGATCCGCGAGATCGGGCCGCCCGGTTGCCCCGCCCCGGAGGGTGCCACCGAGATATCCACCGTCCGGCGGCTGCTGCATCCCGGCCTCGTCAACGCCCACACCCACGGCCACGGCAACCTCGCCAAGGGGATGGGCGACCGCTGGACGCTCGAATTGCTGCTGGCGGCGGCACCCTGGATCACCGGCAATCGGACCTCCGAGGACAAGTACCTCTCGACCCAGCTCGGCGCGGTCGAGATGGTGCTGAAGGGCTGCACCGCCTGCTACGACCTGTCCTTCGAATGGCCGCTGCCGACCGTCGAGGGGCTGGCCCAGGCCGCCCAAGCCTATGCCGATGTCGGCATGCGCGCGGTCGTGGCGCCCATGGTCGCCGACCGCAGCTTTTACGAGGCGATCCCCGGTTTGCTCGAAGCGTTGCCGCCGCCGCTCCAGGAGCGCGTCGCCGAGCTTCGCCTGCCGCCAGCCGAGGCCACACTCTCGGCGATCCGCGACGCGCTGCGCGGCTGGTCGCTCGACCGCGACCGGGTCCGCCCGGCGGTGGCGCCGACGATCCCGCACCACTGCTCGGATGCGTTCATCTCAGGCTGCATGGCGCTGGCGCGGGACTTCGATGTCGGGCTGCACAGCCATGTCGCCGAGTCGAAGGTCCAGGCGGTGACCGGCGTCCGGCTCTACGGCGCGGACTCAGACCGCGCATCTCGATGAACTCGGCGTGCTCGGTCCGCATTTTACCGTCGCCCATGGCGTGTGGCTCGACCACGACGACATGGCGCGGCTCGGCGACAAGGGAGCCTCCGTCGCGCACAACCCCGGCAGCAACATGCGGCTCGGCAGCGGGCTCGCCGATGCGCGGGCGATGCTCGAGCGGCGGGTCAATCTCGGGATCGGCACCGACGGGGCGAATTGCGCCGACAACCAGAACATGTACGAGGCGATGCGGCTGGCCTCATTCGTCTCGAAGGTGCAGGGCCCCGATTGGCGGCGCTGGCTGACGACCCGCGAAGCGGCGCTGGCGGCGACCGAGGGCAGTGCCCGCGCCCTCGGCTTTGGCGATCGGATCGGCCGGATCTGCGCCCGGCTGGAAGGCCGACATCGTCATGCTCGACCTCGATCACCCGAATTGGCTGCCGCTCAACGACCCGGTCAACCAGCTCGTCCATACCGAGGACGGGACGGCGGTGGTAAGTGTGATGATCGGCGGCCGGCTCGTCGTCGACAACCGGCGGGTCGCCACGGTCGATCTCGACCGGCTGCGCGACCCGCGTCGCTGCGGCACACGAGCGGCTCGCCGCCGCTAATGTCGACAACCGCCGCCTCTACGAGGCGCTCGAACCGGTGGTCGGCAGCCACTGCCCAGGCCTCGCGCGCGCCCCCTACCACGTCCACCGTTACGGTGCGCGGCTTGAGTGACCGCCGGCCCGTCGCCTCCCCGAGAGGAGGGAGAAAATTCGATTTGGGGCCCGACCGGCGGTCGATCTCGCCCGGCTGCGCGCAAGCGGCTTGCCGCCGCCAACGCCTGGGCGGTATCAGCCCGCGGCGCGGCGATTGAACAATGACAGCCCGCGCAGAACGTCGATCGCCTGGGTCAATTGCTCGTCGCTCGCCGAACCGATGTCGGCGGTCGCGACCGATGCGGCCTCGGTCGGGGCGGGCGTTGCAGTGGCGCCCGCCGGCGCGTTGGCCGGCGGTGTGCCGGCGGGTTGATCGGGATTCTTGAGCGCGCCCGGCAAATCGGCCTCGTGCCGCATTTCGCCCTGCGCGAGTTTTGCGAGCTTGAGCGGCGTGACGGTGAGATCGGGATCGAGCCCCTTGCCCTGAATTTCCCGGCCGGAAGGTGTGGTGAAACGCGCGGTGGTCAACCGGATCGCGCCGCCGTCACCCAACGGGATCAGGCTTTCGATCGAGCTCTCGCCGAAGGTCTTGGTGCCGAGCAGCACCGCCCGGTGGTTGTCCTGCAGCGCGCCGGCGACGAGTTCGGCCTCCTGCGCTGTGCCGCCGTTGACGAGCGCAACGAGCGGCAGACCCTTCGCGAGATCGCCCGGCGTGGGGGGAGCGCTGATCCGCCTGACATTGCCGGGCTTGCGGCCCTTGACGACGACGATGTCGCCTTTGGCGATGAAGGCGTCGGCGGCGGCGACCGCGGCCTCGAAGGAACCCCCCGGGTTGTTCCGCAGATCGAGGATGAAGCCGATCAGCTTGTTGCCGGCCTTTTGGCGGAGATCCTGCACCGCGTCGGCGAGTGCCGCCTGGGTCCCGGCGTCGAAGCCGGCGATGCGGAGATAGCCGATGTTTCCACCCTGGAGGCGCCCGGCGACGCTCGGCACCTGGTACGCCTCGCGCTTGAGGGTCAGATCGATCGGCTTCTCGGCGTCGCGCCGCAGGGTCAGCTGGACTTCGCTGCCCGCCGGGCCGCGCAGCTTCTGCTCGGCCTCGCCCAAGGTCAAATCGTAAACCGGCTCCTTGTCGATCGCGAAGATGACGTCGCCGGGCGTGATCCCGGCTCGCGCCGCCGGCGATCCGTCCTGCGGCGAGATCACCTTCAGCTGTCCGTTGTCGATCGTCACCACGAGCCCGAGAGTGGTGGCATCGTCATTGGCCGGCGCCTGCGACGCCTTGAACTGGGCTTGGTCCAGATAGGCGGAGTGCGGATCGAGCCCGGACAACATGCCGGCGATCGCCGCCCCGACCAATTTCGTGTCGGTGACCGGGTCGACGGCATCCTGGCGGATGCGCTCAAAGGCTTCGTCGAAAAGGTTGAGTTCCTCGTAGGCGGTGTCCTTGCCGGTTGTTTGCTGAGCAAAGACGCCGCCTGCAAAGAGCGGCAGTGTCATCAGCACCGCGATCGCCAATTTACGCACCCGCACCACCCTCCGTGACAGCGCCCGCGGTCTGAGCACCCCGCAGAGGTCAACCGTAGGCGAACAATCATGGCATTACCATGATGACGGCAGCGGTTCGAGTCGTGGCCAAAGAGGCCCCGATGGCCGGGGGCTTAGCGAGCCGCGAGCGGATCCTGGGTCGGGATCGGGATCGCCCCGCCGCGATCGGAATTGAGGAGCGGCGATGGCGCCTTGCGCCCGAAGGCCTCGATGCGCGGGATCTCGGCATCGTCGAGCGGTGCCATGGGCGGCTTGCGTGCCAAGGCTGCTTCGATGTAGGGCGCGAGCTCGCGCCGTTTTCCCGGCTTCGCGCACCTCGTCGCGCTCCTTGAATTCGGGCATGACTCGCTCGGCGAAGACCTCGAGCGACTGGCAGATATGTTCGTGGCGGTTGCCGCCGCTCTGCTGGATGAACATGACCTGGTCGATCCCGGCCTTCTCGTAGCGCGCCAGATGCGCGCGCAACTGGTCTGGCGTGCCGATGCCGCCGCGCCCGGCATTGTCCGGCAATTGGTCCTTGACCTGCAGAAAGCGCTCCCAGAGATCGGCGCGTCCGGGCCGGTGCTCGCCGAAAAGCGCGTAGTAGCCGAGCGAGTAGCCGAAGAAGCGGAAGCCGTCGAGCCCGCGGCGGATCGCTTCACTCTCGTCCGGGTGACACGACATTCCGGTGACGATCGCAATGTTCGGGTTGACGCGATGACCGATCGGCACGCATTCGTCCGATTTGATGATGCTGTAATATTCCTCGACCCACTTCGCTGCCTGGTCGGGATCGAGAAACGAGAATGTCAGCGCGCCGAGCCCGTTGCGTGCGGCCAGATGGATGGTCTCGCGCCGCGAGCACGCCACCCACATCGGCGGGTGCGGCCGCTGCACCGCTTTCGGCACCAGGTTGCGGCACGGCATGTCGAACCAGCGCCCCTGAAACCCGGGATAGGGCCGCATCGCCAGCATGTTGGCGGCCTCTCGGGTCGCCTCCTCCCACATCGCCCGCTTGTCTTCGGGATCGACACCGAAGCCGCCCATTTCGACCGCCGTCGCCGACTCGCCGGTCCCCCACTCGACACGGCCGTTCGACACCAGATCGAGGGTCGCGATGCGCTCGGCGACGCGCGCAGGGTGATTGTAGTTGGGCGGCATCAGGGTGATGCCGTGACCAAGGCGGATGCGCTTGGTGCGCTGCGAGCAGGCGGCGAGGAACACCTCGGGTGCAGAGGAGTGCGAATACTCCTCGAGAAAATGATGCTCGACCTCCCAGACGTAGTCGATGCCCAGCCGGTCGGCGAGCTCGATCTGGTCGAGCGCCTGTTGATAGAGACGCAGCTCGCTTTCCTCGCCCCAGGGCTGCGGCAGCTGGTGCTCGTAGAACAGCCCGAATTTCATCTCTCGCGTTCCCCCATCCGTATCCGTCGCCCCCGCGAAAGCGGGGGCCCAGGGCAACCGTTCAGACTGCCGCCCTGGGTTCCCGCTTTCGCGGGAATGACGTTGTGGTCTAATTCCGATTGAATGCCGGCATCACGTCGCGGGCGAACCAACGCAGCTGCTCCTTGAACTCCTCGGGCGGCAGTCCTTCGGCCCAATGGATCATGAAATCCTCGAGCCCCGGATATTTCGCCTCGATCGACTTGATGCCGTCGATGACCTGCGATGGCGGCCCGCAGAACCACGCTTTTTGCTTTACCCCGTCGGCAAGCGAGGGGACCCGCGACGGCGCACCGGGGGTTCCCCAGGTCCGGCCCTCTTCGTCGGCGTAGCGGACAAAGCCGAACGGGGCGAACCACTTGTAGCGCTCGTCGTGCGAGGGTTCGAGGCGCCGCATCGCCTCTTCCTGGGTATCGGCAAGATAGATGCCGGCACCCCAGATCATGTCCTCACCGAGCTGTTTGGGGCGGCCGTGCCGGGCGCATGCGGCATGATAGGCGCGCACCACATCGTCGAGGATTTTCTCGCCGTTCAACGTCACCATGGCCTTGAGGCCCTTTTGCGCCATCAAATCGATGGTCTTGCCGCTGGCGATCGGCATCCAGATCTCGACCGGCAAGTGCTTGGGCCGCGGCACCATGGTGATTTCTTCGAGCTGGTAGCCGCGGTAAGGCACCGGCGGCGGACACTCGAAATACTTGCCCTTATGGTGAAATGCTTCCTCGTTGAAGCACTTCAACAGAAGATCGAGCCCTTCTTCGAAGATCGCGCGGTTGGCGTCGGCGTCGATCAGCGGCGCGCCGAGGGTCTCCATCTCGCGGGTGTGATAGCCGCGCCCGACCCCCATGATGACCCGGCCATCGGTCACGATGTCGGCCATGGCATAGTCCTCGGCGAGGCGGATCGGGTGCCACATCGGCAGAATATTGAACGCGCAGCCGAATTTGAGGCGCCGGGTCTGAGTCGCCAGCCACAGCCCGAGCTGGATCAAATTCGGCAGGCACTCGTAGCCTTCGCGCTGAAAATGATGCTCGGCGGTCCAAAAGCAGTAATAGCCGAGTTCGTCCATCAGCCGGGCGACATCGCGCGCGGCCCAGAACGCTTCGCTCAAGCGCTCGTTCGAGTAGCGGCGCTCGTTCGCCGGCGTGCCGTCGCGGCCGATATTGTCGAGCTCGATCTGGCCGACATAGAGGGCATGAAACCGTTTGATCATGTCGTTATAAATCCTCCTTGATCCAGCGCAGGATTGCCGCGGCGACCTCGTCCGGCTTGTCGAGCTCGGCCAGATGCCCGGCACCCGCGACCGTCGTAATCTCGGTTCGCCCGGCGATCGCCGCGGCGAAGCGGTCGGCATAGCTGCGCGGCACGATGCGGTCCTCGGCACCCCAGATCAGCAGGGTCGGGGCCGCGATCAGCGGCAGGCGCTTTTCGAGCCGCGTGTTGCCGAGCGGCCAGAAGGCGCGTGCCGCTGCCTCGTTGGCGCGCACCTGCTCGATCGGCCATTCGGGCGAATTGGCGCCTTCGGGCTCAGTTTTGAGCTCGTTCCAGCGCTCGGGGTCGGCGCACAGCAGCGCCGGGACCTCGGGGGCCCGCTGCGCCCAGGGGTCGGTCACCGGATCTTTTTCGTCGAACAACCCCCAGGGAGCGATCAATGCCAGACGGCGGACCGAACCCGGCCAGATCGCCGCGATCTCGGCGGCGAACGAGCCGCCCGGCGAGCTGCCCGCGAGATCGGCGCCGTCGAGCCCTGCTTTCTGCAGCAGATGGCGGACGGCGAGCACCCAATCGAGGTGGCTGTCGAGCACGGTGTGCCCGCGCTCGCCACCGGGAAAACCGGGCAATGACGGGACAACGACCGTTCGCTCACGGGCCAATATGTCGAGAAATGGGATCCAGCGCGGCAGCCCGCCAAAGCCGGCGAGGAAGCCGAGCTTGGGTCCTTGGCCCTTCTGCCACACGCGGCAGGCGAAACCGTTGACGTCGACGGACGATGTCTCCAATTCGCTCACAACTGCCCACCATCTTGGCGAGGATCAGCGTTTTTCCCTCTCCGCCGAGCTACGGGGGAGAGGGAGGGGCCCGCGCCAAAGGCGTGGGAGGGTGAGGTGGCTCTCCGGCAATGTCGTAGCCGCGGCGCCACCCACCTCACCCCAGCCCTCTCCCCCCGCAAGCGGGCGGAGAGGGGGACCGTCGCGGTCGGGGAATCCGTAGCCTTTGCTCCCAAACTGGGCCTACTCTGCGGCCAGCGCTGCCGGCTGAAACGGGGCCAGCGGCGCCCGTGCGTCGCGGTTCATCGGCTGCGGCCACCACCGATCCTCCCATTCGGCGAACACGTCAGTCAGCTGGGGCATGACCCTCTCGGCGAAGAGCTTGGTGTTGTACTTCGCGAGATCCTTGCCCATGTTGCCGAACTGGCAAAGCAACATCAGGTGGCCGACGTTGAGATTGGTCGCGACTTCCTTGAGTTGCGCAGCGACTTCGTCCGGCGAGCCGATGATCACATAGCCCTTCTCGACGATCGCATCCATCTCGCGCGCCAAGGTGTCGAACCGGCGCATTCTTGCGACCTGGGCGACCTGGCCGACGACGCCGGCCCGCTGGGTCGCCTCGCTGGTGTAGCCTGGCGCCCCGGCGAAGCGCGGGTCGACATGCAGGCAGCGGCCGTAGAAGTATTCGGCCGGCTCGCGATAGAGCCGGTAAGCTTCTTCGCGGGTCTCGGCGACGCCGACGAATTGCAGAAAGCCGGCGCGATAGGGGTTCCGGTCCTTGCCGAGCCGGTCCATCTCGGCCCAGAACCCGTCCATCGTCACCTGCCCTGCCTGATAGCCGAAATAGGACAGGTAGGCGTAGACGTGGTCCATCTCCGCGCACCAGCGCCAGGTTTCGATCGAGCCGCCGCCCGGGATCCAGATCGGCGGATGCGGCTTTTGCACCGGCCGCGGCCAGATGTTGACGTAGCGCTGCTGGTTGAACCGGCCGTTGAAGGCGAAGGTGTCCGTCTCGGTCCATGCCCGCAGTACCAGGTCGTGCGCCTCGTAGTAGCGGTCGCGCAGCATGCTCGGGTTCTGGCCATAGGCAAAGCAGGTGTCCATCGGCGTGCCGACCGGGAAGCCGGCGATCAGCCGCCCGCCCGAGATCACGTCGATCATCGCGAACTCTTCGGCGACCCGGGTCGGCGGATTGTAGAGCGCCAAGGAATTGCCCATCACGCAGAGTGCTGTGTCGGTCGTCCGGCGCGCCAATGCCGAGGCGATCAGGTTGGGCGACGGCATCAGCCCATAGCCGTTCGAGTGGTGCTCGTTGACGCAGACCGCGTCGAAGCCGCATTCGGCGGCGAATTCGAGCTCGTCCATGAAGTCGTTGTACATGTGATGCGCGCGCCGCGGGTCGAACAGCGTGGAATGGATGTCGACCCACACCGAGGGATGCTTCTCGCGGAAGTCGTCGGGCAGTTCGGTATAGGGCATAAGGTGAAACCACATCAGCTTCATGGCTGCCTCCGCGGCTATTCTGATCGTCCGAGCCCCGCAGACTGACCGCGCGCGGAGCCCGCGTCAAGTGGGCAACCAAACGGTTGGTAGGCTGGCGTCGAACTGACGAACCGCGCAGACATGAAGTAGGGTATTCGACCTTCATTGGAGAGCGTGATGAAGCTGTTCATCGCCGGCATGTCCACCGAGACCAACACCTTCCTGCCATTTCCGACCGGCGAGGCTGGGTTTGCCGCCACCTTGGCGCTTGGCCGACAGGCGAGCCGATCTCCGGATGCCACCTTCAATGCGCCGCTGATCGAGTGGCGGCGTCTCGCCGAAGCCGACGGCCATACCGTGGTCGAGAGTTTCTTCGCCGCGGCGCACCCGTCGGGCATCACCGTTCGCGCGGTTTACGAGCGGATGCGCGATGCGATCCTCGCCGATCTGCAGGCGGCCTTGCCGGTCGATGTCGTGCTATTGAACCTGCACGGTGCAATGGTGGCCGACGGCTACGACGATTGCGAAGGCGATATCCTCGCGCTGGTGCGCACGCTCGTCGGGCCTCGGGCGGCGGTCGGCGCCGAGCTCGACCTGCATTGCCACACCACGCAGGCGATGTTCGCGAACGCCACCTGCCTGATCGCCTACAAGGAATACCCGCACACCGACATGGTGCCGCGGGCGGTCGAGCTCTACCGGATCTGCACCGCGGCGGCGCGCGGCGAGGTGCGTCCGGTGACCGGGGTCTTCGACTGCCGCATGATCAACATGTGGCGCACTCAGGTCGAGCCGATGAAGGGGTTCGTCGCCAGGATGCAACAGCTCGAAGGGAAGGAGGGCGTGCTGTCGGTCTCGTTCGGGCACGGCTTTCCTTGGGGCGACGTGCCCGATGTCGGCGCCAAGGTCTGGGTGGTGACCGACGACGATCGGCATCAGGCGGATAGCTTGGCCGCCGAGCTCGGCCATGCGATCTGGGAAATGCGCGATAGGACGCCGATCGCTGCACTGACCGTGGATGCGGCAATCGACCGGGCGCTTTCCGCGTCGTCCGGTCCGGTCATTCTCGCCGACATGGCGGACAATCCGGGCGGCGGAGCGCCCGGCGACAACACGGCGATCCTTCGCCGCCTCGTCGAGCGCGGTGTCGGCGATGCTGCGGTCGGCTACCTCTGGGACCCGCTGGCGGTGGAGATCTGCCGGTCGGCCGGGATCGGCGCGCGGCTGGAGCTGCGCATCGGGGGCAAGGCCGGCCGGGTCTCGGGCGATCCGATCGACCTCGAGATCAACGTCGCGGCGATCGTCGAGGATCTCTACCAGACCGGGCTCGGCGGTGGCCGGGCGGCGCTCGGCAACGCGGTTGCGGTCCGAGCCGCGCCCGGTATCGACATCGCTCTGGTCAGCGAGCGCTGCCAGGTCTTCTCGCCCGACGGCTTCACCCGGCTCGGCATCGAGCTGTCAGGAAAACGGATCGTCGTCGTCAAATCGACGAACCATTTTTATGCCGGGTTCGCGCCAATCGCGGCCGAGGTCCTGTATGTTGCGGCGCCCAGTGCGATGCCGTCCGACTTCGCCGCGATCCCCTACCGCAAGTTCAGTCGACCCTATTGGCCGCGCGTCGCCGACCCGTTCGAGTAAACTTTTGTGGAACTCCAAAGATCACCCGACTGTTCAGCAAAAATAGGCTCGTTGCCGATCAGAAATTAGGAGGTGAGCATGTCGACTACCGCAAGAAACCGCCGGTTCAGCCTGGCAGGAACTCTGATCCTCTCTGCCTTGAGCCTGTGCGCACTGGCGCTTCCATTGAGTTCGGCGAAAGCACAGTGTGTGGGCGTCGACCTGGGCTTCGGTTGTGCTGGCCTTGGCGTGGGATCGTGGTATACCCCCCACCCGTATTACTACGGCTATCCGTACTATTATAGCCAATATAGCCAACCGTACGACTACGGCTACCCCTATTACGGAGGCCCCTATTACGGAGACCCGGGGTATAGCTATACGCCAGCTTATCGTCCCGACTACGGGTACCAGTAACCGGAAAAATGGGCGCTCCCACTGTGCAAGCGGATTGAGG
Source organism: uncultured Alphaproteobacteria bacterium (assembly GCA_963796155.1). GTDB lineage: Bacteria > Pseudomonadota > Alphaproteobacteria > ATCC43930 > CGMCC-115725 > AP-15. Next base: position 14,721 of record CAWCKT010000050.1, on the reverse strand, counting down.
GGTGACAGATTGAACCGGCTGGATGGGTGACACGCTGATCCATTTAGCATCAAGGTGTTGCGGTTGATTGGCCTGTGGGGTTGTGGGGATCGCGGCAGCGATCTCCATCAAATCCACGGGCCTAGCCCCTCGGAGCGGACGGGGGCTGAGCCGGTGCCGGCGCGGATCGATGTATCCGAGCTCGGGCACGCGGGCTCGTTCCCCGGTTGGTCCAGAAGCCCGCGCCATAGCCGTAGTCCTCGCTGCCAGGCGTGAACCGGGCCGAATAGTCTACCCTAGCCCAACCCTAGCCCTGGGCTAGCGCTCGCGGCAGAAGGCGTTCGCCGCCAACCAGGCAAGTCCGGTATCTCTCACTTTGCTTGACAAATCAGCATAATTGTTGTACGAGCAAAGACTCGCCTCACGGGCGCGCTGTTTGAAATTGCTGTAAACCACTTTTGCCGCATACCGATCACGGCCGCGGGAATAGTCCTCCTGTATTTTTATTGCAGAAACAGGAGGAGAGCAGGCGGCAGCTCTCGGCGGGAGAGCGCCCGCTTCAGATATCGTAGAGGTTCTCCGGTTTGGCCGGAATCTGGCCGTGCTCGACGCGCTTGACCGCTTCGATCAGCTTGACGTGGGTCGGGGCGGGACAGCCGACTTCACGCCCCTTCTCGGCGATCACCCCGTTGATGAAATCGATTTCGGTGCGCCGGCCCTTGTACATGTCCTGACCCATCGACGGGCGCGCCAGATCGCTGCGGGTGTTCGAGTTCAAGGCGGCGAGGATCGCAGTTTCGACTTCGTCGAGCGCTTTTGGGTCGCCTTCCGCAGCGCGCGCGAGGGTTTCCGGCTCGTGTGCGCGGATGTGCTCGAGCTGATAGCCGAGCGCCTGCCCGACGCGCACCCCTTCGCCGGCGAGACGGATGCTGAGCCGCCGGATCTTCTCGTCGCGGTTCATCTCGTTGCCGGACATCCCGGTGGCGGCGGCCACCCCGTTGGCCATGCCGTTGACGCAGAGCTTCGACCAGCGCTCGCCCCAAAAATTCGTCGTCGCCTTGACGCTGTCGATGGTGCCGATCATGTCCGCCAATTCTTCGAGCCGCTTGGTGATGCGGCCATGGACCTCGCCGACGCGGTACACCTCATAGGGTGATGCGCCCCGCGCCGCGGTCCGGCGCACTCGGCCCGGCGCGTAGAGCTCGGCGCCGAGCAGTGCCGGAATGGCACCTACCGTCTTGTCCCAGCCGACGACCCCGGCGATGCGCTCCTCGTTCATGCAGTTCTGCAACGAGACGACGTAGCCGTCTGGCGCCAGATATTGCGCGATCAGCATCGTCGCCCATTCGGTGTCGTAGGACTTGACCGCGACCATCGCGATGTCGATCGGCTTCTCCTTGGCGAGCTGCTGAGCCTCGGTCAGGTGCATGGTCCGCGGCCGGGCACAGACGAACTCCTCCTGGGTCATGCCCTCGAGGGCGAGCCCATCCCGACGGATCGTCTCGACATGCTCGGGCCAGGGGTCGATCAGGGTCACGTCGAACCCGTTATGGGCAAGCTGGCCGCCGGTATAGCCGCCGATGGCGCCGGCGCCGATTACCGCGATGCGCTTGTCCATGATCTCCTCCCTTTGGACCCTGCGTGATCCCATGATAAGCTCACTGCGCGAGAAACCATCCCGAAAACCTGCGAGGGCGAGACCATGAACTGGACCGAACGGCGCGAGCGCTTTCGCGCGATCCTTTCCGGCAACCGCTGCGTCCATCCGGGTTCCGTCTACGACGCGATATCGGCGCGCATCGCCGAGGATCTCGGCTTCGAGGTCGGGATGTTTTCGGGCTCGATCGGGTCGATGTCGGTGCTCGGCGCCCCCGATCTCGTCGTCCTGACCCTGACCGAATTTGCCGGCCAGGCCAACCGCATCTGCCGCGCCGGCAACCTGGCGCTGCTGGTCGACGCCGACCATGGCTACGGCAACGCGCTCAACGTGCGCCGCACCGTCGAGGAGCTGGAGACCGCCGGCATCTGCGCCATGTCGATCGAAGATACGGTGTTGCCGCGGCCCTATGGATCCGGCGGCAAGCCGAGCCTGAGCTCGGTCGAGGAGGGGGTCGGCAAGATGAGGGCGGCGCTGTCGGCGCGCCAGGACAAGAACCTCGTCATCGCCGGACGCACCAGTGCGCTGGCGATCGCCGATCTCGACGAAGCCGTCAAGCGGGCCCGAGCCTATGAGGCGGCCGGGGTCGACGCGATCTTCCTCGCCGGCGGCGTTACCGCCGAGGCGGTCGAAGTGGTGTCGTCGGCGATCAGGATCCCGCTGATCCTCGGCGGCGGCAGCGGCCAGCTCGGCGATCTCGATTGGCTCGGAGCGCATCGGGTGCGGGTAGCACTGCAGACGCACGCCCCGTTCTCGGCCGCGGTGCAGGCGGTTTACGACACGCTGAAGGCACTGCGCGAGGGTGTCGCCCCGCGTGACCTCAAGAACATCGCCTCGCCCGAGCTGATGCGCCGGGTCACCCGCGCCGACCACTATCAGCAATGGACAAAGGACTTTCTCGGCGGAGCTTAAGGCGCGGGGAGCCGGCCGGCGCTCAGCGGGGCATGCCCTCGGCGCCGGCCGGGACGTCGTAGAATGCGAGGGTCATCGACACGCTGGTATAAAAGCCCATCAGACAGATCACGTCGGTGATGCCCTCGTGGCCGAGCGCCTCGACCGCCCGGTCGTAGAGGCCCTTGGAGACCCAGCGTGAATTGGCGAGGCAGGTCGCCATCTCGTAGATGACCTGCTCGCGCTTGTCGTCGAACGATGTCGGCAGACCGGAAAGGAGCGCCTCCACCTTGTCCGCCGGCAGCCCCGCTGCCTTGCCGGCGCGCTCATGCGCATTGGTCGGGTAGGCCGAATGCCACTTGCTGTTGATGATGACGACGGCGATCTCACGCTCGCGCTCGCTCAACGAATAGCCGGTGCGGAAGTAGGCGCCGAGCGGCCCCATCACCTTCACGAGCTTGGGGTTGTGGACATAGATTTTGTTTGGGCCGGGCAGGCGCCCGCGTGCCTCGATCAGCGAGCGATAGCCCTCCTGCTGCTCCGGCGTCATCCGGTCATAGGGGATCTCCGCGTAGCGGCCAAAGGTCGGCGTGTCGGGCATCGGGCGATTTCCTCATTTCGGGGTTGGGATACCGGCACACTTTGCCCCGGCCAGGCGCCGGGACGCCAGCTTCATTCACACATGGGCGCCGAGAGCGCTCAGCACCCGCTCCGCGGCCGCGAGATCCTCGTGCACGGCCTGGTGAAGATCGCCGAGGATCACCACCGCGTTCACGGCTCCCGGGCCTTGCCGTTCGGTTGGAAGCGGGGCGCGGATCGCGCTAACGGCGGAGCCTTTGATCCAGACCGGAGTTGCGTTGGGGCGGGTCAGCTTCGCGAGAGGCGGGTTGACCCCCAAGCGCGTTGCCAGCGCCGCGGCGTCTTCTGCGGTCACCAGCACGCCGCGCTCGACGCCGTGGACGTAGGTGTGCGGCCCGACGTCGTGCGGGTAGGGGCCACAGAGCAATGTCACGGCGTTCTCGTCGACGTGCACGTCGGTTCCGTCGAGTGCCCGGATGACGATCATGGCACGCTCCTCGCGTCTGGCCTTGTGTCCAGGGAGCAAATGGCAGCCCCCCGTGGGTGCCAAGTCAAGCAAGTTGACCGGGCGCGGGCTTCGGCGTTTGATCGGACCGCAACCACGGAGCGGTCCATGGCGGGGATGTTGGACGGCAAGATCGCGCTCGTCACCGGCGCCGGCGGCGGCATTGGGCGGGAGATCGCGCTCGCGATGGCGCGCGCTGGAGCCCGGGTGGTGATCAACGACATCGGCGCCTCGCTCGCGGGCGAAGGCCGCTCGGCGACCCCGGCCGAGGAGACCAAGCGGTTGATCGAGGCGGCGGGCGGGACCGCGGCGATCAGCACCGACTCGGTCGCTGAATGGAATTCGGCGCAGAAGATTGTGCAGGCGGCACTCGACCATTTCGGCGGGCTCGACGTCGTTGTCAACAATGCGGGCGTGCTGCGCGACCAGATCTTCCACCGCATGACGCCGGAAGACTGGCTGACCGTGATCTCGGTCCATCTGAACGGCAGCTTCTTTGTCTCCCGCGCCGCCGCTGATCAGTACCGCAAGCAGGAGAGCGGCGCCTATGTCCACATCACCAGCACCTCAGGGCTGATCGGCAATATGGGCCAAGCGAACTACGCCTCGGCGAAGCTCGGGATCACCGCGCTTTCGAAGGCGATCGCGATCGACATGAGGCGGTTCAACGTGCGCTCGAACTGCCTCTCGCCTTGGGCGTGGAGCCGCATGACCCAGTCGATCCCCGCACGCACCGAGGAAGAACGGGCGCGGGTCGCGAAGATCCAGCAAATGACCCCCGATAAGAACGCGCCGATGGCGGTGTTCCTCGCTTCCGACGCGGCGCACGACGTGACCGGCCAAGTCTTCGGGACGCGGATGAACGAGATCTATCTCTTTAGCTCGCCGCGGCCGATCCGGAGCCTGCACAGCGCCACAGGCTGGACTCCGGAGGCTATCGCCGAGCACGCATTGCCCGCGCTGAAGCCATCGTTCATGCCGCTCGACCGCTCGGGCGACGCATTCTCCTGGGACCCGTTGTAGAGGAAGCTCGATGCCGAAGGTCACCTACATCGAATACAATGACACCGAGCATCTGGTTGAGGTGCCGGTCGGCCTTTCGGTGATGCGCGGTGCGGTCAACAACAACGTGCCCGGCATCGACGCCGATTGCGGCGGCGAGTGCGCCTGCGCCACGTGCCACGTCTATGTCGATCCGGCCTGGCTCGACAAGACCGGGACTCCGGTGCCGGGGTCGCAGGAGGCGAGCATGTTGAGCTTTGCCGCCGAGGGCGAATTCAATTCGCGCCTGTCGTGCCAGATTGCGATGCGCGAGGAGCTCGACGGATTGGTGGTCCGGATGCCGCAGGGCCAGCATTGAAGGAACGGGAGCAACCGTGATGACGACGCAACTCCGTGACGCTTATTCGATCCCGCTCGAGGCGATCGACGTCAGTGACCCGCAGCTCTATCAGGACGGTACCTGGTATCCCTATTTCGAGCGGCTGCGCCGCGAGGCTCCGGTGCATTGGTGCCGGGAGAGCCGCTACGGTCCTTATTGGTCGGTGTGCAAGTACAAGGACATCATGCAGGTCGAGGTAAACCACCAGACCTACTCGTCCGAACTCGGTGGCATCGCGGTCGAGGACCCGCCCAAGGGGCTGGAGCGCGAGAGCTTTATCCGCATGGACCCGCCGAAGCACGACGAGCAGCGCAAGGTGGTCAGCCCGATCGTCGCGCCGGCGAACCTCGCCGAGATGGAAGGAACGATCCGCGAGCGGACGATACGGGTGCTCGACGGGCTGCCGCGCGGCGAGACATTCGACTGGGTCGAGCGCGTGTCCATCGAGCTCACGACGATGATGCTGGCGACCCTATTCGACTTCCCCTGGGAGGAGCGGCGCAAGCTGACCTATTGGTCCGACGTCACGATCTGCAATGTCCATGCGCCGGAATTGCCGGTGCATTCCGAACAGGAAAAATTCGACGAGTTAAAGAAAATGGCCGAGCGGATGGCCGAGCTCTACAACGAGCGCGCCAAGCAGCCGCCGAAATTCGATCTGATGTCGATGCTTGCGCATGGCCGGGCGACCCAGAACATGCCGTTGCGCGAATTCATGGGCAATCTGACCTTGCTGATCGTCGGCGGCAACGACACGACGCGCAATTCGATGACCGGCGGCCTCTACGCGCTGAGCCAGCATCCGCACGAATACCAAAAATTGCGCGACGACCCGAGCCTCGTAGCGACCTTGGTACCCGAAATCATCCGTTATGTGACTCCGGTCATCCACATGCGGCGCACGGCGACCGAGGCCGCCGAGCTCGGCGGCCAGCACATACGTCCCGGCGACAAGGTGGTCATGTGGTATGTCTCGGGCAACCGCGATCCCGACGCGATCGAGGATCCCGACAATTTCATCATCGACCGGCCGCGGCCGCGTCAGCATCTATCATTCGGATTCGGCATCCATCGCTGCGTCGGCAACCGGCTCGCCGAATTGCAGCTGCGTATTCTGTGGGAGGAGTTGCTGCCGCGTCATCCCGTTATCGAGGTGTTGGCGCCGCCGCGCCGTACCTATTCGAACTTCATCCACGGCATGCGCTCGATGCCGGTCCGCATCCCGCTGCATTAGCAGCGGGACCCACGCCAGCTGCGGATCACGACTTCGGAAGTTTGAAGGTCTGACCGGGATAGATCCGGTCGGGGTCGCGGATCTGGTCGGGATTGGCGGAGTAGATGATCACATAGCGGGTGCCCGCGCCGTAGGCGCGGCGCGCGATCCGCCAGAGATTGTTGCCGCTCTGAACGACGTAACTCTGGCCCGGCTCCGGCGCCGGGCCCGTCGCGAAGGGTAGAGCGACGCGCTGGATGACACGTCCGCCCGAAGCCAGCTGGTCGAGGCGAAGCTCGAGTTGCCCGGGAGGAACCGCTCGCGAGGAGGTGGCCGACCACGTGCCTGCTGTGTCCGCCGTCACCGTCGCGAGCGGCTCGTTGCCGAGATAAATTTGTACGGTCGCTCCGGGCGCGGCGCGGCCCGACAGCACGACCCGGCCTTCGCTATCGTATTCGGCGGTGTCCATCGACAGCGCGTTCGGTTGTCCCGGCGAAGCGCCGTCCGGCAGCTGCAGCACCCGGGCGGCGCGACCGCCCTCGCGCGGCAAGACGACGGCGAGCGCCGTCTCGCCCGCGCGCCCGGCCGGTGAAGTCGGACTGATGGATAACGCCACCGTTTCTTCGGACTTCACCGGCGCGCCGCTCCGTCGGCTCGACGCTTCGGCGGAGAGCAGCCGGTTGCCGGGCGCGAGTGGCTGCTCGGGGATCAGCACCCATTCTCCACGCCCGTCGGCGGTGACTTCGCCGATCGCATTCTCTCCGTCGCGGATGATCACCTTGGCCCCGGGCTCGGCACGTCCGGCGATGACCGCCGTTCCGGTGGGGCCCACCTTGACCACGTCGAAGCTCGGCGGGACGGGCACAGGCGGCTGCGCGACCCGGTTGGCTTCGGTGGGCTTGGCTACCGCGAGCGTAGGCTCGCTCTGCGATCCCGCTGCTCTTTGCGGTTTTGCCGGCTCGTCCTGAGGCGCACCACGGTTGTGCAGAACCAATCCGCCAGTGGCGAGCAGCAGCAAACCCGCCGTAGCCGAACCGATCAGAATGCGGTACCGCACCGATCCCCCGCGAAAATCGTCAAAATTGCCAGACCACCACTCTATGCTCCGGCGCCGCGGGTTGCAATCTTCGCCGCCTCGGGCGGGAGGTCGTCATAGAGGACCCCATGCGGAATATCGGACGGCTGTGCGTCTATTGCGGCTCATCCGGCACGGTCGAGGTGCAGTTTCGGGAAGCTGCGCGCGAACTCGGCGCGCGCCTTGCCGCGGCCGGGATCGAGTTGGTTTACGGCGGCGGACGGGTCGGGTTGATGGGCCTCCTCGCCGACGCAGCGCTGGCCGCGCGCGGCAGGGTGACCGGCATCATCCCCGCGCATCTTCGCGCTGCCGAGATGGCACATCATGGCGTTACCGATCTCATCGTTGTCACCAGCATGCACGAGCGCAAGCGGCTGATGGCCGACAAGGCTGACGCCTTCGCGATCCTGCCGGGCGGCATCGGAACGCTCGACGAACTGTTCGAGATCGTGAGCTGGAAGCAGCTCGGGCTGCACGACAAGCCGATCCTGCTCGTCGACGTCGGTGGTTATTGGGAGCCGTTGCGCATCCTTCTCGACCATATTGTCGTCAAGGGCTTTGCGCACCCGAATACACACCGGCTGCTACGTGTTGTCCCAAGCATCTCAGCCTTGATGGCAGCACTATCGGAAGGGTCGGCGGTTTCGCACGAGGCGGATATCGGCCCCCGAGAGCATATCCACGGAACCGGCGGATAACTCGGGGGACAACTCGCTTCGCCGCGATCCGAACACCGGCAAATGCCGCCTCCTGTACATTCGACTAAAGATTAGGCAAAAAATTTAGGCTATTGGAATTGCGAGAAAAATTCGGTAACGGTTTGTAAACAACGCACAATTATCGTAAACGCTAGGTAACAGCTCGCGCGGACTTTGCGAAATTCGAGCTCGTCATACCGGCCTTGCGAGCGTGTGAACAATTGCACAAGGGCCGTATGATCGGCACCCGAGGACTGCGCCCGACGATTGTACGACACGAGGCCAGCGCGGGCTTTTCGCGAAGCCGGCGAGGCCGTAACGGGATGGGAGAAGCGATGACTCGAAAGAACACTCCGGCCATCCGCTTCTACACCCGTCGCGGCTTTTGCTTGGGGGAGCTGAGCGACGGCAGTGGCAACGAGGAACGCGAACCCGATGCGCTCTACGAGTGGCGGCGATGGCAATTTACATCGACGATCTGACGCCCGAGATCGCCTGCGAGGCGCTGCGTGGCGCCGGCCTGGCCTGTTCCCCCGACGAGATCCGGATCGTCGCCCGCGAGGAAAGATGGGCCGTCGTGCTGCCCGGCGAGCGTCTCGCCTGGTTCCCCGCACCGCAATCGGCGAGCCGACGGCTCGCCGTCGAACGCCGGGTCTTGCGCTTGCTCGCCGAGCGCTGCTCCTTTCGGGTGCCGCGAACCCTTTTGGTGTCGGAAGCCGGCTTCGAGGTCCGCCAGATGGTTCCCGGCCGCTGCGACCCGTGGGGCCTCTTCGAGCGCTGCAAGCGGGATTCCGGGCTGGCGCGACGGGTCGGCCGGTCCCTCGGCGCCATCCTTGCGGAGCAGCATACGGCTATCGGCGAACCCGAGGTTACAGGTTGGCTTCCTCGGCGGGTCGCCTGGCCGGAGCGGAGCGATTGGATCCGCGAACGACTCGCCGGCGTGGTGGACGAGGACGATCTCGTCGTCATCATGGAGCGCACCATCGAACGCTACGAGGCCGTGGTGGTCGATGACGGCGACCGCGTCCTCGTTCATGGCGACGTCGGCCTTCACAATCTGGCGCTCGATCCGGAAACCGATGCGGTCAACGGCATCTTCGATTACGACGGCGCGGCCTGGGCCGACCGGCATCACGACTTCCGCTATCTCCTTTTCGATGTCGGCCGCGAAGACATGTTGGACGCCGCCCTCGGGGTGTACGAACCGGCGATCGGCCGAACGCTCGACCGCGACCGCATCCGGCTCTACAACGCGGCGTGCGCCATCAGCTACCTGGCGTTCAGGTCGGGCACCCCGCCGGAGCAGAAGTCGTGCGGGAGGACGCTCGCCGAAGACCTTCGCTGGGTCCGCACGGCTCTCGCGAAGCCTTTCTGAGGGTGCTGCTCTGTTCGACCGAATCATAATTCTCTGTTCGGTCGCTTAGGGAATTTGCCTGGATCCGCGCGATTCCAAAGACTTGGCGGCACCGAATGGGCCTCCGGGCGGCCGGAAACCGGGTTTTTGCCAGTATGTTCCCGTTAATCAGGGAAGGGGCGTGACCCAGCGGTCACACGGGCCTTCGCTTGCCTCGCCGCACCGCGGCCCTTATCTTCGCGCGCTTGCGATAGCCCGGCCCGCTACTGCTCCCCCTTCGGCCGCATACGAGGAAGGAAATCGATGGCGAAGATCAAGGTCGCCGAACCGATCGTCGAACTCGATGGCGACGAGATGACCGGATCATCTGGAGCTTTCTCAAGAACAAGCTGATCCTGCCGTATCTCGACGTCGACCTGAAATATTACGACCTCGGTATGAAGAGCCGCGACGCCCTCACGTCAGTGCGACAAGACAGGCCGTAATCGTCAATAGATCAACTCAGCCGAGCGAAGCGGCGCGCGGAGGTGTAAGCATGTCAGATCTCGAAATCGTTTGGACGAAGGTTGATGAAGCACCTGCGCTTGCTACGTTTTCCCTTCTGCCGATCGTCGAAGCCTTCGTCGGGACGGCCGGCGTGAAGATGAAGCTGAAGGACATTTCGCTGACTGGCCGCATCATCGCCAACTTTCCCGACAAACTGACGCCAGCGCAAAAGATTAGCGACGAGCTCGCCGAACTTGGCCAACTTGCGATGCGCCCTGAGGCCAACATCATCAAGCTGCCCAACATCTCCGCCTCGATCCCGCAGCTGCAGGCTGCGATCAAGGAGTTGCAGAGCAAGGGTTACGACGTGCCGGACTATCCGGACAGCGACGCGACGCCGGCCGATAAGGAAATCCGCGCCCGCTACGGCAAGGTGCTCGGCAGCGCCGTCAATCCGGTGCTGCGCGAGGGCAATTCCGACCGCCGTGCCGCCGGCGCCGTGAAGCAGTACGCGCGCAACAATCCGCATAAGATGGGCGCCTGGAGCAAGGACTCGAAAACGCGCGTGGCGCATATGTCGGGCAGCGATTTCTATGGTTCGGAGGTCGCGACGACCATGGCGGCCCCGACCAATGCCCGTATCGAGTTGGTTGGCAGCGACGGCGCGGTCACGGTGCTGAAGGCGAAGACGCCGCTTCAGACCGGCGAGATCATCGACGCGTCGGTTATGAACCGTAAGGCGTTGCGCGCCTTCTTCGCCGCGCAGATCGACGCCGCGAAGAAGGACGGCATCCTGTTCTCGCTGCACGTCAAGACAACCATGATGAAGATCTCCGATCCCATCATCTTCGGCCATTGCGTTTCCGTGTTCTTCGCCGATGTGTTCGAGAAGCATGGCGCCACACTGACGCGCCTGGGTGTTGATCCCGACAACGGCGTGGGCGACATGCTGACCCGGATCGAGACGTTGCCGGAGGCCGAAAAGGCGGCGATCAAGGCCGATATCCAGGCCACCTACGCGAAGCGGCCTGGCCTAGCCATGGTCAATTCCGACCGGGGAATCACCAATCTGCACGTGCCGAGCGACGTGATCATCGATGCCTCGATGCCGGCGATGATTCGCGAAGGCGGGCACATGTGGGGCCCTGACGGCAAGCTGCACGATGTGATCGCCGCGATCCCCGATCGTTGCTACTCGACGCTGTTCCAGGCCGTCATCGAGGACTGCAAGGCGCATGGCGCCTTCGACCCGAGGACGATGGGCTCTGTGCCGAACGTCGGGTTGATGGCGCAGCAAGCCGAGGAGTATGGCTCGCACGACAAGACGTTTGAGGTCGCCACGGGCGGAACGGTGCGCGTGGTCGCCGATGACGGCACGGTGCTGCTGTCACGGCCGGTCGAGACCGGTGACATCTTCCGGATGTGCCAGGTCAAGGACGCGCCGATCCAGGACTGGGTCAAGCTTGGGGTGCGCCGCGCGCGCCTGACCAGCACCCCAGCGGTATTCTGGCTCGACGCCAAACGCGCGCACGACGCGCAGTTGATCACCAAGGTCGAGACATACCTGAAGAACGAGGACACATCGGGTCTCGACATCCGCATCCTGGCGCCGGTCGAGGCAATCAAGTTCTCGCTCGATCGCATCCGCAAGGGGCTCGACACCATCTCCGTCACTGGCAATGTGCTGCGCGACTACTTGACCGATCTTTTCCCGATCATGGAGCTGGGCACGTCGGCCAAGATGTTGTCGATCGTTCCGCTGCTGGCGGGCGGCGGGCTGTTCGAAACCGGGGCCGGCGGTTCGGCGCCCAGGCATGTGGAGCAGTTCCAGCACGAAGGCTATCTGCGCTGGGATTCGCTGGGCGAGTTCCTGGCGCTTGGCGCTTCGCTGGAACATCTGGCGCAGACAAGCGGGAATAAGGACGTGCAGCTTCTGGCCGAGACGCTCGATGAGGCCAACGGCAAGATCCTTGAGTACAACCGCTCGCCTGCGCGGAAGCTTGGCGAACTGGATAACCGTGGCAGCCATTTCTACCTGGCGCTGTATTGGGCACAGGCGCTGGCCGCGCGGGCCAACAGCTCGGCACTGGCAGCCCGCTTCAAACCGCTGGCGGAGGCGCTGGCGGCCAATGAGGCCAAGATTAATGCTGAGCTGATCGCCGCGCAGGGCAAGCCGGTGGATACTGGCGGTTATTATCTGCCCGATCAGGCTAAGACATCGGCGGCGATGCGGCCGAGTGCGACGCTGAACGCTGCGCTCGCCGCTCTCTGACGCGGCGTCGGGTGGAGCCGCCCAGGGCAGCCCACCGACGACCGGATCACCGTCGATGCCGCCCTTGCGATCAAGAAATTCGGAGTTGGGGTCAAATGTGCCGGGATCACCCCCGATGAGGGCCGCATGGACGAGTTTCACTTGAAGCGCATGCATCGGTCACCGAACGGAACGCTGCGCAATATTCTCGGCGGCGCAATCTTTCGCGAACCGATTATTTGTAACAACGTGCCGCGCTTGGTACCGAACTGGACACAGCCCATCGTAATCGGCCGTCATGCTTACGGCGACCAGTATGCCGCGACAGATCTCGTCGCACCGGAAGCCGGCACTCTGACAATGACGTTCACCCCGAAGGGTGGTGAGCCGCAGGTGCATAAAGTCTTCGAGTTCGCCGACGGCGGTGTCGCGATGGGTATGCACAATCTTGACGACTCGATCAGAGGCTTCGCCCAATCCTGCTTTTAACTTTGCGCTGCAACGCGGCTCGCCGCTATACCTGTCGACCAAAGACACGATCCTCAAGGCCTATGACGGCCGGTTCCGGGATATCTTTCAGGCGGTGTACGAGAGCGAATTCGCCGAAGAATTCAAGAAGCGGAATTTGACTTACGAGCACCGCTTGATCGACGACATGGTGGCGCTGGCGTTAAAATGGAACGGCGGCTTTGTCTGGGGGTGCAAGAATTATGATGGCGATGTACAGTCCGATACCTTTGCGCAGAGTTATGGCTCGCTCCGCATGATGACCTCGGTTTTGCTGACGCCCGACGGCAAGACGGTGGAGACCGAAGCTGTGCACGGCACCGTCACCCGCCACTATGGCCAGCACCAGCAGGGTAGAGAGACCTCGACCAACCCGATCGCTTCGATCTTCGCGTGGCCGCGTGGGCTGCGCTATCGCGGCACCTTTGATAACACTCCCGACGTCGTCCGGTTTGCGGAGAATTTGGAGAAGATCTGTATCGACACCGTCGAATCCGGCGACATGACGCGCGATTTGGCCATCCTGATCCGCGCCGATCACCCGTGGCTGACCACCAACCAGTTCCTCGACAAGCTGGACGCTAACCTGCAAAAGGCGATGGCGTCGTAACGGCACGGCAATAGGGAGACAGTGATGCGGCTCAGCATTCTCGATGATTATCAGGGCGTGGCGCTCAGCATGGCGGATTGGTCTCCGCTCAGGGGGCGGGTCGAGATTGCGGTCGAGCGCCATCCATTCCCGGACGAGGACGCAGTGGTCCGAGCGCTCGCAGATTCCGAGCTCGTCGCGGCGATGCGCGAGCGCACGCCGTTTCCGAAATCCGTCGTCGATCGTCTGCCCAACCTGAAACTTCTGATCACGACCGGCATGCGCAACGCGTCGTTCGACATGGCGGCGCTAAAGGACCGCGGCGTCACCGTGTGCGGTACCGGCGGTCCGGGCGGCGGCAACGAGGATACCGCCGAACTCGCGTGGGGCCTGATCCTCGGTGCCGCCCGGCGGATTGCCGAGGATCATCAGTTCATGCGGCAAGGCGGATGGCAGACCCGGATCGGCCACCGCGTCGCCGGTAAAACGCTTGGCCTGTTGGGCCTCGGGCGCCTCGGTAGCGCGGTCGCCCGTGTCGGGATCGCCTTCGGCATGAAGGCGATCGCCTGGAGCCAGAACCTGACCGCGGAAAAGGCTGTGGCGCAGGGCGTCGAGCGGGTCGAGAAGGACGAGCTGTTCCGCCGCTCGGACATTCTCTCGGTACATCTGGTGCTGAGCCCGCGCACCCGCGGCATTGCCGGAGCCCGCGAGATCGGGCTGATGAAGCCGAGTGCGATCCTGGTCAACACCTCGCGCGGACCGATCTGCGACACCGAGGCGATCGTCGCCGCACTGCAGGAGGGACGCCTCGCCTATGCCGGGTTCGATGTCTATGATCGCGAGCCGCTTCCGATCGACCACCCGCTGCGCACGGCGCCGAATGTGATCCTAACCCCGCATATCGGCTACGTCACCGAGGAGAACTATCGGAGTTCGTACCCCCAGATCGTCGAGAATGTCGTCGGCTTCCTCGACGGCAAGCCGGTTCGCGTCATTTGATACTGCACCCCGCATACCACCCGGAATGAGCGGCTCCGACATTGTGATTCGTCCCTCGCGCGAGGGTGACATCGCGGAAATCGCGGCGATCTACCGTCACCATGTTCTTCACGGGCTCGCTTCCTTCGAGGAGATTCCACCCGGGCCCGACGAGGTTGCAGTCCGCCGGCGCAACATCCTAACCCGCGGCCTGCCCTATCTGGTCGCCGAGCGATCGGGGCGTGTGCTCGGCTACTGCTATGCCGCACCTTACCGCTCGCGCTCGGCATATCGGTTCACGCTCGAGGACTCGATCTACATCGATAACGCGGAGGTCGGGCGCGGCCTCGGCCGAGCCCTCCTCGCAACATTGCTCGACCGCTGCACAGAACTCGGCTACCGGCAGATGGTAGGAGTCATCGGCGGCAGCGATACGTGGCCGTCGATTTGCCTGCATGCCGCGCTGGGCTTTGTACGGATCGGCACCTTGCCGGCGGTCGGCTTCAAGTTCGGCAGATGGGTCGACATCGTCCTGATGCAGCGGGCCCTCGGTTCCGGTGCGACGACGGCACCACAGG
>CAWCKT010000049.1:0-84979 GCA_963796155.1 uncultured Alphaproteobacteria bacterium | reverse complement strand
CGGATGGTCACGAGGCAGAGGTGATCGTCTCGCAGCAGTGGACCGCTCCGCTCAGCGAGCTCCTCCGCCAAGCGACGCAGCCCTGCCTCGTAGGCGTCATCGCCGATCGCGAGCAGCTGGGAACAAGTGTCACGCCGGCGCACCGTATCGAACCAAACCCGCAAATCCTGCGCGAAATGCAAATGCTCGCGCTCGACGCTCACCGCCACAAAACCGCTCGCCTCCATGACCGCGCTAATGGTCTCCAGAGGCCAGAAATCCTCCAGGTCGAGAGCCCGCGCCTCCGGGAAATACTCGTAATAGAGCCAATCGGCGCATTCTTGCGGACACATGTTGCGCAGAACCAAGCGGCCCTCGGGGCGCAGAACGCGGAACGCTTCCCGCAGCATGCCGGCCTTGTCCCGCAGGTGATGAAAGGCGAATTGGCAGGTCACGAAGTCGAAGCTGTCTACCTCAAACGGTAGTGCCGAACCGTCGGCTTTCACCCAGACGATGCCCGGGGCTTTCGGCGATGCTTGCCGCAGCATGCCGAGCGACTTGTCGACCCCGACCAGCAGCGCGGACGAGAGGGCCGCACGATCAGCGACCAGCTGGTTTCCCGTTCCGCAACCGACATCCAGGATCGACGGCGTATCACCCGACGCACGCTGCGCCATAAACGCCAAAAGCTCGGGATCGACCGGCCGCTCTCGATAGGGCGACGAATTATAGAGCGAAGCGATGGCGTCGTAGTCTACCCGCGATTTCATAACCCGCCTCCTTCGAGTACCCGTCCCAGACGCGGTCCAGAGAAATTCGCCCGATAGCCAACTCGAATTTCCCTGGCTGCCAGCCGAGCTCTCGGTATCGGAGACGAGGCGAGAGCTGAGGGCGGGAAGACGTCGGATTAGTGGGGGCTGATGCTCACTTTGCATTCTGTCGGGTGGAGATCACGACGGTCCGATATTGCCCGACATCTGCGGGAGTGATCTCAGGGAACTGCCGGTCGCCGTGAAACAGCGGACCGAGGGATGTTTCGTCATATCCGACATCACGCAGAACGCGATCGCGATAGCGCTCGACCTCGATAGGAAAGCCGGCGCTCGGCCGTCCGGTACCGATCCAGAAATCCATGTTCCCGGGACCCCAGTTGTAGGCCGCGATCGCATCCGGCCAATTGCCGTACCGCCGAAACATGCGCGCAAGATAGGCACGACCCAATTGGCGGTTCTCGGCAATGTCGAACCGGTCGCCGCCGCCGATATCCACCGCCGCGGCGGCGGTGACCTGCATTGGCCCCTGCGGTCCGCTCGGCTCGGGCCGCCACATTCTGAGATCGGTCCCGTGACTGGATTCGGCGCCGTCGACGGCGAAGGCGACGCGATCGAGATCAGGCTCCCGCGCCGGCCCGAAAAGCTCGATGCCCGCCACCGATTGCGCGACCGAGCCTCTGAGCACCGTCACCGGCCGCTCGCGAGGGTCGGCGAAGGTGACCAATTCGCTGTTCCCGCCGCTCGCGCGCGGCGGCCTCCCGGCAGCCCGCCGCACCGGCGGTATCGCCGCGCACTACCCTGACCGGTTTGCTGTTCGGGTCGCCGAAGCTGACGATCTCGGCGGTCTCGGCCCTTTCCGCCGGTTGGTTCCCGGCATTCGCGGGGTTCGCCGGCGTCCCGCCGCGGATGACCTTGACCGGGCGCCATTCGGTATCAGGGAACGTGACCAGCTGAACGCTCTCGGCATTTTTCGCGACGGCCCGCTTGACGGATGCGACGGTCGCGTGCGGCTTGGACTTCGGCGCGGCCCCGGCCGCGGGTCCGTGCGGCGGCATCAGAAGCAGCGCGGTCATCGCCCCTGGAACCACGCCCGCCCAACGACCGCTCCGCATCGTGCCCCCCGACCGACACCGTCGATCCGAGCACAGTCTAGCGCCAATCGGTCGCCGCCGCGACCCTTGTCATTGAATTGGCTCGTCAACTAGCATCGGCCGCAGATTTGATGCGAGGAGCGACATGGCGAAAATTCTGGTCATCCACGGTGCGGGCATGAATATGCGCGGAAAGGTCCAGACCGAGATCTTCGGGCCGATGACTTTGCCCGAATACGACGAGCGCATCCGCGGTTATGCCGCCGAACTCGGCCTCGAAATCGAGATTTTTCATTCGAACATCGAGGGCGAGGTCATCAACAAGCTCTACGAGGCGAACGACAGGGGCTTCGACGCCGCACTCTTCAACCCGGCCGGCTATTCGAGCGGTTATCCCGCACTGGTCGCGGCGATTGCCCAGGTGCGCTTCCCGACGGTCGAGATCCATATCTCGAACCCGGTGCGGCGCGGCCCGGTCTCCGAGACCGCCCGGGTCAGCCATGGCATGGTCACAGGGTTCGGGCTGCCCGGCTACTACCTGGCTCTGCGCGGTCTCCGCGACATGCTGGCGGCCAAATAGGCCGCCTTTCCCTGCTGTCAGGGAAAAAACGCGTGTTGGTGCCTGCAAACCGCTCTCCTTTGCCAAATTGTACGTAATATCAACGGCTTGGATGTGTTCGCGGGAACCAGTTGGCAGCGGATTGGCAGCGGATTGGCAGCGGAATTCGGGAGCAAGGTGAAACACCATTTTGATAATTGATAATATCGCACGTCAAACCTCATATAGGCATGAGTCCGGCCGCCACAAGGGGGCGCGGGCGACCGCTTGCGAACACGGGAGGATACGGAAGTGGCTGATCCGAAGCACCTTGCCGCCGATCGTGATGGCCCGCTGCACGGGCTGCGGGTGCTCGACCTGACCGAGTCGAAGCTATCGACGTGCTGGTCGAGAATTATCGTCCGGCGGTGATGCCGCGCGCCGGGCTGGGGTTCGACGCGTTGCACGAGGTCAACCCTCGCCTGATCTACGCCCAGCTTTCCGGCCTCGGCTATGACGGACCCTATGCCGGGCGCGGCGGTTTCGACCTGATCGCGCAGGGCATGGGCGGCGTCATGCACGTGACCGGCGAGCCCGACGGCCCGCCGACCTCGGTCGGCCTGCCGATCTGCGATCTCGGCACCGGCATGTGGGCGGTCCAGGGCATCCTCGCGGCCCTCTACGAGCGCCAGCGGACCGGTGTGGGACGCCTCGTCGAATGTTCGCTGTTGGAGACGGCGATCGGCTTCAGCTCGTGGACCTCGGCCCAATGGCTCGCCGACCGCGAGGAGCCGACCCGGCAGGGCTCGCGCCATCGCCAGAACGCCCCCTACCAGCGCATGCGGACCAAGGACGGCTATCTGATGGTGGGGGCCGCCGGCCAGTCGATCTGGGCGCGCTGTGCGGCGGCGCTGGGGCACCCGGAGTGGTGCGAGGACCCACGCTTTGCAACCAACCAAGAGCGCATGGCGAACCGCGCGGCACTCGAAGCCGAGATGAACGCAGTGCTGACTACGCAAACCACCGAGCACTGGGTCGAGGTGCTCGACGCGGCCGGCGTGCCCTGCGGCCCGGTCTACAATTACGCGCAGATGTTCGCCGACCCGCAGGTGCGCCACCGCGGCCTGGTCCAATACGCGAGCGACCCGGAACTGGGCGAGGTCCCGCACATCCGCACTCCGATCAGGATCGGCGAGGGCGTGCGGGTGCGCACCGTCGCCCCCAAGCTCGGCCAGCACAACGCCGAAATCTTCGGTCGCCTCGGGGTGACCGAGGCAGAAATGCGGGAATTGCGCGCCCGCGGCGTACTCTGAAGGCCGCGAGGAGTTATTTTGCCGCGACGGTCCTTTTCGGTGAAATCTGCCAACCAGCGAGGCAAGTTCTCGGTAGTATCAATTCCGATACGACATGTTAACGCGCGGTCCCCAAACTCCGCGTTGGGCGACGCCTCCAAACTCCAATCGCTCGTTGACCGAAGTGCGAATATGGCCAAAATTGCTAGGTGACAGGGATCGGCATAACAATGAAGTCAATCTCGGCGCGAGACACGAAATATAATTTTGGACGGTTAATCGACACCGCCCGTGCTCATCGTGTTGTAATCGAAAAACACCGCAGACCTGTAGTCGTCGTTCTATCGATCGAGGAATATGAACGCCTAAAGGCCATCGATACCAAGAAGGAAGCCGCCTAAATGGAAACGCAGCCGTTAAAATCAAAGGCCATTCGCCTGGCACGGTATTTAAAAGAATTCGTAGGACTGCGAAGCACTACAGTTTACGATCTTACATAAATACTGATTCAGTTCTTTGGTTTTCGGAAATACCCGCAGGAGCCCCAGTGCCAGTGCCCTGCTTGGAGTGACGGGTCTGAGCCAGGAGAACCTTGGCTGCTCGTCCATAAGCAGCAATTCCCCAAACCGCCCTGCTCCGCCCGAGGTGATCCTCGGCTGGGTGGAAGAGCAAGCGCTGACAGCGCGCGAGTGCGGAAATGCCGGCTCTCAAGTCAACGCGGCTGGAGCCCGATCCCGCAGCGAAGATGGATGACGGAGAAGAGCCGCCGCTAGTTGAAGTGAAATTGGAAGATCATCCTGAGGTCATCGCTGCATTCGAGGCGTTTCGGCCAATCTGGGAGGCTTGGTCAGCGGAATACATGCGGCGTGATCGCATTCAGTCGGTCTATGCCGAACTCTTTCGACTTCACACCCAGGTGCGTAAACAAGGCGAAATCCTCGAACTCGTCCTCGGGTTAGGGCTCCTGGATTGGCGTGACAACAGCAAAGGAGCGTCCCCGCCGATCCAGCGCCACATGGTTACCGCCCGTGTCGATCTACTTTTTTGATCCGACTACGGGGATTATCCAGCTTAACGGGGCGGCCGACGGCGTCCAGCTACGGATCGAAGATGACATGCTCGATGCCGAGTTGCGCCCCGAGCGCGGGCAATATGCCGCCGTCACCGAGCAACTCAGCGCGATCGACGATGATGTATGGGATCGCCAACGGATTTTTACAGCTCTGAAATCATGGGCCACCGCGCTTCACCCGGATTGCGAGTGGTCTGCTCAGTTGAAGCCAGCGATAGGCGAGATCTCTAAGCCCAGAGTCACCTTCGCGCCCGCCCTGATCCTCCGCAAGCGTACCCAAGCCGGTATGGTGCGGATTTACGATGCCATCATCAGCCGTCTCGCTTCCGGAGATGAGGATACCCCGGCGGGATGGACCGGTCTGGTTGACGACGCAGACGACGAAGACCACGAAGACCACGAGCACCACCCGGGAGAATTTCACGCGCCTGGTCAGGGGTCGCCAGAGCCGCGGCTCGATGCGGAAGAAGTGTATTTCCCGCTGCCGGCGAACCGTGAACAGCGGCAGATCGTTAAGGCGATCACCAGACGGCGCGGGGTATTGGTCCAAGGGCCGCCAGGGACAGGCAAGAGCCACACGATAGCAAACCTCGTATGTCACTTACTGGCTACAGGTAAGCGTGTTCTGATTACAGCTGAAACCGGCCGGGCGCTGAAGGTGCTCAAGGAGAAACTGCCGGCGGATATCCAGCCGCTCTGCGTCAGCCTGCTCGGCCAGGGAGGCGACGCATTCGCGGAGCTGAACGCTTCGGTACAGGGTATCACGTCGCGCTTTGCGACCTGGAGCCCGGGAGCCTACGATTCCCGGATCGCTGAGATCGATGGTGAACTCGCGTCCGGCCGACGATCCTTGGCGAAAATCGATTTCGAGTTACGGAGCCTCCGAGAAGAAGAGACGTATCCGCACACCCTGATGAACGGCGCGTATGCGGGCACCGCTTCTGCGATCGCGCAGCGAATAGCGCAGGAACGGGAGCGCTTTGGATGGCTGCAGGTTCCCCAGGAGGCACCGGATGACCCGCCGGTACGGCAAGCTGAAATCGAGCAATGGCTGAACCTTTGCCGTCATCGTGACGTTACCGCAGCCGAAAGCTCGCGGCTGCGCACGGTCGGCACAGATGCCTTGCTGGCACCCGAACAATTTGCCTTTGCCGTGAGCGCCGAGTGCGAAGCGAAGGACGCCCTGGAACGCTTGGCAGCGCTTCGCGCGCACTTGGCGTATCAGCCAATCGTCACATTGCCTCCCGAAGCACGGAAGAAGCTCGGCGAGGGCCTCCGGGAGATGAATGAAAGGCGCAAACGGCTCTTGCGTCTGGGTGACGATTGGGTGCCGCGTGCTGTAGCATCCGCTCTCGAGGGCCGGCAAGCGCGCTGGCAGGCGCTTCTCGACCAATCACGAGAGCTGCTTCAGAAAGCTGACGAAATACTTGAGAAGCTAGGATCCGCGTCCGTATCCATCCCGGACGGGAAGGACCGCAAGGCCGCCCGCGCCGACGCAGCGGCGGTCATTGAGCACTTGCGGGCTGGCGGGAAGTGGACTTCGTTTGGCGTGCTTACGCCGAGGGCTGTGAAAAACCGGAGATACCTGCGCGAAGCCGTGACCGTTGACGGGCAAGCCGCGGAGACGCCCGAAAGGCTGCAGGTCGTTTGCGATTATCTCGATCTGACCTTTGCGTTTGAAAGCATGGAGCTTGCCTGGTCTGATCACCGCGGATTCCCGGCCGGGTCGCAACCGCGAATACGACTGGCCGCGATCCGGGAGCACGTTGATTGCCTTCACCGGGCTTTAGAGTACGCGGCCGATTGCAGCAGTTTCGCGGGCGCGCTCAACGGGGCGGCGCCCGCGATCCCGGAACCGGACTGGTTAGGAGATGAGGCAGAGCAGTGGCTCGAAATCATCGAGGCCTCATCGATTGAAGAGCGCCACCGGGCAGCGACGGAGCGGACCACCGCCTGTATCTCTGAGCTTAAAGCCGTCCGACAGTTGCATGACGCTCATCCGATCGTGGCTACGCTACTGCGGGCCGTTGAGGAGCGCGATATCACGGCCTACAGCCAGGCTTACGAAATTGTGCAGGGAGTTGAGCGGACCCGGCGCGAAGAAGAACTTCGTGCTCAGGTAGAGACGGCGCTGCGCGTCGCGGTTCCGGGCTTGGCAGAGTGCGTGACGGCAAACTTGGCTGACGAGGCGTGGGACGACCGGTTCGAAGAATGGGAGTCCGCGTGGCGATGGGCTATCGCCGAAAATTGGCTGCGCAAGCGCTCGGATGTCGGTTATCGGGAGCGGCTGTGGCAACGCCGCAAGGAAACCGACAGCGCAATCAGCACATTGCTTGGTGAAGCCGCGGCGCTGCGCGCCTGGACCCATTTCTTTAATCGCCTCTCGCACCCCGAAGCTGCTGCTCTGAGGAGCTGGCGCGAAGCCGTCCGGTCAATAGGCAGAGGTACCGGCGATCCGCCCGTATCGAACGGCTTCGACGGGAAGCGCGGCAGTATATGGACCAGTGTCGCGACGCAATTCCGATCTGGATTATGCCGCGATACCTCGTGGCTGAAATGATCGACCCGAAGCCTGGCCGGTACGATCTCGTGGTCGTCGACGAAGCAAGCCAGCTCGGCATTGAGAGCCTGTTCCTATTTTACATCGCGAAGAAATTGGTGGTGGTCGGCGATGATCAGCAAATCAGTCCGTACGGGGTCGGGATAGCTGATGCTGCGATAACGAACTTGCAGGACCATTATCTGGACGGCGTTCCTCATAAACATGCCCTTTCCGCTCAAAGCAGCTTTTACGCGAACGCGAAAATTCGCTTTAACCAGAACATTGTGCTGCGCGAGCACTTCCGCTGCATGCCCGAAATTATTCAGTTCTCAAATGATCTTTGCTACGCGCCCAACGGCACGCCCCTCGATCCACTACGCGCATACCCAGCGAACAGGCTTCGTCCGCTCGTCGCGCGTCACGTGCCGGAGGGGTATCGGACGGGATCGACCCAAAATGCCTTAAACGAGCCGGAAGTCGATGCTTTGGTCGCCCAGGTCGTAGCCTGCATCGCGGATCCGCGATATGAGGGCCGAACGATGGGGGTGATCAGTCTGCAAGGCGAAGCGCAGGCGAAACTGATCGAGCACAAGCTCCTAGAAATATTGGAGCCCGAAGTCATCGAACAGCGCCGTTTAATCTGCGGTGATGCTTACGCGTTTCAGGGCGATGAGCGCGAGATCATTTTCCTCAGCATGGTGGCCGCTCCGGGTGAGATACGGATTGGAGCGCTTACGAACGACGCGGCACGCCAACGCTTCAACGTGGCCGCAAGCCGGGCCCAGGATCAGTTGTGGC
Organism: uncultured Alphaproteobacteria bacterium; assembly: GCA_963796155.1. GTDB lineage: Bacteria > Pseudomonadota > Alphaproteobacteria > ATCC43930 > CGMCC-115725 > AP-15. Next base: position 76,894 of record CAWCKT010000049.1, on the reverse strand, counting down.
TTTTTCACACCGCGACTCTTGATGTGCTGAGCCTGGCGTGCATGCGCTATCGCCTGCTGAGCTACATGCTAAACCCGGGCCGTCTCGTCACCGAGGCAACCGGCCAGAAATTCGATTCCCAGTTCGAGAGGGATATTTTTGGCATCGTAGCCGCCAAAGGGTTCCACGTGCGTACGCAGGTCTGTGTTGGAGATCCCGCCAATCATCGGTATCGCATCGATATGGTTGTCGAGGGGATGCAAGGGCGCCTTGCGGTTGAGTGCGATGGCGACGAATGGCATGGTCCGGACCGCTACGAACAGGACATGGCCCGACAGCGTGATCTCGAGCGTGCGGGATGGCAATTCGTGCGGATACGAGGAAGCGAGTTCTACCGAGATCCCGGCCAGGCAGTGGCGCCGCTCTGGGCCGAGCTTGATCGTCTCGGCATCAAGCCAGGCGGCATTGACGAAGCTGCGGCCGAGCCGCCGGCACCCGCTGATCTGCGCGCGATGGAGCCCCGCGAAGTTGATGAGGTCATCGTACCTGAGACTGCGCTCACGGCGGACGATGCAGACCCGGACGCCCCGTCGTCACCTCAGACCGCCATTAGTCTCGATGCACTGGAGCGTGAGCACCGTGACAGTCCGTCACGCTCCAGCTGTCATCCGTGCGTCAGATCCTTCATTGGCGAATTACATCACGTTCCGGGGCCTAGCGGGTCCCGACCCGCGAACGGTCAGCCTGGGCGCTGTAGCGGAAGGGCTCTGCCGTATCATAGATGCCGAAGGGCCTATGATCGCGAAGCGGGCCTATGACATTTATTTACGGGGTTGCGGTATTAGGCGGCTCGGGCCCGAGCTGAAAAGCACGATGAACAAGGCCCTTTCCAGCGCAATCCGGCAAGGAAGCGTAATTTCAGAAAACGAGCCGGGCTTAAGCGGATTGCTCTTTTCTACGGTAAGAAGCAACGGGACACCGCCAATTCGGCTTCGTTGCCGCGGGCCCCGGGCATTCGAGGAAATACCTCCGACGGAACTGCGAGCAGCTGGTATACATCTCTCCGAGACGCTTCATCTGAAATCGGGAACAGCTGAGCATTTGCGGGCGATTCTGGAATATTTCGACTTGAAGCGGCTAACCGCCCAGGTTAGCACAACTCTCCTTGAGATCCTAGATAGAGCGGAAGCGAGCCCTACGCCGCTCTTTGATAAATTGGCGAGCAGCTAGAATGGAATAGTGCCGCTGACATTCCAGCGTTCGCGGTATCTGCCGTCACTGTGCCCGATATCGGGTCGGCAGAGCGCGAAGGGGGCGGCGTTTTGTTTGTCCCTTCACTTACGCAATTTCGGGCGTTCCAGACATTGAGCTTAATCAAAGGCCGGGGGACGGAAATGACAGCAGCTCCCCGCCGCCGAGGTACGCGCCTGGGGCGACGGCAGCGAGCGCAACCCCTATTTCCGCTACATCAATCGCAACAAGAAGGGCATCACCCTCGACTATAAAGCGCCCGAGGGGAAGGCGCTGTTCCTGCGGCTCGTCGAAGGCACTGACGTCTTGGTCGAGAATTATCGTCCGGCGGTGATGCCGCGCGCCGGGCTGGGGTTCGACGCGTTGCACGAGGTCAACCCTCGCCTGATCTACGCCCAGCTTTCCGGCCTCGGCTATGACGGACCCTATGCCGGGCGCGGCGGTTTCGACCTGATCGCGCAGGGCATGGGCGGCGTCATGCACGTGACCGGCGAGCCCGATGGCCCGCCGACCTCGGTCGGCCTGCCGATCTGCGATCTCGGCACCGGCATGTGGGCGGTCCAGGGCATCCTCGCGGCCCTCTACGAGCGCCAGCGGACCGGTGTAGGACGCCTCGTCGAATGTTCGCTGTTGGAGACGGCGATCGGCTTCAGCTCGTGGACCTCGGCCCAATGGCTCGCCGACCACGAGGAGCCGACCCGGCAGGGCTCGCGCCATCGCCAGAACGCACCCTACCAGCGCATGCGGACCAAGGACGGCTATCTGATGGTGGGGGCCGCCGGCCAGTCGATCTGGGCGCGCTGTGCGGCGGCGCTGGGGCACCCGGAGTGGTGCGAGGACCCACGCTTTGCAACCAACCAAGAGCGCATGGCGAACCGCGCGGCACTCGAAGCCGAGATGAACGCAGTGCTGACTACGCAAACCACCGAGCACTGGGTCGAGGTGCTCGACGCGGCCGGCGTGCCCTGCGGCCCGGTCTACAATTACGCGCAGATGTTCGCCGACCCGCAGGTGCGCCACCGCGGCCTGGTCCAATACGCGAGCGACCCGGAACTGGGCGAGGTCCCGCACATCCGCACCCCGATCAGGATCGGCGAGGGCGTGCGGGTGCGCACCGTCGCCCCCAGGCTCGGCGAGCACAACGCCGAAATCTTCGGTCGCCTCGGGGTGAGCGAGGCGGAGATGCGGGAATTGTGCACCCGGGGCGTATTGTGAAGCCCGCGACGAGTAATTTTTGCCCTCAGAAATCCCGCCTCGTGCCCCACGGGAGCTGGGGAGCAGGTGGGAGAGGAACCCGAGACCGCTCGTCGTCCGACGCTCCTCCGTACGTCTGCGTCAGCGCATCTTGAGGATAATGACCCGGTCGCTGCTGGGATCGGTGACCGGGCGCAGCGCCTTCACCTGGTCGGCGGTCACCGACGCGGCGCCGTTGCCCCAGGCGGAGCGCACGAAAGTCAACACCTGGGCGATCTCGTCGTCGGTGAGTTGCACGCGGTATTGCGGCATGCGGTAGGCATCCGGCGTGCCCTTCACGACGAGCGGCTCGGCGCCGTTCAGCACAAGATTGATGAGCGACGACGGATCGCCGTCGAGCACGACCGGATTGCCGGCGAGCGGCGGGATATACGGGGCTCGGCCCTTGCCGTCGGCGCCATGGCAGGAGACGCAGTTGGAAAGAAAGAGCGTCGCGCCCGGCTGCTCTTGCTTGCCGCCGAGCAGAGCCTTCGTGGTCGCGTCGTCATAGTTGAAGGACGCCTGCTGCGCGGTCGCGGGCAGCGATTTCAGGTACGCGGCCATCGCGTTCACATCGTCGTCGCTCAAATAGGGAGTGCTGTTGTTGACGACGTCGAGCATCGAACCGAAGGCGACGGCTCTGCCGTTGTGGCCGGTCCTGAGGAAGGCCGCGAGATCGTCTTGCGACCAAGCGCCAAGACCCGTGAGTTGATCGCCGCGCAGGTTGGGCGCAAACCAGGCGTCGAGCTCTGCGCCTTTGAGATAGGTGCTGCTGCCATCGTCGAGCGCCTTCTCCTGAAACGCCCAGCCGCGCGGCGTGTGGCAGGCGCCGCAATGGCCCAGCCCTTCGACGAGATAGGCGCCGCGGTTCCAGGCGGCGTCATGCTCCTTGCTTGGAACGTAGGCGCCGCTCTCCGTGAACACCGCGTCCCAGATCGCGAGCGGCCAGCGGAAGCTCAAATAACCCGGGATCTCGCTCGGCCTGTTCGCTTGTTTGACCGGCGGCACCTCCTTCATGAAGAAGTCGTAGAGCGCGTGCATGTCGTCGTCGGTGATCTTGGCATAGGACGGGTACGGCATGGCGGGATAGAGCCGGTGCCCGTCCTTGGCGACGCCCTTCCGCACGGCGCGGTCGAAATCCTCGAACGTGTAGTTGCCGATCCCGTTGTCGGGATCGGGCGTGATGTTGGTCGAATAGATGGCGCCGAGCGGCGTCCCCATCTTGAGGCCGCCTGCAAACGCCTTGCCGCCGGGCACGGAATGGCAAGCGACGCAATCGCCGGCGCGCGCCACATATTCGCCTTTGCTCTCGGCCGCTGCATCCCCCTGCGCATGCGCCAGCGGCGCCGCGCCCAGCACGAACAGGGCTACAGCGAGACGCTTGATCCGCCGCAAATCAGGCCGAGCCCGGCGACAGGTCGTGATCCATGATCGGCAGGCTGCGGATGCGCTTGCCGGTGACGGCGAAGATCGCGTTCGCCACCGCGGCCATGATTGGCGGCGTCGAGGCTTCGCCGCAGCCGCCCCAGGCGGGGCCGCCGCTCGGCACGATGTAGACGTCGATCTTCGGCGCCTGGGCGAAGCGCACCATGCGGTAGGTGTCGAAATTGCCCTGCTCCGGCACGCCGTTCTTCACGGTGATCTTTCCATAAAGCGCGGCGCTGAGCCCGAAGATCGTGCCGCCTTCCATCTGCTCGGCGATGGTGAGCGGGTTCACGACATAGTGCGGATCGACGGCGACAGTAACGCGATCCACCTTGAGCTCGCCCTTGGCCGAGACGGTGATCTCCGCGACATGGGCGCAGAGGCTTCCCGTGTTGTCGCAGATGGCGATGCCGCGCCCCTTGCCTGTCGGCAGCGGCTTGCCCCAGTCGCTCTTCTCAGCGACGGTGTCGAGCACCTTGAGCCAGTCGGGCTTGCCCTCGAGCAGCTTGCGCCGGAACTGGTAGGGATCCTGGCCGCTTGCCGCGGCGATCTCATCGACGAAGCTCTCGAGCGCGAAGATGTTCTGGTTTTCTCCGGGCGCGCGCCAAAACATCACCGGCAAGTGCGTGTTTTTAAGGACGGCATCGACGCGCGTGTTCGGGACGTTGTAGGCATTGTTGGCAAGGCCCGCGACCGCCATGGGCTCGGGACCCTTGAGGCCGGGCCTGTGCATCCCGAGCGAGGCAAGAATTGACCCGATGACATTGCGCATCGACCAGGCGACCGGCATGCCGTTGGCGTCGAGACCGGCCTTGAAGCGCGTTACCGCCTGCGGCCGGAAGCGATCGCGGCGCATGTCCTCCTCGCGCGTCCAGATGAGCTTCACCGGGCGTTGCACTGCCTTCGCAATCGCGATCGCCTGCACCATCTCATCATTCGCGCTCTTGCGGCCGAAGCCGCCGCCGATAAAGCAGTTGTGGATATAGATTTGCTCGGCGTTCAAACCCGACACGCGCGCCGCATTCTCGATTGTTTGGTCGGCCGCTTGCGTGCCGATCCAGATATCAAGCCGGTCGGGCTGGAAGTGCACCGTCGCGTTCATCGGCTCCATCGGCGCGTGCGCGAGATAAGGCGTTTCGTAGACCGCCTCGAGCGTCTTCGCCGCCTTGGGCAAGGCCTCGTCGACGTTGCCGTTGTTGCGCGCGACCTCGGCCGGGCCGTCAAGTGCCGCGTGATATTCGCGCGAGAATTGTGCGCTGTCGGTGGTGCCGGCGTCGCCTACGTCCCATTCGGGCTGAAGCTTGGCGAGCGCCTGCTTGGCGCGCCAGAAGCTTCCCGTCGCGACCACCGCAACGGCGTCCGGCAGGCGCACCACCTGGAGGACGCCCGACGTGGCCGCGAGCGGCGAATCATCGACGCTCTTGAGCTTGCCGCCCGGCACCGGGCAGGCGTTGATCGCAGCGAACACCATGTCCGGGAGCTGCGTGTCGATCGCAAATTTGGCCGACCCGTTGGTTTTGGGCGGCACGTCGATGCGCGGCATCGGCTTGCCGATGAACGTATATTGGTCGGGCGTCTTGATCGCCGGCTCATTGGCAAGCGTGATCTTCGCCGCGTCGCCGGCAAGCTCGCCGTAGCGGAACGTGCGCCCCGTCGCGGTATGCGTCACGATGCTGTTGGCGGCAGTGCAGTCCTTCGGCTGCACGTGCCAGCGCGCCGCGGCGGCGGCAATGAGCCGCTCGCGCGCGCTCGCGCCCACCTGCTGCATCTTCTCGCGCGACAACTTGACCGAGTGGCTGCCGTACGAGGACATGTCCCCATAGACCTTGTTCTCGCGGACGCTGCGGTTGGCCGAGGCGTATTCGACGCGCACCTTCGACCAGTCGCATTGCAGCTCTTCGGTGACGATCATGGGAAGCGCGGTCATGCTGCCCTGCCCCATCTCCGAGCGCACATAGCGAATGAGCACGGAATCGTCGGGCTCGATCGCGATGAAGGCGTCGAGGTCATGCGGGTTGTGGCCGTCCTCGCTGCTCCAGGGCTGCGCCCCGGCCGTGGCCGCAAATGCGCTCGGGCCGGTGGCGAGGCCGATAGCGAGGCCACCCGCGGCGGTCGCGGCAGTGACGATGAATTGGCGGCGGGTGATGGTTGCGTTTCCGTCCATGGCCCGTCCTCCGCTCAGGCTTTCATCAGGTCGGCGGCACGATGGATGGCGCGGCGCATGCGCTCATAGGTGCCGCAGCGGCAGATGTTAGTGATGTTGGCGTCGATGTCGGCATCGGTCGGCGACGGATGGTCCTTGAGGAACGCCGCCACCGCCATGATCTGCCCGGACTGGCAATAGCCGCATTGCGGCACGTCCTCGGCGATCCACGCCTGCTGCACCGGATGCTTGCCATCGGGCGACAGCCCCTCGATGGTAGTGATGCGTGGCGCCGCCGACGCTCGCGATCGGCACCGAGCAGGACCGCATCGGCTGCCCGTTGATGTGGACCGTGCAGGCGCCGCATTGCGCGATGCCGCAGCCGTACTTCGTTCCGGTGAGGCCCACGACATCGCGCAAGGCCCAGAGGAGCGGTGTATCGGGTTCGATATCGAGCTGGTGTTGCGTGCCGTTGACTGTGATCGTGACCATCGCCAGGCGCTCCTGACTTGTATGGCTGCCAAGCAAATAGTAGCACCGATGCGGGGACCCTCAAACAGGCTGATGGTTCTGGGGGCAACCGGACTCCCCACCCGATATGTGATCATGATCCGGAAGGGGCTCGGGATACAGCCGCAAGAGACGATATCGATCCTGGTAGCGAAACGTTCAAAGGCGAGCATCGGGCTAAATTAAATTCGGCCGAATCTCAATTCGTAAAGGGGAATGCAGGAATATGGCGAATATCGATCGATGGTTTCTGCGCATCGCTGTTATTTACGCTCTCGTGGCCATGTTTCTGGGCATCACCATGGGAATAAGGGAGGATTTCACGCAGGCGTCGACCCACGCCCATCTCAATCTGGTTGGATGGGTGTCAATGGCGCTGTATGCTTTGGTCTATCGCCAATACCCCGCGGCGGCCCAAAGTCGGTTTGCAATGCTACATTTTTGGATTGCCAATGTCGGCGCTGTGCTACTGACGGTGGGGATCTATACCCAGATGGCGGATATGCCCTCGCTAGCATTTATCGTGATCTCGGGTTCTTTCATCACGATTCTCGGCATGCTGATTTTCACCGTGATCGTATATTCGAAAGTCTAGTGGATAGCACCTGACGAATCGCGCCCGCCTATCCGTCATACCGGCGAAGGCCGGTATCCAGGCCAGACTGTAGATCCCGGCCTGCCGCCGGGATGACAAGAACGGAGTCAAGTGTCTGGTTTCTACCACTAGGCTCTCGTCGCCGCGTGGAAGCTGAGTTTAGCAGCCCGTTTCCCGCGGATTTTTCGTCCCCGCGGCGGTAGCGCTTCTGGCGGACGCTGTGCGCAAGGCCGGGTTGCCGGAAGGATGACTGCAACCCGGTCGACGTAAGGTATACGAAGCCTTACTCCAGCCTAATTGGGCAAGGCGTCCCCACGGCGGGTCGATGGCGCTCGAACTGACGGTCACGGCGAAGGGGACAGGTCACCCTGCGGCGCGCGGTGCTGGACCATCTCGGCGTGGCACTCGGCGCCAAAGTCAGCCTCTCGTTGCTGTAGAACGGACGGATCGGGCTGGTCGCCGCCGCGGTCCGCGACGAGCGTCCGGCCGCGGAGGCCGGGATCGCGATGCTCGCGCGCGGGGGCGACTTTGCCGATGGTGTCGTTCGGCACGAGGCCGACCGTGCCAAATGCGATCGCCTCGTCACAGTCGACCAGAGCTTCGCTCGACTGCTTGGTCCTGACAAGGTCGCGCTGCTGGGAACCCGGCCCACGCCGTGACCGGAGCTTCGACCGCCGATGTTTCGTCCGGCGCGCCGCATCTGATACCGTCGCAACGTAAATGATTGACGGTCCTCGAGGAGGAACGAGCGATGCGCGAGCGCAAGATGCACCTCTTGGCCTATGTCAAGACCGGCCCGACGGCGCAGCTCGCGGGCGCGTGGCGTCACCCCGAGGCTGATCTCGACGACATCTTCAAGCCGGAGCGCTACGAGCACATGGCGCGGGTGCTCGAGGCGGCCCGCTTTGACGGCTGTTTCTTCGCCGACACGCTGGGCCTCCCCGACATCTATAAGGGCAGCTTCGACACCTATCTGCGCTACGGCGGCCAGCTCTCCTATCTCGACCCGATGATCGTATTGCCGGTGATGGCGCGGGCGACCCGGCATCTGGGGCTCGGGGCGACGCTCTCGACGACGTTTCACCATCCCTATCATCTGGCACGCATCCTGGCCTCGCTCGACCATCTCTCGCACGGCCGCGCCTGCTGGAACGTCGTGACCTCGACGACCGATTTCGAGGCGCGCAATTTCGGCTTGGCCGATCTGCCCGCGAAAGAAGAGCGCTATGACCGCGCCGACGAGGTGGTCGAGGCGTGCTGCGCGCTGTGGGATTGCTGGCGGCAAGACGCGCTGGTCATGGACAAGGAGAGCGGGTTCTTCATCGACCCGGAGAAGGTGCGCTATGCCGATTACGAGGGCCGCCATGTGCGCACCCGCGGCCCGCTGACGATCCCGCGCTCTCCGCAGGGGCGCCCGGTGTTGATGCAGGCGGGCTCCTCGCCGCGCGGCCGCGATTTTGCCGCGCGCTGGGCCGAGGCGATCTTCTGCTCGTCGGGCTCCAAGAAAGACGCGATCGAATTCTACACCGACATCAAGGGGCGTATGGCTCGGTTCGGCCGCGCGCCGGACGATTGCACGATCTGCGCGTCGACCACGGTCGTGCTCGGCGAGACCGAAGCGATCGCGCGCGAGAAGGCGGAATATCTAACCTCGCTGGTGCCGCTCGAAATGGTGCTGGCGACCAACTCGGCGATGCTCGGCGCCGATCTCAGCCAGACCCGGGACGAGGTCGAGCTCAGCCGCAACAAGGGTCATCAAGGACATGGCGGCCTGGAGGACCGCATCCGCCAGACCATGCGGGCCGAAGGCATCAGCTTCGCCGAGGCGATCCGCCGGCCGCGCAACCTGATGGTCGGCACGCCTGCGATGATTGCCGACACGATGCAGGATCTGTTCGAGTCCGAAGCCTGCGACGGGTTTGTGCTGACGCCGACGATTTCGCCCGTCATGTGGGAGGAGTTCGCCCGCATGCTGACGCCGGAACTGCAACGCCGCGGTCTCTTACGCACGGAGTACACCGGCGCCACGATGCGCGAGAATTTGCGCAGCTAGTGGATAGCACCTGACAAATCGCACCCGCCTATCCGTCATACCGGCGAAGGCCGGTATCCAGGCCAGACTGTAGATCCCGGCCTGCGCCGGGATGACAAGAACGAAGTCAAGTGTCTGGTTTCTACCACTAGCGCGCTGGTCGAGTTCAGGAAGGCATTGCTCTAGTTCTGATGCCAGCTTGATTGCCGAGACGGCGCCCATTCACGAAGTCGTCTGCCTCAAGGGGTAGGAGCGCGCTTGTCGGGTAGTAAATTCGCCTCCAGTCTAGGCGCAGGCGGCGCGTCCGGTCGGCCGCTACCCTGAGGTCGGCGGGGCTCCGCACCGAGCACCTGCCGGAACCCAACGGAGAACCGAGCCATGCCCTCGATGTTCAACGCACGCGATGCCGGTAATTACGAGCGGTTGATGGGACGTTGGAGCCGCCGCCTAGCGCCGCTCTTCATCGAGCATGCCGGCGTCGCGGACCGGGAGAACGTGCTCGAGGTCGGCTGCGGAACCGGCAGCCTGACCTTCGCGCTGCCGCAGGCGGCGTCAATCGCCCGTCTGACCGCGATCGACCATTCCGAGATCTACCTCGCCGCGGCGAAGGCCAAGAACCAAGACCCGCGCATCCGTCTCGAACAAGGCGATGGCTGTGCGTTGCGCTTTCCCGATGCCAGCTTCGATCGCGCGTTATCGATGCTGGTGCTGCCCTCGGTCCTCCCGCAGCCCGAGCTGATGGTGGCGGAGATGCGGCGGGTCACCCGGCCGGGCGGGGTGGTCGCTGCCGCGTTCTGGGACTCGCCCGGCGGGAGCTCCAGCCAGCGCATGCTGTGGGACACCGCCGCCGCACTCGACGAAGCGGCCGCCGAGGCGCGCGACCGCACGATGGGTCGCCCGATCTATGCGCCCGGTGCGCTGGCGCGAATGTGGGCCGAGACCGGTCTCGTCGACATCGACCAGCGCTCGCTGATGATCCGGATGGATTTCGCCGACTTCGCCGATTACTGGCAGCCCTTCGCGAGCGGCGAGGGCGCGCTCGGCGCCTATGTTGCACGCCTCGACGACGGCGCACGCGGTCGCCTGGAGCGACATCTGCGCTCGGCCTATCTGACCGGGCGCCCCGATGGGGAACGCTCATTTGTGGCGGTCGCACTATCCTGCCGTGGCGTCGTGCCGAACGTCTGATCTCGATTCAGAGGGAGCGACCGTGGACAAGCAGAGCATGCGCGGGTTTCTCGCGATGGTCGAACGCGACTATCCGGATGAGCTGGTGCGCATCCGGGAACCCGTCCGGCGCGAGCTCGACATCACCTCGACCGTCTTCGAGCTCGAGCGCGACGGCCGCAGCCCGGTCGTCGTCTTCGAGCGGGTCGAGGGCTTCGACATGCCGGTCGTCACCAATGTCGCCGGCAACCGCAGGCTGATCGCCGCCGCCCTGGGGGTCGAGACCGGCCTGCTCGCGACGACTTTTCGCGAGCGCTGCCAGAACTACCGGCCGGTCGAGCGCGTCGATCGCGCACCCTGGCAAGAGGTGGTGGTCGAAGGCGAAGCCGTCGACCTCACCAAATTGCCGATCCCGGTCCACTTCGCGGTCGATGCAGCGCCCTACATCACCGCCGGACAGATCTGCGCGCGCGATCCCGAGACCGGCGTCGACACCACCGGCTTCCATCGGCTGATGCTGAAGGGACGCAATCGGCTCGGCGTATCCTTGCATTCGCGCCGGCGGATGTACGAATTCCATCGCCGCGCCGAGGCGCGCGGCGAGCCGCTGCCGGCCGTCGTCACCCTCGGCGTGCATCCGATCCACTACATGGGCTCGATGGCCTACCACTATCCGCCGGACGTGCGGAAATACGAGATCATCGGCGCGCTCTTCGGCGAGCCCTACCGCGTCGCGGCTTGTGGTCCGGCCGAGCTCGACGTCCCGGAAGGTGCCGAGATCGTCATCGAGGGCAAGATCCTCAACGATGTGCGCGAGCCCGAAGGGCCGTTCAGCGAGTTCACCGGTTACGCCTCGTACCGCAGCACCGAGAACATCTTTGTCGCCGAGCGCCTCTATATGCGGGGCGACGCGATGTTTCACTCGATCGCCTCGGGCACGGCGTCGGACCACATCCTGATCAGCTGCATTGCGCGCGAGGCGGAGATCCTGAACTCGCTGCGCCGCAATCTTCCCAATGTCATTGCGGTGCACGTGCCGACCGTCACCTGCGGCGCGTTGATGGCGATCGTCCAGATGAAAAAGACCGCCGAGGGTCAGCCGCAACAAGCGATCATGGCGGCGTTCGGCACCGAGACCTATTGCAAGATCGTCGTGGTCGTCGACGAGGACGTCGACATTTTCGACCTTGCCGATGTGATGTGGGCGGTGGCGACGCGCACCCGCGCCGACCGCGACCTCGTCTTTGTCCACCGCGCCATGGGGGCGATCCTCGACCCGACCTCGGACCCGGTCGACAACACCTTGACCAAAATCGGCGTCGACGCCACCAAGCCGGGCGGTGCCGACTTCGCCCTGCGCCTTACGATCGACGACGCGCAGCGCGCCCGGGTCCGCGATATCCTATCCGCCGCCGGCGTCAGGATCTGATACTCCAGCCCATTCGGATGGTGTCATGTCGACCTGGACCGTGATGCCCGGCAGAATGCCTGAGGCAGACGCGAACCCTGCTGGGCTACGGGTACGGGAGCGAGAGCATTGCGCTCTGGGTCATCTCGGCAGAGCGCCCCGCTCCGGCCGATGAAAGCTTCTCAGATCTGAACCGCACCACCATCGACAAATAGCTCGATGCCCGTGATGTAGGCGCTGTCGTCGGAAGCGAGGAATACCGCCGCCTTGCCAAGATCGTCTGGCGTACCGATCCGGCCGAGCGGAACTGTAGCGACGGCGGATGCTTGTTCCCCATCCGTCATGAATTGGGACAGCCCTGGGGTTGCTGTGTAGCCGGGGCTCAACACGTTGACGCGGATGTCGCGCCCCTTGAGGTCGACGATCCAGGTGCGCGCAAATGAACGTACTGCGGCCTTTGACGCGTTGTAGACCGAGCAGGAGGCGAAGCCCTTGATCGACACCATCGAGCCGATGAGGATCACCGAGGAGCCTCTGGTGAGCAGCGGCAGCGCCTTCTGCACGGCGAACAGCAGCCCTCGCACATTGGTGTTGAACGTTTTGTCGAAGTGCTCCTCCGTTATCTCTCCGAATGTGCCGAATTCGTAGACCCCGGCATTGACCGCTAGCACATCGATGCGCCCGGCTTGTTCCGCGACGGTGGCATAGACGCGGTCGAGGTCGGCGAGGTTAGAGGTATCGCCCTGGATCGATGCGGCCCTGCCGCCGATCGCAGCGACGGCCTTATCCAGTTCGGATTGACGGCGGCCGGTAATAAACACGCGTGCCGCTTCTTGGGCAAAACGACTGGCGATGCCGCGTCCGATGCCGGCGCTGCCGCCGGCCACGACAGCGACTTTGCCTGCGAGCTTCCCGATCATGATGGTTTCCTTTTCGGCATTACCTATTGTGCGGACTGGGGCGGCACATTCGAAAAGAGCGAATCCAACCCCTCCGCCATTGTCGGGTGCGCGAGAACGGCGTCGCGGAGCCTTGGATAAGGCAGGTCTGCCAGCATAGCCGTTTGCACCGCGGCCATCACCTCACCGGCCTCGGCGCCGATCATCGTAAAACCGAGAATGCGGTCGTCACTTCCGCCGACGAGAACCTTCATGAAACCCTGTGTTTCATCTGTCGTCGCCGTCCGTCGCACCGCAGTCATCGGCAGCCGCGCGGCGCGCACGCTAACGCCTTGGCGTCGGGCTTCGCCCTCGCTCAGTCCGACGCGAGCGAGCGGAGGCTCGGTGAACATGCAATACGGGACCAGCCGATCCCGCGTGCTGCGATTGCCGCCGGCCAGATTGTCCCTGATGATGCGAAAATCGTCGATGGAGACGTGCGTGAATTGTGGGCTGCCGGCACATTCGCCGATGGCCCAGACATCGGGCGCGGTCGTCTCCAGCCGCTCATTAACTCGAATGTAGCCTTGAGCATTCAGCTCGACGCCGGTCTCTTCGAGCCCGATCCCGGCGGTATTCGGAATGCGCCCCGTCGCGACCAGGATATCGCTGCTCCTGATCCTTTGCTCACCGGAGGGCGTGCGCACGGCGACGTTGACTTCCTCTCCCGATCGGCCCTGGACATCGAGGGTCTGGGCCGAAAATAAAAATTCAATACCTTCGCCGCTGAGAATCCGCTGCATCTCATCGACGACGTCGGAATCCTCCCGGGTCATCAGCTGAGGCCCGGATTCGATCACCGTCACGCGGCTCCCGAAGCGACGGTAAGCCTGGGCCAACTCGAGACCGACATAGCCGCCGCCGAGTACGACCAGATGTGACGGCAAATAGTCGAGCTCCAGAGCCTCGATGTGGGTAAGCGGCCGGACGGCCTCGAGGCCGGGAACATTCGGAATTGCCGCGTGCGTTCCGAGGTTGAGAAAAATCTGGTCTCCGGTCAGCACCCGCGTCCCGCCGTCGTTCAGGCGCACCTCGAGCGCTTTTGGTGCCACAAAGCGCCCGGTCCCCATGATCAATTCGGCGCCGCTCGTCTTGTAGTTCTGCAAATGCAGGGCAATCTCCCGGTCGACCATGTCCCGCTTGCGCTGGCGAACCTTCGCCATGTCGGTCGTGACGGGGCCGGTGATCATCGTGCCGAACTGCGCGGCGTGCTGCGTCAGATGCGCGACCCGGGCACTCCAAATCTCGTTCTTGCTCGGCAGGCAGGCGATGTTGGGACAGGAGCCCCCGATCCATCGGCGCTCGACGACGGCAGTCCGCCGCCCCGATCGCGCCATATGCCAAGCCAGCAGCTTGCCGCCAAATCCACTGCCAAGGACCAAAACTTCAAACTGTTCCGTTTGAGACATCAGCTTCCTCCGCGGAACGGGACACGCGTTAACGCCAGCTCGCCGCAGTTGGTTCCCGGATGTGCTCGCAAACCCGCGTGATGCAATGCGACCCGCGAGCTTGGCCGTCCTGTCGCTCTGCTCAGGGAACGCCATCGCGGGAACTACCGACCTCTCAGGAGTTCCCTCGCGGACGGGCCGACTTGCGCGTTGGACGGCGATGTGGCGGTAATGGGTGTCATGCCGCGGTCGGGGTCCTCCTCTCGATCCGGCGAGCGCGCCGGGCCGGATGTTGTGCTACGTTTTCGGCGCCATCCCGCGTGCCGCGCCAACCCATGGAGCGCTCCGATGCCGACCGTCCGCCTCGCCGAGGGTCTCTCGCTCCACTGTGCGGTCGACGATTACCTGTGGCCGTGGCAGGCGCCGACACCGGTGCTGATGATGCACGGTTTCGCGCGCAACGCGACCTTTTGGAACCGCTGGGTCCCGGCGATCGCCGAGAACCGTCGCGTTTATCGCCCCGATCTTCCCGGCTGCGGCGCCTCCGATGTTCCCGCTCCGGGCTATCGCTATACCCCCGAGAAGATCGAAGCCCAGATCTTCGCGGTGTTCGAGGCGATGTCGCTCAAGCGGGTGCATTGGGTCGGCGAATCCTCGGGCGGAATCATCGGGCTGCTGCTCGCCGCTGCACACCCCGAGCGCATCGCCAGCCTCGTCCTGTGCAACACGCCGACGCGGATTTCCGACGAGATCAAGGGAATCTACGCGCTCGACCGGGAGAGCACGGCGGCGGCGATCCGGGCCTATGGGGTCGGCGAATGGTGTCGCCGCACGCTCGGCTACCGGCTCGACATCGAGCATGCCCCCGAACCGCTGCGCGAATGGTGCATTGCCGAGATGGACAAGACGCGCCCCGACATCGCCGCGGCATTGCACGAGTGCTTTGAGGCGATCGATACAAAGCCGCTGCTCCCGAATATCCGGGCCCCGGTGCTGCTGCTCAGCGGCGACAAGAGCCCGATCGCCTCGGAACAGCAGAAAATTCTCGCCGACACCTTGCCCCACGGCAAGCTCGAGCTGTTCACCGGGTACGGCCACGGCGTCAACCTGCTGCAGCCCGAACGCTGCGCGCGAGCGGCTGTGGATTTCTGGCGCGCGGTCGAGGCGGAGGACAAATGAAGCTGGGCGTTCTGCAGTTCTTCAGCTGGCCGGAGCGACGGGTCGATCTGGCGACGGTCTACGCCCGCGCGTTGGAGCGGATCGAGATCATGGACCGGACCGGCTACGACGCGGTCTGGCTCGCCGAGCACCACTTCAGCAGCTTCAGCGTCTGTCCCTCGGTGCACATGGTTGGGACATTGGCGGCCGCGCGCACCAAACGGCTGCGCATCGGGACGGCGGTGTCGCTCGCGCCGTTCTACCATCCATTGCGCCTCGCCGAGGAGGTGGCGCTGCTCGACGTGCTCTCCGGCGGGCGGGTCAATTGGGGCGCCGGTCGCGGGTTTGCCCGGGTCGAGTTCACCGCTTTTGGCGTGCAGCCGGAGGAGAGCACATCGCGCTTTCATGAGACCGTCGAAATCGTGTTGCGGGCATGGACCGACGAGAAGCTCAGTTTCCCCGGTCAGCATTTCCATTTCGAGGATGTCGAGGTATTGCCCAAGCCGGCGCAGCTGCCGCATCCGCCGGTGTGGATGGCGGCAAGCTCGGAAGGGGCGATCGACTGGGCCGCAGGCCGCGGCTTCTCGATCCTGATGGACCCGCACTCATCGGGCCCAGAAATCGGCGCCAAGCGCCGGCACTATGCGGAAAAACTAGTTGCTGCGGGGTTCTCCGAGACCGGCCGCGACATCCCGATCGCCCGCCTGGTGGCAATCGCCGACAATGCCGGCAAGGCAGCGGAGGTAGCGCGCAGTGGCGCCGAATGGATCGTCAATTCCTATCTCGGCGCGCAACACCGGCCGGTCATGCAGGGGAGTTTCACGCCAGCGGGTGTCGACCCGGTCCAGCGCTATCTCGACGAGGTGATTCTGCATGGCACGCCGGACAAGGTCGGCGACGAGATCCTGCGGCTGCACGAGGAGATCGGTCTCGACTATCTCTTATGCGCGCCGCTGAGCCACCAATCCTTTCATGCTGCTGACCGAGAAGGTGCTGCCGCGGCTGCCGTGAAAGCCGCGGCGTCCTCTCGGATCATCGCGGCACCCTTCTCGCCGATCATGATCGACGGCGCATTGGTGTTGCCGGTGGTCACGGTCGGCATTACCGAAGCGTCAATGACGCGCAACCCCTGCAGCCCGTGCACGCGCAGCCGCGAGTCGACGACGGCCATCGGGTCCTCGCCCATTCGGCAGGTGCCGACCGGATGGTGCAGGTTGGTGCCGGCTCCACGCAGGAACCCGGTCAATGCATCTGCCGACTGCAGGTCGGCGCCCGGCATCGTTTCTGCTGCGCTGTGCCGCGCCAGTGGCGGGGCGGCAAAGATCCGGCGCGCAAACCCGATCCCCGAGAGCAGCGCCTGCACGTCGCTTGCCGTCGACAAATAGTTCGGGCGGATCGCCGGGCGGGCGAAGGGATCGGCCGACTGCGCCATGATCGTCCCGCGGCTGTCCGGCCGGGCCACGCACACGACGAGCGTCATGCCGGGCTCGCGCTCGAGGCGGCCGATCCCGTTCGGATCGTAGCTCCCCGGCGTGAACAGCAATTGCAGGTCCGGACTTTCGAGCCCCTCGCGGCTGCGGCAGAACACCATCGCGGTGGTGACCCCGAAAGTCAGCGCACCTCGCCCGGTCACGGCATACCGCCCGATCTCGCCGACGAGCTTCAGGCCGCGCGCCAGCTGGTTGACCGAGACCTCGTCCTTGACCCGGTGGGTGATGCGGACGGCGAAATGGTCGGAGAGATTGGCGCCGACCCCCGGCAGATCGTGCACCCCCGCAACGCCGATCGACTGCAGATGAGCCGCGGGCCCGATGCCCGAGATCTGCAGCAGGTGCGGCGAGTTGACGGTGCCGCCCGAGACCACCACCTCACTCGCCGCGAGCGCCAGGTTGTCTCGCCCGTTTTGTCGGAACGCGACCCCGACGCAGCGCTTGCCGTCCAATAGCAGCCGCGTCGCGATCGACTTGGTCACGACCCGCAGATTAGGGCGCCGCCTTGCCTCGGCGAGGAAGGTACGGGCCGTCGACCCGCGGAACCGGCCGTTGCGCGTCATCTGCGAATAGCCCACGCCTTCCTGGACCGCACCGTTGTAATCGCGGGTCAATGGGAAGCCGGCCTGCTGTGCGGCTTCGACAAAGCGATGGGTCAATGGCAGGATGGTCCGGTAATCCTCGACCAGCAGCGGCCCGCTCTTGCCGCGGTACTCGGCATCGCCCGGTGCGTAGCACTCGGATTTCTTGAAATAGGGCAAAACGTCGGCATAGCTCCAGCCGCGGCAGCCCATCTGCGCCCAGCCATCATAATCGGCCGGGTTACCGCGGACATAGAGCATGCCGTTGATCGAGCTGGTACCACCCAGCACCCTGCCCCGTGGCCAGTGCAATGACCGGTTGCCGATGGCCTCCTCGGGCTCGGCGTAGTAATTCCAGTTGACGAGCGGATTGGCCCGCAGATGCAGTGCTCCGGCGGGAATATGGATCATCGGGTGCCAGTCGGTCGGCCCCGCCTCGAGCAAGAGGACCCGCGCGCCGTTCTCGCTCAAGCGATCGGCGACGACGCACCCTGCCGACCCGGCCCCAACGATCACGTAGTCTGCACGGAGGTCAGCCATCGGATACTCCTATTGCGGCGTGTGGCGCTCCAGGAACGTCGAGACGCGCTCGATCGCTGTCTGCAGGTGCTCCGGGCCCTTCCAGTAGCGCAGCGTCTCGACATTGGGCGCCAGCTCGATGATCTCCTCGCCGATCGCCTGCGGGTGCGGCGGGTCGTCTCCCGGCATGACCAGCAGCGGGGTCTTACACTGGCGCACGAATTCGCGGCTGACGCTGAAGACGAAATCTCCGCCGAAGATGTTGTCGCCAAAGCGGTTCAGGGTGTGCGCATCGATCTCCGGGCGTTGCTCGCGTATCCCCTTCGACCAGATCTGGACCAAGTCGGAAAAAACGTCGCGATTGTCGGCGTGACCAATCGGGTTCTGCAACACGGCTGACGTGATCCGGCTCGGTGCCAGCTCGCACAATGTCAGGCAGAACGAGGCGCCGATGCAGCCGCCCATGACGTGGAAGCGGTCGAGCCCGAGATGGTCGGCGAGCGCCAAGTGATCGGCGGCGTAGATATGCCAGTCGTCGCTGGCGTCGATCCGGGTGCGCGAGCGCCCGGCATTGCGCTGGTCCATCGCGACGACCCGGTATTTCTTGGCCAGCACGGCCATCGGATCCATCCAGACCGCCGGAGCCGACGGGTTCGACGGGCTGTGGCGCCAGAAAGCGAGCTCCGAGCGCAGCCCGCCCGGCGCGAAGATCATCAGCGGAAAGCCGCTCCCATGCACCTCGTAATAAATCTCGCCGTCCGGGATGTTCAGTGTCGGCATCCGTCCCTCCCTGGTGCGCCCGCACCCCTCGGACCCGAGGACGGGACAGTGATAGACGCGAGGTGATGTCCTGCACAAGCCGGGGGCCGTTGCTGACGCGTCAAGTTGTCCGGTGTTCGTAGCGCATCAATTGTCCGCTCGTTGATGGTTTTGTGCTGAGGAGTGGAGCGGTGTCACCCCAAAGCCATCGCTTTGTTCGACTGGAAGACCATCCCTTCGTCCCGACCTGCCTGCTGAGAGGCGCCGCGCGCAGCGGCGGTCAAGGATCGCCGCAGGCGACCGCGGAGCGGCGCGCAGCGTCCTTTGACGGCCGCGAGCACGGCGCCAGGCTTGGGCAGGTGAGGGTCGCAAGGGACCGCATGTCATGCCGCCGCCCGACCGGTCTCCAGCGGCGTGCCGTCAGCGGTGTACTGGCCCAGGCAGCGGGGGCCGTGGAACACGGCAAGGCTGCCGTCCGGGTATTCGTGCACCCGCACCGTGACGCGCACGAAGTGCGCCCGTCCGGGGCTGGGCGGGATCTGCAGGCTGCGGCCGTACCATTTGACAGTGTTGTCGTTGCCGACTTGGCGCTCTTCCTGGATGCACAGGATGTCCGGCGCCAGGCCGGCGCGGTCGGGCACAAAGGCGCTGCCCTCCTGCTCCGGGGTCACCGCGAAGGCAGCGTTGTGGGCCGCGATGTAGGTTTGCGCGATCCACTGGTTGGCCGCCTCCACGGTCGTGATCCCGGCCAGCCGCAGCTCTTTGGGCAACCGGTCTTGCAGCGTTCCAAAGGCACGCTCGGAACGCCCCCGCGCCTGCGGCGAATAGGCCGCGATGTGGCTGATCCCGAGTTGGCTGAGTGCCCGCCCGAGTTGCGTCGCCACGCTCTTGGACACCGGCTCGCCGGCCTTGGGCGTATAGAAGTAATGACCGCCGCGATCGGTGTAGAGCTCGCAGAACAGACCGTGCTTGTCGATCACCTCGCGCAACCCGCGAAAGCTGGAGGCGGTGCCTTCCTCCTCGACCAGAAAGGCCGAGTAGATCGCGCTGGTCGCGTCATCCAGAGTGACCACCAAATCGTATTGCCGCCGGTCGCCGGGCAACCAGGCAAAGCGCGAGGCATCTTGGTGCAGCATCATCCCAGGCAGCGGCCGCCGCGGGCGCTTCTTGCGATGCGCCGAGCGCCGCGGCGCCGGCCGCACCAAGCCAGCCGCCTGCAGGCTCAGTCGGGTCACCGTATAGCCGAGCTTGTAGTGGTGGCGTTTGACCAGCTGCTCGTGAAAGTGCTTGACCGTGAAGTCCGCGTAAACCTCGCGGTAAAGCCCCAGCATGCGCAAGATCTCCTCGGTCGCCGCGCGTCGGCTCGACGGCTTGCCAATCCGACGATCAACCAGACCCGTCGGCCCCTCATCGTGCAGCCGATCCCGCCAACGCCGGAAGGTGCGTTCGGTAATCCCCAGCATCTCCGCCGCCTCGATCTGGCTCAGCTCGCCACGCTCATGCCGATCCAGCAACGTCTCGAACCGCATCTGTCGTACCCCTTGCAGCACTTCTGCCCGGCCCATCTCCCGCTCCCTTTTCGAGCGGTTCTAAAACCGGACAGATCACGCGCTACAAAATCCGGACAGATCACGAGTTAGCCACAGCACAAGCCGGGGGCCGTTGTCTTAGGGCGCTGAACGAGGCAAGCTCCGCCATCATGCGCGGAGGGAGGATGGGACGATGGCGATCGAACAGATGCTGAGCGAAGAAATGCCGGCGAGCGCCGCCGTTGCCCGGGTTCTCGAAGAAGCCGGGATCGAGATGGTCTTCGGCATTTCCGGCGGCCATACCGGGCGGATCGTCTCGGGGCTCAGCAAGTATCAGAACTCGATCCGCACGGTGCTGGTGCGCGAGGAGTTGCTGGGCGGGGTGATGGCCGAAATTTATGGCCGGCTGACGCGGCGGCCCGGGGTGCTGCTCGGGCAAGGTCCCTGGGTGCTCGGCAACGGGCTCCTCGGCACGATCGAGGCGCACCTGTCGAGCTCGCCGATGCTGCTGTTGACCGATTTCAGCGATGCGCCGCGCTTCACATTGCACGCGCCCTATCAGCAGGCAACCGGGGATTGGGGAAGCTGGGACGCGCGTCGCGCCTTCAGCGGCGTCACCAAGCACGTCATGCAGGCGCACGACCCGATCGGCGCGGTGCAGGCGACCCAGCTCGCGATCAAGCACGCGCTCGCCGGGCAGCCCGGCCCGGTCGCCGTGCTCTACAGCCACGACTCGCTCGCCGGTTCGGTTACCCCCGATTCACAGCCGGCGCTCTACCCGACGCGCCACTACCTGCCGCCGGCGCCACCGCCGGCCGAGCCGGCGCGGGTCGAGGCCGCCGCCAAGGCCATCCTCTCGGCGCAAAAGCCGGTGGTGATCGCCGGCAATGGGGTGCGCATCGCGCAGGCCTATGACCAGCTCCGGCAACTGGTCGAAGCGGCCGGCCTCCCGGTCGCAACCACGGCCGCCGGCAAGGGCTGCTTCGCCGAGACCCATCCGCTCGCACTCGGGGTGTTCGGCACCTTCGGCACCGAAGCTGGGAACGCCTGCGTCGCCGAAGCCGATCTCGTGCTGGTCATCGGCTCCAAGCTGTCGCCGAGCGACACGGCGTGGGAGAACCGGGCATTGCTCGACCCGACCCGCCAGACCTTTGTCCAGATCGACATCGAGCCGCGCAACGCATCATGGAATTACCCGGCCGAGCATGTGCTGATCGGCGACGCAGCGGCGGTCCTCGACCAGCTGATCGAGGCGGTCGGGTCGCCCGGGACAGGGCACCGGCAACAGGCCGAGCGGCGCGTCGCCGCCCATCGCGAACGGCACGGCTATTTCAACGACCGCGCTTATTTCGCCGACGACAAGCCGATCCTGCCGCAGCGCCTGATCGGCGAATTGATGCGCGGGCTGCCGGAGGACGCGATCGTCACTTGCGACGCCGGCGAGAACCGCATCATGATGACGCATTTCTACCAGACCAAGCGGGCCGAGGGCTTTCTGCAGGCCGCGGGCTCTGGGCCAATGGGCTTCGGCATCCCGGCCGCCCTCGGGGCGAAGCTCGTCCATCCCGACCGGCCGGTCGTCGCGGTCGTCGGCGACGGCGGCTTTGCGATGACGATGAACGGGCTGATGACCGCGGTCGAGCAGGACATCCCGATCATTACTGTTGTCTTCAACAACAACGCGTTGGGGTGGGTATTGCACGGCTCGGGACCGTTCGCCGCCGAGTTCAACGATTGGGACCACGCCGCGATCGGCCGGGCGTTGGGCTGCCGGGGTGTCCGGGTCGAAGACCCGGCGGGGCTGAAGCCGGCACTGCAGGACGCGCTCGCCGCGCGCCAGCCGAGCGTCATCGACGTGCGCACCTCGCTCAAAACCACCTTCGCCGACATCACCTCACAATTGGCGAAAGACGCCTCGCCGCGCCGGCGCTAGCCCAGCGCTAGCCGCAATACTGTTCACTTAAGGATGAAAACGGCCTTGGTTATGTCGATGTTAGGGATAGGCGCGGCCGACCGATCACGAAGCGGAAAGTTGCTCATTTTGCGCTTGACGCCGCGCGGGTTGCGTCGATTGCGGCTCGAGACGACGCGCTCCTGAAGGATCTCATCCAGGGCCTTGTCATGAAGTGCTTTCCTCTTCCGAGGGGGGAATAGCGTTGCAGGCGGAAAGCTTGCGGCGGATGACGCGCACCGCATGGAGGAAGGAGAGCCGGTCTGGATCCTCGTCGGCTTTTAGGGCGGCTTCATGGATCAGGCTTCGTATTGCGAAGTGGGCCATCATCAGCCCATAGAACTCCTGTCGGACGAGATCGGGGGTCTTGCTGCGAAGCACGATTTTGGCGCCGCGCAGGTGGGTCTTGAGCTCGTCCAGCGCGGTTTCGATTTCCCATCGCTCGTGATAGAGGGCGGCCAATTCGTTGGCCGGGGCGTTGTCGTGATCGAGAATGGTGGTAACCAGCCGATAGATCGGCTCGGCCTCGGCGACGCCGTGCAAGCGGTAGTCGACGACACGCACCATCACGCCGTTGGTCTTGCGCCGCCAATCGCGCGCGGAGCGATAGATGCGGCTCAGATAGGAGCCGTCGGGCCATCGGTTCTCGCAAGCCAGACGCATGTTTTTCTTGATCCGCCAGAGCAGATCGGCGCCGGTGTCGCGCGCCTGGTTCCACAGCTCGAAGCCGAAGAACTGCCGGTCCGCCAAGCACAACATGCCCTGGTGCAAGCCGGCCAGGACGGTCTTGGCGAGGGTAATCTCGCCCGTGCCATAGCCCGCCATTTGGCTTGCGAACAACACGTGCGTGCCGTTTTCTACCAGAGACACGAAGCGGATCTGCGGATAGGCGCTCCTGCCGCGGCTGCTCCCGGGTCGGCCGAAGGCGGCGTCATTGGCCGGCTCATCGGCGACATCCAGCGTGCTGCCGTCCAGGCTCACCAAGCGCCATCCTCGGTACCACGCGCCCTGGCTCGCCGAAACGGCGATCGGCTGCACCACCGCGTCATGGAGGTGACGCATCGGCTCCCATCCAAGCCGCGTGCGCGCTTGCGAGATACCCGACTTGCCGGCAACTTTGACCACCGCCGATGGGTCGGCCAGCCATTGAATACCCTCCAACAAGCAACGCAGCACCTCGCGATACGAGGCCTGCATGTAGAGCGCCAGGGCGATCACGTAATAGACCACAACGTGGGCCGGGAGATCGCGCTGGCGCACGCTGGCTTTTTCTGTTGCGCTCAACATCGAGCGAACCTTCGTCATCGGGAAAGTCTTGGTTATCACCCCAAGACTGATGTAATCGGTGATCCGCGTCCCTTCCGGGAGTACGGCAACGGTGCGCGCCATCGCGACGCCTCCTGCGCTCTCTCAACGCAGGATAGCGCAAATTCAAACTTAAGTGAACAGTATTGGCGCTAGCCCGCATTTCTCAAAGCGGGGTGGTGCATCGGGGCTTGTCGGGGTGGACCGTGGGACGGGCGGTTCGGAGAGAGTGTCGGCTCCCTCGCCCCGCTTGCGGGGAGAGGGCCGGGGTGAGGGGCACTCTGAGGCAGAAGGATGGCGGCGTTGCGGGGCAAGGACCAACGGCGCACGGCCCGGGCACGATCGTTGCGGCGCGCCCTCACGCCGGCAGAATTCGTGTTGTGGACACGCATTCGCAGCCGGCAACTGGGCGGCTTCAAATTCGTCCGCCAGGCGCCCATCGGCCGGTATTACGCCGATTTCGTTTGTCGCGACCGGCCCTTGATTGTCGAGCTCGATGGCGGCCAGCACGCGGAACGCCCCAAGGACAGGCAGCGCGACAGCGAGCTGTGCGCCCTCGGTTATCGGGTGATCCGCATCTGGAACAACGACGTCATCGACAACCTCGATGGCGTTCTCCAAATGCTCCAATCCGAACTCGAAAAATCACCCCTCACCCCGGCCCTCTCCCCGCAAGCGGGGCGAGGGAGCTAATCGACAGCGCTGCCGCAGTCACCCTGTGTGAGAAATCCGAGCTAGCCGTGAGCTAGCCGGAACCCTAGCCACAGGCGCCCTCGTTGCGATTGACAGATTTACCGATTTATGCTATTTTGGCAAACAATTATTCCAAATGTCTCCCCGAAATGGGTCGTTATCCGCTGTTTTTTTGTGCGCCATGCTGCCGAAATCGAGGATCCCTGCGGCGAAGGAGTGCCTCGCCGCTGATAATTTCCTGTAAAAACAGCAAAAACAGCGGGACCCGATCGAAGGAAGCCCTGGGAGAAGCGGGCTCAGTTCCGCGATTTGGGCGAGGATGACGCCGGTTGGCTGAAAACTTGTGCATCGCTGATGCGCGCGATGCCCGCTTGTTGTGCAGGCGTGGTCTCCGATAGACAGCGCGTCTCGGTTCCGCTTCGGTCCATCTGAGGGCGCTTTGCTCGATCAACCTACCATTCGACAGCATCTCGCAGAGCAGCCGCCGGCAGTAGCCGAGCCGGCTCGGCGGCTGGTGCTCGCCGCCGTGATGATGGCGATCTTCATGGCGGCGATCGACCTCTCGATCGTCGCCACCGCGATGCCGACGATCGTCGCCGAGCTCGGCGGGTTTCACCTGTTCAGTTGGACCTTTGCCGCCTACCTGTTGGCTCAGGCGGTGACGATTCCGATCTACGGCCGGCTCGCCGATCTCTATGGCCGCAAGCGCGTCTTCTTCGCGGGCGCGAGCCTGTTCCTGCTCGGCTCGACATTGTGCGGATTTGCCTGGGGCATGGTGCCGTTGATCCTGTTCCGCGGCCTGCAGGGGGCAGGGGCGGGGGCCGTGCAGCCGATCGCGACGACCATCGTCGGCGACATCTACGGGCCGGCCGAGCGTGCCCGGGTACAGGGCTACATCTCGGGGGTGTGGGGTATCGCCGCGGTCATCGGCCCGATACTCGGCGCTTTTCTCGTCCAGCACGTCACTTGGTCGCTCGTGTTCTGGATCAATCTGCCGATCGGCGTCGCGACCTTCGTGATGTTCGGCCGGTTCCTGCATGAACATCAGCCGCCGAGGCGGCACCGCATCGACTATCTCGGTTCGGTCCTGATGGTGCTCGGCGCCGGTGGGATCATGCTGGCGCTGATGCAGATCGGGAATTCGGGCGAGGTCGTGACGATCGCGGGGCTCTTTTTGGTCGGCGCGATTGCCCTGACGGCCCTCGCCGCCCATGAGAGGAGCACGCCGGAGCCGCTTTTGCCGCTCAATCTCTGGCGCAACCGGGTCGTCGTGGTCGGCTGTCTCGCCGGATTTGCCAACGGCGCGCTGATGATGTCGCTATCCGCCTTTCTGCCGACTTATGTGCAGGGAGCGATGGGCCGCAGCCCGGCGGCGGCCGGGATCACGCTCGCAGCGTCCTCGGTGAGCTGGACGTTTGCAAGCATCGCCTCGGGCCGGCTGATGATACGCACCTCCTATCGCTTGGCGGCCGGTATCGGCGGCGTCTGCCTGGTCGCCGGCAGCCTGGTGCTGATGACTCTCGATCCATCCGATAGCCTGCTATGGGCCGGCACTGGCGCACTGCTGAACGGGATCGGCATGGGATTTTGCAATACCGCCTTTATCGTCTCGACCCAGGCCGCCGTCGGCTGGAACGAGCGCGGCATGGCCACCTGCTCGATGATGTTCATGCGCATGGTCGGTTCGTCGGTCGGTGCGGCAGTATTCGGCGCGATTGTCAATTTCGGCATCCATCGCCAGTTGCCGGAAGCCGGAAACGCGGTCTCCCGGCTGATGCAGCCGGCGGCGCGGCAGATGCTCGGGCCCGACGAGCTCGCAAAGCTGACCGAGGCGATCGCCAGCTCGGTGCACGTCGTCTATGTGATCGCCGGGCTCGTCGCGGTTCTGAGCCTCTTTCTCGCACTGGCATTGCCGGCGAAGCTCAGCCCGACCCGACCCCTCGGGCTTGAACCTTCGAGCGCTCGTCAGCGGCCCTCCACAGTGGGGCGCAAATCGTAGAGCTGTGCTCCGACAGCCTCTGCCGCGCGGCCACCGGGATTAGGGCCGGGCGCGGCCCGCCACATAGCGGGATCGACGAGGCTTCCGTTCTCTCTGATCCAGTCGGTCACTGGTTTTTGCCCGTCCTCGCCGAAGATGCGGCGCAGACCGGGGCTGCCGTCACCGATCAGCGCGAACCGCACTCGGTTGTCTTCGACCAGCCGGGCGAACTTGTCGACGGTGAGGATCGGGTCCCGGCCCGTAAAGCCGCCCAATGCGATGACCGGAGCGCCGGTTGCGATGATGATCGGTGCCGCCTGACGGGCATTGACCGCGGCCAACAAATATTCTTCACCGCGATGGTTTTCCTTTAGAAAAGCAATGAGCTTGGGGTCGCCGCCGAGCGCGCCGGCGACCAGCGACCAGCGCCTGCGTTGCATCTCGGCCGCATCGTTCAGGAAGGGCGGCCGGGCGGCCGGGAAGCCGGTGTTGCCCTTGACCAGGACGGTGCCCACCGACCAGGCCGCCGGCATCGCCAGCAAGATCGATATAGCGACTCCGCCGAGTACCATGGCCGGCGCGCGCCGCGGCGGCCGCAGCGCGAGCAACCCCGCCGCGGTCAACCCGGCCGCGCCGACCAGTGCCGGAACCAGCCATTTTTCGCCGATCGCCAGATATCCGGTGAGATATCCATCGACGATGTACCCCTGCCATAGGGCAGTAGCGATCAGGGTCGCCGGAAAGAACAGCGATGCGACTCCGCCGGCAGTGTAGAGCGACCACAGGCCGACCAGGCCGATCCCGGCCAGGGCAGACAACGCCGGCGCCATCGCGACCAGGTAATAGGCGTGAAAAAGACCGCCTGCCGCACTGAAGACGACCCCGTAGCACAAGGCCCAGCCCGCCCACATCGCGAGGGACAGATGTTCGCGGCCGAGCGGGCGGAGCGGACGCACGCACCACCACGCGGCGATCCCGCCGATCACCGCCAGCGGGAAGAGCCAGCCCATCTGCGCCGCCAGATGCGGTGCCGCAAGGCGAAGCGGCCCGGCCGGCACATAGTCGCGCCCAAGCAGCCGCGCCGCGGTTTGGTCCGTATTCGTGTTCGGATTGGCCGCGACCGCCGCGGTTTGACGCACGCGGTTGCCACGCGGCACAAAACGCTTAATGAAATTTTCGCCAACGATCAGTTCGAACATAGAATTTCGGCTGGTGCTGTCGACAAACGGACGCCCCTGCGGCGGCGTCAGGTCGTAAACCCCCGTCCACGAGAATGACACCGCCGCCAGCACGGCTCCGGCGGCAGCGAGATGGCCGATTCGCCGCCACGGCGAAATTTGGGCACCGGCCAGGTAGAGCAGGATGAAGACCGGCACAACCCCGAACGCCACCAGCATCTTGACGTTGAAGCCGATCCCGACGAGAGCGGCGGCGAGCAGCAGCAAAGGCACCCGGCCGGTCTCGACCGCCCGGCTCAACGCCCACGCCGCGAGCAGCAAACTCAGCACCAGAAGAGTATCGGTGTTGTTCGAGCGGTCGACCGCGATAGCGATCGGCGTCAACGCCAGGAACAGCGCGGCGAGGAGGCCGGCTGCTGTGCCGAACACGCGCTGCACGAGGTGGTACAGCACGAGGATCGACGCCGCACCTTCGAGGACTTGCGGGAGCAGCACGCTGAAGGGGCCGAAGCCGAAGAGTTCGGCGCTGGCGGTTTGGATCCAGAAGGCGAGCGGCGGCTTGTCGAGCGACACGAAGCCGGTCGGGTCAAACGCGTTGAAGAAGAAATTGTGCCAGCTCGTCGTCATGCTGTGCACGCCGGCCATGTAATACGGCGTAATGAATCCACTGGCGCCCAATCGCCAGCCGCGCAGCGTTACTGCCAGCAGGAGGATACCCGTCAACCCGAGGCCCGGCCAAAACCGGGAGTGGGAGGCCACGCCCGCGGCAAGGCAGCCAAACCCGCCGGATTGCTCTTCGTTCAGGTCATCACCTCGACAACCGGGGCCATCGCCGAAGACAACATCGGGGGTTGATACGTTCGGCTTGGGCATGCCATCCCCGGCCTACACCGGCGTTTGCACTGCAAGGCTTCGCCGATTGCGATATCGTAGTTTCGGCCGCGCGGTTCGCCGCTCGGCGAGCTTCGGAGGGAGGGGCAACCTTCGCCGGCGACGGCCGGCCGCGCTGCGCGTCGCATTTACCCTCTGTGGGGCGTTGTTTTGCTGGGCGATAACTGGAGCGGCCGAGGAACCGGCAAAGATCGGCGTCGAACTCAACCCTGTCGGCACCGACCAAATGATGCGCGGGGCGCAGCTGCCGCCTTTTCCGGCGGGCATGACAATGTCGCAGATCGAGGTGTCGGTGACGATCCGGTTCAGCTTGACGCGATGATGGCCAATGGCGGTCAGCCGCATGCGGTTTCACCTATGCGCCAAGGAACTGGGAGCGGCCTTACGCGTTGCATGACGAAATGAAGCGCCGGCCCTAAGAAAATCGTCCACGGGGCCTAAACCGGATACATTGCCGGGCTAAGCCACGGTTCGGTCAAGGAGGACAGCCATGCGGGCGGTCTCGATCTACGCGGCTGCCGTCGTGATGGCGGCGATGCTCGCGCCCTCGATGGGCGCCTATGCCCAAGAGAGCAAGCTCACCGTTCCCAATGTCATCGTCACGGCGCCGGCGGCCCCGGTCGAGCCGCCCTATATGCGCGATCCCTGGAAATCATATGGGCGAAATCCTTACTTCGGTCGATATCGCGTCGAGGAGGACAAATTCGCCCAGGTGCCGTGCACGCAGACCCGTATCGCATTCAGCCAGGGAGGCAAATGTCTGCAAGGATATCGGCTCGGGGTCAGCACAAACAGCATGGCCGGAAATTCAAATCCTTGCGACATGGGGCTCGACGTGGTCATCGACACCGTCGGAAAATTGGCTGTCGAAGCGGATATACTGGGGTTCGACCCCTACAAGGTGTTCGCGACCGGTTCTCTGCCACGGCAGTGCTATGTTCGTAGTTATACGGGCTATGACCAGGAAGACTTTCAAGACATGAACCAGGTCACCAGGCGGGGAACCAATTGGCATAATTTGCAGATCAATGATATGCAGGATCAATGGCATCAGGGGGAGAGGTTGAGGTCCATCGAATTCTCGGATGGACCACGCAATTGCATCGCCATTCGAAAGCCGGGACCGGTGTGGCGCGGCGGCTATGTCTACATGATGCATGCCAGCATCTGCCGCACCGACGGGGCAGCTGTGCAGGCTCAGGACGTCGCCTATGTGCTCGGTTCGCTGCACGCTCGGACTTACGACCCGCTCGGCAATTTGAGAAACGCCGGCGATCAGACAACATACGGTCCGGCCCCTAACTCGCGATAAGCCAGCGCGCAAAACCGGCAGCGTCAGGTGACCGCGGGGTCGGGAGCAGACCGGCTATAGGGACCACCGAAGATATTCGGCCCACGGCAAGTGTGGGCAGGGCGTCGATTACCGTCACCCAGCTCTGGTTCGGAGGCCGCTATGAGCAAACTCGCCAGTGTGGTCTTTCTCTCATCCGCTCTTTGGGCGCTGAGCGCCAGCGCCGAAGAGGCGGCGAAGCTCAGAGAGGAGATTGCGGTCCCGGTCGATTATCAGGGCCGGCAGATCCAGCTGACCGGCTGGTTCGAAAAGCCGGCGGGGACGGGGCCGTTTCCGGTCGTCATCGCCTTGCACAGCTGTTCGGGCTACACCGCCAACATGTTTGGCGGCGCGTTGCCGCTATGGGTCCCCTTTCTGCAAGGGCAAGGCTATGCAACATTCAAGCTCGACAGCTTTACGGCGCGCGGCCACAGCAACGTGTGCGCGACCCATGCCGTGACCCCCGCCGATCGCGCCGCCGACGTGCTCGTGGCCGCGGCGCTGCTGGCCGGGCGGCCGGACGTCAGACCCGACCGCATCGCCGTCATTGGCTGGTCGCATGGCGGCGGCACTGCGGTGTACGTTGCGCGCGACCACATCGAATTGCGGCCGCTGCGGGCGCAGCTGGCGGCTCGCGGCGGCAGGCTCGCGGCCAGCATCGGGCTCTATCCGGGCTGCGGCAGCCCGCAGGAAAGTCCGGAGGGCAGTCCGGTCATCGTGCCGCTGCTCGCGTTAAGCGGCGCCCTCGACGACTGGTCGCCGGCGGCGCGATGCGTGGCGCTCGCGAGTATGCCGGCCAACCGCCTGATGACCCTCCAGGTTTACCCCGGCGCCTATCACCACTTCGACGTACCGGGCACGCCCGCCCATTACTACCTCGGCCACATGGAGGCCTACGACGCCGCGGCGACCGCGGATGCACATGTCCGGGTGCAGGCCTTTCTCTACCAATACCTGCATTGAGCAATCCGGCAACGGCGCATTGTCGCTGCGCCGGAGGACTCCAATACGCGGCGTTGAGCTTTCGGGTCGGCCGCCATTTCCAGCCGGCATTACGATGTCGCAGATCGAGGTCGCGGTGACGGTCCGGTTCAGCCTAACGCGGTGACGCCAACTCCGCGCGCAGGTCTCGCACCACCTCGTCGCGGGTGCGGGTCTGCCAGCGGCGGCGGCGGCCGATCGGCTCGTTCTCGATCTCGGGCACGACCTTGCAGGCGACGAAGACCGGCCCCGGCGCGCCGATGATCTCGGGCAGAGCGCGCTCGAAATCGCCGATCTCGGTGAAGGCGTAGGCGCGCGGATAGCCGCAGCCGACCGCGATCATGTCGTACTGCATCTTGTCGGCGTTCGGCACCGGCTGGCCGCCGGTCGTCGCGTAGACGCCGTTGTCGATCAGGAAATGATAGAGGTTGGGTGGCGCCTGCTCGGCCACGGTGGCCAGGATGCCGAGGCTCATTTGGATGTCGCCCTCGGAGTCGAACAGCATGACCTTCTTGTCCGGCCGCGCCAGTGCGAGGCCGAGGCCGAGGCCGGCATGGCCGCCCATCGCCGGGTCGCCGAGCTCGACGTCGAGCGGCTGGTTGTCGCTGAGGGTGATCCAGTAGCGGCCGCTGCGGCCGGGAATCAGGATCGCGTCGCCGCGGTAGGAGGCGACGGCCTTCATCATGTCGTGGGTGTGCATCATCGCAGGTCGCCCCTTTACCGGTTGAAGCCGTGATATTCGTCGCCGACCAGGACCACCACAGGCCGTCGGGTGCGCTCGGCTTCTTCAAAGGCGACGGCGATGCGCGAGGCGTCGCTATCGCTCTCGACAAGGTAGTAATTGATGCCGAAGGCCATCAGGAAGCGCTCGGTATAGGTCGCCACGGTGTCGGTGGTGACGCCGTGCCGGGTCCAGCCGCGGTAGCCGACCATCAGCACGATCGGCACGTTGAGGCTCATCAGCCAGCCGCGGATCGAATCCCCGGCCTCGAGCATGCCGGTGTTCTGAATGAGGATCAGCGGCTTCGCACCGCCGAGCCACAGCCCGGCGGCGATCGAGGAGGCATGGCCCTCGCGGTTGACCCCGACGAGGCGGATCGCCGGATCGGCCTTCATCAAGAGGTAGAGCCAGTTGGTCTCGCTGTCCGGCAGGTACACGACATGGGTGACGCCGTGCTTCTTCATCTCGGCGAGGACGGTTTCGGGGCTGAGCACGTTTGCGGGCATGTCGTTCATCGCAAGCTCCGGCATGGGTTTCGGCCTGCCACGGATCATAGATCAAAAAAGTTCGGTGAATACCCTGCCGGACAGGGAAACTGCCCATGAAAATCTGCAAATCGGCACGGGTTCATCGCGAAAATACTTCTCTTTCATACGCTTACGAACCCAAGTCGGGGCCGGCGCAGCACGCCAGCAGGGAATTGGCAGGGGAACCAGGATCGCCCCGGTGCCGCGCGTCCGGCCGCGTAGCGAACAAAAGAACAGCGGGATAAAGCCCATGCTGGGCGGCCCGTCTGCTCGTTGACAAAACTGCAAGGGTGCCGGAGTGCATGGCGACGGCGAGCGCCGCAATATCATCGTCGAAATCCAATGATATATTGTTATATTAGCATGCGTATCAAAATCGGTCAATCAGAAAATGCCATTTGCCCACTCTTCCGATCCCCACGTCTGGGGGCCGTGCCGCGGCTGCGCGTGGCCGGGTCGCAATACGCCGGTCAGAGCCATTGCCGTCCTCTCTGTTGACGCCATGTCGATTACATGAGTTTAAGCATACCGGCTGAAATCGCCAAACCGGATTACTGACGCTCGGCGGGCCGCCGGATCGGTCAACCTCTGCGCACGCCGCGGCTCGGACAGCGTGGGCTGCGCAACGGGGCAGACCCGGTCCGCGTCGCAGCGCTCGTCTCGTGTTATCCGGCCGGTCCGTGTACAAGAACTCAGCAAGACCAGACGAACCTTGGGGAGACGGCATGGAGTGCCATCTGTTCCTGTTCCGGCACGGCGAGACCGATTGGAACCGCGAGGGGAGACTGCAAGGGCATACCGATACGCCGCTCAACGCCACCGGTCTCGCCCAGGCGGCGGCGCTGACCGAACGGCTGCGCCCGCACAGTCTCGACGCGGTGGTGTCGAGCGATCTGGCGCGTGCCTGGACCACGGCGCAGATCGTCGCCGAACGCTTGGGGCTGCCGCTGATTAGCGAGCCGGGCCTGCGCGAGGCGCATATCGGCGAAGCCGAGGGCCTGTTCTGGCCGGAAGTGAAAAGCCGGTTTGGCGAGACGCTGACCGAGCGCTGGTTCACCGACGACGATGCCGCTTTCCCGGGAGGAGAAACCGGCCTGGAAACGCGAACACGCGGCCTCGCGGCACTGCGCCGGTTCGTCGCCGCGCAGCCCTACCGGCGGGTCGGCGTGTCGACCCACGGTGCCATGGTGCGCCAGCTGATGAAGCACGCCCTGCCGCCCGGTAGTCCGCCGGCGAAGACGCGCAACACCGTGCTCTACATCTTGCGATACGAGCCGGCCGCCGACCGCCTCGATATCCTCGAAGAGGAAGCCCGTTAGGCGGCAAAGAAGCGACCCTCGGCCGGGCCTTGCTTGCTTTCGGCGGCGGAGGCCGGTATAAGGCGCGCCTCGACGCGGATGTTGACATGCCCAAGCTCAAGACGAAGAGCGGTGCCAAGAAGCGCTTCGGCCGCACCGCCAACGGCAAGATCAAGCGCAACTGGGGCTACAAGCGGCACCGGCTGATCAGCAAGTCCAAGCAAGGCAAGCGCCTGCGCCGCGGTACCACGACGATGGAACCGGGCGACGCCAAGCTCGTGCTGACCTACATGCCGTATCTGCGGAGCTGAGCCGTGGCGCGCGTCAAACGCGGGGTCACAACCCACGCCCGCCACAAGAAGATCCTCGATCTTGCCAAGGGCTACCGCGGACGCAGCTCGACCGCCTATCGCATCGCGATCGAGAGGGTCGAAAAGGGGCTGCAATATGCCTATCGCGACCGGCGCAACCGCAAGCGCGACTTCCGCGCCTTGTGGATCCAGCGGATCAATGCCGGCGCGCGCGAGCACGGCCTGACATATTCGCAGTTCATGCACGGCATCAAGCTCGCCGGGCTCGATCTCGACCGCAAGGTGTTGTCCGACCTCGCGATCCGCGAGCCCGAGGCGTTCCAGGCGATCGCCGTCACGGCGCGCTCGGCGCTGAACGCCGCATCGCCCGCCGCGGCGTGAGCCCGTGTATCGCAGAGCACCGAAAATGCCCCTCACCCCGGCCCTCTCCCCGCACGCGGGGAGAGGGAGGGACCCGCGTCAGCGGGAGGGTGAGGGGCAATCGTCGCCGGCGATGTCGACAAGCTTGCGATTTATGGATTGGTGCTCAAGCTAGGCCCCGCGTCCAGGCGTTCTGCGCCAAAAGGGGCCGTGTCGATCGGCCCCTTTTCATTTGGGATTGGTGCTATGCAAGATCTCCACCCGGTCAGACCGATCGACGCCCTCGGCGAGATTGCCGCCGCCGCCTCGCCCGAGGCAGCTCGAGGCGATCCGCGTCAGGGTGCTCGGTCGCCGCGGGTCGCTGACCTTGGACGATGCGAGAGCTGGGCGCGCTCGATCCCGAGGAACGGCGGCGTGCCGGCTTGGCGTTGAACGCGGCTAAGGAGCGCATCACCGCGGCGCTCGCCGAGGCGACGGCGCGGCTCGGCCGCGCTGGGCTCAAGGAGCGGCTCGCTGGCGAGCGCGCCGATGTCACCCTCCCGGTGACATTCGCGACGACCGGCCGCATCCACCCGATCAGCCAGACGATCGACGAGATCGTCGCGATTTTTGGCGAGATGGGCTTTGCGGTCGCCGAAGGGCCGCACATCGAGGAGGACTTTTACAACTTCACCGCCCTCAACATCCCGCCCGAGCATCCGGCCCGCCAGGAGCAAGACACCTTCTACTTGCCCGAGCGGCCGGACGGCACACGACTGGTGCTGCGCACCCACACCTCGCCGGTGCAGATCCGCACGATGCTGGCGCAAAAGCCGCCGATCCGCATCATCGTCCCCGGCCGCACCTTCCGGTGCGACGATATAGATGCGACCCATTCGCCGATGTTTTATCAGGTCGAGGGGCTGGTCGTCGACCGGACGACGCATATGGGCCATCTGAAGGGCTGCCTGATCGAGTTCCTCCGCGCCTTTTTCGGGCTCGATGACCTGCCGGTGCGCTTTCGCCCGAGCTACTTCCCGTTCACCGAGCCCTCGGCGGAGGTCGATATCGGCTGCTCGCGCAAGGGCGGCGAACTCAAGATCGGCGCCGGCGGCGATTGGCTCGAAATCCTCGGCAGCGGCATGGTCCATCCGCGGGTGCTGATGAATTGCGGCATCGACCCGGCCGAGTATCAGGGGTTTGCGTTCGGCATGGGGATCGAGCGCGTGGCGATGCTGAAATACGGGATCCCCGATCTCCGGACCTTCTACGAGTTCGACCTGCGCTGGCTCAGGCATTACGGCTTCCTGCCTCTCGACATCCCGTCCCTGGTGCGCGGGTCGCTGTCATGAAGACGACGCTCGGCTGGCTCAAGACGCATCTCGACACCGAGGCCCCGCTCGAGGCGATCGTCGACCGGCTCGTCATGCTCGGCCACGACGTCGAGGCGGTCGAGAACCGTGCCGCCGGCCTCGAGCCGTTCTTCGTGGCCCGGGTTATCTCGGCGGATCGCCACCCGAATGCCGACCGGCTGAAGGTCTGTGTCGTTGATACCGGCAAGGCCGAGATCCAGGTCGTCTGCGGTGCGTCCAATGCCCATGCCGGGATGAAGGGGGTCTTTGCGCCCGCCGGCACGGTCATCCCGCGCACCGGCGCACTGCTGAAGGAAACCGTGATCCGCGGCGTCGCCTCCCGCGGCATGCTGTGCTCGGCCTACGAGCTGGGGCTCGGCGACGATCATGAGGGGATCATCGAATTGCCGGAGGACGCGCCGGTCGGGGTGGAGTATGCAAGCTATGCCGGTCTCGGCGACACCGTGCTCGACATCAAGGTGACGCCGAACCGCGCCGATTGCCTGGGTGTGCGCGGCATCGCCCGCGACCTCGCTGCCGCGGGTCTCGGGCATTTGAAGCCGCTCGATGGGACGCCGGTTGCGGGGCGCTTCCGCTCGCCGATCGGCATCCATATCGAAGACCTCTCGGCCTGCCCGCTGTTTCTCGGGCGGCATCTTCGCGGAATCCATAACGGGCCGAGCCCGGACTGGCTGCGCGGCAGGCTCGAATCGATCGGACTTCGGCCGATCTCGGCGCTCGTCGACATCACCAATTTCCTGACCTTCGACCTCGACCGGCCTCTCCATGTCTTTGATGCGGGCCGGCTCAGGGGCGATTTGACCGTGCGCTTCGCGCGGCCCGGCGAGACCCTGCTCGCCCTCAACGGCCAGGAATACGCGCTCGACGCGGGGATGACCGCCATTGCCGACAAGGCCGGGGTGCAGAGTCTGGGCGGCGTGATCGGCGGCGAGGCGACCGGCTGCACCGAAGCGACGACCGAGGTTTTGATCGAGGCGGCACTGTTCGATCCGGTTCGTACAGCGGCGACCGGCCGTAAGCTCAATATCTCAAGCGACGCGCGCTATCGTTTCGAGCGCGGGCTCGATCCCGCTTTCGTCAAGGACGGGCTCGAGATCGCGACCCGGCTGATGCTCGAACTCTGCGGCGGCGAGGCTTCCGAGATCGTGACCGCGGGCAGCATGCCCGATTGGCGACGCCGCTATGTATTGCGGGCCGCACGTCCAGCAACCCTCGGCGGGCTTCAGGTGCGGCCGGAGGAGAGTGCGGCGATCCTGGCGGCACTCGGCTGCGCGGTCGAGAGCACGGCGGGCGGCGATCTCGCGGTCGAGCCGCCCTCGTGGCGCGGCGACATCGAAGGCGAGGCCGATCTCGTCGAAGAGGTGCTGAGGGTCAAGGGGTATGACCAGATCCCGGCGGTGCCGCTTGACCGCGACGCGGCATTGCCGCGCCCGTCGTTGACGCCGATGCAGCGGCGGGCGGAGCTCGTCCGCCGCACGCTCGCCGCACGCGGACTGATCGAAGCAGTGACCTTCTCGTTCATTTCCGCGCGCGAGGCCGAGCTGTTCGGCGGTGCCGGGCCGGAGTTGCGTCTCGTCAACCCGATCAGCACCGATCTCGACGCGATGCGGCCCTCGCTGCTGCCCGGCCTCGTGTCAGCTGCGCGGCGCAATGCCGATCGCGGACATCCCGATGCGCCTCTGTTCGAGCTCGGCCCGCTTTACCGGGACGATACGCCGGCCGGCCAGGCGCTGGTCGCAGCCGGACTGCGCGCCGGGCGGAGCGGCCCGAAGCACTGGCGCGATAGGGCGCGCGAGGCCGATCTCTATGACCTCAAGAGCGACGCGCTCGCGGCACTCGCGGCCATGGGAGCCCCGGCCGAGAACATCCAGGTCACCGCCGATCCGCCCGCCTGGTATCATCCTGGGCGGGCCGGCACTCTGAGGCTCGGGCCGAAGCTCCTCGGCGCCTTCGGCGAGCTGCACCCCGCGGTGGTCGATGCGCTCGATGCGAGGCCGCCGATCGGCGGCTTCGAAGTCTTCCTCGACGCGGCGCCCGAGCCGCGCGCGGCGCGCGCCAAGGCGCCGCTTCACTTATCGGTGTTCCAGCCGATCGAGCGTGATTTTGCATTTATCGTCGACCGCGATCTGCCGGCCGAGACCCTTTTGCGCGCCGCCCGCGGCGTCGACCGCAAGCTCGTCTCCGAGATTCGCCTCTTCGACGTCTACGAGGGTGCCGAGCTGCCGGAAGGAAAGAAGTCGCTCGCCGTCACCGTCGTGCTTCAGCCGCAGGAGCGCACCTTGACCGACGCCGAGATCGAGGGCTTCTCGAGGCGCTTGATCGCCCTGATCGAAAAAGCGACCGGCGGGCAGCTGCGCGGGTGACGAGCCCTTAGAGATGGATGGCGGCGCCAGCAATATCGCGACGGAGACACTCGCGGATGGCGCTCGCCGTCTAAGTCTGCGCCGTCGCGAGCAGAGGCTTTCCCACGACGAGCGCGAGCCGGCGCGTGTGATCACCATGGCTTGGGGCGAGCGCTATGTCGGCGATCTCTTGGAGATTGCGATCCCGGCCCTGTTGGCCCCCGGCAACCTGCCCGCCCTCGCCAAGAATTTCGATTGCGAGCTGGTCATCGTCACCGAGAGCCGGTTCTTCGATCGCTTGGAGCGATCCGCGGCGATCGCGGCGCTGCTGGGCTTTGCCGATCTTCGCTTAGTACTGATCGATGATCTCTTGTCGCCTTGGTACGGGATCACTTTGACCTATGCGCTGGTGCGCGGCTTTGCCGATCTGGGGACGGCAATGACCCGCACGCACCTGATATTCCTCAACGCCGATTTCGTCGTCGCCGACGGCTCCTATCGTAAGCTCGCCGAGGTCATCCAGCAGGGTGAGCGTCTGGTTGTCTCGCCGAGCTACTGCATGGATCTCGAAGCGACGATCGATGCGCTGCACAAGCGTCGCGACCCGACCACCTGCGCGTTGTCGCTGCCCAAGCGCGAGTTGGCCGAGATCATCATTTCTCATCGACACAACACGATCCGCGCGAAGACGGTGAACCAGCAGATGTTTCGGATTCACCGCTACGACCAATTCTACTGGTACGTGGACGAAAAGACGTTGCTTGCCCGGCAAATGCCGATCGCAGTCGTCTATATGCGGCCGCAACGCGTATTGACCGAAATGCCGACGTTTTGGGATTACGGCGTGATCTCAGAGTACTGCCCGACGCTAAAACCTTGCGTGCTCGGCGATTCCGACGATTTCCTGATGGCCGAGCTGCGCAGCGAGGGCACATTTCGCGAGCTTCTTCATCTCGGTTGGCCGACGGTCGACGAAATCGCTGCCGACCTCTCGTCGTTCACGACCCAAGATCATCGGGACTACGGGCGCTATACGCTGGCCCTTCATTGTGACGACCTGCCTGCGGACATCGAGGTGCACAAGCGAGAGCTGGCGAAATTTGCCGAAAGTGTCTATGCCCGGCTGACCCCACCCATCGGCTACCGGGATCATCCATTTTGGGCGCCGCAATTCCCCCTTTTCGTTGCGCGGCAGCGGCAGGAACAGCAGAAACTGCGGGAAAGAGAAGCGATCAAGGCGAAGCTGCTTCTCGGGGATCCGTGCGAAGCCGCCCGCCAGCAGAACATCGACGCCCTTCGCGCGCAGATGCTGGCGGTCGAAGGGGCAATGCGGCTGGCGGAAAACCGCATGGTCGCCAAGCGGCGTGCCGCGGCGGAGCGACTCTCGCGGATCGAGAACGCGTATCGGCGGCGGCGCGCTGCCGTGGAACAGGAAACGGGGGCGATCCTCGCCGAGCGCGAGAATAGTCTGCAACGGCTTCGCAAAAAATTGGAAAACTTGGAGACCGAGAAGGCTCGTCTCGAGGCGTATCAGAGCCGCGCAATCGATCGGCTCTATCGGAGCGCAGGTGACGCGGACGGGGAGGCGTTGCCCGCCTCTGCTGGTGTCGGCGACGCGCCCGATGCGGCGGCCGTCGACCGGCTTCACGGCGAAATACCGGATCGAACATCCAAAACGGAATTGGCCCTGCCTGTTCGCCTCTATGACAAAGCCTTTGGCAGATTACCGC
This sequence comes from uncultured Alphaproteobacteria bacterium, assembly GCA_963796155.1. Lineage (GTDB taxonomy): Bacteria > Pseudomonadota > Alphaproteobacteria > ATCC43930 > CGMCC-115725 > AP-15. The sequence continues at coordinate 37,841 of CAWCKT010000049.1, read as the reverse complement.
GCACGACGCGCTGGCACCCTTATAATACGATGCTGCGCCCGGTGAGGGCTGCGGTCGAGAGCGCCGCCGATGCGGCTGAAATTCTGATTGTCTCATCGGGCGGCCCGTTTGGCTCGCTGTTGGTCCGCGACCTCCCCGGGGAAAAGCTCACTGTCACACCAGGAATGCTGGATTCGGGATCCTATTGGCAAGTCTTCCGCGGCATTCGCAAATTCGACTTTTGTCTCTGCGATCTCGCTGTCCACGACCTTACCGGCTTCCGCAACATCCTGGACAAGATTCGGCCCGTGATGAACGAGCGCGGCCGAATTGTCGTCTTTCACCCCAACCTCGCGGCGCGCTCGCTCGATGAGCGGACGTTCGAGTTTACGCGGGGCTTGTTTCCGCTCGTCGGCCGCTCGCGGATCCGGTTCAGCGGCTGTTATATCGGGGGGATGACCGTGCGGTGGTACGCGATCAGCCTCGCCCGACACAACCTCGCGCGCCTGGCGAGCAATCTTGCATTTGCGGCGACCCTCGCCGTCCTTGCACCACTGGCCCGCCTCGCAACCTGGATCGAGGAACGCCGGCTTCCACAGCTCTTGCCGGCTCGTTGCACCGGCATGACAATCGAAATCGATCTGCCGTAGGAACGACGGCGCATGTGCGGCATAAGCGGTTTCCTCCTGGCCAACGCGATATTGCCGCGCGGCGCGGCCGAGGCTCGGCTCCGGGCGATGGTTGCGACCTTGCACCATCGCGGGCCGGATGATGAAGGTGTTTGGACCGATGGCCGGGCCGGTCTTGCCCATGCCCGTCTGTCGATCATCGACCTGTCCCCGGCTGGGCACCAGCCGATGCCGAGCGCCGACGAGACCGTCTGGATCACCTATAATGGTGAAATTTATAACTTTGCTGAGATCCGTCAGGAGCTTGGCTCGCTCGGCTATCGCTTCCGAAGCCGCAGCGACACCGAAGTCATCGTCAATGGCTGGCACGCCTGGGGGCCGAAGATCTTCTCGCGGCTGCGGGGCATGTTTGCGCTGGCGATTTGGGACCGGCGATCGCAGCGCCTGATCCTCGCCCGCGATCGGGTCGGCAAGAAACCGCTTTACTACAGTCTGACCGCTGCAGCTCTTCTCTTCGGCTCTGAAATCAAGGCGTTGCTGACTTGGCCGGGCATGGCGCGGGTTGCCGATCTGTCGGCGATCGACCGTTACCTGACCTTGGGCTACGTGCCCGCGCCGCACACCGCCTTTGCCGGAGTCCTGAAACTTCCAGCGGCTCACTACATGATCGTCGAGGCGCGTCCAGACGGCGGCCTCGCCGAGCCGGAGCTCGTCCGCTATTGGCGCTTGCCCGAGCCGCGCGCCAAACGGCGGCGCCGACGCATGGCCGATCTGCGGCGCGAACTCGTCGAGCATCTCGAAGATGCGGTACGCCTTCGTCTGGTGTCGGACGTGCCGCTCGGCGCCTTTTTGTCCGGCGGGGTCGATTCCTCTGCCGTCGTCGCGATGATGGCGCGGGTCGGCGGCGGCACGGTCAAGACGTTCTCGATCGGGTTTTCGGCCAGGCAATACGACGAGACCCGCTATGCCCGCATGGTGGCCGAACGTTATGCGACCGATCATCAAGAGCTTGTCGTTGAACCCGATGCCGTCGCGGTGCTGCCGCGTCTCGTCTGGCACTATGGCGAGCCGTTCGCCGATCCGTCGGCAATTCCGACCTACTACGTCTCGGAGATGGCACGTCGTAAGGTCAAGGTGGCGCTGAACGGCGATGGCGGGGACGAGTGTTTCCTCGGCTACAACCGCTACAAAGCGATGCGCCTCGTTTCCCGGCTCGACCGGATGCCGCGTTGGAGTGTGGTGGGGCTCGAGCAGTTGCTTGCTGTGGCGCCGAGTGCGGCGCAACGCCGGTTCAAGATTCCCCGAATTCGCGAGGTATTGCAGGCCCGCGAGGAGCAGCCCGGGCGACGCTATGGGTTCACGCTAGTCTCGTTTACCGATCGCGACAAACAGGAGGGATATAGCGAGGCGATGCGGGTGCAGCTCGAACGCTCTGCGCTCGATTTCCTTGAGCCCTATTTTGAAGAGGCAGACGGCCTTGTTGCCGGCGCCAACTGGGCCGACATCCACACCTATCTCCCGGATGATCTGATGGTGAAGGTGGATGTCGCCAGCATGGCTCACGGGCTCGAATCCCGCTCCCCACTGCTCGATCATGTCTTGATGGAGTGGGCAGTGGACCTACCGGAGCGCGTCAAAATGGAACGCGGCCTGACGAAGGCGCTCTTGAAATCCGCGATGGAGCCTTATCTGCCGGCCGATCTGCTCTACCGGCCGAAAATGGGGTTCGGCTGTCCGATCGACCACTGGTTTCGCAACGAGCTCAAGGAACTCGCTTATGATACGCTGCTCTCGCAGCATGCGCGGGAGCGTGGTCTGTTCCGCCCGGATTATGTCCGTCTCCTGCTCGATGAACATTGCAGCCTTGCCCATGATCATCACACCCGGCTCTGGGCGCTGTTGATGCTCGAACTGTGGTTTCGAATGTGGATCGACACAACGGCTGAAACCGCAATTCTGCGTCCGGCGGCCTAGCCGCGCGCCGTATCCCAAGAGTAGCGATGGTCGGGTGCTGCGCGCTCCGCGTCGTCGTCGAGATCGCCGGGACGAGAGGTTATCAATCGGACGCGAGTGCCCGCGCAAGTTGACTCAATGCCTCCTGATGCCTTTCATTCGGGATCTGGGCAAAGTTGCGGGCGAGCTCGAGGCACATCCGTTCGCGGGGACTGATGCCGCGCTCACTCTCCTGTTCAAGCCCATCGAAAAAGTAATTGACGGGAACGCTGAGCACCTGGCCGACCTCAAACAAACGGCCGGCCGAGACGCGATTGATGCCGCGCTCGTATTTGTGGGCTTGTTGATAGGTGACACCGATCAGATCGGCGAGCTGCTGCTGGGTCAGACCGAGCATGATTTGCCGTTCGCGAATGCGCGCCCCGACATGTCGATCGATATCTTGGGTCCGGCTTGTCGATCGACGCGCCGACGTAGCAAGACGCGAAGATGCGTCTGTCTCAGAACTGCTGCTCGCTCGAAGTCCATCGGGCTGACTTACCATGACGATCTACTCCTGCTTGCTCATCCTGCTCCACTCGCGCGCCGCTCTCCCGAACCTAAACCTTGCGTGGGGCCTCGCCGCTTCGGCAAACCGGTTCTCGTTAGCTTTGGCCGCTCTGTTCAACCGGCTGGTGTCCACGGATTGAACGGTCGCCATGTGTCAAAACTTAGGCAGGATCGCAGCGGTCGGGATGAGCTATGCTGTCCACACCTGCGTACTAAGCATGGCGCACGCGTTGACAGCGCACCCATGCTGATGATACCGACCGCCACCCGCTCTGAACCATACATCGATGCCCCGAATCTCGATCGGTGACTGCTCGCTCTATTACGAGCGGCATGGCATGGGCTTCCCCGTCCTGTTCGTCTCCGGGCTCGGCGGCTTCGCCTCCTTTTGGCAGGACCAGGTCGCGGCCTTTGCCAAGCGGTTCGAGGTGGTCACCTTTGACCATCGTGGCTTCGGAGAGAGCGACCCAAGCCGGATCGGTTATACCGTCGAGCGGATGGCGGCCGATGTCGTCGGGCTGATGGACGCGTTGGGCATCAAGCGTGGTCATGTCGTCGGACACTCGACCGGCGGAGCGATCGCCCAGACGATCGCGATCGAACACCCAAACAGGCTCGCCAGCGTCGTGCTTTCCGCCACATGGACAAAGACGGATGCCTATTTTCGTCGGCTGTTCGGCTTGCGCAAGGAGGTGCTCCAGCGCCTCGGTGCGAGCGTCTATGTGCAGGCGTCCACGCTGTTTTTGTACCCGAGCTGGTGGATCACCCGCAACAACGAACGGCTACGTCAGACCGAGGCTCAAAATCTTGCGGCTTTTGCTCCGGTCGAGATCGTCGCGGCTCGCATCGATGCCATGCTCGCGTTCGATCGAACGAGCGAATTGGGGCGCATCAAAGCCCCCACCCTGGTGATCGGCGCCGAGGACGATATCGTCACCCCGACCTATTTTTCCGAAGAACTCGCTCGGCTGATACCGGGCGCCGAGATAAAGATCTTCCCACGCGGCGGGCATTACTTTAACCAAGTTCGCGCACGAGAATTCAACAACGCCGTCCTGCCCTTCCTGATATCACACACACCGGCTTGATCGCCGCCGCGGCCGGCTCGTGCGGCCTCGCCTTAAGACATCTTGAACCGATTGACGTCTAGCCTGCGACCCGGCGCGCCTTCGCACGCCTGAAGGGCCGAGCGGGGTTGTTTCGAGTGGTCGAGACCAAGGTCTCGGAGGATCTCGGCGGCAATCTCGACAACCGGCTGCGACAGACGGCGATTTGCGTCGGCACCGACTTCCCGCGCCGGTGTCATTCACGGGCGACAGGGAGATAAGCAAACCGGGTGCGACCGATACGTGGACCCCATTCAGCACCAATCACCGAAGAAGCAGCGTGGCTCGGCCGTCGGAGCCGCGGTCAAGGCCGCGCTCCGCCAGGATCGTCTGCTCTTTGCTTTCCAGCCTGTGGTGTGCGCGGCAACCGGAAGGGTCGATTATTTCGAATGCCTGCTGCGGATGCGCGACGAGGCGGGAGGCATCGTCGCCGGTGCCGAGTTCATCACGATCGTCGAGGAGGAGGGCTTGATCGGCCTGATCGACCGCTATGTTCTCGAAAAAACGGTCGAGGAACTGGCCGGCGATCCCGAGATCAGGCTCGGTCTCAACATTTCCGGGTTGACGGCTTGCGATCGACAGTGGCTGCGGTTGTTGCTGTCGCTGTTGCGTCACCGCTCCGAGATCGCCCGCCGCCTGGTCGTCGAAATAACCGAAACCGCGGCACTTTGTGACATCGCCGAATCGGCGCGCTTTGTCGACACGCTGCGGCAGGCGGGTTGCCGCGTCGCGCTCGACGATTTTGGCGCAGGCCATACGACGCTGCGGCATCTTCAGATGCTGCCGGTCGACATCGTCAAGATCGACGGCTCGGTGGTGCGAAATCTGACCAGCCGGTCGCAAAGCCGGGTTTTTCTCCGCCATCTGCTCGGTCTCACCAAGGGCTTCGGTTTGACCACCGTGGCCGAATGCGTCGAAAACGCCGAGGACGCGGCGCTGTTGCGAGCCGAGGGCATCGGCTTTCTACAGGGTTACCATTTCGGGCGGCCGACGATCGGGCGCGCCTCGCTCGGGACGGCCGGTCCAAAGGGTGTATGACGCCCCGAAGAGCGGCAACAGGGCCCCCTCCGGGCTGCAACGGCCGATGGAACTCGCCCCGCCTCCGATTGCTAAAACCTAAGGCTCCCGGCGATCGCGTCCCAAGGCCTTCAGTTGCTGCGTGAGGGCATCGATCTGCGCCTCGAGCCGCTTTAGCCGCGGATCATCGTCGCGTGCCCGCGGGGATGCCGTATCAGGCGCAGGGGGCTCTTCCTCCCGGCCGTACGGCGCCAGCATCCGCAAGGCGCGCTCGAACAGCGCCATATTCTGCTTTCCCATCTCCTCGAATTGGCCGAATGGAAAGATGCCGAACGTGGCCTGCAGGTTCCGACGCATCTGTTCTTGATTGCGCGCAAAAGCGAGCATCGCCTGCTCGAGATAGCCGGGCACGAGAAACTGCATGCTGTCGCCATAGAGGCTGATCAGCTGTCGCAAGAAACTGATCGGCAGAAGGTTCTGGCCCTTCTGCTCCTGCTCGACAATGATCTGGGTCAGCACCGAACGGGTGATGTCCTCTCCGGTTTTCGCGTCATACGCGATGAAATCGCCGCCGTCCTTGATCATTCTTGCGAGATCGTCGAGGGTTACGTAGCTGCTCGTCGCCGTGTTGTAGAGTCGGCGGTTGGCGTACTTCTTGACGACAACCGGTCTGCCGTCGCTCGGCTTATCGCTGCTCGGGGTGCTCATGCGCGCGGTGTCTCGCTTCGGAGAAGGTCCCCTTAGCGCACAATACATTGATTCGGCGAGATCACCGCATCAAAGAAGCGTCGTCGGCACACCGGGCGCTTTCGCGGATGGCGCCCCGGCGTATATTGTTTGCAATGACCGACGCTCAGGATCTCGCCCGCCGCTACCTGGACTTGTGGCAGGATTACTTGGCCGCTCTCCTGGGCAATCTCAGCGAGCCCGAGTTCGCGCAGCGCTGGATCGCCGTCTGCTCGGCGCTCGCGGCAAATTCCCGGGCTCGTGACGCTGCCGAGGTCAAGCAAGCCCGGCGGCCTCGATCGTCGGTTGGCACCGCGTCCGCTGCCGGCGCAGCTGGCGAGCGCGACGATGTCGTGGCTGAGCTCGCGCGCCGCCTTGCCCTTGTTGAAGACCGCCTCGCCGTTCTCGAACGTCGCGAGCACGCGGCTCCGCGCGCTCTTAGCGGAAATCGCCGCTCACGGGTCTGAGCCGATAGAGCGCGCGCTCGACGTCGAGATCGCGCGGCGCGCCGAGGCCTACCTCGCCGGGCTCGAGGCCTATCGCAACCATTCCTTCCGCCGCTGCAGCCGGGTGTGGCCGGTAATCTGGCGCGAGGGCACAACGCGGCTGCTCGATTATGGGTGCAACGGCGCCGGCCCGACGGTTCTGGTCATACCCTCGTTGATCAACCGTTATTATGTCGTCGATCTCCTACCCGAGCGCAGCTTTCTGCGGCATCTGGCCAGCTATGGTCTGCGGCCGCTGGTTATCGATTGGGGCGCTCCCGGCGGCCAAGAGCGCCGTTTCGATTTGGACGATTATATCGCCGGACAACTCGAAGCCGCGTTCGCGGCAGCAGCGCAAGCCGCCGGCGCGCCGATCGGGATCGTCGGTTATTGCATGGGCGGGCTGCTCGCCCTCGCACTGGCGCTGCGTCGGCAAGCTCAAGTCGCCTGTCTCGCGCTGCTCGCAACCCCTTGGGATTTTCATGCCGAGCGCAGCGGGCAGGCCCGGCTCCTCGGTCTTGCCGCCGATCATCTGGCTGGCCTCTGCGGTGCTATCGGGAATGTGCCGGTCGAGCTGATCCAAACCCTGTTCCTGATCCTCGACCCCTTTGCCGCAGAACGGAAATTTATCCGCTTTGCAGCGCTCGACCCGGAGGGCGACGAGGCGCGCCGGTTCGTCGCCCTCGAGGATTGGGTCAACGACGGGGTACCTTTGGCGCTCGGGGTAGCGCGCAACTGCGGGTGTTCCTGGTACACCGACAATGACCCTGGACGCGGTGTGTGGCGGGTCGCCGGCCAGCCGGTGCTTCCACAGTCTCTGCGTCGACCCGCCCTCGTGGTCGTGCCCGGCCGCGATCGAATTGTCCCGCCGAGCTCCGCCGAACCGCTCGCGGCAGCGCTCGGCGGGGCAACGGTGCTGCGGCCGCCGCTTGGCCATGTCGGAATGATGGCGGCCCTACGCTCACCGGACGTGCTGTGGACCCCGGTCGCGAAATGGTTGCGGGCGCGGTTGGATGAGGGATGAGGAGCGACCGCAAGGGGAATGAGCGGCGCCCCAAGCCGAGGCGTTTGTCGCCGGTGCCGATCCGACCGACTACGATTTTTCCGATCTCGGGACGGTTGTCTGCGAATTCCAGCTTAAGACTGAGCGTATAAATATGCGCTAACCGAAGCCGCTGCTCGAAGCAGTGAAGGCGTCAGCACTCAAGCCGGGAGTACCCTATCAGCGCTTCATTCGCCAAGTGCTGAAGCGGCGGTCAAAAATCCGGCCCGGTGAAACTCGGCGATCGCCCTGTTTCCTCATCTTGAGAGAAGACCAGGCGTCCAGCCACGAAAGAGATCGAAGGTACTGCGCGCGAGGCCCACGATTGGGTCATCTTCACCACGTCGCCGGGATCGAGGGCGGCGAGCATTTTGGGAGGTTCGCGCCGATCGCCGTGCGCGCCCGTCACCTCGCGGTAAAATTCTGGCGCAACCGGCACCATGCAACTGCTCAAGCTGGGCGTCGAATGTTCGCCCGAAGGTGTTAAAGCGGGCACAGCCGAGACGGCGATTTTCCCGGTGCGTTACAGTCATGTCTTACGCAAATCGCGACCCAGGTGGGGCCGGGCTGGTGTAATGCCTCGCCTGGCCATTCGTTAATGCAGATGTTTTAGAATTTCGCGGTGATCGGTTCGCTGCTGACGCTCGCGTTAATCTTCGCCACGAGGAAAGACGACCGACCGATTTGCCGGAGAGGCGGAAGGCCCTACCCCCGGTCTGTCCCGCTGCGGTCGACATTGCGTCCGGGACGCATTTCCGTCCTTGCCTACCCACCTATTACCCAGTTCTCAAGGCGGGATAAAATGGCTCGGGTGCTCATCCCTCGCTCGTGTTCGCCGTGCTCCTGTGGCCATTGCCTTTTCCGTTCTGCAATGACGGACAAGCAGCTACTGTCAAACTCGTCAACCTGCTCAAGCATTCTGTCTATTTCGGCCTTGGTGATCAGCCCACGTTTATAGGCGAGATAGATCATAGCCTCTTGGTGCCGCCGTTTGGCGCACCGGGTCCAGAACCTAACAAAGCGCGTGATCGGGCCCAACGTAGCGACCGCCAGAAGCAATGCACCTGCGAGCAAAAACAGCTTTATTTTCTCCTCCCAGTCGTGAAACTTGCCGCTCTTTTGATGCAACTTAGGCTGATTGTCGGGGAAAAGGAACAGCAAAATATAGTTAATAGTCAATATAGTTAATATAGTTAATGCAGAAGACCATGCTCGCGACCGATCGGGACGGCGGGAACGCCTGCCGAGCCCGGGATTTTTCCGAACCGGCAAGACCGAGCGCGGAGTTTGCGACGGCATCCTTGGAGGACCGCAGCGCGGTCGTGGTCGGCACGGGTGGGGCTAACGATTGAATAGCCATCTACTGGCACAACAGTCGCATGCCAAATGAAGCCTAGCTCTGCGTCGAAACGCAGACGCAGCGAGTTAGGGTGACGATCTCACCGGACGCCATGGCCGCACGCGTCGCACAGCTGCCACGCGCTCTGGTTGATTTGCGTCGAACTTTCCAGCGCCGCAATGCGAGCGGTGATAACCAACCGTAGAAAAACGCTACTGCCCGTCTGTTAGCTCTTGTGCTGGGAGAGGTCCGCATTCGGACAGCAGTCGGCTATTACAGCACTTAGCGGTCCCGTTCCCCAGAACGTCGAAGCCCTTCTCGAAGGACGCGCTTTAATCGCAGCCCTCGCCCCTACACCGAGTCGGCCCAAGTATATCCTTATCTAGTGAATGTGCCCCTGTTGGGCGGTGAGCGCGCCCGGGAAGTACACCAATGGTGCAAATCCTCCGTGCCAACTGGCGGAGGCTCTAGCAGACCTGAACGATGTCCGCATTGGGGTCGGGAGCAGCCCGCCGGCTGTGCAGGCATAGCCGTCAATCATGACCCGCGATTTTGAATTAGAATTCTGCCTCGAAAACAGCCGATTTCATCAAGGTTGCGGCTATGCGCCGATGTTCTGCCGTGCTTCGAGCTCGTCGAGCAGTCCGAGGATGCGCTCGATGTGGGTGTCCTTGTCGTAGAGGCCCTAGAGGGTGCCGGCGAGCCTGCACCGGGTCGCCCGAATAATAGCGCTCGTAGAGCTGCTGGCGGCCGGCGAAAGACGAAACCGCGGCGTCGAAAGCCAGACGGAACAATTTGATACGCGTCTTGGCGTCCGCGTTCGCGGCCTGGAAATAGGTCGTCACGTCGGAAGCGACCGGTCCGTCGAGCTCGGCATAGGAGGGGACCGCGACAAGCCCGCCGGCGCCCAGGATCTGGATGATCTCGCACATCCGCACGAACATCTTCGGGTACATCATGCGCACGGTCCACAAAGGCATCGCCGCCGGGGTCATCACGCCCGAAGGGCTTGGCGCCGCGTCGGCCTCGCTCGCGCGCAGGCAGGCGCGGCAGAACTCGGTGTACTGGATCAGCTCGGCCAGCATGCCCTGGACGTGCAGATGCTGGTCGATGTTGGTCGATTTCGCGATCGCGAAGGCGAGGCCCATCATGAACTCGGACTTCGCCAGGTTCTTGGTCGAAAACTGGTGCATGATCTGCGGCATGATGCCGGTGCGGTTGTAGAGCCCGTTGCACAGCTCGGCGTCGCGATGGATGAAGACGCGCTCCCACGGCACCAGCACGTCGTCGAAGATCACCATCGCATCGGTCTCGTCAAAGCGCGCCGCGAGCGTGTGGGACTCGATGGTATGCGGCGTGGATTGACATTCGAATGTACGAACGTACATATTTTGAAGGTATGGACCTAACGGTCGTCGGGTTCGACTGGGATGGCGGGAACCGGGAGAAATGTCGGAAGCACGGCGTCTCGACCGCGGTAATCGAAAGTGTTTTCCATGGCCCGATCGCCGTGTTCCCGGACCCGACGCACTCCGTCCGCGAGGAGCGGTTCAAAGCGATCGGCCGGGCTGAGAATGGCCGCGGAGTGCTGATCGTCTTCACGTTGCGAGTGCATGAAGGCCAGACCCTGATCCGACCAATCAGCGCCCGCTACATGCGCCGGAAAGAGAGTGAATATTATGAAAAAGAAGCTGCCAAGACTACAGAGCGATGAAGAAGCCGAGGACTTTGTCGCCAACGCCGATCTGAGCGACTACGATCTTTCGGAGCTTCGGACGGTTCTCTTCGAATTCCAGCCCAAGAGCGAGCGTATCAATATGCGCTTGCCGAAGCCGCTGCTGGACGCCGTCAAGGCGTCGGCAACAAAGGCCGGGGTACCCTATCAGCGTTTCATTCGTCAAGTGCTCGAAGCGGCCGTCAAAGGCCCCGCCCGGTGAAACTCGGGCCATGCGGAAGCCTAGATGTTGTGGTTTGCGCCTACCAAGTAATCGCATCGCTGCAATGTATTCGTTGAGGCAACTCATCCCGCAAGATTAAGGTAAAGACTGCCTCGACGCTCCCAGTTCTGTTTCGCTTTAAGATGGAGACTCATTTTAGACTTCTTCAGGTTAGTCATAATCGCCGTTATCCGGCTTTTTGACAGCTCGGGCTTCGGTCGCGCCCTTCGCCGTCTGCGGCGCGGATGCCGTGAGCGCCGTTCAACCGGCTCACAGTGGCCGATTAAAAGGCTGACTCCTATTCGCTGCCGTTCCGTTGCGCTTCGAGATCGTCGAGCATCTCGAAGATCCGGTCGGTGTGGCGGTCCTTGTCGTAGAGACCGTAGAGCGTGCCGGCGAGGCGCACCGGGTCGCCCGAATAATAGCGCTCGTAGAGCTGCTGGCGGCCGGCGAAGGACGAGACCGCGGCGTCGAAGGCGAGGCGGAACAATTTGATGCGGGTCTTGGCGTCGGCGTTGGCCGCCTGGAAATAGGTCGTCACGTCGGCAGCGGCGGGTCCGTCGAGCTCGGCGTAGGAGGGGACGGCGACGAGACCGCCGGCACCCAGGAGCTGGATGATCTCGCACATGCGCACGAACATCTTCGGGTACATCATGCGCACGGTCCACAGCGGCATCGCCGCCGGGGTCATCACGCCGGAGGGGCTCGGTGCCGCGTCGGCTTCGCTCGCCCTGAGGCAGGCGCGGCAGAATTCGGTGTACTGGATCAGCTCGGCCAGCATGCCCTGGACGTGCAGATGCTGGTCGATGTTGGTCGATTTCGCGATGGCGAAGGCGAGGCCCATCATGAATTCGGACTTCGCCAGGTTCTTGGTTGAGAACTGGTGCATGATCTGCGGCATGATGCCGGTGCGGTTGTAGAGCCCGTTGCAGAGCTCGGCGTCGCGATGGATGAAGACGCGCTCCCATGGCACCAGCACGTCGTCGAAAATCACCATCGCATCGGTCTCGTCAAAGCGCGACGACAGCGGATGGTCCAGCGGCGAGGCGGCGTTCTGGTGGATCACCGAGGGGCGGCAGATGAAGCGCAGACCCGGCGCGTCGGCCTTGACGCTGAACCCGAAGGCGTAAGGCTCGGCCTCCTTGCTGGTGGCGAGATAGGTCGACGGCAGCACCACGAGGTCGTGTGCATAGGCGCACAAGGTCGAGACCATGCGCGCGCCGCGGATCACGATCCCGGCGTCGGTCTCCTTGACGATCTTCGCCGCGAGGTCCTTGTCCTGCTTTTCGACCGGCTTCGAGCGGTCGACCTGCGGGTTGACCAAGGTGTGGGTCATGCAGATGTCGTGCTCGCGGATATGCGCGTGATAGGCCCGCAGGTTCTCGGCGAAGTGCTTGTCCTTATGCCCGAACTCGTCGGCCGCCGAGGCGAAGGCGGTCACGAAGATGTTCATGAAATCGGGGCTACGGCCGAACATGCCGCAGGAGGCGTCCATCCAGATCTTGACCATGCCGCGCCGGCGGATCAGGTCGTCGACCGTGCGCGGCTCGATAAACGAGAGCCCGACGCGCTCGCCGCTCGTCGGCGAGCGAAAGGTCATCCGCTCGACGAGGGCCGGGTCGTGCTGCATGTCGTAGAGCTCGGCGAGGCTCCGCGCGGCGCCGGCAAAGCGCGGGTCGGTCGTCACGTCCCTGACCCGCTCACCATCGATGAACAGCGCTCGGTCGTCGCGCAGCAATTCCAGCAGCTGCTTACCGGTGCGGATGGCCATAGCTCGTCCTCCTTGCTCTGCTGGCCGCCGTTCTTTGCGGCTGGTCAAAAGATAGGAAGCTCGCGGGCCATTTCGTCCTCTTGCCTGAACGGAGATACGACCCATATAGTGGCACTAGCTGCAATTGTGAATTAATGAATTGTCATGTTACCAATGATCAAGCGATGCCTAACGGCGATCCGGGCGGTTCTCGGGTTTCCCTGCCGGTTCCCTGCCAGGCCGTCGATTGGCGTTCCTAAGTCTATGATCTCATACCGTTTTCGGCGCAGGGGAAGCGCCGAGAAATTTTTTTCCCTGAGTTTTCCCGCGCGGCAGGGAAAGATGAGGCGTGCTACCCGGAGCTCAGCCCTCGATGTCGAGCTCCGGGTAATGCCGGAAGATGCCGTGCTCGTTGAACGCGATCCGGCGATTGGATCCGAGATAGGCGGCGATGTGCGGCCGGGTCGCGACCCGGCCGTGTACGGCCACGACGCGGGGGTATTTCGGCTCGAGGCGCGCCATCGCGCGCGGGAAGGCATAGCGCAGACCCGCCACGATCTGGAACAGCGAGAGGTCCGGGTAGGTGAGCTTTGCCCCGACGAGATGGCCGTCACCGGCCTTGTTGCGTGCCAGCACCTTCTCGAAATAGCCGAGGTATTTCGGCGCCCGTGATTGCAGGAAATCGGCGGTGCGGCGCTTGGCCTCCGGGCGCTGGTCCTTGTAGTAGAGGCTGCTGGCGATCGGGTGGTGGGTATCGTGCACCTCGTCCACGAGATCGGCGATCGTCAGCTGCAGCTGATGCGCCCAGAGCCGGCCGGCTTCGGAGGTCGGGGCGAGGTCGTGACGCGGCCCGAGATAGAAGAGGATATTGGCGGTCTGGCCGATCAGCAGCTTCCCCGCTCTCAGATAAGGCGGGGCGAAGGGCGGATGCTCGACCTCCTCGCCGTCGAGCAGGCGCAGCATCGCACCCTCGCCATCCGCTTCCCGGGCGACATCGACATAGTCGGCCCCGGCCTCTTCCAGCGCCAGGCGAACAAACTCGCCACGCCCCTGAATGCCGTCCCAGTAGTAGAGCTCGTACCGCATGTCGCTCTCCCATGGTGCCCGCCTCACCCCCACCCCTCCCTCCCCGCTTGCGGGGGAGGGTTGTAATGATTTCCCTCCCCCGCTTGCGGGGGAGGGTTGGGGAGGGGGCACGTACAGCGCTCAGCCCGCTCGACGGTAGCTCCGGCAGACGAAGCGCAGGCGGTCGCTGATCTGCGGGCGGATGTGCTCGGGCATCGGCGTCGAGCCACTCGCCTGCTTCCATTCGGCGCTGTCGACCACACCGGGCGACGCAAGGTGATAGAGCGCCACGTATTTCGGGTTGCCGCCGCCGGCGGTCCGGAAGCGGCGGGCGCTCAGCACCCCCGGCACGCGGGCGAGTGCGGGGACGTGCTCGGTGTCGTACCACGCATTGAACGCGGTCTCGACCCCGAGCGCGGGGGTCATCCCGACCAGCAGGAGCCCGCCCGCATTGTCGGGCGCGGCCTTGTCGCCCGGCAGGATCTGATCGCCCTCGAAGCGTAAGAGGCGCTGAGCGCGGGCGGTCACCCGCTTCGACCACGGCGACAGGTTCTCGCCGCCGATCGCCCGATAGGCCGGACCCTGCAGCACCGACACGCTCTCGAGGTCGTAAGTGGCGACCGACTGCTTGGGGTTCTCTGCGCCGATCCAGCGCTGGCACGTGAGAAAGCCGGGCACGCGCTGCCGCTCCGGGATGTGTTCGGTGTCGTACCAGTCGTTGAACTCGTCCTCGGTGACCTTCGAGAAATCCATCGCCGCGATCAACACACCTTTCGCCATGGCCATTCCCTCCGATTGTACGGGGCGGAAATGCTACGCCGAGAATGCGCCCGGCGCACGCGGTTAAGGTGCCATACCCTTCTCGGCCAGCTCGCGCCGGGCGTTTTCGTTCTTATCGAGATCGAAGCCCATCGCGCGCAGCACATGCGGTGCCTTGGTGAATTGGATATTGGCGTATTCGACGACCTCGACCCGATTGCCCCACGGATCGAGAAAGTCGAGGAACTGCCCGGGCAAGAGCTTGCCGCCCGCAGCCTCGACCCGCGCGCGTACGCTCGAGCGATCGTCGACGACGAGCCCGAAATGCCGGCGCCGGTCCTCATGCGGGTCGGCGGTTTGCATCATGTTGATGAACTGGTCGCCGAGCTCGATGAAGGCGTTGCCCCCCCGTTTGCCCCGCAGCTTGAAGTCGAAGATCTTGCCGTAAAACTCGAGGGCCTGCTCGATATCGCCGACCTCGATCGCGATGTGGTTGATGCCGACGAGGCGGGGCTTGCCGGTCTCACTCATCTGTCCTTCCTCCTGGTCGCTGTCATTCGTCCCAATTATAGTCTCCCCGGGCATCGGGAGAGACAGAATGTCGGTGGAATTGACCATCGAAGGCGCGGTCGCCAAAGTGGTGCTGAACCGTCCGGAAAAACTGAACGCGCTCAGCGTCGAGATGCGCGAGCGCCTGTGCGACTACTTCGCCCAGGCTGCGCTTCGACGACGCGGTCCGCGTCGTGATCGTCACCGGTGCCGGACGGGGGTTCTGCTCGGGCGCCGATGTCGACCGCATGGCCGGGCAGCGGCACGATCTGCGCGCCGACCGCGAACGCATGCAGCGCGGCGGGCACACCTTCATCCGCGCACTGCACGCGATCGAAAAACCGGTCATCGCCGCGGTGCGCGGGCCGGCCGTCGGCATCGGCTGGAGCATCGCGCTCGCCTGCGACCTGGTGGTGGCCTCGAAGACCGCGCGCTTCTCGCAAATCTTCCGGCGCATCGGCCTGGCACCCGACGGCGGTGCCATCTGGTTTCTGACCCGCCGGCTCGGCATGGCCAAGGCCAAGGAGCTGGTGTTTTCGGCGCGCTTTGTCGAGGCCGAAGAGGCGCTGGCGCTCGGCCTCGTCAACCATGTCGTCGAGGACGACGAGCTGATGGCGAAGACCGAGGCGCTCGCCGCCGACCTCGCGGAGGCGCCGACCTTTGCGCTCGGGCTGGCAAAAAAGCTGTTCCACGCCGCCGTCGGTCCCAGCCTCGACAGCTATCTCGAGATCGAGAGCCTGGTGCAGCCGCAGCTGCACATGACCGAGGACAACGCTGAAGGCGTCGCGGCGTTTCGCGAAAAGCGGAAGCCGAAGTTTATCGGTCGCTGACGCACCGAGGAGGTGCGCAGTCGGCGATAGCAGCCGGCCCTCTCGTGCGCTATCGTTTCGACCATCACACCTCGGCAGAGAGAGAGGGCCATGAACGAACCTCGCACGCTCGCGATCGATATCGGCGGAAGCGGGATCAAGGCGGCGCTGCTCGACGATGCCGGCAACCTGATCGGTCCGCGGCAACGGGTGCCGACCCCGCCCAAGCCGGTCGCTCCCGATAATCTCGTCAGCGCCATCGACAAGGCGGCAGCACCCCTCGGCGCCTTCGAGCGGGTGTCGGTCGGCTTTCCCGGCTATGTCCGCGACGGGCGGGTGCTGACCGCCCCCAATCTCGGCACCGAGGCGTTGGCGGGGTTCGACCTGCAATCGGCGCTCGCCCGCCATTGGGGCAAGCCGGTGCGCGTCCTCAACGACGCCGACGTGCAGGGCTTCGGCGCGATGCAGGGTCACGGGGTGGAAATGGTGCTGACGCTCGGCACCGGTGCCGGCACGGCGATCTTCCGCGACGGCGAGATCATGCCACATCTCGAGCTCGCCCATCACCCGGTGAGCGGGGGCAAGACCTACGACGAATACATCGGCAACGCCGCCCGCGAGAAGAAGGGCAAGAAGGCCTGGAACAAGCGGGTCGCGAAGGTGATCGAGATCCTTCGTGAGGTCGTCCGCTTCGACCACCTCTACATCGGCGGCGGCAACGCCAAGGACATCACCTTTTCGCTGCCGACGGATGTCACGATCGTCCCGAACACCGATGGGTTGACCGGCGGCATCGGACTGTGGCGCACGGACGCCAAAGCCGATACGGCGGCAGAACCGTCACCCGGCGGGCCGGCTCAAACCCCGTAGACCTCGGCTCGACGCCTCACCTACGCCCCCGTGGAATGGGCTCTGGGAAGCGGGCGATTACGACGACTTGTGCTGCCGGCGGCACTGGCTCTCGCCGGCTGTGTTTCACCGCCCCCGGAAGCGTTGCCGCCGGGCCCCACTCCGGGCGTAACGACATCGCTAAACGCCCATGTCCCGCCTTTCGCGCGCTGGCCTTACCAGCCGTTCTCGCGCGAGGCTGCCGTGCAGATTGCGCTGCGCGAGTGGCGGGCCTTCGGCCAGCCGGTGGTATTGCCGAACACCGAGCTGCCCGAAGACGAGGAGCGCGAAGAAGGGCTGTGGCAGCGGGTCGGCGAATATTGGTGGCTCGGCCTCGACCCGAGCTGGCCGCAAGCAGGATGGACCGGCATCCACAACGAGAACGGTCAGCTCTTCCCGGCGACTGAAGACGGCGACTTCGCCTGGTCGGCCGCCTTCATCGACTACGTGATGCGGATGGCCGGCGCCGGTAGCCGGTTCCCCTATTCGGAAACCCATTCCGATTACATCAACGCCGCCCGTCGCCACGGGCTTGGCCTCGAGCCCGGCACCGCGCTCACGGCCGAGCGGATCGAGAGCTACGCGCCGCAGCGCGGCGACTTGATCTGCTACTGGCGGGGCCGACGGCCGGTCACCTATGACGACCTTCCGACGGGTCGCTTCCCCGGCCACTGCGACATCGTCGTCGGTATCAAGCCCGGGGAGCTCGATGTCATCGGCGGCAATGTCGACAATGCCGTCGCGATGAAGCACATCCCGGCCACCGCCGATGGCCATCTCGCCGGACCGGACGGTATTGTCCTCGACCCCGACCACCATTACTTCGTCGTGCTCCGGGTCGAATACGCGCGGTAACGCCGTTACGCCCTGCCGGCTTCCGCCACCTCGCGGCCGCGCCCGCCCTCGATCATCTGCTCGATCAGCCAGGGCTCGCGCTCGAGAACCCGCCGATACTGCGCGCGCGCCGCCTCGACAATTTGGCCGTGGCGGTCGAGGAGCGCATCGCCGAGCTCGAGAATGCGCAGATTGGGCCAGGCTCGCGGGCGCTGCCTGACGACGGCGAGCAGCGCCTCCTCGGCCGGTCGGTCCGGGCGCGTCTGCGCCAGGATCAACGTCGCCGCCGCGGTGGAACGCGACACCCCGGCGTGGCAATGAACCAGGAGGTGCGTTCCCCGAGCTTGGGTCAGGTCACGTCCGAACGCCAAGAGGTGCTCGATATCCCGACTTTCCGGTGCAATCCAACCCGGTCCGGCTTCGATGACGTCGTGGAAGCGCAGCTCGAGCCGCCGGTGGGGGTCGAAGGTGGCGAAGGCCTCGGGCTCGGGCCACCCTGGATCGAGGATCGACAGGACATCGGTGACGCCGGCCTCGCAATGGAAGCCGAGCTCATCGATCCCGCAGATCGTCACCTGGAACGGCGTCTGCCGCTTTGAGAACAGTCCCATACTCTGCATCCGTCGTCGATTTGAGGACCATAATAGGGCGGAGTTGTGACGATTCCATGCGCGGTCCGCCGATACGCTCGAAAAAAGGCAGCTGCCGGCGAGGCGAACATATCGGCAACTTGCGAGCACACTCCCCTTCACTCCCCGTTGTGGCGCGCCTGCGGGAAGCACCTATCTTATGCCTCATGGGGTCGAAAGCAGCGAGCGAGAGGGTGCCGTGAGCCGAAGATCGGCTGAAGCGTATCCCGCTTCGCACCGCGCTAACGGCACGGCTGTTACCCCGGATTCACTAAACGGTTCCAAGGTGTCCCTCATGTTGCGACGTTTCCTTCTGACCACCACCGTGGTCCTTATCGCTGGGGCAGCAGCGCCGGTCCTCCCCGCGAACGCCGACACGGACCCGGTCACATTCGTTGGCAGTCTCGGCAGTCAGCTCCAGGTGGTAGCCGGGAATCCCTCCCCGGAGCAGAGACGCGCGGAATTTCGCCAGTTGTTCCACCAGGACTTCGATGTCCGCCACCTCGGCCGCTTTGTTCTGGGGCGCTTCTCCCGGATCATGACCCCGCACGAGCGCCAGGAATTCCTGGGGCTGTTCGAGAGCTACGTGGTCGCCACCTACAGCGACCGGCTGTCGGAATACGTCGCCGGCGGCGCTCTTCCCAGGGTTATCGGCAGCCAGCGGGATCCCGATGGGGCGATCGTCTTTAGCGAGTTCATCCGCGGCTCTGGGCCCTCGGCGGCAGGGGCGATCAGGGTCGATTGGCGCCTGAGGATGCACCACGGCCTGTACAAGATCACCGACATTATCATCGATGGCCAAAGCATGGCAGTGAACGGGCGTTCCGAGCTCGAAGGCGTGGCCGAGCGCAATGGCGATCAGCCGCAGGCGATCCTCGCGGCCATGCGGCAAGAGACCGCCAACGCCCTGCTGCGGTAGATGTCGTTGCTATGAACGTCATCGGAGCATGGTATCCTGGGGGCCCTCCGCCTTGACGGGCGCATCAAAGGGGAGGGGCTTTGTCAGGTTTAGGCCCACAGCCTGAAACCTTTCTTCCCGATGGACAACCTGCGTAGCAACAACAGCTGAATTGCACGACCGGCCGTGCCTCGCAGCGCATCCCCGGGCGCCCGTCCGCGGATGCCCTCGGGGCGCGGGTCGTGGGGCGATCTGTGCTTGGAGCATAGGGATGCGCCTCGCGCTCGGTGTGGCGCTCGCCAGCCGATCCCGCTGGACATTATCGCCTGGAAACCGGATTCTGTCTTTGATGGTGGGGCCCCGGCGATAGCGTCGGCAAGCACTCCGGGGCGTCGCAGCCGGCGGGCGGTGCACGACGGTGGAGGGAGCGATGATCGAGACAAGTGGCGTCGACCATGTCGTGCTGCACGTCAATGATGTGCAGCGCTCGAAGAAGTTCTACACCGAGATCCTCGGCATGACGGTGTACCGAGAGGACGATGGGCAGGTGTTTCTGCACGCCGGCCACCAGGGGGTCGCGCTGTTCCGGCGAGCGGGCGATCTCTCACTGACGGCGGGCAACGACCTCAACCATCTTGCCCTCAACGTAACGGCAGGCACCTACGAAACGCTCAAAGCCGAACTGGAGAGGCAGGGGGTCGCGGTCACCGGCCGCCCGGGCGAAGACCGCTGCATTTACTTTCGCGACCCCGACGGACACCGCCTGCAGCTGGTGGTGCCCAGCTGAGATAGCGGAACAGGGACTGCGCCCAAGCACCTGCGCGGAATGGAAGGCCGATCCGACCTTACCCGTACGACCCTTGCGGTTCTTTTCGTCGCAGGACTGATCGCCGCCTGCTTCTGGATATTGCGGCCGTTTCTCCCGGCAGTCATCTGGGCGACGACGCTCGTCGTCGCCACGTGGCCTTTGATGCTTCGGGTTCAGCTGCGGTTGTGGAACATTCGCTGGCTCGCCGTCGCAGTCATGACTGTCGCGCTGCTGGTCGTCTTCCTCGTGCCGTTCTGGCTTGCCATCACGACGATCACGGACAATTTCGATCGGATCGTCGAATGGGGGACATCGCTCAAATCGTTCAAGTTGCCGCCGCCGCCGGAGTGGCTGGCCGGTGTTCCGTTGTTTGGCGAAAAGGCCTCGCAATTCTGGGAAAACGCTGCCGCCAGCGGCGCCGAACCGCTGGTCGCGAGGGCAGCGCCCTACGCCGGCAGCGTCGCGAGCTGGTTCGTCGCCGCGCTGGGCGGCG
Organism: uncultured Alphaproteobacteria bacterium; assembly: GCA_963796155.1. Taxonomy (GTDB): domain Bacteria; phylum Pseudomonadota; class Alphaproteobacteria; order ATCC43930; family CGMCC-115725; genus AP-15. The sequence goes on along the minus strand of CAWCKT010000049.1, from coordinate 17,597 downwards.
TGGGGATCGTCTTCGTGCAGTTTCTGCTCACTGTCATGATCGCCGCCATCATGTATGTGAGCGGTGAGCGCGCCGCCGCCGCCGCTCAGCGGTTTGGATACCGTCTCGCCGGCGAGCGCGGCGAGCAGTCGGTCCTGCTGGCCGGCCAGGCCATCCGCAGCGTGGCACTTGGCGTGGTGGTAACGGCGGTCATACAGTCCGTCCTCGGTGGCGTCGGGATCGCGCTGGCCGGCGTGCCGTTTGCCGCAGTGCTGACGGCGATCATGTTCATGCTGTGCATTGCCCAGCTCGGACCGTTGCCGGTGCTGGTGCCGGTGGTGATCTGGCTGTACTGGAGCGGCGAGTCGGGTTGGGGGACCTTTGTGCTGGTGTGGACCATCATTGTCGGCAGTCTGGACAGCATCCTGCGGCCGATCCTGATCAGGAAAGGGGCTCACCTGCCGCTGGTCCTGCTCTTGGCGGGGGTCATCGGCGGGCTGATTGCCTTTGGGCTGGTCGGCATTTTCCTCGGCCCGGTCGTGCTCGCGGTAGGATACACGTTGCTGCAATCGTGGATGGCCGAGGAAATCATCTCGGCTGACGAGGCGCTGACCCGTCGCCGCCGCTTGTGACAGCGCTTTGCTGAGGGATACGATGACTTGTGCTTCTTGGCGACTGTGGTGGCTGATGCTCGCCGGGCCGGGGCTCGTCGCCTGCGCCGCGGCGGGCGCACCCGGCGCCGATACTCCCCGTTATCTCGTATATTTCGGCGAATCCAGCGCCAACCTGTCGCCCGAAGCGACCGCCATCATCGCCGACGCGGCGAAGCGCGCGCGGGATTCGGGCGCTCAGACAATAGTCGTCGAGGCGCGGGCAAGCGCCACCGGCACCGCCCAAACGAACCGTAAGCTCGCCGAGACCCGCAGCTCGATCGTGGCAGATCAGCTGCAGGCGGATGGTATCGCGCGCGCGATGATCCAACAGGTGCCGATCGGTCAGACCGGATCGAACGATCCCACGGTCGCCGAACGCCGAGTCGACATCGTCATCGAGCATTGACCGCCAACGGCCACGCGCGAGGGTGTGATGCCGCTACCCCTTGGTCGGGCTGGCCAGCGATCAGCCACCGAGGTCCCATAGGTCATCGTTGCAGTTATTGCCGAGCCGCCGGGCGAGCGTATATTCTCCCGATAGTGGTGAACTGCCCTGCGGGATTGAACGGGGCAGCACGTAGAACGGGGAAGTTGGGCCATGAACAGCAACGCCGCCGTCGTCTCCTCACCCTGGTATCGCACGCTCAACCAGGAGCAGTGGCGGGTGCTCGCCGCCTCGAACCTCGCGTGGCTGTTCGACGGGTTCGAGATCTATGCGCTGTTCCTGACGGTCGGCTTCGCCTTGCACCAGCTGCTCGACGCGGCGCAATACGCGGAGATCCCGCGCTATGCCGGCTATGTCTTAGCGACGACGGTCTTCGGCTGGGCGACCGGCGGGGTCATTGGCGGCATCGTCGCCGACTATCTCGGCCGCAAGCGCACAATGATGCTCGCGATCCTCGCCTATTCGCTGACCACCGGATTGAGCGCGATTGCCTGGAACTGGGAATCTTTCGCGATCCTACGTTTCCTGGTCGGCGTCGGGATCGGCTCGGAATGGGCGACGGGAGCCTCGATCGTCTCCGAGTTATGGCCCGACCATGCCCGCGGCAAGGGCGGCGGGTTGCTGCAGAGCGGCGCCGGGATCGGCAGTTTTCTCGCCTCCGGCGTCTGGCTGTTGATCGGCGGGTTGGGGCCCAACGCATGGCGCTGGATGTATCTGGTCGGCGTTTTGCCGGCCCTGCTGGTGCTGTGGATCTGGCGCAGCATGCCGGAATTGGCGCGTTGGGAAGAGGCGAGCGAACGCCGGCGTGCCGCACATGCACAGCGGCGCAGCGGTGCGGTGCTCGAGGGCGAACACGCCGCGCTGACGCGCTTCACGGTCACCGACATGTTTCTCGACCGCAGCGTCCGCGGGCGGCTCATCGCGGCGTTTCTGATGATGCTGTCGGTGACCTTCGGGTTCTGGGGCGTCGCCACCTTCGTCCCGACCTATGTCGGCACGGTCGCCGCCAAGGCGGGCCTGTCGGCGCCGTATTACTCCGCGGTGGCCGGCCTTCTCGGCACTGGGGTCGCGATATTCGGCTTTATCGCCCTGGGCTTCCTTTCCGACGCGATCGGCCGCAAGCCGACGGCGATCCTCTATTATCTGATGTGCCTGATCCTGACCCCGGTCGTCTATCTGTGGGCCCAGTCGATGGGTGCGCTGCTCGCCGCGGTGACGGTGTTCGGTTTCTTCACGGGCGGGATTTGGGCCTGGGCGCCAGTTTGGCTCCCCGAACTGTTCCCGACGCGGATGCGCGGCACGGCCGTCGCCTTCTGCTTCAACGCGCCGCGCTGGATCTCCTGCGTCGGTCCGCTGATCGCGGGGACCTTGATTGTCGGTCTTGGCGGCTATGGCCCTGCCGCGACGATCGTCGGTCTGTTCTTTATCATTGGCGCAGTGACCGCGCCGTTTCTCCCGGAGACCAACGGCAAGCCGCTGCCGGAGACGGTGTCCCCGGCCGTGCCGCGGCCGGCCCTCACCAGCTGATGGTCAATGCGCCCTCGCGCATCTCAAAGCTCTTCAATCGCTTCAGAAAGCTCATTCCGAGCAGTGACACGTTCAGATTTTCGTTCACCGCGGCGGCAACGTTGTCGATCGAGAGCTGCTGTATGCGGATCTCGCGCAAGGTCACCGGCGCCTCGTGAGCCAGGCCGTTGGCGGTCTGCGAGCGCTGACTGAACACGAGCTCGCTTTGGCCGATCCCCGCGTTGCGCGCATCCTCGGCGGTCAGCGTAACCCGGCTCGCCCCGGTATCGACGAGAAACCGAACCGGCGCCCCGTTTACCATGGCCGTGAGCGCGACATGGCCGCGCGAGTTGGCTCGATAAACGAGTGAGTGAGTTGAAGGCCCTGGCCTCAGGATGGTCGGCAATGGGACACCATTAGCCGGTGGGTCCGCCGCGGGGGGGCTGGCCGCGGGCGCGGGTAGTTTCGCGTCGACTGGCGGCGGTCCGGGCTTCACCGACACAGCGGCAGGTCGCAGGTCCCAATAAATCCATCCGTAAACCTGCCCGTCGGGATATTTTACTTGGCATAAATGGTTACCTGCGGCGACGACTGTGCCGGTCTTGTCCTCTCGATCGGTCACCTGTTGGCCGACGGTACATTCGGTCAGGGCCTCGGCCGTGGCGACCGACGGCGCAGCCGCAAGGCCTAGGGCGCACCAAGCCGAGACCGATCTATACATGACCTGTACTCTTTGGCCCGAAATGGGTCGGGGAACACAAGCGTAATCAGCGACCATGTCAATCAGTACGATCTCGGGATCGCCGACGGCGAGCCTATAGTCGGTCGGGTTGGGGTACCGTACCGAGCAGCGCCGCGGCCGACATCATGATCCTGGGATCTGGAGCGGGCGAGGGGATTCGAACCCCCGACCCCAACCTTGGCAAGGTCCTGCTTGGCCTAACCGGTGCTATCCGCGCCCATCCCACGCCTCTACATACTATTGGATTTCTGTGCGTTTCTTGATCATGCCCCATCCGACGGTATCCCCGGGTATCCCATCTCACCATTCCGGCTGCTTACAGGGTGCTTACATTCCCTCCGTGCTGTGGTAGTGTAATAAAAATCTGAGCAGGTGGCGAGTAGATCATGAGCAAGCTGACCAAGCGGGCCGTCGATGCACTTGAAAAGCCCAAGAAGGGCCAGACTTTCCTGTGGGACGGCGAGCTGAGAGGCTTTGGTGTCCGCGCGATTCCGTCGGGGTTGAAGACCTTCGTCCTTCAATACCGGAATGCCGAAGGCCGGAGCCGACGCATCGTGATCGGCCGGTATGGGGTCCTGACGGTCGAACAGGCGCGAGACAAAGCAAAGATCAAGCTCGGGGCCATCGCGGATGGCGGTGATCCGGCGGCAGAGGTCGATGGGCCGCGGGAAACAATCACAGTGGCTGAGATTTGCGAGTGGTATCTCGTCGAAGCCGAGGCTGGCCGCATCCTCGGACGCCGCAACCGCCCGATCAAGCCGTCCACCCTGGCCATGGACCGGAGCCGCATCGAAACGCATATCAAGCCGTTGCTCGGCCGACGGCAGGTCCGCGCGCTCAAGGCGGCCGACATTTCCGGTATGCAGGCGGACATCGCGGCAGGAAAGACGGCCAAGCCGCGAGAACCCGGCCGCGGCGGCGTGACCACGGGCGGCGAAGGCGTCGCCGCGCGCACCGTTTCGACGCTCCAGAGCCTCCTCGCTCACGCCGACCGGCTCGATGTTATCGTATCCAACCCAGCCGTGGGTGTGCGAAAGCTCGCCGGAAAGAAGAAGGAGCGCCGGCTCAGCGTGGCCGAAATCAAAAGGCTCGGCGAGACGATGCGCGCCGCCGAGCGGAACGGGGAGCACCCGGTCGCCCTTGCTGCCGTGCGCCTCATGCTGCTGACAGGCTTCCGGATCTCGGAAGCCCAAGGCCTGCAGCGAGACTGGCTGCACGCCGATCAAGGTTATGTTCATTTCCCCTATACCAAGAGCGACGGACAGGTTCGAGCGATCGGGCCGTCAGCGGCGCAGCTCGCGGCCAGTCAGCCGGCCCGCAAGAACTGCCCGTATGTCTTCCCCGCCGACATCGGCGACGGCCATTTCACGGCGGCGAAGAACTGCTTGGCGCGCCTCTGCGCCGCGGCCAAGATCGAGGGTGTCACACCCCACACCCTGCGGCATACCTTCGGCAGCGTCGCTGGCGACCTCGGCTTCTCCGAGTTGACGATCGCCGCGCTCTTGGGTCACGCCGCGCGAGGCGTGACCCAAGGCTACGTCCACATCGACGAAGCGCTCAAGCTGGCCGCGTCGCGGACATGCGAGGAAATCGCGCGTCTGCTCCCTGGGCAGGTTTCCGTACCCGAGGAGTTCGCGGCGTGATATGGCCAGCAAGCGCATCGAGCGTGCCTACCTAGAGCTGGCGCGCTCCATCTGTCCTGAATTTCCGTCTAGCGAGCCCATCGAGTTTGAGAGCCCGGACTTTCTTTGGCGAGATGGAATCCTCGGCGTCGAAGTGCGGCGCCTCTTTCAAACGGCTGCACCGTCAGGGTTTCCGCCGCCTCAGATCGAGGGATTACACCAAAAGGTCGTAGGCCAGGCCGACAAGTTCCTATCAGGACGCAGGAGGGCTGCCCGCCGATGTGATCGTTAATTTCTCCAGTCGGAGCGGACACCAGCAACGGGCGAACGATCTCGCCCGCGCGATTGCCGATTTTGTGCGGGAGAATCGCATGGTGAGAAGCAAGTCACCTTTTACGACGCAGGCAATCTGCACATTTGGCTCCCCGCGGGACTCACCGGGATCAACATCGCCTCACCATTGCCGGGTCCGCGCAGGCCGTGGTCTGGGGGTTCCGCATGGAGCGAGCATGCTTGCGCATAGACTCTATGCGCAATGAAGGGCGTCGGTGGCGAAACGCACCTATGTTCGGCAGCCCCGGTGGCGCGCAAGGCCCGCAGCCGGGCGATCAGCGAGAGGATTTCTTGGAACATCTGCCGCGGCACCGCGACCTCGGCCATCTGGAAGGTCACGTAGCGGCCGTGGCTGACGACCTTGGCGCCGATCTTGATCAGCTTCTCCCGCAGGCTGGTCAGCGACCACGGCTCCGCCGTCTTCGGCATCGCCAGCGTCCGTCGAACCGGAGCATCACGCGCCGGTCGAAATCGAGCCTCAGCGCCCCGCTGTCCGCTTCACCCGCTGGGTCCGCCATCACCGCCCCGTTCGACCTAACATAACATATTGTATTCTATGCCATAATCTGGACTATCTCACCGCAAAATGCGGTATCATTCGGCGAATGCGGGCTTAAAACGCCCGGCGTGCAATACGCAATGTGGGCTCACAACCATAGCTTGGAGCCGCAACACGCCAGCGACCATAACCTTCTCGGAATTCTGTCTTCTTAGGTTGGAGCCGTTGCCGTTACTATCGCCATGACTCTCAACCTACTCCTAGTCGCCGGAGTGGTGTCGATGCTCGTCGATGGCGTGGCACGTCAGGGTAGTGCAAGTTAAAACCGGACGGAGGGCGCGCGCGGGCGATACACTCGCACGTCACCCCGGATGCGGAGGCGTGATGTCATGGGCGCGTGCGACCCGGCCGAAGCCGTCGAAGTCCTCGATCTGTTACTGAAGTTCTATGGCGCCGGCGAGCGCTGGGTCAAAGGCCGCTTGAGCGATCGGCGGGGCAATCGCTGCCTCGTCGGCGCGCTCGATTTCGTCAGCAGCCATCACGCGGTCCAAAGCGACGGGGCCGAGCGTTATCTGGCGGACGAGATTTCCGCCGCGAGGGATTGCAATGCCGCCGGCGGGGATTGTGCCAGATTCCGAGCCAGCCTTCGCCGAGCTTTGTCCGGGGGACGGTATCGGGTCAGCGAGACGGTCCTCCGCAGGGACAGCCTCTCCGATTTTAACGACGGGTGTAGGACTTCTCTGAGTTGCGGGCGCTCATCCTTCAGGCGCGCGCGGCGGCGAGGAATGACGCGGATGCCGTATCGGTGCGGCGCCGGCGTTTCGACATAGAGACGGACGAATTGGTTATGGCTTAAAGACGACAGCGGCCGCGGCGGAAAGTGCAGCATGAAAACCGTCAGGGCCGGAACCGGTCTTCGCTTCAGATGAGTGCGTCGCGCGGCTTTGTCACGGCAACGAAGGAGGTACGCATCGAGAGCCAAAACTGGCCAGCATCATGCGGCTGCGACAGCGCTTTTCCATTGCGCGGCAGCATCGGTTCGGAATTTTCGCAGCGTGGATCGGGAGACGAGATGGCGTTGAAGATTGAAGGTATTGTAGACGGCGGCATGCATACTCAGGAAGCGCTGCGCGGAGCGAGGCGACTTGAATCGCTGCACCTTGCGCTCTCGCCGTCGCACCGGCTGATGAGAGTTCTCGGCTCGATTGTTGCGCCTGATCCCCTGTTCGTGAGGGCAGCTCAGCCCTAATTGCCGGAACGCCGACGCGTAGGAGCGCAGCTTGTCGGTGACCAGCAACTTCGGCGGAAATCCTTGCTTCTTGAGAAGCTTGCGCATCAGCCTCAGCGCCGCACGAGTGTCGCGCCGGCGCTGAACCAGCATGTCGAGGACCTCGCCTTCATGGTCGACGGCACGCCAGAGATACATGCGTACACCGGCGATCCGGATCACCATCTCGTCCAAATGCCATCGATCGCTTGGCCGAGGCCGACGCTGGCGCAGCCGTCGCGCAATCGTCGGGCCGAACTTCAACACCCAACGCCGCACCGTTTCATAGGAGATGTCGAGCCCGCGCTCGGCGAGCAGTTCCTCCACGTCGCGGTAGCTCAGCGTAAAGCGGAGATAGAGCCAGATCGCGTGCTGGATGATCTCGGGCGGAAAACGATGGCGGCGATAGCAGAGCGGAGCCATGTCGCGACTTTAACCTTGCGAGCAGCCCTTGCGCGACCCGTTAGCGTGACAAAGCCCCCGGAAATGTTCGGCGCAGCGCAATGACTTGACGTAACGGTCGCCACCATACCGCTCGACAATCCGCGCAAATGTCGACCACGGCAGAAAATCCATCAACTGGGCGAACAGGGTCTTGCCCGTATACATCGGCCTCTCCGGGTGTATCTCCCCGGAAAGTAGAACAGGAAGCCCCCCGGCGTACGACGACCGCAGAACCAGCTGGTGGCAGGTGGGGCTCGCCGAGCCTCAACGATCAGGTCCTTGCCCTGGCAACCGGCAAGACGCAGCGGGAAATCACCGCTGCATGCAAGGGCGCTCGCCCGAACCATGTCGGCGCGGCGATTGCCCGGCACAAGCGCGCTGGCCGCATCGAAGAGCGTGACGGGAAGCTCTACGCTACACAGTCGACGGGAACCGAGCAACGCGCCGCGGTCTGAGGCCGGGAGCCTCGGCCGATCCCGAAAGGAGCCGGTCGACGAATTTGCGTCGCTTCGATGGAGTGTGGACAGAGGTCCCCCTCTGCCATGCGCCCAAGATATTATCGAACGTCGTCTGAATCGGGGCGATGCCTCACGGGGACCGAGGGTTCGAATCCATCTCCCTCCAGCGGCGAGTCGGGCGAACTGCGAAACCTAGGAGCTTGGCCGTGATGAGACCAAGGCCGTCCGATGATTACGCTTCAGGCGATCAAGACGTCGACTGGCTTTCCTTGTGGGAAGCTCAGAACAGATGCCTCTAGATCCGCCCAAGCATGTTCGGCGAGGATCGAACGGGCATCAGCGTCCGTCTCATCCAGTGCGGCAAGCGCATTAGCGAGGGCATCGAAACGGCAAAGACACCATTCGACTCCGTCCGCTCGGCAACCGGGCGTTCGACCACTCCCCGGGCGCCCACGGTTCAGTTTGATATTGTGCTCGGCAAACGATTCCATCGAGCCGATCGCCCATGTGGGTCGCCGTTCTCTACGGTCGGCGCGGCGTCGGCTGCGGAAGGCGCGTTCGCAAGGGCGATCTCTAGAACGTGAGCGGCTGCTGGGTGGAAATTGGAAGATCCGGCCGGCGGCCGGGCTCTATTTCAAGCGGGAATGGTGTGCCGTCGTCGATCAAGCCCCGGCGGATCTCGACGTCGTCCGCTATTGGGATCTCGCCGCTACCGAGAAGACCGAGCTCAACGACCCGGATTGGATCGTGGGCCTCAAGCTTGGCCGCGATAAGAAAGGCGGCCATTGGCTGCTCGATACAGTGCGCGGGCGGCCGAACCCGGGCGACGTCGAGCGATTGTTGCTCGATACCGCGGCGCGGGATGGCCAGCAGGTCGGCGTCGGGTTCGGCAAGGATCCGGGGCAGGCCGGTAAGAGCCAGGCGCTCCACCTGATGCGCGCAATGCGTGGTTTCAACGTCGCCTCGGCCGCAGAGAGCGGCGACAAGCTCACGAGGTTCGGACCGTTCAGTTCGCAGTGCCGCGCCGGCAACGTGAAGATCTTGCGAGGCCTCTGGAACGAAGACCCGTTCCGCGTCCTCGAAGGGTTTCCCGATCTCGCCCCACTCAGGGGGTCTGGTAGTAGAGCTGGTAGAAGACGGCATCCTCGGTCTGAGGCATGACCGTGGTCGGCCGAACCTGGCCGCGCGGCCGGTACGGCACGCTGAGACCGATCACGCCGCGGAAGCGGTCGGGCCGCATTAGGGCGGCGTGCCACGCGACCGAGGCGCCCCAATCGTTGCCAACGATGACCGCGTGCTCCGCGTCGAGAACGTCGAGCAGGCCGACCATATCGCCGACCAAATGGAACAGCGTGTACTGGTTGATCGCCTCCGGACGGTCCGTCCGGCCGTAGCCGCGCATGTCGGGCGTCACGGCGTGGAACCCGGCCTCGGCGAGCGCTGGGAGCTGATGGCGCCAGGAATACCACAGCTCAGGACAGCCGTGGCACAGCACGACGAGTGGCCCGGCACCGGCTTCGGCCAGGTGCATGCGGATGCCGTTTGTCTCGACTGTGCGATGCGTGACCTCGCTCGGCATCGCGCTCCGCCCACCCGATCACTCAGAGCTGCCGCAGGAAGTCGATCATCGCAGCGTTGACCTCCCCCGCCCGCTCCTGCTGGGTCCAATGACCGCAGCCCGGCAGCATCACAGTACCCCGCAGTTGGGCGACGAAGCAAGAGAGGTTTGGAATCAGCTGGTCCATCCCGGGGAAGCGCACCACTAGGTCGCGATCGCCGGCGATGTATAAAGCCGGGACCATGACACGCGCACCGGCAAACGGCGCCAGAAGCTCCCAGTTGCGGTCGATGTTGCGGTACCAATTCAGGCCGCCAGTGAACCCGGTGCGAGCAAACTCATCCGTGTAGAAGTCAAGGTCGGCCTTGGAGAGCCAGGACGGCAGGTTTGTCGGGTCCTGCAGGCCGCTCAGGAATCCGCCCTTCCGGGGCACCATGCCGACCGCGCCGACCGCCGTCACAATGCTCTCATGAGGCGTCGCATCACCCGCAGCCGAGTAGAGAATGCTGCGGATCGCGCGGCCCACATCCCGCTCGAGCTCGGCCTCAGCGACGCCAGGTGTCTGAAAATAGAGCTGGTAAAAGACGGCATTGTCGTTTTGCGGCATGACCGTGGTCGGCCGAACCGTCCCGCGCGGCCGGAAGGGAACACTGAGGCCGATCACCGCCCGGAAGCGGTCCGGACGCAAGAGTGCGGCGTGCCACGCGACGGGTGCGCCCCAATCGTGGCCGGCGATCACCGCCTGCTCGGCGCCGAGAGCGTCGAGGAGGCCCATCATGTCGCCGACAAGATGCAGCAGCGTGTACTGGTCGATCGCCTCGGGACGCTCGGTCCGGCCATAGCCGCGCATGTCGGGCGCCACCGCGCGAAACTCGGCCTCGGCGAGTGCAGGAAGCTGATGGCGCCACGAGTACCAGGATTCGGGAAAGCCATGGCAGAGCACGACAAGCGGACCGGCACCCGCTTCGGCGAGGTGCATACGGATGCCATTGGTCTCGACGGTGCGATGGGTCAGTTCGGTCGTCATGGTCTAGACTCCCATGCTCGAATACCCGCCATCGACCGGGATCGCCGCCCCGGTCACGAATTCCGAAGCGGGTGCGGCCAGGAACACGGCTATCCCGGCGAGATCCTCGGGGGCTCCCCAGCGGCCCGCCGGGGTGCGGGTCAGCACCCGGTCGTGAAGCTCGGGGACATGGCGGCGCGCCCCCTGGGTGAGTTCGGTGTCGATCCAGCCGGGCAATACCGCGTTGACCTGGACGTTATCCTTGGCCCAGGCAATCGCCAGCGATTTCGTCAGCTGGACGAGCGCCCCCTTGCTCGCGGCATAAGCTGCACCATAGCTGGTGCCGAAAATCGAATACATTGAGCCGATGTTGATAATCTTGCCGCCGCCGGCTCGCTTCATCGCCGGGTAGGCGGCCTGAGAGCAGAACAAGGCGCCCGTCAGGTTGGTGTCGAGCACAGTATGCCATTCGGTCGCCGTATAGCTCTCCGGCGGTTTGCGGATCGAGGTTCCGGCATTGTTGATCAGGACGTGGAGCCGGCCAAAGCGCGCGACGGTCTCCTCGATCATCGCCCGGCACGAGCCTTCGTCGGCGACGTCGAGTGCGATGAACGCGCTCCTGGCGCCGGATGAGGAGAGTTCGGCCGCCGCCGTCTCGCCCTTCTTAGTGTTGCGAGCCGCCACCACCACCGCCGCACCCGCCGTGGCGAGCCCCTTCGCCATGCCGAGACCGATCCCGCCATTGCCGCCGGTGACGACGGCGACCCGCCCGGAGAGATCGAAAAGGGTCATCGGAAAACCTCCACACTGCAGGCGATGCCGCGCTCTATTGACAGGGATCGGCCCCGCGTCGCAATGGTCTCGACCGATAAGCCCGTGAAGTGCCCCGATGGACAATGTGAGCCGAGCCGACCCGGTAAGGTGGCCCCGCGAGCGGGCCACCGGCAATCGCGGCCGCGGCGGACGAAGCCGAGCGCATTCAGCGCATCCCCGAGTCGTTGCTCGACGACCTGCACGCCGCACGGCTCTTCCGCATCCTCTACCCGCGCTCGGTCACGGCGACGAGGTCGAGCCTCACCCTCGCCGAGCTGCCGACCGCGGTGAACCCGCTCGGCGTCAAGGGCGCAGGCCAGGCCGGCTGCATCGCCGCGCGGCAGACCGTCGTCAACGCGATTCTCGATGCGCGGCATCGAGCGCGTCGATATGCCCGCCACCCCCGAGTCCGGCGCGCGCAGCGGCGAGTCTGCGAACTTTCGGTTCCGACATCGTTTTCACGCGTGCCGGTCCGGATGGAAATATAACCGCCGGCACGATCGTCGTTTCTTTCCCCGCCAAGCGCCGGGGCTGAACGCCGCCTATCTGGTCACACGAGTAACGTCAGACGCTGAAAGCTCGGGCGCATCCCGGCAGCCGGTCGAGGCCGCCCCGCCGCTGGACAAGGAGACGCCGATGACCGTCACCGTGCTATACCCCGAAGACCGCCAGGTCCCCGATCTCGCCTTGGAGCAGGAAATCTTCGGGCCCGAGGTGCGCCTCATCCGCGCCGCCAAGCCGAGCTTGCCGAACTCGACCCGACCGATTGCGCTGCGGCGGATGGACTGATGATCATGCGCTGGGCGGTGGCGGCGGCCGACCTCGATCGCTTTCCACAGCTGCGCTGCGTCGTGCGCATGGGGGTCGGCTACGATAAGCTCGACCGCAAGGTGCTGGCGGGGCGCAACATCCTCGTCTGCAACGTACCCGATTACGGCACCACCGAAGTCGCTGATCATGCGATGGCGCTGGCGCTGACCCTGCGCCGCGGCATCCTGCTGCATCATGAACTGCAGCGCCGCGACCCGCCGGCGCCGTGGCGGTCATTTCACCACCCGATGATCCGGCGGCTCGGGGTGCAGAACTTCGGCATCATCGGGCTCGGTCGCATCGGCACTGCGGTCGCGTTACGCGCGAAGGCATTCAACTTCCGTGTCATGTTCTACGATCCCTACCTGCCGAACGGCGTCGAACTGGCGCTCGGCATCGACCGCGCCGCGAGCCTCGAGGAACTGCTGCGGCAGACCGACACCCTGTCGATCCATACGCCGTTGACGCCGGAGACCCGCGGTCTGATCGGCGATGCCGAGCTCAGCCTGCTACGCCCCGGCGCGGTGGTGATCAACGACGCGCGCGGCCCGATCCTCGATCTCGACGCGCTGCTGGCGCATCTGAAGAGTGGACACATCGCCGCTGCCGGGCTCGACGTGCTGCCGGTGGAGCCGCCGGTCGAGCCAGTGCCCGAGCTGTTGCGCCTCTATCGGGCGCGCGAGCCCTGGCTCGAAGGCCGCCTCGTCATCACCCCGCACGCCGCGTGGCTGACCCCGGAGTCCGAAGCCGATACGCGGCGCAAATCGGCCGAGACTATGCGCGCCGCGTTGCTGACCAACCGGCCGAAAAACGTTATCACGCCCGAGATGTATTAGGCAGTGCCGCGAGGAGAGGTCGAGATGCAAGCCTATCGCATCGAGGCTTCGGTAGCGTTGAGGGAATCGTCCTGCGATCGAGCGGGAACCCTCGCCCCGGCCTGCGAGAGGCCTTGATGCGAGTGCGGGCGAGCTCGCTCAACTATCGCGATCTGATGGTCCTGAAAGGCGGTGGCCGCGGTCCGACTAAGCTCGGCGTGGTGCCGCTCTCCAACGGTGCGGGCGAGGTCGCTGCCATTGGTGAGGCGGTCACACGGGTCAAGATGGGTGACCGGATCGGCGAGGTGCTCAACGTCATGCGTCGGCTGGCGCTTTCGGGCATCACGATGATCGTCGTCACCCACGAATTAGGGTTCGCCCGCGAGGCGTGCGACACGCTCGTGTTCATGGATGCCGGCAGGATCATTGAGCGGAGGTGATCGACGCACCGCATCACGAGCGTACCTGCGAATTCATGAAGCGGGTCCGGCATTGAAGGCAAAACGACGTCGGAACCGAAAGTTCGCAGACTCTCCGCTGGAGGAAGGTGGATTCGAACCATCGGTCCCTCTTGCAAAGGAGTGGGTCCTGTGGCGGAGCTGTAGAGACGTTTTGCCCATGCCTGAGATGTTGCAGTTCGATGCCCCGGGGAAACTAGGTTCCGCGTGCCCGTGGCTCTTTGTCTCCCTGGGGCCAAAGCCTCTCCCTCAGCGTCGAGCTTCCCTCGACGCTTTTTTGAGTTTACCCGGCCTGACGGAATCCTGCCGAGGGAGGGACCGAGGACGGCGCGTTCCTCGTCGGCTCGCCTCTACCATGCCAGACACGTCGCGCTGCTGCTGCTGAACGCGCGGGCGGTGACATCGAGGTATCGCACAAATTCTGGACCGAGATGCTCGGCTTCAAACAGGTAGGTATTCGAAGCCCCTCAACGGTCAAGATGCGCTTCTATTCGGGCGACCATGACGGGCAGATGAACCACCACGACATCGCGCCGTGCGAGAACCCAAACCGCCCGAAGCCTCGCGATTCGCTGGTGAAAAAGGACTCCCCTGTGGAGGGAAGAGGGTTCGAACTCTCGATCCCGCCCAAAAAGGGAAGCCGTTTGGAGGTGGCGTAGATCTTGGGTTGGGGTTCGCGCCGGAACAATTTGATCTGTGCGATCCCGCACTGTCGAAAAACGTCCTCTCGTTCGTGCTGTTCGCGGCCGTGGCGTCGTCCGGTACGGCCGCATGCGCAAACCCACGCGGCGCAGCTCCGAGAACGGTGCATGGGACGATTGGGCAGTTCGGCTCGAGTGGTGCGCCACTGCGATAGGGCATGGTCGAGACGGTAGCCGAGCCAGCGAATGGTATCGCCGGGGCGCACCGGGGAAACCAGGGCCGAAACCTTACCCGCCCTCGCGGGCGTCGCTCTCGTCGCGCCTGTCAGGGTCTCGCCGCGCGTCCGACCACAAACAGGTTGCTCAGTCCCTCCCCCTTCAGCAAGACCCGTCGCATTTCGCGGACCTCGATCGGCGCACACTGGGCGGCGTCGATCAGGGAAAAGATCTTGTGCTGCGGGATGCAATGCATCTCCATGCACCCGTTTCGCGGCGCGGCGAGATATTCTTCGATGCGGAAACGGTAACCCGGCAAATAGATCGGCACCCCGAAAAAGGCGATCCCGCCGGGGCGGAGCGATCCGAGGGCGAGGCAAATCAGTTCGCTGATGATCGGCGGCGGGTTGTGCTGAAAAACCAAGCGCGAATAAAAGAAATCGCAGCTCTCAAGCCGGGTTGGTAGGCCACCGGCGCAGTGGTGGAACCGTACGTTTTCGGCGCCCATCGCCTCGGCCCGCTGCTGCGCAAGGGCAAGATGGCTGGGCGAGATGTCATAGGCATGAACTTCGGCGAACCGCGCCGCCAGCGGGATTGTGACCCGCCCCATCCCGCATCCGTATTCGACGCAGGTCTTCTGCGCGAGGTCGTCTGACCCCAACCGTCGCAGCAGGAAGGCGGCAACATCGGCCTCGACGTCGCCGCTGGCCCAGAAGCGGTCGATCGAGCGGTGGATGTTCTCAGGGCGAAAGTCGTCCGTTGTCAATACCGAGTAATGCGGACGAACCTCTCCCATATGGGTCCAGGACTGCTCGATCCGCGCCAGCATTCTCGACCGCTGCTCCACTGTGGCCGACAGTTCGATATCCAGTTCGGGCAAATGCAGCGGGAAAGCGCCGGAGAATTCGGAATACTGGGGGACCGCGCGAATCTGAACGCGACCTGGAGTGAGCGTAAAAACCACCGCAGTTCCCCCGGTAGCGATGCCATCGCGCACTCTCCCCACCGTAATCTTTGGCGGCAACCAGGGCCCGCAATATAGCGGCAGACGGGCGACCGTGAAATCATTGATAAAGAGAGTTCGCGCGTGGAACCGGGCTATGCTGGCGCGCCGATCTTGATGAGACTTGCGCCGTAGATGCCGTCGGCCGGTCATATTGTCGAAGTGACAGGGCAAGCCGACCGAACGTCTCGACGCCTACGACCTCTATCTGCGGGCGCTGGCGCATTTCTATCGCGGGACCGAAGAGGGCCTTGGTGAGGCGGTCGCCCTACTCCGGCAGGCACTGGCGATCGATCCGTCTCACCCGTCGGCGGCAAAACGCGGAATTGCTCGCCGCCCCGCTCAGCGGCAAGCGGCTGCTGGCGCTATGGAACGCGCTGCCCGGCGGACGTCGGAACCGAAAGTTCGCAGACCTCTCCACTGGAGGGAGTTGGCTTCGAACCGTCGGGTCTCGCCCTCCGCCGGGTGGCTGCTGGGGGTCTGGATATCGCCACGCACCTTGCCCTGTCGATCCGCTGGGCATCCGCCTAGCGCGGCTGTCACGAGTGAGAGCTTTGCTGCTGACCACAAAAGCGAGACGATAGCCGTGACGGCCCCGGAATGCGGGCAACATCGGCAAAATAGGAAACCTCCCATGGCGTTATCCATCCAACCGGGCCGGTTTGGTCATAGCGGCAAGCCCGACGATGCTTGGCACGCAAAACAGGAAAAGGAGCCGATCCTCGAACCCGAACTACCGATTATCGATACACATCATCATCTGTGGGACCGCGGCGGCTGGACCTATTTGCTGCCGGAACTGCTCGCCGACCTCAACACCGGCCACAAGATCGTCGCCACTGTATTCGAGGAGTGCCGCTCGATGTATCGCGCAGGTGGGCCGGTTGAGATGCGCCCGGTTGGCGAGGTCGAGTTTGTCGCCGGCATCGCCGCGATGAGCGCAAGTGGCGGTTACGGCCCGATCAATGTGGCGCAAGGCATCGTCGGCTTCGCCGATCTCGCGCTCGGCGATCGGGTCGAGCCGGTGCTCGAGGCACTAATTCGCGCCGGCGGCGGCCGGTTGTCGGGCGTGCGCTATTCTGTCGGCTACGATGCGGACCCGACCATCGGTAACAGTCGGCCCAACTCGGCGCCTCATATATATGCTCGGCCCGACGTCCGCGCCGGGGTGGCGCGGCTCGCCGCGCACGGGCTGGCGCTCGACGCCTGGTGCTATCATCCGCAACTCGCGGATGTGATCGCGTTGGCGCGCGCGGTGCCTCAAGCGACCATCGTGATGTGCCACGTCGGCGGCGTGCTTGGCTACGGCGCTTATGCCGGTAAGAAGGACGAAGTCCACGCCGCATGGCGGGCCAGCATGGCGGAATTGGCCACGTGCCCGAACGTCTCCGTTAAACTCGGCGGCATGCTGAACCGCGGCGCCGCGCTCAATTTTCGAGAGCTTTTGGTGCCGCCGAATTCTGAGGCGTGGGCAGCTGCCTGGCGGCCCTATGTCGAACCTTGCATCGAGCTATTCGGCGCCGAACGGTGCAATTTCGAGAGCAATTTTCCCGTGGACAAGATGGGAACCGGCTACGCGACGCTGTGGAACGCGTTCAAGCGCATCACGGCCGGATGCTCGCCGACCGAGAAACTCGCCCTCTATAGCGGTACGGCGAGGCGGCTTTATCGTCTCGACTGAGGCCGAGAAAATCGCGGACCGCAATTTCTCAGCGACATTGGCCAGGGACAGCTCGACGTATGCTATTCTCTTTGAAGGTGGGACCAGCGCCGGATCTCGTGAACCATATGCGTCCTTGTGCTGCACTCCACTGGTTCTAGGCGGGCGGCTTATTGGCGCCAGTGACAGAAGATAGCCGCGGGATGATGACGACATTCCCCCCTTGTTCGACGGCACCGGTCTTGCGCAGCTTCCGCATTGGAAAACCTGTCATGACCGCAGTTCCTGTTTGGTCCTGCCGGTTCGCACGGGCCTGGGTTCGTCATGATCAGCAGCTCGTCGCCGAGGGGATCCAGTCCCGTCGGCTCTTCCTGCGCGAGTGATGGTCGACAAGCCCGAGGTTTGCGTTTTTTGCGCTGGACAGCAAATCGTACCTATGACCACAAGTACCTGGTGAGGACACCCTATTTTAAAGACCGCTTAGGTGCTGCCAGCGCAGCAAAGAAGGCCCAAATTGAACGCGCCCAGGCGATTGCGGAAGACCCCGCCAGGCTGAGGCGAATAGAGGCTCGCTCGGAGATTATCGCCGCCCGGAACATCCGGATCGCGGAACGAGAGGGGGTCAGACGCGAGGCTATAGCACGCCAAGCCGCAGAGCGAGCGGCCGCG
>CAWCKT010000048.1:0-136126 GCA_963796155.1 uncultured Alphaproteobacteria bacterium | reverse complement strand
AATGAATCCTGGAGTTCGCGGATCTGGTTCGGCGTCATCGACGTGTCACCGGGCGAGATGTACACCGCGGGGACGGTGCCCTCGGTGAAGAACTCAAGCTGGTAGCCCTGCTTGCGCAGCCCGGTCATGATCGGGACCAGGGCCTGCTCGGTCGGCGAGAAGCCGTAAGGCGAGTCGGGGAACGGGACCATCGGCAGGTACATGAGCTGGTCGCCGCGGTACGCCTCTGCCTCGCTGCCGGCGATTTCCGGCAGGTCCAGCCCGGCGAGCATTGTCGTGAAGTCGGCGCGGGGGACGCCGTACTCGTACTGCTGGTACGCCGGCGCGGGCGGCATCGGCATCCCGCCGTGCAACGCCAGCAGCGGGCGGATGGTCTCGCCGTCGATGCACCACAGCGAGTCCAGGTCCGACCCGAGCAGCCCCTGCCGCTGCCCGGTGCCTTTCTTCGGGCACATGTACAGGGACAGGGCGTCGATGGACAGGACCTGCTCGATCATGGCCGACAGCCACGACGTGAAGTCGAAGTAGTTCGGGTCCGGCTTCTTGAAGAACCGCATCGCCTTGGCACGGCGTTCCCCGAAGTCCCGCATTGCCTCGCGGTCGCCCTGGTACGCCTTCTCCGCGTGGGACGTCATGGTGATGTCCCATTCCAGGCCGCAGACTTCCTTCTTCACGATCTGGATGCAACGTCTTGCTATAGAATAGCTCTTGGAGAGGGTTTTCAGGGTTGAGAACGGCGCGAGCTTGTAGCCCTCTTCGGTGCCGGGGTCGCCGACCGGGAGGTTGTAGCCGGTGCGGTACTGGAACCGGCGCGGCTCGGGCCGCTCGTAGCCGGGTGGCGGCGCGTCGATCGGCACCGGCATGATCGGGCTGAACGGGGAGAACGCGCCGTCAGTGAACGTCTCGCGGCGGCCGGGGAAGAAACCCGCCGTAGAGGTTTGAGTTGTGGCTGAACAACCCCTCAGCAAACAGGGTCCGCGTGCTGGTCGCGATCCCCACGACCTCCCGGTCGCCCAGGAACTCGACCGATTCAACGATGGCGACGTACTCGCGACTGCGAACCGTGCCCCGGCTGCGCGCGTAGCTCGTGCCCTCCAGCCATGCGGGCGCCTTCGCCAACAACCGTACCGGGCGGCATTCACCAAGGAAGCGGAAGCAGTCGTACATGCCCGTGACACAGAGCCGGTACATGTCCTTGGCCAGGTCGTTGACTTCGGGCCTTACCTCGTAACCCTTTTCCTTGAGCAACTGCTCAGCGTGATCAAGGACGCCACCAGACTTCTGCGTGAAGTTCAGATACCAGCCGCAGCCCGCGCTTTTGCCTCCGCGCGGCGAGAGGTTTGCCTCACCGTCAAAGGCGCCAGCTAGCCAGCCAGACTCCCATGAGGTATCAGGGCCGTCCCACGGGGCACCCAGGTACATGACCTCGCGGCCGGGGCAGAGGTTCCGGGTAAGCATCCACCGGCTGTCGGGCGAGAGCCACATGTGCTCCGCTGATGCCACGACTTCGCGGCCATTCGTGAACCGCACACGGTGCGACGGGCGCACGAGCCGCGGGGTGGCAAGCACCGTCGCTATGTGCATGTGGCGGCGGCGCCCTGGTTCGGGCTTCTCATCGAAGGCGATGACATCATCGCCGGGGATAAGCGAGCCGACTGGGTGCCACAGGAAATCCGGGCACAGGACCCGCGTCTCGGGGGCGAGGCAGTACCCCCGCTCGTTGCCCAACTGCTGGACGAGAGGGCTCATTTGCCCGACGTACGGCCCTTGCATCTGCTGGGGGCCGGGATTCGGCCGTCCGCCTCCCGGCATGGCCTTGGAAGCCGCCAGAATCGCAGAACGGGTGGAGGCCACGTTCACCTCCGGGACATATCTGACCTGCGTGTTAACGTTCAAGGTGTCGCACCGCCGTAATCGGTGTGGCCTCGCCCTGGTGCCTGCTTCTGGGAGGTCGCAGGTACCGGGGCCTTATTCGTTCATTCTAGCGGATGACGACTCCGCAGGACTCGTACACGGACGGACCGTCCTCGGACATCTTGCCGCGCCTGCGGAAGTGCCAGCCGCCGTCCTTCAGGCTCCTGCCGCAGAACGGGCAGATGCCCGTCGTGAACCACGGCGGGTAGTCGGTCTCCGGGGTGACCATGGTCAGGAATCCTTCCGCGGGGAGGCGGTCGTCGCGCCAGCGTTGACGGCAGGCACGGCACTGGTAGCTGTGCGGGCCGATCTTGGCCAGCGCGCCGCCGCAGGTACAGGGGCCGAGGCTGGGCGAGTCCCTCACCGGCACTCGCATGCGCCCTTGATGTGAACGGTGAAGCCGTACTCGGACTGATAGCAGCGAGAGGGAAGCGGCACGTGCCGGTGCTCTAGGTCAAGCGGGCCCCGCGTGAGCACTTCCCCGTCCCGCATGCAGGCTCCGGCGTCGCGCCCGTCGTGGCCGTCAAGGCGGTCGCAGCCGGGGAGGCAGTAGGGGCGCTCCGGGCGCTTGAACACGTTCCTGAAACCGCCAGGAGGCTCGGGGCCAAGGTCGTAGGGGATCAGGTCGTCGCTCATGCGGTCAAGGATGACACCAGCCGGGGGCGGAGGGAGCACGCCGGAAGACCGGAATGATGCCCGCCCCCGGCTGGCGATAGCACCGGCAGGAGCAGTGGCTGGAGGTGCGATCCGGGCACTGCCCCCGGCCGGGCGTCTACTCGGCGGTGGGCGTGCCCGCGACCAGGCCCACGGTCGTCGCCGCCGTCGCCTGCACGATGATCGCTTCGGCGCCGTTGAGGGTGGAACCGTCCGGGTTGGTCACGACGACCGACAGCATCAGGTTGGCATCCGGTACGCCGGCGGCCACGATGGCGGTGCCGTCGCCGTTGTCGGTGAGGACGGCGCCCGAGGAGTCGGGGTCGGCGAGCGAGAACACGGCGGTGAAACCGGAGTCGAGGGGCACGGACGCGCCCTTCGCGTCGACTCCTTCAAGGCTGAAGACCACCTGGTCAGTGTCGGAGAGGTCAAAGGTTGCGGTCATGGGACTGGTTCCTTCCTTGTATGGAGTCCCGGGCACGATCGCTACCGAGACGGCGGTGAGAGAGTCGCGGGCACGCAGCCACCGGTAGGCGGTATCTGCGTGGGTGAGCCATTCGGGGGGGCTGAGGTCACCCCGGGCAGCGAGGAGAGACGTAGCGGCAGCAAGAGCGGCGCGGCGGTCTTCGGCGTCGGCGGCGAGGTAGGCGGCGTCACTCACGGGCGGCCTCCAAGACCCGGAAGCCCCGGATTGCCCCGTCGCTGATGATGGCCTCGTAACCTGGTGACACGGTGACGGTGCCGTCAAGGGCGATCCAGTAGTCGATCGCACGCTGGATACCGTCGCCGTTGCCTGCGGTCCCGCTGATACCCGTGATGACCCGGCCACGCACCGGCTCCCCCTTGGACTGCGCGGTGGCGAGAGCCTCGGCGATGCTGATGCCGTCCGGAACGTTGGTCCAGTTCAGGTTGCCGCTGGTGAGCATGATGTCGTCAGCCATTGCCGTTGTCCTTCATGATGTTGGCCTGGGTGATCGCGACGAGGATCTGCATGGCCTCCGACCTTGAGAACCCGGCCATCTCGCGGGAGCGGACGAACTCGTGCTGCGCGGCGGCGCCCTGCTCCATCAGCGTCATCGGGTCAGCGGGGAACAGGCTGTCCGGGATCGTGATGTGGATGACGGTGCCGCAGTCCTGCTCGGGGCATGCCAGGTCACCGGGAACCAGGAATGAGGGGATCAGGGGGCAGGAGTGGGCAGGGCAGGTGATCATCATCGAGTCAGCCACCGGGGGTCCGCTCCCGCAGCGCCGCGTCAAACACGCCTGCCTCGCGCATGCGGCGCAGGCGGTCATGCACGAGATCGGTGCTCGCCTCATACTCCGGAGCGCCTGCCAGCACCTCGTCAATCGTGCCGCCGGCGCCGCTGTAGACGGCCGTCCAGCGGTACTGGCCGATGGTCCCGGCGGCGGCGTAGGCGCTTTTGTGCAGCAGGAACTCCGCACCGTCCGGGACCACGCGCGCCACGCCGGCGGAGTCCTTCGGAGCAGACAGGGCAAGGTTCTGCGCGAACAGGGCCACGGCCCTGTCGTCGCTGATCTCGGGCGGGAAGTTGTCCGCGAGGCCCATCAGCATGTTCGCGCCGGGGCATGCGTCCCAGCCGTGGCAGTCCGGGTCGTCGCACATGCGGACCACCGGGCCGATGGCGGTAGCGGTGTCAGGCATCCTGCGCCTCCTCGCTGAGCATGAGGGCGGCTCGCCGGTTGGCCTCGCGGGCGATGGCCTTGGCGCGCTTCTTCGCCAGCTTCGGGTTCCGTTCGGTGCCGCCGGACAGGACACTGCCGATCTGGGCCCAGGTGAGGCCGGCGTTGCGGGCCTGCGCGATCATCCCGGCAGTCAGGATCTGCGAGTCAGTCACCGGGCCTCCCCGCTTCGGTGAAGTCGTCCTCGCTGACCGAGCCCGTCAGGATGGCGCGGGCCACCGGATCAGCGAGCGCTTCCGCCGTGATCCGCCACTCGCTGATGCAGCGCTCCACGGGCTCCAGGCCGCCGACGCGCTCGGCCAGGTTCAGGGCCTCACGCATTTCAGCGACGAAGAGTGTCTGATCTTCAGTGCCGTTAAAGACGCCCAGCCAGCCGTCAGTCACCGTCGACCTCCACGTCTGAGGCGAGGTAGGTGCCGGAGGCGTCGTACTCGCCATCCGCCCAGAAAACCGCCGACTTGAGCTTCCCGTCCGGGTCGAGCTCGAACGAGGCGACGCGGGGGCAGGCGGGCATGGACAGCCCGGCATGAATACCTCCGCAGAGCGTGCAGAAGTTGCCTTCGGTGAACTCTTTGAGCACGTCCGCGGCGCGGTCAGGGCTTAGCGTGCGGCCCTGGCGGGGGAACCGGGGTGCCCGGCTGGCGCGGGCTCGTTGCGTGCCCGCGAGGCGCTGAGGGTCGCTGAGGCAGCGTGACGGCCGGGCTGGGAGTCCGGGTAGGTCACGGATCAGTCCCGAACATCGAGGCAGTCCCGAACATCGAGATGCGGGTGATCGGGATGGGGGTACCGACGACGGGTTCTGGATGCTCGTGACCTTCGGGAAAACCTCGGCGGGGAGAGTGATGGTGATGGTGCGGCCGACGCCGTCCCCGGCGATCCCGTCATCCCACGCCTTCTTGCACGCTTCGTACGCGGCGTGGATGAAGTCTTCCAGGTGAGGCGTCCGGGTCGGGCGGCGGCCAGGGCTCGCCGGGCGGCCGCAGCGGCTCGCTCATGCTGGCTCCGGCTGGCATGTGCACGACCCGTCCGGGCCCGGGGTGCAGTGCGGTGCCCCGTCCCGCATCGGCAGGGCCTCGTCCTCGCTGCCGGGTTCCGGCGGCGGCGTCCACCCTGCCGCTATCAGCGCGGCCCGTGTCGTCTCCTGGAACTCGGTGCGGGCTTCCAGGGTCACGATGGCCCCGCCTATCACCGGCAGGGCCACGGACAGCACCGGGGGGTGGGGGGCTTCCAGTTTCAGCACTGCGGCGGTGAAGGGGAGGAGGTGGCCGTCGATGCGGAGGGCTCCGTGGGAGGGGTCTCCGGTGATCTCGACGTGGTTGGTGAGGACGTCCTCGCTCATGCCTTGGCGAACCGTCCGCCCGGCCCGTGCTTGCGGCCCCGCGCATCAACAGCGGGCTCCGGGTCATCCTCAAGGCGCGCGAGGAGGTCCGCCGATGCTTCGGTGACCTGTTCCGCCGCTGCCATGACCTCGGCACGCGGCTCGGGCTCGGGCTCGGGCTCAAAGTCCAGAACGGCATCGGGCAGCCGCTCCGGGGGCGCCAGTTCCTCGGCCGGTTCCAGAAGCTTCACGTAGTGGAGGTTCATCTCCGGGGCGGCGAACAGGAGCCCCCGCCAGCGTCCCGGAAGAACAGCCACTTGTCGATGACGGCCAGCGAGGTGGCGCGGATCTTGAGGGGATGGTGGCCGTGGAGGTGGACCGCGTAGTCAGCCAGGTCTGGGCCTTTGGTTTTCGCCATTGTGCACACGACTCCTTTGTGCTGAAAAGAATCAGCGAGAAGAGGGGATTTACGAGGCTTGCTGTTTCGGCGGCGGGTCGCCGCGCGATTCCCGGGCGTCTTCTTCGGCCCAGAACCGCGCCAGGTCGAACTGGCTGGCGGCGAGGTCCTTGCCGAGCCTTGCCCGGGATACCGGGGTGATCACCACCTTGCCTTCGACCACGACTTGCCGCCCGTCGACAAACACGTCGCGCACGGCGCGGTCGGCGGCGTGGTAGACAAACGAGCGCACCGGGTCGCGCGCCGGCATCATCTGTGGGACCGCCAGATCGACCAAGACAAGATCGGCTTTCTTGTGCACTGCGATGCGGCCGATATCGTCGCGCATCAGCGCCTTGGCGCCGCCGACCGTCGCCGCATGCAGCAGATCCGACGTGGTCACGGTCGCGATGTCGCGTGCTGCAATGCGGGCGAGCACCGCCGCCTTGCGCATCTCTTCGACTAGGTTGTGCGGGGCCGTATCGGTGCCGAGCCCCATATTGACACCGGCGCGCAAATAATCGCCGAAATTCTCCATGATCTGGCCATAGCGGGCAAAGGGCGTCGGGCAATGGGCGACCGAAGCGCCGGTTTTGGCGAGCAGCGCGAGATCTGTCTTGGTCCACCAGCGGATCCAGGAATGGCTATCGAGAAAGAGCGCGTGGCCGAGAATGGTGTCCGGACCGAGGATGCCGATGTCGTATGCCCACTGGATCGGTGTCTTGCCGTGGCGTCGGATCATCTCCCGCACCTCGCTTACGCTCTGCGCGATGTGCACGGTAAAGGGAAGCCCGCGCTCGCGCGCCGCCTCGCGGCTGTCGCGCAAGAGATCGGCCGTGCAGGTGTCGATCTGCATCGGCGATACGACACCGGATAGCCGCCCGCTCGGATGGCGGGCGGCTGCGTCGATCGTCGCCAGCGCCGCCGCAAAACCCTCGCGTCCGCGCGCCTCGTCCCAGGCGTGCTGCAGATCGAAGTCATTGGCGAGTCGCCAGCGCGCCGAGGCATAGCCCGGCGCGACAAAGCCGCGCAATCCGCTCGTGGCGAAGAGACCGATCCAGCCATCCCAAGCAGGCGAGATGTCGACCAGCGAGGTCACGCCGCTCAGCAACAATTCGCAATAAGCGAATTCGGCGCTGGCCGCGCGGGCCTCGTCGTCGGGCGCGGTGAACGCCTGTGAGCGCTCATAGAGCCCGGTCATGTGCATGTTGCGCACCCCGTGCTCCTCGCGCACCCCGCGATAGAGCGGCTCGTGTTGGGGATGAGCATGGATGTCGATCAGCCCGGGCAATACCAGCCGATCCTTACCGTCGATCATCCGCTCCGCCGCCCCGGGGTAATCGCGTCCGACGAAGGTGATCGTATTGTCGGTAAACGCGATGTCGACATTGCGTCGGTAGACGTGACGCAAGGCGTCCTCGTCCCAAGCGACGACCCAGTCGGCGTTTCTGATGACCGTCCTGCTCACGGCAGAGCCTCGGCATTGAGAGAGCCGCGAAACTGCGGTGCGACTTGCTGCATGAAGAGGGTCAGGCTGCTGTTTGCCGCCTCGTGCGGCAGCGGACCCAACCGGAAAGTCGCGATGACGCCGCCGATGCCCAATGCAGCAATTTCCGCGATCGCCGCGGCGACGCGCGCCGGTGACCCGTGGATAAAGCCGTGCTCGATACTGGTGCGGGCCGACGGCAAGTCGCTTGTCGGCACTTCGATCCGCATGCCGGTCTCGCGATAGATGCGGTTGCGCAGCGCTGCCCGAGACTCGACCATCGCCTGGAAGGCCGGGACCCCGACGCGTTCCGCCTCGGCGTCGGTCTCGGCGACGAAGAAATTGCGCCAGATCCAGCACCGATCGAGATTGCGGGCTATTTCATCGTCATCGAAGCCGGCTTCGCGCATTGTTTTCCGGTAGAGCGCAACGCGGTGGCGAGTCACCGCCATCGATTGCACATTCATCAGGAACGGACGGCCCTGGCGCGCCAACTCGACCAGAGAAGCCTCGCCGGAGGCCGCGCGGATCAGAGCAGGGTGAGGCTTGGTATAGGGCCGCGGCCGCAGCATCGGGACATTCAGGTCCCAGTACCGGCCATGGTGCTCGAAGGCCTCTCGGGTCCACGCTGTGAGCAGGATCTCCTCGGCTTCCTCCAGCCGCGCCTGCGCCTCATGATGGTCGATGCCAAAGCCCTGATAATCATAGATGTTGTAGGAAGAGCCGCGGCCGAGCCCGACGAGGAGACGGCCCTTGGTAATGTTGTCGAGGATCGCCAGCTGCTCGGCGAGGCGGATCGGGTGATGCAGCGCCGTCTGCACCACCGCAAAGCCGATCTTGCTGTGCCGCGTCGAGATCGCCAATGCCCCGGCGAAGGTGATCGGATCGACATAGGCGCAGATGCCGTCGAAATGATGCTCGGCCAGCCAGATCACGTCGACCCCGAGCGCGTCGGAGAGTGACGCCTCGCGCAACGTCTCGTCGATCACGGCTCCGTCCCGCTCGGGATCCCGGCAGTCCGGAAACAAGAAATTGCCGAATAGCATGCGGGCTTTCCTTCTATTCTCTCCGATGTCGCGAAAGCTTTCGCCAAGGCCGAATCAAGTAGCCTCTGCAGCGTTAGTATGGGACCGGGTATAGCATGATGATGACCACCGACCGATCGCAATGGTCACGGAGAAACTCGACCGCGCCCCCTCGCGGTCGAGCGCACCGGGCGAGGTCGCGCGCCTGATTGCCGAATGGCGGTCGCGGCGCTAGAACGGCGAGAACGACTTGGAGGGATACGCTGATGAAGCGACGCACTTTCCTCAAATCCGCCCTCGTCGGCACGGCGGTGCTGGCCGCCCCGCGCATCGTCCAGGCGGAATCCGCGAAGACGATCACCTTTGTTCCGCACGCCGACCTCGCCTCGCTCGACCCGGTGTGGACCACTGCCGACATCACCCGCAACTACGCGCTGGCGGTGCTGGATACACTTTACGGCTACGATGCCGCGTTCAACGCTCAGCCGCAGATGGTCGAGCGCCACAGCGTCGACGATGACGGCAAGCAGTGGGACCTCACTTTGCGCGATGGGCTCAGATTTCACGACGGCACCCCGGTCCTGGCACGCGACTGCGTCGCGACGATCGAGCGCTGGGCCAAGCGCTACCCGATGGGCGGAGCGCTGATCGCCCGCACCGAGGAACTCTCGGCAGTCTCGGACAAGGTGATCCGCTTCCGCCTGAAAAAGCCGTTCGCACTCTTGCCCGATGCGCTGGCCGAACCCTATTGCTCGATCATGCCGAAGCGATTGGCCGAAACCACCGCCTTCGAGCAGGTCAAGGAAGCGGTTGGCTCGGGACCGTTCAAGTTCGTCGCCGCGGAGCGGGTTTCGGGCCAGCGCGTCGTCTTCGAGAAGAACCCGGACTACACGCCCCGCGCGAGCGGCAAGCCGAGCTTCACTGCCGGCCCTAAAATCGTCTATGTCGACCGCGTGGTGTGGAATTTCGTGCCCGATCCCGGCACCGCCTCGGTGGCGCTCGACCAGGGTGAGGTCGATTGGTGGGAGAACCCGACGATCGATCTGGTCCCGCAATTGAAGCGCAACAAGAACCTGGTCGTCACCGTGAAGGACCGCACCGGCGAGATCGGTTGCCTGCGGTTCAACCAGCTGTTTCCGCCGTTCGACAATGCCGCCGTCCGCCGTGTCGTGCTTGCGGCGATGGACCAGAAGGAGATCATGACCACTGTCGCGGGTGCCGAACCGAGCCTGATCAAGACCGATGTCGGCCTCTTCGTGCCGGGCACGCCGTTGGCGAGCGATGTCGGTGTCGAGATCACCCGCGGGCCCAAGAACCTCGACAAGCTCAAGCATGACCTGGCTGCCGCCGGCTACAAAGGCGAGCGGGTCGTCGTGCTGGCCGCCTCGACCATTCCGACGATCTATGCCGAAGCCCAGGTGGCCACCGATGTGCTGCAGCGGATCGGCATGAACATCGATCTGCAGACGATGGAATGGGGCAGCGTCGTCTCTCGGCGCGCCAGCCGCGAACCGATCGACAAGGGCGGTTGGAACATTTTCTATACCTATCTGGGCGGCATGGGGAACATCTCCCCCGGCCCGGACATCGCCATTCGCGCGAGCGGCGCCGATTCCTGGTTCGGTTGGCCGGCCGATCCGAAGATGGAAGCGTTGCGCGAGGCTTGGTTCGAGGCGCCTGACCTCGCCGCGCAGCAGAAGATTTGCCGCGAGATGCAGCAGCAGTTCTGGCAGAACCCGTCCTACGTGCCGCTCGGCATGTACGACCAGCCGGCCGCGTTTCATTCCTATCTGGAGGATGTGCGCGACGGCTGGCCGCAGTTTTATGGTGTGCGGCGCGTCTAAAAACGCTCAGAGAGGTGCAGATGCCTTCCGAAGCCAAGACCTTCCGACCCTTCCCCCATGACTGGCAGTCGGCCGACTATGTTTCGGGGTGGATCGACCACGACGTCGCCCGCGATCCCGAGCGCCGCCCGCTGCTTCGGCAAATGTTGTCGTCGGCGCCGTTTCCGCGCGACGCCAAACTCGAGGTGTTGGACGTCGGCGCGGGGTACGGCGTCGTCACCGAGGAGGTTCTGGCAGCGTTCCCGGGGGCCCGGGTGACCTTACAGGATTACTCTCGGGCGATGTTGGACCAGGCAGGTCGGCGCCTCGCCGGCTACGCCGATCGGCTTTCTTACGTCCTTTGCGACCTGTTCGATGCGTACTGGCCGCAGCACGTCGGCGGACCTTTCGACCTCGCGGTCTCCGCAATCGTGCTCCACAATCTGGGAAGCCGCGAAAACATCTTCGCGTGCTACCCGGCGATTTATGGTCTCCTCAAGCCAGGCGGCTGCTTTTTGAACTACGATCGGTTCGTCGACGGCGTGGAGGGGCATTTGACTGAACTTCGTGCTGCCGGGTTCGGTAGCGTCGCGTGCACCTGGCAACAAGCGCCTCGCGCCATCGTCGTCGCCACCCGCTGAACTTCTGCACGAAGGCTGATGCTAGTATCTTGTAGCGCTCCTGCCGGCCCTTATATCTCGTATTAACAATTTTCTCTGGAGTTACTCTTGCTGACCGAATGGCCGTCGGACGCTCAAAATGATCGCGAAAAGATCGACAGAGCGCGTCGAAACGCGGAAGACCTGTTTAAGCCGAGGCCACAATCCGGGTCTGCTGAGGCCCCGGCAGCGGCTGCGAACTCTATCCTCTCCGCCGACCACGAACCGCGACGCCAGCCGCGCATTTTCAGAATTCCGCCGGTGGTGCCGATGAGCGCCGCCAGAGACGAGCCGCCAACCCAACCGAAGCCGACACAACGACGCCGGACGGTCAGGCGCGGCACCCGCGTGATACCTGCCGCGCAATTCGGTCGGGTCCGCGCCTTGGCGAACTACGGAATGACGCAGGCGGAAGTCGCCGAACTCTATGGGGTCGGCGTCGACGAGATAGAGCGGATCGTCGGGCTCTCCAATTCTACTCATCGCGCGTAAAAGAAGAGCATCGCCGGACAAGCAACCTTGCGAAAGAGGCGCCGGCGGCGGGGTGGTCTTCCCTCATCGGGACGAGGGCGAAAGACCGCGCTGGGGCTGACGATATTGACCGGCGGGACGGTCACACACGCCGGGCGGCGAAATCGATGCGCGGGTCGATCAGCATGTAAGTCAGATCGCTGATCAGTTTCAGCAACAGCCCGATCAAGGTGAAGACGTAGAGCGTCGCGAACATGATCGGGTAGTCGCGGTTGATCGCCGCCTCGAAGCCCAATAGACCGAGACCATCGAGCGAGAAGATGACCTCGATCAGCAACGATCCGGTGAACAGGATGCCGATCAGTGCGGCCGGAAAGCCGGCGACGACCAGCAGCATCGCATTCCGGAAGACATGCCCGTAGAGAACCCGCCGCTCGGTAAGGCCCTTGGCGCGGGCGGTCAGCACATACTGCTTGTTGATCTCCTCCAGAAAGCAGTTCTTGGTCAGCATCGTCAATGTCGCAAAACCCGAGATCACCAGAGCGGTGATCGGCAAGGTGATGTGCCAGAAATAATCGGCAATGCGCATCGGCCATGACAGCGATTCCCAATTGTCGCTGACGAGGCCGCGCAGCGGGAAGACTGACAGATAGCTGCCGCCGGCGAACAGCACGATCAGCAGCACGGCGAACAAAAAGCTTGGCACCGCATAGCCGACGATGATGACGCCGCTGGTCCAGACATCGAACCGGCTGCCGTCGCGCACCGCCTTCCTGATGCCGAGCGGGATCGAGACGAGATAGGTGATCAGGGTCGTCCACAACCCGATCGAGATCGACACCGGCAATTTGTCGCGGATCAGATCGACGACGCGGCGATCACGGAAAAAGCTGTTGCCGAAATCGAAGGTCAGATAGTTGCGCATCATCAACAAAAAGCGTTGGAGCGGCGGCTTGTCGAAGCCGTATTGCTTCTCCAGCTCCTTGATCAGCGCCGGGTCGAGGCCGCGCGCGCCGCGATAGCCGGTCTCTTGGCCGCCAGTCGGCTTTATCTCGCCACCAGCACCGCTGACCCGTTCGGTTGCAGAGATCTGATTACCCTTGAGCTTTGAAATCATCTGCTGGACGGGCCCGCCCGGAGCCGCCTGCACAATCACGAAATTTACGACCATGATCGCGAACAGGGTCGGGATCATCAGCAGAACTCGCCGGATCGCGTAGGCGATCATGCTTTATCCGAGTCCGGGCACCAGCTCACGCCCGGTCTCGATCTTGATTGTCGCGCCGGAGAAACGCCGAGCGCCGCGGCGCGGCGCAGAAACTCGCGGCGGCTGCAGACATTTTCCGCTCTCCCTGACGCGAAGTACCGAGCATATCGCGTCGCGCGTAAATCGCCACTCCCGATCGACCCGAGTTAGCCAGAAGAGGGAGCCGTTTCGGGATCGTACTCTATTCTTTCACGATCTCGCCCTTCTTGGCCTCGACCGACTGCTCGGCGTTGGGATCCACCCACCAAGTGTCGATGCCGAGGCCGTATTTCGGCACGGTCTCCGGACGGCGAAATTTGTCCCAGTACGCCACCCAGAATGCGCCGAGATGAAATTGCGGGACCACGTAATAGCCGTACTGCAGAACGCGGTCGAGCGCCCGTGTGTGGGCGACGAGGCTCGCCCTGTCCGGCGCCCTGATCAACTCTTCGATCAGCTCGTCGATGACCGGGCTCTTGATGCCGAGAACATTGCGGCTTCCCGGCTGGTCGGCAGCTGGCGAACCGAAGAATTCGCGCTGCTCGTTACCGGGCGACAGCGACTGCGGGAACAGCGCCACCGCCATGTCGAAATCAAAGGTTTCCATCCGCTTCTCGTATTGCGCGACATCGACCGTGCGGACGCGGGCGGTGATTCCCATTCGTTCGAGGTTCTTCGCGAACGGTAACGCGATGCGCTCATATGCGGGATCGTCGAGCAGTATCTCGAATTCGAAAGGCTGACCGGTCTCGTCGTTGACGAGTTTCTCGCCCTTGAAGGTCCATCCGGCCTCCTTCAACAATTTCAGCGCCGCGCGCAGCCCATCGCGAATATTGCCGGAACCATCGTATTTGGGCGGGTCGTATTCCTGGATGAAGACTTCGTCGGGGATGTTGCCGCGAAACTTATCGAGGATTTTCAGTTGTTCGCCCTGCGGCAAACCGGTCGCCGCCAGCTCAGAATTGTCGAAATAGCTGCGGGTGCGCGTATAAAGACCGTAGAACAGGTTTTTGTTCGACCATTCGAAATCGAAGGCGTAGGCGAGCGCTTCGCGTACCCGCGGGTCCTGGAACAGCGGGCGGCGAAGATTGTAACCGAGGCCCTGCATTCCGCTGGGCAATTGGTTTGGGATTTGCTCCTTCTTGATCAGCCCTTCTCGCAGCGCAGGGCTGTCATAGCCGGTTGCCCAGGATTTCGAGGAATTCTCGCGCCGGACGTCGTATTGGCCGGCTTTGAAGGCCTCGAGTGCAATCGTGCCGTCACGGTAATAATCGTAACGGATCGTATCGACATTGTAGCGGCCTTTATTGACCGGGAGATCTGCGGCCCAGTAATCGGCAACCCGGCGATAGGTGATCGCGCGGCCGGGGTCGACCGATTCGATCTTGTAGGGTCCGCTGCCGAGCGGCTGATCGAGCGCTGTCTTTTCAAAGTCGCGGCCTGACCAATATGCCTTGGACAGCACCGGCATCTCGCCGAGAATTACCGGCAACTCGCGGTTTTCGGCCGATTTGAACCAGAACCGCACACCGCGTTCGCCCTCCTTCTCCACTTTGGTCACGTCACCGTAATACGAGCGGTACATTGGAAGGCCCTTCGCCCGCAACGTCTCGAAGGTCCACACGACGTCCTCGGGGGTCATCGGGGCTCCGTCGTGAAACCGCGCCTCCTTGCGGATTGTGTAGAGCACCGAGAGCTTGTCGGCGGCGAGCTCGATGGTTTCGGCAACGAGCCCGTACGAGCTCTCGGCCTCGTCCTCGGAACGCACCGTCAGCGTGTCGAAGATCTGGCCGATCCCGGCCGCCGGCACGCCTTTGATGACAAAGGGATTGAGCGTGTCGAAAGTGCCGATCGCCGAGAGGCGCATCGTGCCGCCCTTCACCGCCTCCGGGTTCACGTAATCGAAATGCTTGAAGTCGGGACCGTATTTGAGATCGCCGAACAGCGACATCCCCGGGGTTGAGGCCGCGTACGCGGCGGACGCCAGCCCCGCCGCCACGAACAGTGCTGCAACTATTGCTCGTGCTCTGCGCATTGCGTTACTCCGAGGAGAGCCATCGCCGCCCGATGCGCACGGCGATCCCCGGCGACAAGAATGCGGCCGTCGGAGGTGAGATCGAGAGGCGCTCCCCGCCAGTCGGTGGCAACGCCCCCTGCCCCCTCGACGATCGGAACCATCGCGCAGAAATCGTACGGCTTCAGGCTGGCTTCAAGGACGAGGTCGACAAACCCGGCGGCGAGCAGGCCATAGGCGTAGCAATCGGCGCCAAAACGCGTCAGCTTCACCGCGCCGGAAACCCGGGCGAAGGCGGCGGCATCTTTTCCCTTGAACATTTCCGGTGTCGTGGCAAACAGGGTTGCGGCGGCGAGCGCCGGGCAATCCCGGCATCGGATCGCCGCGCCGTTCAGTGTCGTCGTGCGCCCTGCCGCGCCCACCCAGCGCTCGCGCGAGATCGGCTGATCGATGACGCCGAGGATCGGGCGCCGCTCTCGGGTCAGCGCGATCAAGGTGCCGAACAACGGGACCCCGCTGATAAAGGACTTCGTGCCGTCGATCGGGTCCAGAACCCAGACGAACTCGGCATCTTCGCGCGCTGGCCCGAACTCCTCCCCGAGGATGCCGTGCTTCGGAAAGCGCCTCTCGATCAGCGTCCGCATCGCCGCCTCCGCCGCACGGTCGGCAACAGTTACCGGGGTCAGATCGGCCTTGTCCTCGACCGTGATCGGCTTGCGGAAATGCGGGCGGATTTCGGCGCCGGCGGCATCGGCGAGGCGCAGCGCGAGGGAGACAAAGGCGTCGAGGTCGATCTCGGGCACCGGCCTATTTCAGCGTGTCAAGATAGGCGATGACGTCGGCGCGATCTTCCGCTTTAGGCATGCCGGCAAACGTCATCTTGGTGCCCTTGATAAATGATTGCGGCTTCCAGAGCCATTTGTTGAGCTCGTCCGCATCCCACTTGTCGCCTTTGTGCGCCTCCATCGCCGATGAGAACTGATACCCGCCCCGATCCTCGCCCATTGGTTGGCCGACCACGTTCCATAGGTTCGGGCCGATCTTGTTCGGCTGGCCTTGCGCGAAGGTGTGGCACTGGGTGCAAACCTTGGTGAGCTGCTCCCCTTTCTTCGGATCGGCCTTGGCGAGCAGCGGCTCGATCGGCTCGGGTCCGGCCGCCGCACCCTGCTCTGCCGGGGCGGCCGCGGTCTGCTCGGTGCCGGCCGGCAGATAGACCGGCTTTTCGAGCGGCTTCGGGCGGACGAGCTCACTCGCCAGGATCCCGGACACCATCGCGACGATCATCGCCGTCAGCACCGAGGCGATGATCTTGTTCCACTCGAACGCCGGCATCGACGACCTTCCCCCCGACTACGCGAATGAATTATCACGCTTCCGACGATCGAACGAACCGGGCATGTTGTCGCTGCCCCATCGGCTGCGCAGAGATCCCGTGACCAGAGCCGCACCCCGCAACCCGATCATCCTGATCCCCGCCCGGCTCGCCGCCACGCGCCTGCCCGGCAAACCGCTCGCCGATATCGGCGGCGCACCGATGATCGTACATGTCTGGCGCCGCGCGCTCGCTGCCGAAATCGGGCCGGTCGTCGTCGCCTGCGGCGACCGCGCGATCGCCGATGCGGTCGAAGCAGCCGGCGGCCGGGCGGTCCTGACCGACCCGCACCGGCCGACCGGCTCGGACCGCATCCATGAGGCGATCTCGCGGCTCGATCCTGGTCGCACCTATGACGCGGTGATCAACGTCCAGGGCGACCTGCCCCTTTTGGATCCCGCGGCCGTGCGGGTCGCGGCAGACGGCCTCGCCGACCCCGAGACTGATATCGCAACGTTGGCCGCGGTCATAGAGGATGCAGCCGCACTCGCGGATACCAGCGTCAACAAGGTCGTGGCCGGCTTTGCCGATGCGACCCGGCCCGCGCGTGCACTCTATTTCAGCAAGGCGGTCGTGCCGTGGGGAGAGGGGCCGCATTACGAGCATATCGGGCTCTACGCCTACCGCCGCGAGGCGCTCGAGCAGTTCGTCGGGCTGCCTCGGGGGGTGCTCGAAGAGCGCGAGCATCTCGAACAGCTGCGCGCTCTCGAAGCCGGGATGCGCATCTCGGTCAGCTTGATCGAGGCCGGCCGGCTCGGGGTACAGGTCGACACCCCGGCCGATCTCGAGCGCGCCCGCCACCTTTTCCGACAGGCGCATCAGACCAATGCCTGAGCATACGATCGCGTTCCAGGGCACCTTCGGCGCCTACTCCGACCTTGCCTGCCGCCGCGTCTTCCCCGATATGGTTACCCTCCCCTGCACACAATTCGACGATGCCTTCGCCGCGGTGAGCGAGGGTCGCGCGGCGCTGGCGATGATCGCCGTCGAGAATTCGGTGGCCGGCCGCGTCGCCGACGTCCACCATCTGATGCCGGATTCGGATCTCCACATCATCGGCGAGCATTTCGAGCGGGTGAACCACCACCTGTTGGCCGTTCCCGGCGCGACCCTCGAGACATTGCGCACGGTCAGAAGCCACGTCCATGCTCTATCGCAGTGCCGCAAGCTGATCCGCTCGCTCGGGCTTGAACCGGTGGTGGCCGCCGACACCGCCGGCGCGGCGGCCGAGATCGCCGCCCGCGGCGACCCGACCGTCGCGGCAATCGCCTCCGAGCTCGCCGGGCAGATCTATGGCCTCGTCTCGCTGAAAGAGAACATCGAGGACGCCGAGCACAACACGACCCGCTTCTTGATCATGTCGCGCGAGCCCAAGCGGCCGGCGCGCGGCGCGCCGACCGTGACGACGTTTCTGTTCCGTGTTCGCAATGTGCCCGCCGCGCTCTACAAGGCCCTGGGCGGCTTTGCCACCAACGGCGTCAACATGACCAAGCTCGAGAGCTACATGGTCGGCGGTGCCTTCGCGGCGACCCAGTTCTATGCCGATGTCGAGGCGCATCCTGAAGACCGCTCGCTGACACTGGCGCTCGAGGAGCTCGCGTTCTTTTCGCGCGAGGTCAAGATCCTCGGGGTTTATCCCGCCCATCCGCTGCGCATCGCCGCCACGAGCCGCCAAGGAAATTGAAGAAAGGACAACGGAAATGGTCGTTATCCAGCACACCGCGCTGCACGACATCGCCAGCCGCGTCTTCAGCGCCGCCGGCAGCCAGCCGGAGGAAGCCCGCGTCATTGCCGATCATCTGATCGGCGCCAATCTGCGCGGCCATGACAGCCATGGCGTCGGCCTGATCCCGAACTATCTGCAGCATCTTGCCAACGGTACCGTCTTCGCCAACCGGAAGGGACGTGTGGTCAGCGAGAACGGCTCCTTGATCGTCTATGACGGCGAGCGCGCGTGGGGCCAGATTGCCGCGCGGGAAGCGACGATGGTCGGCATCGAGAAGGCGCGCCAAACCGGGGTCGCGGTCGTCGCCTTGCGCAACCCGCACCATATCGGCCGGGTCGGCACTTATGGCGAAATGTGCGCCGAGGCGGGCCTCGTCTCGTTCCATTTCGTCAACGTCACCGATGCGCGGCCGGCCGTGGCGCCGTGGCGCGGCTCCGATGCGCGCTTCAGCACCAACCCCGTCTGCATCGCGATCCCGGGCCCCGAGCCCGAACGGCCGATCATCCTCGACATGGCGACGAGTGTGGTCGCGATGGGCAAAGTGCGGGTCGCCCGCAACAAGGGCGAGCAGCTGAAACCCGGCATCCTGCTCGACGGCGAAGGCAAGCCGACGACCGACCCCGCTGCGATGTACCGCCAGCCGCGGGGTGCCGTGCTGACCTTCGGCGAGCACAAGGGCTACGCGCTCGCCTTTGTCTGCGAGATGCTGGCGGGTGCGCTGTGCGGCAGCGGCACGATGCGGCCCGAGCGGCAGGGCGGCAGCACGGCGACCAACGGCATGCTGACGATCGTCATCGACCCGTCGCGGCTCCTCGACCGCACCTGGCTGCAGGACGAGATCGCGGCGATGACGGCTTACATAACGGCCTCGCCGCCGCGCCACCCGGAGGAGCCGGTGCTGATCCCCGGCGACCCCGAACGCCTGACGCGCGCCGAGCGCATCAAGAACGGCGTGCCGATCGACGAGGAGACCTGGCGCGAACTCACCGTCGCCGCCCGCGGCATCAACGTGCTGGTCGAGGCGCCCCAGGCGAAACCCTGAATGGCCGCCCCGGATCCGATTTCCCTGCCGGCAGGGAAAAAACCTTTATCGGCGCTGAGAAATAACCCCGAGAACCGTGAAAATATTCGAAAAATCAGACACTTGTGCACGATTTGTCCGAGCTTGCCGGCAGCGGATTTTCGGTACGCCGACAGGGAATTGGCAGGGGAATTTGGCACGGGCGTCCTAGTTGCGAATAATTGCATTTTCCGAATTCTCGACAGGGGAGACCGGCGTGCGAGCAGCCGCCGTCAGCCAATATCAATACCATAAAATTATTAAAATGACAAGGCGCGCGGGCCCGCACCCGGCGCGCCCACAAGTCCATTTCGCCGATAATCAACACATTTGCGCAGCAGCGCCGCTATTCGGCGGCCACAGGCAAGCTGCCCGGCTCCTGCGAAACCGTCACCGGATGCCCGTCGCGACGCCACCAATCGAGGCCGCCGAGCAATTCCTTGGTGCGAAATCCCAGCCGCGCGAGCTTATAGGCACCCTTGGTCGATGCGTTGCAGCCGATCCCCTCGCGCTCGCCGCCGTCCCGCCGGGCTCTGTGCAACTTGCAAGGTTTTGCCGTGGTGCATAACTCAATGATTATGAAGCCATCCGAAGCCCTTGCCGCTCACCGTGCGCAATTGCGCGACCTCGCGAGACGTCAAGGCTTGAAGCACCCGCGCATCTTCGGATCGATTTTGACCGGCAACGATGACGAGGAAAGCGACCTCGATTTGCTGGTTGACCCTGCCGAAACCACCAGCCTCTTGACCCTTGCCGCGTTCAAGCGCGAGGCCGAAGCCTTGCTGGGCGTCCCGGTATCGGTCCTCACTCCCGATGCTTTGCCGTTGAAGTTTCGCAGCGAGGTCTTGCGGAAGGCGCAGCCTCTATGAGGCATCCGGAGCGCCTCGAAGATTATCTTGGGCACATTGCCCAGGCTATCGAGCGCGACGGCAAGGTTCGCAGCTTTCACATCCCGAACGTTACCGCCGCAACGCTCAAGCCGATCATCGTCGCGAACGTCAACAAGGCCAGCTACCTGATGACCGACGATGCCCCGGTCTATTGGCCGATCGGCGACGAGTTCGCCGGCCACGGTACGGTCAACCACTCGGCCGAGGAATACGTCCGCGCCGCGTTTTGGCATACCAACACGGTCGAGAACTTCTTCTCGATCTTCAAGCGCGGCATCTACGGCTGCTATTTCGACGTGAGCGAAACGCACCTGCATCGCTATGCAGCCGAGTTTGATTTCCGCTACAACAATCGGATTGCGCTCGGCGTTGATGATCTGGAACGCGCCGACCGTGCGCTGGTCGGCGCCAAGGGCAAGCGCCTTACTTACGAAACAACTGCGCTCGCACGGCGCGAAACGCCGCCGACCGTTTGATAGCCGGCGACGGCCACGGGCACCGGAAGATCCACGCCAGCTACGCCTGCCATTCATTGACGGGGACGGGTCGTGACACCCATCCCCGTCATCATCGCCACCCGAGAAAGTGCCAACCAACCCAGGAGCGAATCTTATGGCGTGGGATATAAACGAGCGCGGCACGATCGATCTTACTCCGCTCATCGATTGGGAAGCCGGAATAATCCTGGAGACGGGCTGCGGTCTGAGGCTAGTGTTTGCACGTCACAAGGAGACACCTCAAATAGATCCGATCGTGATCCAGACGGTTCTGACGGTCGAGCAAGCGGAATCAGTTGCTCAGGCCTTACGGCAAATGACGGAACGCATTCTCCAACCCGGCCCGGCCCCACATTAATATGCGCGGCCCCATCGCTGTCGTGATCGCTGGCCTGCTGATAACGGGCGCGATTTTGATCGCGTTCCGCTGGCAGATCAGCGGCGCGCCCGGATACCTTTACCGGATCGATCGGTGGACTGGGGTCATAACCGCCTGCGATATGGGCCGTGATCGTTCGCTTCCGATTCTCTGCGCGAGCCTGCCTATTAGGGAATGATCGTGCTACCATGAGGTCATGCCTCGCAAACCAAAGCTCAAGCCCGACAACCCGGAGCAGTTCAAGCGCTTCATCGAAATCGCCCGCGAGGTCGAGGTCGATGAAAGCCCGGAGGCGATCGATC
This sequence comes from uncultured Alphaproteobacteria bacterium, assembly GCA_963796155.1. Taxonomy (GTDB): domain Bacteria; phylum Pseudomonadota; class Alphaproteobacteria; order ATCC43930; family CGMCC-115725; genus AP-15. Next base: position 115,153 of record CAWCKT010000048.1, on the reverse strand, counting down.
GGGCCTTTAACAAGGTGACTCGTCCGAAGAAGCGTGATCGGGGACGGAAATCGGAGTAGCCGCCGCTTTCGTGCTGCGGCGCCCTTTTTTAGCGCTTCTACGGAAGGTCTCGGTTTTCCTCTCGCCGGGACCAAAGAGAGGCGTATCAGGGTTTGCCGCAACGTAGCGTTGCCCAAATTCTTTAAGCGCGCCGCCCAGCAATCGAAGCGCATTCTCTCCGAGATCGTTACCTATAGGCGATATAAAATTGAGTACCGTTAGCGGTATTCTGGGAGGCACTATAATGCTCCCCGTGTTGTCAACTATATTTCGATGTAATTGCCATGCGTATAGATCGGCCGCTTGGAGGGGTGTAAACTCTTTCTCGTCCTCGAATTTTGGTTTCTTGCCTATATATGGAGTGAAATCTGTCGCAGAGCCGCGGAGCGCATGAACCATGAAGTTATTCCAATAGTACACCGCATCATCGCCAAGGCTGCCCTGCTCATCAAAAATAAAATCTACCTTTCCGATCTCTCCGAGAGTAAGTCTTACAGCAGCTACCGTTAGTATCAAATGATGGAATAATACATAATATGGGTGATTCGAGATTGATCGACGAATAGGCGTCTCTAGGCTTTTTACATGTTTGATGAAATCGGCATGTCGTAAGGACGCATGCACCCTATACACAGAATGCTTCTGAATTATCCGACAGAACGTGATCAGCCTGTTGTCCCGCCTTCTTTCGTCCCATCCCTTTTCCCGATCAAATTGGTCCTGTAGGCGTTCAGCCTCCTTCATTTTGAAATATTCTAGCTTCGGAAACTCGTCTAAGGCGGATTGCCATTCGTCAGAAAATTTAGCCCACGCTGCAGAATCGGCAATGAACCCCGCCAATACGTATACCGGATCGGTAGGCTCATTGCCGCTATCGTCTATGAACGCCTGGAGCACCATGAATGCACGCCTCTCTCGCTCGCCGCTCGGCAAGCCAGAGAAAAGTGCCCAAACTCGCTCTGCCGCGCGGGATGCTCGGGGTTGACGATGACGAGCGCATGGCCCGCGCCGCAGTCGGCATTAAGGGCAAGAGGCTCACCTATCGGCGGAACTCGTGGGCAATCCGAAACCGAGGAAATCGGCTCGCCCTAGACGCGAGAAGCGTGCAACAGGCATCAACGCACCACCCCCCGGTGAATGTATAGAGGCTTACCACTTCCGCTGTTGGGATGTAATTCAAGGCTATCTGGATCAAGCGCTATCTTCCGAAAACGGGCAAAGGTCGGGATTATCAGGGTGGGGATGCCAAAAAGCTGATCGCCTTCGCGAATGATTGTCGCGATGCAAAACGTGTGATCCGCCTGCGATCGCAAATTGGATTAGAACGGGAACCGATTCGTCGATCATGGAATTTCGCTCCTAGTGTGATTGGCGTCCCTAGGATAGCGGAGAGGCGGGGCGGCTGTCATGGCCGCTCCGTCGTGCTAATCTGACAGCATGAACCTTGTGGCGCTGGTGGTCGGAGCCGCGCTCATCGCTGGAGCGATAGCCATCTCACACCGATATGAGATCAACGCCCACGCATGCACTAGCAGTTCGGGAGATTGCTCGCGCGCGTGGTTGATAGATCAATGGAAGGGGAAGATTCTATTTTGTGAGTATAACTCGAGAAATACAGGCAACATTTGGCGACCGTCTTGCTTCAACGTTACCTCGGATGAGCCATGAAAGCCGAGAAGCCCGGGCCGAACCCCGACGATATCGAGCTGCACCCGGACGCTTGGGATCGTTTCGTTGATGCGGTGAAGCGGGTAACGCGGCATCCGCCAGTCGAGAAACCGAAACCCCGGACGAAGCTGCCGAAGGATCGCTCAGCAGTCCATAAACGGAAACGATAGCTGCGCCTTGGGGGCGTTCGGGGTATATCTTGCACCATTGAAAGCCTCGGTTAGTTCGTGGCTATTCCCGAGCGCAAGAAAGCCATGAAAATTCTCGCCTGGTTGTATTAGACGGGAGACGTCGTGCCGCCCAATTCGTACAATCTCACCATCGACATTCTGGCCCGCATCGGCCTGATTGTGACCCGCTGCGCCTGGATCGACGAAATCCTCGGCCACGTTCTGACAAAGCTGATCGGCGCGGATCGCGCGCCCATGTACGTCATCATGCAAAACGTCTCGGCCAGCACGGTTTCGGATTGGCTGAGAACGCTTGGTCCGTTGCATCTGAAAAACCCCACGCTCGAAGAGGAGCTACGCGACCTTCTCGCGGCTACTGACGATATCCGGCGTGAGCGAAACGTCCTTGCTCACGGGCTTTGGCGCGAGGGGCCGGAACCCAACACCGCCATCGTGCAAACGATCCGACTCGATCGAGCGGAGATCATACGGGACGAACTCCACACCACGGCGGACCTCGACGATCTCATCGAGCGCTGCACCGAAGCGCTTACTGAAGTTCTCGCCCTCAAGGCGAAGATCGGAGCTTGAAGCCATATAGTATGGCATAGGCACTTAGCCGCAGAAGTCAAGCGGAAGAATCGACCGCCGCACGCCAATATGACGACACACTAGGTATAGTATGGCATAAGTTTAGGTTCGTTAAGTACATAATTGCCATCGAAGGTCTCAATATGGGCATCAATGCCGTAATCTGCATGGTCTGCCTCAATCGTAAAGCCTGCGCGGAGCACAGGGCCTGATACGTGGTGTAGGCCCAGGTCCGCAATGACGTGCTCGCGAGTGCGCGACTTCCTCTGAAGTTGTGACTTCCTCCGTCGTGGCGACTTCATCCGGCTCCGGTTAAGCTCATCTAAAAGGTGCGGGAGTTTTGCTAAGGTTCAAGATTACTCTGCGGAGGTCTTGTTCGTCACCAAAAATGCCCGGGGAACCAAGGGATTTCAGTCACTTGCTCTGGGCCCCCGCTTTCGCGGGGCGACGATTGGAGAGGCTGCCGATTTGATTACAACCTCCTTCGCCGGTGTGACAGGAAAGGTGGAGCACTCCGGTACCGGCAAGGCCTGTCAGCCCATTACTCTCCGGTAGCAAAGCTAATTGAAGGACACAGCACTCTCACGGCCGAAATCGGACCACCTTGCAAGGCGCCGGGGGCCGAAGAATGCCGGCGGGCAGAGCTCGACCGGTGCGGCTCAGGCGTAGATCTTCGTCAGCTCGCCATGCGCCCATTTGACGGCGTCTTCGGCGGGCGTGCCCTGCGCGGCCTTCGAATACATGTCGACGATCAGGTATTTCGAGATCGCCTCGGCCGCGGGGCGGTTCGACGGGCCGGCATAGCCGGCAAAGCGGCCGCTGAACACCGCGGTGCGGTAGGGCAGCATGACCGGATCCTCTTTCCACAGCGGGTGGTTGATCCACATCTTGGTCGCGCCGACCGAGAAGCCCTCCTGCGAGGCGTACCAGGGGTCGAAGACGTCCTTCGTGTGGATCCAGCGCAGAAACTCCATCGCCGCCTTTTGGTTCTTCGAGTAGCCCATCACCATGTTGGTGAACGGCACGTGATAGCTGAACTGGCCCGCTGCCCCCGCCGGCAGCGGCATGTGGAAAATGTCGTCCTTCAGCGGCTTGCCGGTCTCGGTCGTGTAATCCTCGAATTTGCGCTTGGCGAGCAGGTAGATCGAGGCGCCGTTCTCGGTCGAGCTGCAGGTATTCGACAAAAACGCACGGTTGTTGCTGGCGTCGTCCCAGGCAAAGCCGCCCTCGTCGTAGCAATCCTTCCAGAAGGCGGCCGCATACTTGACCGATTCGACGGTTTCCTTGCTGTTCAGGACGACGGTCTTGCCGTCGGCTTCGACCTCCTTGCCGCCCCATGACCAGAGATACGGGTACCAGAAAGCGGGCGCGTCGCCATAGGTGTGGCCCAAGGTCTGGCCGAACGGCCGCGATTGGGGCTTCAGCTTTTTGCCGGCGGCGCGGTAATCGTCCCAGGTCTTCGGAAAGTTCTCGGCGTTGATGCCGATCTCGGCAAACCACGAGGTGCGGTTGACCAGCACCGACGGGATGATCGTCCACGGCACGCCGATCCAATGCTTGCCGTCATTGGCGCACACGCGCGCGGTCTCGTAATAGCCGTCCTGCGCCTTGCCGATCTCCTCGGCGAGGTCGTCGACCGGAACGACGCTGTCGGTGTAGAGCTGCGGCCAGTTGCTGATCGCCATCATGATGTCCGCACCCGTCCCCGACTGGATCGCCGAGGTGATGCGTGCCTGCACGCCGTTTCCGTCGATGGTCTCGATGTTGAGCCTGATGCCGAGCGCCTTCTGGCATTCCTCGGCAATGCGGCCCTTCAGCAGCTGGTCCGAAGGCGGCACGAAATCGACGAATTTGAGCCAGTGCAGGGTCGTACCCTGGGCATAAGCGGGCGCCCGCCCGGCCGCGAGCATGCCGGAGAGCCCGCCGGTCGCCGCCGCCACCGCCGCGGTGCCGGAAAATTGCAACAGCTTGCGCCGATGGATGCGCCGCATCCTCGCCCCTCTTTCATTACGGACCCGCCGCGGTCGCGGAGCGGTCGCCCCTCCGAGCACGCCGAGGCACGGTGGGTAATTGCCGCCTCGTCCCGCGTCAAGGGCGAGGATCGCCCGCAAAGGGTGCCCGGCCTATCATCGCTTTGGACGCACTCACAAGCTATCCGCTCGGCGGCTTGTTCGCGCGCTGCCGCGGCTGCTAACCTCACCCGTTGCCAAGTGCCCGTCGCGGCTTCCGCCGCCGAGAGAGCGCGATGCAGGGAGGCCAGGTGATGACGACATCCGAAATCTCCGCCCCTCGCCTATCCGATGCCGAGCAGCGCGTACAGCTGCGCCGCGCGGTCGTCGCCGGCACCGTCGGGACGATCATCGAGGCATACGATTTCCTGCTCTATGTGCAAGTGGCGCCGCTCGTCTTTGCCAAGCTCTACTTCCCGTCATCCGATCCGCTGGTCGGCACCCTCCAGGCCTTCGGCATCTACGCCGTCGGCTTTATCGCACGGCCGTTCGGTGCGGCACTCTTCGGCCATTACGGCGACCGCGTCGGACGCAAGGTGACGCTTGATCGCCACTCTGCTGTTGACCGGTTTGTCGACCTTCGCGGTCGGCTTTGTGCCCAGCTACGCCGCGATCGGCATCTGGGGTGCGGTGATCCTGACGATCGTGCGCTTTATCCAGGGTGTGGGCATCGGCGGCGAATGGGGCGGCGCGACCTTGATCGCGATGGAATGGGCGAAGACCAACGCGCATCGCGGCTTCATTACCTCCTGGCCGCAATGGGGCGGTCCGGCTGGCCTCTTTCTCGCCAATCTGATGGTGCTGCTGTTCAGTCGGCTTTCCGGCGACCGGTTTCTCGACTGGGGATGGCGTGTGCCGTTCTGGCTCAGCATCGTCATGGTGGGGATCGGGCTCTATATCCGCCTCGGCATTCTCGAGACGCCGACCTTCACCCGCATCGTCGAGGAGCGGCGGGTAGAGCGCACGCCGGTGCTCGAAGTGCTGAGGCACCAGCCCAAGCTGGTCGTGTTGACCGCCCTGGCGCGGACCGGGCAGCAGGGACCCTTCTATATCTTCGCCGCCTTCATCTTCACCTACGGCACGACGGTCTTGCACAGCAGCCGCGACCTGCTGCTGGCCGCGGTGATGGTCGCCACCATGCTGTCGGCGGTCACCACCCCGCTCGCCGGACACATCTCGGACCGCGTTGGCCGCAAACGGATGTACCTGATCGGCATCGCGACGATAGGGGTGTTCAGCTTCGTTTATTTCGCGCTCCTGAACACCGCCATTCCCGCGGTGATCTTTTTCGCGATCGTCGTGTCCTTCATCCCGCACGACATGGCCTACGGGCCGCAAGCGGCGCTGATCGCCGAGTGCTTCCCGGCGCGGCTGCGCTACAGCGGCTCCTCGCTCGGCTTTCATCTGGCATCGATCGTTGCCGGCGGGCCGGCGCCATTGATCGCGACGGCACTGCTCGCCTGGACCGGCTCAGGCTATGCAATCGCGCTCTACATTCTGGTCACCGCGGTCATCAGCGTCGCGGCGACCGTCCCGCTGCCGGATTACACGAACCGCGACATCTCCGGGGAACTGGCCTACCGGTCCGTGCCCGCCGCGAGTGCCGTACCGGTCGAGGCCTCGCCCGACGGCTGAGCCCAATATCCGATCGGCATGACGGGCCGCCCTGCGCACGCGCTGGCTCGTCAGTAAGCGTAATCGGTGAAGACCGGATCGATCACGCCGCCCCAGCGGGTGCGATAATCTTCGAGGAGCTCTTCGGCCGGGGTGCGGCCCGAGCCGGCGATCGCGAACAGCGGATCGAGAAAATACGTCTCGTCCTCGCCGGCGGCGCTGCGGCGAGCCCGCCGATGCAGTCCTTCGCGAGCGATCTCGAGCATCTCCAGCGCGATGTCGCGCAACGTCCGGGTGCGCAGCGGCGTGGCGAGCCCGAGGCGCGGCACGTCGCGCCGCATCGCCTCGCGCTCCTCGGCGGTCCAGTCCGCGACGAGATCGTAGGCCGCATCGAGCGCCGCCGAATCGTAGAGGAGCCCGACCCACAGTGCCGGCAGGGCGCAGAGCCGGCGCCACGGACCGCCGTCGGCGCCGCGCATTTCGAGAAAGGTCTTCAGCCGCACCTCGGGAAACGCCGTCGTCAAATGGTCGGCCCAGTCGCCGATCCGCGGGACGTCATTGGTCAGCGCCGGCAGCCTGCCGGCGATGAAATCGCGGAAGGACTGGCCGCTCGCGTCGATGTAACGTCCGCCCCGATAGACGAAGTACATCGGCACGTCGAGCATGTAGTCGACATAGCGCTCGAACCCGAACCCCTCTTCGAAGACGAACGGCAGGGTGCCGCACCGGTCGGGATCGGTGTCGGTCCACACCAGGCTGCGATGGCTGAGAAATCCGGAGGGCCGGCCCTCGACAAAAGGGGAGTTGGCGAAGAGCGCCACGGCGACCGGCTGCAGCGCGAGACCGACGCGAAATTTCTTTACCATGTCGGTCTCGGATGCGTAGTCGAGGTTCGCCTGCACCGTACAGGTGCGCAGCATCATGTCGAGGCCGAGCCGGCCTTTCTTCGGCATGTAATCCCGCATGATCCGGTAGCGGGCCTTGGGCATGAACGGGATCTCGTCGCGCCGCCATTTCGGGTCGAAGCCGAGCCCGAGCATGCCGAGCCCGAGCTCGTCGCAAACCTCGCGCACCTGGCGAAGATGCTCGTGCACCTCGTCGCACGTCTGATGCACCGTCTCGAGCGGCGCGCCGCTCAGCTCGAACTGGCCCCCCGGCTCGAGCGTGATCGCGCATTGCGCATCGTTGGCGAGCGCAATTGTGCCGCCGTTTTCGAGAATCGGCTTCCAGCCGAAGCGCGTCATCTCGCGCAGCAAGGCGCCGATCCCGTCCGGTCCCTCATAGGGCGCCCGGCGCAGATCCGAGCGCCGAAAGACGAACTTCTCGTGCTCGGTGCCGACGCGCCACGCCGAGGGCGGCTTGCAGCCCCTTTCGAGATGTTCGACGAGCTGCCGTCTATCGGTGATCGGCGCTCCTGGCGAGCTCGGGGCGGTGGTCATCCTCGGCGAAACTCCCTGGACAACGGCAAGGACGATCAGCGAGTACGGGTGCCGCGCCAATCACCGGCAATCGCCTGGAACACCGCCAAGGTCGCAAGAGCAGCGGTCTCGGCGCGCAACACCCTCGGGCCCAGCCCGACGCGGCTAACAAAAGAGAGTTTGCCCAAGGCGTCAAGCTCCGTTTGGTCGAACCCGCCTTCCGGGCCGACGAGAACCGCTGCCGGCCCCGCGGGGAGCCTTGTCGCGGCTTCGCTGATCGGTTCGCCCGCACCGCTCTCGTCACAGACGATCAAGGGCCGCGTGGCAGGCCAGAGGGTAAGCACCCGGTCGAGCGCTTCCGGCGAGCGCAATTCGGGCACCGAGAGACGCTCGCTCTGCTCGGCCGCCGAAATGGCATGCGCCCGCAATCGCTCCGAGTTGAGACGCTCGACCTGGGTTCGCGCCGTCCACACCGGCCACAGCGCCGAGGCGCCGAGCTCGGTCGCCTTTTCGACCAGCCAGTCGAGGCGTGCCCGCTTGATCGGTGCGAACAGAAGCCAGAGGTCGGGCTCGGGTTCGGCCGCCCGCAATCGGTGCTCGACCGCCAGCCGCGCCCGGTTTTTGCCGAACTCGGCGATATGGCAGCGCCATTCGCCGTCCTCGGCGTTGAACGCCGCAACCGCCGCCCCCCGGTCGAGCCGCAGCACCGAGCGGAGACGATGCACCTGGCCTGCCGAGAGCTCGACCAGAGCTCCCGGCGCGAGCCCGGCTTCGATATAAAGGCGCGGCTCCCGGCGGTTGGCCAAGCGGGCGTGCTCCATCTGTCGCGCCGGCGAGATTAAAATTAGAATCGGCCCGATGGAAACGATCACGCCGCTGCAAAGACAGCCGGCTTCCCTCCCCGACCCGAGCGACATCCGTCACGGCGACTGGGTCGAGCGATACCTTCCCGCCGGGGTTCGGCCATACGCCCGCCTGGCTCGGCTCGATCGCCCGATCGGAACCTGGCTGCTGCTGTTCCCCGGTTGGTGGGGGATCGCGCTCGCATCGCCGCGCTGGCCCGATCCCGTATTGCTGACCCTGTTCGCCGTCGGCGCGGTCGTGATGCGGGGTGCGGGCTGCACCTTGAACGACATTGCGGACCGGCATTATGACGCGCAGGTCGCACGCACCCGGCTGCGGCCGCTGCCGAGCGGTGCCGTGTCGGTGCGCCGGGCGGTTCTGTTCCTGCTGCTCCAGCTGGCGGTCGGCGCGGCCGTGCTGTTCTGCCTCAACCGTTTGACGATCCTGCTCGGTTTTGCCGTTCTCGGGCTGATCGCCACCTATCCTTTCATGAAGCGGATCACCTATTGGCCGCAGGTCTTCCTCGGCCTCAATTTCAACTGGGGGGCGCTGATCGGCTGGACTGCCGTCGCCGGTGCCCTCGCCTGGCCCGCGATCCTCCTCTATCTCGGCGGCGTATCGTGGACGATCGGCTATGACACGATCTACGCGCACCAGGACAAGGAGGACGATTTGCGCGTCGGCGTCAAATCCTCGGCGATCGCGCTCGGACCGCATACCCGGCCGTGGCTCTTCGCTTTCTATACTGGCGCGCTGCTGTTGTGGGCGGCGGCGGGCGCCGCAGCCGGGCTCGGCATCTTGTTTTGGGCCGGGCTCGCCGGATCGGCGCTGCAGCTCGCGTGGCAGGCGGCGCGGGTGGTCACCGACGACCCGGCCGATTGCCTCGCCAAGTTCCGGTCGAACCGGGCCGTCGGCTGGCTGATGCTCGGCGGGATCATCGCCGGCCACTTCGCCTGACCCGCCCTTGGACCCCGCCGTTTTCGTCCGCCGCAATACCGCGATTACCGCGCCGCCGCTGGTACCCGAGATCCGCCTCCACCTCGCCACGGAGATCACCCCGATCTGGCAGGCGACCGAGGAGAGCCTTGCGCGAAGCGCGCTGCCGCCGCCGTTCTGGGCCTTTGCGTGGGCCGGCGGTCAGGCGCTCGCCCGCTACCTACTCGATCGGCCCGAACAGGTCGCCGGCCTCGAGGTACTCGATTTCGGCGCCGGATCGGGTCTCGTCGCAATCGCCGCCGCCAAAGCCGGCGCCGCATCGGTTGTCGCCGCCGAGATCGATCATTTCGCCGCCGCCGCGATCGCCGCGAATGCCGCGCTAAACGGAGTCACCATCGCCGTTACGACCACCGATCTGCTCGATTCCGTCGATCCGCCGGGCGAAGTCGTTACCGCGGGCGATGTGTGCTACGAGCGGCCGATGGCGGACCGCGTCACGGCTTGGCTGCGGTTTGTCGCCGGACGCCGCCGCCGCGTGCTGCTCGGCGATCCCGGTCGCGCTTATCTCCCGGCCGCAGGCCTGGTCGAGCGGGCCCGATACCGGGTGCCGACGAGCCGCGAGCTCGAGGACCGCGAGACCCGCGACGGCGTTGTCTGGGAAGTGCTGCCGGCTTGAGCCTACGCTCGTCAACCACAAACGCCCCACCCATATAGCCGGCATGCCCTATGCCAGCCTGCGCGACTTTATCGACCGGCTCGAATTGAGCGGTCGGCTCGCGCGGGTCGCGGCCCCGGTCTCGCCCTACCTCGAGATGACCGAGATCCAGACGCGGCTGCTTGCCGAGGGCGGGCCGGCCGCACTGTTCGAGAATGTCGCCCGCCCGGACGGCGGCAGCTATGCGATGCCGGTGCTGGTCAACCTGTTCGGCACCGTCGAGCGGGTTGCCTGGGGGATGGATCGCGAACCGCACGCGTTGCGTGAGATCGGCGAGACCCTCGCCTTTCTGAAGCAGCCGGAACCGCCCGGCGGCTGGCGCGAAGCGCTTGGAGATGCTGCCGCTGTTGCGGACGGTGATGGCGATGCGGCCGCGCACCATCGGCGCTGCGCCCTGCCAGGAGATCATCCTCAAGGGCAGCGAGATCGACCTCGCGGCGCTGCCGATCCAGACCTGCTGGCCGGGCGAGCCCGCTCCGCTGATCACCTGGCCGCTGGTGGTGACCAAGGGTCCGGGCGATCGCCGCGAGGACGGCTTCAACCTCGGCATCTACCGCATGCAGGTGACCGGCCGCGACACGACCCTGATGCGCTGGCTCAAGCACCGCGGCGGTGCGCAGCACCATCAGCGCTGGCGCGCCGAGCGCCGCGAGCCGTTGCCGGCGGCCGCGGTGATCGGCGCCGATCCGGGGACGATCCTCGCCGCTGTCACGCCAGTTCCAGACACGCTCTCCGAATACCAGTTCGCCGGCCTGCTGCGTGGCCGCAGGGTCGAGCTCGTCGATTGCAAGACCGTGCCCTTAAAGGTGCCGGCGCAGGCCGAGATCGTCCTTGAAGGCCACGTCTCGCTCGACGAGTTTGGCGAGGAAGGCCCCTACGGCGACCATACCGGCTATTACAACGCCGTCGAGCCCTTTCCGGTGTTCCGCCTGTCGGCGATCACGATGCGGCAGAGCCCGATTTATCTGTCGACCTTCACCGGCCGCCCGCCCGACGAGCCCTCGATCCTCGGCGAGGCGTTGAACGAGGTGTTCATCCCGCTGTTGCAGCAGCAATTCCCCGAGATCGTGGATTTTTGGCTGCCGCCCGAGGGATGCTCCTATCGCATTGCCGTCGTCGCGATTCGCAAGACCTATCCCGGCCAGGCGAAGCGCGTGATGATGGGGATCTGGTCGTTTCTGCGGCAGTTCCTCTACACGAAGTTCGTCATCGTCGTGGACGACGACATCGACGCGCGCCAGTGGAAAGAGGTCATGTGGGCGGTTTCGACCCGGATGGACCCGGTCCGCGACATCACGCTCGTCGACAACACCCCGATCGACTATCTCGACTTTGCCTCGCCCGAATCGGGTCTCGGCGGCAAGATCGGCCTCGACGCGACCGGCAAGCTGCCGCCGGAAACCCGGCGAGAATGGGGCCGGCCGATCCGCATGACCGACGAGATCGTCGCCGAGGTGACGCAAAAATGGGCGAGCTACGGCCTGCCTGGATCGGGCAGCCCCATCTGGAAATGACCGGAGTATCGATGTCTGAAGTAAGCAAGGAAACAGGAGCGGCGCTCGACCTGCTGCAGGATCTGATCGGGCGGGCGCGCCGCGCCGGCGCCGACGCCGCCGATGCGGTCTTGTTCGATGGCGTCTCGCTGTCGCATGCCCGGCGCCTCGGCAAGACCGAGAAGCTCGAACGCTCGGAAGGCCATGATCTGGGCCTCCGGGTGTTCATCGGCCGCCAGCAGGCGATCGTGTCCTCGACCGATCGCTCACCCGAGGCACTCGCGGCACTGGTCGAACGCGCGGTGGCGATGGCCCGCACCGTCCCCGAGGACCCGTATTGCGGCATCGCCGATCCCGCCGAGATCGCGGGCGAATGGCCTGTTCTCGACATGCTCGACCCCGCGGAGCCCTCTGCGGAGATGCTGATCGAGCGGGCGCGCGCCGCCGAGGATGCGGCACTCGCCGTCACGGGTGTCACCAATTCCGAAGGTGCGGAGGCCGGCTGGAGCCGCTCCAGCATCGCGCTTGCCGCGTCGAACGGCTTTGCCGGCGCCTACGCGGGCTCCAGCCACGGCGTCAGCGCCAGCGTGATCGGTGGCTCGGGCACCGGGATGGAGCGCGACTATGATTATTCGAGCGCGATCTTTGCCGCCGATCTGCGCGACCCGGCCGCAGTCGGCAAGAGCGCCGGTGAGCGCGCGGTCAAGCGCCTGGGCGCCAAGAAGATGCCCACCTGCCGCTGCCCGGTGGTGTTCGACCCGCGCGTCGCGCGCAGCTTCATCTCGCATCTCTTGGGGGCGATCTCGGGGCCCGCGATCGCCCGCGGCACGAGCTTTCTGAAAGACCGGCTCGGCGAGGCGATCTTCCCCGAGGCGATCACGATCATCGACGACCCGCACCGGCAACGCGGGCTGCGCTCGAAGCCGTTCGACGCCGAGGGCATCGCCAACCGCCGCCGCGCGCTCGTCGACAAGGGGGTGCTGACGACCTGGCTCTTGGATCTGCGCTCGTCGCGCCAGCTCGGCCTCAAGACGACCGGCCACGCCGCGCGCGGCACCTCCTCGCCGCCCTCGCCCTCGGCCACCAATGTGTGGATCGAGCCGGGTGCCGTGAGCCCGCAGGCGCTGATCGCCGACATCGAGAGCGGCTTCTACGTGACCGAGATGATGGGGATGGGGGTCAACGGCGTCACCGGCGACTACAGCCGGGGGGCGGCCGGCTTCTGGATCGACAAGGGCGAGATCGCCTTCCCGGTCAGCGAGATGACGGTGGCCGGCAATCTCAAGGACATCTTCGCCCGCCTCGTTGCGGCCGACGATCTCGAATTCAAGGCCGGCGCCGATTCCCCGACCCTGCGCGTCGACGACCTCACCGTCGCCGGCGCTTGAGATTCGTGCGCGAGCCGGTGTTTTCCCTGCCGGTACGGGAAAATCAGGGAAATAAATCGCGGTGGCTTCAAAAAATCTTTCAGAATCATGTACATAGCTTGAAATTCATTGCTCTGGCAGGGAAAACTTCTTCCCTGCTAATCGCTATGGCAGGGAAACAGCAGGGAACCGGGCCAGTGAGGTAACGCATCGCCTCTTTTCCTTCCTGGAGAAGATAGTACGCGCCGATCTTGTCTCCATGATGGCGGGATCGCCGAGGCCGCACATGCTCTTTCAACCCGGCTATAGGCTAAATGCGACCTTACGGAAGCGGTCGAGGGCGGTTTCCAGGAATTCTCGACGATCTCGGCGGCGATCTCGTCGGGCGGCGGGAGTAGGAAATCGTCGAGATCGGCACGCCTCATCGGCCGCTCCTTCAACGTGAAGCGCTGGTTCGTGCGCAGATCGTAGATCCAGAGCTCCTTCGTGTTCGGCTCGGCCGAGACCCGTTTCTTGTCGAAGAACAATACGTTCGCCTTGACGCCCTGCTTGTAGAAAATGCCGGTCGGCAGTCTCAGGAGAGTGTGGAAATCGAAATTGTGCAGCAAGCGGCGGCGGATCGTCTCGCCGGCGCCGCCCTCGAACAGCACGTTGTCGGGCATCACCACGGCGGCCCTGCCGCTCTCGGCCAGCACGGTCATGATGTGCTGCAGGAAATTGAGCTGCTTGTTCGAGGTTGTTACGAAGAAATCCTGGCGATCGTAATCTTCGCGCTCGGTGTCGATCTCGCCGTCATCGCGGACGATCCGGTAGCTCTGCTTTTTGCCGAAGGGCGGGTTTGTCAGCACCACGTCGTAGGTCTTGCCGCGAGGAGCGGAGCGAGATTGTTCTGCACGGTCCGCCAGACGATCTCTTCGGCGACATTGTCGTAGTCGTGCCGATAGACGTTGCCCGCACCCATGATGGCCCGCCAAGGCAATTCGGGATGGCGGTTGCGCAGGCTCTGGGGGAGGCGGCGCGCCGCTTCGGAGATGATCTCGAGGCAGCGGGTCACCGCGTAGAACGTCCGACGATCATCGCATCTCGTGAAGGCGCGCGTCGTAGAACTCATTGCGTGTTCGACTCGGCCGAGACCCGCTTCTTGTCGAAGAACAATACGCTCGCCTTGCGCCCTACTTGTGGAAAATGCCGGTCGGCAGTCTCAGGAGAGTGTGGAAATCGACATTGTGCAGCAAGCGGCGGCGGATCGTCTCGCCGGCGCGCGACGCGGGCTTCGGTGACATCGTCTGTCTGATACCTGTTACGTTTTCTCGAGATAGTCTCGCAGAACCAGGTTGATGCGCGATTGCCATCCAGGTCCGGTGGCGCGAAAGCGCTCGATCACATCGGGGTCGAGGCGGAGCGCAATCAGCTTTTTTGGCGCCTCCAGCGGCGGTCGCCCGCGTCCGCGCCGGATCAGTTTGTCGCCGCGCCGAATTTCGGCTCTGTCGAAAAACTCGTCCGTCAGTTCCGGGATATCCTCGTATTCCTCCGGCAGGACCTCGTGGGCGTCCAGCTTATCCAAGTCGGTGTGAATAGCGCGCTTGCTCTCGGTCATTGGCCTTCCTCATCGAAATGATGCGCCGCCCGTTCTCGGTCGAAGTCCAGACCACGATCACCATGCGGCCCGACAGCAATCCCACGGTAATGAACCGATCTTCGGGATAGGGAAATCGCTGGTCGGGGATTGTATAAGTAAGACCGGCGAAGACACTTTCGGCATCCAGGAAATCGATGCAGCGCTTGCGAAGCGTCTCCGCCCGCTTCGCCGGATCGAAGGTGACCTTCATCCAGAAATAATATAGCTACGGAAATTCCCAAGCGCAAGGCGTGATGCGGCAGCCGGGCATCAACGCGCCGTGGCCACGCCGGAACGAAGCACCCGCCGCCGCGCGGCATTATTTCAGGAACTCGCCGACATTGTCTTTGGTCACCCGATCGACGCCGGTATAGATGATCTCTTGCACCCGCTTGCCCTCGTGGAGTGCCAGCAGCGCGTCCATCGCCTTCTCGCCCATCTCGAAGGGACGCTGTCCGACGAGGGCGGCGACGTAGCCCGCTTTGAGGAGCTGCAGCTCGGAGGGCAAGGTGTCGGCGGCGACCGCCACCAGCTTGCCGCTCTTGAAGCGGTCGGCATTGCTGTCGACGAAATTCCGGTAGCCTTCCGGCACGAAGAGCGGCCAGCCGCCGACCGGCACGACGGCGTTGAGATCGGGGTGCGCCGTCGTCAAGTCGTTGAGCTGCTGGACGGCGAGAGCCGCATCGTCGTTGCAATAGGTGGGCGAGCCGGACACCTCCTTCCAACCCGCCTTCCCCGCCACCTCGCGGACCCCTTCGAGGCGCTCGTTGAGATTGGCCGCGGCCGGGCCGCCCGAAACCATGCCGTAGCTCCCGGCGTGGGGCTGCGCCTTGACCAGCATCTCGCCCAAGGCCCGCCCCAGATCCTTGTTGTTGGTGCCGATATAGGCCTCGCGCGCCGAGCCGGGCGCGTCGGCGTCGAAGGTGATGACCGGGATGCCGGCGTCGCGCGCCGCCTTGATGACGCCGGTCAAGGCGCCGACGTCCGAGACCGAGATCGCCAGGCCGTCGACCCGCTGCGTGATCAGATCCTGGATGATCTGCACCTCGGTCGCAGGCTCGTGCTCGATCGGCCCGCGATAGACGCATTCGACGGTGCCGAGCTCCTTGGCGCGCTTGATGCAGCCGTCGCGCGCCAAGTCGAAGAACGGATTGTTCATCGCCTTGGGCACAACCGCGAATTTGAGTTTATCGGCGGCCCCGGCCGGGGCGGCCAGCGCTGTCGCGACGAGTGCTGCGAGAATCACACGCTTCATGGCTTTCCTCCTCCGCTCTGTTACTCTCCTTCCATACTCCTCCTTCGCGCCCCGCGCATCAGCTGGTGGTCTAGCGCTCTTTCGCCACTCTCTGTGAACTGTAACGGGCGGTCTTACCTCGATTTTTCCTGCTGAGCGGCTGATACTGGTGTCTTATTTTGCTGTGATGTATGATTAATGTTGCTCGACGGCACCAAAACTCGGAAAATGTCGCGGTCCGTCGGTGGTGAGGTTCGGTGATCGGCCAAGGACAGATGCGATGCGATGGGTTCTCCTCGTGGTTCTATCCTGGTCAGTGCTCCCCTGCCAGCGCTCGGCGACGGCCAAGACTATCCAGCGTCTAGGGCACATCAAGGGTTATCACCTAGATAGCTATTCCGAGCGAGGGTTGATGCTGTCAGTTTCGAAGCAGCACCGGGGGAATTGGAGGTGGAAGGTCACAAGATTTATATAATGTATTACGCAGATGACAGAAGTAATCACGCTAGTCCATGGAAATTTATCTCAACTACATGGCTACTATTGAAGTCCTTAAAGGCCGAAATACTGAGAGCACGAATAACCTTAAGGATGGCGAAAACATGCTTGCACGCTTCTATCGGAATGAAAAGCCCGTCTACGTCAATATTAACATGATTCTGATGGCATTAAGTACCAACTATTGATTGTCGAACAAAGGAGTTTCAGCCGTCCGTCGTCACCTCACCGGGTGAGTAAGTGGCATGAGCGGCTACTTCGACCGACGCTTCGCTGATAGTTCATCGATACGCGGCAGATGCGGCGCCTCCTGCGCCGGGCAATGTCCTCAGCACCAGCACCATGTCGGTACCGTTACCGCGGAAAGTGTAGCTCGCGGTCTCGCCACTGCTTTCGGCGGTCGCCGCCGGCACGTCCGGCGCAGCGGCGCACCCCAATCGTGAATTTGTTCGTTCAGAATGCTGCCGCGATCCCGCTCTCTTCGCAGCTCGTGAATGAAGCGTATGGGTCACAGTAACGCTGGAGACTGCGTTATCCCGCAGGCCGAACACGACATCACCGTCCAATCGCAGGCGGATGGGCTTGGCCATAACCGATCGTGAATATCTCCTCACCGTAGGTATTGCCGTCGCTATCCAATGATAGCCGTATGTCCTTGCGCGTCTGGATCTGCGCGAGGCTCGTCCCGAGACCCTACACCGCCAATCAATGGTCGTGTCGCGGCAGGGTTAATCGGCGCAGGCGAAGGATCGTCCTTCGAGGACAAGGGCTGTGGCGACTCGGGAGGCGCTGCTACGGAAGCCGCCTCCGTTGGTGGCTCCGCGCTCCAGCGGTTCATCAATCTCATCCATTTGTCCCACTTGTCATCGTCGCTCCACTGTGAGGATGCGGCGAGAAGGGTGCAGCTGACATAGAGGTATTCTCGCCAGAGTAGCAGCTTGTCGGCGTTGGGGTATTTTGCCGTGGTATCCGATTCGACCTGCCGGTAACCGTTTTCGATCGAACCCGATCCTAACGCCCGCACCAGCACGTTCGCACGAGCCTTGACTGTCCTCGACAGTAGAGTCGCTGGAGATCCGGTCGCAGCGGTGCACAGTCGATCGTCGCAGCGCACAAACCCCGGCACCCCGGAGAAGATCAAGCGTCGCGACCAGCGAGTACAACCGATATCTCATCGAACGTACTCCCAAACTGCTCAACATCACGTTACTCACGAAGCAAGGCTGCTGCCGAAGTCCGATTGACATCTTCGGCGCACACCGCAAGCTATGCAGAACGATGGCGTGAGGATCGGCGCAAGCTGCAGCCGGCTTGTCCCGTCGTCGCTCAGAAGACGCGTCGGGTGCGAAGTTGATCGACCAGCACGGCGATGATGATGATTACGCCGACAAAGACCTCTTCCCAATAGGTGTTGGCGCCGATCAACACAAAGCCGTTGCGGATCACCTCGATGAGCGCTGCACCAATGACAGCGCCCGCTGCACCGCCGGCGCCGCCGGCGAGATTGGCGCCGCCGATCACCGCGGCGGCGATCACCCGCAGCTCATATCCTGTCGCGAGATTGGCGGGAGCGGCACCGAGCCAGCCGGCGATCAGCACGCCGCTGAAGCCGGCGGCAAGACCGCTCAGAACATAGACCGAGACGACGACGCGCGGAACGCGCACGCCGGTCAAGGCCGCCGCCTGCGCATTGCCGCCGACGGCGTAGAGATGCCGGCCCCAAACGAGGTGGCGCAACGCCAGCGCCATCAGGAGGGCGAGCACGAGGAGATAGACGAGCTGTGTCGGCAGGCCGAGCACGGCGCCGTTGGTGAACCGGGTGAAGGCGGCGACGTCGGGCCCGACCGGATATTGCGCGCGGCCTTGCGTCAGCACGTAGGTCATGCCGCGGGCGACCGAGAGCATGCCGAGCGTGGTGACAAACGGCGAGAGGCGGACGCGGGCGATGAGCACGCCGTTGACAAGGCCGATCAGCGCCGCGAGCGCCAGCGCCAGCAGGGTCGCGAGCGCGACCGTGGCACCCGGAACTTGCGCCGCCGCCGTCGCTGAAAAGAAGCGCATCAGCATCATCGTCGCGACAGCACTCAGCGCGCAGACCGAGCCGACCGAGAGATCGATGCCGCCGCTGATGATGACCAACGTCTCGCCCAGCGACATCAGCGCGATGAAGCTGAAGTTCTTCGAGATGTTGAGGAGATTGCGCGGCGTCATGAAGACCGGCGCCAGGATCCAGATGACGGCGATCAGCGCCGCGAAAGCGATCCGCGACATAGGCCGTCTGGGTCTGCGGCATGCCGCGGAGCCACCTGTCGGGCCGCAGGCGGGCGAGCAGCAGCCGCGGGTTGCGAGGCGCCCGCCATCAGGCCCTAACCCGGAATAAATCTCGAAATATCAGCAAGTAACTCGTCATTCCCGCGAAAGCGGGAATCCAGGGCCGCAAGGTCTCGGCAGTTGCCCTGGGCCCCCGCTTTCGCGGGGGCGACGTGTACCACTTCGATATTACGTGCGCCATTTTGGGCCGGACGCTCAGGCCCGCTCGACGGCGCCGGTGATCAGCGCCGTCACCTCTTCGGGCGAGGTGGCGCGGGCCGGCTTGTCAGCCACCTTCTCGCCTCGCCGCAGCACGGTTATGCGGTCGGCGACGGCGAAGATGTGCGGCATGGCATGGCTGATGAAGATGACGGACTGGCCGTGGTCGCGCATGCGGCGCATCAGGTCGAGGACCTCGGCCACCTGCCGCACCGAGATCGACGCCGTGGGCTCGTCGAGCAGCACGAGCTTCGCCGCGGCGAGCCGCGTGCGCGCGATGGCCACGGCCTGGCGCTGGCCGCCCGAGAGGGTGCGCACGAGAGCCTCGGGCCGCGTCTCCGATTTGAGCTCGGCAAAGAGCTGTGCCGCGCGGCGGGTCATAGCGGCGTGGTCCATGATGCCGAGGCCGGCGACCCGCCGCCGCAGCTCGCGGCCGAGAAAGACGTTGGCGGCACCCGAGAGATTGTCGGCGAGTGCGAGATCCTGGTAGACCACCTCGATCCCGGCGTTGCGCGCATCCTCCGGCCCGCGAAAGCGCACCTGGCACCCGTCGAAATGCATGGTCCCGTGGGTCGGCGGAAAATTCCCGGCGATGATCTTGACCAATGTCGACTTGCCCGCACCATTGTCGCCGATGAGGCCGACGATCTCGCCCGCTGCCACGGCGTAGTCGACCTCGGCGAGCGCGCGAATGGCGCCGTATTCCATGCCGATGCCGCGCAGCTCCAGGAGGGTCACGGCAAGAGCTTAACGTCGCGCCGACCAGCGGAGCAATGACGACTGTCGAGTGCAAGACCTAGCCGGCAGAGCTGACAGGGCGGAGGCTACGGCGGGGTCGCCGTCCCGTGACCGCGCAGGGGCGCCACTCGCCATGGCGCAATGCCGGGATCAGTCGGTGAGAGGGATACCAGAGATGCGGCCGCACTCGGCGAGTAACGCTTCCTGCGTCCCGATGTCGTTCGCGATCGCGTTCGGCGCGCGAAGGCGCTGATGATAGAAATACTCGCCGGTTGATCGCGCCAGCGTGTCTTCGCTCGTGGCGAGCCAGGCCTGGGTTACAGACCCCTCGCGAAGGTCGCCCGGAGCTGAAGGGCCGCCCATCTTCGTCGGTACCCATCCAGGCTCCAACGCGTTGGATCGGACGTTCTTCCAGCGCCGGGCGGCGGCAAATGCGAGCAGCACATCGCAAAGCTTGCTCTCCGCGTAAGCCGACCAGCCGCTCCAAGCGCGCTTGGTCCAGAGCAGGTCGTCGATACGCAGCTGCACGCTTTGATGCATGCCGGAGCTCACATAGATCAGCCGATCGGGTCTTTCGATCAGCGCCGTCAGAATGTAGGGCGCGAGCACATTGACGGCGAAGACGCTGGGAACTCCGGGCTCGGTCTCCACCCGCTGCCTCTCGCGGGAGCCGATGCCGGCATTGTGGATTATCGCGTCGAAGCGACCGAGCTTATTGGCCTCGCCTGCTACGGTCGTCGCCCCGGCGATGGTGGAGAGGTCCCCGCAGACAGCTCCCTGGGCGCCGGCTGCCGCTCGGAGGGCGTCGCGGCTCCGGCTCTCATTGCGCCCGTGCAGGACGACCTCATGGCCTTGCTCGATCAGGAGCTTGGCCGCCACGAGACCCAGGCCGTCCGATGACCCCGTTATGAATACGCGTGCCACTGCCGCGCCCCGTTCGACATTCGCGTTGCCTCCATCGCGCCGGTTTACGTCATCCCTGCCCACTGCCAGACAATCTTCTGCAGGTTTTCAAGACCATCGGTTAGTGCTGCCGGTCCGGGCTGCAAGATCAGGGACGATTTGATCTCGTATACATCCTGGTGCCGCACCGCCGGAGTTCGGTCGAAGCCAGCCCGCGCCATCACCCGCTCGGGCCGGAACTTCTTGCCGCACCAGGAGCCGATAATCAGATCGGGCTCTCGCGCAACCACCTCATCGATGGTCACGATGCGATCCTTGGCGGCACTTCGGCCTGCACGGTCGGCGAAGATGTCGATGCCGCCCGCGATCTCAACGAGCTCTGAGACCCACCCAATTCCGGAGATTAGCGGTTCATCCCACTCCTCGAAAAATACCCTCGGCTGCCGCGGCAGGCATTCCGCACGCTGTCGGACTTCGGCCAGACGAGCCTCGAGCCTGCCCACAAGCTGCTGGGCCCGTTCGCTCGCATAGACCATTGCGCCGACCATCCGGATCATGTCGAGGATCTCGGCGAGGCTTCGCTGGTTGAAAGCATGAACGTCGAGCCCTCGACGGATGAGATCGGCGGCGATGTTGGCTTGAAGATCGGAAAACGTCAGGACGAGATCAGGCTTCAGCGCCACGATCTTGTCGATATTTGCCGAGGTGAAGGCACTCACCCGCGGCTTTTCGCGGCGAGCCTGCGGCGGGCGCACGACATAGCCGGAGATCCCGACGATGCGGTCCTGTTCGCCCAGCAGGTAAAGCGTTTCGACGGTCTCTTCGGTGAGGCAGACAATTCGACCTGGTGGAAACATCGAACTCATCGGATGGACAACTCGCCGGCGACTTTAGCCGATCTCGGCGGGTGGGCCCACATGCTAGCCTCGGATTGGCGTGGAAGGTCCTGAATTTGACCGCAGACCACCCGCGAAAGCCCCGACTAACTGCGGATTTCGGCTTGACTTGGTTCACCAAAGATGGGCGCTTTGAACGCAATCTGTCAGGCCACGAGCTGTGCAAAGAGCTCGCTGCGCTAGCGGCGAAATCAATCGCCGATAAAAGCGGCCAAGCTGGAGGAAACGCGGATGATTTCCGTTCGTAACTACACATTGGGTTTGGCCTTCCTGCTCGTGATCACGGCCGGTTCCACTGCACAGGCGCAGACCGGCGAAAGCGCCATCTATGGCGTGACAAATCTCGACGTTGCGCCGAGCGCGGCAAACCAGGCCATCGCGCTGCTCAAACAATATCGCGACGCAGCGCTCAAGCAGGCAGGAAACGCGGGTGTCATTCTTCTGCAGGAGGCGGGTTGGTCCAATCGGTTCCTGATCTATGAGACCTGGAATGACCAATCGGCTTATGACGCCAATGAAAAGGCCGCCCACACCACCGAGTTTCGCGATCGGCTCAAACCCATTGCCTGTGCTCCATACGATCGGCGCGACTATCACGACATCGCCGTTGGGCCGGCCCGGGCAGCGCAGGGAGGCGATGCCATTTACATGCAGGTGCATCTCGACGTCTTTCCGCCCGGACTGGTTCCAACCTTGGCGGCCGTCAAGGAGCTGGCGGAGGCCGCTCGGAAGGGCGACGGCAATCTGCGTTACGACGTCGTCCAATCAGTCAAAACGCCGTTGAGCCATATGACCCTCTTTGCCGCGTGGCAAAATCGCAAAGCGTTTGATTCCTACGAAATGTCCGATTACGCCCGGCAATTCCGCGACAAGGTGGGGCCACTGCTCGGCTCGCCTTTCGACGATCGCCTCTACGCGCTCATTAACTGACCGCCGATAATGGCCCATCGGGAGGAATAGGATCATGCGCGCCGTTCAGAAGTTGTCATCTGCGAGGTCATTCGCCCCAATCGGGGCCTGGGCGCCGGCCATGGCCATCGGTCTCGCCATCGCCATCTCCTCGTCTGCACAAAGCCAAACCGTCAGCGAGCCGGTCTATGCCGTGACTTATCTCGACGTCGGTGCAACCTCGCTCGGCCGAGGCGTCGACCTGCTCAAGCAATACCGCGAATCGAGCCGCCATGAAGCGGCAAATGTGGAGTTCACCGTGCTGCAGGAGACGGACCGCCCCAATCGCTTCGCCATTGTCGAGGGCTGGAAGGACCAATCGGCCTTTGACGCCCATCAGAAGGCCATGTCTACGGCGCAATTCGAGGAGGCACTGAAGGCCATCCGCAACAGCCCGCCCAATCAACACGTGCTGCACACATTTGCGACAGGTCCGGCGCAGACCGGGCGGCCCAGCGGTGCGCTCTACATGGTGGAGCACATCGACTTCTTGCCCACGTTCGCCAATCTCGCCCAGCCCGCGGTCAGGCGGCTCGCCGAAGCGAGCGCGAAGGAGGAGGGCGTACTGCGCTACGACATCTACCAGGAGCCCGCCCCGCATGCGAACCACTTTTCGGTGGTGGCCGTGTGGGCGAGCAAGAAAGCCTTTGACGACTATGAAACAGCCGCTCCTACGTGCGAGTTCCGAGCGGCCACGGTGATGCCGGCGCGCGGTAATCTTTACGACCAGCGCCTGTACGAGGTTGTCGACTAGTTGCTGCGGGCAATTTCGCCGATCTTTGCTAAGCACCGGGGAGGAGGAGCAAATGCTGCCGTCGGGACGGGTCGCGTTTGGCGAGATGGAGGCGGTAGTGTTCGGCAAGCCCGCCGCCGATGCGATCGCCGAGGAGACGCGGCGGCTCGGCGCCGAGCGGGTTTTGCTGATGGTGAGCGGCACGCTCAACCGCACGACAGATGAGGTCGCGAAGGTGCGACAGGCCCTCGGCAACCGGCTTGCCGGCATTTTTGACCGGATGCGGCCGCATACACCGCGGCACGCCGTGATCGAGGCCGCAGCGGCGGCGCGCGAGGCGGGAGCAGACCTGATCGCGACGATCGGCGGCGGCTCTGTCACAGATGGCGCCAAAGCGGTGCAATTGTGCCTGGCGAACGATATCCGCACCACGGAGGCGCTCGACGCTTACCGCCCGGTGAAGGGGCCGGACGGCGCGCTCGAGCCCCCACACTGCAACCCGCCCATAGTGCGGCAGATCACGGTGCCGACGACCCTCTCGGCGGGAGAGTTCAGCGCCATCTCCGGGGTCACCGACGAGCGGAGCCGGGTCAAGGAACTGTTCCGCCATTCGCAGATCATCCCGCGCATTGTGATGCTCGACCCGGCCATCACCGTGCACACCCCGGAATGGCTATGGCTGTCGACTGGCATCCGCGCGGTCGATCACTGCGTCGAGGGCATCTGCTCGGGCGAGGCTAACCCCTATTCGGATGCGCAGGCCTTGCACGGTCTCGCGCTGCTGAGCCGCGGTTTGCCTCGGGTCAAGGCCGATCCGGGCGACCTGCAGGCCCGCCTCGATTGCCAGATGGGCTCGTGGCTGTCGATGGGGCCGCTCGCGGCCGGTGTGCCGATGGGTGCCAGCCATGGCATCGGCTATGTGCTCGGCGCGGTGTTCGACATCCCGCACGGGCACACCTCCTGCATCATGCTGCCGGCAGTGATGCGCTGGAACAAGCCGGTCAATGCGGAGCGCCAAGCGCTCGTCGCGGCTGCGATGGGCCATCCCGGCGAGGACGCCGACGCGGTACTCGATGCCTTTATCGCCGGTCTCGGGATGCCGCGCAGCCTCGGCGCGGTGCAGATCGGGCCCGAGAGCTTCGTGCGCATCGCCGAGGCGGCGATGGCCACGCCCTGGGTTCCTCGCAATCCGCGCCCTATCCCCGGGCCGGAGCAGGTACGCGAAATCCTCGACTTCGCGAGCTGAGCACCGCTATGGAAACCAACTCATGACCACCGATGAACTGAGAAAACAGATCGAGGAGACCGAGCGCCTTATCGCTGTGTATCGCAATGCCAATGAGGTGATCGTCGGCACCCAAGATGAAATCTATAGTAGGCGTGGCCTGATAAACCGAACCACCCTCACGGCGGCGGAGATTGGCGACCGGATCGTCACTATCCTCGAACGCCGGCTTACGACGATGCGGGCAGAGCTGCAAAAACTCGGCGTCGAATAGATCCCTCCTCAAGGAAAGGAACACCAATGCGTGCCGAGGAACTCGCGACCGAATTCGGCATCGCCGGCGTTCTAGAATTCGTCAGTACGGAACACGGGCTGGTCAAGGCCGCGATCTCGCTCGACGATGTCGTGGGCGAACTCTACCTACAGGGGGCGCAGGTGACCGCCTGGCAGCCCCGGGACGAGCGGCCAGTCCTCTTTATCAGCCCGAAGAGCGCACTTGAGCCAAGCAAGGCGATCCGCGGCGGCATCCCGATCATATTCCCATGGTTCGGCCCCAGTCGGCACGCGCCCGTGGCGCCACAGCACGGCTTCGCGCGCACCGCGATGTGGAACCTCGACGGGGTCGAAACCGCGGGGAGCAAGTCGCTGACGATGACCCTCAGTCTGACGGACGGCGATGTCGGCTCGACGATCTGGCCGGAGCCGTTTCGCGCGATTTACACCGTGACCTTCGCACAGACCCTTTCATTGCGGCTCGCCGTGCAGAACCGCGCGAGGCATCGGATCGTCTTCGAGGAGGCGCTGCACACCTACTTCGCGATCTCCGGCATCAGCGATATCGCGATCTCCGGGCTTGCGGGCACTACCTACATCGACAAGACCGACGCGGCACGGCGCAAGCCGCAGACCACCGACCTCGTCACCATCACGGGGGAGACCGACCGCGTCTACCTCGATACGCCAACGCGCTGCCTCATCGAAGATCGCGGGTGGCGGCGCCGCGTCGCCATCGAGAAGGACGGCGCCGCCTCGACCGTGGTCTGGAATCCCTGGGTCGAGAAAGCAGCCGCCATGGCCGATCTCGGCGACCCGGTGTGGCGTGGGATGGTTTGCGTCGAGGCCGGGAATATCGCCGACAACGAGGTGCTGCTCCCTCAGAACGGCGAGCACCAGATGTCGACGACAATTTCCGTAGATACCAGGAACTGACACAAGCGCTCTGTGCGGTGGGCGCAAGTAAGAAGCGGAAGAGGCAGGAGTCGAACCTACCGAGGACGCCGGGCGCCCTCCAACGGATTTGAAGTCCGCGCGACCCACCGGGGCCGATACTCTTCCGAGCCGGAGAATTCTCCGGTCTTCGATGATAGTCAATTGCCGTGGTGGTGGCCCGACTCCGCCGAATAATGTGTTCCCGGTCTGAAAACCAGGTTCTCGAAACCGGGAACGAGCTTCTGCGGCCGCTACCCGTGAGCCTATCGGTACGCCGGAACCCTCCCGAGAAGGTCGGCGTTGCCTCATTATGGAGGAGTTCCGTCCTTGAACATGCGGCTGACGATGGTGGTAGGTAGACTATGACATACGATGTCGAGTTGAAGGGTTCGGACGGTTCGGTGAAGCGCTTTCGCATTTACGATTGCCCTGCGCCAGACACAGCAGGAAATATTGCTCTGCCAGTCGATGGACAGCTGGTTAGCGCACGGGAGGTGGGGTCGTTCGGCGGACGGGAGTTGTATCGAAGCGCAAACGGAGATCGCTGGTATCTCGTTTCCGGCCCGGACCAGGCACGGCCATTGGTCAGGCACGAACCCAATCCCGCATCGGGAGGGAAGGTGACCGAGGTTGAGATTGGCGCGTTTCTGAGCCGTGGCGGCGGACAAGGCCCCGAGCATCTGGAACTCCTCCGGTTGATCGGCACCCTTGTGCAGAACGAGGAGTCCTCGGGTACCTAGTGCCTCCTAGCGAAAATCGGCGTATGTAATACAGGTTTCTTCGTCATGACAGCTCGCGCCAACCCATCCATGGCGAACCGGTCGGCTCGCCGGCCGGTGGTTTTGGTTGTCGAAGACGAAACTCTGTTGCGCGTCACCACGGCCGAGTATCTGCGCCTCTCCGGCTATGCGGTCATCGAGGCGGCGGACGCAGCGGAGGCGGTCGTGGCGTTCGCCTCCGGTGAGCCGGTCGATATCGTCTTCAGCGATGTCCACCTTCCCGGCGCCATGGACGGGCTGAAGCTGGCGCGGTGGGTCCACCGGCATCACCGGGGGATTCCGGTGATGCTCACCTCTGGGCACGGCGACACCGCCCGTACTGCCGGGCTCGTGGGCGACGAATATTTCACTTCGAAGCCTTACCGGCAGAAGGAAGTAGCTGACCGTATTCGCTTTCTGCTCGAGAAAACCAAGTCTAACTCACCTCCTCAGCCATCACGCGTCGGATCTTGGCAACCAAGGCGGCGTAGCTGAACGGCTTGACGATCAGCTCGACACCGGGATCGAGCCTGCCCTGATGGATGATGGCGTTTCGCGCGTACCCGGTGGTGAACAGCACCTTGAGGTCGGGGCGCAGCCTTTGAGCTTCATCGGCGAGCTGACGCCCGTTCAGCCCACCGGGAAGCCCGACATCCGTAAACAAGAGCCGGATATCCGGTTCCGCAGCGAGCACTTGCAACGCGGCTGCACCGTCAGCCGCCGACAGCACCCGAAAACCGTGTTGCTGCAGCATCTCGGCGGTGGACACCGACAAGAGCTCGTTGTCTTCGACGACGAGAACCGTTCCCGATTGCGGTTGCGCAGAGGCTGGCTGCATTCCGGTCGGCTCGCAGGTATCGACGGTGGCGCCGGTAAATCGCGGCAGGTAGAGCTTGACGGTGGTGCCCTCGCCAAGCTCGCTGTAGATCTTTATGTGCCCCTCCGACTGCTTGATGAAACCGTAGACTTGGGAGAGTCCGAGGCCCGTGCCGTGCCCCGCCGGCTTCGTCGTGAAGAACGGCTCGAAAGCTTTCTCGATGATTTCTTGGCCCATCCCGATGCCTGTATCGGTGACCGCGAACATTACGTATTGCCCCTGGCTGACCTCCGTGTGAGCTGCGGCATACGCCTCGTCGAGGTAGACGTTGCCGGTTTCTATCGTGAGCTTGCCGCCATTCGGCATGGCGTCCCGCGCGTTGACCGCCAAATTCAACAACGCGTTCTCGAGCTGGTTGACGTCGGCGAAGACGGGCCAAAGCCCCGCGGCGAGAACGGTTTCGATCGCCATGTGTTCGCCGAGGGTCCGGTGCAGAAGATTGGACATGCCGGAAACCAGTTTGTTCGCGTCTATCGCCTTTGGTTCGAGAGGTTGACGGCGTGAAAACGCCAGCAACCGCTGCGTCAGCTCCGCGCTCCGATCGGCAGCTTCGATTGCCTGTCGGACGGGGTCGCGGATCTTCGCGTCATCGGATCGCAAGCGCAGCTGCAGAATTTCGAGGTTTCCCGTGATGACGGCCAGCATATTGTTGAAATCATGGGCGATGCCGCCGGTGAGCTGGCCGATCACATCCATCTTCTCAGCCTGGCGGAGAATTTCCTCTGCACGTTCACGTTCTTCTCGCTCCCGCGCGAGTGCCGCTTCCGCCTCCAGGCGCTCGGTAACATCGCGGGTGAGCTTGGCAAACCCTTGCAAGTTGCCGCTTTCGTCACGGATTGCCGTGATCAGAACGCTTGCCCAAAACTGTGAACCGTCTTTGCGAAGCCGCCAGCCTTCATGCGAGGTACTCCCGCGAGCGATTGCAGTCCCGAGTAGATGCTCGGGGAGGCCGGACCGAGCGTCCTCGCTGCGGTAAAAGCACGAGAAATGCCGGCCTAGGATTTCCTCCGCTCGATAACCCTTCATGCGCGCCGCCCCCTGGTTCCAACTGACGACCCGGCCCTCGGTGTCGAGCATGAAGATCGCATAGTCTTTGATCCCGGAGACCATCAGGCGAAAACGGCCCTCGCTGGCGCGCAGCGCCTGCTCCGATCGCAAGAGGCGGCGAACGCCGATCGCCAGGAGGAAGCCGCCCAGCGCAATGATCACGAACGCCACCGCGACACCGATCGCGCTCACGACCGCGGCGGCATGTTCGGCTTCGTCACCTGCCGCCTGCCGCTCCTTCAGCAATCCGTTTTCGGTCGCGGTGGCGGCATTGAGGAGCTGGACGATGGCGCGCATACTATCGGCGCCCACATTCGTCTCGACGATTTGCCGGGCTGCATCGAAACCCGCCGTCCGGCGCGCCGCGATGGTGCTTTTCAGCTCGGTCAGCTTTATGTCGATCTGGTTTTCGAGCTCCGGCCACCGCCGCTGTTGCTCGGGATTGTCGCGAGTGAGCTGCTTCAGCTTCGAAATCAGGATGGGGGCCTGCTGCACACCCGATCTGTAAGGATCGAGATAGGCCTCGTCTCCCGTGATCAGGAAGCCGCGCTGGCCTCGCTCGGCGTCTTGCATCGCCAGCTCGAGGGCATGCGCCGTCGTCATCACTTCGATGGAATGGTCGACCAGGGCCTGGCTTGCCCTGAGCTGCGGAACGGTCGCGGCGAGTTGGTAAATTTCAAGACCGATCAGCACGAGAGACGGCAGGAGGATCAGGGCAAATCCTTCCCAGAGCGTCTTCGCCGAACTGCGGTCGGTCATGTATCGCACCGATTGTCGATGGGTTCGCGTTTCACGTACGGGCTGAGCATTCGTAGAGTAGCCAAGTTTTTCTCTGATTACCAGAACCCACGCCGAAAAGTTCAGCGTCACGGAAGACGAGCCCCCTGCAATAAGAAGATTAACAGCGGATCGCCCGATAGCGGATGATTGTATCAACCTGCGCGATGTCCGGTCTTCCTGAGCCTTATACTGTCGATCACGGGAGAGACCGTCACGTGAGACGAAATCGCACCAATAGGAGAATGATCACGATCAGCAGCAGCAGGCCGCAGCCGGCGCTCGGTTAATCGCCCCAGCCGCTGTCGAGCCGACCGGAGACGAGACATCTCGCGCTCAAGGCGCCAAAGCTTCCGGCGGAAAGAAGTGGCGTCTATAGTATAGCGTAGTTTGGATTTGCAACGCCGAAAAAGCGACCCGGCGGCCAGTGGTGGCGCCGCGCCTGATCCTGCCGCTTCTCAAAAAAGGCCCCGCCGCGGCGGGGCCTTTCTCTGTAGTACACCCGGTAACACCGCGGCAAGGCGGCTTACCCGTTGCGGCCGCCGTGCGATCGCGCCGCATGCTGCTCTGC
The DNA here is from genome assembly GCA_963796155.1 of uncultured Alphaproteobacteria bacterium. Lineage (GTDB taxonomy): Bacteria > Pseudomonadota > Alphaproteobacteria > ATCC43930 > CGMCC-115725 > AP-15. Next base: position 85,729 of record CAWCKT010000048.1, on the reverse strand, counting down.
GTTGGTGCGGAACACTTGGTCCGCAAGCTGCTTCTGCTGGTCGGGCATCGCATTGTACAGGTTTTCGAAAGCTGTCACGAGCTTCTGCACGTGCTGGGCGTGCGCCTCGGCGATCTGCTCGTAGGACTGCATGTTCTGCACCGCGTTCATCGACGGGAACTGCTCGGCGCGCTGCATGAAGGTCTGGTCCATGTCGCGGGCGTTAGCGCGCATCACCTGGGCGAATTGCTCCCATTGCTGCTGTTCTGCCGGGGTGATGCGCAGCTGCGCGTGCAGCTCGTTGATCCGCCGCGCAACGCGCTCCTCGGCATTCTTGCCGGCAACCGGGTGTCCGGCCATCGGCGAGGAGGCGGCAGCGGGTGGGCTAGCGCCCTGCGGCATGGCGGCGGGGGCCGCCGAGGATTGGGCAAAGGCCGCCGCGGGTAGCGCCAGAAGCGCTGCCACAGCCACCGGAGCGAGACGGGTAGATGGAAGTATTTTCATCGAAGGACTCCAGCGTGAGTGTTGCGAGAGGCAGACCGCGCTCAGTAGCCGTAGTAAACGGCTGGGGGCGGCGGTGCGTAGTAGCCGGGCGGCGGCCCGTAATAGACCGGCGGCGGCGCGTAATAGCCGCCGGAGGCGATCGCGGCCCCGACGCCGAGGCCGACGAGACCGCCGACGACCGCGGCGCCAACGTTATTGCCATGGTGGTAGTTAGGCCCGCCATGCCAGTGGGCCGCGTAGGCGGCCGGGGCTACTGCGAGGCCCGCGACGAGCGCTGCCGTAGGCAGGAAACGTGCACAAAAAGCCATGATCGGCTCCCTCTTAGATGCCTCCGATACTTTTGATGGAACGCCCTCGCCCGCCGAACAGTTCCGAGCGGCCCCGTCAACCTATTTATCACCCTCCTGCACGCGATCCGGCGGCTGGCTGCGGGAGCGGTAGCCTGGAGCGCGATCGCACTTGCCGAAGCGCGGGTGTTCGATCGCCGTCACGGCGTGGAACCAAAGATTGCCCCGAGCGATTTGTCGAGGAAGCGATTATTTCGCGAGGTGCCAATGGCAAGACATCAGTCGAAAGCGCAGCAGGACACGGTCGGCCGCGTGATGCACGAATTCAAGCACGGCGAACTCGGCATGAGAAGCGTTTTTTGGCGCGCCGATTGTTCTACTCGTTGAACGGTGATTTTCTGCAAGGAGGAGAAGATGGATCAACAGCAGCTCAAGGGTGTCGCCAGCGACACCGCTACGAAGGTGGGAGAAATGGCCGGCGACCTTGCCGGGCAGACGGGGGCAAGTATTCGAGGCAAGCTCGATCAGGTGGCGCGAGAGACCACGGACCGCGCCAGCGCGTTGGTTGGGGAAGCCGCCAGGGTCGGCGCTGAGGCGCTCGCACAGGCCGGTGACGTCGTCCAATCGGCTGCTCGCGAAGCGGGCAACCAGGCGAGCCAAACTGCGACGGCTCTGTACGAGCAGGGCGCTCGCGCCGGTGGATTTATTCAGCGATATGCGGCGGAGCAGCCGTTGACCGCTCTGCTCCTCGCCGGTGCTGCAGGGTATGCGCTAGCCTATCTGATCCACCGCTCGTAGAATTCCGTGGCGTTGCATGTTCCGAGCCTCTCGAGGGCTGCCGTGGGAGATATTCGCCCGTCACCAGCAAGTTACCTGAGGGCGTGTCGAGAGTGATTTGGCCGCGGAGCGCTGCATCCGATAATTGGCTTGGCGGTCCTGATGGCCGATCGATCTCTGCCGTCTGACCGCCCCGCCTCCGCTGTATTTCCCACTGGTCTCTTTGGGATGCTGACCATCCTCACATCGGGAGTGGTCATCGCCATCCTGTATTTTGCGCGCGACGTGATGGTTCCGGTCACGCTTGCCGTGCTGTTGAGTTTTATGCTGGCGCCGGCGGTCCGCTGGCTCCGTCGTTTGCGGGTAAGCCGGGTCGCTGCAGTGAGTGTCACGGTGCTCGTCGCTTTCCTCGCGATCTGCGGGTTTGCCGCGATCATCGTCCACGAGGTCTCTTCGCTGGCGCAGGAGCTTCCCCAATATCGATACAACATCGAGGAGAAAATTCGCACAGTTCCGGGGATTATACCCGGCGGCGGCGTCTTCCGCCGCGCCGCGGCGATGCTGCACGAGCTGCGTCGCGAGCTCGCCAAGTCTGAGGTCCAAAATGCCGCCCCGGCAAGCCCGCCATCGCCACCCGGAGCTTCCGTGGGTGTGCCGACGACGCCGATACCGGTCGAAATACGCCAGCCCGAACCGGGGCCGCTGCAGATCGTGGAGACCATTCTCGGACCTCTGCTCGGGCCACTGGCGATCGCCGGGCTGGTGATCGTCTTTGTCATTTTGATCCTGCTCGAGCGGGAGGACCTGCGGGACCGCCTGCTGCGGCTGGCCGGCCGCGGCGATCTCCACCGGACGACCGCGGCGATGGACGACGCAGCACAACGGATCAGCCGTTACTTGCTGCGGCAGCTTGTCGTCAATATCAGCTGCGGCGTCCCAATTGGTCTCGGTCTAAGCCTGATCGGGATTCCGCATGCAGCATTATGGGGCATTCTCGCCGCGTTGCTGCGCTTCATTCCGTATCTAGGTATCGTCATCGCGGCTTCCTTCCCGGCTGCACTTGCCGTCGCGGTCGACCCGGGTTGGGCCTTGCTGGCCTGGACCATATTGCTGTACGGCGCGATCGAGCTCGTCGTCGCCAACCTGCTCGAACCATGGGTCTATGGTGCGAGTACGGGTTTGTCTGCGGTCGCGGTGATTGCGGCGGCAACCTTCTGGACGTGGCTGTGGGGACCGATCGGTTTATTGTTGTCGACCCCGATGACCGTATGTCTCGTGGTTCTCGGCCGGCACGTGCCGCAACTGCAATTCCTTGACGTGATGCTCGGCAACGAACCCGTGCTCACACCCGACGAAACCCTGTTCCAGCGTTTGCTCGCGAATGATCCCGAAGAGGCCACCGAACAGGCCGAAGAATTCGCGCGAGAACAATCGCTCACCGAGTTTTTCGACGACGTCGCGATCCCGGCCTTAGCGAGAGCCCAGGCTGACAGCGACCGCGACGCGCTGTCTCCCGAACGTCGCACGAGGATAAAAGACGGCATCCGGGCGATGCTCGAAAACCTCTCCGACGACACGGCCACGGCCGCAGACGCCAGCCCCGAGCACGCCGAGAAGTCCAAAAATAAAGAGACGCCGGGGATCGTCTGCCTGGCCGGCCGCAACGAGCTCGACGAGGCCGCTGGGTTGTTGCTGGTTCATCTCCTGCGCGCGCAGGGCCGCGTCGAGATCGGGCCCGTCATTTCCGCGGACGCACTGGCATCCGATGCCTTCCACCCGTCATGCCTCGAGGACGCGGTGCTGGTGGTTCTTTCGCTGATCAGCACCGGGTCGCCGGCCCGCGCGCACTACCTCGTCAGGCGGGTTCGCCGGCGCGCGACGCAGGCGAAGATATTGCTCGGGTTCTGGGGATCGCCCGTGGAAGAGCTGGCGATGATCGATGCAACTGGGGCAGATATCGTGGTGTTCTCGTTATCCGATGCGATTGCAAAAATCGCTTTATCTAAAGATAAAGCTAAAGCTGAACCCGAAGTAGTATTGCAATAGGTCTAACGCCAATCAACCTTGAATACGGTTTCAAATTTTGACGGCCTATGGCCGGGACCGTTTGGAAATTTTCAATGATCTGACGGAACTTACTTCCCGTTGCAACGGTTTTTTAGGTATCCAGATTTCACATGGAGGAGATTATGACAACTGCTGTTGGACCCGAGGTCACGGCGCGGGAGACTGCGCGACTCATCGCGAGTGACAAGGTCGAAGGCACGTCGGTTCGCCGCAGCAATGGTGACAAGCTCGGCGCGATCGAGCGCGTCATGATCGATAAGCGCACCGGAAAGGTGGCCTATGCGGTCATGACCTTTGGCGGGTTTCTCGGCATCGGCGACGAATATCGCGCGCTGCCGTGGAACCTGCTGCGTTACAACGAACGTCTGGACGCCTACGAGCTCGACGTTACCGAAGACCAGCTCCGCAACGGGCCGCCGCTGTTTGGTGGATGGGATGCCGGCGGGGTCGGCCGCGACTGGGAAAAGAACGTTCATGATTACTACGGGGTGTCGACTTACTGGTGATCAGTCGCGGCACGAACCTTTGGAAATTGGTAGAGCGGCGAAAGCCGCTCTACCAATGCGACGGCATGACGCTGGTGTCCAGGCCCTTCGGCTTCGACTTTGCCGGTTCGTGCAGCAGGCAGTGTGGGCGCTACTCGGCGTGAGTGCGCATTGCGTGTAATTTACGGATTTCGACCGAATTGATGATGTCGCCAGGATGGCGCATTCCGAGAAGTGGCCCGATTTCCTGAACGTTTATCTTTCGATCCAGCAGACCGCACGCGGCACTGATGGCCTCATCTCTGCTTTTGGCTAAGATCATAACCGTGGCGGCTCCGGCTCGATAAGACACGTACCAACCGGACATTGTCGCTTCCTCCCGTCTTTACCTAGCATCCACCGTCACCTTGTGATCGCTGTCCAAACTCACCGCTGGCGAGCGCCGTGTTGACGGCATCGAAAAGTTCTTGTGCGTGGAACGGTTTCCGCAGGAGTTGGAGGTTATGTTCTTCGGCGCGCTCGATCGCGTCGCGGTTTCCGGAAGTCACTACAACAGGAAGCCCGACTTTCTTCAGATGGAGGACCAATGAAATGTTTCCTTCTCCGGGCATAAGGGCGTCGAGGACGACGCAATCGACCGGGCCGGCAGTTTGCAGAAAGTCGCGCATCGAGGCGCCGCTCGCCGCATAACTAACTCGAAAGTTGTGACTTTCAAGGATAGCGACGATCACATCCCGGACATCGACATCATCATCGACGACAAGAATATGCTTTGGTTGGCCCATCATTCTTCCGACCTCCCGTGGCTGGTTGCCCGATCCAGCTCCCTACGAGTCTTCATTCTGACCTCGTTGAGGGAATGCGTCGGTAATGTATATTACCGATTCGCCGTGGATTCGCTTTTTACGCGTATGTTTTGGGGAGGTGAGAAGCGATGCGTGTCCGGACCAACTGATAACATTCGCAAGATTCCGCCACGAGGCGCTGCCGATCAAGTATCGTGACTTGCCGTCGGCCGCGCGCAATCAAACCGGCACGTTCCAGCTCCCGGGCAGCATTCGTGACGCTTGGCCTTTGGACACCCAGCATTTCGGCGAGCAGGTTCTGAGTGATCTGTAGTGTGTCATCGTCAGCGCGGTCACGCATCGTGAGCAGCCAACGCGCTAGCCGCTGCTTGAGGCTGTGCGCCCCGTTGCACGCGACGGACACCAGGACTTGCTCGAGAAAGGCTCGGGCGTAGGCGTACATGAGACTTCGAAAGGACGGCATCGACTCCATGGCCTGTGTGAAGGCCGCGCGCGACATCTTTGCCGCGCCCCCGGGGATCTGGACGAGAAGTCGGATAGAGGAACTCTCGGCGCCCAAAACGGCTTGCACAGCAGTGCAACCCTCCCTACCGATCGTTGCCATCTCAATGATACTGCCGTCCGCATAAACCGCCACCGCCGAGATGACGCCGCTGTCGGGGAAGAATACATGATCGAGCGAACTGGCAACGTCCATCAGGACCTGTTCGCGTTCACAGCGCATCTGTGCAAGCTCCGGCATAAGCTGCTGGAGATCGGCGGATGTCAGGGCGAGTAAAAGCCGATTGCGGGGCCAATTCGATAGAGCACTCATACGCTTTAACGCATCTGGTCCCGGTTGGTCTGCCAGTGATTGGTCATCGAGGAATATCGCGCGCTGTCTTGGAGCCCGAGACCCGCTCTACCCGGCAGCGAGCGCTCGTTCGGAGAATCCCTGGTTGAAAGACCCAAATTTATTCGAGAAGCGAGATCCTCTGCCCTCACGGCGCGGCGCTGACTACTCGGCCAGCACCTCTTCGAGTTTGGCCGCGAGGGCTGCGGTTCGATAGGGCTTGGAGATAAACGCGAACTGGCCCCGCAGAAGATGGGATTTTATTTCGTCTCCGGCATGCCCTGAGCTGAGCAATATTTTGAGGTCGGGCCGCAGGTCGCGCGCCTTCCGGGCCAGCTCGATGCCACTCATGCCTGCCGGCATGACAATGTCGGTGAAAAGAAGGTCAACCTTTCGTTCCCGCCGAAGCCTCGTCAGCGCTTCGGCGCCGGTGGTCGCCACCAGGGTACGATAGCCGAGCTGGGATAGAATGCCGCCAATCATGTCGCGAACGTCTGCGTCGTCTTCGACGACAAGGATCGTCGCGGCGCCGCTCGGCGCGCGTGAGAGACCATTCAAAGTCCTTTCATGCCTGATCTCGCCCTCGCTTCTCGGCAGATAGAGGCGCACGGTCGTGCCGACTCCTGGCGTGCTCTCGATCCGAGCGATGCCTCCGGCCTGCCGCGCGAAGCCATAGACCTGGCTCAAGCCCAAGCCCGTGCCTTCCCCGACTTCCTTGGTCGTGAAGAACGGCTCAAAAACCCGAGCCAGCACCTCATCGCTCATGCCGCAGCCGGTATCGGCGACAGAAACCACGACGTATTCCCCACCGGCCAAATCGCCAATGCCTTTACCCCCGATCGCCCTATTCTCGGTTGTTATGGTCAGGCGTCCCGATCGGTTCATCGCATCACGGGCATTGGCCGCGAGGTTGAGAAGGGCGGCTTCGAACTGCCCCGGGTCAATGCGGCACGTCCAGAGATCCTCTTGTGAGCGAACCTCGATTTCTATCGCCTCGCCGACCGTTTTCTGGCACAGGAATACGAGATCGCGTACGAGACGGTCTATGTTGACGATCTCCGGACGGATTTCCTGGCGACGAGAGAAGGCGAGCAGGTGCTCGGTCAAACTCGAACCTCGCCACGCGGCGCGGAGCGCTGCTTCGAGGGAGCGGCTGACTGAACTCCCCTCTGGCACCGTTGCTGCCAGAACCTCCAAATTCCCAATGATCGCCGTCAGCAAGTTGTTGAAGTCGTGGGCTACCCCACCGGTGAGCTGGCCGATCGTCTCCATCTTTTGTGCGTGAAAAAGCTGCGCCTCGGCAGCGAGCTTTTCGGTCACATCGCGCATGAAGCCGTTGAAGACGCAGCGTTGACCGTGCTGCCGCGCGTTGACGCTCAACTCGACCGTGATCTCCGCGCCATCGCGCCGCAGCGCTTGGAGCTGCACGCGCCGCCCCAACATCGGCCCATCTCCCGTCCGCAGGAACTGCTCGAGCCCTCGTTGGTGACAGGCTCGCCGCGCCGGGGGGATGATCAGCGCCGCGAGGCGACGTCCGACCGCCTCCGCTCTGGACCATCCGAAGATCGCCTCGGCCTGTGGATTCCACTCCAGCACTATGCCGTCATCGTCCATTTGCACGAAGGCGTCGAGTGCGGTATCGATAATGCCGCGCGCCATCTCCGCACTTTCGACCAGCGCCTCCTGCACCTTGCGGCGCTCGGTGATGTCGCGGGTAACCTTGGCAAAGCCGATGAGCTCGCCGGCATCGTCGCGGATCGCGTCGATGACCACGCTCGCCCAGAAGCGCTCGCCGTCCTTGCGAACCCGCCACCCCTCCCCCTCGAACCTGCCCTCCTGCGCGGCGGTTGCCAACGCCCGCTGCGGCAAGCCGTTCGCGCGGTCCTCCGCGGTGTAAAAACGGGAGAAGTGCTGACCGATGATCTCATCGGCCCGGTAACCCTTGATCCGCCAGGCACCGGGATTCCAGTTGGTCACGACGCCCTTGGGATCGAGCATGAAGATCGCGTAATCCGTGACCCCCTGGACCAGCATGCGGAAGCGGCGCTCGGTCTCGTGCAGCTTGCCGAATGTCTCTTCCACCTGCCGTGTGCGCTCCTCGACGCGCTCTTCGAGCGTCTGGTTGAGATTATTCAGAGATTGCTCGGCATTCTTGCGGTCGGTGATGTCGATGAGCATGTTCACCGCACCGATGAGCTTGCCGGACGCGTCATGCAGCGGCGTCGGATATGGTAGGATCGGGATGCGCGTACCATCGGGGCGCTCCAGGATGATCTCCTGGCCCCTGATCGGCCGATCCTCCCTCAGCGTGATCGCCATGGGGCATTCGTCATGCCGCATTGGCCTGCCGTCGGGCCAGTAGAGGCGCCAGGAGACGCACCATCGATCGCTGCCGAGCTCCGGCTTACGACCGGCGAATTCGACGGCAGCCTGATTAAAGAAGGTGATTCGACCGGCGGCGTCCGTGGCGTAAAGCGCCGCGGGCAATGCCTCCAACACCTCACGGTCCCAATCGTCGCGACGTTCGTCGTCGGCAGGCTTCGGCTTTCCTGGTCGGCCAAAGCGTGGGTCAGAATGCCAACCTGGATGCTGCCATCGACGCCATCTTACAATCTCCGTACCGCAGCGGTCCACCACATGTCCCGAGAATGGTGACCCGGCAAAGCCGATGCGTCGGGAGAGGAATAATCGTGACCCCGTATACGCGAAGCTCTGCTTTTTCTACCCCTATCGCTTCATCCTCGTAAGGCGCCCGCCTTTGACCGAACACCCAAGCCGTGACGGGGTTCCCTGGGCTCCGACGAAAATCTGAGTCCGGTTCTCTTATCCAAAAACGCGGCGAGGCCGGGCGAAGTCACTTCGCCCGGCCGCCTTTCGCGCCTTCGCTTCGTGGCGCTTAGCGTGGGGTGCCGGTGCCCGTGCCGAGGTGTCCGCCCTCGACCGGTGACGTCGAAGTCCCGGCGCCGGTGTTCTCGTTCTCGAGCTGGTAGGAAGCCATCCGCTGCAGTTGCTCCTTGCTAAGGTCGAGCGTCAGCCGATTATTGTTGGTCTTGATGTCGCTCGGTCTGACGGCGACGTTTTTGCCGCCCATCCCGAGAAACGCCCCGACATCGACGACCACTGCGGAGACTGTGCTCGTCTTTATTGAGGACCAAGTCCTCGACCTTGCCGATCTTGCGGTTTTGCACGTCATAGACGGCGCTGCCGATCATCTTGCTGGCGCGGATCTGGTCCGGCTGAATGATCTCGCTGGGCGCGGTGCTCGTCACAGCAGCATACCGTTCGTGGCCCGGGCTCGTCTGTGCGTTCGCCATGGGCGCTGCCGCGGCGAGGATCGCCGCAACTGCTACCATCGTGGTGATTTTCGACATTTGTGTTGCTCCTCGTACAGGTCAGTACATCGGTCAAACACGCGTTATTGACGACGGTTCCAATCCGTCAGTCGCGGCTCCTCATCAGACGACGTGGAACACGTACAGTAGGATGATCACCGGGATCGGGATCCCCAGCAGCCACAACAATATTCCTCTTCCCATCGCGCAACTCCTTACCTTGGTTTGGTAGCGAGGTAACGAGTTTGGATGGGACGCGGTTCCTTTGGGGACGAGAGGAAGGAGCGATTAGCGATTCTAGCGCAGGCATTGACCGCTGCGCTCGCTGATCGCGTGGAACTTGCTTGAACGCACAACGTTCGCGACGGTGGACAATCATCATGCAACGGTGTCAAAATGCTTGGTACGATTCTGCTGATCATCCTAATCCTCATTTTGGTCGGCTCACTGCCGACCTGGCCCTATAGCGGCGGCTGGGGCTATTACCCGAGCGGCGGCTTCGGTCTCCTCCTCGTGATCGTGATCATCCTCCTAGTGATGGGACGAATATAGAGGCGGCTGCAGTCCGCAGTGATTGGCCCGCCGGCGCGTGGCGAATGGCTAGCCGGACCGTCGTGAACCACCGAGGCGACGGACAGCTGGAGCGCTCGCCTTTCGGCGAATTCGCGCGGTGGATGGAGCGGCAACTCGGACGGCCGATCGCGTTCGCGCTGGCGCTCTTGACCGTGGTCGTATGGGCTCTGTCCGGTCCACTCTTCGGCTGGTCCGATACCTGGCAGCTCGTCATCAACACGGGGACGACGATCGTCACGTTTCTGATGGTCTTCATTATCCAGAACACCCAGATACGCGATACCCGGGCGCTCCAGTTGAAGCTCGACGAGCTGATCAGGGTCAGCCAGACCGCCCGAAATTCGCTGATAAGCCTGGAAGACAAATCGGAATCCGAAATCGAGGAAGTCAAATCGCGATTTGTCGAGGTCGGCCCGACAGACGTTCCTACCGCCGAGGCTACCGCCTCTAAGGCGAACAGCTAACCGCTACTTGGTTGCGGTGGGCCCTCATTGACTTGCTGAGGATCTGGGACGTACCAGTCGGGTATTGATCCAAAACCGGCGCCGCAATAAATCGTTTGTGGCTCGACCCTCGCGCTGGCTCTTTTCCAGCATCGTCGAGGGCAGCGGCGATTTTTAACTCACTCAGCGCCAGAAGGCTCAATCACCGGGAATGGATCAAGCCGCCCGGCGAGCGTCTCCGCCCCTCTCGGCCCGCTTGCCGGTCGCACGCTCGGCAGCCCTCCCTCTCATACCCATCAGCTGCCGCAGCGTGTCGCGGCCGCGCGACAGGCGCGAGCGAACGGTGCCGGTCGGGACGTTGAGAATAGCGGCAACCTTCTCGTAACTGAGCCCCTCCAGACCGACCAGCAGGACCACCTGCCGCTGCCCCGCAGGCAGGGCGGCGATCGCCCGTTCGAGGTCGCGAAGCTGCAGCGATGCGGTGGCGTCGGAAACCACTGTAAGGGTGGGCGCGACCCCTTCCACCGTGACCTTGATCCCCTCGCGCAGCGAGCGGCGGACTTCATTGACATGCTGATTGTGAAGGATCGTAAAGAGCCAGGCGCGCAGATCGGTTCCGGGTTGCCAGAGATGCTGCTTGGCGATCGCACGGACGAGACATTCCTGCACCAGATCGTCGGCCCGCACCCGGTCGCGGGTCAGTGCACGGGCATAGCGCCGCAGGCGGGGGATCTCCACTTCGAGCAGCCGAGCAAAATCGCTCATCGAGCTCACCTCCGCAGTTCCGACCCCGGCCAGGCCAAGGCCACCCGATGAGCCCAATGTGGACTTGTGCTGTAATCCCTCGATGAATACCGTGTGGCCTGCCAACGAAAAGTTGTTATTTTTTGTAAATTTTGCGTCTGGGCGGTTACCCGAGAGACCGTTACGTAAACAGCGTGACACGAACTTGGGCCCAATGGAGACGCAAATAGAGTTGAGGATGGACAAGAAGCCGGCGGTTTTCCAGTCCGTTTCAAAACTTGCGGCATAGGAACAGATGGTTCGCCTTCTGCGTTAATGCTGTAGTTGCATTCCGATAGTGAGCTGAGGAAATGCCGACAGTTGAGCTCAGGCTGGACCCAGAGGATCTTCCTGAGAAAATGAGTGCGATGCGGCTGTGGCTCGACGATCATCGATGCGAGACGTCCGTCTTCAAGTGTCGTCGCACCAGCGATGGCATGTTTGTCTCCGTCGTATTTGGAGCGGTTGATCAGGCGGAGGCGTTTGCTGAGCGCTTCGCTGGTCAGTTGTCAGGCACCGCTCGACCGAGCCTCATCGGCGAAGCACCCGAATTTCCGACGTTAAGTACCAGCAATCGGCTCTCGTCGGGCAAATAGCAGAAGAGGCGGGGTCGATCCCGCAGGGGACGACACCTCTCGCGCGCAGCCCGGTCTAGCTGAACACCTCGCCGCCGCGCAACATAGTGCGCACGTCGCCTTGCCGGCGGGTCACTCCCATCTTGTCGAGATATTCGAGGATGCGAATTGTCAGGTTGCGCCCGACACCGGAGCGGTCCTTGAAGGTCGCTGCGCTGAAGGTGCCCTCGGGCGAGCCCTCGGCGAGCTCCTGGGCGATCTCGGCGAGGCGCGCCAGGGTTTCCGGCAAAAAATAGCGATTGTCGGCAACCCGAGCGACGCGGCCCAGCCGCTCGGCGCGGTTGAGCAACCGCTCGACCGCCACCGGTTCGAGCGCGAGTGTCACGGCGAGCTCGCGCACCCGTGGCGGGCGCAGATCCTCGACGACGAGCAGCGGGCGAACACGCTCCCACAACCGCTCATCCGCCTGCGTGAGCCGCGGCCGATGCTCGGGCAATCGCCACAGCGCGCCTTCGCGCACGACGCGGCCTGCTGCGGCGGCCGCGGTGAGCGCCGCCTCGAGCGCCGCCTCGGGCGCCAACGCGCGCAGTTGGGCAAACAGAGCCGGCTGGCTCGGGCCGAGCGCATCGGGCTGCGCCTGATGCGATCCGGCGAGTGCCGCGACGATCTTGTCGCATATCGTAGCCAGGCGATCCGGGGTGACGGCAACCGCCGCGCGCGCCGGCCCGACTCGCAGAAACGCGCCGCCCTCGGTCAGCGCGTCGAGCTCGGCGGGCGTCAGATTTCGCGCCAGCGCAAATTGCGGCAGATCGACGAGGCCCTGGACGTCCAACAGTCTGAGGAGAGCCTGCGCCGGATCGGCTTCGGCGGTCGCCTCGAGCACCGCGAGCCGCGCCGGGAGCCGGCGGCCGCGGCGCGGCGGAAACGGGTCGACGACGCGCCCACCGGCGAGCGTGTGCCGGGCGGCATGGTCGCGCACCACCGCGCGGTCGCCGAAGAGCGCGCCGACAGGGTGTTCGAGGTCGATCTGGACAAAATCGCTCTCGCCGGGAGCAATCGCCCGAGAGCCGAGCACCGCCAATCGGCCGACGATATCGGCCGTCCCGAGATGGAGATGCACCGGCAGCCCATCGCGCAGCGGCGCCTCGGCAAAACGCGACGCCCGCACCAGGAGATCGAGCCGCCTTGCGGGCGCATGCCGTTCCGCCGCCAAGATCCAGTCGCCGCGGGCCGGCTCCCCTCCCTCGGGAAACGATCCGGCGACATTGATCGCGCAGCGCTCGCCGGCAACGACGGTCTCCACCGGCCGGTTTTGCGAATGCAGCCCGCGGACGCGCACCGGAACGTCGCGCGGGCTGATCGCCAGCCGGTCGCCGACCGCGACGGCGCCAGAGGCTACCGTACCGGTCACGACGAGCCCGATCCCAGGCAAGCTGAAGGCGCGGTCGATCGGCATGCGGAAGAGGCCCGCGGGGAGCGACGCGGCGCGGTTGGCCACCGCAATGCGGGCGCTCTCCTGGAGATGCCGGATCAATGCCGCGACCCCGTCGCCACTGCGACTCGACACCGGAAAGATCGGACTTCCGGCAAACCCTGCCGCAGCGAGCAGAGCCCCGACCTCCGCGACGACCGTGTCGGTGCGGTCTCGCTCCACCCGATCGATCTTGGTGACGACCCCGGTTACCTCTGCGACGCCAATCAGCTCGAGGATGTCGAGATGCTCCAATGTCTGCGGGCGTGGCCCGTCGTCCGCAGCGACGACCAGCAATACCCGATCGATCGACAGCACGCCGGCGAGCATGTTGGGCAGAAAGCGCTCGTGCCCCGGAACATCGACAAAACCGAGTTCGGTGCCGTCGGGCAACGTCGCATAGGCAAAGCCCAGATCGATTGTCAGCCCGCGGCGTTTCTCCTCCGGCAGGCGGTCGGCGTCGACTCCGGTCAGCGCCTGCACGAGTGCGGTCTTGCCGTGGTCGATATGTCCTGCCGTGGCGAGGATCATGGCTTCAGGTCGGACAGCGCCGAAAGCTGGGTGACGAACTCCGCCTCGTCCTCAAGGCAGCGCAGGTCGAGAAGGACGCGACCCGCCTCGATGCGACCGATCACCGGGATCGGCAGCCGCCGCAGGGCTTGGGCCAGTGCCTCGACGGCGGCGCCGGACCCGAGGATCGGTTGCAGCACCAAGGCGGTGCTCGGCAACAGCGACACCGGCAATGCGCCGCTGCCGATCTGGCTTTTTGTCTCGACCTGGCTGACCTGGGCGACGCCGTCGAGCGCGTGCGCGACCGCCGGCAGGAGGCGTTTCCCAAGCCTCGCGATCGCGTCCAGGGAACGGGCGAGCAGGCGTAGCGTCGGCAGGCGCTCGGCGAGCCGATCGGGATCGGCGTAAAGGCGCAACACCGCTTCGAGTGCGGCGAGGCGGATCTTGTCGAGGCGCAGCGCGCGCTTCAGCGGGTTGCGCGCGAGCCGCGCGACGAGATCCGCGCGGCCGACGACGAGCCCCGCTTGCGGGCCGCCCAGCAGCTTGTCGCCGCTAAAGGTGACGAGATCGGCCCCCTGCGCCAGCGCCTCCGCGGCGGTCGGTTCGTGCGGCAATCCCCAGCGCGCGAGATCGACCAGTGAGCCGCTGCCGAGATCTTCGACGAATGGTATCTCGTGCTCGCGGGCAAGTGCTGCGAGCTTTGCCGCGGGCACCGCGGCGGTAAAACCTTGGATCGCGAAGTTGCTGGTGTGCGCCTTGAGGACGAGCCCGGTCTGTGGACCGATCGCCGCGGCGAAATCGGCGAGGTGAGTACGGTTCGTCGTCCCGACCTCGCGCAGCCTGGTGCCGGCGCGCGCCATGATGTCGGGCAGGCGGAATGAGCCGCCGATCTCGATCAGCTCGCCGCGCGAGACGATCGTCTCGCGTCCTTCCGCCAATGTATTCAGCGCCAGCACCAGAGCGGCGGCATTGTTGTTGACGGCGAGCGCCGCCTCGGCCCCGGTCAATCGCGTCAGCCAGCCCGCAACATGGTCGTCGCGCTCGCCGCGCCTGCCGCTCACAAGGTCGTATTCGAGCGTCGTTGGGTCGCGCATTGCCGCAGCGGCGGCGGCGATCGCCTCCTCCGGCAGCGGCGCACGCCCCAGATTGGTGTGCAATACGGTACCGGTCAGGTTGAAGACGCGGCGCTGCGAGGGCTGCATGATCCGGGTGAGCGAGGCGGCGCTCGCTTCGGCAATCGCCGCTACCGAGGCGGCGGCACCGCAACGGCGCCGCTCGGCCAGCGCCATCCTCACCGCTTCGAGGGTCAGCGGCCGCCCGTATTGCGCAATCAACGCACCACCCTCACCGGATCGCAACACGCGATCGACGGCGGGCAGTCCCGCACGACGCTCCGTCATGACGCGATGATGGGCTCGGGGAGCGCCTCGATCGCTCCCCGCTCGAGCTGGACCTTTGGCACGCCGCCGACCGCGTGAGTGACGAAGCCGATCTCGGCCGCGCGGTAGTCGAGCCCGCGCAACTCCGCAAGGCAAGCCGACGCGCGATCGGCGGGAACGCCGGCGAGCAGGCCGCCGGCTGTCTGCGGATCGATCAGCAAAGCCGTGATCGCATCGGTCGGGTTTGTCGCGCCGGGGGCGAGAGCGGCCAATGCCGCAATGTTGTCCGCATGCAGCGAGCTGGTGATGCCGCGGTCGAGAAGCGACAAAGCACCATCGAGCGCCGGGACCGCCTCGGGATCGAGCACGGCGTCCATATCGGAGGCGCGCAGCATTTCGAGAAGGTGGCCGAGGAGGCCGAACCCGGTCACATCGGTGCAAGCAGTGGCGCGATATGCCAGCAGACAGGAGGCGGCGGCTGACGCGGATTGCACCATCGTCGCAATCGCGCCCTCGACGACGCGCGCCGGCGCAATTCCGCGCGCATCGGCCGCGAGGATCACCCCGGTGCCGAGCGACTTGGTCAGGATCAGCCGGTCGCCGGGGCGCAGCCCGCCCTTGCGCAACAGCTTCCCCGGCCGCGATCGCCCGGTCACGGCAAAGCCGAGAGCCAGCTCGGCACCCTCGGCACTGTGTCCGCCGACCAGCACCGCTCCCGCCGCTTCGAGCACGTCGAGCCCGCCGCGCAGCATGTGAAAGAGGTCGTGCTCGATGATCGGCGGGCGCGCCGGCGGCAGGGTGGCGATGGCGAGCGCGGTCTCCGGCATGCCCCCCATCGCGTAGATGTCCCCGAGCGCATGATTGGCGGCGATCTGTCCGAACAGATAGGGGTCGTCGACCATCGCGCGGAAGAAATCGACGGTCTGCAGCAATGGCGGCGCACCGGGGAAGGCAATAAGTGCGGCGTCGTCCGGGCTGCCGAGCCCGATCATCACCCTGTCGCTCGCCGCCGGCTGCAGCCGTTCCATGACGCGTGCGAGCACCGCAGCTGGCACCTTGGCGGCGCAGCCGCCGCAGCGCATCGGGTCTTCCCCCTCCTCCGCGGTCATTTCCGGCAATTCGCGGTAGCGCCGCATCCAACGCCGATCGATCCAGTCCTTGAGGCGCCACAACGAGGCGCCGTAGGCTGCGAGCGGCCCCCGCGAGGCGACGGCGTGCCCGTCGCCGGTGCCGATCAGCGCCAGCCCGCGCCGCTGCGGTATAGCGCGGCGCGGCCGCTTGCCGGCGAGCGCGCGGCGCAAGTTCGCGGCGAGCGGCGGGCCCTGGCGGACCGCGTAGACACCGGCCTTCTCGCGCGGATGGGCGATCATCGTCGCCACGTCGCCGGCGGCGAAGATCCGCGGATCGCCGGTCGAACGCAGGGTTTCGTCGATCGCGATGAAGCCGCCCGCAGCGAGCGGCAGCCCGGTTTCCGCGAGCCAGGGTGCCGCCCCCGCCTCGGTCACCCAGAGCGCCTCGTCGAAATCGACCCGCTTGCCGTCGCAGCATATCAGCGAGCCTGGTCGGACCCGGACGATCTCGCTGCCCGACAGCACGGCGATCCCACGCTCGGCGAGTATCCGCTCGAAGAGCTGGCGGACGCGCTGATTGTGCGAGGGCAGCAATGCGTCCCGGGTGACGAGCGCAACTTCGACCGCACCGCCGCGCAGCCGGGCCAGCCGATATTGCGCGGAGAGCGCAAGCTCAACGCCGCCGGCGCCGGCGCCGACCACCGCGAGGCGCAGGCTCGGCAGGTCGGGGGCGCGGGCGAGCAATGCCTCCCAGCGCACCGCGAAACGGGCGATCGGCTTGACGGCGATCGTGTGCTCGGCCGCACCGGGGACATCGTCGGTCCGCGGCGCCGAACCGATGTCGATCGACAACAGGTCCCAGCGGATCGGCGGATGGGCGCGGGTGAGGACAGAGCGCTCACTCCGGTCGAGGCCGATCGCCTCGTCACGGATCAGCCGAGCGCCGGCGAAACGCGCGAGCCGGCCGAGATCGATGTGGCACGCTTCAAACGAGTAATGCCCGGCGACATAGCCGGGCAGCATGCCCGAGTAGGGCGTCTCGACGTCGCGGGCGACCAGCGTCACGCGCACACCGGGCGCCGGTCGCATGCCAAAGCTCTTCAGCACATGGACATGAGCATGCCCACCGCCGACGAGGACGAGATCCTGAGTAATCGCCGCACGCTGCTGCATCGGAGTCACTATGCCCGAGCGCTGCCGGGAAGACGAGCAGAGCCGCGGCGAGGTCGCGTCCGGAATTCCCCACGACAGTGACACAACGCATTTCGGAGCCCGAACCTCCGCCCGTGGTCGTCGAAAACCCGGAATGAGCTATATCGGCACAAGCTCGGTCTGCGCAAGATTGGCAGCCGCATCGGCGTTCGAGAAAATGGCGGAGGCAACATGGCCCAGACGGGATGCGATCACGAAGCCGGATATGGTAGACCGCCACCGGGCTGGCTCCCCGGAATTTCCTTGGCTCCCACTGGAGCGCCCGACCCGAGTAAGCGCCGCAAACCGCATGGTCGCGCTGACGCTGGCCGCACTGATGGCCTACTACGGCGGCCCGGTAAGCTAAGTCTCTGCTTGGCTGCGGCAGGCGCCGGCAAACCGACGATTAAGTTTTCCGGCTTTACTGAGCCTCTTCCTACTCGACCCGATGTTGGAGCACGGCCGAATCCCGGCGTGTTCCCGCGACGGCGGTTCAAGGGGCAAGGTGATGTCCCAGCTCTAGCCGATCAAACCACATTGAATGAAGTGTGAACGATACCGCCATGACAATTGCTCGCGCTCTGGGCGATCCTGTCCAACTGGGTCCATACCCCGTCGAGCGCCTCGGCGATGGTCTTGGCGTCGCGCCACGTCTCTGTGAGCAGCTCGGGTCGTTTTTGGAGGATCGATTGCGTCACCTCGAGGGCTTCCGCGGCATGGCGCTCCTCGACCATGTGTGAGAAGCACTCTTCGAAGTATGGTTCGTGCTTGAACTGCGGGAAATGAACGGAAAGGGCCTCGGCGAGCGCTTGCATCCAATCGACCGACATCGTCTCGATAGCGCACCACGGCCCGAGCGAGCGTGCATACAGTGTCCGCGCGATGCGCACAAAATGCGCGGCTTCTCCTTCGAGGTGGCGGCACAGCTCTTCGGGATCGCCGAATTCTTCGTCATCAAGCACACATTTTGCACCGATGTTACGAAAGGCACGCGTCAGCTGATAGTGGTGCGTATCGCCACCCGGTAAACCGTCGTCGTCGACAAAAATTTGGAGCTTGCGCTTGCGCAACGCCGGACTGTCGAGGTGAGGCAGGTAATAGACTGCCGCTCGGGTAGCGTGCATGGCCGACTGATAGATGAAATGGATCTGGCCCAGGAAGCATGGGTCGCTAACCGCGGCGCGTGGCATTGCGGCCAGACGTCCAAAGAATGGCATTCGTGACGGCCGGTGTTCCTCGAGCATGGCCGTCATCGCGCCGGGGAACTCCTCGATCGTAGAGAGGCTCGCCTCGGCGCAATCCGATTTCCGGTCTGCCGGTCTGCCATGCAGTGTCATGGTGATACCTTCCTCTTTCACGCGATCGTCCAAGCGGATCAACGATGATGTCGGACACTATGACCAGTGTGTAAAATTAACGTTAAAGGCTGCCCATGGCGGCGGCGATCGCGCAGACCGGACTGGCGGATAAAGGGTACGCTCGCCGGCGCTGAATTAACCGCTCATTTATCGAAAATGCATAGGGTCTGCCCGCGCGCCCGGTCCGGTCGGCGCGAATGGAGTTGCTCGGCGGATGAGCGTGATCACGAATGGGCCCGCGGCCAAATTGGCGCTCAGCTGGATTACCATGTTCCTCGTCGGGACGGATCTGTTCGTCGTTTCCCCGCTACTGCCCCTGATCGCCGGCGATCTGCATATTTCGCCCGCACTGACAGGACTGGGCGTCACCGTATTTGCGCTAAGTTATATGATCAGCGCGCCGGTCCTCGGCCATTTAGCGGACAGCGTCGGCCGTCGACGAATATTGACCCTCTGCCTTTATGCATTCGCCGCCGCCAATCTGCTGACCGCCGCGGCCGTGAATCTCGGCTGGCTGCTCGCAGCACGACTCGTTGCCGGAGCCGCTTCAGCGGGCGTAGCGCCGTCCGTTTACGCTTTCGTAAGTCGCATCGCGCCGCCTGATCGACGCGCTACCTGGCTGGCGCTGGCCGTGTCGGGACTGCTGACATCGCTGTCGCTCGGCGCATCGCTCGGTGGGCTGATGGGTGCCGCCATCGGCTGGCCGGGCGTCTTCGCCGCCCTCGGGTCCTTCAGCCTATTGTTGGGTTGGATCAACGGTCGTGCCTGGCCGGACGAGCCGGCAACCGGCGCCATCGCGGCGCCGCCCGGCGCTCTGACAATGGCCGTTCTCGCCCCGCGACTTGCCCCGACGGTCGCGTGGAGCACAGCCCTTTACGGCGTCTACGTCTATCTGGGTGTCGGCCTCACCTCATCGGGCTTTTCGAACGGTCAAATCGCCCAAGCGATTTCATTCTACGGATGCGGAGCGATCTGCGGGATCTTGATAGGCGGTCGCATGGCGGATTTCCTCGGAGCGAAGCCGACGAGCGGGATCAGCCTTGCGGGCTTGTGCGCGTGCCTTCTCCTGTTGCGGCTTGCGCTTCATGAGGGCGTGCTCGTCGATCTGGCCTTCGGGCTGGCTTCGGCGGTGGCGCAGGTGTTCTTTGCGGCACAGCAAAGCAATCTTGCCATCGACTTCCCGGCGCGCCGGGCGACCGTTCTGGCCTGCAACAACAGCGCGCTCTTTCTCGGCATATCGCTCGGATCTCTGATTGGCGGGCAAGCCGTCCGGCTCGGCGGCTTCGCGGTCGACCTGACAGTCTCAGCGGCGATTGCGCTGGCCGGTTGGGGAATAAGCTGGGCCGTCGCATCGAGCCCGGCGCGGCCTCCGACCGAGGCCGTCGACCGGACCATATGATGGCGGCGTCTGCTCGTTCCGGATCGTTGCACCGAGCGTGGTCACGCTGCCGCGCCGGTCTCGGCGGCCAGAGGCAGGGTGACTGTGACCGTCGTACCCGATCCCAAGCGGCTCTCGATGACGAGGGTGCCGCCATGAAGCTCGACCACGGCCTTGGCAAAAGGCAATCCGAGCCCGGCGCCTTGGTGCTTGGCATCATAGGCCGAGGCGGCGCGATAAAAAGGCTGCACGACCAGCGGAATCTCTTCGGCCCGCATGCCGATCCCGGTATCGCTGATGCGGATTTGCAACCGGGCGTCGTCGGCCTCACCCGACACGGTAACCTGCCCGCCCGCGGGCGTGAACTTGATCGCATTGCCGAGAAGGTTGACAAATACCTGTTTGAGCTTGACCCCGTCGCCATCGAATACAGGCCAAGCCGACGGGTCTCCATCGACAACGATCGCGACTTTGGCCGCTTCCGCAGTGGGACCCAGCATCACAAGGCTCTCGGCGAGCATTGTGCCCGGCTCGGTCGGTGCCCGTTCGATCTCGAGCTTTCCTGCTTCCACCTTCGAGAGATCGAGTATTTCCTCAACAAGGCAGAGCAGATGCGTGCCGCTCTGGTGGATGTGCTGGGCGTACTCATGGTAAGCGGGAACGCCGATCGGCCCCAGGATCTGATGCTGCATCATCTCACCGAAACCAATGATCGCGTTGAGCGGCGTGCGCAGCTCATGGCTCATATTGGCGAGGAACATCGACTTTGCTTTATTGGCATTGGCCAATTCGATCGTGCGCCTCTCGACCCGAGATTCGAGCGTTGCGTTCAGGTGACGCAACTCTTCCTCGGCGCGCCTTTGCGCCGCGTGGCGGGCCGCGAGGGCATCGGCCATCGCGTTGAAAGCGGCCCCGAGATGGCCAATCTCCGACCCGGGATCTCGTACCCGGGCGCGGGCGCTGTCATTCCCGTTACGCCATTCCGTGGCCACGTCGAGCAAGCCCTTGATCGGTTCGCGAAAAAATCGGCGCGCGCCGACGATCGCCGCCACCGTCGCCGCGAGGAGGCCGACAATGATCAGCGCGACCCCTCGCCTGGTGGCGTCGTCGATTGCCGCAAAGGCTTCGGCTTTCGATTGGCCGGCGCTGAGGAAGAAGTCACGCGGAGGCAGAGCGGCCGGCACGTATCCGAAAATTCGCGTCTCGCCATCGACGCCGATCGCCTCTTCCCATCCCGCCCTATCCCCGTCCATGATCGCTTCATGGCTCTTCCTCATGTTTTTTCCGATCAGCGCTTCGGGATTTGGCAGCCGAGCGATGATGTTGCCCTCGCGATCGGCAATCAGGATAGATGACGTCGGGGAGAGCCCTCTCTCCTTGAGGTGCTCGGAGAGCCAGCCCAGGTCCAGTCCGGCGAATACGACACCTGCTGCCCGGCCGGCGCCGCCATCGAATTTGAGCGCAAAGTGGATCATTCGCTGGCCGGTCGCCTGATCGGCCCAGTAATTGCCGACCGCGAGCCCGTCTTTCGCCATGGCACGCTTGAAGAACGGTTGATCGGCGACCGACGTATAGGCGGTTGGCGCGCTCGAGCAAAATATTCTGCCCTCTGAGTCAGCCGCAGCGAGCAGGCTGTAATTGGCGTACTGGGATTTCAATGCGGCGAAGCGTGCGCTGCAGGCGTCGGTCTCCTGTGACCTGACCTCGGGGAGCTGGCCGAGTGCCAGCAGCAATTGACGCGCCCCTTCCCGCAGCTCCCCGATTTCCTCGCCAAACTGCTTGGTGATCTGGATGACCTGCTGCCGGATATCGGCCTCGCGCGCCTTTCGCAGCTCGTACTCATTGTAGGCCTGGATCGCGATCGCCGGCAAAACGGCGATCACCACGAGAATAAACAAGCGAAGCGTCAAACTGACGTGCGGCAGGCGGGGCATGGCAAATCGGTGCCTGTCGACAACTGCCTCAACCAAACTCTCGCTCGCTCCGTGCATCGTCATTCGGCATATCTCCGAAATATCGGGCAGCGGCCGGAGCAATTCGCACCATCCCGCAGACTCGATGGCTCGGCCGGCGCGCGCTCGATCCGGCTCTTCGCCGCCTCGGAGATTGAAGAGAGTTGGTAAACAACTTAAAAATTTCCAACTCGATCGAAACCTTTCTCTACCATTTTTAATTGGTTGTTCTTGGATATTGTCTAAGATCTATGCTAAAGAACCGGCATTTACCTAAATACTGAGCTAAAAGTGGCGGCAGAAGATCGGCGTATTATTCGGTCGAGGCCGGGCTCGGGGAGTTTCCGCCGCTCGGGATGAACAGCCGTCCCGTCGAGGTTCGGCCGAGAAGACGGCCTAGGCGTCGTTCCCGGGCCCATCCCCCCGTGTCAGGGTGGGTCGGCCCGTTCCATCGTCTTCACACCGGCGCGTCGCCCTTCAGCATAATGCGATAGAGGTAGCGCACTTGGTTCATGTCGTAATCGCCGTTGGCCTTGTGCAGCAGCGAGCGATTGTCCCACATGACGATATCGCCCGACCGCCAATGATGGCGGTACTGGAATTCGGGCCGCGTCGAATGCTCGAGCAACTCGGCCAGCAGCGCCAGAGCCTCGCCATCCGCCATTCCGACGATCCCTTCGATGCGAATGGGGTTTATGTATATCGCCTTGCGCCGACTCTCCGGATGAGTCCGCACGATCGGATGGATGACGGCGTCGGGGACTTGATCGCAGTCTTCCTCGCTCAGCGCCATCAGCTTTCGCGCACTGTGGCGGCTCTGGTAGACATGGATCGCCTTGAGCGCATCGATGCGGCGCTTGGTTTCCTCCGGTAGCGCCTCATAGGCCAGGTGCATGTTGACGTATTGGGTGTCGCCGCCCTTGTCGGGAAGGCGAACCGCGTGCAGCACGGTGGCCTTGGGCGGGCAGGCGGCGTTCGAGTGGTCGGTGTGGTAGCCCTCGCCTGGAATGTAGCGCCGGCCGTCGGGATAAAAGTCCTGGTTCGAGATGTAATGGACATCAGGACATTCCGGCAATGCGAAGCGCGGATTGTGCTGAGGAAACACCTCGCCGAACAGCCGGACCGCGGCGAGCAGCTGAGGCGGCGTCAGATGCTGATCGCGAAATACCAGCACCGAATGATCGACAAAGGCCTGATAGAGCCGCGCCCGAGTTGCCTCGTCGACCGGCCGGGTCAGGTCTATGCCCCGGGCTTCGGCGCCGGTGTGCTCCAAAAGCGGCGTGATCGTGCAATCCATCGGGTGGTCAGCCGGTTTCCATCGGCAGGGTTGGGTCGGTCGCCCATTCGCTCATCGATGCGTCGTAGAGCTTGACGTCAGGGTGACCGAGCATGACCAGCGCAAAAGCATCGGCGCTCGCCGCGATGCCGCCGCCGCAATAGGTGATGACCTCTTTGCCAAAGACGCCGACCGATTTGAAGCGCCGGCGTAGCTCGGCCGCCGGCAGGAATGCGTTGGTCGCCGGATCGATTAGATGCGCTGCCGGCAGGTTGACGCTGCCCTTGATCCGTCCGGGCCGTCCGTAGCTGTTGCCGCCGGTGCCGGCGTGCTGCTCGGGCAAGAGGGCGTTCAGGGTGCAAACCGCGCCGTCGCCGATCGCCTGCAGCACCACCTCTTTGCCGACCATCAGCGGGCGCGGTTCGCGGACGACGAAGCGGCCGGGTGCCGGCGCCTTGGCCGGGCCGGTCTCAACCTGCCTTCCCTCGCGGCGCCATTTCTGCCAGCCGCCGTCGAGGAGCGCCGCATCGTCAAACCCGAAGACGCGCAGCAACCACCACACCCGGGTCGCCCACCAGGGATTGGCGGTGCTGTAGAGCACGACGCGCGTCCCTTCGCCGACGCCAAAGCGGCTCATCGCGGCGGCGAAACCCTCCGCAGAAGGCAGCATGAAGCGGAAGCGGTGGCGGTTATCCGAGAGATCGGCCTGCAGATCGATGAACTGCGCACCGGGGATGTGTCCCTTTTCGAAATCCTCGCGTGCGGGCACAGCCTGATAAGTCGTCTTTGGGTCGGGTATCAGGTTGGTTGTGCAGTCGAAGACGCGGAGCCCGGGCTCGCCGATCCGGCGCTCCAGCGCAGCGGTCTCGACCAGGAATTCCGGATGGGCAAAGCCTTCTGTCGTGCTCATTGCGATCTCGCTGTCTATCGGTGCTGTGGCAGGGAAGCCGCGATCCTGGGGCGTTGGCGGTGGAACTCGATCGCCTGTTCGAAAGCATAGCCGACGCGCAGCACTCCGGCTTCGTCGAACGGCTTGCCGGCGATCTGAAAGGCAAGCGGCAACCCGTCCTCAAAGCCGATCGGCACTGATAAGGCGGGGCTGCCCGTCAGATTGTAAGGAGCCGTATAGGAAGCGCGCTCGTAGGCCGAATAGACGGCAGTTGCGTCGATCCGCGGCGCCGATCTGGTCGCGTTCGCCGACACCGCGACATCGACCTTCTCCAGCGCGCGGGCGAACTCAATAGCGAGCTCGCGCCGCCGGCGCAGCGCTTCGACGTAGTCGGCGGCACTCAAAAACGCGCCAAGGCCGATGCGGGCGAACATGTGATGGCCGAAAAGATGCCGCCGTTCGCGGAAATCGGTCTCGTGCAGCGCGTAGGCCTCGGCCAGCATGATCAGCTGGTTGGCGAGCACATAATCGATCAGCGGCGACAGCTGCAGGTCAACAAGGCGCGCGCCGAGGCCTTCCAGTGTGCGGCAAGCAGCGTCGAAGGCGGCGAGATAAGCAGCACTTGGGGCGCTTTCGGCGCCGTAATCGGCTACCGCGTCGCGCTCGTGGAAGTGTCGGATGACCCCGATCGTCAGACCGTCCAGCCGCGTGGCGAGGGCCGCCCGGTAATCCGGCACCGGGACATCCGCCGAGGCCGGATCCTTCGGGTCGTATGCGGCGACGACCTGCATCAGGATCGCGCAATCCTCGACCGTGCGGGTCAGCGGACCGCAATGGTCCAGCGAGTAGGAGAGCGGGAAGACGCCGCGCCGGCTGACCCGCCCGTAGGTCGGCTTGAGCCCGACGATGCCGTTATAGGCTGCCGGTCCGCGGATCGAGCCGCCGGTGTCCGACCCCATCGCCGCCGCACACAGGCCGGCAGCAACGGCGGCCGCCGAGCCGCTCGACGATCCGCCCGGATAATGCGCCGTATTCCATGGGTTGCGCGCCGGCGGGAAAGGCAGGCTGAAATCGGGGCCGCCGATCGCGAACTCGTGCGTCTCGTGCTTGCCGAGCAGGATCGCGCCCGCATCGCGCAGCCGCACCCAGCTTTCCGCGTTCTCCTCCGGCACATGGTGCTCGTAGCGCCGCGAGCCTGCCGTGGTACGGATGCCATGCGTCTTGTAGATGTCCTTGAGGCCGATCGGAATCCCGTGCAGCGCGCCGCGCGAGCGTCCGGCGGCGATATCGCCGGCGGCGCTGTGCGCGGCATCGAGCGCCGCTTCGGGAAGCACGGTCACGTAGCTATGGAGCTCGCCGTCGAGCGCGTCGATGCGCTCGATATAGGCCTCGGTCAGTGCGACCGGCGAGAGGGTTCCCTCGGCGAGTGCGCGGCTCGCCTCGGCGACGGTCAGGAGGGCCGCATCCATCGGCGTTCTCAGGATCTCGGATGCACGAAGATGTGCGCGGGCTCGGCAGCCCGGTCGCGCGGCTGCCGCACCGTGCGGATCATCCGCTCGACAAAGCGATAGCCCTGCCGCAGCTCCTCGAACTGCTCGGGGTTCAGCTTGAGCCCCGCACGCTCGACTAGAAAGGCAAAGCGCTCGGCTGAGATCAACGGCTCGGGCACGGTCTTCCCCTTCCATTACGCTCGCTGCGGCCGGCTTCCTCAGGATGAGGAAATCTCCTCGTGCCCGTCAATGACATCTTTATGCTGAGGAGCGTCCCCTTCGGGGGCGGATTTCGAAGCTCGCACCACGTGGCGCCCCGGCTGCGGTCATTGTGGTTGAGGATTCATCGCTGTCGGTCTGCGAGTTCCAGCGTTACTAGGCGGGCAACTGTGATGGCGAGGTAGAATTGGCCGACGAGCGCCTCCAAATTGGCCAGGCTGCGGGCAAACGGATCGACCGCAACGATGTCCCCGTAACCCGTCGTGGTCAGCGTGGTGATGCTGAAATACAGCATCGTCGAAACTTCTTGAGGGCCGCCCACCGGGGCGAGGAGATTAACGAAGGCATCCGGGCTCACCTCCCAGATCAGGCCAAAAACCGACGCAAAGATCGTTGCGAAGGTAAGATAGAGTACGACCGCGCCTTGTAGACGATGAAACGTAATGCGGCCGGGAGCATAGACCGCGTGTCCCACTACCCAAGCCAGAGCCGAGAAGGCGAGAATGTCACCGCCGCGGCGGAGAGCGGTTGCTGAAACGGGCGACCATCCGGCGTTCGGTAGTAAGCTTGCCGCGATAGTTGCGAGCCCCAGCAGGATCAAGACAATAGGGCCCCATCGATGCGACAGCATAACCATGATCGCGAGGACCGCTAGAACCAGCCCGTCCGCGACCGCCCTCGCTATCCGCAGCCCCTTCGCCGCCAGCGGCGCCGCGAGAAAGATGGCGCAGAGTTCAAGAACTAGCAGCGCCGTCAAGCTCGAATCCCTGACCCGATCCTGCCAGGCCCGGATCGACTTTCGCACGTTATCTACGATAAGCGAAAAAAGCGGATACTGCGTGGTCATTACCTCTTCGACCGGGCGAAGCTGTGTCGTCCTCTTTTCGGATATGACGCAGCGTCCTGCCTAAGTTTGGGCCTCGCATTATAGCGCTGCAACACGGTGACCGAAGCTCGATCGCGAAACGGCTGCCTGACGGTTGCGCAACGGACTTACAACCAAAACAGGCAGCTCACCGCCGACAAATTCGCGCCCAGTCCAGTTCGACGAGTAAAGATTTGATGTTTGCCGCGGGTTAATGGGGTGACGACGAGACGATTAGCGCACCTGAAAAAATTTTACAGGCTCGCCGACCCGCTTGGCTTAGGCTAATTTTGAGAATGATTATGTCGGGTGATGGCGGCATGTCGGTCTCGGATCTCTCGAGTGGGAGTTCGCCCGCTGCCGGGAGCGGCATGTCGATCCGGTGCGATCGACACCGCCACGGTCCGCTCGGCTTGTGGCGAATTGCGATCCCGCTGCCCGTCGCCGCGTGCAATTACGCGCCGACAATGGATCTGTTCGGCTCCTACTTCCCTGCCTGGATGCTGTGCGCGGTGATCGGCATTTTCACCGCCGTAATCATCCGGCAGATCCTCGCGGTGGCCGGCATCAACGACTACGTCGTCGCCCCGCTGTTGACCTACGCCGGCCTCGCGGTGTCCGCCACGTTGCTCACCTGGCTTCTCTGGTTTGGTCACTGAACGATGCCGGCCGTCCGAAAGGCGCTCGGCGTCCTGGTCAGCCTCGTCGCGCTGGTCGGCGTCATCGCGACCGTGGTCCTCGCGACGCGCCGGATCGACGAGCGGCCGCGCACCGACGACGCCTATCTGCAGGCCGACCTCGTTCACATGGCGCCGGACGTCAGCGGTCGGATCGTCGAGCTCGACGTGCGCGACAACCAGGCGGTGCGCAAGGGCGATGTGTTGTTCCGGATCGACCCGGAACCCTATCAATTGCGCGTGGACCAGGCCCGCGCTGCAGTACGCGGCCTGGAAGCGAAGCTCGCCTTGACCGCTGACCAGGTCGCGGCGCAGACATCCAAGGCCGATGCCGCCGCGAGTGGCATCAACACCGCCGAGGCGCAGCGGGCTCTTGCTGCGAGCACGCTAGCGCGGATGGAGCCCCTGCTCGGGCACGGCTTTGTCACCGCCCAGCAGGTTGATCAGGCGCGCACGGCGCAGCGCACCGCGCAGCTCGGCCTGCAGCAGGCGCGACTGCAGGCGGACGAGGCGCGCCAAGCCATCACCAATACCAAGCCCACCGAGGCCGAGTTGGAAGGCGCGCGCGCGACACTCGCCCTGGCGGAGCGCGACCTGAGCAAAACGGTCGTACGCGCGCCCTGCGATGGCCGGATTACCGCGCTCGAGATCGCCGCTGGGGAGTTCGCCGCCACCGGCCACCCGCTGTTCACGATCATCGACACCGAGCACTGGTATGCGATCGGCAATTTCCGCGAGACCGACCTCGCGGGAATCGAGCCGGGGAAGCGCGCGACCGCCTATGTGATGGCGCAGCCAGACCGCCTGCTGCGCGGCAAGGTCGACAGCCTCGGCTGGGGTGTCGCATCGGATGTCAGCGCCACGCTTGGCGGGCTCCCGCATGTCGAGCGCACCCTGAACTGGGTGCGCATCGCGGCACGCTTCCCGGTACGTATCCTGCTCGATGCGCCGCCAGACGACCTGATGCGCTATGGTGCCACGGCGGTCATAGTGATCGATAAATGAAGGCGCACGCCGCGCATCGCGGCCCGCCGCCGGATGTGGACGAAGGCGACGCCGGCAACCTGGTTGCACTGCTGCGCCGCGAGCTGCGTCCAGCCCCCGGCCGTCTCGGGAACTCGGTGCGCATCGTCGTTGTCGTGCTGGCGGCGGTGGCCATCTCGGAGACGTTCCGCATCCCGGAGATCGCCGTCTCGGCCTATATTGTTCTGTTCCTGTCGGGTCGCGAGGCGGCCTCCACCGTGCGGACGGCGCTGGCCGCAGGCATCGCCGTTGTGCTGGCGATTTTCACGACGATCGCGGTCTTCGTGCTCAGCCTGTCGGAGCCGGCGCTCCGTATTCCGCTGATAGCGATAACGACCTTTGGCGCGATGTTGCTCTCGCGCGCCTCGCCGTTGGGGCCGGTGTTCTTCGTTGCCGGCTTCATCATCGCCGACGGGCTGACCTTGGGCGATCAGGTGTTCGGGCTTGCGCTGCAGCCTGCGACCTCGGGTAACGCGCCGCAGTTCGAGTTGCCGGAGATCTTCTTCGTCCCGCCGGAAGAAGCGCTGGTGCGGTTCCTCCTCTGGCTGAGCTTGGCTGTTGCGCTGCCCATCGCACTACTGATTGTCGCCAACCTGCTGACGGGGCGAGACCCGGCACGCCTTCTCCGCCATGCGCTGGCTGAGCGGTTGGCGACGGCAGCGCTCTTTTGCGCGGGCGAGAAGGGAGCGGAACGCCGGCTCGAAGCCCAGGCCTTCGAAGGCACCGCGGAGCTGCACAAGTTGCAGGATCTCGCCGGCCTGCTCCGCGGCGGCAATCCCCGCCCGGGCTGGGGCGCCTCGCTGATCGACGACATCGCCCGGCTCGGCCTCCTGCTGCTCTCTTGGCTGCGCATCGAGGGCGACGCTCGTAAAGCGCTTCTCGCGGCGGCGAGCGCCTGTTGTGAAGCAGAACGCGCGCTCCAAGACAGCGAAGCCCCAAGCGCCGAACCGGTCACGATTACCGCGACGGGCGCCGCCCGACCACTGGCCGCCGCGATCTCGCGCACACTGCGAGCGATCCGGGAGACATTGGCTGGAACGGCCGCAGAGCGCGGAGCGAATGAGGCGGCGGAGGCGCCGCGACGGCTGCTGGCGGCTGATGCGTTCAGCAACCCGGAGCATGTTCGCTTCGCCCTCAAGGTCACGCTGGCGGTGATGACATGCTACTTCGTCATGAGCATGACCGACTGGCCGGGCATTCATACCTGCGTGATCACCTGTTTCTTCGTCGCCCTCGGCACTGTCGGCGAGACGCTGCACAAAGCGACGCTCCGCTTCGTCGGTTGCCTGATCGGCGCGGGGCTCGGCCTGGGTGCGATCCTGCTGCTGATGCCTGACATGACCGATCTCGGCGACCTGTTCTTGCTGCTGGCACCAGTGACCCTGCTCGCCGCCTGGGTCGGCTACGGCAGTGAGCGGATCTCCTATGCCGGCTGGCAGATCGGGCTCGCCTTCTACCTGGTCGTGCTGCAGGGATATGGCCCGACGATCGACATGTATACCGCCAGGGACCGCACGATCGGCATCCTCTTCGGCAATGCCGTGATTTTCGTGATCTTCACGACGATCTGGCCGGTGAGTGTGGCCAACGTCGTGCGCACGAACCTCGCCAGAGCCTTGGAGCAGCTGGCGGTGCTGGTGGGTTTAGGCGCCCGAGCCGATGTCGAGATTTCGCAATCCGCTCCGTCCGCGGCCGAAACGGCGTTCGGGCAGGCGATCGCGCAGGCACGCGCGGTCCTGGTCAACGATCCGTTCGAAACGAGGGAGGTGCAGCGCGCGGTCGGGAGGCGGCCCATCGACTTGGCTGTCGTGGAGGAGGTCGGTCGGCTGTTCATCCCGGTCTCGGCGATCCTCGATCTGCGCACGGACCCGGCCGGGCACGACCTTCCCCAGCCGATGGACGACGCGCTTCGCGCGTATTACCAGGCGCAGGCAGCGTGGTTCCGGCAAGCGGCGTCGTGGGTGCGCAGCGGCGAGGGAGCAGGCGCGGTGTCAGAGGGTCTACCGCGACCGCCGGCCTTATCCGGGCCCGGTGATGATTACACGGCGCTCGGGACGTGGTGCCGCCTGCTGCACCAGGACATCCGCAAAATTCTTGATGAGGTTGGTCCGCAACCGCAGCGGGGGACCGCGCCGTCGGGCCGGGACGCATTGCATGCGACCGGCTAGGTTTCGAGGCATCGCCCTGGCCGGATGCATGTTGCTTAGCGCCTGCAACGACACGAGCGACTTGGCACCGGCATCGCCCGACACCCCCTGGCAATTCGAGCCGTCCAAAGAAGCGCCGGCAACCCCTGCGCCCGCCGCCGGAGCCAAGCGGTTCACAGTACCGGAGAACACGGCAGTCCAGTTGCCGTCGCCCGCCGACATCGATCCCAACCATGTCTATTCGCTCGTCGAGCTGATCGATATCGCCCAGCGTCGCAACCCTTCGACGCGCGTCGCCTGGGAACAGGCGCGGCAGGCGGCGATCAATGTCGGCATCGCGCGCGCCACCTATCTTCCGGCGCTGACGGCGAGCGCCATCGCCGGCGTGGAGCACTTCGTGACGCCGTTCCCCAGCAACTTCGTCCCGCAAGGCTTCATCATCTACAACGCCCAGGAATTCATCCCGCAGCTCGCCGTAAACTATCTGCTGCTCGATTTCGGCAGCCGCGCAGCCGCGGTCGAAGCGGCGGGGCAGCTTTCGATTGCCGGGAACGTGGCGTTCACGGCGGCGCATCAGCAACTGATCTTCAACGTGGCCCGCGCGTACTTCACATTGGACGGCGCCGATGCCGCGGTGCGCGCAGCGCGGCAAGGCTTGGCCGATGCACAGGTCGTGCAGCAATCCGCCGAGGCGCTGTTCGGCCGCGGTCTCGACACCATCGTCGATGTGCAGCTCGCCCGGCGTGCGACGGCGCAGGCGCAGTACGATCTCGCGCAAGCCAACACTGCACAGCACGACGCGATGTACACCTTGCTTGCGGCGATGGACCTGCCGCCGACCACCAAGCTGCGCGTGGCGGACGCGTCCTCGCGTCCGCTGCCGCCGCGCACCGCACGCGCGGTCGACGACGTGCTCAGCGACGCGCTGCGTCAGCGGCCCGACCTCCTCGCCAACGTGGCGAAGCTGCGCGCGTCGGATGCCGAAATCGCGGCCGCACGCTCTGCTCTGTTCCCGAAAGTTTCGCTGAGCGCGAACGTGCAGGGGAATATCGGTCAGCTCAGCGTGAATGGTTCACCCTATTTCCCGGTCACCAAGCCGCAGGGCGCGGCGTTGCTGAACTTCGAATGGCCGCTCTACGAAGGCGGATTGCTGCAGAACAAGTTGAGCCTCGCCCAGTCGAAGCGTGAAGAGGCGGCGGCGGCGCTGAAGGAGCGCACCGACCAGGCTTTGCGCGAGGTGGCGCTCGCATACGACCAGGTCGATACCGGGCTGCAACAATACGATGCTGCCATCGCCCTGCAGACCGCATCCGAGGCCGCCTTCCACAGCGCCAGTGATTCCTATGAGCACGGTGTGGGTACGTTGACCGACGCGACCTCTGCGCAGACGGGGCTCGCCACGGCGCGCGCCGCAGTGGCCCGGGCACACACCCAGTCGCTCATCAACGCAGCGGCGCTCGCCTTTGCGACCGGTGAGCTGACGTCGAGCGAGGATTTCGCCACCGCGACACCCCGGTGAGGCTTTCGCTGCATTATTGATTATTGCTTCGGTTTTTTACGGCGTGTTCTTGCCGTTTAGGCCTTCCTGATTCTCAGGCCGGATGTCGTCGCGCAGCCTCCACCGGGCGTCGTGCAAGGCAGCGACGGCGCCTGGGTGCGCCGCCGCTCGTAGCCCTCGATGCTAATTGATCAGGCCGTAGAATTTGGCGGCGTTCTCGCAGGTGATCTTGTGCACGATTTCGGGCGACAGGCCGGCGAATTGCTCCTCGATGTATTTCGAGGATTCCGGCCAGATGCCGTCGGTGTGCGGGTAGTCCGAGCCCCACATCATGGTCTCGACCCCGATCTCGTCGATCAGCTTGGCGCTGATCGGGTCGAACTGGAAGGTCGCCTTGCACTGGCGGCGCCAGTATTCGCTGGGCTTGAGCTTCATCAGGTCGCGGAAGCGGTCCTCGAACTCGAAATCCATGCGGTGCAGCGCATAGCCGAGCCAACCCGCACCGCTCTCGCCGAACGATACGCGCAGACGCGGATAGCGCTCGAACACGCCCGCCCCCATCATCCCGGCGATGATGTGGATGAGCCCCATCTGGAACGCCGAGACCCCGGTGAACATCGCCGCGCGGCGGACCTGCGGCGCCTCCTGGCGGGCGCGCGGCGGGGTCGTCGGGAAGGTGTGGAAATGCAATGGCAATTGCACCTCGTCGACCGCCTGCCAGAACGGCTCCCAGCTCGGGTGCCACATCGGCTCCATGTCCCACGAGCACGACAGTTCGAGGCCCTTGAGGCCCATCTTGGCGACGCGATGGACCTCCTTCACCGCCAGTTCGACGCTGCCGTACGGCAGGCAGGCAAGGCCGATCTGGCGGTCGGGGTAGTGGCTGCAGAAATCCCTCAGCCAATCGTTGTAGATGCGCAGAACCTCGTTGGAGGCCTCGCCGTCGTTGAGCTTCGACGCGGTGCCGAGCACGCCGTAGATGACCTCGGCATCGACCCCGTCAGCCTCCATGTCCTTCAGGCGCAGATGCGGGTCGCTGCAGCGGATCTTGCCTTTCTTGGCATCCTCGTAGAGGCCGCGCTCCGCCATGATGTCGACGCGGACGTTCTGCCCCGGCACGTGCTTGGCACCCCCCGGGCCGACGCCGTAGAGGAGGCCGAAATTGGCGCCGTTCTTCGCGACCCATTGCGGTCCCTGGGGCCCATCCTCGACGTAGGGCATGCGGTCCTTCAATTCCCGCGGCGCCTCGGACACGAACAGGTCGGGCGGCATCCAGGGCATGTCGAGATGGCAATCGGCCGAGATCCTGCGGTATTGCATGAGGTGTTCCCCGCTCCACGAACAATCGATATCGAATTGACTGTACTCCCTCGACAGAAGGATCTCCTAGCGTGCGAGCCTTGCATGCCCAGCTTTTTTGCCGATGCGACATGAAACGGACGCATCCCTGCTGCTGCCCGACCCGAGCTTGCGCTCACACGCGAAATGCGGTATAGGAGTGATAGCATCAACCAAAGGTCGCACAATATGCGTTCGACAGCCGTCTTTGCTTTTTTTGCGTTGTCCCTGCTGCCGGCAACCGCCCTCGCCCAGGCGCCTCAGCAAGCCGCGGCTCAACCGAGCTCGACTTCGGCGAGCCCGGCGCCGTCGCCCTCCAGCGGCTTCACCCGGGAACAATTCATCCAACGTGCCGAGCAGCGCGCGGCGCGCCGGGCGGCTGCGCAATTCGACCGGATGGACACGGACCATGACGGTGTCCTCGAACCGGCCGAGATGCAGGCGTGGCGGAGCGAGCATCCGCGCGGCGGCGGATCGCGATCGGACCAGTCTCCACGGCAATAATCTGCCTGCCGGCCCCGCTCAAATCGCGGTAATATGATCGGCCGCGAAAGAAAGGAGCGAACAATGCCGGACGTAGGGAATCTGGAGAGAAGAGAAGCGTCGCAGACCGGGGCGATTCAGGTCGCCGGCCTCGACCATCTCGTGTTGCGGGTCGCCGATCTCGATCGCGCGATCAAATTCTACGGGGAAGTGTTGGGCTGCCATGTCGAGCGTCGTCTCGACGAGCCCAAGCTCGTGCAGCTGCGCGCCGGCTCGTCGATGATCGATCTGGTTCCGGCCGGCCCCGCATCGCAATCGGCGGAAGCGGCGGCGGCGCGCAACCTCGACCACTTCGCGGTGCGCATCAGCACCTTCGATTTCCAGGCGCTGGCGGCGCATTTGGGCCGGCACGGCATCGCCGCAGGCGAGGTCAGGCGGCGCTATGGTGCCGAGGGCTACGGCTCCTCACTCTACATTACCGACCCCGACGGCAACGTCGTCGAGCTCAAGGGCCCGCCTGAAAAAGCCGAATAACGGCGGTACCCCGCGACCCGGTCGCCGCCGAGGCAGCGGTAGCGTGCTGGATCGCGTCCTGCTGACCAATGACGACGGCATCGCGGCGCCGGGCCTCGGAGTGCTCGAGCGGATCGCGCGCGAGCTTGCCCGAGAGGTCTGGGTCGTCGCCCCCGAGCACGATCAAAGCGGCGTTTCGCATGCCGTCAGCCTGCACGATCCGATCCGCGTGACCGAGCGCGGTCCGCGCCGCTACGGCATTACCGGAACCCCCGGAGACTGCGCGGTGATGGGTGTGTGTCACCTGATGGCCGGGGTGCTGCCCGACCTGCTCCTCTGCGGGGTCAATCGCGGCGCCAACCTCGGCATGGAAACCGTGTTTTCCGGGACTGTGGGCGGGGCGATGACCGGGATGATGCTGGGCATTCCGTCGATCGCGCTGAGCCAGGCATGGACCGATCGGCGGCAAATCCGCTGGCAGACGGCAGAGGCGCTTGGCCCGGCCGTCGTGCGGCAATTGCTGGCGATCGGCTGGGGGGAGGCGACTTGCCTCAACGTCAACTTCCCGGACCTTCCGGCGGCCGACACGG
Organism: uncultured Alphaproteobacteria bacterium; assembly: GCA_963796155.1. Taxonomy (GTDB): domain Bacteria; phylum Pseudomonadota; class Alphaproteobacteria; order ATCC43930; family CGMCC-115725; genus AP-15. The sequence continues at coordinate 50,969 of CAWCKT010000048.1, read as the reverse complement.
GGCCGCTCACCTTGGCGCGACAGGGTGTCGGGCTGCTCCAGGGCATGCATGTGGAGACCCGGACAGATCCTCGCGGTCTGACCTATCACTGGATCGGCTTCCGCCGCGGGCCGCGCGAGCAAGGACCGGAAAGCGACATCGACGCTCTGCAGGCCGGCCGCATCGTCGTGACGCCGCTGCGCTACGATCGGACGGACGAGGAGGCCTATCAGATGCTGGCCAAGGCGCTGCCGCGGGGGTAGCGCGCCAATTCGGCGGTTCGACGGTACGCCACTCCAAGGCTTCCGGCTCGACTAGGTCCAGGACAAAATGCGCGGCCTGAGCGGCAGCAAGGCCGAGCCGGTTTTTCGGCGGCGGCCGACGATCCAGGAGAGTCGCCCTTGGTTCGCGTTGCACATCCAATGCGGAATTCAACGTCGGAAGCGGACATTCAGGCAGCAATGCTACTCGCGCCGATCCTGGGCAAAGTGGTCGAACCGCCGATGCTGTTGCCGATATTGAATATCGCCGGGCCAGCCACTAGATAAGGCGGTCTCTCGCGAAGGGATGTCCCGCCCGTGCGGATGATCGACTGACCTGAGTAGCTTTCCGACACCGCCGGCCGCGCAACGCCGGCGGTCTGGTCGGATTGCGCTGACGTCGATTCTGTCCATTGACCCTGTAGGGGCATTGCCGGTGGCGTTCTTTCGCAACAGCAGTATCAACCTTCTCAATCTGCATTATGGAATTCATTGCATCGCGCTGAGCGGCGGGGCCGCGTTCTTTCTTGTCTATCTGTTGAAGTCTGGCGTACCGACGCCCGCCGTACTCGTTTCGCTCGCACTGATCCTGCTGGGACGTCTTGTCATTCGCCCTATCGTCATTGGTTTGGCGGTGCGATGGGGTCTGCGGGTGATGGTCGTCGCCGGAACGCTGCTGAGCGCCCTCCAATATCCTTTTTTGGCCGAAGTTCATGGCATCGGCATCGCTCTGGCGGTGCTGATCGCCGTCGCGGCCCTGGGTGATACGGTCTACTGGACGACCTATCACGCCTATTTCGCGGCGCTCGGTGACGATGACGTTCGCGGCCAGCAGATCGGCGCGCGTGAGGCCATCGCGGCTCTGGTCGGCATCGCCAGCCCGCTGCTGACCGGTTGGATGCTCGTGGCGTTCGGGCCCCGCGTGGCGTTTGGGGCGACATCCGGCATCGTGGCGCTCGCGGCTTTGCCGCTCCTCTGGGCCCCGAAGGTCAAGGTAAGGCGTCGAGTGTCGGGAGCGTTCAGAGCTGCCGTACCCGGCATCCTGCTGTTCGCGGCGGACGGGTGGGTCGCCGCGGGCTACGTGTTCGTGTGGCAAATCGCGCTGTTTCTCGCGCTCGACCAGAGCCTTCTCGGCTATGGCGGGGCGCTTGCGTTTGCCGCGCTGGTCGGCGCGATCGGCGGTCTCACTCTCGGGCGGCACATTGACGCCGGTCGCGGAAAGCAGGCTGTTTGGTATGCATTCGGCACGTTCGCTCTGATCGTCGCGCTGCGCGCCGTCGCGACCGGCGATGCCACGCTTGCCATCCTGGCAAACGCTTTGGGAGCCTTCGGCGCGTGCCTTTACATCCCGACTTTAATGACGGCGGTGTACACGATGGCGAAGCATTCTCCTTGCACGCTTCGCTTCCATGTCGCGACCGAAGGAGGCTGGGATGTCGGCGGTACAGCAGGCCTTCTTGCCGCCGCACTCGCCACCGGCCTCGGCCTCGGTTTGTGGGCCAGCGTTCTGCAGTCTCTGGCGGGCGTGGCGGCAATCATGATTATGCTGCGTCGCTACTACGCGAACCGCCTCGCAAGCGTGGTCGATGGCTTGGGTAAACCCGCCACGGGCTAAGCCACATTTAGTCTTTGACAAATTGTGGCGGAGTGTGCTATTTACGCAATATTGTGGCTAATCGGTCGCGCAACGTGCATTTCGCAGCCGTTTGGAGATCCGCTGCCCGCTGTTCTTTGCGTCCCCGCACCCTCGACACTCCAGGTTTTCTGCGGGGAGGCGATCGCGTTCGCTGATAATTTCCTGTAAAAACAGCAAAAACAGCGGGAGCGCCGGTTCGGCGGAAGTCTGCCGCACCAATCTCCTCGGGCCGTTGCCCGGCGCCACGGCCGCCGCGTTGACCCGATCTCGATCCATTTTTGCGCCGGGTGTCGCGACCGAAAACAGCGGTGATATAAACCCGGTTGGTGGCGTATAATCCGCTGTTCGTCGGTTCTGGGAGGACGACCGGCATGGCCCTCGACCCGAAGGGAGGGGTACTGGCATTGCACCGGTTCGGCTTCGGGCCGCGTGCCGGTTCGATCGAGACGATCGCGTCCGATCCGCGCGGTGCGCTGCTCGCCGAACTGGAGCGACCGAACGCCGGGCTGATCGCGGCCGCGGAGCTGCCGAGCAGCGGTGCGGCCGATCGCGCGGTATTCGAGTACAACGCCGAGCGCGGCGCACACGAAAAGCTCGAGCGGCGGCGCCGCGAGGCCGCCGCCCAGGTCGCGATGCAGAACGCGGGCGGGGAAGCCGCAATGGAAGCGAAGCCCGAGGCGCCGCCTGCCGCCTCGGCTCAGCCCGAGGCGGTGCCGCTGCCGCGGCAACTGTTTCGGAAAGAGGCCAAGGCGCGGTTCGATGCCGCGATCAACGCCGACATCGGGTTGGTCGAGCGTCTGGTGTGGTTCTGGTCGAACCATTTCTGCGTCAACGCCGACGCCACGGTCATGGCCGGCGGCTACGAGCGCGAAGCGATCCGTCCCCACGTGCTGGGCCGTTTCAAAGACATGCTGCTCGCGGTCGAAAACCATCCGGCGATGCTGCTCTATCTCAACGGTGCGCAGTCGATCGGCCCCGACTCGGTCGCCGGCATCAATCGCGACCGAGGCCTCAACGAGAACCTCGCGCGCGAAATCCTCGAACTGCACACCCTCGGCGTGCGCACCGTCTACACCCAGGCCGACGTCACCAATTTCGCCAAGGTCCTGACCGGCTGGACGATCCTGCAAACAGTGTCGGATCCGAACCATGGCGGCGAGTTCGTCTTTCTGCAGCGCGCCCACGAGCCCGGCGCGCAGACGGTGATCGGCAACGCTTATAGCGACGACGGCGTCGATCAGGGGCGGGCGGTGCTCGCCGACCTCGCGCGTCATCCCGCGACAGCAAAGCACGTGGCGACCAAGCTGGCGCGCCATTTCATTGCCGACGACCCGCCGACGCCGCTCGTCGATCGGCTGACGCAACGTTACCTCGACACCGACGGCGACCTCAAAGAGGTGGTCACCGCGCTTATCGCGGCGTCCGAATCCTGGGAGCCGGAGCAGGCAAAGATCAAACGGCCGGGCGAGTGGATCGTGGCAGCGCTACGTGCGACCGGGGAGCCGGGCGACATCGCTCGCATTCTCCAGGCGCAGGCCTCGCTCGGCGAGCCTTTGTGGCGGCCACCGGCCCCGAAGGGGTTTTCTGACGACAACGCGGCGTGGCTCGACGGGTTGGGCCAACGGCTCGATCTCGCCAACGCCTTCGCGCACCGCGAGGGCCTGGGCATCGAACCGGAAGCGGTTTTGGAGGTGGCGCTGGGGCCGCTGGCTTCGCCAGAGACGCGCCGCGCTGTGGCCGTCGCCGAGAGTCGGCCACAGGCGCTGACGATGTTGCTGATGGCCCCGGAATTCCAGCGGAGGTGATCATGCCGACCAATCTCCATGCGCCGACACGCCGCCAACTGCTGGTCGGCTCCGGCGCGCTATTCGCCTGGGCTTTTGTCCCCGGCAGCGCCCGTGCGGAGGGCCGCGACCCGCGCTTCCTGACCATCGTCCTGCGTGGCGCGCTCGACGGGCTCGCCGTCGTCGCGCCGGTCGGCGACCCGGACTGGGCCAAGCTGCGTGGCGACAAGGCGCTGGCGCTCGACGGGCCGACTCCGGGCTTGCCGCTCGACGGCTTCTTTGCGCTCAACCCGGCGATGCCGAACCTGCATCGTCTCTATCAGGCGGGCCAGGCCACGGTTGTGCACGCCGTGGCGACACCCTATCGCGAGCGTTCGCATTTTGACGGGCAGGACGTGCTTGAAAGCGGGCACTCGAAGCCGGGCGCCATCGACACGGGGTGGCTCAACCGCGCGCTTGCCGCGCTCGAATTGGGAGGGCAGGCGGATACCACGAGCCGCCAGGCTTTCGCGGTCGGTCCGATCGCGCCGCTCGTCGTGCGCGGTCCGGCGCCGGTGCTGGCCTGGGTGCCGCCGCGGCTGCCGCCGGTCAGCGACGAGACGACGATGCGTCTCCTCGACCTTTATCGCCACACCGATCCGACCTTGGCGCAGACGCTCGAGGAGCGCATCGGGCTCGCCGCCATCGCGCGCGCCGGCGGCATGACGAGCGAGCCGGAGCAGGATCGCCCGGTGATCCAGGCCGGGGGGATCGAGCAGGTGCGCAAGTACTTCGCCGAGGCGGCGGGTGCGGCGGCGAAATTCCTGGCGCGCACCGATGGCCCACGGGTTGGCGCGCTCGCCATGGACGGCTGGGACACCCATGTCAACGAGGGTGCCGACAAGGGCCGGCTGGCGAATTTGCTAGGCGCGCTCGACGGCGCCATCGCCGAGGTCGAGACCAATATGGGCGATGCCTGGCGCGAGACTGTTGTCGTGCTCGTCACCGAATTCGGCCGCACCGCGCGCATCAACGGCAATGAAGGCACAGACCACGGCACGGCGACGGTGGCCGTGCTCGCCGGAGGCGCGCTCAAGGGCGGTCGCGTGGTCGCCGATTGGCCGGGTCTCAAGGACGCCGATCTCTACGAGCACCGCGATTTGCGGGCCACGACCGATCTGCGCGCTGTTCTGAAAGGCTTGCTCGCCGATCACTTGCGGATCGACGATAAATCGTTGGCGGCGAATGTCTTTCCTGACAGCGGTGGTGTCGAGCCCATGCCGGGGTTGCTCGCCTAAGAACCGAACGCTTCCTGGGTGGCACCAAGAGGGACGTGAGCGGCAGCGATCCCGCCGATCTCCGCGCGATGATGGCGCTCCTCAAGGCGCTGTGGAAGCTGCGCCCGCCCGGCGAGCCCGAGCCGCCCGGCGCACGGCTCGTTCGGCGCTGGCGCGAAAAGCGCCTGCTCGCGAGGCTGGAGCGGGGCTGGCGCGGGGGCTTTACCCTGCACCGCACCGGCGACCTGGTCTACGTGCCGTACCCGCTCGACGCGCGCGGCCGCCACGCGTTGCTCCACCCGCCGCAGGCCCATGCCGCAGCACTCGCCGCGCTACGGCCGGGCTCGGTCGCAATCGACATCGGCGCTAATCTCGGCGAGTGGACCGTCCCGTTGGCCCGCAGCGTCGGTGCGGCTGGACGCGTGCTCGCCGCTGAGCCGGCGCCACGCAGCGCCGCCGCCCTCGAAGCGACGCTGGCTGCCAATGCGCTGCACCAAGCCGAGGTCATCCGCTGCGCGGTCAGCGACCACGACGGCAACGCCGAATTTGCCGCGCCGATCGTCACTTCGGCCCGGACTGATACCGGCACCGCCCGGCTCGGACCTGCCGGTGCCGGTTACGAAAAGCTGAATGTCGCGATGCGCAGCCTCGATTTGCTCGCCGCGGAGCGCGGGCTCGACCGGCTCGACCTGGTCAAAATCGACGTCGAGGGGCACGAGCGGCAGGTTCTCGACGGCGCACAGGCGATCCTGGAACGATATCGCCCGACATTGGTGATCGAGACCGGGCACGAGGCCGAGGGTGACCGGCCGGCGATCCATGCCCGGCTGCGCGGCCTCGGCTATCGGATGCTCGGCATTCTTCTCGATCATGGGATGGCCGAGGCCGGATGGGAGGCTTATGTCGCGGCCCAGCCCCCGTTTCGCCGGGGAGACTCACACAATTTGCTGCTCGCCCCGCAGTAGGCAGCGCCAGCTTTTGTTAATACACCCCTTTGAGTGGAGTCGTTTCGCGCTTTTCGACCGCGCCGGCGTCGCCGTTCGCGGCGTCGTAGCCGAGGAGCTTACTCGACAGGCTCTGGTCGGCGACCGCTGCGTTCGGGTCGGGCGCCTGCCCACTGCGTGCACCGATGTCCGGAAGCCCGTCTTCGGAGCGGCGCAGGCGGAAATCGGAAGCCTGCTTGCCCGGTTCGCCGGGGCCGGCCTGTTCGATCAACTGCTTGGCCTGCTGGTCCGCACTCTTTTCTTGCGGCCGCGGGGCGCCCGGCGTCGGCGGGCGGAGGTCGAAATCGGGGGGGATCGTCAGCGGCGCGCGCGATTCGACGGCGAACTCGTCGGGCAATGACGGTTCGATGCCGATCGACTTTTTGAAATCGCTGCATCCCGCGATCAGCGATGAGCCGGCGAGGCACAGTATGCTGACAGCTGCAAAACCGCGGCCCGCGCCGCGAACCCGGTGACGACAGAACATGGCAGAATCCCCCTCCCTGCCCCGTATTTCCAAAATTTAATGCGCTTCCCGCCGCAGAAGCAAGCCGTCGAGCAACATCGCGGCGACGCCTATGCAGATTGCGCTGTCGGCGAGGTTGAAAGCCGGCCAATGCCACGATCCGAGGCAAAAATCGAGAAAATCGACCACGGCGCCGAACCGAGCTCGATCGATAACGTTGCCGATGGCGCCACCGATGACCAGCCCGATCGCGACGGCGAGGAGCGGGCTGTCGACGCGGCTCAGCCAATAGACGAGCACCGCGACGATCGAGGCGGCGGCGAGCGAGAACAGCAACGCGTTCACCCCGGCGCCGTTGTTGAACAGCCCGAAGCTCATGCCGCGATTATAGGTCAGCACGAGGTTAAAAAACGGCGTGATCCGTTCGTGCGCGCCGAACGCGCGCCCGCCAAAGAAGCCGAGAACGGCAGCCTTGCTGAGCTGATCGAGGACCGCTACTACCACAGCCGCGGCGAGCCCGCGGACCAGCATCAACCAGATCCTACTCCGGCGGCGGCGCCCTGGCGATCGACGACGCCGAAGCAACGGCGGCACAGATCGGCATGACCCGGCACTTCACCAACCTCGGGCAGCACTCTCCAACAGCGCTCGCAGCGCTCACCCGGCGCCGCCGATACGCGCACGCCGACATCGGCGACATCGGGAAGGGTGAACGCGCCGCCCGGAACCGGCCCGGGCCGGACTGTACCGGCCGAGGTGATACAGAGCTCGGCAAGATCGACGCCGCGGAGCAGATCGGCGAGTCCTTCGGGAACGAACAGCTCGGCCGCGGCTTGCAAGCTCGACCCCAGCCGCTTTGCTCCGCGCTCGAGCTCGAGCGCGCCGGTGACGACGCGACGAAGATCGCGCAGCACCTGCCAGCGCTCGCCGAGCGCCTCGTCGCGCCAGGCGGCCGGGACAGTAGGAAACAGCTCGAGATGAACGCTGCGCCCCGGCGCGTCCCCGTAGCGAGCGAGCCAAGCCTCCTCGGCGGTGAAACAAATCAGCGGAGCCAGCCACCGCACGAGACAGTCGAAGCACCGGTCGAGCACCGTGCGCACGGCCCGCCGCCGCGCATCGTCGGGGGCATCGCAATAGAGCCGGTCTTTGCGGATGTCGAAATAGAAGGCCGACAGGTCGGCTGCGCAGAAATTGTAGAGCGCGGTGAACATGCCGTGGAAATCGAACGCTTCGACCGACCCGCGGACCAGCTCGTCGAGCTCGGTCAGGCGATGCAATACCCAGCGCTCCAGTTCCGGCATGTCTTCGACCCCGACTGCTTCGGCGGCTGAGAAACCGTCGAGCGCGCCCAACAGATAGCGCAGGGTGTTGCGCAGGCGTCGGTAGACATCGCTGTGATGCTTGAGGATTTCCGGGCCGATGCGGACATCCTCGGTGTAATCGGAGCCGACCACCCACAGGCGTAGTATGTCGGCGCCGCTCTGCTGCATGACCTCCTGAGGCTCGATCCCGTTGCCCAGGGATTTCGACATCTTGCGCCCGTCTTCGTCGAGCACGAAGCCATGGGTCAGCACGGCTTTGTAAGGGGCGCGGCCACGAGTGCCGCAGGCCTCGACCAACGAAGATTGAAACCAGCCGCGGTGCTGGTCCGAGCCCTCGAGATAAAGATCGGCCGGCCACCTGAGCTCCGGCCGCTGCTCGAGCACAAAGGCGTGCGTCGAGCCCGAATCGAACCACACTTCGACGATGTCGGTGACCTTCTCCCACTCGGCGGGATCATAGGCGTTGCCGAGGAACCGCACCGGGTCGGCGCTGAACCAGACATCGGCCCCGTCGCGCTCGACCGCGGCGGCGACCCGTTCGACGACGGCAGGATCGCGCAGCGGCTCGCCGGTCTCGCGGTGGGTGAACACTGCGATCGGCACGCCCCAGGCGCGCTGGCGCGAGACGCACCAATCCGGCTTGCTCTCGACCATTGCTTCGATTCGGTTGCGGCCCTGCGGCGGCGCCCAACGTGTCTCGGCGATCGCGGCCAAGGCTTTTTGCCGCAGTTCGTTCACCTCCATCCCGATGAACCATTGCGGCGTGTTGCGAAAGATCAGCGGTGCCTTCGACCGCCAGGAATGTGGGTAGGAGTGTACGAGCGTCCCGCGGGCCAGGAGTCCGCCGGCGGCCTCGATCGCTGCGATCACCGCCTCGTTGGCGTCCCCCGGCTTACCGTCCGGCCGATAGACCGATCGGCCGGCAAAAAGCGGCACCTGAGGCAGATAGATCCCATCCGGGCCGACCGTGTCCGGCACCGGCAGACCGTTCGCCTGGCCAAGCTCGAAATCATCAGCGCCATGTCCCGGGGCGATGTGAACGAGGCCGGTGCCCTGGCCGCTTTCGACGAAGCCCGCCGCCAACAGCGGCACGTCGAAATCGTAACCCTGGCGGCGCAGCGGATGGTTCGCGATCGTCCCGCCGAGCGCTTCGCCGGGGAATTGATCAATGACCGAATGCGCTTCGATCCCGGCGCGTTTCGCCACCTCGTCGACCAGCGACTCGGCGACGAGCAGGGTCTCCCCGGGGCGGGCGCGCCGTCCCTCCGCCGCCCGCTCGACGCGGATTACCACATAGTCGAACCGCGGGCTGAACGCGATCGCGCGGTTGCCCGGCAAGGTCCACGGCGTCGTCGTCCAGATCAGCGCCGCCGCGCCCGCGAGCGCCGGCCGCATGGCCTGCACGACCGGAAAGCGCACCCAGACGGTGGTCGATCGATGGTCGTAGTACTCAACCTCCGCTTCGGCCAGCGCGGTCTGTTCGACGACCGACCAAAGAACCGGCTTCGATCCCTTATAGAGCCCGCCATTGACAAGAAACTTGCCGAGTTCGCGGACGATCTGCGCTTCGGCCGAATAGGCCATCGTCGTATACGGGCTCTGCCAGTCGCCGATCACCCCGAGCCGCTTGAAATCGCGCTTTTGCACCTCGATCCAATGAGCCGCGAACTCTCGGCATTCGCGCCGGAACTGGTCGATCGGCACACTGTCCTTGGATTGACCCTGGGTCCGGTACTTTTCCTCGATGATCCACTCGATCGGCAGACCGTGACAGTCCCAACCCGGCACGAAGGGCGCGTCCTTCCCGAGCATCTGCTGCGAGCGGTTGACGACGTCTTTTAGGATCTTGTTCAGCACATGGCCGAGATGGAGGTCAGCGTTGGCGTAAGGCGGGCCGTCGTGCAGGACGAACTTCTCCTGTCCACGCGAGGCCTCGCGCAGCCGGCGATAGAGATCCATCTCCTCCCAGCGCGCCAGGATCGGAGGCTCGCGCTTCGGCAGATCTCCGCGCATCGGGAAGCCGGTCTTGGGCAGGAAGACGGTCGGACGGTAATCCGTAGGCATCGTGAACCTTTGGATAAGAGACGAAAACCGAAAGCGTCCCCGATCCTCAGAAGAGGACCGGGCCGGTAATTCGCTGTATCCAGGTGTGATGCCGAAACATGGCCGACATATAGCAGCCACCCCGATCAAAATCGAGGGGGTAGTTGGCGGTGCGGTTGCGCCAGCTCAGGCTCACGCTACGACCGTCGCGGAAACTTCCCTTTGCGTCGATCCGACCGTCCTGCAACGTTCCGCCAGATCCATCACCGCCAAATGTGAGCCGTCGGCGCGTTCACGTGCATATGGATTGTCACGTCGCCGGCAGGGGTGACATCGCCCGCCACGTACATCGCTTTTTGTTCAGCGGCCGGGCGCGTTCGGCCACTCCTGCTTCCCCGATCCTCGACAAGCCAGCGTATCATAGCACCGCCGGGGACTAGATTTCAGGCGAGATCGTCGCCAGGCGGCACCGACAAGCGTCCTCACCGCCCGCTTCAACTCGGAATAAGACGAAAATCGCGCTGCGTTTTGCCCTGCGAAACTGAGGCCTCCCCTCCTGCCTGAGGCTCGGTCGCAATATCGCACGCGGCAGTATATACTACGGCATATACTACGGCTCGGCCGCTGTAGGCGGCACGGGAGACGGTCAGATGAATCAGGGCACACCGATCGTGGTTACCGCGAGGCATTTTCTGGCGATTTGCCTTGCCGCGGCCGTTTTGGCGATCGGGCTACCCACCGATGCCTCGGCAGCGACTCCCAAAGCGGGGAAACCCGCAGCGTCAGCGAAGAGCGAGGCGACACCGGAAAAAGTCCAACAGCTGATGACATTGCTGGCCGATCCGAAAGTGCAGGATTGGCTTGAGCAGGAAAGCAAAGCTGAAGCCGCTCAGGCGCGGAAATCCGATGGGGAAACCAATTCGATCTCGGAGGAGTTCGACTCGGATGTCGCCGCGGTTCGCGAGCACATCGTCGCGCTCGGCGCGGCGCTTCCGGATTTGCCGAACCAGTTCGAGCATGCCGCTGCCCTCGTCTCGGCTGATCTTGGAGATCGTGGAAGGGTAAAAGTCCTGCTGCATCTCGCTCTGTTTGTAACGTTGGGCTTTGGCGTCGAGTGGCTGTTTCGGAAAGCGACACAGAAAATCCGCGAGCGGCTCGACACGTATCCTTTGGAGACCGTGAACGACCGGCTGCGCGTCGTTGCGGCGCGTTTCGCTTTTGCCGTCGGTCTGGTAGCAGCCTTTGCCATCGGCAGTATCGGCCCCTTTCTTGCTTTCGATTGGGCGCCGCTATTTCGCGAGACGGTCCTGGGCTACCTCCTCGTCTTTCTCGTCATCCGTGTGGCAATAGCTATTGGCCATTTCTTGCTGGCCCCCCACCACGAACGTTTTCGCATCATTCCCGAAAGCACCGTGGCGGCGCGCTTCTGGTGCAGGCGTATCACCGCCTTTGTGGGCTTGTTTGCCTTTGGCTGGGTGGAATTCGGACTGCTTGGCAGGCTCGGGCTTTCGCTGGAGGCCCGCCAGCTCGTCGCCTATCTCCTCGGCATTGGCCTCCTCGCCATTGCCCTAGAGACAGTGTGGCGGCGGCCCGTTGCTCCGGAGTACGCGGTAGAGCCGGCATCGCCGGCGAAACGACATCGTCTCGGTCGCAGCGCGCAGAATGCGTTGCTGACATTCGGCATCGTGCTGTTGTGGGTATTGTGGGTAGTCCACGCCATGGCGAGCTTCTGGCTCGTTTTGGTCGTCATCACCTTGCCGCTCGCGATAGGCGTGAGCCGGCGCGCGGTCGAGCATCTGTTGCGACCGCCCGGTTCGACCGATACGGCCGAGGGTCCGCCCAGCGTCCTGACCGTTTGCCTCGAGCGCGGCATCCGGGCACTACTGATCATCGGCGCGGCGGCGGTGCTCGCCTGGGGCTGGGGGATCGATCTCGCTCATCTCCACGAGCAGGACACATGGCTTGGCCGCCTTGCCGACGGCGTCTTGAGCGCGGTCGTCATCCTGCTCGTCGCCGACCTCCTGTGGCATGCGATGAAGACGGCGATCGATCGCAAGCTCGCCGGAACCGCCGACCTCGGTCAGCCGAACACCGACGAGGCCCGGCGACGGGCCCGGCTGCGCACCTTGCTGCCGATCTTTCGCAATGTGCTGTTCGTCGTCGTCGTCGTATTTGCCGCGGTGATGGCGCTCGCCGCGCTGGGCGTCGAGATCGGGCCGCTGATCGCCGGCCTGGGCGTCCTCGGCGTCGCGATCGGCTTTGGCGCCCAATCTCTGGTTCGCGACGTCATCGCCGGAATGTTCTATCTCCTCGACGATGCCTTCCGGGTCGGGGAATACATCCAGAGTGGCAACTACAAGGGCACCGTCGAGGGCTTCAGCTTTCGCTCGGTCAGGCTGCGGCATCAGCGCGGCGCCGTCTACACGGTTCCCTTCAGCTTGTTGGGTGCGGTACAGAACCAGAGCCGCGACTGGGTCATCGACAAGATGATGGTCGGCATCACCTACGACAGCGACATCGACAAAGCCAGAAAGCTGATCAAGCAGATCGGCCTCGACCTGCAAAAGGACCCCGAATTTGCGCCGCTGATCCTCGAGCCGTTGAAGATGCAGGGGGTCGACGCGTTCGGCGATTTCGCGGTCCAGATCCGGATGAAGATGAAGACTTTGCCCGGCGAGAATTTCGTTATCCGACGACAGGCTTTTGCGATGATCAAGAAGGCGTTCGACGAGAACGGCATCAAATTCGCCTTCCCGACCGTGCAAGTCGCGGGCGAAGGCGAGGCTTCCTCGCCCACCGCCGCCGTCGCGCAACGCGCGCTCGAACTGACCCACCCCGCGGCAGCCGCGGCGGAGTAGCCGAGTTTTCGCGCGCCGGCTCGTCAACCCCCGCTTCGGCGATGAAATTCGCGGCCGGAACGTGACCGCCGCCGCCTCGCCGAGCGTGATACAGTGCGAAAGGCGGCGGGCGGCCAAAGCCGTTTCGAATCACCAAGTCGCGGTCCATGCGATGCATAGATGCCGCCGATGCGTCGGTGCACTCTCAGCAGCTTGCACCCGGAAGTGACAGCTCGACACGACGATTCTGCGCCCGGCCTTGTGCTGTGTCGTTCGAGGCAACCGGATCGGCGGCGCCGAATCCCTTTGCCGAAATGAGGTCGGGCTTCACGCCCTGCGAGATCAGGAATGCCATGACAGTGTCAGCACGTTTTTGCGACAGGATCTCGTTTGAGGTGATGCCTTGCCGCTCCAGCGCCCGACCGATTGGGGCATTGTCGGTGTAGCCGCTCACCAGGACGTGGTTTTGCTGCGTCGGCGCCAACTTCGACGCCATATTAGCAATAACCTGCTTCCCCTGTTCGCTCATATCCCAGCCGCCCGGTCGGAACAGCAAGTCGCTGTTGACGGTGTACTTGATCGCGCCTTGCAGCCGGCAGATCTGCGCCTTATCGGCGGCAACCTGCGCTGACAACGCCGAGTTTTGCTGCTGAGCCTGCTGATATTGCGCCTGGAGTTGGTCGTACGTGCTCTGCGAAACGCAGGCGGAGAGGAGAACAGGCGCCACGAGCGGCAGCAGGAGACCGCGTTTCAGACCATATGTCATTGCTTTGAGTTTCCCCTGTTGGTTGGCGGATCGAGCCGGCGAGGACGGCCGAAGCCTAACCCTCGATCCGCGCACTACAACGGTGGTCTGATATCCATTAGGAAAGATCAGCACCGCAAGCGCCCTTGAATTTAGCACCCGGGGTATCGGGTTGCTGTCGACATGATGCCGCATCGCGGTGACGGCCTCGCGGTCGAGTTGCGGGTCGCTCCTCGAGGCGGCGGCGAACCTCCCGGACGGTCGGGGTCTGCTCTTCACTTTGTTGGATGCCGAATGCGGACGCCCCCTTGCGAAGGTCGAGCCCGCGCTTGTATGGGAGCGCAGTGCTATTATATCAATTAATCGAAAGCGTGCGACGGGGTCAGCGATGGCCCGACCCCGGCCCGGTTAACCGGGGAGGGCCGGGGTCGGGGCGGTCGCAAGTATGGCGCGCGCCTGGGCGGCGTCTACACCGATCTGCGCCTTCAGCGCGTCGAGCCCGGCGAACTTCTGCTCCGGACGGATGAAATCAACGAACGCGACCCGCAGATGCCGTCCGTAGAGATCGACATCAGTATCGAAAAGATGCGCTTCGAGCCGGGGCACGAGGCCGCCCACCGTCGGGCGCATACCGAGATTGGCGACGCCGTCGACCGTGCGGCCGGCGAGCGGGTCGTCAGGGCCATCGCCGCAGACGCGCACGGCATAAACGCCGAAGGCCGGTTGCAGAAAGTCGTCGAGACCGAGATTTGCCGTTGGAAAACCGATTGCCCGTCCGCGCCGGTCGCCGGTCGCGACGCGCCCGTCGATCTCCCAGAACCGGCCGAGTAATGCCGCCGCCTCGCGCGGCTTTCCGGCCTTTAGCAGCTGCCGAATGTGGGTCGAGGAATAGACAGTCGCGTCCTCGCCGCGGATCGGTTCGAGCACCGTGACGCCGAAGCCGCGCTGCACACCCTCCGCGCGCAGTAGATCCGGGGTCCCGCGGCGGCGATTGCCGAAGGTGCAGTCCCAGCCGACGACGACATGGGCGGCACCGATCGCCCCGACGATAACCTCAGCCACGAAATGCTCGGCGCTCTTGGCTGCAAAGCTGAGGTCGAAATGCTGGGCGAACAACAGATCGACGCCGAGCCGCGCCAATTCGCGCTCCTTGACGCGGAACGGGGTCAGGCGGAACGGCTCGGCCGCCGGAAGGAACACGCTGCGCGGATGCGGCTCGAAGGTCAGCACCGCGACCGGCCGGCCCTCCTGCCGCGCGAGGTCGCGCACCCGGTCGATCAGCACCGCATGCCCGCGATGCAGGCCGTCGAAATTGCCCATCGCGAGGACCGAACCACGCGGGTGGTTCGAGCCGGGGCCGGGATGTCGGATGACGCGGATCACGGGTGCAGGCGCTTTTCTTCGGGCAGGGTGGCGCGAAAATAGCCCGAGCGGGGGCCGGAGGATAGCAGGTCGCACCAGCTGTGCGACATCGCCCTGCTGCTGCTCGTCCATCTCCTCGACAGCAAGATCGGTCCCGAGCTAGCGCGCTCCGGGCCTCCACGAGAACGACGAGACCCTGTTTGGGAGAGGAGTCAGGCCGCGATGTCCTTGCTTTCGTAGAGCGCGTCGAGGGCGGCGCCATAGGCGTCCCGGATGACATGGCGCTTGATCTTCAGGGTCGGCGTCATCTGACCGTTGGCGATGGTAAAGGGCTCCCCGGCGATCACAAAGCGGCGCACCCGCTCGACCGGCGAGAGCCCTTGGTTGACCCGGGCAACGACGGCTCCAATCGCCCGGGCAAATCCGTGATCGGCGGCGAGCGCGCGAAAATCTCCGGCCGGCTCCTCAGGCGCGGGCAGATAAGCCGCGGCGAAATCGGGGTCGGGGACGAGAACGGCGACAAGATAGGGCCGGCGGTCACCGAACACCATGGCCTGGGCAATTTCCGGCTCGAGCGTCAGATAGCCTTCGACGCGCGCTGGCGAGATCGTCTCGCCCCCGGAATTCTTGATGAAATCGCGCTTGCGGTCGGTGATCCGGATGTAACCGTCGTCATCGACAAAGCCGACATCGCCGGTCTTGAGCCAGCCCTCTGCGAGGACCTGCGCGGTCGCTTCAGGGTCGTTCCAGTAACCTTTCATCACGTTGTCGCCGGCGACCAGGATCTCGCCGTCATCGGCGATCCGGACGCGAACCCCGTCGAGCGGCGGTCCGACGGTGTCAATCTTGATGCGCACCGGCGGATTGCAGGCGATGACCGGAGCGGCCTCGGTCTGCCCGTAACCCTGCAGCAGCCTGACCCCGAGCGCCACAAAGAAACTGCCGATCTCGGGGTTGAGCGGGGCGCCGCCCGATACCATCGCCTTGAGCCGCCCGCCAAAGCGCCGCCGCAATTTGGCGCGCACCAGGCGGTCGAGTGCCGGATCAAGCAGGCGCTCGCCGAGGCTGAGCGCTTCTGACAGCCTCCGCTTGCGCCCGATTGCAACAGCCTTGTCGAACAATCTGCGTGAGACGCCCCCTCTACGTTCGACCCCGGAGAGAATCCGCCGATGCAGCGTCTCGTAGAGCCTGGGTACGGCGGTCATCAAGGTCGGCCGCGCTTCGAGCATGTTGGCGGCAAGTGTTTCCGCACCCTCGGCAAAGTAGATCTGCGCGCCGAGCGAGATCGGAAACATCATCCCGGCGGTGTGCTCGTAGCTATGCGAGAGCGGCAGGAAATTCAGAAAGACATCGTCGCCAAGGCCGAGGATCGCGAGCAGCCGACTGGCGCCGCGGCAGTTGGCGAGAATGTTGCGGTGGCTGGTCATCACGCCTTTGGGGACGCCGCCGGTCCCCGAGGTGTGCATCAGGCACGCGATGTCGTCGGGCGCGATGGCGGCGACGAGCTCGTCGGTGTCGTCGGCCATTTCGCCGCCGCGCGCCGCCATCTCCTCCCACGACCGGACGTCGACGGCACTGGCCTGGCCCGCCGCGGGCTCGATCGAAATGACGGTGTGCACGGTAGAGACCTGGTTCGCCGCGGCGAGCACCCGGGCGGAGAGCGGCGGCTTCGAGACGATCACCGCGCGCGCACCGCTGTTCGCCAAGACGTGCCGATGGTCGTCGACGGTATGGGTCACATAGGCCGGGACGGTAACCGCACCGGCGCTCATAATCGCCAGGTCGGCGATGACCCACTCCGGCCGGTTCTCGCTGACCAGCCCGACGCGCTCGCCGCGATCGATCCCCAGCGATCTGAGGCCGAGTGCGAGCCGGCGGACGTCGCCCGCCGCCGCGGCCCAGGTAATCGGCCGGTAACGTCCCTCGCTCTTTGCCCAAAGGAACGGCTTCTCGCCGAGCCGAGCCGCATGTTCGAAAAACATCGCCGGCAGGCTGCGGCAGCTGTCGTAGTCCATTTTTCCCCCGACCTTCCGGCCCCTTTCTACGGGTTTCGCCTGGGCGGCGGAATAGCCGGGTGGCGCATCACCGTGGAAATTTGTCCCGTCTTCGGTCGGCGGGGCCTGGCGGGGCTGCATCTACTGAACCCGGCTCGGGCCAGCGCGCTCGGGTGGTGCGCCGCAACCAACAATTGGACCCGCGATCGCTCGGCGCAGGATCAGCAGCGAGTCTGCAGCAAAATCTCGCCCATACGTTGAAATGTCAACTGACCCGGCGTCCGACATGCCGCCCGCCTCGGGCCTTGAATCCACGGTTTGTCCAATGGCGCCGCTGTTCCGCGTATTGGGGCCGAGTTGGACGCAAAATCTTGCATTGAGCCGCATCTGCCTGTCCACCTGCTTCTGCTGGGGGACATCAGGCAAATTTCCTTCTTGGGTTGTGGTACTGCCCGCCAGTGGCAGTGATCCGGACTTCTGGAAGACTGCCACCGGGATCGCTGTTCCCCGCTGATTTTCGGCGAAATGAATTCCCGTCATACCTCGTCCCCTGCGGTCCGCCCACGGCTATCGCAATGAGTCGAATATGGTGCGTTTTTTGGGAATTGCTATGTCCGCACCTAGGGTCGGAGAGGGTCTTGCGGGATCGCAGCCAAGGGAAGGACGACGATCGACAGCCGGGGTGCAGTCGATCGGATAACGGACTTTCGATCCTCCCCGGTGGCCACGACTGGAGGCAGTGACGCCACGGCGGCCGCGCTCAAGGAATAGGCGCGCACCGGCCGCGCGATATTCTTAACCGTTCGCTCCCCCATGTCTTGGAACGGGTAGGGGAGCTTGTCTCGGATCTGGTCTCGCACAACCCGCGAGATGCAGATGCCGCCCGGCTCCGTCAGTGCCTCCAGCCGCGCGGCGATGCTTACGCCGTCGCCGAAGATGTCCTCGCTATCGATGATCACGTCGCCGAGATTGACCCCAATGCGGAAGGCAATGCGCTTGTCTTCGGAGATTTCGGCATTGCGGTCGACCATTCCGCGCTGGATCTCGACGGCGCCGCGAACCGCATCGACGACGCTCGGGAATTCCACCAGCATGCCGTCGCCGGTCGTCTTGACGATGCGGCCGCGGTGCTCCTTGATCTTCGGGTCGACGAGCTCGCGGCAATGCGTCTTGAATTGTTCGTGCGTGCCTTCCTCGTCGGCTCCCATCAGCCGCGAGTAGCCCGCCACATCGGCGGCGAGGATCGCGGCGAGACGGCGCTCGACCGGCTGCTTCGTGGCCTCCCCCTGCAACGCCGATCATAACACAGTCGCAAGCGCCAGCACGAGGAGTGTTTCTACGCTGGCTGGGTTCGACCGGACGGCGGGCGCACGGTAGCAATGGTGTATTGTGCTTCGATCACCGCCCCAGCCACCTTGCGCATCGCCCAGCGCGCCTCCTCCGGGGTGCCCAAAGCGTCGATTTTTGTTAATGGCGGACAGTGCCTCCTCCGGCAGCGCGAGGCAAAATTTGACGGCGGCGGCGACGACATGCGTGGGGCGACGCGCTTCGACCTTCGAGCGGCAAAGCCGAGCACCGTGATAAAGCCGAACAGCACGACAAAGACAATGAGCGCGACCCAGTTGATCGGCATGGCGTCTCACCCTCCGGCCTTATCGCTGTGTAGCGAAATAGACGACCAGGGTCAGCACCGCGCCGACCGGGATCCAAGCAGCTGGTACCAGTAGAAGAAGGGAACGCCGCCCCAGGCGGGTTCCGCGCTGTTGTAGCTCGACACCCAGAACATCGCGACGAACGGCGCCACCAGCAACAGATACCACAGCGGCGACGGCTGCCTTCCCGGCGTCTTCTCGTTCATGGCCCTCCTCCCAGCCCCCACCCTAGCCCTCCCCCGCCTGCGGGGGAGGGAATGGGAGGTGTACAGCCGTAATTGGTAACAGAATTGACCGGATTGATAGGTGACAGGTTGAACGACCGGCGGGAGGGCCTGCCGATGCCGTGGAAAGCGACCTGTCAGATGGACGAACGCACCCAGTTTATCGCTCGGGTTTTGGCGGGCGGGGATGAGATGGCAGCGCTGTGCCGGGAGTATGGGATCAGCCGCAAGACTGGCTACAAGTGGCTCGGGCGGTATCGCGCCGAGGGAGCAACGGGCTTGCGGGAACGCTCGCACGCGCCGTTGCGGCACGGTCAAGCGCATGATGTCGCGGTGGTGCAAGCGGTGCTGGAGTTGCGCGAGCGCTGGCGACATTGGGGTCCGAAGAAGCTGCGGGTGAAGCTGGGTGAGCGGCATCCGGAGCTGCCGGTTCCGGCGGCCAGCACGATCGGGGATTGGCTGCGGCGTGAAGGACTGGTTGGGCGAGCGCGTCGGCGCCGGCACTGTCCGCCTTACACCCGGCCGTTTGCGGCGGTGGCGGCAGCCAATGACGTGTGGTGCACCGACTTCAAGGGCTGGTTCCGCACCGCGGACGGCCGGCGGTGCGATCCGTTCACTTTGAGCGACGCGCACAGCCGTTATCTGCTGCGCTGTCAGGCGGTGGCCCGCCCCGATGAAGCCAACGTGCGGCCGATCTTCGAGGCGGCGTTCCAGGAGCATGGGTTGCCACTGGCGATCCGTTCGGACAACGGCCCGCCTTTTGCCTCGCCTGGGGTGGGCGGCTTGTCGCGGCTGGCGGTCTGGTGGATCAAGCTCGGCATCCGGCCCGAGCGGATCGTCGCCGGCAAGCCGCAGCAGAATGGGCGGCTTGAGCGGGTTCATCTCACGCTCAACGAAGAGACCGCAGCGCCGCCCGCCGGCAGCTTGCCGGCCCAGCAGCGGCGCTTGGGCGCCGGGCGGCGAAATCGTCGCGCACCCGGTTGCGCAGGCTCGCGGTGCCGGCGGCGATATAGCCGCCGTCGATGGCGATCTCGGCACCGCTGATAAAGCTCGCTTCGTCGGAGGCAAGAAACAGCACCAGATCGGCGCATTCCTTTGGCGTCCCCTGACGGTGCAGCGGGATCGCGACGCGCGCGGCGTGGGCGAACGCCTCGCCGCCGGTGCGGAAAAACCCGGTGTCGGCGATCTGACCGGGATGGATCGAATTGATCCGGATGTTCCATGGCGAGAATTGCAGGACTGCGGTCTTGGTCAGGCCGCGCAGACCCCACTTGCTCGCGGTGTAGGCGGCGTCGTCATGCGCGGTCAGCCCGGCGGTCGAGGAGACGTTGATGATCGAGCCGCCGCCGCTGTCGCGGATCGTCGGCGCGCAATGCTTCATGCCGAGCATAGCACCGGTCAGATTGACCGCGATGGTGCGGTTCCACGCCTCGACAGTCGTATCGGCGATACCCTGGCGGGCGATCGTCCCGGCGTTGTTGACGAGGATATGGAGCTTGCCGAACCGCGCCAATGCCGCCGCGACGACCTCCTTCCAGGACGCCTCGTCGGCGACGTCCTGGCGCAAGAACAGGACCTTGCCGCCCTGGCCGGCGAGACGCTCCGCCAGCCGCTCGCCGGCGGCGGCATCGATGTCCGTCAGGACCACCGCGGCCTCTTCCCGCAAGAACAGCTCCGCCTCGGCCGTCCCCTGCCCGCCTGCGGCGCCGGTGATCAACGCCACTTTGCCCGTCAACCGTGCCATTTCCTCACCTCCGGTTTGTCGTCACCTGTAACGAGATTGCTTCGTCGCTTCACTCCTCGCAATGACGGAGGTTGTCATTGCGAGCGTAGCGAAGCAATCTCATGCCGGCATCTTCGGCTTCACCGGGAGACTATAATTATGGCAACCCCTCTTCCCTATACCGGCCAAGAATTTCTCGACAGCCTCGACGACGGCAGAGAGGTTTGGATCTACGGCGAGCGCATCAAGAACATCGCCGAGCATCCCGCCTTCCGCAATACCGCGCGGATGGTGGCGCGGCTCTACGACGCGCTGCATCGCGACCATGCAGAAAAGAAAAACCTGCTGACCTGTCCGACCGAATGGGGCGGTTTCACCCACCCTTATTTCATCGCGCCGCGCACGGCCGAAGACCTCGTCGCCGGTCGCGATGGGATTGCGGAGTGGGCAAGGCTGACTTGGGGCTGGCTCGGCCGCTCGCCCGATTACAAGGCGGCTCTGCTTGCCTGCCTCGGCGGCAACACCGAATTTTTCGACCCGTATCAAGAAAATGCGCGCCGCTGGTACCGCTACAGCCAGGAGCGGGTGCCATTTGTCGGTCACGCGCTGCTGCACCCGCCGGTCGACCGCAACCTGGTGCCCGGTGAGGCGGGCGGCCCGACGGACATCTACGCGCATGTCACAAAGGAAACCGATGCCGGGATCTACGTCACGGGTGCCAAGGTCGTCGCCACCGGGTCGGCATTGACCCATTTCACCTTCATCGGGAGCTACGGGCTGATCCCGATGCAGAACCCCAAATTCGCGCTGGTCTTTCTGGTGCCGACCAATGCAAAGGGGGTGAAATTGATTTGCCGTATCTCCAATGAACAGCGCGCTGCGGTAATCGGGAGCCCGTTTGACTACCCGCTGTCGAGCCGGCTTGATGAGAATGACGCGATCTTCATCATGGACGACGTATTCATCCCGTGGGAGGACATCTTTGTCTGCGGCGACGTCGAGAAGGCCAACACCTTCTTCCCGCGCAGCGGCTTCGTGCCGCGCTTCCAGCTGCACGGCTGCACAAGGCTCGCGGTCAAACTCGATTTCATTTGCGGGTTATTGATCAAGGCCACGGAAACCGCAGGAACGATCGGATTTCGCGGCGTCGAAGCAAATATCGGCGAGGTCATCACCTGGCGCAACGCGATGTGGGCCCTGTCGGAGGCGATGGCGAAGGGCCCCGACCCATGGGCCGAAGGCTATGTCTTGCCGAACTCGCAATCCGGCGCGGCCTACCACGTGCTGGGGCCGGAGGCCTATGTCCAGGTCAAGCACCAGATCGAGAAGACCGTCGCCAGTAGCCTGATTTATCTGAACTCGCATGCCCGCGATTTCCAAACGCCCGAGCTGCGCAAGCACCTCGATCTCTACGTCCGCGGCTCGGGTGGGGTAACCGCTGTCGAGCGGGTCAAGCTGATGAAGCTCCTCTGGGATGCGATCGGCACCGAGTTTGGCGCGCGGCACGAGCTCTACGAGGTCAACTATTCGGGCAGCCACGAGGAGATCCGCCGCTTCGCGCTGCTCGGCGCGCAGGCCTCGGGCGAGGCGGACCGCTGGAAGGCGTTCGCCGATACGTGCATGGCCGAATACGATCTCGAAGGCTGGACGGTACCGGATCTCGTCAACCCTGATGACGTCAGCGCTCTGCGTTAAAGCAGGCATGACCCTTCAGCTGCTGTTGCTTGGCGATGCGCCGGTGGCGCAGCTGGTCGAGCGGGCGAAGCTCGCTGAGGCGAACGGTTACAGCACGGTGTGGGTGGCGGACGAGCGGTTCTATCGAGAGGTCTATTCCTGTCTCGGCCAGCTCGCCGCGCATACCTCAAGGGTACTGCTCGGTCCCTGCGTGACCGACCCCTTCGCCCGTCACCCGGCGCTCACGGCGATGGCGATCGTCACACTCGACGAGATTTCCGGCGGGCGCGCGATCCTCGGGATCGGCGCCGGGATTTCGGGGTTTGCCGAGCTCGGGATCGACCGCCGCAAGCCGGCGCGGGCGATCGGCGAGGCGATCGAATTGATCCGCCGATTGCTGCGCGGTGAGACCGTCGACTTTCGCGGCGATGTCGTCGCATTCGACCATGGCCGGTTGAGCTTCCTGCCCATCCGTCCCGAAATAGCGATTTATGTCGCGAGCAACGGCCCGCTCGGGCAGCGCATCGCTGCCGAACTGGCCGACGGCGTGATTATGGAGGCCTGTGCTTCGGCAGCCGAGATCCGCGCCTTCCGGGCTGCGGTCGAGAGTGCCGCGCGTAGGGCCGGCCGCAATCCGCAGGCGGTCCGGGTCATCGCCCGGCTCAATACCTGCATCGCCTTGGACGGCGGCGCAGCGCGCGACGCGGTTCGTCCGACCGTCGCGCGATATCTCGGCGCCGGAAGGCTGAGGTCGCGGATTGCGGCAGGAGAGGGGCTCGCGCTGCCGGCGGAAGCCTTGGCGACTGTCGCCGGAGCGGCCTACGCCGCTGGGGTGACACCCTATCTGCCGCTGCTGCCGCTGATCACCGACCGCCATGTCGACGCTTTCACCCTGGCCGGCACCGTCGCCGAGGTCGCCGAACACGCGATCGCGTTGCGTGAAGCAGGAGCCGACGCGATCATCGTGCGGCCCTTCGCCCCCAAGGGTGGGACGATCGAGGAGACAATCGTCGAGATCGGCGCCGAGGTCTGGCCTCGGGTGATGGCTGTTAACGGATAAGTCATACCGCCGCCGCAAACCTCGGCTTATAGGTTGCGCCCGAGCGGGCGGTCTCTGGAGGCAGGCGTGGAGCAGGAAAATACTACGGCGGGCAATGGTCGGACTGGAACATTGCCGATCTTCTACAGCCGCCCGCGACCGCTCGATGCCGTCGCCGATCGGGGCCGGTCGTTGCACCCGGTGTCCGACTTCCAGTTTGCCCGCGCCACCAACTCAGTCCTCTTGGGGGCGGCCGAGTTCCCGCGGGCGATGCGCAGCTACCCGATCGTGTTCACGAGCAGAGAGCCGCGCGTCGCCGTCGCTGTTCTGGGGCTGGAGGGCAGCGAGAACCTGTTTGTCGGCGAAGACGGGCGGTGGCGGGAGGGCGATTACATACCCGCCTATGTCCGGCGCTACCCGTTCATCTTTCTCGAGCACCCCGACAAGAAAGAGCTCACCCTCTGCGTCGACGAGGCTTCGGGCCTGTTGACCCAATCGGACGACCGTCTGCTGTTCGAGGCAGGGGAACCGACGCAGCTCGTCCGCAATGCGCTCAATTTCTGCCGCGAGTTTCACGACCAGACTTTAGCGAGTGCAGCCTTTGTCGCCGAGCTGGCACGGCGCGAGCTCCTCGTCCCGAACGAGGCGCGCATCCGCCTTAACTCGGGAAAGGAGATGACCCTGCGCGATTTCCAGATCGTCGACGAGGCTAAATTCAATGCGCTCCCCGACGATGTGTTCCTCGACTGGCGGCGGCGCGGTTGGCTGCCGCTCGTCTACGCTCAGCTGATGTCGATGGCAAGCTGGGCCAGGCTCGTCGAGCTCGAGGCGAGGAAGCCGTAGCGGCTTATTCGGCGAGCCGGCGGGTTATGTCGGCCACGACCGGGTCCCATTGGCGCGGCGCGGGCTGCCGGAACAGGCGTGCGGTCGGGTACCACGGGCTGTCGGTGCGGTTGAGCAGCCAGCGCCAGTCCGGGGCGAAGGGCAGCATCAGCCACACCGGCCGCCCCATGGCGCCCGCCAAATGACCGACCGCGGTATCGATCGTGACGACGAGGTCGAGCGCTTCGAGAATTGCCATGGTATCGGCGAAGTCGGCGATCTCCGGGCCGAGATTGACCAGCGGCGCGCGCCCCCAATAGCTGCCGATCTGTGCCTGCGCCGGGCCTTTTTGCAGCGAGATCAGCGCCAGACGCGGCAGCTCGGCGATCGGGGCAAAGGC
The DNA here is from genome assembly GCA_963796155.1 of uncultured Alphaproteobacteria bacterium. GTDB lineage: Bacteria > Pseudomonadota > Alphaproteobacteria > ATCC43930 > CGMCC-115725 > AP-15. Next base: position 26,768 of record CAWCKT010000048.1, on the reverse strand, counting down.
CGTGAGCGCGATCGAGCGGTTGCGGTCGTTGACATGGGTCGGCCGTCCGGCCCAGGCGACGCCGACCCGGCGATACCCCCTCGGCACCAACCCTGATAGTCGATCGGCCCAGGCCGCGACCTTCTCCGGATCGGCGCGAAGGTAGGGAACCGACGCGGGGATCGTCTCTAATGTGGTATCGGCAAGCCGCGGCAGGCCGGAGAGCGCACAATACGCCGCGAAATCGGGCTGATTTTCCCAGTGGTCGAAAGTCGAGCCGATTCCCGGCTGCTGTACAACGACAGGTCGGATCTCCGAGCTGCAGGCGATCGCGATGTCGGGACAGTGGCGGGCCGCCCACGGAACATAGCGCGCGAACTGGATCACGTCGCCATAGCCTTGGTCGGCGATCAGCAGCAGCCGGTCGCTCGGCAATGGCCTGCCGTCCCATTGCGGGCGATCGGTAGGCGGCAACAGCTTGGGCGCATTGCCGAGGCGAAAGCGCCATTCGTACTCGTCCCAGCCGCGGCGAAAATCGCCGCGCAGCAAGGATGCCTCGGCAATCCCGAAATGCGCGCCGGCAAAGTCCGGGTCAAGCGCCAGCGCCCGCTCGGCGCAGCGGATCGCCTCGTCGAGCTCGAGGCGGTGGTAATGCAGGACGCCGAGATTGTGATAGCAGTGCGGGTCGCGCGGCGTGAGCCCGACTGCGCGGTGGCCGGCGGCCAGCGCGTCGTCATAGCGGCCGAGGCTGCGATAGACCTCGCAAATGTTGCGATGATAGAGCGCTGTCTCGGGAGCAGCGGCGATCGAGCGTTCCATCAGCGCCGCCGCCTTGTCGATCCGGCCCAGTCGAAAGCTGACAACGCCGAGCAGATGGAGTGCGCCCGCGTGCTCCGGGGCCAGCGCCAGGGCTTGGCAGAGCGCCTGCTCGGCCTCGTTCAAGCGGCCGGCCTGCTCGTGCCCCTGGGCGAGGCCGATCAGTTCGGCGAGGCGGTCGGCCGGCGCAGGCGCCGCAGCGGCCGGCGGCGCGATTTGCGGGCCCGGACGGTCCTCGCGCACGCCGACTTCGTCGATGCTGGGGTAGACGGCCATCGGCGGGCTAATCGACGGCGTAGCCGAGGCGCCGGATCAGTGGCTCGAGGATCGGGATCACCGGCTCCAGCTCCTTCAGATAATGGCGATAGCGGTAGCGCGAGCTGTCGTATAGGCGTTCCGTGACCTGGGCATAGCTGGCGGTGCGGGCGTAGCGGCGGTTCTCCTGGAAATCGAGGCACGAGGGGTCGAATGGCGCGCCGATAAAGTCGAGCATGCGCCGCACGCTCTCCTCCTGCTCGTCGACGATGTCCTCATAACGCAGCGGCAGGTAGTGCAAGGTCATCTCGCCGCGGTAATGCTCGACCAGCTCCATGACCCTCGCATAGTGGCGCGCCGCGGTCTCCAGCGCATAGCTGCAATAAAAGCCGTGCGTCAGATGATTGGAGAACACCGACAATACGACATCGAGCGGGTGGCGCAGCACGTGGATCAGTGGGGCGCGCGGAAAGATCAGTGCGATCAGCCCCAGATGGGTCTCGTTGAGCGGCATCTTGTCGGTGAACCATTGAGCCTCCGGTTCGAGGATGCCGAGCTGCAATACGCGCTGCAGATAATAGTCGCGCAATTCGTCGAGCCCGTTCGCCCGGTCGCCCATCCACAGCTCGGCCAATGCCTCAGGGTAGTTCAATGGGCTGTTCAGCATGCGCGGCATCGACCCGGTGATCTCGTTGACAAAGGGCAGCTCGTCGCCGGCCGAGATCTGCGGGTGGGCCGACAAGGTCTGCTCGACCAACGTCGTGCCGGAGCGCGGGAAGCCGAGGATGAAGATCGGCTGCGGCAGGTCCTCGCGCGGCGCGGCGCGCGGCATGATGCGCAGCCGCGTCTGGGTGAAGAAGCCGCGAGAGCGGTCGATCAGCTGGCGCGCCTGCTCGTCGAGGTAGACGAGGCCGCTGACCTCACGGCAGAGGCGCTTGCCCTCGGAAAAGGCGGCAAAGGCCTCCTCGAAGCGTCCCATCTTGTCCAAGAGCCGGCCTTTTTCGAGGAGCTCGTTGGCGCCGAGCCCGCCGTCGCGGTTCTGCCCGGCGATCCCCTCGAGCAGCTCCAGCGCCTTCTCGTAGGACTGGATCCGCCCGAGCACGACGGCGCGCGACAAGAGGATGCTGGGATTCCCCGGAGCGAGCTGTTCCGCGCGGTCGAGCAGTTCAGCCGCGCGCTCGAAGTTGCGGTCGGCCTCCTCCATCCGCGCCCAGCCGAGGAAGGTCTGCAATACCTCGGGCCCGGCCGCGCATGCTTCCTCGTAAAGGCTGCGCGCCTCGGCGATGCGGCCCTGGTTCTTCAGGTTCCAGGCGAGATTGGCGAGCACGATCGGATCGCGCCGGCCCGACAATGCGATCACCTTGCGGTAATGGTATTCGCCGACCCGCGGCCGGTTGGCCTCGGTCATGATCATGCCCATCAGATTGTGCGCCTGCGGGTTCTCCGGCGCGATGCGCACGGCGTTCCTGGCATGGATCTCGGCCTCGGCAATCGCCCCCTTCGCCAACAGCGCCAGGGTCAGCTCGTTCGTCGCCCAGAAAGTATTGGGGTAGAGGGCCACAATGCGGCGCAATAGCGTCTCGGCGGCGGGCTCGGCGCCGCCCGCGCGGCGGATGCGGTAGAGCAGCGCCAACGCTTCGGGCTGACTGGGCGCCAGTTCCAATACCTCGAGGCAGAGCTTCTCGGCCTCGGTGATGTTGTTCTGGCGGTGCAGTTCGAGGGCGCGCTCGACGACCGGTGCGAGCGGCCGCGCGGCCTCGCCCGGCGGCAGCATCGCCGGGTTGAGCTCGCAGCAGCGCACCGCCCGCAACCCGCTGCCGCATGCGCACAAACGAGGATCGGTCATCATCGCGATCCTAATATCACTCGTAAAGCGGGGTGCGGAGTTGGACCTGACCCCGGCGCGACCTGGCACGTCCGATCTCGGGAGCGGCCGAGGGTCGGCTCGGTGCGGCCCCGCCTTGCGCGGGGCCTCCGCGACACCTACCTCCCAACCCGGCGAACCCTCGAGCTGTGGCGGGCGGCGATGATCGGAAGGCTGAACCACGTGGCGATCGTCGTACCCGATGTCGCGACCGCGAGCGGGCTCTACCGGCAGGTGCTCGGCGCCCGCGTCTCGGAACCGCGCGCGCTCCCCGCGCACGGCGTAAGGGTGGTCTTTGTCGAGCTGCCGAACACCCGGATCGAGTTGCTCGAGCCGCTTGGCGACGCCTCGCCGGTGCGCGGCTTCCTCGAACAACACCCGGCAGGCGGCATGCACCACCTCTGCTACGAGGTTGACGACATCATCGCCGCGCGCGATCGGCTGCGCCTCGAGGGCGTCCGGGTGCTCGGTGACGGCGAGCCGAAGCTCGGCGCCCATGACAAGCCGGTGCTGTTCCTGCACCCCAAAGATTTCTGCGGCACCTTGATCGAGCTCGAAGAAGCGTGAGCCGGCTGCGCTGCGGACATGGGTTGGGTCACCGGGATCGTCCTCTACTTGCTCGTCTGGTGGGTGACGCTCTTTGCCGTGCTGCCATGGTGGGTGACCCCGGCCGATCCCGACGACCCGGGTTACGCGGCCGGTGCGCCGGCACGGCCGCGGCTGCTGTTGAAGATGGCGGTCACGACGGCGGTCTCGGTGGTCATCTGGCTCATCATCTATGCCCTGGTGAAGTCGCCATGGCTCAGCTTCCGCGAGCCCTGAGATGAGCGCCGCCTACTGCCGGTTCGCCCCGGGCGATCCGGTGCACGGCCTTCTACCACGAAACCGAGTACGGCTTTCCGACGGAGGACGAGGGCGTCCTGTTCGAGCGGCTGATGCTTGAAATCAATCAGGCCGGCCTCTCCTGGGCGACGATCCTCAAGAAGCGCGCGGCGTTTCGCGCCGCCTTTGCCGATTTCGCGGTCGACCGCGTTGCCGCCTTCGGCGCGGCCGAGATCGAGCGGCTGCTCGCCGATCCCGGCATCATCCGCAATCGCCTGAAGATCGAAGCGGCCATCGAGAATGCCCGGCGGATCCAAGCGCTTCGCCGGTCGCACGGGTCGTTCGCGCTGTGGCTCGCGGAGCACCACCCGCTCTCGCCGGAAGCCTGGACGCAGCTCTTCCGCCGGACCTTTCGCTTTACCGGGGGCCAGATCGTCGGCGAATTCCTGATGAGTGTGGGCTATCTGCCCGGCGCCCACGAACCAGACTGCCCGGCCTTTGCCCGGATCCTCCAACTGGCGCCGCCCTGGGCGGGAGATTGACAGAGCCTCGCAAAATTAACCAGGTCCTCGCGAGCAGAAATTGCCCAAGTTTGACCATCATAAAGTCCTTTGCTATAGAGGCATGCGCAGATCGAGGATGGGGTGGCGTCGATGTCGCTGCGGCAGAAATACCTGGGGATCTTGTCCGGGATCGTGCCCGCCGGAGCGGCCGGCGTCTCGCTCTTGCTCGGCGCGACGGCGCCGAGCGCCGCTGCCGAGCATCCGGCAAGCTCCCAGCCTTCGGCCGCGGACAGAGCCGGGGTCTCCGAACGGCTCGCCGCCATCCGCGAGGCGGTCTCCGACGTGGCCGAAGCGGAGAGCCGGGCGGCGAAGCCGGCTGACGATAATCTGCACCTTGCCTGGGGCAACTGGTGGCGCAACTGGGGCTGGCGCCCCCGGGGTTGGGGTTGGCCCAATTGGAACAATTGGCGCAACTGGAACAATTGGAACAATTGGTGGCGTAACTGGTAGGCCGGCCGATCAGGGTCGCACGGCGAGCCGCCACGTGCCTCGGATAGAGCTGCTGGTCATCCAGCCGACGCCGTTCTGCAATATCGATTGCCGGTATTGTTATCTGCCGGAACGCAACTCGAAGGCGGTCGTCGCCCGAGAAACCCTCGCCAATCTTTTCTCCCAGATCTTCGCCTCGGGCTGGCTGGGCGACGGCCTGTCTGTCGTCTGGCATGCCGGCGAGCCGATGGTTTTGCCGGCCGCGTTCTACCGGGACGCGTTCCGCCTGATCGATAGGCTGAAGCCGGCAGGAACTCCCGCTGGCGCATTCGTTCCAGACCAACGGGACATTGATCGACGAGGCCTGGTGCGCGTTCTTTGCCGACGAGCGGGTCAATGTCGGGGTCAGCATCGACGGTCCCCGGCAATTCCATGACCGCAATCGGCTGACCCGCGCTGGGCGGGGCACTTTCGACAAGACGATCGCCGGCATCCGCCTGTTGCGCCGCCACGAGGTTCCGTTCCACGTGATTTCGGTGCTGTCGACGGAGAGCATGGCCGCCCCTGGCGAGATGTTCGATTTCTATGTCGCGGAGGGGATCGAGCGGGTGTGCTTCAACGTCGAGGAAAGCGAGGGCGACCACGTCTCGCGTTCCTTTGCCGAGATCGGAGTCGAGGCCGCCTACTACCGGTTTTTGAGCGAATTCTGGCGGCTGTCGGCCGCCGCTCCCGGCAAGATCACCTTCATTCGTGAGATCGAGCACGCGGTCCAGCAGGTCGTCCGGCCCGCGGACGCGCCGTTCGCCAACCAGCTGGTCGAGCCCTTCGCGATCATCAGCATGGATTGGGCCGGCAACATCTCGACTTTCTCACCCGAATTGCTCGGGCTTAAGAACCCGGCTTATGAAGATTTTCTGCTTGGGAACATCAATCGCGACAGGCTCGTTGCTTTGCCTGACCGAGCGAACTTCGCCAGGATGATCGCCGACATCCGGGCGGGGGTGGAAATGTGCCGGGAGCGCTGCGAATATTTCAGCGTGTGCGGCGGCGGCGAGCCAGTCAACAAGCTGGCCGAAAATGGAACCTTTGCCAGCACCGAGACGACCTATTGCCGTCTGACCAAGATGCGGGCGACCGATCTGGTGCTCGACGCGCTCGAGCGGATGCCGCCGGGCGGATCCTACCTGGAAGGCGCCCGTCGCGCCGAGGTTTGCGGATGAGTTCAGTCATTCGGAGGACAGGATGAACAATGCATTCCGCCGGTTGGCCGTGTTCGCCGTCGCCGCCGCGATGCAGGGAAGCCTGGTCGCGCTCGCCTTTGCTCAGGCTACACCGGCGCATCCAAGCGTTGGCGGGTCGCCGCCGCAATACGCCGCTCCCGGCTCCGAGCCGGCGGCGGTCCCGGCCGCCGGGCCCGAAGCCGCCGTGGCCTCGGAGCTGCCGGTGCTCTACGTGACCAGCGTCGAAGTCCTGCGGACCAGTACCGATCCCCGGCTCGACATCGTGCGGGTGACCGGGTTGGTGAGCTCGGAAGGCTGGAGCGATCCGGAACTGGTACCGACATTCGCGGGGAAACCCTCCGACGATGTCCTCGACCTGCAACTCATCGCGACCTCGCCGTTGCAATCGCAGGCGGCGGACGGCTTTGTCCCGATCGGCGCGGTCTTCACCCTCGAGCCGGACCAGCCGTTCAAAGGGGTGCGGGTGCGTGCCTCGGAGAACACGATCGAGGTCAAGCCGATCCCCGGCCTCAAACAGGCCGACGTCAGCGTGGACAGCTGCAAGGACTGCATCGGCAAGAAATTCGCCGAGCGCGGCCAGGCTCAGGCCGGGCAAGCCAATGTCGTGCGTGAGGAGGACCTGCCCAAGGTATTGCGCTGGATCAATCCGTCACGCGGCATCAGAGGCATCACGCACAACCCGAACCGGCTCAACCTGATCCTTGGTGACGACAACACGATCGTCCAGGCGTATTGGGAATAGGTGAAAAGCAGGGTTGAGCAGTGACCATGCGGCGAGCGGTCGTCCCGGTGCTGATCCTCGGTTTGACGGCGGTCGGCGACCGCGCCGCAGCCCAGACCGATCAACCGTTCGAGCGCGGCGGATATGCCGTGCTCGACCGCGTGGCGTTCGCGGTCGACGCCGTCGAATCCTCTCACGGCACAGATCCGAAGATGTGGCGTTCCGAGCCGGACGGGCCGCAAGGACCGATGCAGGTTTCCGCGGCTGCCGCAGCCGATGTCGGCGGCGGCAACCGTTTCGACGAGGAGGAGAACCGCGCCCTCGGCCGGGCCTATCTGGCGCAGATGTACCGGCGTTACGGCAGCTGGCCAGACGCCGTCGCGGCGTACAATTGGGGGCCGGGCCACGTCGATTCCTGGATCGGCGGCGGACGCCCGTTCGACAAGCTGCCGCTGGCGGTCGAGCGCTACCGCATCCGCGTCCTCGTCGGGTCCGCGCCCGGTGTCCATCGGCAGCCGCGGCGGCCGGCGCCCGATCCCCACAATGGCCGCGCCGCGGTCGCGCGGCTCTACGGCGAGATCATGCAGGCCAGCGACTTCGTCCTACGCTGAGAGGCTTTCGGTGACGTTGTAGACGGCGATCGCCTGGCTCAGACCCTTGAGGGCGAGATTGCCGATCTCGTCCAGCCCGACCTTGCCTTCGACCGCCGCGGCGACCCGCTTGCTGAGCAGGATCTGGCCGTCCCGTGCTTCGGCGCAGAGACGCGCGGCAAGGTTGGTCACGGTACCGATCGCAGTATAGTCCACCCGGTCCTCGAAACCGATCCGTCCGAGGGTCGCGTAGCCCTGGGCGACGCCGATGCCGAAGCCGAGCTCGTGGCCGCGCCGGCGCCATTCCGACCGTAGCTCGCCGACGGCGGCACGCATCGCGACGGCCATCCGCACCGCGCGCTCGGCGGGGTCGGGGCAGGGCAGCGGGTCGTTGAAATACACCATCAGCCCGTCGCCGGAGAAATGATCGAGCGTGCCCTCGAACCGGCTGACAAGCGGTCCGAGGGCGGCATGGAACTCGCGCAACACCGCCCAGACCTCCTCGGGCTCGCCCGTTTCGGCGAACGAGGTGTAGCCGCGCAGGTCGCAAAACACGACGACGATGTCGCGACGATGGCTTTCGAGAATGCCCTCGTCGCCGGTCGCGACGATCATCTCGGCGAGCTGCGGCGCGAGAAACCGCTTGAGCCGTCCGACCCGCTCGATCTCGCCCAACTGCGCCGCCACGCGCTCCTCGAGCGTGCGGTTCCAGGAAGCCAACTCCGCCGCCTGGTCCTGCACGGTGTCGTGCAATGCCTTGATCCGCAGCATCGAGCGCACCCGCGCCGAGAGTGCTGCATGGTCGACCGGTTTGGTCAGATAGTCGTCCCCGCCGCTCTCCAGCCCGCCGACGACGTCCTTGGCGTCCGCCTTGGCGGTGACCAGGATGACCGGGATGAACGGCAGCGACGGATCGGCTTTGAGCCGCTTGACGGTCTCGATGCCGTCGAGCTTCGGCATCATCACGTCGAGCAGGACGAGATCGGGGTTGCAGCTCGCGGATCTTGTCGAGCGCCTCGAGCCCGTCCCCCGCGGTCACCACCTCGTAGCCCTGGGCCTCGAGGCGCATCTGCAGGATGTCGACATTGTCCGGGACATCGTCGACGACCAGGATCAACGGCGGATCACGCATCACGGCTCACTCCGCGTCCGGCAGGAATTCGCGGATTTTGGCGAGGAGTTGCCGCGGGCTGAAGGGCTTGGCGACATAGCCGTCGCACCCTGCCTCGCGGGTCTTGGCCTCGTCGCCGGAGAGCGCGTAGGAGGTGACCGCGATAATCGGCACCCTCGCCAGATCGGGAACGGCGCGGATGCGGCGCGTCGCCTCGTAGCCATCCATCTGCGGCAGCTGGATGTCCATCAGAATCAGGTCGGGACGATAGCTCTGCGCCATCGCAACTCCTTCGGCGCCGTCCACCGCCTCGATCAGCTCGTAGCCGACACTCGACAACAGGTCCCGGATGATCTGGCGGTTGTCCTCGGTGTCCTCGACGACCAGGATGCGCTTGCTCATTCGGCCGCCTCCATCATTTCATCGACATGGACCGGCAACACGACCCGGAAGGTCGAGCCCTGGCCGAGCGCCAACTCGACCGAGATCGTCCCGCCCTGCATTTCGACCATGCGCTTGGAGATCGCGAGACCCAACCCGGTGCCGCCTTTCTGACGCGTATTCGAATTGTCGATCTGCTGGAACTCGCCAAAGATCCGCTCCTGATGGGCATCGGCAATGCCCGGCCCGGTGTCGCGCACCGTCAGTATGAATTGCCCGTTTGCAGCGGCGGCGCGAATCTCGACCTCGCCCACGTCGGTGAATTTGATCGCATTGCCGACGAGGTTCAGCAGCACCTGCGAGACGCGTCGGGCGTCGCCGTGCGCCAGCGGCATGCCCTCCTGCACATCGGCGGTGAATTTCAGTCCCTTTGATGTGGCAAGCGGCTCGGTCGCGGTGACGACTGAGCGCACCATCTCGGCGAGCGCGTAGTCCTCGAGGGTCAGGGCCAGCTGGCCCGCCTCGATCTTGGCCAAATCGAGCACGTCGTTGATCAGCGCCAGCAGGTGTCTGCCGTTGTTCTGGATGCGCTCGAGGACACCCTTCGGGCGGTCCGGTAGCACCCCATAGATGCCGTCGACGAGCAGTTCCGCATAGCCGAGGATCGCATTCAGCGGGGTTCTGAGCTCGTGGCTCATATTGGCGAGGAACTGCGATTTGTGTTGGCTGGCGAGCGCCAATTGCTCGCTCTTGTCGGCGATCTCGCGGAAGAGGCGCGCATTCTGGATTGCCAATACCGACTGGCTCGCCAGTGTCTGCATCAGCCGCACCGTCTCCGGCGGGAACTCACCCGCCTCTTGGCGCATCAGAATGATGGCGCCGAGGATGCGCTCGGCGCCGACCAGCGGCACGATCAGTGCCGAGTGAAAACCGGCGGCGAGGGTGAGGTCGCGCAGCGGGTTGCTCGCCCGCTGCGCGGTTTCGGCGAGCTGAACCGGCATACGGCGCGCCACCGCCTCACCCATAGCGGTCTCGCTCTCGGCAAGACGTAGATCCCGCACCGAGCGCGTGAGCGCCTCGTCCCACCCCACCGCCTCGACCAGCCTGAAGGCACGCTCCGCGCGGACGTAGCGAAAGATCGCCCCGGCATTCGCCCAAGTCAGCCCGAGCGAAGAGGTGAGGATCGTCGAGAGGACTGAGCGCAGGTCGAGCGTCGAGCTGACCGCTTGGCCGACTTCGCTCAGCATCTTCAGCTCTTCGACCGAGCGCCCGAGCTCGGCGGTGCGCTCGCGCAATTCGTTGAACAGGCGGGCATTCTCGATCGCGATCACCGCCTGGTCGGCAAAGGTTGTGACCAGTTGGGCTTCGCGCTCGGAGAAGGCCTCGACCCTGCGACGAGCCAGGCCGATAACACCGATTGGCATTCCCTCACGCAGCAGCGGTACCCCGATCATCGAGTGCACACCCCCGACCCGCGCGTCGTCCTTGGCTTCATAAAGCGGATCGGTCCAGGCATCGAGGATCTGAACGGTCCGCCCTTCGCTCGCAGCGCGGCCAACCAATGTGCCGGTGCTGGGCCGGATCCGCACGTTGCGCTCAATCTGTTCGTAGTCCGGCAGCAGCATGTGACCGGCCGCCCACCGGTACTCGCCATCTTCGTTTCGATAAATAGTAGCCGAGTCGGCATGGCACAGTCGGACCGCTGTGGTTACTACTGTCTGCAGCACGGTTTCGAGATCCAGCGCCGACCGGCTGATGACCTTCAGCACGTCGCTGGTCGCGGTCTGGTATTCGAGCAACTCCTGCAGATCGCGCGTGCGCTGGCGCAATTCGGTGATCAGGCGCACATTCTCCATCGCGATCACCGCCTGAGCAGCAAAGTTCTCCAGCAGCGCGATTTGCTTTTCGGTGAACGGCCGGACCTCCTGCCGCCAAAGGGTGAAAGCCCCGAGCAAGGTGCCGTCCTTGACGAGAGGTACCATGAGGGAGGTCCGTACCCCGCCGAGCTCCACCGCGGACCGAGGCACGGGATCATCTGGGACGAGCGGAGCGACTTCCGCCAGATCGGGAATATGAACCAGAGGCTCCCCGCTGATTAAACGCCCGAGTGGGCTGTTTGGGCGGGGTTCGAACCCGCGCCACACTATTTCTGCGAATGGCGCAGGAGAGCGCACCGCGATAGCGCGGAACCGCTCTCCCTCGCGGACCATGAAGTTGCCGTACGGCGCCTCGCACAGGGCGCGCGCCTTATCGATCATCGCATCGAAGACTGGCGTGAGGTCGCCGGGCGAGGAGTTGATGACCTGCAACACCTCGGCGGTCGCAGTCTGCTGTTCCAATGCCTCGCGCGTCTCGGTGATCAGCCGCGCATTCTCCATCGCGATGACCGCCTGCGCCGCGAAATTCTCGAGTAATGCGATCTGTTGTCGGTGAACGGTCGCACCTCTTGGCGGTAAATTGTGAAAAGGCCGAACAGACTTGTCGTCTTTGATCAGGGGCACCATCAGCATGGTGCGAATGCCGCCCAGCTCGACCGCGGCAACCGCCAATGGCGCTCGCTTCCGATAGGGCTCTCCAGCCGCGCCGTCCGGGACGTGAATGACCGAACGCCCTTGCAACGCCTGAGCCAGGAAGGTCTCCGGATCGAGCCGGAGCGGCTGTTTCGTCAGGAATTGCACGAATAGTTCCGGGACATTGTGCGAGGCAACAGCGCTCGCCCTATCCGCCCTGATTGATCAGCAAAATTCCAAACGCGGCGTCGCACAAGCGCATCGCCTTTTCGAGCATCGCGTCGAACACCGGCGCGAGGTCGCCGGGCGAGGAGTTGATGACCTGCAATACCTCGGCGGTCGCGGTCTGCTGCTCCAATGCCTCACGCGTCTCGGTCAGGAGCCGTGCATTCTCCATCGCGATGACCGCCTGCGCCGCGAAGTTTTCGACAAGCGCGATTTCGCTTTCGGTAAACGGGCGCACTTCGTGGCGGGCAGCGACGATTTGCCCGAGCAAGACGTCATCCTTGCGCAACGCCACGAAGAGGATCGTGCGGATGCCGCCTTGCGCGACCCCGCCGGCGCGGGTTACCGGATCGTCGATTTCCGCCAAATCGGCGCAGTGGGCGACGCGCTCTCCTTCGAGCAGGCGCCGGCACGGATGGTTGGGCCCCGGGATGTAGCCCTGTCTCAGCCCCGCCGCCAGTGGCTCCGAGAAGCCGCGCATCGCGACCCCGCGGAATTTTTCGCCATCCCAGAGCTGAAGGCTGCCACAGGCGGCGCCGCATAGCGTGTGCGCCTTGTCCACGATCGCCTCGAACACCGGCGCGAGGTCGCCGGGCGAGCTGTTGATGACCTTAAGCACATCGCTGGTCGCGGTCTGATATTCGAGCGACTCCTGCAGATCGCGAGTCCGCCCGCGCAGTTCGTCGAGCAGTCGCGCGTTTTCCATCGCGATCACCGACTGCGCGGCGAAGTTTTGCAGCAGCGCGATCTGCTTGTCGGTGAAGCGGCGAACCTCAAGGCGGGCAGATGCGATCATGCCGAGCAGCTTGCCGTCGCGACGGAGCGGCACGCACAGCAAGGTGCGGGCGCGTGTGGTATCGGCCGGGTTGCGGGTAAACGGGAATTCGTGCTGCGTGATATCGTCGATATGAGTGAAGGGCTGGCCGTCGATCAGCGGCCGAGTGACCGGGTTGGCGGAAGCCAGGTAGCCGCGCCGCAGTTCATCGGAGAAGCTCTCGGCCAAGCCGCGCGTCGCGACTGCATGGAAGCTCTCGCCGTCATAAAGCTCGAGGCTCCCCTGCGCGACACCGCAGAGGCTGTGCGCCTTCTCAAGGATCGCATCAAAGACGGGAGAGAGATCGCCGGGCGAGGAATTGATGACCTGCAGCACCTCGGCGGTCGCGGTCTGCTGCTCCAACGCCTCGCGCGTCTCGGTCAAGAGCCGCGCGTTCTCCATCGCGATGACCGCCTGCGCGGCGAAGTTCTGCAGCAGCGCAATCTGCTTTTCGGAGAATAGACGTACCTCCTGGCGGTAGACGACGAAGAAGCCCTGCGCAGCACCATCCTTTCGCAGTGCTACCCAAACCGCCGTGCGGGCATTGCCCAACTCGATCATCGCGACGAGCCCCGGTCCGAAGCCGGAACCCAAGGCCGTGTGTCCGCAACCTGGATGGCGTCTGCGCCGCGTCTGAGACGGTCAGGCATACTCCCTGGATGGATTCGGATGGGCTGTCTGACAAACTCGGCCAATCCGAGCGGAACACCGTGGGTTGCGACCACTCGATAACGTGCCTCGTCATAGACTGCAAAGATGCCAAAGGCGCATCGCCTGCTGGCGGCTGCGCCAGTTCGGCCATGTCAGCGACATGAACGATCCGTTCGCCGCCAAGCAGGCGCGAGGGCGGTGATCCAGGCACCGGCTCGAACGGCCGCCGCAATAGCTCCGCCAGCGTCTCGGAAAGGCCGCGTGCCGTGACAGAGCGGAATTTGCCCCCGTCATTGAGTTGCAGAGCGCCGAAATCGATCCCGCAAAGCCTATGCGCCTTTTCCAGTATCGCATCGAAAACCGGCGCGAGATCGCCGGGCGAAGAATTGATGACCTGCAACACCTCGGCGGTCGCGGTTTGCTGCTCCAAGGCCTCGCGCGTCTCGGTCAAGAGCCGCGCATTCTCCATCGCGATCACCGCCTGCGCGGCGAAATTTTCGAGCAACGCGATCTGCTTGTCGGTGAACGGTCGCACCTCTTGGCGGTACATGCTGATGACGCCGAGCAGCGCTGCCTCTTTGCGCAGCGCCACCCAAATCATCGTTCGAGCCCTGCCGATTTCGCCCAAGCGCACGAAAGTGCGCGGGTTGACCCGACTCGGTAGGCCTCCCCGGCGGTGATGTCGGCGATATGGATGACTCCGTTCGCCGATCGACGATGCGGCGCGAGACGGGCCCGGGCGGCACCGGCTCGCGAAAGAACTCCATCAGCGCCGGCGGCAAGCCACGAAAGGCGACGCCGGGGAACCGTTCCCCGTCATAGGTGAACAGACCGCCAAACGCGGCGTCGCACAACTCCATCGCCTTGTCGAGCATCGCGTCAAAGACTGGAGCGAGGTCGCCGGGCGAGGAATTGATGACCCCCAACACCTCGGCGGTCGCAGTCTGCTGCTCCAACGCCTCGCGCGTCTCGGTGATCAGTCGCGCATTTTCCATCGCGATCACCGCCTGCGCGGCGAAATTCTTCAGCAGCGCGATCTGCTTGTCGGAGAACGGCCGGACTTCCTGGCGATAGATGACGAATGCCGCCCAGCAGCGTGTTGCATCCTTTACGCAGCGCGACCGCAGAGCGACCGTCCGCGCGCCGCCCACATCGGCCAGGCGCGCCGACTCGGGGATTGCCGGAGCGGTAAGCCTCCGCGGCTGCGACATCCGCGATCTGAACGACATCGCTCGCCATCTCAGCAGTCGCTAGTGCGCATTACCCGGGCACGTTCGGCCGGGCTGCCGGATCGACTCGGCGAATGCCGACGGAACCCAGCGGTGCACCGCGACCGCACGGAAATGGTCGCCGTCGTACCTCCATAGAGTGCCCCGAAGGCGCCGTCGCACAGGCGCATCGCCTTTTCGAGCATCGCGTCGAACACCGGCGCGAGGTCGCCGGGCGAGCTGTTGATGACCCCCAGCACCTCGGCGGTCGCGGTCTGCTGGTCGAGCGCCTCTTTGAGCTCGGCGGTGCGGTCTTCGACCTTCTTTTCGAGGTCGGCGTAGGAGCTCTGCAGGTCCGCCGCCATCGTGTTGAAGCGCCCGGCCAGCTCTTCGAGCTCGTCGCCGGTATGGACGGCGATCCGGTGGTCGAGGGCGCCGGCGCCGATCCGTGCAGCCCCGGCGTCGAGCGCGCGAATCGGCCCGGTCATGCGGCGGGCGAGCAGGAGGCCCGCGAGGACCGCGACGCCGAGCCCGATCACGAGCAGGAGGCCGGTGTCCAGCACCGAGGTGTAGAGCGGCGCCAGCGCCTCGCCGATCGGCTGCTCGACAAAGACGAGCCAGCCGAGCCGCGGGATCGCCGCCGACGCGCTCAATACCCGGTGACCGTCGAGATTGCGCACGATCTCCGCCGGCTCGGCCGCGGCGGCGGACGTGCCGCGCGCCGCGGCGACCTGCGGCAATCCCGAGAGGTCGGTATTGCGCAAGACCCGGCTGATGTCGGGATGCGCGATCAGCCGGCCCTTGTCGTCGACGACATAGGCGTAGCCGGTCTTGCCGATCTTGATCGCGGTGATGACGTCCCAGATCAGCTTGAGATTGACCTCGGCGACGGTGACGCCGGCGTTGCGGCCGCTCTGCGCCATCGCCATCGTCATGTAGGGCTCGGAGTCCTTGCGGAAATAGACCGGTCCGAACCACACCTTCTTGGCGAGCGCCTCGGTAAAGCGGGGATCGGCCGAGTAATCGGCGCCGCTGCCGACCACATCCATCGAGAGACGCGAGACTTTGAGCTGCTCGTGGCCCTGGCTGTCGAGCTGGCTGAGCTCGGTGATCGCCGGCACCTGGCGCTGCAATCTGCCGAAGTCGAAGCGGCGCTGCTCGATCGGTGCCGAGGCCCATTGCGCCGCCGTCGTCCAGCCGATCTGCTGCTCGATCTCGGCGACGAACTCCTCGATGCGCTGCGCCGCCGCCTCGGCCATCTCGCGCTGCAGCCGGATCGCCGCGTCCCTCGCCTCGACATAGGAGAACCAGACATCGAGCGACCCGTTGACCAGCAGCACCAAGCCGACGAGCCCGACGAAAGCGGCGGCGTATTTCGCAAAGAGGCGCCGCCGCGGCCCTGCCTTCCGCGGGCTCGCACCGTCTGTCGCGGCGCCGTTGGGTGTTGTCGGGGCTTCGACCGCCGTGGTCATCCGTTCACCTCATCGCGCGCGGCGGGCGGCAGCGGCGCGGGTTCAGGTGCCAAACCCGACATTTCCACACGCAAAACTTTAGCATTGCTGCGGATCGGTCGAAAGGCAATTCCCGCGATGTGAAGAATCAGTAAATGCTATTTTACCCATTATCCCGCGGGGGCTGCGCGCTGCGCTTGCGTCGCCTCCCCAGAGGGAACGAGGGCCTACGTCTCACGGGCTCGGCGCCGCCATTCCGTCGACGAGGTCGAGCCGACGCTCGATGCGATCGAGCCGGCGATCGACATTGTCGAGCCGTTGCTGAATGGCGGCGTAATCCAATTCGATACCGGCGACCTTGCGCTCGAGCGCGCCGAGGCGCGTCACGATCTCGTCGAGTTTGCGATCGATACGATCGAGACGATCGTCGAGCCGCGTAAACCGAGCGCGCAGAAAATCGAGAACGTCACGTTCTTCGCTCATGCCCGATGTTCGATCATCTCGGCGCCCTCGCGTCAAGCCGAGATCCGCTGATGAGAGCGGTACATTGGTCGAGCACCCGTTTACCGTCCCCTCCAAGGTCCGGCACGACTCGACGAGATCACGGCCCGCGGCGCCTGATGTCTTGGTAGGGTGTGCCGTCCCGCTGGGTGTAGACGGCGGGCTTGCCCTCAGCCGGCGCAACCATGTCGATATCGGAGTAATAAGCGGTGTCGCCGGGAACGCGGGTTCCGACCTCGAGTACCTGGGCCTCACGGTTCGAGCGGTTTTGCAGACAATGACCGTTCGTGTCCCGGGCCGCGAACCCGGCGGCGTCTCCCGCGCGCAGCACCTCCTCACCGCCGTCGCTGACGAGCACGACCTCGCCGGAGAGGACATAGACGAACTCGTCGCTGCCGGTATGCCAGTGGCGCTGGCTCGACCACGCACCCGGCGGCAAGCGAAGCAGGTTGACCCCGAACTGCGTCAGTCCGGCAGCGTCGCCGAGCTTGGTGCGCTCGCGCGCCCGACAGGGCAGATCGAAGGGTGGCGGGTAGAGCGTGCCGACCACCGGCGTCAGTGTGGCTATATTGATCCGCTTTTTCATCGATCGCCTCCTCCGGACATAATCTCCCGGCAGTTTAGCCGACCAGCGGCGGGTGTGCCGCACGCTCGGCGATCGGGACCAGCGGCCGTTCGGTCGGCCCGATATAAAGCTGGCGCGGGCGGAACAGGCGGGTCTCCGGGTCGGTGATCATCTCGTTCCATTGCGCGAGCCAGCCGACGGTGCGGGCCACCGCGAAGATCGGCGTGAACATCGCCGGCGGCAGCCCTAAGGCGCGGAAGATGATGCCGGAATAGAAATCGACATTGGGATAGAGCTTGCGCTCGATAAAGTATTCGTCGGCGAGGACGATCCGCTCCAACTCCATCGCGAGATCGAGGAGCGGATCGTTGCGTTGCCCCAAGGCGTCGAGCACCTCGTGGCAGCGGTGGCGCAACGCCTTGGCCCGTGGATCGTAGCTCTTGTAGACGCGGTGGCCGAAACCCATTAGGCGGAACGGATCGTTCTTGTCCTTGGCGCGCCGTAAGATCTCGGGGATGCGGTCGACCGAGCCGATCTCGGCCAAGGTCTGCAGCACACCTTGATTGGCGCCGCCGTGCAGCGGACCCCACAAGGCGGCGATCGCCGCCGCGGTGCAGGCATAAGGATTCGCCAGCGTCGAGCCGACGAGGCGCATCGCCGAGGTCGAGGCGTTCTGCTCGTGGTCGGCATGCATGATCAGCAGCGCTTCGAGGGCGCGCGCCGCCGCTTCGGGCGCTTGGTAGGGTTCGCAAGGGACCGAGAACAACATGTTGAGGAAATTCTCGGTGTAGTCGAGGTCGTTGCGCGGATAGACGAAAGGCTGCCCCTGAGAATATTTGTAGGCCATTGCGGCGATCGTCGGCATCTTGGCGATCAGCCGATGCGCGGCGATCATCCGGTGGCGGGGATCGAAGATGTCGAGCCCGTCATGGTAGAACGCCGCCAGTGCCCCGACCACACCGCACATCACCGCCATCGGGTGGGCGTCGCGCCGGAACCCGCGATAGATCGCGTGCAGCTGCTCGTTGACCATCGTGTGACGCGTGATGTCGTGCGTGAACCGCGCGAGCTGTGCTGCCGCCGGCAATTCGCCGTTGAGCAGCAGCCAGCAGATCTCGAGATAGCTGCAACCCTCGACGAGCGTGTCGATCGGGTAGCCGCGATAGAGCAGGATCCCGTTGTCGCCGTCGACATAGGTGATGGTCGAGCGGCAGATCCCGGTCTCGCTCAAACCGGGATCGTAGGCACAGCGCCCTGCCTTCTGATGCAAGCCGCGGAGATCAACCATCGGCGGCCCTATCGTGGGGTATAAAAGGGGCAGCTCGGGCGACTGCAGCGTTGTCATCGTGTCCATGAGTTCCTCCGCCGTTAGATCCCCACTAGATAGGTGTATGGACGTGATGTCAACCTTGATCATTTAATCAATGTTACTCACTGCACGACAGGCTGCCGACCGGCTCGAAATCAAGCTCGACACGCTCTATGCCTATGTCAGCCGGGGCCGGCTGCGCTCGGTCATGGTCCCGGGCACGCGCGAGCGGCGCTATCGCAGCGAGGAAGTCGAGGCGCTGCTCGACGCCCGCTCCGGCGCGCGGCCACCGCAGAGCGCCGATCCCGCAGCCTTGATGCCGGTGATCGGCTCATCGATCTGCCTGATCGAGAACGGCCGCTTCTACTATCGGGGACAGGACGCCGTTCGCCGCTCCGACGAGGCCACTCTCGAGGAAATCGCGCGGCTGCTGTGGCTCGACGAGGCGGGCTCCGACCTCGCCGCTGCAAACGGGCCGACCCGATCAGCAGGTGCGATGCCGGCCTCCGGGCTGATCGAGCGCTGCCAAATTCGGCTTACCGCTCTCGGCGACGAGGACCTCTCGGCCCTCGACCTGACGCGAGCGCGGGTGACCCGCACCGGCTGGCGTATCCTGCGCGCGCTCGCCGCCTGCGTCGCCCCTTCGTTGCCTTCGCCCGAGCCGATCCACCGCCGGCTCGCCGCAGCGTGGAGGTTACGCGATCCCGGCGCCGACCTGTTACGCCGCTGCCTCGTGCTGATCGCCGATCACGAGCTCAACCCATCGACCTTTGTCGCACGCTGCGTCGCCTCGACCGGAGCGACGCCGTACGCGGTGGTTGCGGCGGCGTTGAGCGCATTGTCCGGCCGCTTCCACGGCGGCGAGACGGCACGCGCAGAAGGCTTGTTCCACGAACTCTTAGAAGGAGACGATCCGATGGCGGTGATGGCCGGCCGGCTGGCCCGCGGCGAGCGCCTCCCGGGGTTCGGCCAGCCTCTCTACCCCGAGGGTGATCCGCGGGCGATCGCCATCCTCGCCGCGGTCGCGCAAGCCGCGCCCGAACTCCACGCGTTGGCGGAAACGGCTGCCGAAACCGGGTTGCGCCTGATCGGGCGTCACCCCAATGTCGATTTTGCCCTCGCCGCGGCGGCGATCGCGTTGGGGCTTCCCCGCGATGGCGCGCTCGGAATCTTCATCATCGGCCGCACAGTCGGCTGGATCGCTCACGCTATCGAGCAATATGAGAGCGGCGTCCTGATCCGCCCCAGGGCGCGCTATCTCGGCCCGCCACCGGAAGCGGAACGGCGGGGTTAGGCTGTGGCGCTGCCGCCGAGCCTCGGCACCGAGCAGGTCCTGGCGCCTAACGGGCCACCATTCTTGACGCGGCGGCGATGGAAGGACGAAAGTTGCACCCACTAAGCTAATTCAAACGAGGAAGCCCTATCGTGAGCATCGGAACCTTGCCTTTGTCCCGCTTTACCGTTCTCGATCTGTGTCATGCCCGTGCCGGGCCGACTGCGGTCCGCCAGTTCGCCGATTGGGGCGCCAATGTGATCAAGATCGAGCCGCCGGGCGAGGCCAGAGGCGACGTCACCGGCTCGCGGCGCGACGGCTTCGATTTCCAGAACCTGCATCGTAACAAGCGCAGCCTGACGCTCAACCTTAAAAGCGAGGAGGGCAAGGCGATCTTCTTCAAGCTTGCCGAGAAGGCCGACGTCATCGTCGAGAATTTCCGTTCGGAGGTGAAATACCGGCTCGGCGTCGATTACGAGTTGGTCAGGAAAGTCAACCCGCGCATCGTCTATGGCAGCATCTCCGGCTTCGGCCAGAGCGGGCCCTACGCCAAGCGCCCTGGCGTCGACCAGATCGCCCAGGGCATGGGCGGGCTGATGTCGATCACCGGCCTGCCCGGCCAGGGGCCGGTGCGGGTCGGCATTCCGATTGACGATTTGTGCGCCGGCCTCCTGCTCGCCCAGGCGATGATGATGGCGCTGATCGAGCGCGAGACCAGCGGCGTCGGGCAGTGGGTCCACACCTCATTGCTCGAAGCACAGATCTTCATGCTCGATTTCCAGGCCTCGCGCTGGCTGGTCGCGGGCGAAGTCGCCAAGCAAGCCGGCAACGACCATCCGACCGGCATCCCGACCGGGCTCTTCCCGACCTCGGACGGCCAGATCAACATCGCTGCCTCGGGCGATCATATGTTTCGCCGCTTCTGCGAGGCGGCCGATGCGATGGCGTTGCTCGACCACCCGGATTACGCGACCGGGGCGCAGCGCTCGAAGAACCGAAAGGCGCTCAACGAGAGAATCGCCGAAATCACCAAGCGGCGTCCGAGCAACTATTGGGTCGAGCTGATGAACGAGGTCGGCGTGCCGTGCGGGCCGGTGTACACGATCGACCAGACCTTCGCCGATCCGCAGGTGCAGCATTTGGAAATGGCGCGCCCGATCGATCATCCGAAGCTCGGTCCGATCAAGGTGGTCGGCCAGGCGATCAACATGACCCGCACACAAGAGCCGGAAAAGCTGCGCCCGACCCCCGAGCTCGGGCAGCACACCGACGAGGTATTGCGCGAGCTCGGCTACAACGACGCCGCAATCGCCGATCTGCGCGCCCGCGCCGTCGTCTGACGCAGGCGCCTTCCACTAGGCAAGGAGCGAGAAGACATGCTCGATCAGCCGCTGGCCACCACCAAGATGATCGCCGAGAAGGACGGGCCGATCGGCCGCCTGATATTCAACAATCCGGCGCGCCACAATGCCGTGTCGCTCGAAATGTGGCAAGCGGTGACCCAGATCATCGACGATTTCGAGCAGGACGACGCGGTTCGGGTGATCGTCGTCAGTGGGGCCGGCGGCCGGGCCTTTGTCTCCGGCGCCGACATCTCCGAATTCCAAGAGAAACGCGCTTCGGAGGATGCGGTCGCCGCCTATGGCAAGATCTCCGAGGGTGCCCGCCGGCGCCTTCAGGACACCCCCAAGCCGACGATCGCGATGATTTCGGGCTATTGCATCGGCGGCGGCGTCGGCACCGCTTTGGCATGCGATCTGCGGATCGCCGCCGAGGGCTCACGCTTCGGCATTCCGGCGGCGAAGCTCGGGCTCGGCTATGCCTATGACGGAATCCGCAAGCTCATCGATCTCGTCGGGCCGGCCCATGCCCGTGAGATCTTCTACACGGCCCGCCAGTTCAGTGCCGAAGAGGCGTTGCGCATGGGCCTGGTCAACCAGGTCGTACCGGCGGATCAGCTCGAAAGCTACGTCCAAGAATTATTGCGCAATGATTGCCGCGAACGCGCCGCTGACCGTTCGCTCGGTCAAGGTGATCGTGCGCGAGGCGATGAAGGACGCGAGCGAGCGCGACCTGGCATTGTGCAAGCGTGTCGTCGACGAGTGCTTCGCCAGCGAGGACTACGCCGAAGGCCGTACCGCCTTTATGGAGAAGCGCAAGCCGGTGTTCAACGGGCGGTGAGCCTGTGAAACTCCCCGCCCACGGCCGCTACGATTACGTCCCAATTCACAAGCGGCCGCAATACGAATGGCCCGAGGGCGCCCGGCTCGCCGTCACCTTCTGCAACAACATCGAATATTTCGCCTTTGGCGCGGGCCTCGGGGTCGATCCGTCGGGGGCACCCGCCCCGCAGAGCCATCGCAACTATGCCTGGCGCGATTACGGCAACCGCGTCGGCCTCTGGCATTATCTCGATCTGCTCGATGAGTTCGGCCTGCCGGGGGCGCACAATGTCAACTCGGCCGTGCTCGAAGCCTGCCCGGAGATCGTCGAGCGGCTCAAGGGACGCGGCGACGAATTTGTCGGCCACGGCCGGACCAATGCCGAACGCCAGGACGTGCTCTGGGAGGAGGACGAGGCGCGGCTGATCGCCGAATGCACCGAGGTCGTGACGCGGCTTTCCGGCAGGCGGCCCGAAGGCTGGCTCGGCCCCGGTCTCGCGGAGAGCGGGGTGACGCCCGACCTCCTGAAAGAGGCCGGCTACCGCTACGTCATGGATTGGGCGATCGACGACCAGCCGGTCTGGATGCGGACCCGCGCCGGGCCGCTCCTGTCGGTGCCCTATCCTGCCGAGCTCAACGACCTGCCGGCCCTCGTCAACCGCCGCCACACCGGCCGCCAGTTCGCCGAGATGATCATCGACCAGTTCGACGAGATGCTCGCGCAGTCGCGCAAATACCCGCTGGTCTTGGCCATCGCGGTGCATCCCTTCATCATCGGCCAGCCGTTCCGGCTGCGGCCGTTTCGCGACGCCGTCCGCCACATCATGCGCCAGCGCGACGCGCTGTGGATCACCACCCCCGGCGAGATTGCGCGTCATTGCGAGAGCTTGCCAAAGGGCACGGTCCCCGGGTCGGGTTAGCAGCCGGCGGCTTCGGCCGCGTGGGCGGCTTCTCCGGGCCGCTTGTCGCGCAGACGCAGCAACGGGACAAAGGCGAAGGCCAGTGCCGTGAACGCTGCCGACACCAGGATCAGCGGATCGAGATCGCGGTGAAACAGATGCTCGTAGAGGAACGAGCCGATATTGTCGGACAGTGCCGCCGAGAAATTGGTGATCGACATCAAAGCGGCAAACGCAAACCCCTCCGCGCGCCGCGGGCAGTAATCTGCGGCCAGGGTCAAGGTCGCGACGAAAGCGATCATCCCGGCGATCCCGCTAAAGAAGTTGAGAACGGCTGCCGCAGCTTCATCGACAAGCAACAGGAACGCCGCCGTCGTCAGGGTGCCGCACAGGATGCTCAAATTCAGCAGCGCCTTTGCCGTAATCCCCTTGAGAAACCTTCGGTACAGCAGGGCGCCTGCGATCCATCCGGCTGAACTGATCGAACCGAGGAGACCGATGTATTCTTGAGAGAATTTGAGATTATCCGTCATATGGTAGTAGAGCGGGGTGCCGAACCCGGGGCTCAGGTAATAGAGAAAGAGAAAAACGCCAACGAACCAGAGTTCCTTGACGGTGAAGGCGGACAGCAGGCTGGCGAAGGTCTTCTTCATTTCCGGCAGGTCGATGCGGCTCTTGGGTTCTGCGATCAGGAACCAACCGGCAAAGACGACGGCAAGGGGCGCGACGGCGATGATCGCCGCCGCAGCATGCAAGGCCGTACCCGGCGACAGCCGCTCGACCAACTGACCGCCAATAAACCCGCTCGCCAGGGCCGCGATGTTGAACCACAGCCACTGCTGATTGACAAAGGCGTCGCTGGTGCCGAACCTTTGGCCGTTCTCGACCAGGATTGCGCCGCACAACGTGCTCGACACCGCCATTGCATAGGCCGTCAGCAAGAGAACGAACACCAGCTGACTGGGCGCGGTAATCTGCGTGACCCAGCAATAAGCACCCGCTGCGGCCGCGTTGGCCAGCACGAGGTAGGCCTTGCGGCGGTAGCCGAACAGCGGCAGGAAATCCGAAACGATCCCGTAGACCGGCTTGATGATCCAGGGCAGGTTGAGGATCGTCAGATAGGCGGTGACCTGGACCGGGGTCCACCCGAACGTCTGCTTCAGATAGAAATTGAGCGGCTGGGCAATCAGGCCGCCGGTCTGGCCGATCCCTTCGACGACATAAACCAGGCCGAAGAACAGCATGAGCCGGCTGATCTGCCGGCTCTCGTCAAGCGGGACGGCGGAGCAGGACGTCGCGGCGGGTCCCTTGGCCGCTTTATTTGACTGCGACGATGACCTCGATTTCAACCGGGATGCCGGCCGGCAACGAGCTCATGCCAACCGCCGAGCGGGCGTGCCGGCCGCGCTCGCCAAAGACTTCGACAAAGAGATCCGAGCAGCCGTTGACGACCTTTGGGTGATCCTCGAAATCGGGTGAGGCGTTGACCATGCCGAGCACCTTGACGATGCCCTCGACCCGGTCGAGATCGCCGCCCAGCGCATCCTTGATGGCCGCGATCAGCACGAGGCCCACTTGCCGCGCATGCCGATATCCTTCCTCGACCGACATCCCGGCGCCGAGCTTGCCCCTGGGCATCGTGCCGTCGGCGCTCTCCGGGCCCTTGCCCGAGAGGTACAGCAGATTGCCGACCCGCTTGGCGTGGACGTAGTTCCCGAGCGGCCTGCCGACCGCGGGCAATCTGATCTTCAACTCGGTAAGTCGTTGCTCGACCGTCATCCCCGATCTCCACATGGGTGGCGGCGCATCATAAACCCAGCATCGAGGCCGTCACATCGCCTTAGCGGCAACGATATCTGCCGATCTGTGCACTGCCGTCTTGGTCATAGGCGACCAGCTCGACGCTCTTGCTCGACGACGCACAATGCGCCTGGGCAAGCGAGTCCGCCACAGCACTATCCGTCTCGTCCGAATACCAGCGCAACGTAATTGCGTCGGGTGATTGCTCGAGCGTCCAAGGCGGCCCGCTGCAGGCCGTGACACCGAGCAGAATTGCCAAGCCAGCAACCCGTGTGATCGCGAATATTGACACCGGCGCCTCGCCCCGCTGGTCGTTGACCGATCGACAGCCGGCAAACGCCTGGCGAGGTCGCTCGTTGCATCGCGAGAGCTATCTTTCGGTCAGCCGCCGCCAGTCGACAGGGCTGCCGAGCTTCAAGTGCCTGCCGGCCTCGGGCATCGGGTATTTGAGCCCGCTGGCGCAGTTGAACAGCACGACCCGGTCGTCGGCGCGGACCCGGCCATCGGCGAGCGCCTGCTTGTAGGCCGCGTAGGTCGCCGCCGTTTCCGGACAGAGCAGCAGCCCCTCCTCCGCCGCGACCTCGCGCCACGCCTCGGCGATCGCACCGTCGGCGACGGCCACCGCGAACCCGCCGCTCTCGCGGACCGCGCGCAGGATCAGGAAGTCGCCGACCGCCTGCGGCACGCGAATTCCGGCGGCGAAGGTGTGCGCGCCTTCCCAGCGCGGTGCGTGTTCGGCTCCTTCTTCCCAGGCCTTGACCATCGGCGCACAGCCTTCGGCCTGGACCACCACCATGCGCGGCCGCTTTTGCCCGATCCAGCCGATTGCCTCGAGCTCGGCGAACGCCTTCCACATGCCGATGATCCCGGTGCCGCCGCCGGTCGGGTAAAAGATCACATCGGGCAATTGCCAGCCGAGCTGCTCGGCGAGCTCGATCCCCATCGTCTTCTTGCCCTCGATGCGATAGGGCTCCCGCAAGGTCGAACAGTTGAACCAGCCGACTTCCCGCTCGCCTTCCGCCACCAGCTTGCCGCAATCGTCGATCAGCCCGTCGACAAGGAACACTGCCGCACCCTGCATGGCGATCTCGCGGACATTGACCGCGGGAGTATCGTCCGGGCAGAAGACATAGGCCTTGATGCCGGCGCGCGAGCAGTATGCCGCCATCGCCGCCCCGGCATTGCCGTTGCTCGGCATCGCCATGGTCCCGACCTCGAGCTCCTTGGCCATCGACACCGCGAGCGCCAGCCCGCGCGCCTTGAACGAGCCGGTCGGCAGACGCCCCTCGTCCTTGACCAGGATCTCGCCGCCCTTGGCGAGCCGGCCGGCGATGCGCGGAAGCGGGATCAGCGGCGTCATCACCTCGCCGAGCGAGACCACGTTCTCCGGCCGGCGCACCGGCAGCAGCTCGCGATAGCGCCACAGTGTCTGCGGCCGGTCGGCGAGCATCTCGCGAGGCAGCGCGCGGCGGACCCCGTCGAGATCGTAGCGCACGAGCAAAGGCCGGCCGGCCCTCGACAATGCCTGCAACGTGTCTGCGGGATAGCGTTCGCCGGTCAGACTGCATTCGAGATGCGTAACGAAGGTCGGCAGGTCGCCGCCCGTCCAGTCAAAATCGGCCATCCCTTCCTCCCGCGCCCAGCCGGTGCCCCGCCAGGGTAGCGCAGGATCAGCCTCGGAGTCGAAAAGCCGCCGCATCTCCGAGCCGGGAGCGGAACCCTGACCCTGCTACGTGATCGCGGCAGCGCTGTCGATTAGCTCCCTCGCCCCGCTTGCGGGGAGAGGGCCGGGGTGAGGGGTGATTTTTCGAGTTCGGATTGGAGCGTTTGGCGAACGCCATCGAGGTTGTCGATGAGGTCGTTGTTCCAGATGCGGATCACCCCCGCAACGCCGCCATCCTTCTGCCTCAGAGTGCCCCTCACCCCGCCCCTCTCCCCGCAAGCGGGGCGAGGGCGTCGACACTCTGTCCGAACCGTCCCACGCTCCACCCCGACAAGCCATTCTCACAACAGGGTCTGGTGGGATCTGAGGCCCCGATGCACCACCCCGCTTTGAGAAATGCGGGCTAGTTCCTCGGCGCAAGGGACCCCGCATGACCACGACTCGATTGAGCGGTACGCTGCGTCGCCTCTTCCGGGCCCCGGTGTATCTGTACCGTTGGAGGTGCGGCTGGCTGCTCGGACACCGCTTCCTGCTGCTGATCCATGTCGGGCGTCGCACCGGGCACCGCCACCACACCGTGCTGGAAGTCATCGAGTACCGGAAAGAGGGTCGCGAGGCGGTCGTGATGAGCGCCTTCGGTCCCAACGCCGACTGGTTTCGCAACATCGAAGCGACACCAGGCCCCGAGTTGGTCATCGGTTCACGGCGTTTCGTCGCAGTCCACCGTATCCTAGAAGAGGACGAGGCGGTAAGGGTGCTGGGCGGCTATCAGCGACGCAACCGGCTCATTGCACCGATCATCCGCTCGGTGTTGAGCCGCCTCCTCGGCTGGCGATACGACGGCTCCGAGGGACACCGCCGCCGGCTCGCCGCACAGCTGCCGCTCATCGCGTTTCGTCCGCGATCATGACACTCAAGACGCACCGACCGCAACGGCGGCTGCTGGAGCTTCCGAAACCGAAGCT
>CAWCKT010000047.1:0-156937 GCA_963796155.1 uncultured Alphaproteobacteria bacterium | reverse complement strand
CTCGACGCGGTTGCCGCGGACGCAGACATACCAGTCGTAGAGGTTGACGGTCGGGTCGCAGTGGCCGGGGATCAGGCGGATCTTGTCGCCGAGCCGCAGCCGGTTGGTAGCGCCCGAAACGCCGAGGCGGCCGTGCTCGTCGGAGGCGCGCTCGTAGGTCGCCGCGGGCTCGTCGCAGACGAGCGGCGGTCCCGAATCGAAGGCGAGCGCCTTGAGGCCGGCGTCGACGATGGCACGGTCCTCGGCCGGGCGGCTCATCACCGTCGCCCACACGTAAAGGCTCGGCTCGAAGGTCGTGAAGGGGCCGCCGCCGCGGTCGCGGTTGCGCCCGTAATCGGCGTCCATGAAGATGTAGGAGCCGCATTGCAGCTCGGTATAGACGCCGCTTGCCGCCTCGAACTCGAAGCTGCCGGTGCCGGCCCCGGTGACGGTCGGGCACTCGATGCCGTGGCGCGCCAACAGGTCGCGGGTGCGCCCGGCCCTGTCAACGGCTTGCGCTATCGCCTGGCGCCGCTCGTCCCAGCCGCGCAGATGCTGGGCCGAGCCGTGATAGGCCTGCAGCCCGGCAAAGGCGAGGTGCGGCGCATCGGCGACCCGCTTGGCGAGATCGAGCGCCGGCTCGCCCGGCTCGACCCCGCAGCGGTTGCCGCCCATGTTGACCTCGACATAGACCGGCAACGTCACGCCGGCGTCGCCCGCCGCCATGTCGAGTGCCCGCACCTGGCCCAGATCGTCGGCGCAGACGCCGACCCGAGCGCTGTGGGCGAGCGCGGTCAGCCGCCGCAGCTTTTGCCGGCCGACAATCTCGTTGGTGACGAGGACGTCCCGGACCCCGCCATAGACCATCGCCTCGGCTTCGCTGACCTTCTGCACGCAGACGCCGACGGCACCCAATTCCATCTGCTTCAACGCGATGACCGGGCATTTGTGGGTCTTGGCGTGCGGGCGCGCCTTGACCGGGCGCCCGGCGATCTCTTCCGGCAGGCGGCGCAGGTTGCGCTCGAAGGCGTCGAGATCGATCACCAGGGCCGGGGTGTCGACCTCGTCGAGCGACATGCCGATCTCGGCGGGCGGACGCGTGGTCATGACAGGATCTCCTCGAATGGCGAACGAGGCTCGCGCAGGCGCCGCGAAAATGCAACCCGGCCCCATCGCCAGCGACCCCGCTACGTCGCCATCTTTGCATCAAAATCGCATGTTATTCTGTAGGATGGGTCGGTCAGCATTTTCCCTGCCGTTTCCCTGCCACGCCCTCGGCAAGGAAACGATTTTCCCTGCCGCGCAGGCCGGGCTGAATCTATAACATATTGATTATAAAGGATCTTTGGCCGGAAATTGGCGAACGGATGCGAATTTTTCCCTGCTGGCAGGGAATTTCAGGGCAATCTCGTACGCAGCGAGCGGGCGTCGACCGGCGCGCGGACCTTGGCGTCGTTGTCGAAATAGACATAGACATCGCGAGCGGCCGCCCGCGCCGGCTCGGCATCGGGTGCGATCAGGCGGGCATCGTTGGGTTCGAGCCCCTCGGCCCAGAGCTTGATCCGCGCGGCCCAATGGTCGAGCGCTTCGTCGGAATAGCCGCTCGCATAGAGCTCTTCCGAGCCGTGCAGGCGCAAATAGACGAAATCGGCGGTCACGTCCTCGGCATAGGGCCAGGCGACCGAGTCGGCAAAGACCCACGCTACCCGGTGCCGGCGCAAGAGTGCCACGAACGTGGGGTCGAGGAAGCTCTGATGGCGGATCTCGATCGCGTGGCGCAGCTCGCGCCGATGTGCGGTGCGGGCCCAGGCGCGCTCGGCCAGCCATTCGCTGCGGTGCTCGGCGAGTGCCGCGGCGGCCTCGGTGTCCCTTGGCAGAAGTGAGAGGAAATGGTCGAGGCGCTCGGAGGAGAAGCGAAAGCTCGGCGGGAATTGCCACAGCAGGGGACCGAGCTTCTCCTCCAGGCGCAAGACGCCGGAGGCAAAGAAATTGGCGAGCGGGGTCTCGATCTCGCGCAGCCGCCGGATATGCGTGATGAACCGCGGGCCCTTGACGGCAAAGACAAAACCCTCCGGGGTCTCGTCGTACCAGCGGGCAAACGAGTTGGGGCGTTGCAGCGCATAGAACGTGCCGTTGATCTCGATCGTATCGACCTGCCGGCTGGCATAGGAGAGCTCGTCGGCTTGCAGCAGACCGGGCGGATAGAAGTTTCCGCGCCACGGCGCATAGGTCCAGCCGGAAATGCCGATCCGCACCGTGCCGACGATGCTCATCGCCCGCTGCCCTTTTGACAGGGCCCGACGGCCGGCGGCCGCCTTGAGAATAAGCCACGGGCGGAGCCGACAGCTCCGTTGCACAGCTGACTTCTGGCAGGTAGGAAGGTGAAGCAGCCCGCAGGCTCAGAGCCTATCGGAGGACGCCGCGCTTCCACCCGACTGGCGTCGACCGCCGAAAACCTGAGCTCGTGACGCGATGAACCAGCGATATGCCAGACCACTCGGTAAGTAGACAGCTTCGAATTTTGGGCCGCAGGTTTACGGTTCGCGGCAATGGCGACTATGTCGAGTTGATGCGGAACGGCCGCTACAGTGATGATATATTCGAAATATTCGAAAAAGTCGTGAAACCCGATGCAATTTGTCTCGACATCGGCGCCAATGTCGGCGTCTCGACATTGGCGCTCGCCAGCCTTGCAACAGAAGGGCGGGTGTTCGCGCTGGAGGCAGATGCGCGCACCTGCCAGTTTCTGACCCGGAACATCCGCGACAACGGGCTGTCGAACGTCACCGCAGAGCAATGCGTTGTGGGGCTCGACGGATCTCGAAAGACGTTTCTTTTTTGCGCTCATAATCCCGGCCGCTCTCCGTCGATGAGACCAGAATTGGTCGAGAGGATCAATCGGGCGACCGAACGATGGGAACCTGTCGAAGTAGAGTGCCTATCTGTCGATGAGTTTGTGCGCTCACACGGCCTGGGACGATTGGACTTCATCAAGCTCGATTGCGAGGGCGCAGACATCGAGATATTGAGCAGCGCTCGTCATACGCTTGAGCGCTTCTGCCCGACGGTGGTTGTCGAGTTTAATTCCTTCTGTCTGACGACCTTTGCCCGTACCAATCCAGCAGACGCGATCGACACGGTGTTGGCGACATTCCCTTATGTGTGGCGCATATTGCCTACCCGGCGCACGCTGCGCGGCAGAGCAAAATCAACCGTCGACCAAATTTTCCGCAGGAGAACAGGGGCGTCTATCGAGAGAGTATCCGACAGCTATATTTTCATCCACGACCACATCGTCTTTCGCAATGGTTTTGACGATCTGCTGTGTGCATTCTCGGACATAGAGCAAATCATCGCCTCGTCGTGATTTGTATCGCTGGAATGAGCCGACCCTTCGATCGACCCAGATCATTTAAACCCTCATGCTGACCCTTTCCGAGGTGACCTACCGCGTCGGCGGGCGGACCGGGCGCCGGCTGCTCGATCAGGCGAATGCCCAGATCTTCGAAGGGGCCAAGGTCGGCTTGGTCGGTCGCAACGGTGCGGGGAAATCGACCCTCCTCGACTTGATCCGGGGCGCCCTGCAGCCGGATGACGGGACGATCGAATTGCCGCGCGGCTGTCGCATCGGCTTTCTCGCACAGGAGGCGCCGAGCGGGGAGGGGACCCCGCTCGCGACGGTGCTCGCCGCCGACCGCGAGCGGACGCGCCTGCTGGCCGAGCGGGAGGCCGGGCCGGAGCCGCTGCGCGCCGCCGAAATCGAGACCCGGCTCGTCGAGATCAGGGCGCATGCCGCACCCAGCCGGGCGGCGCGGATCCTCGCCGGCCTCGGGCTCGACGAGCGGGCGCAACGCGAGCCGCTCAGTGGGCTGTCGGGCGGCTGGCGGATGCGCGTCGGGCTCGCCGCGATCCTCTTCGGCGAGCCCGATCTCTTGCTGCTCGACGAGCCGACCAACCACCTCGATCTCGAAGCCGCACTCTGGCTCGAAGGCTTTCTGCGCAACTACCGGCGAACCTTGATCCTGGTCAGCCACGACCGCCATTTTCTCAACGCCGCGACGACGCTAACGCTGCACCTCGACCGCGGAAAGCTCACCCTCTATTCGGGCGGGTTCGACGCCTATATGCGGGCGCGGACCGAGGCGGCGCGCCGGCTCGAGGTCATGGCGCGACGCCAGGCCGCCGAGCGCCAGCGCATGCAGGCCTTTGTCGACCGCTTTCGCGCCAAAGCCTCGAAGGCGCGGCAGGCGCAGAGCCGGATCAAAGCATTGGCGCGGCTCGAGCCGATCGTCCTCAACCCCGCGGAGCCGCCGCCGAGAATCCGCTTCCCGGACCCGCCGCATTTGCGCCCGCCGCTGTTGGCACTCGACCGGGTCAGCACCGGCTATGTGCCCGGCGAGCCGGTGCTGTCGCGGCTCGACCTGCGGCTCGATCCCGACGACCGGGTGGCACTGATCGGCGCCAACGGCAACGGCAAGACCACCTTGGCCCGCCTGCTCGCCGGTCGCCTCGCCCCGTTCGGCGGAGAGATCACCCGCTCGCCAAAGCTCGGCTGCGGCTTCTTCGCGCAGCATCAGATCGAGGAGATGCGGCCCGAAGCCTCGGCTTACGACCATCTGGCCGCGCTGATGACCCACGCCTTGCCCGAGGCGGTGCGCGCGCGGCTCGGCAGCTTCGGCTTCGGCCAGGAGAAGGCCTTCGTGCCGGTCGCCGACCTCTCGGGCGGGGAGCGGGCCCGGTTAAACCTCGCGCTGGTCACCCATGCGGCACCTGCGCTGCTGATCCTCGACGAGCCGACCAATCACCTCGACATCGAGAGCCGCGAGGTTCTTGTCCAGGCGATCAACGAGTTCCCTGGCGCCGTCGTGCTGGTGAGCCATGACGAGCACCTGATCGAGCTGATCGCCGACCGTCTCTGGCTCGTCGCCGGTGGCACCGTGCGGCCGTTCGAGGGGGATCTTGAAGATTACCGGCGGTTCGTGCTCGAGCGCAGCGGATCGGGAAACGGGACGAGCTCGAACGAGCCCAATCGCCGCCGCGCGGTGCGGCGCCTCGCCGCCGAGCGGCGCCGCGGGCTCGACCCCTTGCGGGAGAAGGTCCGGCTGGCCGAGGAGACCGTCGCCCGTCTGACCAAGGAACGCGAGGCGCTCGATAGTTCACTGATCCAAGGCAACGGCATCTCGCCCGCCGAGGCGCTCAAGCGCCGCGCCGAGCTCGTCCGCCTGATCGAGCGGGCGGAAACCGATTGGCTCGCCGCCACCGAGGCGATCGAGCGCGAAGCGCGCCCCTGAGCCGCGCCCCCTCCCTTCCCTCCCCCGCAAGCGGGGGAGGGTTAGGGTGGGGGTTCCTCGACCGCTTTCTCGAAGGCGGTCAACGTCGCCTCGATCGTCTCGCGCGGCAGGTCGCGGGTGATGAACACCATGCGCGTGCGGTCGGTCGTCGCTCGGCCATTGCGGGAGCAGCACCGGCGGGTGAAAGAGGTGCTGCACCCCGTGCAGCACGACCGGCTCGTCGGGGCGGTCGCTCAGCGCCACGATCGCCTTGAGCCGTAAGAGATCGTCGCCCCGCATGGTCGCCAACCCGTCGAGCCAGCCGGACAGCACCGCCCACGAGATCGGCCGCTCGCGGGTGATGCAGAAGGCGCGGATCCGGTCGTCGTGGCGGTTGAGGTCGAGATGGTCGTCATCGTGCCCGTGCTCGTGGCCGCTCTCAAAGGCTTCGTCGCGCAGCCAGCGCCGCACATCGACACTCTTGGTCGCGGGATCGAAGAAGCCGAGATTGAAGAGCAGCGCCGGATCGACGGCGCCTTGCGCCACCGGGATGATCGGAGCACTCGGGTTGAGCGCAGCGAGCCGCACCTCGAAGGCTTGCCGGGCGGCCGGCTCGGCCAGATCAATTTTGGTCAGCAGCAGGCGGTCTGCCATAGCGGCCTGCTTTACCGCTTCGGGCTGCCGGTCGAGCGTGCCGGCGCCGTTGACCGCATCGACGGTTGCGACGACGCCATCGAGCATATAGCGCGCCGTGACGATCGGCTCGGTCATCAAGGTGTGCAGGATCGGCGCCGGATCGGCGAGCCCGGTGGTCTCGATCACGACGCGGGTGAAGAATGGGATCTTGCCCTTGACCCGCTCGACGAAGAGGTTGGTCAAAGTATCGACGATGTCGCCGCGCACCGTGCAGCACAGGCACCCGCTGTTGAGCAGGACGACATCCTCGGTCGATCGCTCGACGAGAAGATGGTCGATACCGATCTCGCCGAATTCGTTGACGATGACCGCCGTCGCGGCCATGCCGGGCTCTTTCAATACGTGATTGAGCACCGTCGTCTTGCCGCTGCCGAGGAAACCGGTCAGCAGAGTTACCGGGATCAGGGACGAGGGTTCGTTCGAGCTCATGCCGGTGGTATGACACACCATGCGACTGAGCGATATAAGGCGCTGCCTCGCCGTTGGCTGTTTGGTCCTCGCCTGGTCCGGGTCCTGGGCATCGGCGGCGGAGCCCCCGGAAAGGGTCGTCGTCTCGTTCAGCATCCTCGAGGACATCGCGCAGCAGATCGGGGGGAGCGATGTCGCGGTGACGAGCCTGATCGGCCCCGACTCCGATGCGCATGTCTTTGAACCCAGCCCGGATCAGGCGCGACTCCTCGCCCACGCGCAGCTCTTCATCGTCAACGGCCTCGGCCTCGAGGGATGGGAGACCCGCCTCGTCCAATCCGCGCAATACCGCGGGCCGGTCGTGGTCGCCAGCGACGGCATCGCCCCGATCGAGGCGACCGAACCCGGCGCCGCCGCACCGGTGCCCGACCCGCATGCCTGGCAGGACGTTAAGAACGCGGAGATCTACGCCGCCAATATCGCCCGCGCTTTGGAAGGCGTCGATCCGGCCCGCGCCGACGCCTATCGCGGGCGAGTCGATCGCTATCAGGCCAGGCTTGAAGCGCTCGACCGCCAGGTGCGCACGGAGCTTTCGGCGATCCCTGCGGCGAAGCGGCGGGTGATCACCACTCACGACGCCTTCGCTTATTACGGCAAGGCCTATGGCGTTGCCTTTCTCGCGCCGGAAGGGGTCAGCACCGACAGCGAGCCCTCGGCCGAGGCCATCGCCGGGCTGATCCGGCAGGTTCGCCGCGAGGGAATCAAGGCGCTTTTTCTTGAAAACATCTCCGATCCGCGGCTCATGGAAGCCCTGGCGCGCGAAACCGGCGCCACGCTCGGGCCACCGCTATTTTCCGATGCCCTGTCGCGCCCCGACGAGCCGGCCCCGACCTATATCCGGATGATCGAATACAACACCGCCGCGCTGAAGCAGGGCATGCTCAAGAACTGACGTGAGGGATGACCGAGACGCGGTCGAAATCGGCGGCGACCCGCACCCTGGGGAAAAGGCGAGCGGCTTCCGCCAGGATCTCTGCAGTTTTGTAGCGCCCGGAGATATGAGTGAGCAGCAACTCGCCGACCTCGGCCTCGCGCGCCAGCCGCGCCGCCGCCGCCGCGGTCAGATGGCCGCGCGCGCGGGCGAGTGCGGCGTCGCGCTCGAGGAAAGTCGCCTCGATCACCAGCGTATCGGCGCGGCCCACCGGTTCGATCAGCGATTCAATCTCTTCGGCATCGCCCACGACGGCGAGCTTTGCGCCGGCGACACTCGGGCCCTGAACCATCTCCGGCGCGATGGGAATGCCGTCGGCGAGCACGACCGGGTTGCCGCGGGCGAGTGCGGCGCGCTCCGGCCCCTCCGGCACGCCGAGCGCGGCGAGGCGGTCGGCGAGCAGCGGCCGGCGCGCCTCTTCTTCGAAGAGGTAGCCGAGACTTTCGGTCCCGCGATGCGCCACCACGAAGGCAGCGAGGCGCCAACCCGGCCGACTCAGGACGGGGCCGGGTGCGACGGCGCACAATCGATAGCCGGCTTGGCACTCGGAGCCGATCGTGTCGAAGAGATAGCGGCGGGCGAACGCCACGGTCTCGCCGCTGCCGATGATCTCCAGCGCGCCGTCGATTTGGTAGAGCTGGCGAGTGGCGAGGAGGCCCGCCAGCCCCGCTACATGATCGAGATGAAGGTGGGTCAGCAGCACGTGGCCGAGCCCGCGAAAGCCGAGCCGGGCGCGCATCAGCTGGCGCTGTGTCCCCTCGCCGCAGTCGACGAGAAACCGGGCTGGCCCGCCGGCGACCAGCAAGGCGGGAGAGCCCCGCTCGGCGGAGGGCACGGCCGCGGCGGTGCCGAGAAAGACCAAATCGAACATGGGGCCTGCCGGAATTTAGCCTCGGGGAGGAAATGCTCGGTGAGTGCGTAAGACGGCTCAAGGCATATGGTGACTGGGTCCGGTCGCTTGCCGGGGGGTTTGCGATGTATCGTGTAGTCTACTGGTCCGGGGTGACGCTGCTCGTCGTGTGGAGCGTATTCTCCGCCTATAGCGCGCTCAACGGCTTGTAAGTTTCAGCTTCGGCCTGCCGGCGGCGCGGGGAACAGCTCCGCCGTCCACCCGAGCAGCCGGTAGCCGACGAGGCCCGCCCACTCCTTGCCGGCGATGGTGGCCGCGCCCAATCCGTCGAGCAGATTGAAATTGGTTCGCAGACCCGTCCTCGGGTCCACCCGGAAATCGACCGGATAGGGGATCACCGGCCACTCCACCGCGCGAAACGACGCGACCGCGCGCGGCATATGATACGCCGAGGTCACGAGGACCCAGGTCTCGGCGGGCCCCGGCCGGATCAGCGCCTTGGCGAAAACGGCGTTCTCATGGGTGCTGCGGGAGCGCTCCTCGAGGATGATTCGTGTCGCAGCGATCCCTTCTTCAACCACAAAGCCCGACGTGGCGCGCGACTCGGCGAACCCGACCGGGAAGAATTCGCCTTCGCCGCCGACGAGCGCAAGCCTCGCCTCGGGATGATGCCGGGCGAGCGCCACCCCGGCGAGCACGCGGGCGACCGAGCTGTTGAACACGGTTTCCCCGTAGGAGAGCGAAGTCCGCGGATCGACCGCACCCCCGAGCACGAGGATGCCGTCGATCCTTTCCGGCAGCACGGACGGGCGCGGAAACCGCTCTTCCAGCGCCAGCAGCATCGCGGGGCCGATCGGCGCCACGGCGAGCAGCAGGAAGCCGATCGCGGAGAGGACGATCAGCCTCTCGCCGCGCCGGCGCCCGCGAAGAATGAGAAAGACGCCGGTAAGCAGGCACAGCAGGAGCAGATTGCCCGGTTGCAGCAATGCCCAGGCCAGCTTGCCGAAGATGAACGTCATCTCGTCACCCTTCGGGCAGGTATCCCGCAGAGAAAATCCCTGCCCCGGACACCGCCACGGGCCTATGATGCAGCATCCGACACATCAGCAAGCGGGCTTATCCCCATGAGCGACATCCAGCATTACATCGACGGCAAGCGCGTCGAAGGGATCGGCGGGCGCTGGAGCGACGTCTACAACCCGGCGACCGGGGAGCGCACCCGCCGCGTTGCCTTCGCCGGCCCCGGCGAGGTCGACCGGGCAGTGCGGGCGGCGGCCGCGGCGTTTCCGGCCTGGGCGGGAACGCCGCCGCTGACCCGTGCACGCATCCTCTTCAAGTTCCGTGAGCTTCTCGATCGCGAGGCCAGCGCTCTCGCCCGATTGATCAGCGATGAGCACGGCAAGGTCCTGTCCGACGCCGCAGGCGAGGTGACACGCGGCGCCGAGGTCGTCGAATTCGCTTGCGGCATTCCGCATCTTCTGAAGGGCGAGTTCACCGAGCAGGTCGGTCGCGGCATCGACAGCTGGTCGGTGCGCCAGCCGCTCGGTGTGTGCGCCGGCATCACCCCGTTCAATTTTCCGGCGATGGTGCCGATGTGGATGTTCCCGGTGGCGCTCGCCTGCGGCAACACCTTTGTTCTCAAGCCGTCGGAGCGCGACCCCTCTCCCGGCCTGCGCATCGCCGAGTTGCTGACCGAGGCCGGCCTGCCGCCCGGCGTCTTCAACGTCGTCAACGGCGACAAGGAGGCGGTCGACGCCTTGCTGCACCACCCGGAGATCGCGGCGGTCAGCTTTGTCGGCTCGACGGCGATCGCCCAGTATATCTATGCGACCGCGGCACAGAGCGGCAAGCGCGTGCAGGCGCTGGGCGGCGCCAAGAATCACATGGTGGTGATGCCCGACGCCGACCTCGACCAGGCGACCGACGCGCTGATGGGTGCGGCCTACGGCTCGGCCGGCGAGCGTTGCATGGCGGTGTCGGTGGCGGTCGCGGTCGGCGGGGTCGGCGACCGGCTGATGGACAAGCTGGTCCCGCGGGTCCGCGCGCTGAAGATCGGCCCCGGCACCGATGCCGAGGCGGAGATGGGTCCGCTCGTCACCCGTCAGCACCTCGACCGGGTGCGCAGCTATATCGATCTCGGGATCGAGGAGGGTGCGAAACTCGTCGTCGATGGCCGTGGCCTGAAGCTCCAGGGCTACGAGAACGGCTTCTTTCTCGGCGGCTGCCTGTTCGACGAGGTCAAGCCCGAGATGCGGATCTACAAGGAGGAGATCTTTGGGCCGGTGCTCTCGGTCGTGCGCAGCCCCGACTTCGAGCACGCCACCAAGCTCGTCAACGAGCACGAATACGGCAATGGGGTGGCGATCTTCACCCGCGACGGCGACGCCGCGCGCGAATTCTCGAACCGCATCCAGATCGGCATGGTCGGCATCAACGTGCCAATCCCGGTGCCGATGGCGTTCCACAGCTTTGGCGGCTGGAAGCGCTCGCTGTTCGGCGACATGGCGGTGCACGGCCCTGAGGGTGTGCGCTTCTACACCCGTCTGAAGACGATGACCGCGCGCTGGCCCGCCGGCATCCGCGCCGGTGCGGAATATGTCATGCCGACGATGCGCTGAGGCCGCCCGCTGGAAGCGATCGGGAGTACAGCCTTGCGTTGAGCCACATGCTTCCACTTTTGCCATCTGCAGCAAATCAGCAGCGAGAATTCTCGTAGTGGTTGCTGCGGTAGCCGGGTACCGGCCGGTAAATCCGAGGCTTGCGGCCACGGCCGCCCTCGCGCGCCCACGCGAGGCAAAAAGAGATCAGGACCAAGCCTTTGAAATTCCTCAACCCTCGCCCTGAAAAACAGAAGATAACAGGACCATAACAAGACGGAAGGTTCGATGGCCTACGTATTCCTCGCATTTTTAATCGGGCCGCAGCAAATTTTCAGATTAAGCTAGTGATATGTGTTCTCGATACGTTCTCGTCAAGAGGCGCTATCTAAAGACCAGCCAATCGAGCAGTCCGTTTGGTCAAAAATTCGAGGTCAGTTGCTCGCTCGCAGCGCCGGACGGCCGAAACCCTTGCATCGTCTCGGTATGGATCATCGAGCCGCCCGACCTCAATCCGAGGTTCATCACCGCGTATCCGAACCCTTGAGTGGGCAAGCTCATTCCCGGCGGCGGGCGCTGAAGATCGGCCCGGCACCGACGCCGAGGCCACATCGCTGATCCGGGTCTGATACCGCGGCCGGCTTGCCGGAACCAGTGGAGCACGTCCTCGTCGATCCGGATCTTTCGACCTGCCCAGCGCCATCCCTCGGCGTCCGCGCTCGCCCCGAATACGTCATCCCGACGATGCGGTAGAAGGAACCCGCTAGCGCGATGCGCGCTTGCGGCTCTCCATAAAGGCGCGCAGCACGTTGTTGATCCGGGTCTGATAACCGCGGCCGGCTTGCCGGAACCAGTCGAGTACATCCTCGTCGATCCGAATGTGAATGTCGCGCTTGTGGGGCGGCATGCCTTTGACCGCGCGCGACCAGTCGACGGGTTCGTGGACGTCATCGGGGTCTGCGGCGATGCTCGCTTCCAACTCCTCGTCGGTCACAGCTTTGACCGCCGCCCAGTCTGTACGGCTCTCGCCGCGGGCGAGCATTTCATCAATTTCCTCCGCCGTATAGCGAACGGTATCGCCTTTTCTCTTCATCGCGAGCTTTCCTCATCGTGATGATGCGAATAGCCGAAGCGGCCGCGTCCAGACGACTGCGATCATTTCGTTGTCGAGTTCCGCGATGCTGACCCACCGTTCCTCGCCGCCGCGCGGAGACAGGACCGTGCAGATCGGGCGGCCGTCGAAGAGGCAATGGCCATCGAGAAAATCGAGCCGGCGAGCATCCAAGACCGCGAGGCGCTTGGCTTCCGACCATTCGAACTCCATCCCGCTATGTGTACACTAATGTGGGTCTTCGACCTGCCCAGCCATCTTTCGGGGTCCGCGCCCCTATGAGGTGATGCGGACGATCCGGGTTGCGCATCCGAGCGAGGTTGCGGTAGAGGCAGCGCTCATGATCGATACCCCGCGCCTCTCTCGGATGCCGTCCCTCCCGCTGAGCTTCGACGGCCCGCTCGGGCGGAAGATCATCGAATTGCATGTCTGGGCGGTCGGCGAAGGGTTGCGCGGCGCCGACGCCGCTGCGCTGTTCGACGGGCTGTGTCAGCGCCTCGTCGCCGCCGGCGTGCCATTGTGGCGCGCCTTCGCCGGTATGCCCACACTGCATCCGCAATGGGGCGGCTATGGCTACACCTGGTTGCGCCACCTCAACGCCATTCAGCCAGCGCAGTTCGAGCGCGGCGACGAGTACGAGCAGGAGGTGCTGAACAGCCCGTTCGGCCATCTTATACGCCAAGCGGAAACCTCTGCAGGAGACGGGGATCCCTGGCTGCATTTGCGCCGGCGTCTCGTGGGACCGGAGGCGCAGCTCGATTTTGCCAATCTCAAGAGGTACGCCGCCGCCGGCGCCACCGACTATTTCGCCGAGGTCGTCAGCTTCGGTGCCGAAGGCGATCCTTCATATGGAACAGGGATCGGCTATTCCTTTACGACCGACCGGCTGGAGGGCTTCCACGAGGACGACCTGACGCTGCTGAAGGCGGTGCTCCCTGTCGTCTCTTTGGCGATGATGATGCATGCCGGCCATACGATCGCTTCCGGCCTCCTCGAAGCCTATTTGGGAGCCGACGCCGGAAGGCGCGTTCATGCCGGGGCGATCGAGCGCGGTTCGGTCGAGAGCATCCGCGCCGTCCTCTGGTATGCCGATATCCGCGCCTTCACGGCGATCGCCGACACGACGCCGGGACCGATAGTCATCGAATTGCTCGACGAGGTCTTCGAGACGCTGACCGCTTCATTGCGCCAGCGCGGCGGCCAGGTCCTGAAATTCCTCGGCGACGGCATGCTCGCGATCTTTCCGTTCGAGGACGCGACGCGGGATCAAATCTGCCGCCGAGCGCTCGATGCCGCAGCGGAGGCGATGCGCGCTATCGGCCGGCTGAATGCTGTGCGGCGCGAGGCCGGCAAATCGGCTGTTACCGTCGACTTGGCGCTCCATCTCGGCGAGGTGCTCTACGGGAATGTCGGCGCCGTCGACCGGCTCGACTTCACCGTGATCGGGCCGGCGGTCAATGAAGCTGCACGGATCGAGGCCCTGTGCGAACCCCTCGGCCGCCAGGTTCTCGTCTCCGCGGAACTCGCTGCCGTGGTTGGCGACAGCTGTCGCCTCGTACCGCTCGGTCATCACGAGCTGCGCGGGGTGGGCGAGCCGCGCGAGATCTACGGCTTGGAGTTCGGCTAAGCTCGGCCCCACAGGGTCTTCGTCGCGCGCCGCGCGCCCTCGGCCATTGCTTCGAACTTGGCCCAGCAGATAGATGGGTGGCCGACGCGCGTGCCGAGCCCGCAATCGGTGCCTGCGAGCACGTTCTCGCGGCCGACCAGATTGGCGTAGCGCACCAAGCGCTCGGCCACTAGATCGGGATGTTCGATGAAATCGGTGCAGTGGCCGACGACGCCCGGGATCAGGGTGGCGCCTTCCGGCAGCCTCACCTCCTCGAACACCCGCCACTCGTGCTCGTGGCAGGGGTTCGATGCCTCGATCGAATAGCTCCCCGCGCGCACCCGGAAGATCAGATCGATGATCTCCTTTAACGGAATGTCGTCGTGATGGGGCCCGTGAAAGCTGCCCCAGCACACATGCAATCGGATCTTTTCCGGCGGAATGTCGCGCAGCGCGTGGTTGAGCGCGTCGATCCGCATCGCGGCGTATTTGCGGTAGTCGGGGAGCGTGATGTCGGGCAAGCAGGCCCAGCCGTCCGGCAGATCGGGATCGTCGATCTGCAACAGAAGGCCGGCATCGACGATCGCTTTGTATTCCTCGCGCATGGCCTCGGCGATGGCGAACAGGAACGCCTCGTCATTCTCGTAGTGCTCGTTGGCCATCCAATGCTCGATCGTGCCCGGTGTGTTGGCCGGCAGAAAGGCGCCCGCAACGGTCACCCCTGCGAGCGCCGCCTTGAAGTTGTCGAGGTCTCTCTGCAGTTCGGCCTGACCGGCGTAGCGCAGTTCGCCGACGCAGACCGGAAGCGTTTCGCCGAGGGAAAATCGCGGGCGCGGATGTGCGGCAAAATATCCGGCGAATTTCCGCTCGTCCCGCGCGGTCATGTCGAGCCGGCGGCGCCCGGTGCCGGGCCTCTTCTCGCACCCGGCGATCCGCTCGGAGACGTAATCGGTGAAGTTCGGCTTGGAGAGCTCGCCGTCGTTGACGATGTCGAGCCCGGCCTCGATCTGCCGCTCGACGACCTCTTTGACCGCCCGCTCCAGCCGCCCGTCGAGTACCGCCTGGTCGTAAGGCTCGCCGCGCGCCTTCGCGAGAACCATCTCGCGCAGATCGTCCGGGCGTGGGAGTGACCCGGCATGGGTCGTCAGAATGCGTGCGGTGCTGTAGATCATCTGGCCTCCTCCCAATCAACCGTTCGCCGCGAGCACCGTGCCGGCAAAGTGCAATGAGCCGCAAATCAAAACCCGCGCTGAAGCCACGTCCGATATGAAACCTCGGAGGGCGCTCTCGACCGAGGCCGCCGCCGCTGCGTTCATTCCAACCGAGCGTGCGGTGGCGGCGATGACCTCCGCTGGCAGCGGGTTTTCCTCGCCGGGGATAGTTACGCCGGCCAATGCTTTGGCGTAAGGCACCAGGGGAGCGAGGAAACCGGCGGCATCCTTGGTATTCAGCATGCCGACGACGAGATAGAGCGGACGATCGCGCCAGCCCGCGACAAATTCGCCGAGGATCGCGCCGGCGCCGGGATTGTGTCCGCCGTCGAGCCACAGCTCCCAGCCGGGCGGCATCATCTCGACTAGCGGGCCGCGGGTCAGACGCTGTAACCGCGCCGGCCATTCGATTCGCCGCAACCCGGCGGCGATGGCTTCCGGCGACAGCTCGAAGTCTCGCAACTGCTCGAGGCACGCAATCGCCACCCCCGTATTCACGATCTGGTGCGTACCGAGCAGCGACGGCAACGGCAGATCGAGCCGCCAATGCTTGCCGGCGAAGCGCATGCCGGCGCCGGCCGCGGCGCAGCGCCACTCGCGCCTCCAGCGCGACAACGGCGCGCCGAGCCCGAGGGCGCGGGCCTCGATGACCGCTTCGGCTTCTTCCGGCTGCGGCCCGACGACTGCCGGTACGCGGGGTTTCAGAATCCCGGCCTTCTCACCGGCTATTGCCGCGATCGTGTCGCCGAGGAAGGCTTGGTGATCGAGCGAGATTGGGGTAATCGCGGTCACAGCCGGGCGGAGGACTACGTTGGTCGCGTCGAGCCGCCCGCCGAGCCCGGTCTCGAGCAGGACCACATCGGCGGGCGTGCGGGCAAAGGCGAGAAGGGCCGCCGCCGTTGTGATTTCGAAATAGGTGATCGGCGTCCCGCCATTGGCGCGCTCGCATTCCTCGAGCAGCGCAATCAGCGCTTCCTCATCGATCAGGCGCCCGTCGAGGCGGATGCGTTCATGGAAGCGGACGAGATGCGGCTTGGTGAATGCATGCACGCGATGTCCGCCCGCTTCGAGGCAGGCGCGCAATGTGGCTACCGTCGATCCCTTGCCATTGGTGCCGGCGACGTGGATGACCGGCGGCAGCCTGTGCTGCGGATTACCGAGCGCCGCAAGCAGCCGCTCGACGCGGCCGAGCGACAGATCGATCAGTTTCGGGTGCAACCGGCCAAGCCGCTCAAGTATCCGGTCACTTTGCGGCGTGGTCACGAGGCCTCCGGTATCATCGGAACAACAGTTGTTGGCGGATGTGGATCGCGCAGGAGCCCGAGAAGGCGGCCCAATGTGGCGCGCAGCTCGGCGCGCGGCACCA
Source organism: uncultured Alphaproteobacteria bacterium (assembly GCA_963796155.1). GTDB lineage: Bacteria > Pseudomonadota > Alphaproteobacteria > ATCC43930 > CGMCC-115725 > AP-15. The sequence continues at coordinate 140,852 of CAWCKT010000047.1, read as the reverse complement.
CGAGGTCGACCATGCCGTGGTCGCGCAGGTATTCGGCACGCTGAAACCCCTCGGGCAGCTTTTCGTGGATCGTCTCCTCGATGACCCGGGCTCCGGCAAAGCCCACCACCGCGCCCGGCTCGGCGAGGGTGATGTCGCCGACCATTGCGAACGACGCGGAAACCCCGCCGGTCGTCGGATCAGTCAGCAGCACGATATAGGGGAGCCCCGCTTCCTTGACCATGTCGGCGGCGATAACGGTGCGTGGCATCTGCATCAGCGACAACACGCCTTCCTGCATGCGGGCACCGCCCGAGGCCGGAGCGACGATCAATGCCGCCTCCTGCAGCACGGCGAGCCTGGCGGCGGCGAGGACCGCCTCGCCAGCGGCAATCCCCATCGACCCGCCCATGAACCGGAATTCGAACGCGGCGACGACGGCCGGAACGCCACCGATCTCCCCGTGGGCGACGATGACCGCATCGCTGCCGGGGCCGAGTGCCGCCTGCCCTTCCCGCAGCCGGTCGGCATAGCGCCGGCGGTCGCGGAATTTGAGCGGATCGACGATCGTCTTGGGAAGCTCGATCCGGGTGAAGCCGCTGTCACCGAACAGGATCTTGAGGCGCGGTTCGGCGCCGATGCGCAGGTGATGGCCGCAATTGCGGCAGACATGGAGATTGGCTTCGAGCTCGCGATAGAACAGCATCTGCTCGCAGCCTGGGCATTTCGTCCACAGATTGTCCGGGACTGCCTTTTTGGCGACGACCGCCCGGATCTTCGGCAGAACGAAGTTGCTCAGCCAATTCATCGCCGGCTTGTAGCCGGCTGTTGTTCGCTCGTCGAGACCTGCCTTGGTGGGGATTGGCCTGGGGCGTCAGCCGCGGTTGGCGTGGTAGTAGGTGTTGCGGAGGACGCGTCCGGGGAGTGCCCCGGTATGCTTGCCGTTCTCCAGCAGGACCTCGCCGTTGACGACCGTTGCCATGATGCCCTGGGCCGGCTCCTTGATGCGCTTGGCGCCGGTCGGGAAGTCGTGCACGACCTCGAGCGGCAACGGTCGCACCGTGTCGGGGTCGAAGATCGTGATGTCGGCCGCCAGCCCGGGCCGCAACAGGCCGCGGTCGTAGAGCCCGAAGATCGAGGCCGAATTGAAAGTCAGCCGCCGCACCGCCTGTTCCAGCGACATGATCCCTTTGTCGCGCACCCACTCCGAGAGCAGCCGGGTGCTGAAGCCGAAGCCGCTCTGGAATTGCACATGCGCCCCGCCGTCCGACAGACCGATGATGGCGTTGGGATAAGTCAGGATCCGCGCCATCGCCGCTTCGTCGACATTGATCTCGCCGTGCAGGAACTCGGTGTCGAGGTTCTCCTCGACGACGAGGTCGAGAAAGGCGTCGATGATGCCCTTGCCCTGCATCTTGGCGAGCTCGCCGACGGTCTTGCCTTCGAAGACCTTGTTCTTGGGCAACACTGCGGTTTGCACCGTCATGTAATCCCACCAGGTGCGGCAGATGCCGGGCGGCGGGGTGTCGACCTTGAACTCGACCGCTTCGGCATGGAACTTCTTGCGTATTTCGGGGTCGCTGTAGGCGCGCAGTTTCTCCTCGTCCGAGGCGAGCAGGATCGGGTGCCAGGTCGGCAGACCGCGAAACTCCTGGCAGTTGCGCATCGTGAAATGATCGACAATGCGGTTGGGTGTGCACATCGGAAAGGCGCGGATGCCTTTGGCGGTCGACGCATCGATCAGCGCCATCTGCTCTTTCCACTCGCTGGGCCGGCGCATCGACTGAAGCAGATTATTGTAGACGACGGTGCGGCCGGTCGCCTCGGAGAGCCGGCTCATCAGCCCGTTCTTGACCTCCGCGCCGTTGCCGCCGCCCGACTGGATCAGCCCTGTGCCGAGCTCGCGCAATACGTCGCCGAGCGCGAAGATCTCCTTCTCGTCGGCCCATAATGCGGGGATGTGGACGCCCTGCGGGTCGTAGTGGCCCTGGTTGCGTGACACCGACAGCCCCAATGCTCCGGCCTTGATGCCGTCGCGCACAAGGCCCTGCATCTCCTTGATCTCGTCGTCGCTGGCGGTGCGCTTCTGGCAGTCGTCGCCCATCACGTAATAGCGCACCGCGGTGTGGCCGACCAGGTTGCCGACATTGACGCCCAAATGATGGTCGAGTTGGTCGAGATATTGCGGCACCGTCTCCCAGCCGAATTCGACCGTGCGCAATACCTCCATCGGGATCGCTTCGACATAGGACAGGAACTCGGCGAGCCGTCCTTCGTTGCCCTTGCGCACCGGCGCCAATGACAGCGAGCAGTTGCCGAAGATCACGCTCGTCGCACCGTGGTCGCAGGAATAGGTGCACAGCGGGTCCCACGTGACCTGCGCGTCGTAGTGGCAGTGGTTGTCGATAAACCCGGGCGCCACCACCCGGCCCTCGGCGTCGATCGTCCGATTGGCCGGCCCGGTCAGCTTGCCGATCTCGGCGATCTTGCCGCCCTTGACCGCGACGTCGCCGCGGAAAGAGGGCATCCCCGAGCCGTCGACGATGCGGCCGTTGCGGATCAACAGATCATACGCCATGGTTATGTTCCCTTCATCCGGTACTTCAAGATGAAGCGTAACACGCGCGGGGACTCGCACCCATATCGTGAAATCGGGGGCACGGTCTTCCCGTTGTGCATGGCTGCCAGGGGCTGCCGGCCGATCGGAGCCCGGCAAGGGAACCGCGATCGACGTGCACGCTTATAATGGCCGGTCATACGCAGCGGAAAGGACTCGAAACAATGTCACGCAACATCGGCCGAATGATCATCGCGGGGCTGGTGAGCGGCGTGCTGATTATCCTCGGCTCGCCGGTCGGGATGGCGGGAGCGCAGCAGCGCCCGGCATCGAGCGTCATGTTGGCTCAGGCGGGACCCAACGTTCGGCCGCCGGATATCGAGGCAAACATCGCAAATCTGCGACGCCAACTGCAAATCACCCCCGCACAGGAAGCGCAGTTCAACGCGGTTGCCAATGTGATGCGGGCCAATGCCCGGGCAGAGGCGACCGTTCCGCATCAGCCGCCGGCCAATGCCTCGGCCGTCGACGATTTGCGCGCGGAGATTCAATACGACGAGGTCGAGCTCGCCGGAATGAAGAGGCTCCTGCCGGCGCTCGACGCGCTTTACGCGAGCCTGTCGCCGGCGCAAAGGCAAGCCGCCGATGCGGCGTTCCGCCAAGGTCCGGGAGGCTGATGCCGAGACGGCATTCCGTCACTTACAAATGAGGTACCCCACGATGACGACGCGCCCACTGCCCCTGAATGATTTTATGGTTGTCGACCTGACCGGCCATCGCGCCGGACCGACCGCGGTACGCCAGCTCGCCGACTGGGGGGCCCAGGTCATCAAAATCGAGCAGCCCGGCGAGCAGGTCGATGCCACCGGCAGCCGGCGCGACGGGTTCGATTTCCAGAACCTGCACCGCAACAAGCGGGCGATCACGCTAAACCTGAAGACCGATCAAGGCCGCGCCATCTTCTTCCAGCTCGCCGAGCGCGCCGATGTCGTCGTCGAGAACTATCGCTCGGACGTCAAGCATCGGCTCGGCATCGACTACGAGGCGGTGCGCAAAATCAACCCGCGCATCGTCTACGGCAGCATCTCCGGATTCGGCCAGGACGGGCCCTATGCCGGCCGCGCCGGCGTCGACCAGATCGCCCAGGGCATGGGCGGGCTGATGTCGATCACCGGCCACCCCGGTCAAGGGCCCGTGCGGGTCGGGATCGCGATCAACGACACCTCGGCCGGTCTGCTGCTGGCGTATGCGATCGTCGTGGCACTCCTCGACCGGGAGCGCACCGGCGAGGGTCAATGGGTCGACACCTCGCTGCTCGAAGCGCAGATCTTCATGCTCGACTTCCAGGCGGCGCGCTACTTGATGAAGGGCGAGGTCGCCGGGCAAGCCGGCAACTTCCATCCGACTTCGCCCGGCACCGGGATGTTCCAGACCGCGGACGGCTACATCAATATCGCCGCGTCGGGCGACAGTCTGTGGCGGCGCTTTTGCGAGGCGGCCGGCGCCAGAGATCTCCTCGACAATCCCGATTTCGCCACGGTGGTCTCACGCGCCAAGAACCGCGACGCGCTGATCGCGCATCTGAACGAGATCATCGGCAGACATCCGAACGCCTACTGGGTCGAGTTGATGAACCGGGCCGGCGTGCCTTGCGGCCCGATCAATACGATCGACCAGACCTTCGCCGACCCTCAGGTCCAGCATCTCGGGATCGCCAAGCCGATCAGCCATCCCAAGCTCGGGCCGCAGAAGGTCGTCGGCCAGCCGATCCATATGAGCCGATACCCACAGCCCGACGAGCTGCGTCCGACCCCCGATCAAGGCGAGCACACCGAAGCAGTTCTGCGCGAGCTTGGCTACGACACCACGGCGATTGCGGGGTTGCGCGAGTGTGGTGTCGTTTAAAAGAAAGACCCCGACCCCTTTTGCTATCAGCCGCCCTGCGGTTGATAGGCGGGGCCCTCGGAGCGACGGCCGCGGTCGGCCATGAACTGGTCGAATTCCGCCTTGTCCTTGGCGTGCCGCAAGCGGTCGAGGAATTCCTTGAATTCGCGCTGCTCTTCCTCGAGCCGACGTAAGGTCTCGTCGCGGTACTCATCGAAGGCGCGGTTGCCGCTCGAACTGCGATAGCCGCGCGCGCTCCACCGCTCGGCGGCAGACTGCATCCGTTCCATTCGCTGCTGCATTCGTTCCATGCGACGCTGCCAGCGGCCTCCGCTGCCGTGTGCCCAGCATGCCATTCGTCCACTCCCTATCAGATACCCGAGAACCACGAGGCCGAGCGGCCAGAACAGGATGAAACTCACGACCGTCAGCCCGATCCAGGCGGGTTTGCCGATGTCGTCCAGTTGCGCCGCGAGGTTCATGGCAGCCTCTATGTGAATGTTTGTTACATTCACATAGACACCGTTCCCCACCCTGTCAAGTGCAATCGCCTCACTGTTCCGGCTCGATCGGCGGGGCGAACAGACCAAGCCCGCGCAGATAGATCAGCACCCCTGCCTCGAGGAGATCTTCGGGCGTCATCGGCAGCCTGCGCCGTCCGCTGTCGCCGCGGGCAAAGAGCGAGGCAATGCCGTGCGAGAGCCCCCAGATGTGGAGGCTCATCATCAGCGCGGGTGGTCGTTTTTCCGGCGGCAGGCGAGCACAGAGGGTCTCCGACGCCTTGCGCAACACGGCAAAGCTGCGCTCGGCAACTTCCCGCAGTTCCGGATCATCGTCGAGCGAGAGCCCGGCCTCGAACATCGCGGAATAATAGGAGGGTTCGTCGCGGGCAAAGGCGAGATAGGCCCGGCCGACATTCTCGAAGGCGGTGAAGGGATCGGGGCGGCCATCGTTCCAGGCGTGATCGAGATGCGCCGCAAACAGCTCGAATCCGCGGCGCGCGACGTCGGCGATCAGCGCGTCGCGGTCGCGGAAATGGCGGTAGGGTGCGGCCGCGCTGACGCCGGCCGAGCGCGCGGCATCCGCAAAGGTGAACCCGGCGGGCCCCTTCTTCGCGATCAGATCGAGGGCGGCCTGGATCAACGCCTCGCGTAGATTGCCGTGATGATAGCCGCGGCGTCCGCCCTGCCCTTGTCCCGACCAGCTCATGTGAAATGCTTTTACATCAGATCGCGGCCGGATAGCAGGCGCAATATCAGGCCTGGCTCGGTGCGGGCGGCTGTATCGGCTCGGTGTCGTGGAAGCGGCGGTAGTCGATGGCCAGGCGGCCATCTCCGGTCTCGGTGAAGACATCGACGAAACGGCGGTCCCATAACACTTCGTTGGCGAGATAAGAGGTGCGGGCGTGAACCGGGTGCGAGATCGTCTCGTCGATCCCGTTGACGGTCACGACGATCTCTACTGCTTGCGCGGCCAACGACGCCGGTGTCGCATTCCATAGGGGGCTCGCGGGGTCGATCGCATGCATCACCGTAAATGTCATCGCGAAGATCGGGCTGCGCTGGCGTGCCAGTTGCAGATCATAAAAGCGGCGCATCCAGTCGCCCTCGGCGGTGCGCTCGTCACGGACCAGGGTGACCGAAACCTGAGCCTCGAGGATTTGATTGCGGCGCTCGTTGGCGAGGCGGAACGAGAGGGTCGGGATCCCGTTGTATTCGGTGACGACGGCGACCTTGCTGAACGTCACCCGAGCCGTCGGTCGAGAGAACCGAGCGAACATCAAACCCGCGGAAACGGCGATGAGCGCCAGTCCGAAGAGCGCTTCGACGGTCATGACGATGTTGCCGTAGAGCGTCGCAGGAGACATCTGCCCGTAACCGATCGTCGAAATCGTCTCCACGCTGAAAAAGAAAGCGTCCGAAAAGACTCCCGGCCGCGCATTCGCGATTGCGCCGTCGCCGATCAAGTAAAGCAGCGCGAAGGCTATATTTAAGCCGAGATAAACGCCGGATAACCCGAGCAAAAATGCCCACCAAGGCAAAGTCAGCAGGTGATGGTAGAGATCGCCCAGCCATGGAGTACGCAGTCCGATCGCGACCACACGGTCGCTGCGTTCTCGTTGCACCAGTCGCGTAAGAGCGCGACGAGCATTACCCGGGCCGGATACTGCAGCGGCTGCCTGCTGTTTCACCGCTTTCACCCTTTTCGCAAAGGCCGAGTTGACAGATTGTGCCGTAGCCAGCTATCTAGATGAACAGGAATATACGTATAGATCCGGAGGTGTACACATGCCCTTTCATGTCAGGGACAAGGCGACCGACCAGGCGGTTCGGCGGTTGGCTAAGCTCAAACGCAAGACCATTACCGAAACCATTCGCGAAGCGGTCGAGCATGAATACGAGCGCGTCCACTCCGAAATCCCGCTGATCGAAAGGCTGAAGCCGATCCAGGATCAGCTGAAGTCGCTCTCGAAACCCGGTGGGCTGCCTGCCGACAAGGCGTTCTTTGACGAGCTTTCCGGCGAGGTTTAATGTTCGTCGACGCCTCTGCGATGATCGCGATCCTTGTCGAAGAGAGTGATGCCGCGGCTCTGACAAAACGACTCGAACAAGCTGTGGAACGCTGCACCTCACCGATCGCAATTTATGAGGCCGTCCTCGGGGTCGCGCGGGTCTGCAACGTTCCGATCCCCGCCGCAGAGACGATGCTCGACCGCTTCCTTGAGCAAGCCACGGTGCGGGTCATATCGATCACCGCTGAAATCGGGCGCGGGGCTCTCTCGGCGTTCGACCGCTTCGGTAGGGGACGGCACCCCGCTGCTCTCAACATGGGCGACTGCTTTGCCTATGCGTGCGCCCGCGAGCTCGACGTACCGATCTTGTCCAAGGGCGACGATTTTCCACTGACCGACATCACGGTCGCCTGAGCGGTCGCTGGAGCGGCATGGCGATCTTCTTCACCAGCGATACGCATTTCGGCCATGGCGGCGCCTTGGGGCTTTATCGGCGGCCGTTCGCCTCGGTGGCCGCGATGAACGAGGGCCTGGTGGAGCGGTGGAACGAGGTGGTGAGGCCGGACGACGTGGTCTGGCACCTAGGGGATTTCGCCATTCGCCAACGCCCGCAGGTGGTCGCGGATCTCCTCGCTCGCCTTAACGGCCGCAAGCATCTCCTCGCGGGCAACAACGATCCGCCGGCAACGAGAGAGCTCGACGGTTGGGAGAGCGTCCAGCCCTATCTGGAGATCGAGGTCGACGGCATTTCCCTGGTGCTCTGCCATTACCCGTTTCGCAGCTGGCGCGGCATGGGAAAAGGCTGGGTCAATCTGCACGGCCACAGCCATGGCAGGATGAAGCCGCAGCCGCGGCAGTTCGACGTCGGCGTCGATGTCTGGGGCTTCTGCCCGGTTAGCCTGAGCGAAATCCTGCATGGCCGCCGCTGAAGGCGGAAGATTGTGAAACCGCCGCCGAGCGTGCAGAATCGCCGAACCGGGTGCGAGATCATAGGGAGGGTGCCGTGCAGCTGAGCCGCGAAGAATTGCTGAAGGCCTATCGCGACATGGTCACGATCCGCCGCTTCGAAGAGCGCGTGCAGGAAGAGTTCTCAAAGGGCGGCATTCCCGGATTTGTTCATCTCTATGCCGGAGAAGAAGCCGCAGCCGTCGGCGTCTGCTCGCATCTCGGGCCGCGGGACTACATTGCGAGCACCCATCGCGGCCATGGCCACAGCATCGCCAAGGGCTGCGACCCGGTTCAGATGATGCAGGAGCTGTTTGCCAAGAAAGGCGGGCTGTGCGGCGGCAAGGGAGGATCGATGCACATCGCCGATCTCGACCGCGGCATGCTCGGCGCCAACGGCATCGTCGGCGGCGGGCCGCCGCTGGTGGTCGGCGCGGCTCTGACCGCCAAGACATTGGGACGCGGCACCGTTGCGGTCTCGTTCACCGGCGACGGCGGCTCGAACCAGGGCACCACCTTCGAGGCGATGAACATGGCGGTGGTGCTGAAATTGCCGGCGATCTTTGTGTTCGAGAACAACCAGTACGGCGAAGGCACCGGGGTTGGCTACGCCGTCGGCAGCCACGACATCGCCGGGCGTGCGGCCGGGTTCGGCCTGCCGGCCGCGAAGGTCAGCGGCGACGACTTCTTTGCGGTGCACGAGGCGGCTGGTGAGGCGGTCGAGCGCGCCCGCGCCGGGGGTGGACCAAGTGCGATCGAGGTCGATACCTGCCGCTTCTACGGCCACCATTCGGGCGACGCGCAGCTCTATCGCGGCAAGGACGAAGTCAGGCGATTGCGCGAAGAGCGCGACTGCCTGAAGCATTTCCGCCGCCGGGTCGGCGAGGCCGCGCTGCTCGAGATGACGGCGCTCGACGCGGTCGATGCCGAGATCGCGGCACTGATCGACCGCGCGGTCGAAACGGCGCGGGCCGCCGAGGCCCCGGCCGAGGCCGATCTGCTGAGCGACGTTTACGTGTCGTATTGAGGCAAGAGCCGCCATGCCGCAGAAATCGATCCGCCAGGCGCTCAACGAGGCGCTCGCTCAGGAGATGCGCCGCGACCCGACGGTCGTCGTGATCGGCGAGGACGTGGCCGGCGGTGCGGCCACCGAGGGCCAGCGCGACGCCTATGGCGGTGTCCTCGGTGTGACCAAGGGCCTCTTCGCGGAATTCGGCGAGGCTCGGGTGATCGACACGCCGATTACCGAGTTGGCGATCATGGGCGCGGCTGCCGGGGCGGCGGTGACCGGGTTGCGGCCGGTGGCCGAGCTGATGTTCTCCGATTTTTTCGGGGTCTGCTTCGACCAGATCTTCAACCAGGCCGCCAAGTTCCGCTACATGTTCGGCGGCAAGGCCAAGACCCCGCTCGTCATCCGCACGATGATCGGCGCCGGGCGCAGCGCCGCAGCGCAGCATTCGCAAAGCCCCTATCACATCTTCACCTCGGTGCCCGGTCTCAAATGCGTCGTCCCTTCAAACGCCTATGACGCCAAGGGATTGCTGATCCAGGCAATCCGCGACGACGACCCGGTGATCTTTTGCGAACACAAATTGATGTACGACTTGAGGGCCGAGGTCCCGGACGAGCCCTATGCGATCCCGTTCGGCGAGGCCAACATCGTCCGCGACGGCGACGACGTCACGGTCGTAGCGCTCTCCCGGATGGTGCACTACACGAACGAGGCAGCCGATACGCTCGCCAAGGAGGGGATCGAGTGCGAACTGATCGACCCCCGCACGACCTCCCCGCTCGACGAGGACACGATCCTCGAGAGCGTCGAGCGCACCGGCCGGCTCGTTATCGTCGACGAGGCGACGCCGCGCTGCAGCATCGCCACTGACATCGCCGCGCTCGTCGCCGACAAGGCCTTTGCTGCGCTCAAGGCGCCGGTCAGGCGGGTGACGGCGCCGCACACGCCGGTGCCGTTCGCTCCGGTGCTCGAAAAGCTCTACATCCCGAGCCCTGAGCGGATCGCCGCCGCAATCCGCGAAGTCCACGGATACGCCGGATGAGTGCGGCCGTCACCGCGATCACGATGCCCAAATGGGGCCTGACGATGACCGAGGGCACGGTCGTGGGCTGGCTCAAGGAGCAAGGCCAACGCTTTGCCGAGGGCGAGGAGATCCTGGAGATCGAAACCCCCAAGATCACCAACGTCGTCGAAGCGCCGTCGGGGGGCACGTTGCGGCGAGTAGTGGCGCAGGCCGGTGCCACCTTGCCGGTCGGAGCTTTGCTCGCCGTGGTCGCTCCCGACGAGGTACCGGAAGCTGAGATCGATGCGTTCGTGGCGAGCTTCGAAGTTCCCGAACCGTCACCCGGAGCGGACGCGGAAGCCGAAGGGGTAAAGCTCGCGCGACATCGAGGTCGCCGGCCGACGTTTGCGCTATCTCGAGCTCGGCGAGGGTGATGGCGTGCCGGTGCTGCTGGTGCACGGCTTTGGCGCCGATCTCAATACCTGGATGTTTACCCAGCCCGCTCTGGCCACAGGACGGCGCACGCTAGCGTTGGATCTGCCCGGGCACGGCGGTTCGGCCAAGGAAGTCGGTGCCGGCGACGCGAAAAGCTTGACCGATGCCGTCGAGGGCGCGCTGGGCGCGCTCGGCGTCGAGCGGGTGCATCTCGTCGGACACTCGATGGGCGGAGCCGTCGCCGCGTCACTGGCGCTGCGTCGGCCTGAACTCGTCTCGTCGCTGACCTTGATCGCATCCGCCGGATTTGGTCCTGAGATCAACGGTTTGTTCATCGACGGGTTCGTACGCGCCGCGCGCCGCCGCGAGGCGGCCGAGGTCCTCAGCCTCCTGGTCCATGACCCGGCGCTCGTCAGCCGTACAATGGTCGAAGATGTTTTGCGTTACAAACGCCTCGACGGCGTCACGGCGGCCTTGACGAAGATTGCCGAGGCGTGGTTTCCGGGCGGCCGCCAGTCGCTCGATTTGACCGGTCGGATCGCAGAACTGGCGATGCCGGTCCAGGTGATCTGGGGACGCGAGGATCGCATCATCCCGGTCGCCCAAGCCGACGCTCTCGCCGCCCGCCTCCCGGTCCATGTCGTCGGGGCGGCGGGCCATCTCCCGCACATGGAGAAGTCGGGCGAGGTTAACCGGTTGATCGAGCAGTTCGTCGCTCAGTGAGCGAGGGGGTCGGGGCGGAGCTGGAATTCGACGACGAGCGGGCTCGACAATGTCTCGGGTGTCGCGCCGGGCGCGCCGGGTGCCGGCGCGTCGATCCCTTCGATGTGGAACGGCGTGCGGTTGCCCGAGGTCACCCACAATTCGCGGCCCTTCCAGCCGGCGTTCGGGTCGTCGATGCGGCCCTCGAGACCCTTGGCGAAAAATCCCATCGGATAGGGCACCCGCAATTCGATGATCTCGCCGCCGACCAGCGCGTGCAGCGAATCCGACTGGTTGCCGGTTTCGAACGGCACATTGGCGCCGAGCCCCAAAATGTTGTGCTGGTCGACCCACATGTAATACGGGTTCTCCTCGGCCCCGGGATCGCCCTGAAAGCCCGGTCCCGGCAAGGCGTAGAACGAAAAGCCCTCGGGGCATTTCTCGCCCTTTTCCGCACCCGGCCCGTTGAGCGGCCCCTTGCATTTGCGGCGGTCAAAGCTGGCGATGTGGCCGCTGTCGAGCGGCAGCCAGGCGACACCGTTGCGGTCGACATCCATGCCGCGGATGCCAAACCCGGGCAGCGGCACCTTGTAGATTTCAGTAAGCGCCGTGTCAGGCGGGTTTGGCCCGGGGTCGACCCGGATGATGTAGCCAGGGTGCGCTAGGCTAGAGCCCCAGACCACCTTCTCGGCCGGCGAATAGGCCATGGCGTACACCCCATAGGGAACCCGCGTGTCCTTGCTGTAATCGGGTGGCTGGCCTGGCTCGTTGTAGCCCTCGTCGCGCTTGCCGTTGCCGTTGGTGTCGACGATCAGCGGCGTCCAGCCCTGCGCCTTCGCCGCGTCGCCGGTCTGCCAGAACAGCTTGGTGTTGATCCAGCCGACGACCGCCAACTCGGGGTTGGGTGCGCCGCCGAGGCCGGTATTGTTGCTAAGCCATAACGTGTTGTCGGCGTCTTCGGCGAAATTCAGGTGATGCGTGCCAAAACAGGTGTCGATCATCGTGAATTTCTGCGTTTTCGGATCGTAAACCGTTACCTGACGCGAGTTCTGGTAAAAGCCCTCGTGTGGCAGATCGAGCGGGTAGAGCTGCGCCGAGCGCAGAGGCGATCCCTTTTTGCAGTAATCCGGTATGTCCTTCGGCGACCGGTTTTGCGCTGCCCAATAGACGCGCCCGTCCTGATCCATGACCGAGGTGTGCGCATTGACCTTGCTGTCCCAAGTCTGCTCCATGCCCCAATAGGGCGACGAATTGACGACCTCATTGGCGAGTGCCGAACTGGGCGTATCGGGGCGGAACGGCGGCTGGATCGTCGTCTTCGTGTTGTGCACCGGGTCGAGCACCGGCTGCGCATTGCTGCTGAGCTCGGTATCGCCATAGATCGGGCCGTAAGCGTTAATCGTCGGGTTGCGCCGGTCGGTCGTCGTCAGATCGTGCAGGTAATGCTTGGGGTCGAGCCAATCACGCACGGTCACGACAATGTTGCGTTCTACGCCGACCGGCCGTGGCGGAGTGCGGCTCGGCAGCTCGCCCGCTTTGATGCGGTCGGTCCAATCGGCGAGCGCCTTCAGATGCCCGCCGTCCGGGGTCATCAGCTGCGTGATGAAGTTAACCATGTCGTGCCCGGCCGGTCCGACCGACAGCCGATACGACCACGCGTCCTCTGAGGATTCGAAATGGCCGAGCTTTGGCGATAGGTAGCGCGTCGCATAATTGCCGATCTGATGACAGTTGCCGCAGCCATTGGTCTTGATGAAATTCAGCCATTGCTGCGGGGTCTTGAAGTCCTCGGGAATCCCGTTGCCCTTGTCGCCGGTCCCCGGAAAGCGGCTCTGGTCCGGGATCCTGATCATCGAAGCCCAGTAAATTGCCGGATAATATTGGGCCGCGGCGGCGAGGCTCGGGGCAGTCTCGGCGGTCAAATTGAGGATCTTGCCCGGCTCGCTCGCGACCTTGGGCGAGTCGACGAGACCGTAGCCGCGCACCCAGACTTTGTAAGCTGCCTTGGGGAGATCCGGTACGACATACCGCCCGCGTTCGTCGGTGACCGCCATCTTGGCGAAGCGGGTTCCGAGATCGGTCGTCTCGGCAATTACCCAGACCCCGGCTTCGGGTCCGAACCGGCTGGTGACCACCCCGCCGATGTCGTCATCGTCGATCGCGGGGGCCGGGGTTTGTTGGTCCGGTGATTGCTGGGCCATCAGCCCGCCCGGCAACCCGCTCAAGAGTGTCGCCGCGCCGACCAGCAATACTGCGCGAAACGTCTTTTTGACCGTCATCGCTTTGCTCTCCGAAGGTTCCGCAAATCAGCAGCTCGGACATCAGGACGAGGTGCCGGCCGGCCCGAGATAGCGCATCGTGTGGAGATCGGCTTGGCCCAATTCAGGCGACAATGTTCGCACGTAGAAGGCTTCGCCCCCCGCGACCCCTTCCAACCAGCTGCCGCCCCATTGGAGCTCCAGATAAACCTGCGTCCCAGCGGCGAGCTTCAGCTTGTCCTTGTAGCCGGTCGGGATACCGTAGCTCTGTACCTTGAAACCATAAGCCCCGGGCGGAAAATCGCGAAAGAAGGCGGTTCCGGGCTCGCTTCGGCCCACGCCTTGGCCATTGACGTAAATTGTCGGTGTTCCCTGTTGTTCCTGCGGGTCCGTATCCCGCAGGAACCACACCCGCACCATTCCCGGCGCGATCGCGGGGATCTGTGCGTGCGAGATGGATTCGCCCGGCTGCGGGGCGCAGGCGCAAAGCGCAACCAGGCACAAGCCGAGGAAGGCTGGCGCGAGGAGTCGGTATTTCCCGATGATCATGATCCCCCCTCGTGACTTGCGATCCAGCCGCCCCGGCGCCAGGACACGCTGCCGCTGACCTCGCATCCCGCAAAATTAGAGCAAAACTGTTCCACACCCAGCAAGGTCGTCCAAGAGCGGCTCGTCAGTGTGGCGTAAACCGCTGGGTGTCAGTTCGGAGCACTCTCGAGGAGTTGAAGCCATGCCGCTACCACTAATCGAGCCGCAGAAAGATCGCCAGCCGATCCGGAGCCATGATGCGTCGATGACCAAGCCGCGGCCAAGCCCGGTCGGAGCCGCCGCGATGCTCGAATTCGGCCGTTTTCAGGTATTGCTGCGCCGCCGAAAGTTGCTTTCCGAGGGCGTCCCGATCGAGCTCGGGACGCGCGCTTTCGATCTGCTCCTGGTCTTGCTCGAAGCCGATGGTGCGTTAGTCACGAAGGAGGAGCTGTCGGGTCGGGTCTGGCCAGGCATCGTTGTGGCTGAGGAGAATTTGAAGGTCCAGATCTGTGCGCTACGCAAGGCGCTCGGCGAGAGTCGTGATTTCATCCGCACGGAGTTCGGCCGCGGTTATCGATTCACCGCTGCGGTCCGTTCGACACCAGGCTGGAGTGCCTGCCGGCCCTCGACACGGCGGATGCATCAGTCGCATCAAATGCCGCATGCCCGGCGTAACTCTGCGCTATCATTCCACGGATGGGGATGCACCGCAGGAGGCTAGCGTTGCGACCAGCGAAACTGTCCGGGGGTCACTCCAAGCATCTGCCGGAAATGACGCGCAAAGTGACTTTGGTCCGAGAAACCAGTGGCGAGCGCGATCTCCGATAAGTGACAGCTCGGTGCGCGCCAACATCTCCTGCGCCTGTGCGACGCGTCTCTGTACGAGATAGTGATGCGGCGTCACACCCGCCGACTCCTTGAATGCGCGGGCGAAGTGGTACAACGACAGCCCCGCAATACCAGCGAGCGTTGCGAGATCGATGCTCGCGGAGAGATGCGTTTCTACGTATTCGCGTACTCGACGCATGGCGCCGGGAGGCAGGCCGCCGCGTGTCTGCGGCCGCGGCGCGAGCTGCCTCATATTGGCAAGCAAATCCGAGCGCGGGCGTGTGTGTAGGGCGATACTCGTAGCACTCTGCCAGACGCCTGACGTCGGTTTCCGGGGGCGTCACCAATGCGGGCCGAGTCTCGTCGCTCCCGGCGATGACGAGGACCGCTGGGGTATCGGTCGTATCCTTCCGCCGAAAGAGCGCACGGTCTCGTTCAAAGAAGCTCCACAGGCTGACGCCGGCTCGCAGCGCCCGATCATCGAGCAAGAGCGAAGTGCGCGCGGTTCGGTTTGCCCCGACAACGCGCTGGTTGCCGTCGGCCGCAAGCAGCATGCCTGTGGCGCCGTCGTTCGGAGGCGCAACCGCAACGATCCACTCTCGGCGGAACTGTTCTCGGAAGAAGCGCTCCTCTATCGCGCGCGCTGCCGCCACCGTAAGGGCGCCTGTCAACGCATGCGCTCGTTCCGACCGCTCCGGATCGATTGCCGAGACATCCAAAACCGCGATCAATCTTCCATCGATGTTAAAGATGGGCGCGCCCGAACAACTGAGATCTATGTGGCGCGATCGATAATGCTGGCCTCTGTGAACGGTTACAGGCCGCTCTTCGGCGATGCAGGTACCGATGCCATTTGTCCCCTCTAGCTCCTCGGACCACACACCGCCGAGCCAAGTGCCCCAGTATTTAAATCGGCTCGCATCGCCTTCGTCACCACGGTGTTCGACAGCGACACCGGTCGAGTTGCAGAACAGGAGCGTGTACCCTGCTTCGCGAACCACCTTATAAAGTCGATCGATCTCCTCCTGTGCACTGAGGATCAACTCGTCGAGCTGTTCACGAAGGCCTTTGAGCTCATCAGACATCAGGATGCGCGGAGCCTCGCTACTGTCGGCGTTGACGCCATACTTGTGCGCGGATCGCTCCCAGGAGGTTGATACCTCCTCCACAGGCCCGACGGGTGTGCCACCTTGTGCGACCAGACCAACACGCTGAACGTGTCGTGCGGCCATGTCTACCGATCGGACGGAGCTTGTCATGATCCGACTGAATTGGCTTGGCTGCCGAACGTTCCTGTTTTGTCGACGCGTCGTCGTCGCCGGATCGCCGGGAGCGATTATGGCGTATCGGCGCGGACCGTTAAATGACGCACCGCGAAGCCGTTGCGCCGGCAAAGGATTTCGGCGACGCGGCGACGATGGCAGGTCTGCCAATCGGATTCATAGCACAGCAGACAGCTCGGCGCAGCTTGGGCGATCCCGGCGGCCTCCCGCAGCGCGAGCTCGGCTTCGGGGCGAGCGAGCTTCTCCTCGACGATGCCCCAGAACCGATCCCATTCGCCGCGCCGGTTGGCAAGGCGGCCTTCCGGCGGCGTCCCGAGCGCCGCCAGATGAACGTAATGCATCCCGGCATCCTCGATCGCCGCCGCGAGCTGGCGCTTCGAGAAGCCGGGCCGCCGCGAAATCGGCCGGTCGCGCACGTCGATCAGGGTCGTCACGCCCGCCGTGGCGAGGGTCGCAAGGACGTCCCCCAGCAGCGCCTTCTCGTAGCCGATTGTATAGAGCGCCGGGCCTGTCATTCGCTGCGATAGCGCTCGATCGCGGAGCGGTCGAGCTCGATGCCGAGACCGGGCCGTTCCGGCAGCCTGATCATCCCGTCGCCGTCGATCCCGATCGGCTCCTTCAAGAGCTCGTCGCGCAGCCCGTTCGGGTTCTGGTCGAATTCGAGCACCAGCCCGTTGGGGATCGCGGCGATGAAGTGCAGC
The DNA here is from genome assembly GCA_963796155.1 of uncultured Alphaproteobacteria bacterium. Taxonomy (GTDB): domain Bacteria; phylum Pseudomonadota; class Alphaproteobacteria; order ATCC43930; family CGMCC-115725; genus AP-15. The sequence goes on along the minus strand of CAWCKT010000047.1, from coordinate 124,225 downwards.
GAGGCGGCGAGCGTCACCGCGCTGGCAAAGGCGTGCGGCGCCACCAGGCGGTGGTATGCCTGTGCCACGGCAGCGATGCGTCGGCATTCCGAGAAGCCGCCGGACCAGGCGAGGTCGGGCTGGACGATATCGACTGCACCGCGGGTGATCAGTTCGCGAAAGCCGTCGAGCCCGATCTCGGTCTCGTAACCGGCGATCGGAGTGCCGAGCGCATCAGCGACCATCGCGCTACCGTCGATGTCGTCGGTCGCCACCGGCTCCTCGATCCAATAGAGCTTATAGGGCTCGAGCGCCCGGCCCATTTCGATCGCGAAGGATGGGCTCCAAGCGCAGTTGACGTCGACCATCAGCTTGGCCTGTGGTCCGAGTGCGCGGCGCACTGCGGCGACGCGGGCGATGTCCTCCTCGGGTTCGACCTCGCACAGATCGGAATGGTCGACAAGATGACGCAGATGGGTCTGCGTGGACGGGTTGCGCCCGATCTTCATCTTCATGCCTTTGAAGCCGCGGGCGCGGTAGCCCTCAGCCTCGCCGGCGAGGTCGTCGATCGATTTCCCTTGCTGGTAGAAGCCGCCGCTGGCATAGGCCTCGACCCGGTCGCGGCAGGCGCCGAGGAGGCGGTAGAGCGGCAGCTTGGCAACCTTGCCGGCGATGTCCCAGAGCGCGATGTCGATGCCGCTGATCGCGTTCATGACGATGCCGCGGCGGCCGTATTGGCGGGTCCGCGCGAACATCTTCTGCCACAGCCCCTCGATCAGCAGCGGGTCCTCGCCGATCAGCATGGGCCGCAATACCTTTTCGATGACGCCCGCAGTGGCGCCACCGCCAACCCCGGCCTCGCCGATTCCGATCATGCGCTCGTCGGTCTCGATCTCGACGAGCAGGCCGCCGCGCCGCGCCTGCATCCCGCCGGCGCTGCCATAGGGCGGCTCGCAGCGATAAGAGAGCGGTATCGTGCGGATATCGACGATCTTCATGATTTTAAGTCCTCGCTCAACACCGCCGTCGATGCTAACACGACCCGCGTCATAGCCAAGCGGAGGGAAGCGTGCTCACGATTATCGATCTCAACGCCGAGATGGCGAAGCTGAGGATGTTGCGCGGCCGCACCCCGGAAACGCCGGAAGCCGATCGCCAGGGCTCCTTCGTGCGACTGGCGCCCTATCGCGACAGCGCCATCAATGCCGCCAAATTCTCCGGAGAAGGCCCGTGGGAGCGCCACATCAACGGGGACGAGATCGTGCAGGTCGTCGACGGTGCGGTGACCTTTCACATCATGACCGAGGATGGGCCGCAATCCCATGCGCTGAAGGCGGGAATGGTGGTGATCGTCCCGCAAGGGGCGTGGCACCGTTTCGAGGCGCCGGACGGGGTGAGCCTGATGACCACCACGCCTCAGCCGACCCAGCACCTGACGTTCGCCATCGACGATCCGCGAACTCTCGAATAGACGTCAGTGCCACTTTTCCTTGTCGACGACGTTGAGCAGCGGCTGGCGGAACGCGCTGCGCATTCCGCCCTACGCCCGTTCAACGCCGCGGCGGCTCTATCGGCATCGTCGCGATCTCGGTCCAGGCGACCGGGGCGCCGGCTTTCGCGGCGGCTTGTTCGGGCGGCAGGCTCGGATCCCAATGCACCGCCAGGAAACGCCGCCCGGTGACACCGCCGGCCGCGTCCGACACCAGCCAGTTCAGCGGCGGCGCCATCACCGCCGGCTGGATCATTTCGGCGCGGTCGTAGCCGGCCTCGAGCGGTACCATCCCGGTATTGGTGACCCCGCCCGGCACCAGCACGTTGACGGTGACGCCGGTGCCGGCAAGGTCCTTCGCCATGATCGCCGAGAAGGCCTCCAATGCCGCTTTCGAGGGACCGTAGGTCGGCGAGCCCTCGCGGATCATTGTGCCGAGGCTCGTCGTGATATTGACGATGCGGCCCCATTTCTGGCGCATCATGTCGTGAACAACGGCGCGCGACAGCGCCATCGGCGCGTTGTTGTGGACGGCGACAAAGAGCTTCCACTGCTCGGGGGTCACCTCCCAGAACTTGATCGGGCGCTGCCGGTTGTCGGTGCGCATCGTCGCCTGGCCGACACCGGCATTGTTGACCAGGACGTCGATCACCCCAAAACGCCCGCGCGCTTTGGCGACGATCTCGCCGATCGCCTCGTCGCGGGCAAGGTCCGCCTCGATCGTCAGCAAATTGGCGCCATGCTGCCGCTCCTGCGCCGCCCTGGCGAATTCGGCGAGACCCTGGGCGGTGCGGTCGACCGCCGCGACCTTGAGCCCCTTGCCGAGCAGACCCAGCACCAATTCCCGGCCGATGCCACCGGCGGCACCGGTCACGATCGCCACGCGCTGCTGTTCGCTCATCGTTTCCTCCCATCCCTTCAGGCTTTTACAACAGGCTGCCGCCGTCGACCGGGATGACCGTGCCGTTGACAAAAGTCATCGTCGTCGCCAGCCCCAGGACTACCGCAGCCACCTCCTCGGGCTGGCCGATGCGTTTGAGCGGGTTGCTGGCGATCCTTTGGGCACGCTGCTGCGGGGTCCACATCTCTGTCATCGGCGTCTCCATCAAGCTCGGCACGACGGCGACGACGCGGATCGTCGGTGCCAAGGCCCGCGCCAAGGACATGGTCATCGTGTGCAGCCCGGCCTTGGCTGCGGCATAGGCGATGTTGCTGCCTCCGCCGCGCACACCCGAAACCGAGCCGATATTGACGACGAGCCCGTCGCCGCTCGCCTCGAGCATCGACCGGCAGGCGCGCACCGTAGCGAACGGGCCGCGCAAATTGACCGCTAGCACGAAGTCGAAAAAATCGTCGTCGAGGGCGCGTAGATCGGCATGCGGGATCACCCGCGTGCTGCCGGCATTGTTGACCAGGATGTCGAGCCGGCCCTCCGTCGTGCCGATCGAGTTGGCGAGAGCCTCGATCGCACGCGTATCCTGCGCCGGCGTCCGACTGGCGCGGTGGCCGGCCCCGGGCAGGCTCGCGATCAGCCGGTCGGCCGCCTCGGCGTCATTGCCGAAAGTGACGACGACACGCGCTCCGGCCTCCGCAAACAGGCGGGCCGTCGAGGCACCCAAGCCTTTGCTGCCGCCCGTAACCAGCGCTACCTTTCCGTCGAGCATGCCCATGCCGGATGACGCCCGTTCAATCAGCTGCGGCCGCGAGCGGCGGGCCCAGGGTCTTCATGAACTCGATCAGATAGGGTTTCCACAACTCGGCATAAAAATGGCTGAAATGCCCATGGGTGTTGGGTCCGGCCGGGATCAGCACATAACGGCCGTGCTTGACCCGCTTCATCGCGCGTTCGACGGTGCCGAGTTCGGGCGGGTTCGCGTGATCCTCGGCGTCGTTGATCAGCATCACCTTGGCCTTGATCTTGTCGAGATCGGGCTCGGGGTTGTAATCCTGGATCGCCTCGATCGCCCATAACGCGTCGTTGGCGTCGCCCTTCGCCGCCTCGGCCAGCCGGCGCTCGTAAAGCGCGTTGGCAGCGGCGAGAGTTGGCGCCATTTCCTGAATGCGGGTGGGGCTCTCGGTGCCGAAATTGCCGGCGGCGGCGTAGATGTAGTGGCGTGGGTTCGTTTCGTAGAAGCCGTTGTTCCAGTCCGGGTCGTGCCGGATCGCTTCGGCCTGGGCGCGGCGGCCGAGCCAGTTGCGCCCGCTGATCTCGACCGGCTGACAGGAGATTGGTACCACCCCGTCCATCAAATCGGGGTACATCTCGGCCCACATCCAGGCATGCATGCCGCCCATCGAGCTGCCGATGAGCAGCCGCAGATGGGCGACATCGAGGCCTTCGGTGATCAGCCGATAGCCCGACTCGACCATGTCAGAGTAGCGGTAGTGGGGAAATTTCCCCTTGAGCCCGTCGGAGGGCTTGCTCGACCCGCCGCGCCCGATCGCGTCCGGCATGATCATGAAGTAGTCCGCCGCATCGAGCGGCTGCCCGGGCGCGAACAGTTCGTCGGCGAGGCTCGGGCGCAGCCAATTGGCGCCGGTGCCGGTGTTGCCCTGCAACAGCAGCACGCCGTTGACGATCTTGCCCGCTCGATTGCGCTTTGCCGTTCCAAGGGTGCGGTAATGCAGCTTCAGCTCGGGCAGCGTCTCGCCGCTTCGGAACACATAGTTCCTGATGACGAAGTCATCCTCCTGATAATTCGGCCACCTCGTTTCCTCGGCGGCGTAGGCAGCATGAATGGGCATTCGCGGGTCCTCCGGTTCGTTGCGGGCGATGATAGAGGTTATCGGCGTCCTCGATAAAGATGTGGGTGGCCCCATCGGCGCGGGCTTCTCAGGGGGGCCGAAGTCGGGCAAGATTCTCGCATGTTGTCAGAGCACCAAGCCCGCTTCTTGGCGAGCCGCCGGGTCGGTCATCTGGCGACCGCCGATGCGCGGGCAACCCCGCACCTCGTGCCGGTATGCTTTGTCGTGAGCGAGGGCGCGCTCTACATCACGATCGACCAGAAGCCGAAGGGCGACCCGCGGGCGCTGAGGCGCCTCAAAAACATCAGCGAAAACCCGGTCGCAGCGTTTGTCGCCGATCGCTATGAGGAGGACTGGACTCGGCTCGGCTGGATCATGCTGCGCGGCAAGGCCGAGATCCTGGCCGACGGTGCGGAACACGACCGCGCGCAGGCGCTGCTGCAGTCGCGCTATCGCCAGTATCGCAGGATGGAGCTCGACGATCTCCCGGTCATCGCCCTCCGCGTCGAGCGCGTGACGAGTTGGGGAAACCTTTCCATCGAGTAGACCGGCGCGACCTTTCTCTCGCAGGGTAATTGCGAAACTGACAATTAGGAGCGTCAGCGGCCGAGGATCGCCATCAGCTCGCGCCACTCGCGGGCCGACAGGCCGCTTGACGCTTGGTCGGCCCGCTCGCCCGCCAACAGGCGACGGATCACGGCAAGTCCGGAGGCGGAAATCAGCGCCGCCTTCATCCGGTATTCGAGAAACGCCGCATAGGTCATCGGCACCCACCGCGCCATGGTGCCGAGCATCGCCTCGGCGTAGGCGCGGATCTCGTATTGCGCGTGGGGGTCGGCGCGCAACGACAGGAAATGTATCAGATTGTGCAGGTCGGTCTTCCAATACCACTGGGTATAGAAGCCCAGCGACAGGTTGATGCGGGCGAGCTCGCGCGCGAGGCCGGGCCGCGCCGGGTCGATCGGCGCGCCCGACGCGTCCTCATTCAAGAGCTCGGCATAGCCGGCGTAGGCACGCTCGGCATCCCGGCGCAACAGATCGAGGACCCGTTGCGCCGCCGCACCTTCGAGCGCTTGCCCGCGCCCCTGGCGGTTCGTCGTCGCCTGGGCTGCCAAGTGCTCGGCTGCGGGAACATAAAACTCGTTGTCGAGGATCGAGTATCGTGCCGAGTATTCGTTGACGTTCGCCGTGCGGTGGCGGATCCACTGCCGGGCAACGAAGATCGGCAGCTTAACGTGATATTTGATCTCGCACATCTCGAACGGGGTCGTATGGCGGTGACGCATCAGATAATTGATCAGACCCTGGTCCTCGCTGACCTTGCGGGTGCCGCGGCCATAGGAGACGCGCGCTGCCTGCACGATCGCCGCATCGTCGCCCATATAGTCGATGACCCGGAGGAAGCCGTGGTCGAGCACCGGCAGCGGCTCGTAGAGGATCTCCTCCAAGGCGGGTACGGTGGCGCGCCGGGTAGGCCGGGTCTCGCCTTGCTGACCCGCGACCTCGTCCTGCTGCTCCGGCGTCAGCCGCATCGCCTTCTCCTCGCTCGAGCGTAGCGCGGTCCGGATTGCCTGGGCCCGGCCGCCGCCCTATATTGGTATTGTCGGGCAACCGACTATGGCGATAAACGGCTTGTGAAATAAGCGTTGCGGACCCGGGGGCAGTACCCGGCGCCTCCACCAATTTCTCGCCGGTCTCGGGGCCGGCGATTTGCGGGGGCGAAACAGGCTCGACGCGCGTGGTAAAGGCAAGATCCGTCGCCCGGCATGATACCACCGTTATCGGGTCACAATCTAGCTGCGAACGACAACTTCGCAACTGAGGCGCTCGCGGCCTAACCCTTCGCGGGGTAAAAGCCTAGAGTAAATCGCGGTTCGAGGGGCACCGGGCAACAGAAGCCCCTCACTCGCCTGATGATCCACCCGTTACGAGCGAGCGAGCCAAAAATGGCCGAGGACCTTTTCGACTACCCCACGATGGTCGAGACGGCGTTGCGCGGGGTCGTGCGTGAAGCACTCACGCGCACGGCTCGAGAGGGCCTGCGGGGCGCGCACCACTTTTACCTGAGCTTTCGCACCGATACCCCGGGTGTCGGGCTGCCGGGCGATCTCTTGGCCAAGTACCCCGAAGAGATGACGATCGTCCTCCAGCATCAGTTCTGGGGGCTCGAAGTCCGGGATCGGGATTTTTCCGTGACCTTGAGCTTTCACGGCCATCCGGAGCAGTTGACCATCCCCTTCGCGGCGATAACGAGCTTCGCCGATCCCTCGGTCAAATTCGGGCTCCAGTTCGAGGCCACGGCGACCGAACCGCCCAAAGCCGCGGCACTGCCTGCAAAAATCCCCGCAGACGAGCCGGCGACGCCGCAGCGGCAAGACGCCGAGATCGTGACGCTCGACAAGTTTCGCAAGCGGTAGCCTCGCTTGCCGGTGCAGAATACGGTTCTCAGCCTGTTGAGCGCGGAGCGGCTCGGCGAGCATTATCGATCGGGGTTTTGGCGACGCGACACGATCTATTCGCTCGTCGCGCAGCATGCGAGGCGATCGGCCGACCGCTTTGCGCTGCGCGACCGCACCCGCCGGCTCAGCTATCGCGAGCTCCTCGAGCAGGTGGACGCTTTGGCAGAGGACTTCGCCCGCCGCGGCGTGCGCCCGGGTCAGCGCGTCGCGGTGTGGCTGCCGAGCCGCATCGAGGTGGGCCTGGCACTCCTTGCCTGCTCGCGCAACGGCTTTGTCTGCTGCCCGTCATTGCATCGGGAATCCACCGTCGCCGAGGTCCTCGCACTGCTCGTGCGCACGCGGTCTGCCGTGCTCCTCGCCGAGCCCGGATACGGCTCGGACGGCGACCGGCGAGACATCTCCTCCTTCGCCCGCGAATTGCCGTTCCTCCGCCACGTCTATCGCCTGGAAGCGGGCGAGAACGCAGCGGTCCGGGTTTTGCCGGAAGCCCGGCCCGGCAAGGATCCGGACCGGGTCACCTATCTCGCTTTCACCTCGGGGACGACCGGCGTGCCGAAAGGCGTCATGCACAGCGACAACACGTTGCTGGCGAATGCGCGCGCGGTGGCCGCCGACTGGCGCCTCGGCGCGGACTCGGTGGTCTACAGCTTGAGCCCGCTCAGCCACAATCTCGGCATCGGCGCCCTCGTCACCGCAATGGCGGTCGGCGGCGAGCTCGTCGTGCACGATCTCCCGAAGGGCCGGAGCTTGCTGGATCGCCTCGTGGAAACGGGCGCGACTTATCTCGTCGGCGTTCCGACCCACGCCATCGATCTGCTCGCCGAGCTGCGGGCCCGCGGCGGTTGCCGCGAGCTGCGGGTCAAGGGTTTCCGCATCTCGGGCGCACCGGTTGCGGGCGAGGTGATCGCCGAGCTGATGGAATACGGCATCGTGCCGCAGAGCGGCTACGGCATGACCGAGACCTGCTCGCACCAATACACATTGCCCGATGACGACCCGCGTCTGATCATGGAGACCGCGGGGCGCTGCTGCCCCGGCTTCGAGATCAAGATCTGGCGCGAGGACGATCCGGATATCGAGACGGGACCCGGCGAGGTCGGTCAAATCGGCAGCCGCGGCGCCAGCCTGATGCTCGGCTATTTCGACGATCAGATCGCCACCGAAGAAGCGTTCAACAGCCACGGCTGGTTCATGACCGGGGATCTCGGCCAGGTCGACGCAAACGGCTATCTGCGCATTCGTGGCCGGCTGAAGGATGTGATCATCCGGGGCGGTAAGAAGATCTATCCAGCGCCGATCGAGGCGCTGGCGCTGCGCCATCCGGCGATCGAGCGCGCGGCGGCATTTCCGGTGGCCGACACGAGGCTCGGCGAGAAGGTGTGCCTCGCCGTGGTGTTTCGTGGCGGGATGGCGAGCGACGGTGACGCAATCCTTGAGCACCTGAATGCCGAGGGCCTGTCGAGGTTCGACATGCCGGAATATCTGCTGCCGCTCGACCAACTGAAGCTGACCCCGACCGGCAAGGTCATAAAACGCGACCTGGTCGACGGGGTTCGCGAGGGACGCTTTCACCCCGTCCCGGTGCGCCGGCGAGGCGACCGGTGATGCGCGCAGCTCTCGTCCGCCAATTCGGCGGGATCGACGCCGTTTGTTTGGCGACGCTGCCCGATCCGGTTCCCGGACCGGATGAGCTGCTGATCGCGATCCACGCCGCACCGGTGAACTATGCCGATTTGCTGGTGATCGCCGGACGATACCAGACCCGCCCGCAGCTTCCGTTCATTCCGGGGAAGAGTGCGGCCGGCGTGGTGACCGCCGTCGGCGGCGCGGTCACCCGGTTTCACGTCGGCGACCGGGTGCTGGCCTGGGTCGAGGAGGGCGGCTACGCCGAGAGCCTCGCGGCCCCCGAGGGCGTGTGCCATGGCCTTCCCACGGCGATGCCGTTTGTCGATGCCGCCGCGCTGGGATTGGACTACGCGACCGCGTGGTTCGCCTTGCGCGAGCGTGCCCGCTTCCGCCCCGGCGATAGGGTACTGGTGCTCGGCGCCTCGGGTGCGGTCGGCTTTGCCGCCGTCCAGTTCGCCAAGGCGCTCGGCGCCCGGGTGCTGGCCGGCATTGCCACGCCCGACAAAAGCGACTTGGCGCGGCTGGCGGGCGCCGACGTCGTGATTGAGCTGTGGCGCCCCGATCTGCACGACAGCCTGCGCGCGCAGGTGCACGCGGCCACCGCGGGCGAGGGTGCCGACATCATCCTCGATCCGGTCGGCGGCGAGGTGTTCGATGCGGCATTGCGCGCGCTCGCCTGGCGCGGCCGAATGGTCGTGATCGGCTTTGCCGCCGGGCAGATCCCGACGATCAAGGCGAATTACCTGCTCCTCAAGAACATCGAGGTCAGCGGCTTGCAGGTCAGCGACTACAAGAAAAAGGCGCCCGCCGAAGTCGCGCGATGCTTTGCCGAGCTGTTCGGGCTCTACGAAGCCGGCAAGCTCATGCCCTACGTCATGGCCTCCTACCCGCTGGAACGCTGCGCCGAGGCCTTGCAGCAAGTCCGCGACCGCACGGTCCGGCGAAAGATCGTCCTGACGCCCGCAGGGAGCGCGTCGGGCTGAAAACGCTGTGCCTTTGCCTTTTGCCGAGCGGAGCCTCCGTCTTTCTGCATCCGCACCGTCGCGCCACACTCGGGCACGGTCCCCGCGGGGCGGCCGATCAGGGCCGGCTAGAACAGAACCGCCGATGTCAGCATGCTCTATCCCCTGCGCCGGAGCATTTGACTCCAACCTGCTTCGACTAGGCCGTGATGGCCTTCAGCATCTTCCCCCTTTTACCGGCTTCCTGCTGCTAGTGTCGCTCGTGATCAGCACGGCATTGGTAGCATTCAGCGATTATCTCGACCGGCTCCTTCCGGGCCTCGCGACGATGCTGAACATCGCACACCTGATATTTTCGTTTGCTTTCACCGCCGTGCTCTTTGCCATGATATTCAAAATACTCCCGGATAACCGGGTGGAATGGGAGGAGGTTTGGCTCGGCGCCGTTATCGCGGCGCTGCTGTTCACGCTCGGCAAGCATCTGATTAGTCTTTATATCGGCAGCAGCAACATGGCGTCGACCTACGGCGCCGCGGGTGCGCTAATCATCGTCTTGGTATGGGTCTATTACTCGGTCCAGATCCTCTTACTCGGCGCCGAGTTCGCGAAGGCGTACAGCGATCGGCGGCGGGCGCTCCCGTAAACCGCGGCAAACAATAAAGGGCTGCCGCTTCCTTACAGGCCGCTCTTCGCGGGAAATGACGGGTGAGCGGCTCGCATGGGCGTTTTTCGACCTCTGCGCCTTCCGCGTCTCCGACTAGCTTTCATCCGTGCGGGCTTGTTTATCCAGAAGCTCCCGCAACGCGAGATTCTGAGGGCTGGAGCCGGTTCGTTCGAGAAACTCCTGGATGTCTGTATCTGTGGTGCGCCCGCCGGATGAGAGATTTGGCTCGTGTCTCACGAAGGAGCGCCCCGAGGCGGTGTCGCGGATCAGCTGCCAGCGATCGCCGTTTGAGCTTCTGTAGAAATCCTCCACGGTCATGGCCATGAAAATCGCTCCTTGCTTTGGGTGCGGGGATGCACGGGGTGCAACATGCGCTTGTCCGTCACGCGATCACATATCGTCGGCGCCAAGCAGCACCGAGCCGTCGGTCTCGAGCAGTCGAGCGTTGAGCTTCTGGGCAGCCCGGAGTTCTATCATGAGCCGATGCGCGTCAAATATCCGGCTCAGTGCCGGCTCGCAGAGGTCCCTCGATTGAGCGGCATTCTCCAGCACATCGATGGCGAGGGTGCACATAGCCGGCTCGCGACCCGACTTGCGTAAGAAAAAGGAAAACGTTTTGGCTTGAGCATCCCACGATGGCGGACCCGGGTCCAAATACCATCCTTCTGGTTCCGTCGCCATTTTGAAACCTCGCCATGCGGTATTCTGGGGTCTAGACTCCCGTATTCCGGGAAGGCTGGTGACCATTCGCCGGACGAGAGGAGCCAGATTTAAACCTCCGCAATTTGCCAAATGTATCACTTATCGACGGGCGGCCCAACGGACATAGACCACGGTCTCCGGCTCGTGTACCCAATATAATACTCTCATAATGTCATATGAGCCTCGTCGGTTTAACATTACAATTTGATCATTACGCGCAGGTAGCTGTTCAAAATGGTAATCTCCGTCAAGATCGATCTGCTGGCCGTCTCGTACTTCGGTGATATGGGCACAGATTAATGCCTGTTTCACCCCATCCGTTTTCGAGTGAGACCGCTTTACCGGATCGGGGGCTCGTTCGGTCACGAGATCCTCGATACCCGTTCCCCTGACAGAAGAGATGCTCAAGTCGTCCGCCAGCCGCAGCATGCTCATAACTCCCCCCTCGCCGGGTTGTCTTGGCTGCAAACGGCGTCGGGAAAGGATGGTTCCCTCCGATACTTGCCTGAATATCCGCTGGTCTCTGTCCGATAACCGAGTGGTTTTGCTATTCATGTCACTCACACGCCATGGATCGTATTATGCGATTGGCCTCACCCATGTGACGATTTCGCATCAAAGAAGAGGATCAATCGAACTTGTTTTGACGAATGCTCGACCCCGGATAACTCGGTCCGGGTCCAGGTCAGCCCATCTTATGCGGCGGTCGAGAAATCGGGCCGGCCTTGCTTGCGATATTGACAAAATCTTGCTATCGTGGTATTGTATGCCAGGAGTTCGAACCCCTGAGAGGAGGCGGGCATCTTGGGAAAACCGAGGCGAACGCACGAGGAATGCAGATCCGGCTGCGCCGGTCGCCGAACCTATCGCACTCGTCCGAATCCGCACCGAGACGCAACGAGAAACCTTAATGCCTGAATCCAACCTGAATTTTCAGGTGGAGCGGGCCGCGGGTGACAGGTGCAGGAGCGCTCTCGAGCGGCACCGCTCATCTTGCTTCCGCGCTCCGCTCCTCGTGATGGCGGCACCGCCGTGTTGCAACCTGAAGGAGAAGTTCCCGCGCAGCTTTGCAGCAAATGTAGCGCCGATTGATACCGGACACAACCGTGTGTTGTATCTTGTCGCTTGACGCGGACCCGGAAACGGCGTTTGTGGGGCGATTGCGCCGCGGAGTGACCGATGAGCGATCTTGCCTATCACGAGATCTTCCCGCTCGGCGGGGATGACGCGCCCTACCGCAAGCTTGCGGGCGACCACGTGTCGGTTGGCGCCTTCGAGGGCCGGCGCGTCGTCAAGGTCGCCTCGGACGCCCTGACATTGCTCGCCGCCCAGGCCTTTGCCGATTCCGCGCACCTGCTCCGCCCCAGCCATCTCGCGCAGTTGCGTGCGATCCTCGACGATCCCGAAGCCTCGGCCAACGACAAATTCGTCGCGTTCGACATGTTGAAAAACGCCAATATCGCGGCCGGCAGGGTGCTGCCGATGTGCCAGGATACCGGCACCGCGATCGTCATGGGCAAGAAGGGGCAGCAGGTCTGGACCGAGGGCGACGACGCCGCAGCACTCTCGGCCGGCATTCGGCGCACCTACACCGAGACCAATTTGCGCTATAGCCAGCTGGCACCGTTGTCGATGTACGAGGAGGTCAACACCGGCGACAATCTGCCGGCACAGATCGACCTCTACGCCGAGCCCGGCGAGGCGTACAAGTTTCTGTTCATCGCCAAGGGCGGCGGCTCGGCCAACAAGAGCTTTCTCTATCAAGAGTCGAGGGCAGTGCTGAACCCAAAGTCGCTGTTGAAGTTCCTCGACGACAAGATCCGCACCCTCGGCACGGCCGCCTGTCCGCCCTACCACCTCGCCATCGTGATCGGCGGCACCTCGGCCGAGATGAATTTGAAGACGGTCAAGCTCGCCAGCTGCCGCTACCTCGACAGCTTGCCGACCGAGGGCAACCGCTACGGCCAGGCCTATCGGGACCGCGGCCTCGAAGAGGAAGTGCTCGAGCTGACCCGCCGTCTCGGCATCGGTGCCCAGTTCGGCGGCAAGTATTTCTGCCATGACTTGCGGGTGATCCGGCTGCCGCGGCACGGCGCCAGCCTGCCGATCGGGATCGGCGTATCCTGTTCGGCCGACCGCCAGATCCTCGGCAAGATCACCGCCGAGGGCGTATTCCTCGAAGAGCTCGAGATCAACCCGGCGCGCTTCCTCCCCGAGATCGACGCGGCCACACTCGGCGGCGAGGTTGTGGCGATCGACCTCGCGCGACCGATGGACGAGATCCGCCGCACCCTGTCGCAGTACCCGATCAAGACGCGCCTCAGCCTCACCGGCCCGTTGATTGTCGCGCGCGACATCGCCCACGCCAGGCTCAAGGAACGGCTCGATCGCGGCGAGGGGCTGCCCGATTATGTCAAGAACTATCCGATCTACTACGCGGGCCCAGCCAAGACGCCGGCAGGATATGCCTCGGGCTCGTTCGGACCGACCACGGCCGGCCGGATGGACAGCTATGTCGATAGCTTCATGACGGCCGGCGGCAGCTTCGTCACGCTCGCCAAGGGCAATCGCGGCGCCGAAGTGCGCGAGGCCTGCCGCCGGCACGGCGGGTTTTATCTCGGTTCGATCGGCGGGCCGGCCGCGCGCCTCGCTCAGGATTGCATTCGCAAGGTCGAAGTCGTCGAATATCCCGAGCTCGGGATGGAAGCGGTCTGGCGCATCGAAGTGGTCGATTTTCCGGCCTTCATCGTCATCGACGACAAGGGAAACGATTTTTTTGCCAAACTCGGTTGAGGGCGCACAGCAGGCTGGAATGCGGCCGTTCGCGCGCGCCTACGTGCCAAGCAATGGCTGCGGATGCGGGGCTTCCTGATTGGCGCAACAGGGCGAGCTCGACGCACTCGCGCGCGGCGAGAGGGGGGCGTGGGAGGCATTTGTGCGGCGCTACGCCGGTCTCGTGGTCGCGGCCGTGCGCGGCGTCGCGCGCGAGGCTACCGATGTCGAGGATCTGACGCAGGAGGTCTTTCTGCGGTTGTGCAAGGACGATTTTCGGCTCCTGCGCAGTTACGACCCAGCGCGGGCCGGGCTGTCCACTTGGATCACGATCGTCGCGCGCAGCACGGCCCGCGACGCGATGCGGAGGCACCGGCCGGTCGTGGTGCCGATCGATGCGGTGCCGGAGAGCCGGCTCGCCGTCGACCCGGTCGAGCCGGTGCGCAAGCTCAAACTCCCGGAGGCGCTGCTGTCACCGCGGCAGCGCGAAATTCTGACGATGTTGTATGATCGCGAGATGGAGGTAAGCGAGATCGCCGCAGCACTGGGCATCGACCCGCAGACCGTGCGCAGCGCTCACCACAAGGCGATGGTCAAGTTGCGCGCCCATTTCAAGGCCGAGGCGGAATGAACGCCCCCGGAGCGGGCGCGACCGTGCGCTGGAACCATAAGGTTGCGGGGATGGCGGCGCTGCTCCCTACGTAAATAGAGCAGGAGAACGTTGCGATGAGCCGAACCGACCAGGAACGCGAAGAGCCGCTCGGCCGGTCGTCCGGCCGCGAGCTTTGGCAGCGATCGCGCATGGCCGATGCGCCCGAGGACGAGGCCGCGCGCTTTCTCGATCTTGCCGGGTTTGCCGATGGCCTTCTCGAACCGGATGAACGCGATCGCGTCGCGGCACTGCTCGCCGCTGATCCGACCGCGGCGGCCGACGTCGCGGCGGCGCGGGCGCTCGCCGGCGGTGCCGCCGAACCGCCACGCGGACTTGAACACACGATCGCCCGAGCCTGCGCGATTTTGCCCGGCTCGCCCACTGCGCCGGGTCGGGTCATCGCTTTCGGTCAATCGCTGCGGCGCCGGCGCATCCTGCACGACCTCACTCAGTGGGGGAGCCTCGCCGCGGCGCTCGTGGTAGCGAGCTGGCTCGGTTTTGCCATGGGCACCGACACCTCGCTCGCGCTCAGCCAGCCCGCCCAGTCGAGCGACGCCAGTTTCCTGCCCGAGCTGCTCGATCCCGGAAGCGGTTTCCTGCGCGATTTCAGCGAGAGCCTGCAGACGTGACGTTCGTCTCGGCGGCGGCGCGCAGCGCCACGCGGCAGCACCTCTTGTGGGTGGCGTTAACCTTATCCCTGGCGCTCAATCTGTGCTTTGTCGCCGGTGCCCTGTGGATCCGCATTCATGGTCCCGCTCTGCCGGCGAACCCGGTGGAGCGGCTGCAGCGGATCGGGGCGGAGCTCGCGCTCGATCCGCAGCAGAGGCAGGCCTTCGAGCGATATTCCGAGACCGTGCGCACGCATATGCAGCAGATGCGCGAGGCGGTCGAGCCGCTGATGGACGATGCCTGGTCCGAGCTTGCCAAACCCGACGCGGACGAGGCGACGGTCATGCAGCTTTTCGACAAAGCGGCGCAAACCCGGCGCGGCTTTCAGCGCGAAATGCTCTCGCCGACCCTGACGTTCCTGGCGACATTGTCGCCCGAACAGAGGGCGAAGTTCGTCAAGCTCTTCCATCAGCGGCCGAGATCCTGGGGACCTCCGACCCGACAGCCCTGACCCTAGTTTCGGGCGCGGGCTATCTTGGCCCTAGAACCGGTTTGAGCGCGGGAAGCCGTTCGGAACGAGGCGGCCGGCGGCGCCGCGGGCGCCGCGCCATGGGCCGAGATTGGTCTCGGTGCGGGTGCGGTTTTCACCCTGGCGCCACGAAAGGCCCTCGGCCAGGCGGAACACCTTGGCGTCGGCGAGCCCGCCCGATTTGTAGCGCTGCAGGATGACGCCGCGGCCGCGCGTCATCAGCGGGATGTCGTCGAGCTTGACGATCAGCATCCGGCGATTGTCGCCGACCAAGGCGACCGCGTCGCCGCCCTCGGCCTGCACGCAGACCAGAGCGACCGCTCCCTCGGCCGGGGTCAGCACCTGCTTGCCGGCCCGGGTCTGCGCCACCGCCTCCTCGCCGTCGACGACAAAGCCGCGGCCGTCGCTCGCCGCGACGAGCAACTCCATGCCGGGCCGATAGGGGAACATTGCGACGATGTCGTGCTCGTTCGGCAGATCGATCATCAATCGCAATGGCTCACCTTGGCCCCTCCCACCGGGCAGCCGGTCGACCCCGATCGTATAAAAGCGGCCGTTGGTGCCGAATACGATCAGGCGGTCGGTCGTCTCGGCGGCGATCGCAAAGCGCGGCCCGTCGCCCTCCTTGTATTTCTGCTCGGCGGCCGAGACGTTGTGACCCTTGACCGCACGAATCCAGCCCTTGGTCGAGCACAGCACGGTCACCGCCTCGCGCTCGACCAACGCCTCCGCCGGAATTTCTACGGGCTCGGGAGCGGCGGCGATCGATGTGCGGCGCCGGCCTAGCGTGGTCTCGCCGCCGAACTCGGCGGCGGTCTCTCCAACCTCCTTGGCGATCGCCGCGCCATTGTCGCCGTTCGCTCGACAACAGCCTGGTTAGTTGCGCTTCCTCGCCCGAGAGCGTGTCGAGCTCCTTGCGGATCTCGATCTCCTCGAGGCGGCGCAAGGCGCGCAGCCTCATGTTTAGGATCGCCTCGGCTTGGGCCTCGGTGAGCTCCCAGCGGGCCATCATCTCCGCCTTCGGGTCGTCGCCCTCGCGGATGATGCGGATCACCTCGTCGAGATTGAGGTAGACGACGATCTGGCCGCGCAGGATCTCCATGCGGCGGGCGACCGCGGCCAAGCGATGGCGGCTCGTCCGCTGCAGCACGACGCGGCGATGGTCGAGAAAGGCCTGCAGTGCCTCCTTGAGGTTCATCACTCGCGGGACGCCGAGCGGATCGAGGACGTTGAGGTTGAGCGGCACACGCGCCTCGAGCTCGGTCAGGCGGAAGAGCTGCTCCATCAGCATCTCCGCGTCGACATTGCGCGTCTTCGGTTCGAGGACGAGGCGGACATCCTCGGTCGACTCGTCCCGGACATCGGCGAGCAGCGGCAGCTTCTTCTCTTCGAGCAGGGCCGCGATCTTCTCGATCAGCCTTCCCTTCTGCACCTGAAACGGCACCTCGGTGACGACGATCTGGTAGAGGCCGTGGCCCAACGCCTCGGTTGTCCAGCGTGCCCGCAGGCGGAAGCTTCCGCGACCGGTCTCATAGGCGAGGCCGATGCTTTCCGGCGCTTCGACGAGAACGCCGCCGGTCGGAAAGTCCGGTCCGCGGATGTGGACGGTAATGTCGCCGACCGCACAGGCCGGATGGTCGATCAGGTGCAGGAGTGCGGCGCACAGCTCGCCGACATTGTGCGGCGGGATGCTGGTCGCCATGCCGACCGCGATGCCGGAGGCGCCGTTGGCGAGCAAGTTCGGAAAGCGCCCCGGCAAAACGACCGGCTCGCGGTCCTCGCCGTCATAGGTCGAGCGGAAATCGACGGCATCCTCGTCGATCCCCTCGAGCATCGCCTGCGCAACGGCCGAGAGGCGACTCTCGGTGTAGCGCATGGCCGCGGCGTTATCGCCGTCGATATTGCCGAAATTCCCTTGCCCGTCGACCAATGGGTAGCGCTGTGAAAAATCCTGCGCGAGCCGCACGAGTGCGTCGTAAACCGCCAGCTCGCCATGCGGGTGGAACTTGCCGATCACGTCGCCGACCACCCGCGCGCATTTCTTGTAGCCGGACGCCGGGTCGAGGCGGAGCTGCTGCATCGCATGCAAGATGCGGCGGTGCACCGGCTTCAGACCGTCGCGCACATCGGGCAGCGAGCGCGACATGATCGTCGACAGCGCATAGGAGAGATAGCGCTCGCCGAGCGCATCGGCGAAGTCGACATTGCGAATCTCGCCGGAAAGGGCGGTCACGGGCATAACCAAAAAACCTCAAACGCGATGAGGGGGAGGCTGGTGAGGGTGTTCAATCAGGCCCTTGCTGTCCAGCCATCGGCGCCTGGCGTATGCGCTTGGCCAGCCGCGATCGCGCCGCCGGCAGGGTGCGGCCCTGCGGCGCGAACACGTGATGCCCCAGGAAATGGCCGGTCAGGGCCATGCCGAGCGCGAGTTGAGCCTCGTCGGCAGCCGCATCGCGCCATAGAAACTCTGGTAAACTCAACAGCTTATCGTGATAGGGCCGACCCGCCGCCCGCGACACCGCGCGCCCGGTGCGGGGCGAGACGTAGGCGAGGTCGACCGTAACCCCCGACACGGCGCATCGGCTGAGATCCAGACCGAACCCCAGCGCACCGAGGAGGTCCAATTCCCACTTCACATAACGCGCCGGCCAGTCGACCGCCGAATTGAGGGTTTCGATAAGGCGTGCGAACGAGACGAAGACATCCAGATAAGGCTCCCGCTCCGGCAATGCGGCCATAATCAATGCCGCGGCCGAGGTCAGACCGGCGAGCCGGCCGGGGTCGTCGAGAATGCACGCGGCGTGGGCCCGCACCAGTCTCGCAGCCGATGGTGCCGAGATGCTCGTCGAGGCGTCCGCGCCAGACTGCGGCGACTTCGTTGCCCGGCTGCAGCACCGCCCGCACCTTGGGCGACTGCCCGCCGCGGACCAGCCCGGCGTGCCGTCCATGCTCGCGGGTCAAGAGTTCGACGATCAAGGCGCTCTCGCCATGGCGGCGAGCCGTCAGGACGAACCCCGTGTCCTGCCACTGCATCAGACGTCGTAATCGAGCCCGAGTGCGGTGTAGCGCTCGCGGTCCTCGACCCAGTTCTCGCGCACCTTGACGAATAAGAAGAGATGCACGCGTCGCTCCAGCATGTGCTCGAGCCCGGCTCGGGCTCGCGCGCCGATCGCCTTGATCTGCTGCCCGCCTTCGCCGAGCACAATCGCGCGTTGGCTCGGTCGCTGGACAAAGATCACCTGCTCGATCCGGACACTCCCGTCCTTTCTGTCCTCCCACCGCTCGGTCTCGACGGTCGAGCCATAGGGGAGCTCGTCACGCAATTGCAGAAAGACCTGCTCGCGAGTGATTTCGGCGGCAATCAGACGTTCGGGCGCGTCGGAAAGCTGGTCCTCGGGGAACAACCACGGCCCCTGCGGCACAGCGGCGGCGAGATGCCGCCTCAAATCATCGACCCCGTCGCCGGTGCGGGCCGAGATCATAAAGACGGGGTCGAAGCGGCCCTCCCGGGACACCTGATCGGCGAGGCCGAGCAAGCTTTCACGGCGAACCAAGTCGATCTTGTTCAAGGCGAGGATCGATTTCCGGCCGCGCTCGGCCAGGCGGTCGAGAACGCGGCGCGTATCGCGGTCGACGCCGCGGACGGCATCGACCAGCAGCACGGTCTCGTCGGCATCATCCGCCCCGGACCAGGCTGCCGCCACCATCGCTCGGTCGAGCCGGCGCCGTGGGGCAAAGATCCCCGGGGTGTCGACATAGACGATCTCCGCCGGACCTTCGATCGCGATGCCGAGCAGCCGGCTACGCGTCGTCTGCGGCTTGGGCGTGACGATCGCGAGCTTACGCCCGACGAGCCGGTTGAGCAGCGTCGACTTGCCGGCGTTCGGGGCACCGATCAGCGCAACATAGCCGCATCGCGTGGGTCCGGTTTGCGCTTGATCCACCGCCTCAGGCCGCGTGCTGTTTTGCCCAGTCGACGACCTCGGCATGGGTGGCGAACCACACCCCCTTGCGGGATTTGGCGTGACGGATGATCTCCTCGAGGATCCAGATCCGCGACCGGTAGCCGATGACGTGCGGATGCATGGTCAGCTGAAAGATGCCGCCCTCGTCGTAGGCGGCATCGAATTCGCGCCGAAAGATATCGAGCACGTCGCTCGGCGGCGTATAGGGCCGCAGCGCCGAAAACCGGTTCATCATGAAATAGACGGCGTCGTCGCGCACCCATTCGACCGGCAGCTCGACGACCCCGGTCGGCGCGCCGTCGAGCAGCAGCTCGTAACAATCCTCGTCCGACATCAGTGAGGAATCGTAGAGGAGTCCCATCTCCTTCTCGATTTCGAGCGTGTGCTGGCTGAAGTCCCAGGAGGGGGTGCGCAGACCGACCGGCCGGACGCCGGCGACCTGCTCCAGGGTATCGGCCGACCGCCGCATCAGGTCGCGTTCGGCTTCGTGCGGCAGGGCGGAATTCAGCTCGTGGATCCAGCCATGGATGCCGATTTCATGGCCTTCGGCCACCACCCGGCGCTGCTCCTCCGGGTGGAGGAGTGCGGTCACCGCAGGCACGTAAAACGAGCCCTTGACGTCATATTTGTCCAGCAGATCGAGGATCCGCGGCACCCCGACCCGATTGCCGAACTGGCCCCAAGCGAGGCGGCCGATCGACTTGCCGCCATCCCGCAGATCGCTGGTCTCGTGGTCGCTGTCGAACGACAGCGCCACCGCGCAACGCGCGCCGCCCGGCCACTCGGCCGGCCGCAGCCGCCGCCCGGCACGGACGCGGTTGACGAGCTTGCGCCACTGCTCCTCGGGCCACTGCCAGGGTTCGAGTTCGGCGTGGGGAGCGTTCATGCCTTCGTCCTCCTCGGCCATGCTTCATCGGCGACGAGCCGGGAAGGGGAGAGAGGGCTGGTCGGAGCGGTGAGATTCGAACTCACGACCCTCAGCACCCCATGCTGATGCGCTACCAGGCTGCGCTACGCTCCGACCGGGGCGGCTCTGCCGACGCGACGATCATAGTCATCCGCTCCGAGCCTTGCAACCGACCGCCCCTTTTCTAGCAACTCGGTCTCAATCAGGCCCTTGTCGTCGCCCGACCCGCCGATCATAGGGGGCTTCGGCATAGGGCACTCGTTTTGAACGTTCAGAGGCTTGTATATTCGGGCTATGACAATCTTCGAGATTCCGACGGTCACGACGGATCGGCTTCGGCTACGCGCGTTTCGAGCCAGCGACCTCGATGCCTATGCGGCGATGCAGGCGAACCCGGAGGTGATGCGCTATCTGGTCATGGGCCGCACCTCTAAGCGAGCCGAAGTTTGGCGGACGATGGCCACATCTCTCGGAGGGTGGGCGTTGCGCGGCTACGGCATGTGGGCCTGCGAAAAAATCGACGGCGGCGCATTTGTTGGAAGTGTCGGCGTCTTCCAGCCGCTCGATTGGCCGGAACCGGAGATCTCCTATTCGCTCGACCGGCCCTTCTGGCGACAGGGTTTTGCGACCGAAGCGGCGAGGGCGGCACGCGACTGGCTGTTCGAGCACTTTCCCCTGCCTCGGGCCGCGAGCTTCATCCGGCCCGACAATCATGCGTCGAAACACGTAGCGGAACAACTCGGTGCAGTTTACGAGCGCACATTCGAGTTGCGTGGTTCCACTTATGAACACTGGGTGCATCACCGGGCAGCAGGAACTCCGTAGGCAATCTTTCACAGTTGAAGTGCATGTTCAGTTTTTGAGAAGCCAATCTTGTCCCACTCACCTATGGCCGTCGAAAGTATCCAGGCTGGTTCTCGAGTTTTAATAAAACGCTCATGTCCTCTGCTGCTGCGAGTTTGATAGTTTCTGTGACAAACAAAGAATATAAGGGCCGATAGCCCGTTTAACGGCGGGAAGGCGTCGACAGCGGTCAGTTCGCCTCGAAAGGGCTCGGCTGAAGACAAGTCAGCCGAGGCTCAGCGGCATCGCGGAACGCACCATATCGACTAGAACTGTACTCGTCCGGCTCGGATGCAGTCGCGTGCCTGCTTCGACATAGCCATGCCGCCGGTAAAGCGCGATGTTCTTCGCCATGCGCACGTTCGTATAAAGCCGAATTTCGGCGAGACCGAGCGCGGCGGCACGCTAGTCGGCGAAGTCGAGCAGCGCTCTGCCGTGGCCTTGCCCTTGTTCGCTTAGCCGCAACGCAATGGTGTAGACGAGTAGGTGATCGGGATGTCTCCTCCAACACGGCAACACCGACATCAATGTCGTCGCACGCCAAGATACCATCACCTCACCGCGCTCGATCAACGGGCCGTAATCCTCCTCGGCGGGCCGCGTGGATGTAACCCAGCACAGGCACGTACGCGGCAATGCACGCGTCAGCGCTGATCCATTGAACCACCGCCAAATCAGATCGATCGGCACTTCTGATGTGGCGAGACCGAAGCGGCCCGCCGGTCGCTATCGATGCCATGTCGTCATGTGGGCGGCATCGGCGGGCCCATAGGCCCCCCGGGCGGAAGAAGCGGTCGTAATAATCGGTATCCAGGTGGTGCACCTGCATCATCCACATCAAATGCATCGCATCGACCGTGCCCGGAAAGCGGCCGTAGGTGCGATGGATGTAATTGCACACCGCTTTTGTGCAGGCGATACCCTCTTCGCTGACCGCAACCGCGCCGTCGCGATGTTCGTCATCGGAAATCCGGTATGGCACCGGACGTCCATCGGCGGCATCCGACGCCGATCCCGCTCGCAACAGCGGACCGAGCACCGCGTCGACGGCCGCATCCATGCTCTCGCAATAGGGCGGGCAGTAGGCTTGAAAGACCCGATTGAGGCCCACCGGGTTCGGCAGCCCCGGTGCTCCCTCCGGCTCGATGATCGCAAAGCCGAGCGCTTCGAGGATTTCTTGCGACAGGATCCCGCAATGCATCCAGCCGCCGAGACCCATCGCTTCGGTTACGAGAAACATGTTTTGGCAAATCGCTGCCGGCTCGCTGAACATGAAATAGCAAGCCTGACGCTCGAGGTGAGACAACGCCAAGGCGTCCTGTTGAGCCAGAAATCCGCTCTTTACCCAAGCCTCGGTGCCGGCTAGCCGAAAGCCGAACCGATCGTCGACGATGTTGACGCCGCGCCCGTTCGTAGCGGCGAAGCGTTCGAGCCGGGCATCGACAAATTGCGCAATTAGCCCGATCAGCGAAAAACTCACATCGCAGATCGGCATGAACAGCGTCGACCCGGGCATGTTCGACGCCCACAAATTGTGCCCGCACAGAGGTGGCACGCGTCGCGGAATGTCTAGCCGACGCTGCTGCAGGGTAAGACGATGGCGATGGTAGAGGTCTAGCGCTGCTGCCCGCCCGTCCGGCGCGTCGGCTTCCCTCATCTTGTCGGCCGAGCCCGCATTCGGATCAATGACATATACGCCTCGGTCGTTGGTGAAAAACAGCGCCGTTCTTCTACCTCGCGCGTACTCGGAAAGGTGCGGCCGTCGCTGTTCCGGTACGGCAGCGCTCGGCTCTGATCCCACAGCGCCATCCCGGAAAAGCCTATTCCCGCCGCCACCAGCAAGGCCTCTTCGTCCTCACACAACGGCACCTTCTTCTTCTATTATTTTTTTCTCAGGTGCCATGCGCCATTTCAAAACCGAGTCCTAAACTCCGCGTCCTCTCCCATATAATCATCTAAAGCTTTTATTCCCAACTGCGCTAAGCATCAGATGGACCCTTGTCTGCATCAATCTAATCCTCCGCGATCGCTCAATCCAGACACTATACCACCGTCTGTTGGCGGACAGTTTTCAGTCTTCACCCAGAGGCTCAGGCATCTTCTCGGGCTCGCCTGGTCGAGCTAAGCTCCGCAAGTTTACCGATTGCGTCGGGGGCCGAGAGATGGAGATCAACGCCGCGGTCTTTCGCAAGGTGCACGAGCCGCTGACGATCGAAGCGGTCGAGATCGACAAGCCGTGGGGCCGCGAGGTGCTGGTCCGCACCGCCGCGACCGGGGTGTGCCACAGCGATCTTCACGTCGTCGACGGGCAGGGGCGGTTCCCGCTCGACCGGCCGATCGTGCTCGGCCACGAGGGTGCGGGGGTCGTCGAAGCGGTCGGCGCCGAGGTGAGCGCGGTCAAGCCGGGCGATCACATTGTCGCCTGCCTCTCGGGTTTTTGCGGCAGTTGCCCGCAATGCCTCGCGGGCCACCCGAATTTGTGCACCGGCGGCCTCGTCACCCGGCCCGATGGGGCGACTCCACGGCTGTCGCAAAAGGGCCAGCCCTTGCGCCAGTTCATCGGCATTTCGAGCTATGCCGAGAAGATGCTGCTGCACGAGAATTCGCTCGTAAAGATCGATCCCGAACTGCCGCTCGACCGGGCCGCACTCGTCGGCTGCGGGGTGCTGACCGGCGTCGGCGCGGCGCTGCGCACTTCGGGGCTCGAGGCCGGGCAGACCGTCGCCGTCTTTGGCTGCGGCGGGGTCGGGCTGTCGATCATCCAGGGTGCGCGCATCGGCGGCGCTCGGCAGATCATCGGCGTCGATTACTTCGAGTCAAAGCGCGAGATGGCGGAGCGCGCCGGTGCGACGCATTTCGTCAACAGCGCCGAAGACGACCCGGTCAAGGCGGTGCGTGCGCTGACCGGCGGCGCCGGCGTCGACCACGCCTTCGAGGCGGTCGGCAATGCCAAGCTCGTGCGCCAGGCGATCGAGAGCCTGGCGATCCGCGGCACGGCGACGATCGTCGGGGTGCTGCCGCCGGACGCGATGATCGAGTTCCCGTGGATGGCGATCCGCCCGGAATGCCGGGTGCAGACCTCGCGGATGGGCTCGAACCGCTTCCGCTACGACATCCCGACCTATCTCGAATTCTACCGCCAGGGCCGGCTCAAGCTCGACGAGATGGTCACCAAGCGCGGCCGGCTCGGCGACATCAACGAGGCCTTCCGCGCAATGAAGGCCGGCGAAGTCGCCCGCACCGTCCTGACCTTCGACTAAGGGGTCCGTCATGCAATCGATCCGCATCGATCGGCAAAAGCGGCTCGGCGAAGAGCCGCATTGCGGCCACAACCGGTATCATCCGGACATCGCACCAGTCATCGAGATCGGCGAGGGCGAAGAGGTGGCGCTGGAAACGCGCGACGCGCTCGACGGTCAGCTCAAGCCGGGGACGACGGTCGCCGATTTTCCCTCGCTCGATGTCGGTGCGGTGCATCCGCTGACCGGGCCGGTCTTTGTCAAGGGTGCCGCACCCGGCGATATCCTCGAGATCGAGTTCACCGATATCATTGCTCAGCCCGTGGCGTTCAGCGCGATCATGCCGGGGCTGGGCTTTCTGCGCGACGTGATGACCGAGCCGTTCCTGGCGCATTGGCGGATCCGCGACGGCTGGGCCAGTTCGGCCGAGATCCCCGGCGTGCGAATTCCAGGCGCCCCGTTCATGGGGGTCTCGGGGGTGGCGCCCTCGGCCGAGAAACTCGCGGAATGGACGGCGCGTGAGCAGCGCGTCATCGACAAGGGCGGGCTTGGCCTTTCCGCCCGATCCTGCCGGCGCGGTGCCGACGGGGCCCTGCGGCCTTGCCGGCCTGCGCACCCTTCCGCCGCGCGAGAATGGCGGCAATTTCGACGTCAAGCAGCTGACCAAAGGCGCGAAGCTCTTCCTTCCGGTCTTCAAGGAGGGCGGTCTGTTCTCGACCGGCGACGGCCACTTTGCGCAAGGCGACGGCGAAGTCTGCGTGACCGCCGTCGAGATGGGTGCGACGGCGGTCGTGCGGTTCAAGGTGCACAAGGGCCTCGCCAACCGGCGCAAATTCAGTGCCCCGGTGTTTTCGCGGACCAGCTATTTCATTGATCCGCGCTACGCCGCACCCGAGCGCTTCCTCGGCGTCATGGGCATGCCGATCAACGAGCAGGGCGAGATCGAGGCCGAGAACCTGACGCTGGCCTGCCGCAACGCCGTCCTCAACATGATGGAATTGTTAGGGGAGCGCGGCTTCAGCCGCGAGCAGGCCTATGTGATCTGCTCGGTCGCGGTCGATCTGCGCATCTCCAACGTCGTCGACGTGCCGAACTATGTCGTCTCGGCGTTGTTGCCGGAGGCGATCTTCGACGGCGATTGAGGATGGCGTCCACACGAGAATGACTCGATCCCATCCAGATGGAGATGCAGGTGAACAAAGCGGTCAAAGCGAGCAAGGCGATCCGGGCGAACAAACGCAAGGCCAAACTGAAGGCCAAACATCGCCGCCAGCGCGCGCGGGCAAACAGCTAACCACCCCGGGGCGCCATACTCTGGGCGCTAGTGTTCAGACCCATTCATACGATTCGTTGGTCGATGGCGGACCGATGCTGCGACCAAAAATTTCGTCACACCGGCGAAGGCCGGGGCCTCATTTCAACAACATTTTTTCCCCCCCCCTTTATCCCTATTCGGCAATAGATCCGGCAAAGCCCTTTTGCGTGTCGAGATCCTTCAGCGGGATCATGTAAATCGTACTCACCAGCCTGCCGGCATGGCCATAAGCGAGGAAAAGTCCCTGCGGCAGTGGGCTCGGATTGACATAGAGCATGCCGAGACCAGATCGACCGAATGAAGAGCCTGCCGCGCGCCATCCTGTTCGATCTGGACGATACGATCCTTGTTGCCTTTGGCCAGGCGCAGGACCAGTGGCGGCGGGTCATTGCCGCTTTCATCGATCAGCTGGCACCGCAGCCGCCGGACGAGGTCGTCGCCGCGATCCAAGCCTATTCGCGACGCCTGTGGGCCGATGCGGCCCGGCACAAAGATTGGCGCCCCCGTATCGGCGCGGCGCGGCGCCACATCGTCGCCAGGGCGTTCGCGGGACTGGCGGGTGCGGCTGGCCGACCGGTTCCGTCAAGCGAGGTTTGCGATGCGATCGCCGATCGCTTCAACGAGATCCACGAAGCCGAGCTGCGCATGTTTCCCGGCGCGCACGAGACGCTCGACCGCCTCAAGCAACTCGGTGTGCGCCTGGCGCTCGTCACCAATGGTGCGGCCGAGCCGCAGCGCGCCAAGGTGATCCGCTTCGCCCTCGAAGAGCGTTTCGATCATATCCAGATCGAGGGCGAGCACGGCTTCGGCAAACCCGAAGAGCGCGCCTATACCCATGCGATGGCGGCGCTCGGGGTCGAGCCGCAGGAAACCTGGATGGTCGGCGACAATCTCGAATGGGAGATTGCCGCACCGCAGCGGCTCGGCATCTATGCGATCTGGTACGACGGCTATTCCACCGGGCTCCCGCCCGGCTGTCCCACCCAGCCCGACCGGATTATCCGCTCTCTGCCCGAGCTGTTGTTGTAATCGACACAGTGTTCACTGCACCCGGCGCAGCCCCAAATCGGCGAGACACCAGTCGATCGGCCCGCCGCTGCCGGAACTCTTCACGCGGTCCTCGCACGCGGCGACGACGGCCGCAAACTCGGCCTTCGAAGGCGGCTTGCCGGCGGTTGTCTGCCACTGCCGAAGCTCGGAAGAAGCGTTGGCAGCGTGTGACGCCATTCGCTGCCGCGCAAGCGACGAGACCCAGCAGGACGAAAACTGCGACCCCCCGCATTCGACACCCCCGACTTTCCCCACACCGAGACTACCCGGCAGCGCCGCGCTCTGCCAGCCATTTCTGGCGCAGCGTGCCGGCGGCGCCGAGTTCGCAGAGCCGGGCACGCCAACTCGCGAGCGTGAAATGTCGCCCCTCGCTTTCCCTGCCGACAGGGAAAACTCAGGGAAAAAAATTGTTCGCGGCTCCCCCCACGCCGAAAAACCGCGTGCGATCATAGACTTGGGTACGCCGCCCAGGGAGAATCGAAGGCGTGGCAGGGAACCGGCAGGGAAGCCCCGAATGGCCGGGACGGATCCTGTCGAATCTCCTGTCGGCGGCGAAATGGTAGCCGAATTCGGCGGCTTTGCTCGATGTTGCGTTATTAGCATGGTGAGGCTCCTAATAACTGACAGGACCACACGGGCGAGGCGTAGGTATGCGGTTATAGGTCCGCCTCCGCAGGGCCGGATCTCTTGCCGGAGCGCTAACCCTATCGGCAACTGCCCGCGCGCAGGAGACCTGTCCTCCTCCGCATGACGATTACCGGCGTCCTGTTCCGGTATGGGGAGGCTTCGGCTATCAGGTCAATGCCTGCCCCGGCGACAAAATCGAGGTCGCTGCGGCTCTGGTCGTCGCGTCCAGTGGGAACTCATGGCGTCCTGAAAATTCCCCAGACGTTGCCGTGGAACGTTGACCTCTCCGGGCTTGCACCCGATCAGCTCGAATCCCTGCGCGCGGATTGCCAGAGCGATCTGCCTTGCGTCGCCCATTTCAAGGTGACTGTACTTAGGATCGAGCGCCCGGCCCTCACCGTACGTCCCGGCGAATGGCGCGAGGGTGAAATGGTGTGTTCCAAGGATTCGTCCGGGACGAAGGGCTGTCGCGGCCCCGGTGCTGGGCGCGTAGTCGCTACAATCGACGGCTGGCGATAAATTAGAGGACTGCTTTTAGGTAAGGTGCGACAGATGGGATTCGAAATCTGCAAATGTCCAAAGTTGGATAGACAGTTTCGCCGATCTCATTTTATTTCCCAACCTTTTATCCTCCGTAACAAATGCATCCGCTTCTGTGACCGCTGTAGTGGCAATTAACGCGTCCTCTATATGTCCACGGGTGGGTTTTTTCTTCGTCAGAATATCGTCTATCTTTATACGACCAGAACCGGCCCCTACTCTGTCGCCAGCGCCAGAGTATCCCGCAAGAAACCCGTCACCCGGTACTGCGCGCGTGGGAATACTCAGAAGCTTATCTCGTTTTCGAATGTCAGTCATCTCCGCAAGCTGGCTTCTGATAATTTGAGGTTGGAGCAGCTCTATTTTCCCGATTCGGATTAATTCGAGTATGCGATTAAGTATGCATGGGGGATCGATGAATTTATCATAGATATTGCTGTCTATAAGAACGCGCAGTGTCACCCTGTAACCCCGCAGTCCATTGCCCGGCAGACCCGAATGATATTCGCCGATTGTGGCGATTTTCCCAGAATCACTATTATCGGACTCTCGTTTGTAAGCGCAATATAGAGATGACACCCCTCGGCAAAGTAGAGGTGACACTCCCGCAGGTTCTGGGGTCCCGGGAGGTGCGCCGCGGCGGTGGTGTCGATGAGCAAGCAGGAGCTCTGAGGCACTACCCATTTCTGGCGCTGCCGCGCCCGACGAGAGCGGCGGCGCCGGTAGCTCGAGGTGAAGCCGCCTAGCGCGTGAAGCGGTCGTCGCTGGCGCTCATTCTACCTCGACGAACCCGAGCTCGTCGGCGAGGCCGTAGCCTTCCGCCAGGGTGCGCAGCTTGTACCAGGTGGCGTCCTCGATTTCGATGCCGTTCTGGCGGCGGTCCTCTTCGCGCAGGTGCTCGATCTCGCCCGGGTAGTAGACGCCGCTGCTGCCCTCGGCCGGCCTGGTCGCCTTCAGATACGCGGCGAACTCGCCGATCTCCTTTTTGAACTGGGCGAGCGGTCGGAAGGCCTCGACCTTGAAGACCGCCATGAAGCAGCCGTCATTGTGCCGGCCGGTCGGCTCTACGCCGAAGCCGAGGCCGGTCAACAGGCCGCACAGGATCTCGACCATCACCGAAAGCCCGTAGCCCTTGTACCCTTCGTTGCCGCCGACCGGGAGCAGTGCCCCACCCCGCCGCAGCTGGCTCGGATCGTTAGTCGGCTTGCCGTCGCTGCCGATGATCCAGCCGTCGGGTACCGGTTGGTTGCGCGCAACGGCGAGCGCGATCTTGCCGGCGGCCGCGGCCGAGGTCGCCATGTCGAGGTAGAGCGGCCCATCGAGGTCGGACGGCATCGCGATCGAGATCGGATTGGTGCCGAGCCGCGCCTCGCGCCCGCCGAAGGGTGCGACCGCCTTTGGCGAACGCCCGGAATTGGCGGTGGCGATGCCGATCATCCCTTCCCGCGCCGCCATCAAGGTATAGGAGGCGACCCGGCCGATATGCCCCTGGCGGAACACCGTGGCGGCCGCGACATTGGCGGATTTGGCCTTCTCGATGGTCAGCCGCATCGCCCGCTCGTTGACGACGTAGCCAAAGCCCCAATGGCCGTCGACGACCGTGGTGGTCGGCGATTCCTGAACGATCTTCCAGGGCGCGCCGGGGACGATGTGCCCGAGTTTGATGCGCTCGATATAGGTCGGGATCTGGATCACCCCGTGTAAATCGTGGCCGGCAAGGTTGGCGGCGACGACGTGCCGCATGACGATCTCCGCCTCCTCGGGCGGCGTCCCCGCCGCGACGAACAGCGCGCGGCCGATCTCGCTCAGGCGTTCCGCCGAGATTTTCGGCATTCTCGTTTCTCCCTTCTAGATCATCGGAGAGCAGGATAATCGTCATTCCCGCGAAAGAGGCCAGTTCGTCGTCCCCGCGAAAGCGCCGCGAAAGCGGGAACGACGGATGTGAGAATTAGAGCGCCAGATTTCGTAATTGGATTACAGCCTCGAAAGCGGGAATCAGGACTTCAGGGCTCAAGCAGTTGCCCTGGGCCCCCGCTTGCGCGGGGGTGACGAGGGCTGGGCACGCTCAATAGGCCGCGCCGAAGCGGGCGGGGTCGACCTTCAGCCCATAAAAGCGCTGCGGGTTGTCGAAGAAGATCTTGCGCTTCAGCTCGACCGGCAGGTCGTTGCGATCGGCCAAGGTCGCAACGGCGTTCGGGAACTGGCCGTCCCAGTGGGGATAGTCGGAGGCAAACAGGATGTTATCGGCCGGGAAGAAGTCGGGCACGTAGCGCAAGGTCTTCTCCTCCGGCTCGCAGGATACGAACACCCGGCCGCAGGTCATGTATTCCGACGGCTTGGCCTTGAGCAGCGGCGCGTCGAAGGCACGGTACTCGTACTCCTCGTCCATATGCTCCATCCAGAACGGGACCCAGCCGATGCCGGCCTCGAGAAAGGCGACGCGCAGATCCTGATATTTCTCCAATAGGCCGCTGTAGATGATTGCGGTGCAGGCGATCAGCTGTTCCGGCGCATGCGACAGGGTGTGGACCTGCAGGAAATTGTCGAAATGGCAGAGCGGGTCCATCGTGTCGCTGCCCGAGGCGTGAAAGGCGACCGCCACACCCTGGCGCGCGCACTCCTCATAGAACGGCCAGAAATCGCGGTGCGCCACATTTCGGCTGCGATCAAAGGTGTTGATCATGACCCCGACCATGCCGAGCCTGGAGACCGCGCGCTCCATCTCGGCGATCGCCGCGTTGACGTCGACATGCAACGGTACGAGGGCAACGCCGGTCAGGCGTTTGCGGTCGGCCGCGCACCAGTCATAGAGCCAGTCGTTGTAGGTCTCGCACAAGGCGATCGCGTAGTCGGCCTCGCGCACCCGTGACAGAAAGAGGCCGCCGGTCGGGTAGATGACCTGCAGGTCGATCCCTTCGCGATCGTTGTCGGCGAGGTTCTGCGCGGGTGTTTCCGGGCGCTTGCTGATCGTGCCGTTTTGGTTGCGGTCGAAACCGTCACTGGGGTGGATGAAGTTGCGCTTGCGGTAGCGCTCAGGCAGGCGCTCGCGGTAGACGGGCTCCGCATCGACGGCATGGCCGTCGGCGTCGATGATCACCATGCCGTTCTTCATCGGGCGTTTCTCCTCTCGGCGCGAAGCGACCTCTATACCATGCGCGCGGCGGCCCACGGTACCGGGAGCGGTCCGCAATGCAAGCCTGGTTCCCGCCGCGCGACCTTTACCCGACAAGCGTCCAGGGTTACCTCTATGCGGGTACGCCATGATTTCGAGCCGATAATGGTTCCGCTGCGAAAGCCGGAGGCGTGAGGGGAGAAAGCGCCCCGCCGGCCGTCAACCGCGCCCTGACCACCGCGACGATCATCTGCGCCTGCGTCATGCAAGGGCTCGACACGACGATCGTCAATGTTTGCCTGCCGCACATCCAGGGCAGCATGTCGGCGGCGCAGGACCAGATTTCGTGGGTGTTGACGTCCTACATCGTCGCCTCGGCGATCATGATGCCGCTGACCGGCTGGCTCGCCGGGCATTTTGGCGTCAAATACATCCTTCTCGCCTCGGTCATCGGGTTCACCCTCGCCTCGGCGTTGTGCGGTGCGGCGACGAGCCTCACCCAGCTGGTGCTCTATCGCCTTCTGCAGGGGGTGTGCAGCGCCGGGCTGGTGCCGCTCGGCCAGGCGACCCTGTTCACGGTCTATCCGCGCGAAAAGCACGGCCAGGCCATGGCGATCTTCAGCACCGGGGCGATGATGGGGCCGATCGTCGGCCCGACGCTGGGCGGCTGGCTGACCGAGAACTTCGACTGGCGCTGGTGCTTCTACATCAACCTGCCGGTCGGGGCATTGTGTGCGCTCGGCGTCTTCGTTTTCATCCGCCAGACCCGAACCATGCGGCGCGACCCGTTCGACGGCTTCGGCTTTGCCATGCTGAGCCTCGGCGTCGGCTCGCTGCAATTGATGCTCGACCGCGGCCAGCTCAAGGACTGGTTCCACTCGACCGAGATTTGGATCGAGGCGACGATCGCGGGGCTGTGCTTCTACCAGCTGGCCGTCCATACCATGACGGCCGGGGAGCGTTCCTTCTTGAATCGCGAGCTGTTGAAGAGCCCGAATTTTGTCGCCGGCAGCCTGCTGATGTTCGGGGTCGGCGTGATTTTGAGCGGCACCCTGGCGCTGATGCCGTCGATGATGCAGGAGCTGATGAACTACCCGGTGTTCGACGCCGGCTGGATGATGGCGCCGCGCGGGTTCGGCACGATGCTGGCGATGTTTATCGTCGCCCGCATGATCAACCGGGTCGACAATCGCCTGTTCATCCTGGTGGGGTTTCTGCTGACTGCCGCTTCGTTGTGGCAGATGACCGGTTATTCGCTCTACATGGGCTCCGGACCGATCCTCTTCGCCGGGTTCGCCCAGGGTTTCGGGCTCGGCTGCACCTTTGTGCCGCTCAATCTCTTGGCGCTCTCGGGCCTGCCGCACCACATCCTGACCCAGGGAACCGCGATCCGCGCGCTGATGCGGATGCTCGGCGGCAGCATCGGCATCGCCATCCTCGAAACCCAGCTCAGCCAGAATACCCAGATCGTTCATTCCCGGCTGATCGAGCACCTGCGCCCGGACAATCCGCTGGCCCAGGCTCCGTTCCTCGCCGCGCCCTACAGTCTGACGGACCCCTCGGGGATCGCCGCCCTCAATCACGAGGTCACCCGGCAGGCGGCGATGGTCGCCTACAATGACGATTTCGCGCTGATGCTGATCGTCATCCTCGCCTCCTTGCCGCTCCTGCTGCTGATCCGCGGTCCGCGCCGCCAGCCGGTGCCCGCGGCGGCGGACGATTAATATTAATCGAAGCCTCTGCTTTCCCGCCGGTCCCGCTGCCGGCTTGTCACCTCAGCCAGCGACGCGTTTCGACGCGCGGTAGCGGGGCTCCGGGATCGGCAACCCGTCCTCGCGTGCCACATCGAGCCAGGCTTCGATCGCCTGCTCAATTTCTGCCAGCGCCTCGGCTGGAGTATTGCCGAAGGCAGAACATGATTGCAGGTCCGGCACGTCAGCGACCCAGGCGCCGTCCGGTTCCGACCAGAAGAGGTTGATGTGATATTTTGGGATCATTCTCGATGCTCGATCGTCAGGCCGAATTCCCGAACCATGCCGAGGAATTGCGAGATTTGATAGGGTTTGGCTTCCCGGTTTCGAGGTTGCAGGCTCAGCGGCCGCACCACCTGCGGATGGGAGTAAATATAATGGCTGCCGCTGACCCGCCGTAGCCTAAAGCCGAAGCTCTCGATGAGGCGTCGAAATTCGACGAAGCCGACGTTGCGCAGATCGCCCGCGGCGAGCCTGTCCCATAGCTGCTCTCGACGCGAACGCCTCATGTGGCCCGCGGCGACAGCCGACCGCAGCGGCGGCGGACGATTAGACCGGCGCGTCGTCGCTCGACGGCTTGAGAAATTTGTAGACGGACGAGAAATCTTCGCGGCCGAGGCCGTGCGAGGAGGCCATCCGATAGAGCTGCTGGGCCGCGGGAGCCACGACGACCGGCACGCGCTTTTCGCGGGCGGCACTGACCGCGAGGCCCAGATCCTTCGCCATCAGGTCGGTCATGAAACCCGGCATGTATTGCCGGCTCGACGCCGCGCTCTCGACGATGCCGGGGACCGGGTGCATGTGCTCCATGACCCAGGTGGCACCCGAGGATTTGGCGATCACACCGGTCAGGATTTTCGGGTCGACGCCGAACGCCTCGCCGATCCGAAACGCCTCGCTGACCGCGACAGCCACCGTGCCCGAGATCAGATTGTTGCACAATTTGGCGACTTCGCCGGCGCCGACCGCGCCGACGTGGATGATGTTGCTGCCCATCGCCGCGAGCACCGGCCGCGCCTCCTCGAGGTCCGCAGCATCGCCGCCGACCATGATCGCCAAGGTGCCGGCGACGGCACCGCCGACGCCGCCCGAGACCGGCGCATCGAGAAACCGGATGCCACGCTCCTTGAGCCGGGCCGCCACCCGTTGCGAGGTGGCGGGATCGATCGTCGACATGTCGACGCAGAGCCGCCCGGGTTTCACACCTTCGATGATCCCGCTCGCACCGAGATAGGCGGCCTCGACGTTCGCCGAGGAGGGCAACATCGTGATCACCAGCTCACCGGCTGCCGCGGCCTGGGCGGCCGAACCCGCCCGCTCGGCGCCGAGCCTGACGGCGGCATCCAACGCCGCTGGGACCGTGTCGTAAGCCACAACCGCGAACCCTCTCTTGACGAGGTTGGCGAGCATCGGCTGCCCCATTGTCCCCGTCCCGATGAACCCGACCTTCATGCGCTGCTCCCGTCAAAGCCGATGAATCCGAAAATATGCTGATCGACCCTCCAACCGTCATCCTGCCGTTGTCGCGCGAAGGGTCCGGCTGGCTGATGCGCGGGACGTCGGAGAGTGGAGGTAAGCGCGGTCGCCCCGGAGCGCTCTGCGAGCGTAGCACGGAACCGATCAGGCCAGTGTAGGTGTTGCAGTCTGAGGACAGCGCGAGGGTTCGCCTCGTTCTGTCGCCGATACGATCGCCGCAAGGAGGATTGAATAGATGGCATACCGCGATATCAAGCTCGGCACTTTGATTGTTCTTGGCGCGCTGGCCTTTAGCTGTACGACGCCATATTTGGCGATAGCCCAGGGGGTCAACAGCTTGCCTGATGGTCCTGTGGCTTGTGACGCGTTCCAGCGCAGCGGGCACGGAGCCTGGACGGTACTTCGCCAGGCGACAATCTACCCCAACGGGGTCCCTTTAAGATTGGCACCAGGTCAAACGTTCGCCCCTAATCAGGCGTTTGAAGGCTTCGAGGTGACTGCAATTCTCGACCGCGATTGCGGAAACCGATAACTTCAGGCGTGGCTGCGGAGTATCCAGGCAGTCTCCGGCAGTGCCGGATCGATGCGCTCGAAACGCCTTTCTCCGCAAGGATGCGCCATCGCATCCGTCAGCCGCCGCCCGGAATGGTTTCGTGACGGGACTGTTAACACCAGAGAAGCGTGCCGCAAACGTCGCTCGGCGCGCGAAGAAATGGAGGAAGTCGATGAGGTATGGAGCCCTCGTGGGCGGGATTACCGCGCTGGCGATTGGCGTGCCGGCTCTGGCAGACAACCCGACGCCATTGCACCCCAACCTCGCCCAGTCCGTAGCAACCTCCGACGTCGTTGCCCAGGCCTATCCGGCGCCACCGCCGTATCCGCCGGCGCCACCGCCGTCTTATCCGCCGGCGTCACCCCCGGCCTACCCTTCCGCTGACACGCCACCGGCGCCACCGCCGCCCGTGTCATCGTCCGACGCCCTCGCGCCCAACCCACCGCCGCCTCCCGAGGTCGAATCGCCGCCTCCGGCGCCGTCGCCGACCTTCGTGTGGGAGCCCGGTCACTGGTACTGGAACGGCGTGCAATTTCATTGGCAGCCGGGAAGTTACGTCGCGAAACCCGCGGCGACAGCGACCTACGAGCCGGGGCATTGGGAGCAGCGTCCTGACGGATGGTTGTGGGTCAGCGGCCACTGGAACTATCGCACCCAAGCGGAGGGTGGCTGAGAACGGGCTAATTTCGTGTCCGCTCAGAGCGCGACGTAGCCGCCATCGATGGTGATCGTGCTGCCGGTCGCCCAGATGGATTCGTCGGAGGCGAGAAACAGGATGGCGCCGACGAGATCCTCCGGGTCGCCGAGGCGGCCGAGCGGGATCTGCGCGATCGTCGCACGGCGCTGCTCGGGGTCGGCATAGCGGGCGCGGGTCAGGCCGGTCAAGGTCGGGCCGGGTGCGATCGCATTGACCCTGATGCCGTGCGGCGCCAAGTCGAGCGCCATCGCTTGGGTCAGCGAGCGTCCGCCGCCCTTAGACGCGATGTAGTTGGCGCTGCCGGGACGGGCGACCTCGGCGAGTTGCGAGGTAACATTGATGATGCTGCCGCCGCCTCCCTGGCGGACCATTTGCCGCGCCGCCGCCTGTCCGAGATGGAACATGCCGGTCAGATTAATCGCGATGACGCGTTCCCATTTATCTTGATCGAGATCGAGAAAGCTTCCGCCATCACTGACCCCGGCGCAGTCGAGCAGCACGTCGAGCCTGCCGAACTCCCGCACCGTCGCCGCGACAGCGTCGTCGACCGCCGAGCGGTCGCGCACATCGAGTGCCATCGCAGACGCGCGACCGCCGGCGGCGCGGATACGCGCGGCGGTGGCCTCGGCGGCAGCAGCATCGATGTCGGCGCAGGCGACTGCCGCGCCTTTGCGCGCCAGCCCTTCGGCGCCGGCTCCGCCGATCCCGCCGCCCGCACCCGCCACCAGCGCCACCTTCTTCTCGACGCGGCCCATCGCGATCCTCCCGACTGTTCCGGCCCGGCAGTGTAGCGCAACCTTGCACGCGAAGGCGCCGGTGACTAATTTACGATTTAAATGAGTATGAGAGATATATTTAACCTATAATTTCTGCACATTTGAATCGAGGAGCTCCGATGGCCCACATCCACGTGATCCACGAGAACGCCGTTTGGCTCGAGCCGTTGGCCGACGCGCTCGATCGGCAGGGGCTCCCGTGGCGCGATTGGTTCCTCGACCGGGGAACCTTCGATCTGTCGCGGCCGCCGCCGGAAGGCGTTTTCTATAACCGGATGAGTGCCTCCTCCCATACACGGGACCACCGGTACGCCGCCGAGCTGACCGCGGCGGTGCTGGCCTGGCTCGAGCGGCACGGGCGCCGCGTCGTCAATGGCAGCCGCGCCCTCGACCTCGAGATCAGCAAGGCGCGCCAATACGCCGCGCTCGAGGCGGCGGGCATTCGCACGCCCGACACGGTTCTCGTCGCCGGCAAGGAGCTGCTCGTCCCGGCAGCCCGGGAGCGTTTTGCCGCGGGTGCGTTTATTTTGAAGCCGAACCGCGGCGGCAAGGGTCTCGGTGTCCGGCTGTTTTACACTGTAGATGCGCTGGGTAGTTATATCGATGGGTTGGATTACGAGCCGCCGGTCGACGGGCTGCATCTGCTGCAGGAATACGTTCAGGCGCCGATACCGCTGATCACCCGCGCAGAGTTCATCGGCGGCCGGTTCATGTATGCGGTCGAGGTCGACGCAAGCGACGGGTTCGAGCTGTGCCCGGCCGATGCCTGCGCGATCGGTGAGGCCGCATGCCCGGCCACCGAAGGGCCCCGCGCGAAATTCACCATCGTCGACGATATCGACGCCGATCTGAAGCGCCGCTACGAGGCTTTTCTTGCCGCCAACGACATCGCCGTCGCCGGGATCGAGTTCGTCACCGACAGCGCCGGCGCTGTCTACACCTACGACGTCAACACCAACACGAACTATAACCCCGACGCCGAGGCCCGCGCCGGCCGGTCCGGCATGGCGACACTCGCCCGCTATCTCGGCGCCGAGCTCGAACGCCTGAATAGCCGCCGCGACGCCGCTGATTGACCACGGTACAGGGTCAGGCGGCGGCCACCTTTGCGGGCATCGGACAAGCGACCCCGGTGCCGCCTAGACCACAATATCCATAGGGATTCTTCGCGAGATACTGCTGGTGGTAGTCCTCGGCGAAGTAGAAGGGTGGGGCTTCGCGGATCTCGGTGGTGATCTCGCCCAGCCCGGCGGCATCGAGCCGGCTCTGATAAGCCTCTCGCGTCGCCTCGGCGAGTGCTGCCTGCTGCGGTGAGAAGGTGTATATCGCCGAGCGATATTGGGTGCCGACATCGTTGCCCTGCCGCATGCCTTGGGTCGGGTCGTGGCTCTCCCAGAAGAGTTTCAAGAGGGTTTCGTAGTTCGTGACCTTCGGGTCATAGACGACGAGCACGGCCTCGGTGTGCCCGGTGCGTCCGCTGCAGACCTCCTCATAGGTCGGATTAGGGGTGGAGCCCCCGGCGTAGCCGACGGCGGTAACCCAGACCCCCGGCGCCTGCCAGAACACCCGCTCCGCACCCCAGAAGCAGCCGAGCCCGAACACCGCCTTTTCGAGCCCCTCGGGATACGGCCCGACGAGAGCGTGGCCGTTGACGAAATGCCGCTCCGGCACGGGCATCGCTTCCGTCCTTCCCGGCAGGCACTCGCCGGGCGCGGGAACGACCAGTTTGTCACGGGTAAACGGCCACATCTCTTGCGCCCTTTCCTCGAATCCGACGGTATAACCGCGCGCTGCCTGGATGTAGGCAAGCGATCCGCCCTCGCCAACGGTGCTCGCCTGTCTGCTCCGCAGTTTCTTTCGATCGACGTTATTCCCGCGTGCCAAAAATATCGATTTCCGATAGGATGCCCGCCAACTCGTCTACGGCCGGCTCGATCACTCGTCGAGCGGCGGCCTCGAACCCATCATGGTACACAAGTCTTAGAGACCGTCGTCGACATCGCGATCCGGGAGGTCCTGCCGAGATGACCCGCCGCTTCCTTCTGACCACGCTGTCGCTGCTGATCATTACCGCATCGTTGGCGGCTCCGCCGAACGCCTTTGCAGCGGAGGCGAACGTCTTTATGAACGATCTCTGGAGCCGCGCCGTCGAGGTTCTCAGCAAAAAGGTCCCGCTCGCTGAGAGGTTGGCGCGGTTCCGCCAATTGTTCCAGGCGGATTTCGACGGTCCCGGCATTGCCCGTTTCGTTCTCGGCCGTTATTGGCGCAGCGCGAGCGAGGAGGAGCAGCAGGAGTACCTGAAGCTGTTCGAGGACTACGTGGTCGTTGTCTACGGCACCCGGCTTTCCAGCTTCAGCGGGGAGACGATCAAGGTACGCGGCACCCGAACCGACGGGAACGGGACCATCGTGTCGACCGACATTCTCAGCCCGGGCGACGCGCCGATCAAAGTCGATTGGCGACTGGTCACGGAAAACGGCGCCTTCAAGATCAACGACGTCATCATCGAGGGGATCAGCATGATGATGACGCAACGCTCTGAATTCGCCTCGGTGATCCAGCGTCACGGCGGTCAGGTGGGCGGGCTCTTGGCGTTGATGCGGGAGAAGACCAACACCGCCAGTGCCGTGCAGTAGACCCCACGCCGGTCCTCACAAAATTTTCCACGTCCCGTCGGGCTGGAGACAGCTGTCCAATACGTAATGCTCGGGTGATGCCCCCGCCACCGCGGTCGTCATCAGGGTGTATCCGAGTTCTTCGCAGCGCATATTCCTGGCAGTGAACTTTTTCAAAAGCTTGATGGTGCCCGAGTTTTTGCTGCTCGGATTGCTCCAGGAACCGGTCGTCCCCACCGGTTTTCCGTGAATCTGCTGGTTGACCGTCTGGCGGATTGTGTCAAGGTCTTCCCGCGTTAGGCTTACGTTCGATTCGAAACCCGATCCCAGGAATTGGGCCTGAGCCATCGGGCTTGCGAGGCCGGCGATAATCAGCAGGAGCGGCTTGATCGATATGGGCATTGCGGCACTCCGCGGCAGAGGCTGTCGTGCGATCACGCAGGTTAAAGACGGCGGCGCTCGACACTCGCACGTCCCGCCGCCGTCAATCATCATATCATTCAGTTGGTTCTTGGGATCAATTCAATGGTGATGTACCTGGACGAGGAAAGGGTCGGCGAGCTGCTGCGCTGGGATCGTCTGATCGCTGCGATGGAGACTGCGCTGGCGGATTTCTCATCCGGGCGGGTCCTCCAGCCGGTGCGTAACATGCTGACGATCGAGGAGGGGAAGCGATATCTCGGCATCATGCCGGCGGTTGCGGAGAACGCCATGGGCGCAAAGCTCGTCAGCTTCTATCCGGGGAACGCAGGCGCGGGCGTGCCGACCCATTCTGCAATGATCCTGCTGTTCCGTCCGGATTCCGGCGAACCGCTGGCGGTCATGGACGGGCGGCTGATTACCGAGATGCGGACGGCTGCAGTATCGGCAGCGGCGACGAAGCGCCTGGCCGCTTCCGACAGTCGAGTGCTGACACTGCTCGGCAGTGGTGTGCAGGCGCGCGCCCATCTGCGCGCGCTGGCGCAGGTCTGCCGCTTTGAGGAGATCCGCGTGTGGAGCCGCACGGCCGAGCATGCCGAGCGTTTCGCCGAGCAGTATAACGCCACGGCGATGCCCGCCCAATCCGCAGTGCGCGGGGCCGACGTGATCGTGACCGCGACCAACGCATTGCAGCCGATCCTCAAGGGCGCCTGGCTCAAGCCGGGGGCCCATGTCAATGCCGTCGGCTCGCCGCGGCCCGATTGGCGCGAGCTTGACGATGGGGTGATGGCCAACACGCTCGTCGTCGATTCACGCGAGGCGGTTCTCAAGGAATCCGGCGACGTGATCCTCTCCGGGGCAAAGATCTATGCCGAGATCGGCGAGATCTTTGCCGGCTTCAAGAAGGCGCCGTTATCGGCGACGACGGTGTTCAAATCCGTTGGCATCGCCATCGAAGACATTGCGGCCGCGAAACTCGTCTATGACGCCGCCTGCGGCGATCAATAGCCCTGCCGCCCGGACAGCTTCGCGCCCTCTATCTTGACGCAACGGCGAGCGCTCGGGACAATCAGGCCCCCTCGACTTGATCTGACGGAGACGATCACGGTGTTTCGCGCGGTTCGGAGTGCAGGGAGCAGGCGAGGGGCGGGATCGGTGTGGGCTGTGGTTCTCGGGCTCCTGCTGTGCTGTTGCGGATGCGCCGCGTCGCCCCAGGATCCGCCGACCGCCGACGCCGCCGATTCGGACAACGATCCCGCCGAGGGGGTGAACCGGGCGATCTTTAAGGCCAATCTCGCCGCCGATCACGCCGTCATGAGGCCGGTCGCGCAGGCCTATACCGACCATGTTCCGGAGGTTGTCCAAAACGGCGTTCACAACGTCGTACAAAATCTCAAGGAGCCGGCGGTAGCCCTGAACGATCTATTGCAGGGGAATGTCCACCACGCCTGGCAGTCGGCTCAGCGGCTGGCGGTGAATACGACGGTTGGCGCTGTCGGGATCGTCGATGTCGCGGCGAAATGGGGGTTGCCGCCGCATAAGGCGGATTTCGGCCAAACCTTGGCCGTTTGGGGCGTCGGCGAGGGGCCGTTTGTCGAATTGCCTTTGCTCGGCCCGTCAAATCCGCGCGACGCGCTGGGAACCGCCGTCGACTTGGCGCTCAACCCGCTGACCTTCGTCGGCGGCGCGCCGGCGACCTACGCCGGTGTCGCGCACCGGCGGCGCCAACCTCGTCGACACGCGAGCTCAACATCTGAAAGATTTGGACGCCTTGGAACGCGACTCGCTCGATTATTATGCGACGCTGCGCAGCGTCTACCGGCAACACCGGGAAGCGGAGATCAGCGCGGCCAAGGAGCCGGAAGGGCGTGTCGACATCTCCTTTCCGAATACCAGCCCCGCGACCGCGCCGGCTGCCGAAAGCGGCAAATGACCGTCGCCGCGAAGATCTGCGGTTTGTCGACCGAGGCGGCGGTCACGGCTGCCGTCGCCGGAGGCGCCGCCTTTCTCGGCTTCGTCTTCTATCCGCCGAGCCCGCGCGCCGTCTCGGCGGATAAGGCGGCCAGGCTCTGCGCCGCGGTGCCGCCGGGGATCGCGCGGGTTGGGCTCTTCGTCGATGCCGACGACGCCGCCATCCGTGCGGTCCTCGCCGAGGTACCGATCGATATCCTGCAGTTCCACGGCGGCGAGAGCCCGGACCGGGTCGCCGAGGCCAAGCTCCGCTTCGCTCGGAGGGTGATGAAGGTGGTGGCAATCGCCGGACCGGAGGATGTTGAGAGCGCGGCTCGGTACGAGGAGGTCGCCGACTTGCTGCTGTTCGATGCCAAGCCGCCGCGCCGGCCCGACGCGCTGCCGGGGGGCAATGGGCTGGCCTTCGACTGGGGTCTGATCGCCGGCCGCACCTGGCGGCGTCCGTGGATGCTGTCGGGCGGCTTGACCGCTGAGCTGTTGCCCGATGCGGTGCGTATTTCCGGGGCTACGGCGGTCGATGTTTCCTCCGGCGTGGAGAGCCGCCCCGGCGAAAAGGATCTCGCCAAGATCCGCGCCTTTCTCGCCGCCGCCGGCGCGCTCGGCTGAGGACTGGGGATGCAGCTCCCGAACACCCTCCGCGGCGGGCCGGACGAGCGCGGCCATTTCGGCATCTATGGCGGACGCTTTGTCGCCGAGACGTTGATGCCGCTCGTTCTCGCGGTCGAGGCCGCCTATGCCGCGGCCCGTAATGACCCCGGTTTTCAGGCCGAGCTCGATTGTTATCTCGAACATTATGTCGGGCGGCCGAGCCCGCTCTATTTCGCCGAGCGGCTGACGCGCCATTTCGGCGGTGCCAAGCTCTATCTGAAGCGCGACGAGCTCAACCATACCGGCGCGCACAAAATCAACAACTGCCTCGGCCAGGTGCTGCTGGCGCGGCGCATGAGAAAGCGCCGGATCATCGCCGAGACCGGTGCGGGTCAGCACGGGGTCGCGACCGCGACGGCCTGCGCCCTCTTTGACCTGCCCTGCGTCGTCTATATGGGTGCGACCGACATCGAGCGGCAGAAACCCAACGTGTTCCGCATGAAGCTGCTCGGCGCCGAGGTGATCCCGGTGCATTCGGGGACGGCGACCTTGAAGGACGCGATGAACGAGGCATTGCGCGACTGGGTCGCGCATGTCGAGGACACGTTCTACGTCATCGGCACCGTCGCCGGACCGCATCCTTACCCCGCGATGGTGCGTGATTTCCAATCGGTCATCGGGCACGAGACGCGCGCGCAGCTCGCGAAGGCGGAGGGCCGGCTCCCCGATACCTTGGTCGCCTGCATCGGCGGCGGCTCGAATGCGATGGGGCTGTTCCACCCGTTCCTCGACGAGCCCGGCGTCGCGATGATCGGCGTCGAGGCCGGCGGCCACGGCATCGAGACCGGGCTGCACGCGGCCTCGCTGACCGGCGGACAGCCCGGCGTGTTGCACGGCAACCGGACCTACCTCCTGCAGGACGAGGATGGGCAGATCCGTGATGCTCACTCGATTTCCGCGGGTCTAGATTATCCCGGCATCGGCCCCGAGCATGCTTGGCTGCACGACCTCGGACGCATCCAATACGTCTCGATCACCGACCACGAGGCCCTCGAAGCCTTCCAGCTGTCGAGCCGAATGGAAGGCATTATTCCGGCGCTCGAGCCGGCCCATGCGCTCGCTCATGTCGCCAAGATCGCGCCGAGCCTGCCGCGCGACCATCTGATCGTGATGAACATGTGCGGGCGCGGCGACAAGGACATCTTCGCCGTCGCCGAGCGTCTCGGGGTCCGGTTGTGAGTCGTATCGAGCGTCGTTTCGCGGCGTTGCGCGAGGAGGGGCGCGCCGGGCTTGTCACCTATCTGACCGCGGGCGATCCCGATCCCGGCACCTCCGAGCGACTTTTTGCCGGCCTCGCTGTGGCGGGCGCCGATCTCATCGAGATCGGGATGCCGTTCTCCGACCCGATGGCCGACGGCCCGGCGATCCAGGATGCGGGGCAGCGCGCATTGAAAAAGGGCATGACCTTGCGCCGCACCTTGGCGCTCGTGCGCGAGCTGCGCCGCGCCGACGATGCGACCCCGATCGTGCTGATGGGCTACTACAATCCGATCTACCGCTACGGCGCGCAAGCCTTTGCGCGCGATGCTGTCTGCGCTGGGGTCGATGGAGTTATCGTCGTCGACCTGCCGCCCGAGGAGGATGCTGAGCTAACCCTGCCGGCGGGTGCGGCGGGTCTCGATTTCGTGCGCCTCGCGACCCCGACAAGCGACGAGCAGCGCCTGTCGCTGATCGTCGAGCGCGCCAGCGGCTTTCTTTACTATGTCGCGATCGCCGGGATCACCGGCACCCGCTCCGCCGCTTACGCCGATGTTGCAAGCGCTGTCGCGAGGCTGCGCCGGTTCACCCGGTTGCCGATCGCCGTCGGTTTCGGGATCAAAACCCCGGAACAAGCCGCCCAAGTGGCGCGGGCGGCGGACGCGGCGGTTGTCGGCTCGGCACTGGTCCAGCGCTTGGCACTCAACCTGGAGCCCGACGACACCGCCAAGCCCGGCCTCGTCGAGGCCGTCCTCGCCGATGTCCGGGCGCTGGCCCAAGGGGTTCGAGGGGCCCGCCAATAGCATTCTCGAAAGATACAGTGTAAAAATTCTCCGGATCCCGATGGAACCCGTGCCCGAAACTACAGTATCTGGCAATATATGGCAGGCCCCTCATGACGATGGTCAAGACCCGGATCCGTGTCGCGCCCGATGGCACGCTCACCGGTCAGGCGCCCGGCCTTCCTGCCGGTGAGCATGAGGCCGAGATCGTGCTGTTGGATGATGCCGACCAGCTAGCGGGGCTATGCGCTCGCAAAGCTTCGCAACGATCCCGTACTGTTCAAGGGCAACGACTTCTCGCGCACTGATCTGCTGATTGCCGTCGTGTCTTAAGTGTTGGCATCGACGCTTGCTGATCTTATGGGGGACGGAACATGTTTCGACCGAGGACACGGGTCAGATCGGCTGGCACGGCTATCGCCGCCGCCGTCGGGTTTACGATGTCGGCTTCCACGGCTGTCTTAGCCGAGACGCCGTCGGGGCAGCCGATCACGATCGGCTTCAGCATGCCGCTGACCGGCGGGCTCGCCGTCAACGGCACCTCGGGGCTGCTCGCGATGCAGATCTGGGCCGAGGACACGAATAAGAAGGGCGGGCTCCTCGGCCGCCCGGTCAAGCTCGACTATTACGACGACCAGACCAACCCGTCCCTGGTGCCGGGCATCTATACCAAGCTGCTCGATGTCGACAAGGCCGACCTCGTCGTCTCGGGCTACGGCACCAATGTCACGGCACCGGCACTGCCGGTCGTCATCCAGCACAACATGAACTTCATCGGGCTGTTCGCGATGGACGTCAACGAGGAGTTCCATTACCCGAAATACTTTTCGATGCTGCCGGTGGGGCCGGATCCGCGGGCGGCGATCTCGGAGG
This sequence comes from uncultured Alphaproteobacteria bacterium, assembly GCA_963796155.1. Classification (GTDB taxonomy): domain Bacteria; phylum Pseudomonadota; class Alphaproteobacteria; order ATCC43930; family CGMCC-115725; genus AP-15. The sequence continues at coordinate 79,680 of CAWCKT010000047.1, read as the reverse complement.
GGTTCTTCGAGATCATCAAGGCCAATAAAGATAAGCTCGGCTTAAAGACGATTGCTCTGGCGGTCGATGACGGCGAGGCGACGCGCAACACGGCGGACGGAGCTCGCGTCAATGTGAAAAAGGCCGGGCTCGATGTCGTCTACGACAAGACCTATCCGCCGACAACAACCGATTTCACGCCGATCATCCGCGCCATCCAGGCGACCAATCCCGACATCGTCTATATCGCCTCCTACCCGCCGGACAGCGTCGGCCTGATCCGCGCAATGCACGAGATCGGGCTCAATACCAAGGTGTGCTGCGGCACGATGACGGGACCGCAGAGCACGTCGATCAAGACCTCCCTCGGCCCGATGTTGAACGGCATCATCACCTTCGATTGGTGGCTGCCGGCGCCGTCCTTGCGGTTCCCCGGGGTCATGGAATTTCTCCAGCGCTACCAGCAGCAGGCGGCGGGCAAGGGGGTGGATCCGCTGGGCTACTATCTCGCGCCCTGGGCCTATGCCGATTTGCAGGTGTTGGGCGACGCCGTCGAAGGAGCCAAGAGCCTCGATCAGGACAAGATCGCCGATTACATCCGCACCCATACGTTCAAGACCGTGGTCGGCGAGGTGGCCTTTGGCGAGAAGGGCGAATGGAAGACCGCGCGCGTCCTGACCATCCAGTTCCAGAACATCGCCGGCACGAGCGTCGACGATTTCCGCGACGGCAAGGGCGAAGTTGTGCTGTGGCCGGATCAATACAAAGCCGGCGAGCCGATCCTGCCCTATTCCTCGGTCAAGCACTGACCTGAGCGGCCGGGCGATTCGCCCAAAAACCAGGGACGCCGGAGGTCGGCTTCTCCGGAAACGGAGCCGGATGATCGCGGCACGCAAGTCAATGTTGCGGGTAATTGCCATGAGAATATACAACGCATAGGCGATGCCCGTCGTCGATCTGCCCGATGAAGCCGCCACCGCGTCGTTCGCCGCCCGAATTGCAGCGCTCGCCGAGGTTGGCGACGTCATTGCGCTGAAGGGTGATCTCGGCGCGGGCAAGACCAGCTTTGCCCGCGCTTTCATCCGTGCGCGCGGCGGCGAGGAGGAGGTGCCGAGCCCGACCTTCACCCTCGCGCAGGTTTACGAGCTTGGGTCTGCGGCGATCTGGCACTTCGACCTCTACCGCCTCAAATCGCCGGAAGAAGCCTGGGAGCTCGGCATCGAGGACGCCTTCAGCGAAGGGATCTCGCTGATCGAGTGGCCCGAGCAGCTCGGCTCGTTGCTGCCGCGGCGCCGCCTCGAGATCAATTTCCTCTTCGGCGATCGGCCCGATGCGCGGCGCGCCGTAATCGCCGCGGGCGAAGGCTGGCGGGAGCGGCTGGCAGGGATCCTCGCCGATGGGTGATGCGCGACGGCGGGCGATGGCGGCCTTTCTCGACGGCTGCGGCTGGGGTGGCGTCGTCGCGGTGCCTCTGGCAGGCGACGCGTCCTTTCGCCGCTATTACCGCCTCGGCCGCAACGGGAGCAGCACCGTCCTGATGGATGCCCCGCCGCCGCAGGAGGATGTCGGCCCCTATGTCTTCGTCGCCGGGCTGCTCCGCGATCTCGGCCTGAGCGCCCCCGAGGTGCTTGCCGAGGACCGCGAGGAAGGCTTTCTGCTGCTCGAGGATTTCGGCGACGACACCTATACGCGCCTGCTCGACCGCGACGCCGACGAGCCCGCCCTTTACGCCCTGGCGGTCGACACTCTGGTGGCGTTGCAGCGGGCCGCAGAGGCGCGCGCCTCCCCGAAATTGCCGGCTTACGACATGGCGCGCCTGCTCGCCGAGGCGGCACTGCTCGTTGACTGGTACGTGCCGCTCTCTGGGGTGCTGCGCGAGGAATACTTGGCGCTTTGGCTAGCGGTTCTGCAGCACGCGGCGGTGTTCCCCTCAACTCTGGTGCTGCGCGACTACCACGTGGACAATTTGATGCTGCTGCCGGATCGCCCCGGGGTCCGGGGATGCGGACTGCTCGATTTCCAGGACGCTGTCTGGGGTCCGCCGAGCTATGACCTCGTCTCGCTTCTCGAAGACGCCCGGCGCGACGTTCCTGACCCGTTGCGCCGGGCGATGACCGAGCGCTACCTCGCCGCTTTCCCGGCATTCGACCGGCCAGACTTTTTGCGCTCCGCCGCCATTCTTGCCGCCCAGCGCAACTGCAAGATCATCGGCATCTTCACCCGCCTGTGGAAGCGCGACGGCAAGCCCCAATATCTCGCCCACATCCCGCGGGTGTGGCGCCTGCTCGAACAGGACCTTTGCCACCCGGCCTTGGCGCCGATCGCGCGCTGGCTCGACCGCCATCTGCCGCCCGAGGGGCGGTGCCGGCCCGATCTGCGGAGCGTCGCGTGACGGCTCCCCCACACTCAGCGATGGTGCTGGCGGCGGGGCTCGGCACCCGGCTGCGCCCGGTCACCCACACGATCCCCAAACCGCTCGTCGAGATCAACGGCCGCCCCTTGCTCGACCATGCGATCGACCGGCTGGCCCTGGCGGGGGTCGAGCGCGTCGTCGTCAACATTCATTACAAAGCGGCGATGATGGCGGCACACCTTGCCCGCCGCGACCAACCTCGGATCGAGCTTTCCGAGGAAACCGAGCTGCTCGACACCGGCGGCGGGGTCGCCCGAGCCTTGCCATTGCTCGGCGAGGCCTTCTTTGTCGTCAATGGCGACGTGTTCTGGCTTGACGGCAAGGATGCCGCGTTGCTCCGCCTCGCCGGCACCTTCGATCCCGCGGGTATGGACGCCGTCCTTCTGCTGCAACGGACGGTCATGGCCGTTGGCTATGAGGGCAGCGGCGATTATTTCCTCGACGCCCTGGGCACGCCGCGCCGGCGCCGCGAGCGCGAGGTCGCCCCCTACCTCTTCACCGGCATTCAGCTCTTACACCACCGGCTCTTCGAAGACGTGCCCGGCCGCATTTTCTCGCTGGTCCGGCTCTTCGACCGCGCCGAAGCGGCGGGCCGCCTGCGCGCGATCGTGCACGACGGCGAGTGGTACCACGTCGGCACCCCCGAGGGCCTCGCCGCGACCCGCGAACGCCTCTCCTCGCACCGCATCGAACATTAAATCTGCGAAGTCACCTGCCTTTGAACACCGGGCGGCGCTTTTCGACAAAGGCCGTACTGGCCTCGAGGTGGTCCTCGGTCATCGCGGTGCGCGCCTGGTGCAGCGCCTCCATTTCGAGCACCGCGGCAAACGGCTCGGTCTCCGCGGCAAACAGGTTGCGCTTCATGTAGCCATAGGCGACCCGCGGTCCGTCGGCGATGCGCCGCGCCAGTGCGGTGGTTTCGCGTTGCAGCGCCCCATCCTCGACGACGCGGTTGGCGAGGCCCAGCGCGAGCGCTGCCGCACTGTCGATGATGTCGCCGAGGAAGTAGAGCTCACGGGCCTTCGCCGTGCCGACGAGGCGGGTCAGGGTCCACGAGCCACCAAAGTCACCGGAGTAGCCGACCCCGGCAAATCCGGTCCCGAAACGCGCGGACCGCCCGGCGATCCGCAGATCGCATGCCATGGCGAGACCAAGACCGGCGCCGATGGCCGGCCCGTTGACCATCGCGATCACCACCTTCGGCATCGTAGCGGAGCAGCAACGGCAGCTGGTGCATCCGGCGCAGACCCCTCGACGCGCTCCTCGAACCCCTGTGCGGTGCGCTCCGCCATCGTCTTGACGTCGCCTCCGGCGCAAAAACCGCGTCCGGCGCCGGTGATGATCACCACGCCCACGCCGGGATCGCTGCTCAGACGTTGCAGCGCTTCCCCCAGGGTCGTCAGCATCGGCGGGGAGAACGCGTTCAGTCGATCGGGACGGTTGAGGGTCAACCAGGCGATCCCGTCCTCCGTTCTTTCCAAGAGATCCGTCATGTCGCCTCTCCTTGTCTCGCTGCGAGGATCTTAGCCGCAGACCGTCTGTCACCGCATACCCGAGTTGCGTTCTGGGAGAATATGTTGCTGGACCTGCGGGCCGGGCGTAGCCTTATCGAGCGCCGCGCGAAGCGGTGCTGGCGGGCCATGCGCCCAAGAATGGCGGCCCGCTGCGACAGGCCGCTGCGCTCTGAGCGAGCGGGGGGCAACAAGGAGGAATAAGCATGGCGTATGATCTGCTCATTAAAAACGGGCGCGTCGTCGACGGCTCGGGCGAGCCGGCATTTGCGGCGGATGTCGCGGTCCAGGGCGGCAAGATCGTCGGGGTCGGCAAGTATGCCGGTGCGGCCGCCAAGCGCACGATCGACGCCGAGGGGCGCGTCGTCGCACCCGGCTTTATCGATCATCACACCCATTTCGATCCGCAGGCGGTCTGGGACCCCTATTGCGGCTCGTGGCTGCACAACGGCCACACCACGGTCATCGTCGGCCAATGCGGCCAGGTCATCGCGCCGGTGCGGCCGGGCGACGGCGAGTGGTATCTCGAATTCTTCTCAGACGCGGAACAGATTCCGCTGCCGGTGCTGAAGGCCGGCGTCGACGTGACCTGGGAATCGGTCGGCGACTATCTGAACGCGCTCGGGAAAAAGCGCGGCATCAACGTCGGTACCTTGGTCGGCCATTCCGGGATTCGCCGCTATGTGATGGGCGAGGCCTCGGAGGAGCGGGTCAAGGCGACAGCCGAAGAGCTCGCGCAGATGCAAAAACTCGTGCGCGAGGCAATGTATGCCGGCGCTCTCGGCTTCTCGACCGCACCCAAGGATCGCGGCGACCCGGCCGGCGTCCCCGACGACGACGAGCGCTGGGCGCTTGCCAGTGTGCTCGGCGAACTCGGCACCGGCGTCTTCCAGGTCGCCGGCGGCGCCCCGGGCGGCACCAAGCAGACCCGCCAAGTTGCCCGAGAGCTGGCCGCACGCACCGGACGGCCATCGATCTACAACTTGATGTCAGATCCGATCGGCAACCCCGACGAATGGGTCGAGCACTTGAAGTGGCTCGAAGACGGGTTCAAAAGCGGCGCCCGCTGCTACGGCTCGTGTCTCTCGACCGTTGCCGGCGGGATCTTCAACCTCGAGCGCGGGCTCAACGTTCCACAGGACGAGGACATCACGCACCCCGAGGGCTTCTTCCGCGGCATGCCGACCTGGGACAAGGTCATGGCGCTGCCCTACACGGAACGCCTCCGGGCCTTCCGCGATCCTGCGATCCGCAAGGCGCTCTCGGCCGAGGCGGTGGAAGGTTCGGTCGAGCAGCAGGGCGGCATGACCGACCGGCGCGGCCGCGCGCGCGGCCTGTTCAACCGGCGCTGGGACCTCGTCGAAGTCTTCATGACGACGAAGGGCCAGAACCGCCACCTCGAAGGCAAAACGATCGAGCAGATCGCGAAAGACCAGAACAAGGGCATCATGGACGCGTTCCTCGATCTGTCGCTCGACGAGGACTTGCAGACCTGCTTCCAGGCGATCGACCGCAACAACGATCCGAAGACGCAGAAGCATATCCTCGGCTCGCAATATACCGTCATCGGCACCAGCGACGGCGGCGGCCGGCCGCACACCGCCGACCGACACGAGACAAGCACGCACCTGCTCGGCCACTGGGTGCGCGAGCAGCAGGTGATGCCGCTCGAGGAGGCGGTCTACCGGCTGACCGGCAAGACAGCATTGATGCACGACATTACCGACCGCGGCTTTATCGCGGCCGGCAAGGTCGCCGACATCACGATCTTCGACCCCGATACGATCACCGAGAAGCCACGTGAGCCGGTCGCAAGCCTGCCGGGCGGCGGCGTGCAGGTTAAGCGCGAAGCGGTCGGCATCGACCACGTGATCGTCAACGGCACCGTATTGCTGGAGAACGGCCAGCTGACCGACGCATTACCCGGCCAGATCATCCGCGGCCCGCTTTATCAGGGCGCACAGGCGTAGCCGGGCGACCCCGCACTGCGGCGCATGCCCGGACACAATCCGGGCATGCGGCGAGCGACATAAGATTGCGTTCGATACCCCGTGACCGAAGACAGTCGGTCGCGGGGTATTGCATTGTGAGGGTAGGGCAGGGGACGGCTGACAACATTCTTAGCGACCACGAAACAGGAGGAATGCCATGCCTGAAGGGGCAAAGCGGATCGAGCAATTGGCGCCTGAACTCGACCGGATCATCGCGACGACGCAGCCGATCGAGGAGTTGGCCGATGGCTTTGGCGGGCCCCAGGGTCCGGCCGAAGGGCCGCTCTGGTGGCGCGAAGGCGGCTATCTCGTCTTCAGCGACATCCACAACAACCGGCGCATGAAATACGAGCCGGGCAAGGGTGTGTCGCTGCTGTTGGAGCCGACCAACCGCGCCAATGGCCTGACCCGCGATCTGCAAGGGCGGCTCGTCGCCTGCGAGCATGATTCGCGCCGGGTCACCAGGCAAGAGCTCGACGGTAGCATCACCGTCGTCGCCAACAGCTTCCAGGGCCGCCAGCTCAATCGGCCGAACGACGTCGTCGTCAAATCCGACGGCTGCATCTATTTCACCGACCCCTGGACCAGCCCCAATGCGCCGCAGCAATGGGATCTGACCTTTTCCGGCGTCTATCGGGTGACCCCCGATCTCGGCACCATGACCCTGTTGGCCGACGATTTCGTCATCCCCAACGGCCTCGCCTTCTCGCCGGACGAGAGCGTGCTCTACATCAACGACTCGCGCCGCGGCCATATCCGCGCCTTCGATGTCGCACCCAACGGCACCCTCGCGAAGGCCAGCGATCGCGTCTTTGTCGATCTGCGCGGCGCCGAGTCCGGCGTTCCCGACGGCATGAAGGTCGATGTCGAAGGAAATGTCTATTGCGGCGGCGCCGGCGGGCTGTGGATCATGGACCCCAAGGGCAAAAAGCTCGGCCGCATCGTGCACGGGGCACCCGCCACGACCAATCTGGCCTTTGGCGGCGCCGACTGGAAGACCCTCTATTTCACCAGCCGCAACCACCTCGGTGCGGTCAATGTGAAGATCCCCGGAATTCCGGTGCCGGGCCCGAAAAGATAAGGCGTTTTGATCGCCGAGCGCGGGGTCTATCTGGCGGGGCCCCGCCCAGCCCTCGTCTTTCCGAGATTGCTTCGCTTCGCTCGCAATGACGCCGCAAACGGCAGTCATTGCGAGGAGCGGAACGACGAAGCAATCTCGCGGTGAGGTACAATGACAGGAGTTGTCCGTATGGTTCCCGGCACTAGGACGCCTGCCACTGCCTCATTTGGCATCGCCCCGCAGCACCTCGTCGAGGCGCGCGCGCAACGCCAACAGGTCGCGCCAGGCCTCGCGTTTGCGTTCCGGTGAGCGCAGCAGAAACGACGCGTGGAACATCGGCAGGGTTGGCACTGGCTCGGCGAGCCCGGGTATCTCGAGGTCGAACCAGCGCCCGCGCAATCGGGTAATGCCCTGGCCCACCGGTAAAAGCGCGCCGGTGGCGGTCCCGCCGCACAGAACCAAGACCTTGGGCTGCACCAGCGCTATGTGGCGCAGCACGAAGGGCAGGCATGAGGCGATCTCGGCCGTGGTCGGCGTACGGTTTCCGGGCGGCCGCCAATAGACAACATTGGTGATGTGCACGCTTTGGCGGTCCAATCCGATCGCCGCCAGCATGCGGTCGAGCAGCTGGCCGGCGCGGCCGACGAACGGGCGGCCGATGCGGTCCTCGTCGGCACCGGGGCCCTCGCCGATGATCATGACGGGTGCCGCCGGGTTGCCGTCGGCGAAAACCGTGTTGGTGGCGGTGCGCTTCAAGGCGCAGCCGTCGAAGCCGGCGACCGCTGCCGCAAGCTCCGATACCGTCTCGGCGCTCGCGGCGAGCCGGCGCGCCGATTGCGCGGCCTCGGCCAGCGATTCTGCCAAGGCGCGCGGCGGGGACAGGACCGTCGGGGGCACGACCGCCGAGGACGCTACCCCGGCGGCGGGCGGCGGCGGCTCGGGCGGCGGTGCGAACCGATTTGCGGGCTCGCCGCCGATCGCCTCGTCGGCGCCCATCTCGATATACCAGCACAACAGCGCCAGCGCCGCCTCGTGCTCACGGGGGTCCGGCGGCATGACGGGGGATGACGACATCGCGGTGATGCTACCATCGGGGCGCAGCGGACGCTCCCGTTTTTGCCACGATTCTCTCACGATTCTCTATAGTCTTTCTGCTGATGCCGAGGAACGGGCCGTGGCCGAGGAGCGGATCGAACGCGAGCGCATGGAGTACGATGTCGTCGTCGTCGGAGCAGGGCCCTCGGGCCTAGCGGCGGCGATCCGGCTGAAGCAGCTTGCTGCCGCGGCCGAGCGGGAGCTCGGCGTGTGCGTCGTCGAAAAGGGCTCCGAGGTCGGCGCCCACATCGTGTCGGGCGCGGTGTTCGAGCCGCGGGCGCTCGACGAGCTGATCCCGGACTGGCGCGAGCAAGGGGCGCCGCTTGTGACCCCGGCGGTCGAAGACCGTTTTCTGCTACTGACGGCACGCCGGTCGCTGCGGCTGCCGACACCGCCGCAGATGAGGAATCACGGCAACTACATCATCAGCCTCGGCAATCTGTGCCGCTGGCTGGGAAGCCAAGCCGAGGCGCTGGGGGTCGAGATCTATCCGGGCTTTGCCGCGGCCGAGGTGCTGTACGACGCCGCGGGACGCGTGCAGGGTGTCGCGACCGGCGATATGGGCATCGGCAAGGACGGTCAACCAACCGATCGTTTTCAGCCCGGTGTCGAGCTTCGCGCCAAAGAGACGCTGTTTGCCGAAGGGTGCCGCGGGTCGCTGACCAAAACCCTCGTCGAACGGTTCGGCCTGCGCGACGGCATCGATCCGCAAACCTATGCGATCGGCGTCAAGGAACTGTGGGAGGTGGTACCCGACCGGCACCACCCCGGGCTCGTTGTCCACACCATCGGCTGGCCGCTCGACACCGCCACCTATGGCGGCTCCTTCGTCTATCATCTCGAGAACCGACAGGTGGCGGTCGGCTTTGTGATCGGGCTCGACTACAAGAACCCGTTTCTGAACCCTTTCGAGGAATTCCAGCGTTTCAAGACCCATCCGGCGATCCGCCCCGTCTTCGAGGAAGGCCGGCGCATCGCCTATGGCGCGCGGGCGCTCAACGAAGGCGGCTTTCAATCGATCCCGCGGCTCGATTTTCCGGGCGGTGCGCTGGTCGGCTGCGCCGCCGGTTTCGTCAACGTGCCCAAGATCAAGGGCAACCACACCGCGATGAAATCCGGGATGGTCGCGGCCGAGACCGTGTTTCGGCGGCTCGCCGGAGATGCCGGCGCCGAGGTCAGGCATGCCCTCGAAGAGAGCTGGGTGTGGGATGAGCTGCGCCGCGTCCGCAACATTCGCCCGAGCTTCCGCCGGGGCTTGTGGGCGGGGCTCGCCTATTCGGCGGTCGACACCTACCTCCTGCGCGGTGCGGCACCCTGGACGTTCCACCACCATCCCGACCACCTGCAGCTGACCCCGGCGAGTGCCGCGCGGCATATCGAATATCCCAGACCCGACGGCAAGATCACCTTCGACCGCCTCTCCTCGGTGTTCATCTCGAACACCAACCACGAGGAGGACCAGCCGCCGCATCTGCGCCTTCGCGATCCCGCGAAGGCGATCGAGGTCAACTATCGGCTCTACGATTTGCCGGAACAGCGCTATTGTCCCGCCGGCGTCTACGAGATCGTGCAGCAGGCGGTGACGGGCGACCCGTATTTACAGATCAACGCGCAGAATTGCGTTCACTGCAAGACCTGCGACATCAAGGACCCGGAGCAGAACATTGATTGGGTCGTGCCGGAGGGGGGCGGCGGGCCCAATTACCCGAATATGTGAGGCGGGCAAGTGGATAGAGATAGATGAATGCAAAGGCGATGAAGATTTTCGGGATCAGGGGTTTGGCAGGCTTTCTGCTCGGCTGTGCCGTGACCACGTCGAGCGGGGCGGTGCCGAGCACGGAGACGCCATTCGGCGCCTATCTGGCCGGCCGTCATGCTGAGGAAACGCGCGACTACGCGGCCGCCGCCTCGTGGTTCGAAGACGCGCTCAAGACCGATCCTCGATCGCCTGAGCTGATCAGCCGCACGTTTTTGATGGAGGCGGACGAGGGCCATTTCGACCGGGCACGCTCGCTCGCCGAGCGGGAGCTCAATCTCGATCCGACGGACGCCGTCGCCGAGCTTATCCTGATGATCGACCGCATCAAGGCCGGTGACAAAGCCGGCGCGCTCGCACGCGCCGAGGCATTGCCCACGGACGGCGTGCACCGCTTCCTCGGCCCGTTGGCGCGCGGCTGGATGCGGATCGCGACGGGCGATCTCGCCGGCGCCGACGCGGCGCTGCGTCAGCTCGATAAATTCAACGGCTTCGCCCCGCTCGAATATTACCAGCTCGGTCTTCTCTACGACTTTGCCGGACAACCCGATACGGCGGAAGAATACTTCAAGAAGACCCTCGAGGCGACCGGCCGGCTCAACTGGCGGCTCACCGACGCGATGGCGAACTTTTACGAGCGCCATGGCCGCGCCGACGAGGCCGACGCCCTCTATCAACGGTTCATCAATGAGAATTCGGGAAGCGAGCTGGCCGAATCGGTACTGAACCGCAAGCCGGCAGAGCCTCCGGCACCGCTGATCGATAGCGCCGAAGAGGGCTTTGCCGAGGCGCTTTTCGATCTGGCGAGCGTCGTCAATCAGCCCGAGACGATCGACCTCGCGTTGCTCTACGCCCGCTGTGCACTTGAGCTGCGCCCGCATCTGGCGCTAGCTCAACTGTTGCTCTCCGATGTCTTGGGCGCTGAGGACAAGCCGGAGGAGAGCCTCGCCATTCTCGCCGAAATCCCGCCCAGCTCGCCCTATTCATGGTCGGCGCGGTTGCGGGTGGCCGCCGATCTCGAAATGCTCGACCGCACCGACGAGGCGATCGCGCAGCTCAAGCAAATGTCGGCTGAGGCGCCCACCCGAGCCGGCGCCGATATGCAGCTTGGCGATCTCCTGCGCGGCAAGAAGCGCTTTAGCGAAGCGGTCGAAGCCTATGACGAGGCGATCCGCCGCCTCGCGGCGGCCGGCATGCCGGAACGCTGGTCGCTCTACTACAGCCGCGGCATTGCGCTCGAGCGGTCGGGCCAGTGGAAGCCGTCCGAGGCCGATCTGCTCCACGCGCTCGAGCTCAAGCCCGACCAGCCGCTCGTCCTCAACTATCTCGGCTATTCCTGGATCGACCGCGGCGAGAATCTGGAGCGCGGCCTCAAGATGATCGAGAAAGCGGTCGAGCTGCGCCCCGAGGACGGCTACATCGTCGACAGCCTGGGCTGGGCGCACTACCGGCTCGGTGATTATTCGAGTGCTGTGCAATATCTCGAAAAGGCGATCGAGCTGGTGCCCGAAGACCCGACGATCAACGACCATCTCGGCGACGCCTATTGGCAAAGCGGGCGTCCGAGCGAGGCGCGCTTTCAGTGGCGGCGAGCCTTGCAGTTCGGACCGGAGGAGGACGAGATCAAGCCGATCGAAGCCAAACTCGACCGGGGCCTGGTGTCGCCTGCCCGGTCCGGCGGCGGCTGAGCCCGGAATGGCGGTCGCGGCCTTTGCCGCGGCAAAGGTCAACCTCTATCTGCATGTCGTCGGACGGCGGCCGGACGGCTATCACCTGCTCGACAGCCTGATCGCCTTCGCCGATATCGGCGACCGCATCACCGCCGAGCCCGCCGCGGCGTTGTCGCTCGCGGTCGGCGGGCCGCAGGCCGCGGGCCTCGCTGGTGTCGGCGACGACAATCTGGTGCTGCGCGCCGCCCGGTTGCTCGCCGAGCATACCGGTGAGGACCGCGGCGCGGCGCTGTTCCTGGAGAAAAACCTTCCCGCAGCGGCCGGCATCGGCGGCGGGTCGAGCGACGCTGCGGCGGCGCTGCGGGCGCTCACCGCACTCTGGCGGCTGTCGATCGGCGAGGAGGCGCTCCGCCGGCTCGGTGCGAGGCTCGGTGCCGACCTCCCCGCCTGCCTCCATGGTCGCGCGGCCTGGGTCGGCGGCATCGGCGAACACGTCGAGCCTGCCCCCGACCTGCCGCGGGCCGGGATACTTTTGGCCAACCCTCGGCGGAAGCTGGCGACCGCCGCGGTATTTGCCGCCCGGCGGGGCCCATTCGGCGAGGCCGGCCGCTTCGCGCCGATGCCGGAGGATGCGGTCGGGCTGGCGCGGGCGCTGATGGCGCGCCGCAATGACCTAACCGCCGCCGCGATCGGGCTCGTTCCCGAAATCGGCACCATACTGGCCCGGCTCGCGCGGCTCCCCGGCGCTTTGATCGCCCGAATGAGCGGCAGCGGCGCCACCTGCTTTGCGCTGTTTTGCGATCCGGGAGCGGCCGAAGAGGCGCGTGCGAGCCTCGCCGCAGCCGAGCCCGGCTGGTGGTGCGCCGCCGGTGGTCTTGTTGCCGGAGCGGCGCTTTCCGGATAACCTGCCCCCGGTCGTTGGGGCGTAGCCAAGTGGTAAGGCAGCGGATTTTGATTCCGCGATGCGGAGGTTCGAATCCTCCCGCCCCAGCCATGTAAATTCAAAAAGTTAGGCCCTCTGCGGAGGCCGTTTTCTTTGCCGCATCCGCGCGGCAAGCCAGCTGCCGGCGCGAATGGCGATACACGAAATGGCGCCGCAATTAGTTTAGGTTATGATCGCCGCCGCATCGCGAGGGACACAAGATGATCACGAAATTCGACAGCTCCTATTACGGCACCGCCGATATGGAGAACCTCGGCTACCGAGGCACGCCGATCAACGATCGCCGCTATTCGAAGGAGGAGTTGGCGAAGGCGCTGCACAAGGTGGTGGCCTACGCCAAGATGCATGGACGAGCGCGGCTACGACACCTTCTGGATGGCCGAGCATCATTTCCAGCCCGAAGGCACTGAATTGATCCCGAACCTCTTGATGATGGCGATGCACCTGTGCGGCGTCACGAAGAACCTCAGGATCGGCTGCGGCTTCAATATCGTGCCGATGTGGCATCCGCTGCGGCTGGCCGAGGATTACGCGATGGCCGACATCCTGACCGGCGGGCGGGTCATCTTTGGCGTCGGGCGCGGCTACCACACCCGCGAGGTCGAGAGCTTCGGCTCGCCGCTCCTCGACCAGAACGCCAACCGTGAGATGTTCGAGGAAGGTGTCGAGGTTCTGTTCAAGGCATTCGAGGGCAAGCCGTTCTCGCACCAGGGCAAGTACTACACGATCCCGCCCGAGGTGCCGTATCGCGGCTACACCTTGAAGGAGATCACCCTGGTGCCGGCGCCGGAGCGGCTGCCGGTCGAATGCTGGCAGCCGATCCAGAGCGGCTCCGAGCGCGCCTTCGAATTCATGGCGAAATACGGCATCAGCGGCGTGATCGGCGGCGGCTCGGCCGAAGGCGGTGCCGTCGAGCGGCACATGCTCGGCTTCCAGGCGGCCTATGCCCGGCGCGGCATCGAGCTCGAATTGGGCGAGCGGCTGGCGCTCGGCTACCAGTTCCACATCGCGTCCTCCCGCGAGCAGGCGATCCGCGAGGCGGCGCCGCATTACGAAGAGAACATGAAGATGTTCGGCGAATTGCGCCTCGTGCGGGCATTGACCGACGAGCAGATCGCGGCGATGCGCGATCCCAAGCTTGTCGGCACCGTGAAACTGCCGACGATCGAGAATGCGGTGAAGGCCGGCGGCTTTCTGGCCGGCCGGCCCGAGGACATCATCGAGGCTCTGAAGGCGGTCGAGAAGCGCTATCCCGGCCTCGACCGCGTCATTTGCGCGACCCCGCTCGGCACCCCGCTGGAGGTTCAGCTCGCAGACCTCGACCGCTTCGCAAAGGAAGTGATCCCGGCCTTCCGCGATACCCGGACCGCCGCCGCGGCGCAGTAGAATAGGCGCGCGGGATAGTCCGCTCGGCGGAACGCCCGCATCGCTGGATGACTGCTTTGGAGATTACCGGTCATCCTGCGTCATCAATCGGCACGAATCCGGATCGAAAACGACAGGCGAGCGTGCAACAAGCGGGCGGCGCTATTGCTCGGGCTGGCTGCTGTCAAGTAAGCGGACACTGTGCTGATCCCGACCCGTCATGCCCGCGACAATATCGTGCGTGATGCCATCGATGCGGTTTGGATTGACACCACGGTAAGACAGCCCACAGCACTTATGGTCGATCCGCACGATCCAACGCTGAGCCGGGCATGGCGCCGCATCCCAGAGCGCGGCGGCCGCGTCTTGCGGGTTGTGTTTCGGACGGCGGGAGCGGATATCGTGGTCGTCACCGTGTTTTTTGATCGAGAAGCCCGGCGATGGCTGCCGTGACTTACGATCCCGAGGCCGATGTCGTCTATGTCGAGCTGGCGCATGTCAAAGACCCAGGAAATGAAGGCGAAGAAGTGCACCCGGGTGTCGTGCTGATGTTTGACGCGGTCGGCAAACTCATCGGAATCGAAATCAGGCCGGCGAGCAAACTCGTTGCAGGCGATGCGGTGCTCGGCTTGCCATACCCGGCCCGACGCACGATTTCCTGAACACTTGCCGCGGCGTGGCACTGGCCTCGAACTCGCCGAGCGGCTGGCGCTCGGCTACCAGTTCCACATCGCCTCCTCCCGCGAGCAGGCGATCCGCGAGGCCGCCCCCCATTACGAAGAGAACATGAAGATGTTCGGCGAATTGCGCCTGGTACGGGCCTTGACCGACGAACAGATCGCGGTGATGCGCGACCCGCGGCTGGCCGGCACCGTCCAACTGCCGACGGTCGAGGACGCGGTGAAGGCGGGCCGGCCGGAGGACATCATCGAGGCCCTGAAGGCGGTCGAGAAGCGCTATTCCGGCCTCGACCGGGTCATCTGCGCGACCCCGCTCGGCACCCCGCTCGAGGTTCAGCTCGCAGACCTCGACCGCTTCGCGAAAGAGGTGATCCGGCCTTCCGCGACACCAGGACCGCCGCCGCGGCGCAGTAGACCTGAGGGTCAACCGCCGGCGCCCCGTTCGGGGCGGCAATGTCGCCGGCCAGGTTGAACAAGACGCGGCGGCGCCGCGCCGCGCCGGTTGCCGGCAGCGCGTTATTATCCTTGTCTGAGCCGAAATTATAAAACCGCCCATGCCCCGCTCGCTCGAGAGCGGCCAACGGGCCGGCAAAGCGAACGGGAGTAGTGTCATGCTGGATCTTCTCGACCAGCAGAATTCGCTGACCATTAATCAATGGAAAATTTTTATAGCCTGCTTGTTTTCCATCGTTATTGACTTCTTTGATTTTGCCTTGATCGGGTTTGTCCTGGCGTTCTTCGTAAAAGATTGGCATCTGACGTTCGGTCAATCGGGAGCGATCGTGTTCGCCTCGGGGTGGCGGCGATACCGGGTGCGATTTTCTTCGGCTGGCTCGGCGACAAGATCGGCCGCCGCAAGGTGTTCATGATGATGATCCTGACGCTGTCGTTCGCCACTGAGTGTGATGGCGCTGGCGCCGGAGAACGGGTGGATCTTCATCGCGTCGATGCGGTTTATCGTCGGTTTGGGGGTGGGCGGCCTCGGCGCCGTCGATTTGCCGCTGCTTCAGGAGTTCGTGCCGGCGTCTAAGCGCGGCTGGGTCAGCGGCCTGTCGATCGGCTTGTTGCCTTTGGGCCCGCTGCTGGCCGCATTGTTGAGCGCCTCGCTCGGCGCAACAATCGGCTGGCGCGGCCTGTTCACGATCGGGCTGGTGCCGGCGGCGTTCGCCTTCGTGATCCGCCTCTGGTTCCCGGAATTGCCGCGCTGGCTGTTCGGTTAGGGGCGCTTCGAGGAGGCGCGCCGCTCGCTCGCTTGGGCGCTCAAAGTAGATCCTGGCGAAATCCAGCTACCGGCGTCGCTGCCCGAGCAGCCGCGCGTCTCGTGGCTGGAATTGTTCAAATATCCGCGCAGCATCATCGTGGCCATCATGACCGGGCTTAGTTCGACGGGAGCGGTCGGCGTGGGGCTGTGGAGCGCCACTCTGCTGGTGCTGGTGCTAAAGGTGACTCCCCCCGAGGCCGCTTACCTATCGGTATGGATCGCGCTGATCGGTATCCCGGGGCGGGCTCTTGGCTCCTGGCTCTCGGATGCGCTTGGCCGCCGTGGCGCCGGGTTTCTTCTGTCTGTTGCGGCGGGCTGCGGGACGATGCTGGCCGGCTACCTGCACGGCGTCTATTTCGGCGCCGCATCGGCGTTTTTCCTGATGCTGCTTGTGGGCAGCTTTTTATCGAACGCCAGCTTTTCGGTCGTCTTTCCGTATATGGCTGAGCTATGGCCGGCGAAGTTGCGAGCCAGCGGCTTCGGTCTCGTCTACGGTTGCTCGAACATCGCCAAGTTCATCGGACCGGCCGGCCTGGCGGTCATCGCCGGCGCCTCCAACTACGTCGCTCCACAGGCGACGCTTGACGCGCTCGTGCCCGCTTTCAACTACTTTGCCGCTTGGTATCTGCTCGCCGTTGTCGGTTTTCTCTTCATCGGCATCGAAACGCGCGGCCGGACGATCGAGGAACTCGACGCCGCGCTCGCCCGGCCGGTGCCCATCAACGCGGCCCGGTAAAGAGGCGACCGCTCCGCACCTGCTCCGGCGCGGCGAGGCGCCGCTGAGAGCTGGATGACGCCGAAGACCGGCGAACTCCACTCGCTCGGCTTCCTGGAGCACCTTGTCTGTGACGCAAACGGGTAGTTGCTGGCCGGTAATCTCGCGGACTACCTGATCCCGACGGCGACCGATCTTCCGCACAGCTCGCCAGCGGCATTACGACCGCTGTAATTCGGCAGCCTATTGGCTTTTCCACTGTGTCGCGTCGAGCTTTCGATACCACGGCTGGTCGGCTACTGCGGTTGACTCGGACATCGGCTGGGTCATCGGATCTTGTTGCTCCGCGGCGCGAATTCACTCGAATGCCTTACCGTGACCGAGCAGCGGCGCGTCGTCGAGAGTGAATGCGGCCGGTTTCATCGGGCTCGCGGGCGGAGGGATTTCGATCTCGGCGCCAATCTGCTTCAGCAGCGAGGCATTATCGAAAAAGATCGTTTCGCCCCACAGCGCGTCGCCCGCGAAATGCCAGACCACGATCGCACGCATCCGCACCGGCTTTCCGGTCGCCGGCCACCCCATGAACGTGCCCAGATGCGTGCCGCGCCATTCGTTCTCGGTGACGACGCACGATTCGTCGGCGCACAGGATGCGGCGAACCCGTACCGTGAAGTCGGGGAAGCCTTCCCAATGTTTGCGATAGCGTTCGGCGGTCTGCGCGGGGCCCACGAACGGTTGCGGCGCGCCCGCGACGTCGTTGAAGCAGTCCGGCGTCATCTCGCCGAGCAACGCATCCATGTCGTGCGCGCTTTCCGCGCGGATGTGTTCGCGCAAGGCTGCCATGCGCTTGGCCGAAATCTGCATTCGGGTCCCTCCGCAAGGTGTTGTCGGGTCGGATGCAAGAGGACTAACGATACTCGTCCCGGTACGCCAGCCTCGGTTTCGCGGGCGAGCATGGCCTCCCGTGTCCTTCATTCGCCCGCGACAACTGTCCCGCCCGCAGGCCGGCGCCGGAAGGCTGTGTGCGGGCCGGCTCAGGTCCCAACCCACCCGCAGACCACCCGCGAAAGCTGCGACTTCTCGCCAACGGCCGCAGGATTTCGATTGGGGCGGCAAGTTCGCCCGCATCGCCATTGGAGGGGGCAGTTACGAGTGAACTCCAAAGATCAAGAGCTCGACTTTAGCCGGAGGGAGCCACATCACTCGGAAGGGTTCGTTTAGCAAAGAGGATGAGCCGAATTGACGGCCTCGGCTCGGCGGACTGCGAGGCGACCCTTGCGGCTGGTCGCGCTGCTCGTCGATAATCGTGGCCGATTGCCCGATGCCTACCGATGATTGCGGTACGGTGCGATAAAGGGTGGGTCACGAAGCGAGGGGGAGCCGATGCAAGCCGCGACACCAGGAGCCGTGATCAGCCCGCATCTGCCGGTTCGGCCGGAATGGCTCGACCGGCGCCGCGAAGAGATCATCGAGCCCGACCTGCCGATCGTCGATCCGCATCACCACCTGGTCGACCGGCCCGAGACCGGGCCGTACCTGCTGCCGGATTTGCTGGCCGACCTCGACACGGGTCATAACATCACCGCGACTGTCTACCTCGAATGGCTCTCGATGTACCACGCCGCTGGTCCGGTCGAGTTGCGCCCGGTCGGCGAGATCGAATTCGCTAATGGCGTCGCGGCGATGAGCGCCTCGGGCAAGTACGGCAAGACGCGCGTCTGCGCCGGCATCGTTGGCTATGCCGATCTGGCGCTCGGCGCGCCGGTCGAGAAGGTGCTGGAGGCGATGATCGCGGCCGGCGGCGGCCGCTTCCGTGGTATCCGCTTCATCACCGCCTCGCATCCCGACCAGGCGGCGTGGGGATCGGCGATAATTCGGCCGGAAGGCCTGCTGATGGACCGGCGGGTGCGCGAGGGCTTCGCCCGGCTCGCCCCACTCGGTCTCAGCTTCGATGCGTGGATGTACCATACCCAGCTCGGCGACCTCGTCGATCTGGCGCGCACCTTTCCCAAGACGCCGATCGTGCTCGACCATGTCGGCGGCGCCATCGGCCTCGGCCGCTATGCCGGCAAGCGTGAGGAGGTCTTCGCCGAGTGGCGCGGC
The DNA here is from genome assembly GCA_963796155.1 of uncultured Alphaproteobacteria bacterium. Taxonomy (GTDB): domain Bacteria; phylum Pseudomonadota; class Alphaproteobacteria; order ATCC43930; family CGMCC-115725; genus AP-15. The sequence goes on along the minus strand of CAWCKT010000047.1, from coordinate 61,138 downwards.
CGTGTCTCCGAGCTCGCCTCCTGCCCCAACGTGCATGTCAAGCTCGGCGGACTCGGCATGCGGATGTTCGGGTTCACCCATCACACCGGCAAACTGCCGCCGAGCTCGGAAGAACTGGCCGGCGCTTGGCGGCCCTATATCGAGACCTGCATTGACGCCTTCGGCACGGAGCGCGCGATGTTCGAGAGCAACTTCCCGGTCGACAAGGGGAGCTGTGGCTATGCCGCGCTGTGGAACGCGTTCAAGCGCATTGCCACCGGCTGCTCCGCCGACGAGAAAGCGGCGTTGTTCTCCGGGACCGCAGCAAATTTCTACCGGCTGGGATCGCCCAACCCCTGACAGCGCTTCCTTCCTGAGGCCGGGCGAGCACGTATCGCCTAGCCCAACGCGAAGGAAGGGTCGCTGCATTCGCCTGTTGCCGCAGAATTCACTGCGGGTAAAGGTCGCGCGGCGAGAGCCAGGCTTGCGCAGCGGAACCGCGCCCGATAATTCGTGGGCCGCCGGCCGCGATCCTCACCTGCGCACGATGCCTAACGGCCGGTAGCTGTGGGCCGGCTCCGCGGCGCGGTCGAGGCTGCGCGGGATGCGGCGGACCATCGCCTCGAAGGCAGGCCACGCCTCGATGAACTGCTGCATCAGGTCTTCAGGCAGGTCGAGCCCGGCGCGCCGGGTCATCGCGCGGATCTCCTCGGGGGTCGAGGGCGGCAAATGGCTCAGATCGGTGCGCATGGTGTCCTCTCGGTTCAAGCGAGCTCGGGGTGGCGGCGATGCCAGTCGGTTGCCTGCTGGTAGGCCTCGGCGATGCGTAGGATCGTCGGCTCCGCCATTGGCGCGGCGGCGATCTGCAACGAAAGTGGCAGTCCTTCGGCGCGGCTGAACCCGCACGGGATATTGAGCGCCGGCAGACCACCGACGCTGAACGGCATAGTGATGCTGGGCACGCTGACCAGCCGGTCCGGTCGGTTCGGGTCGGCGGGGTCGGCGACGCCGAGGGCGCCAGCGGTTAAGAGCGCGTCGAACCGCCTCAGCGCCGCCGCCTGCTCGCGGGCGAGCACGGTGCGCCAGCGAAGCGCCTGCACATAATCCTCGGCGCGGATCAATGCGCCCGGCAGCACGCGGTTGCGCAGGATCCGCCCAAAATCCTGCGGCCGGGTCTTCAGATCCTTTTCGTGGATTGCATAAAGCTCGGCGATCGAGATCGTCGTCTTGCAGTCGGTGTAGTCGCGCAGGCTCGACAGCTGCACCGGCTCGACGATGGCGCCGAGCCCGCGCAAGACCTCGACCGCGGCCGACATCGCCGGCGGTAGGTCTGGATGGGCGCCATTGGCGTACCAGTGCTCGATCAGCCCGAGGCGGAGCCCTTCAATCGTCCCGGTCAAAGCGGCGCGATAGTCCGGTACCGGGGCATCTTCGCTGCTCGGGTCATCGGGGTCGAAGCCGGCGATGACCTGGAGAAACAGCGCGATGTCCTCGGCGCTGCGGGTCAGCGGACCGCAATGGTCCATCGCAAAGGTGTTCGGGAAGACGCCGCGCCGGCTGACCCGGCCATAGGTCGGCTTCAGCCCGGCGATGCCGCAGACTGCCGCCGGCCCACGGATCGAGCCTCCGGTGTCGGTGCCGACAGCACCCGGAACAAATCCCGCCGCGACCGCGGCGCCGGCGCCGCTCGAGGAGCCGCCGGGCAGAGTGTCGAGGTTCCAGGGTTGCGCGCCGGCGGCCAGGGAAGGTCGCTGCCATGGCCCATTATAGCTTGATCGGAAGGTGCCACCGATACAGATCGCCTATAGAGGCAGGGCGATGCAGGTGATGGGGAAATAGTGGCTACAGCATATTCGTTGATCCGCTTTTCGACGCGAGGCCAAGCGGATGGTGACTCGTTCCGGCGACAATTCGCCCCGACGAGGGCCTTTTGTGAACGCCACGGCCTTACCCTGGATACCAGCCTCCACGAGTCTGATGTTCGCAAGCACGGCATCTCGGCATTCCATGGCGAGAACATGGTCAAAGGGCCGCTGGCGAAGTTTATCGCCTTGGTCGATGCAGGTTTTGTCAAACCCGGATCGTGGTTGCTGGTAGAGGAAATAGACCGCCTGACACGCGGCGTGCACAGCAAGGCATACGGTCTCTGTCTCACCCTGTTCGAAAGGGGGATTAAGATCGTAACGCTGATGGATCAGGAAATCTACGACCTGGAATCCATCAACGCCAGCCTCGAAAAGCGGCTGAAGCTGCAACTCCGTCTCGACAGTGCACACGATTACTCTAGGAAGCTGAGCGTTCGAATCGGGGCTTGGTGGCAAAATCGCCGCGAGGACGCCCGCAAAGGGACGCGGAAGGCGTCTAAGGTCTGCCCCCTTTGGCTGGAGGTCGTCGAAGGCGAGTTCAAGCCGATCGCCGAACGGATCGTTGTCATCATCCGCGTCCTCGAAATGTCCGCTGCGGGTATGGGAAAGCGGAAGATCGCCAGCCTGCTCAACAACGCAAAGATTCCGGCATTCAAGGGCGCGAACGGCTGGCACTCCAGCAGCGTGCAACGAATCATCGGCAACCGCGCGCGCCTTGGCTTCTATCAACCCCGCTTGGCTGATGGCACCCCGGACGGCGACGAGAAGGAGGGATATTACCCTTGCGTCCTCGATACGCCGGAATTGAAAAGCCTGTTCTGGCGGGCGATTGCGCGCCGGGATGCCCGAAAGCCAACTGGTTACACCAGTTCAGCGGGTCGCACCGGCAGGGGGTACCCCAACCTGTTAAAAGATTTAGTCAGATGCCAATATTGCGACAGCGGGTTGGTGTCGCCAAACAAAGGCAAAAGCGGTCGGTATTTGGTCTGCTCAAACTCACAACGGGCACGATGCCACAATTCCACGCACCATCTCTATGCGCCGCTCGAAAGCGAATTGCTGGATTTGTTTTCCCGGCACACCGCCCTTTTCGATTACGCCAGGATTTTGGATCGTGGATCGCCACAACCCAACGAGATCGCGGCGACCGACGCCGCCATCGCCGAACGACTGGCGACCTTGGACGCGATGGCGGAGGGATTTGGCCCCAATGCCGTCGGGGGCCCTTGCTTGGTGTCGATCAACCCCGGTACCACAGCAGGATGATCTTCCTGACGAGAAGACCCAGGGACGCGTCGTTGACAAGCCCTTCCCTGACGGCCTCTACAATGTCTCCGCCTTGACCCTTCAATTCGCCGAGGCGCCGAAGGACCGCGTCGATCTGACCGGCGCCCGCTGCGTCGCGCAGGGTCTTGAGGTGCCGCTCGGCGGTCAGGACGGCAACAGCGGGCTCACCAGTCAATACCGATGAGAGCTCGCCGAACAGGCTCGACGGATTATTCGCGTTCGTCAGCATGAGAGCCTCGATCCCGGAAGCACAACACGTCATGAGCGCGGTCGACGCGGACGAGTTCGGTCCGCGTCGACCCAGTTCGGCTAGGCAAACAGCCCCAGCGGTCCACCTACTTCATTTGACCGCATCGAATGTATCGGAGTGCTCAGTGCGGTGCGTCGATCGGGCCCTCCGCGCCGTGGACCGCGTTCGAGTACAAGAACTGCACCGGCACGCGCGTGCTCCCCGTGCTGTTCTGAACCTCTTGGAACACCCGTTGCAACTGCCCTAGTTGGCCGGCTATGGCAATCGGCTGATCCCCGATCTCGCCTTGCGCTCCCATCCAGCCAAGGACGCCGTCGTCGTTCCCGGTCGCGATCGCGTCCCTGACATCGGCGTCGGTGCGGAACTCGTTGATCTCATGATAGAGCGTGCCGACCACATCCTTCCAGGATGCGTCGAACGCGGGAATTCCATTCGCCTGCCCGCCCGCCAGCGTCTGCGAAAACACGTCTGCCGAATAGTAGGCGGTCTGCGACCGCCCATTGTGCTGGAAGTGCACCGAGCCGTGATAACCGCCAAGCCCGCCGAGCGAATTGTCTTGGTCGAGTATGAGCACGCTTCCAGGAGGCAGCAAGAGGTTGAAGATCGTCGTACTAAGATCGCTGTCGGAGACCTTCCCCTGTTGCACCAGCCGGGAGACTAATTGCTGCACGCCGGGCTCGTCGAGCTGATCCGGCTTTGCTTCCTCGAGCACGAGCAATGGCCGCGCATCGCAGGTCAGATTGACCCCGCTGTCAAAGTACTGCCTGACGACATTGTTCAGTTTCCGATCCTGCATCGCGAGCGTGATCGCGGTATTGATCTGGTCGATGTCGGACGCTTGCCACGATGCCTGGCCGCCGAGAAAGATGTTCTGAAACTCCATCTGCGGCACGGTTTTGCCGCCGTGGAAGACGAGGTCGGCGGACGCGTCCGGCGGGATGCCGCGCGCTATCGCGTCCGGCTGCACCCAGCCGCGCTGAGGATAGCGATAGTGGCGAGCCTCGACCAGCGAGCCTGGACGAGCCTGGATCCGCATCAATCGGGTGGCATTGGAGGACTGGACCATCTCTGATCTCCTGTTCAACGGTCTTTACCGATACTCCCCGGATTCCCGGTGGTTAATGGATCAGGATCGCGCTTTTCAGGCGTACTAGGCAACGGCAAATCGCCGGGCCGCCAGAACGCGGTCGAAACCGCCAATTGGCTGCACCAAGGCGCTGAAACGCCTTGTTTTTGCCTGCATCGAGACGCGCCTCTCCGATCGTCGTCTGTCGCTTCCGACCCCAGCGCCGCTGATGCTGGCGCGAGTGGAGCCCGCAACCGGGCGATCAGCGATAGGATTTCTGCGAACATCGAGAGGGATTCGAACCCGCGATCCCCGAGAAGTCGCTTCTTCAGGGCCTAGGGGCGCAGGCATTGGCGGCGTGTCCGCCGGAGTGGCGGGGGGAAGGAAGCGTAGGCTCGCGAATGACCCCCGGCGTGGTTCTCCATCCCCGGTCGCGTCAGACACCCGCGCGGAGAAATGAAGCTGTCGATCCGCCGCCTCGGGCGCTCATGCCACCCGATATTGAAGGCGGCGAGCTTCGGGAAGAACTGCAGCTCGCTGTACGGGAGATGGTCATGAATCCACCAAGCCATCGCCCGCCAGTCGGCACCCTCAGCGTAACGGTCCGCAAACCAGGGGACGACCACTGTGGCAAGTGCCCCCATGCATCCGCGAGCGTCACGGCGGTCCCAAATGTGACGGGCATAGTTACGCTCGTTCGACGCGCAGCTCAGGCCATGCGCGTTGCCGAAGGCGTTGACCGCCGGCGCGCGATAGGCTGAGCGGATTGCCAGCCTACCAAATGTCGCCTGCAAGGGCTCCAGCAGTTCCTCACAAAGCCGCCGCCCCGCCGCGATGGCCAATGGGGGATCATCGGGAATGTTGGGGATGCCGTGCAGGTCGGCGATCTCGCTGTGCAGAAAGTCGCGCATGAAAAATGATGATGAAAGGCGCACGCGACCGAGTTGTTCGAGACCGTGCACAGACGCTGGCTTGCGCATCGATGGGCTCAACACAGTTTCCAGCATCTTACGGCCAGACTGCTGGTAACGCCACCGCGGATCCTTCCGCTGTCAGTCGGTTGACCAGCCGGGCGCTGATCGAATCCTGCCTGGAATGGGCAGTAGCTGCAAATCACGAGCTGCTGCCCTTGTACGGCGACCTGCGCAAGCCGGACAAAGGCGGGCTCGTGGGCGGGTTGGCCATGACGCTCGATGTATAGAGCCGAGAACTCGATGTCCTGTTCGTGGTACTCACTGGCAATTTCGAGGGGGAGGACGCTATGCCAGGAACCGTCCCGGCATTCCCGACGTAGCCTACAATGCCGACCCCGTACGGGGATTTTGATTTATGCGGGTTTCCTGCCCGGTGCAGGCAACAACGCCTTCAACGGCGTTCCTGGCTACAGTGCAGCTACGGGATGGGATCTCGCCAGTGGCTGGGGGACCCCCAATCTCGGCAAACTCGTTGGGGAACTGGCCAAGCAAGAAGTTGACAGCAACCAGCGCACGGGATTTTTTCTAACAAGAGCGGGAACAGCGAGAGCCGGCCAGCCCGGGAGCGGATTGACGATCTGCGCCGGGCCAGGGCGGATCAATAGCCCATTGCGATGTCGACCTGCTGCAACAGCGGGCCGCCGGCTTCGATGCTGCGGATGTTCGCGGCAATCTCGGTCACCAGCTGACGGACGGTCGGCCGCCTCGCCACATGCGGCATCACGGTGACCCTGGGATGCCGCCACAGCGGGCTCGACGGCGGCAGCGGCTCGGGCCAGTGCGCGTCCAATGCGGCATAGGACAACTGCCCCGAGTTCGAGCGCGCGGATCAGGTCAGCCTCGACCACGTGCTTGCCGCGCCCGACATTCACCAGCATCGCCCCTCGCGGCATCATCGCAAAGCTGCGGGCGCAGAAAATGCCCTCCGTATCCCGGGTCAGCGGCAACAAGCAGACGGCGATGTCGGTCTGCTTGAGGAACGGTTCGAGCTGGTCCCGGCCGTGAAAGATCGGCACCTCCTCGTTCTCGCGCGGCGAGCGGACCCAGGCCGCGACCGGGAAGCCGAGCGACTGCAGCACCAAGGCCGGCGCCTTTGCCATCAGGCCGTAGCCGAGAAACCCGACGCGCCGTTCCTCGGGCCGCACGACCCGCGTCCTCAGCCACTCGCGGTTGGCCTGCGCAGCCTGATAGGCCGGCATGTCGCGATGAAGGCGCAGCACGTGCATGACGACGTATTCGGTCATCATCGGATCGCCGCCCGGCGGCTCCATCTTGCCGAGCGGGACCTTGGGCAGCCTCGGATGGTCGACGAACGCCTCGACCCCGGCCGAACGGCTGAACATCGCCTTGAGGTTCGGAAAGACGGGTAGCACGTCGAAATCGGGATGCATGAAGGCGAGATATTGGATATCCGCCAGCTCGCCCGGATCTGGCCAGATGCGGATTTCCAGATCGGGGAGCTGTTCGGCAAAGGTGTCGCGCCAGAGCTGCGCGTTGCCGATGCGCTTGTCGAGATCGACGATCAGCAGCGTCATGCTGTGCCGGGCTCCCCTACCGCCGACCGACCTGGGCTGCGGGCCTTGTCTAGATCGGGCGCGTTGCTGGCCGAGGCCACCTCGCCCAGTCGCGAGCCCCGCGTCACCGAGAGTGCCGCAACCGCCGCCTCGTTCTCGGTGATCTTGGCCATGATCGCCTCCTTGGCGCGGTCGAAGACGCCGCGGTTGGTGGCGACAAAATGCTGCGACTGGCGCAGGCCGGCGAGATAGCCGTTGATCTCCGGCACCACGTAGCGCGCCACCATGTCCCAGCTGCGCATCGTGTTTTCCGGGTTGGCCCAGTCGTGCACAAAGCCGACGACGGTGCCGAAACCGCCGCTGACCTCGAGCACCGATTTGATCCGCGCCACGAGATCGTCGGGCGTGCCGATCGTCGCCGCCGCCCCCTCGGCAAAGGCGGTCTTGTCGACCGCCTCGTCGGGGTCGGCGAACGGTGTGGCGCCCGGCCGCTGCAAGGTGCCGACGATGTACTGGTTGTGGTGGCGCAGCAGGCCCTCGCGGGCTTCGGCCCGCGCCTTCTCGCGCGTCTCGGCGATGTGCCAGGAGATCAGCACGCGCCAGTCCTTGCGGTTGACCGTCCGGCCGTGCTTCCGAGCGGCGGCCTCGGCAAAGCCCCATTGCGTCGGCAGCGAGTTCAAACCTTCGCTTGACAGGGAGCCGATCGAGATGACGCCGATGCCGTGCTTGCCGGCCAAGGTCATGCCCGACGGGCTGATCTGCGAGGCGACGGCGAACGGCATCTCCTCCTGCAGCGGCAGGAGCTGCAGCTGCGCATCCTGGAGCGTGAACCAGTCGGTCCGCATCGTCACCCGCTCGCCCCTCATCAACCGGCGGATGACGGCGATCGCCTCGTCCTGGCGGTCGCGCTGAACCATCGGGTCGATGCCGAGGCTGTGCGCGTCGGAAGCAAGCGCCCCCGGCCCCGAACCGAAGATCGCCCGCCCGCCGGTCATCCAGTCGAGCTGCACCATCCGTTGGGCGACGTTGAACGGGTGGTGATAGGGCAGCGAGACGACCCCGGTGGCGAGCTTGATGCGCCTCGAGCGTTCGCCGGCCGCGGCGAGGAACATCTCGGGCGAGCCGATCATCTCCCAGCCGCTCGAATGGTGCTCGCCGCACCAGAACTCGTCGTAGCCGAGCCGATCGAGCCGCTCGACGAGGTCGAGATCGCGGCGGAACTGCAGCAGCGGATGCTCGCCGACCGGATGGTGCGGGGCGAGAAAGGCGCCGAACTTCAAACGCGGCATGGGCGGTCTCCTGGAGCGGACGGGGCGGCGGCCCGCTTCCCGCCGATCGGGGGAGGAACCTAGCGCGCTGGAGCACCCTTGGCCAGCCGGCGATCAGATCGGCGCCTTTATCGCCGTACTAGCCGCTCCGGTGCGCGGGCGGGCGCCTTCACGGAATTGTCACCGTCGCGGTGCAGGCTTATGGCATCCTCCATCCGGGATGGCGGTTCGGTGCGGGGCACGAAGGCATGTCTGGAGACAGGTTCGACTACGATCTTCTGGTGATCGGTTCCGGGCCGGCCGGGCAGCGCGCCGCGATCCAGGGTGCCAAGCTCGACAAGAAAGTCGCGATCGTCGAACGAAAGACCGTGCTCGGCGGATGCAGCGTCAATCTGGGCACGATCCCGTCGAAGACCCTGCGCGAAGCCGCGCTCGATCTCTGCGGCTACCGTGCGCGGGAATTCTACGGCGCTTCGTACACCGTCAAGCAGCACATCACGATGCAGGATCTGCTGTTCCGCACCAACCGGGTGATCCAACACGAGCTCGACGTCACCCGCCATCAGCTGATGCGCAACGATGTCGAGCTCGTCGCCGCAACTGCATCCTTCGTCGCGCCGGACGCTCTGCGCCTCGACTACGTCGACGGCACCGGCTCGCGTACGGTCAAAGCGCAGAAGATCGTCATCGCCGCCGGGGCGGAGACCACCCGCGATCCGCACATCCCGTTCGACGGGTTACGAATTTTCACCAGCGACGACGTCCTTGATCTCGACCGGTTGCCGAGGACGTTGGCGGTTGTCGGAGCCGGCGTGATCGGATGCGAATACGCCAGCATCTTTGCCGCTCTCGGTGTTCGGGTGACGCTGATCGACAAACGCGACAGGCTCATGCCCTTCGTCGACAAGGAAATCGTCGACGAGTTCTGCCACCATCTCCGGGAAAACCGGGCGACTCTGCGGCTCAACGAGAGCGTCGAGAAATTGGAGATCGTGGAGGACGAGCACGGCCCTCGCGTCAGGATTCACCTCGACAGCGGCAAGACGATCATTGCCGAGAAGGCGCTCTATTCGGTCGGCCGCACCGGTGCGGCGAGCAAGCTCAATCTGGCCGAAGCCGGCCTCGAACCCGACAACCGCGGCCGGCTGAAGGTCGACGAGCACTATCGCACCCAGGTCCCCGACATTTACGCGGTCGGCGACATGATCGGGTTCCCGGCGCTGGCCTCGACCTCGATGGAACAGGGCCGGCTCGCCGCATGCCACGCCTTCGGGATCAGAGCGCAAAGCGTCCCCGAGCGTTTTCCGTACGGCATCTACGCGGTGCCGGAAATCTCAACCGTCGGCAAGAACGAGGAGGAGCTGACCGAGGCCGGGATCCCCTACGAGGTCGGCAAGGCCCGCTACAAGGAGATCGCCCGCGGTCAGATCCTCGGCGACGTCACCGGGCTCTTAAAACTGATATTTCACGGCGAGACCCGCCAGCTGCTCGGCGTCCACATCATCGGCGAGGGGGCGAGCGAGCTGATTCACATCGGTCAGGCGGTGCTGTCGTTCGGCGGAAAAATCGACTACTTCATCAACACGGTGTTCAATTACCCGACCTTGGCGGAATGCTATAAGGTGGCGGCGTTCGACGGCATCAACCGCCTCGGCATATTTGAGCCGGACGCGACTGAAATCCCGTAAGTCGGCCGATCGATCAGGCTGCCCCGATTTCGCGGGCGGTATGCTGCCAACCATTGTCAGGCCTGCCTTGACAGTGCATCCCACTAACTCGAGGCGAGCCAGGCGGCAACATAGACCGCGGCGATGAAGTCCTTCATCGCAAAGCCGAGGCTCGTCAGCATGAGAACGCCGACCAGCAGGGTGAACGCCATCGGCCGGGAAGCCGAGTACGGCCGGAACAATATCATTATCGACAGCGCGGCGGCCGAGCCGAGAATAGGGAGCGCTTGATACCAAGGCATCGCGGAGGGTCCTCTCGCTCACAACCCTAACCGAAGAAGGTCAATAAATTGTTTCTGCGATGGTGAGCCGGCGAACGGAGCGGCGTGGTAGAGACGGGCATGCCACCGATCGAACTCGCCGAGCGCTTGGCGCTGCTGCTCGCTTTGGCCTTGTTCTTCGGCTTGGCCTTCGAAGAGATCTACAAGCGCGACGAACCGGCGATCCCGGGCGGCATCCGGACATTCCCGCTGGTCGCCCTCGCCGGCGCGATGCTCTACTTGGTCGAGCCGTCTCGCGCTTTGGCCTTTATCGCCGGGCTCCTCGCCATGGCGGTGTGGCTCCATGCCTTCCTGAGCCGCGAGCGGCGGCCGGAAGCGGGGCCTGGCCGGACGCTGATCGTCCCGGTCGCGAACCTCCTCGTCTACGTCCTCGGACCGATCGCCTTGACGCAACCCCCTTGGGTGGCCGTCGGGGTGACCGTCGCAGCGGTGCTGCTGGTCGGGTGGCGCGAGCAGATGCACGGTTTCGTGCGCCTTGTCCCCGAGGACGAAGTGCTGACGGCCGGCAAGTTCCTCATTCTCGTCGGCATCATCCTGCCGCTCGTGCCCGACACCCGACTGATCGCGATGGCGCCGGTAACACCTTATCGCATCTGGCTGGCGGTGGTCGCGATCTCCGGTCTGTCCTATCTGACCTACCTCGTCCAGCGCTACCGCCCCATAGAGGGTGGCGCGCTGGTTCCGGCGCTGCTCGGCGGCCTCTATTCCTCGACCGTGGTGACCGTGGTCCTCGCCAAAGAGGAAAGACAGGCAGCGGTGCGCCGCGCGGAGGCGTCTGCCGGCATTGTCGCCGCGACCGCCATGATGTACCCGCGGACCGCCGTCATTATCGCGTTCTTCAGCCTGCCGCTGGCGATGATCCTGCTGCCCGCCTTGGCTTTCCTGTTCATCGCCGGCAGCCTCTTGGCCTGGTGGGAGTGGCGGAAGATCGAGCCCGGGTCCGCCGGGAAGCTCGCGATCCCCGCAGCCAACCCGTTACAGCTGACGACGGCGGTTGTCTTCACGGCGCTGTTCCTCGGCGTGTCTCTGGCGACCACTTGGGCCGAATTGACGTTCGGTCAGACCGGTGTCTTTAGCGTCGCGGCACTCGTCGGAGCGAGCGACATCACCCCGTTCATCCTCAGCCTCGCGCAGGGCGGCGCGCCGGGCATGGGCGTGTCGGCGCTCGCCGCCGCGGTGCTGATCGCCGCCTCGACCAACAATCTCGCAAAAGCCGGTTATGCGATCGGGTTCGGCGGTTTCGCCGCCGGCGAGCGGCCGGCAACCATGCTGGCCGTCCTCGCCTTGCTCGGCTTTGCCGCCGCCGCGGTCTATCTGGTCTGAGGGGGCTGACGCCGGTCGCGGAAAAAGGCGCGCAACAGCTCGCCGGCGCGGCGTTCCTCGATCCCGCCATAGATCTCGGGTCGGTGATGGGTGGTCGGCTGGTCGAAGAGGCGCGGGCCGTGCTCAACGGCACCGCCCTTTGGATCGTAGGCGCCGAAATAGAGCCGGCGCAGACGGGCGAAGCCGATCGCCGCGGCGCACATCGCACAGGGTTCGAGGGTGACGTATAGATCGCATTCGGCGAGGTGCGTCGCGCCGAGCCGCGCGGCGCCGGCGCGCAGCACCAGCATCTCGGCATGTGCGGTCGGGTCATGATCGGCCTCGACCCGGTTCCCGGAAGCGGCGAGAACGCAGCCCTCGCCATCGACCAGCACCGCACCAATCGGCACCTCGCCGCGCGCTGCCGCTGCCTCGGCCTCGGCGAGGGCGAGCGCCATCGGCGGCGGTCGAGGGTTCATCCGCCGTGCCGGCGCCGGATCGGCTCGGGGATCGGGATCGGCCGACGGGTCGACAGGCGCATGAACAATCCCTCCTGCTCGGCCGCGGCATGGACCATACCGCCGACGGTGAACTCGGCGGCGAGCCGCCAGCGCACCCGGCTAAGCCCTGCGACCCGGATGCGACCAACGACCGGGTCGGCGATCGTCACCGGCCGGCGATAGGTGATCCGCGTGGCGAGCAGGATCGGCGCGACATCCTCGGCCAGCGCCCGGAGCAACGGATAGGCTTCCTCCATCAACCCGAGGCGAAGATCCTCGAGCCAGCGAATGAAGACGATATTGCTGACGATGCCGGCGAAGTCTATGTCGTAGGTCTGGACGCGCAGCGGCCGCTCGTAGAATTCGCTCATCCTCTCTCCGGTGTTGACGGACCCAGCATGGCACAGCCGGTCATCGGCCTCACCCTCGATCACGAGCCCCCGGGCGGCTACTCGATGTTTCCGTGGTATGCGCTCCGTGAGAACTACTGCAACGCGATCCGCCGCGCCGGTGGGCTGCCGATCCTGCTGCCGCACGACCCCGACGCCGCGATGGCTTACCTCGATCAGATCGAAGGGCTCGTCGTCACCGGCGGCGGATTCGACGTCGATCCTGCGCTGTTCGGTGCAGCCACGCGCCATCCGAGTGTGAAGACCAAGGACCGCCGCACCGCCTTCGAACTCGCAGCCGCAAGGGGTGCCCTTACCCGGGGGATGCCGGTGCTCGGGATCTGCGGCGGCCAGCAGCTGTTGAATGTCGTGCTCGGCGGCACCCTGATCCAGCACATCCCGGACGAGGTCCCTGGGAGCGTGGCGCACCGCCAACCGAACCCGCGCGACGAGCCTGGGCACACTGTCCGGGTGATCGCCGACACGCTCCTGCACCGTATCACCGGGGCCGCGAACCTCGCGGTCAACAGCGCGCATCATCAGGCGGTCAAGGAGGCCGGGCCCGGCGTCGTCATCGATGCCGTTGCCGAGGACGGCGTCGTCGAGGGTATCGAAGACCCCCGCCACCGCTTCTGCCTCGGCGTCCAATGGCATCCGGAATTCGAGATCAACGAGGCAGACCGCCGGATCTTTCGCGCCTTTGTCGAAGTCGCCGGCGGGTGAGCGAGGCGGCAGCACCTCCCGAACGTATCGCCAAATTGCTGGCACGCGTCGGGCTGTGTTCGCGACGCGACGCCGAGCGCTGGATCGCCGCCGGGCGGGTCTCGGTCGATGGCCAGGTGCTGACTTCCCCGGCGGTGACGGTCACCGGGGCGAACGATGTCCGCGTCGATGGCGCGCCGTTGCCCATGCCCGAGCGCGCGCGCCTGTGGCGCTATCACAAGCCCGCCGGGCTCGTGACCACCCATCGCGACGAGAAGGGCCGGCCGACCGTCTTTGACGCGCTGCCCAAAGAGCTGCCGCGGGTGATCTCGGTGGGCCGGCTCGATCTCAATTCCGAGGGATTGCTGCTATTGACCAACGACGGCGCGCTCGCCCGCCGCCTAGAGCTGCCGGCCACGGGGTGGCTGCGCCGTTACAAGGTGCGGGTGCATGGCGAGGTCGATCCCGACCGCCTCGCCGCGTCTCGAAAAGGGCATCACGATCGACGGCGTTGCCTATGGGCCGATCCGTGCCAGCCTCGAGCGCCGGCAGGGCAGCAACGCCTGGGTCGCGCTGGCCTTGCGCGAGGGCAGAAACCGCGAGGTGCGCCGCGTGCTCGAGCATCTGGGGCTCCCGGTGACGCGGCTGATCCGGCTTTCGTTTGGACCCTTCCAGCTCGGCAACCTGGCGCGCGGCGAGGTCGCCGAGGTGCCGAAGAAGGTGCTGGGAGAGCAGCTCGGAAAAGCAGGTCCGGTCCATGCGGATCGTCGGCGGTAGGCATCGCGGCCGCCGCCTCTTCGCCCCGCCCGGTGACACGGTTCGGCCTACCAGCGACCGCGCCCGCGAGGCGCTGTTCAACATCCTCTCCCACGGGCGCCTCGCCGCCGAGGGCATTCCTTTCGCCGGTACCGCGGTGCTCGACGCCTTCGCCGGGACCGGCGCGCTCGGCCTCGAGGCCCTGTCGCGAGGTGCTGCCGAGGCGGTATTCTTCGAGCGGGACCCCGAGGCGTTTGCAATCCTGCGGAAGAATGTCGCGACATTAGGCGAGACCGCCCACGCCCAGATCATGCCTTACGATGCCACCCGCCCGCCGCGTGCCGGTTTGCGGTGCGCAGTGGCGTTTCTCGACCCCCCCTACCGCAGCGGGCTCGCCGCCCCGGCGCTGCAGGCCATCGAGGCGACGGGCTGGCTGGAGCCGGATGCGCTCGTCGTCATCGAGATCAGCGCGCGCGAACAATTGATGCCACCCCCCGGGTTCGTCCTCCTCGACGAGCGTCGTTACGGCGCCGCACGGCTCCTCTTCCTGCGTCACGAGGGCGCCCGATCCGACGGCCCGGCCCCGATCGCCCGGTCACAAAAGTAGAACGAATATGGAGACCACCATGACCCCGCCCTTTCCCGCCCTCGATCATGTCGTTGTCGATGTGCGCGACCAGATCGATGAGGCGATGCGCTGCTTTTCCGCGCTTGGCTTCCAGCTGACGCCGCGCGGGCGTCATACCCTCGGCTCGGTTAATCACCTTGCGATGTTCGCGACCGATTATCTGGAGCTGCTCGGCTTTGCCGAAGAGGGCGCGACCCGCCTGGAGATCACGCGCTTTCCGGTAGGCCTCAACGGTCTCGTATTCAAGACCGCGGACGCCGACGCGGTCCATCGTCAGGCGGCAGAGGCGGGCCTGCCGGTCCTGCCGGTGCAAGCCTTCTCTCGCCCGGTCACGCTAGACGGCACGCCGCGCGACGCACGGTTTCGCACCACCCGGCTCGATCCCGACAAGGTGGAGATGGGCCGGGTCTATTTCTGCGAGCACCTGACCCCCGAGCTCGTGTGGCGGCCCGAGTGGCAGACACACCCCAACGGCGCCTGCGCAATCGCGCGGGTGGTGGTCGCGACCGCCGATCCGCCACGGACGGCAGGACTGTTCCGCGATCTGTTCGGCGCCGATGCCGTGGCCAACCGCGACGGCCGGCAGGTGATGGCCGCCGGGATGGCGCAGGTCGAACTCACCCCGCCGAATGTCGTGGCGTCCGAATTCGGCGAGGCGGCAGCAGAACCGGCTGGGCGCGGCGAATATATGGCGGCGCTCGGGATCAGGGTTCGGTCGCTGCGCGAGACGGCGCAACGGCTGCGCTCCGTCCCGGGGGTGCGGGTCGAGCCGCATCGGCTGGTGGTGCCGGCAGGCGCCGCGTTCAACACGGCTATCGTGTTCGCGGAGTGAGCGATGGCGGTTGTGGCAGGCGGTTACGAACCAACGACCTTCGATAACCTCGGCGACGCGATTGACCGGGCCGGCGATGCCGACGCGCCGGCGTTGATCGATCTCGGCGGCGGTGCGGTGCCACGCGTCTACAGCTACCGCGAGATAGACGCGCTCGCCGGCGCGGCGGCGCGCGGGCTCTTGGCGCAGGGCCTCCACTCCGGCGACCGCGTCGCGATCCTGTCGGCCAACCGAGGCGAATTTTTCGCCGTCTTTCTCGGCATTATGCGCGCTGGAATGGTCGCGGTGCCGGTCAACTGGAAGCTGCCCGCGAGAACCGTCGAGTTGATCCTGCGCGACTGCGGCGCGAGGCTCGTGCTGTGCGATCGCGCGCGCCTGCCGCTCTCCCCGGCCGATCTGCCGCGCTGTGTCTTCGAGGAAGATTTCGCCGCAGCTGCTCGACCATGGCCCCTTTGCCGCGGTGACGCCGCAGCCGGCACACCCGGCCATGTTTCTCTACACCTCGGGCTCCAGCGGCCGGCCCAAGGGTGTTGTGCTGTCGCATATGAGCCACCTCTGGGTGCTCGACATGCGCCTTCGCGCCGGCAGCTCCGAAGAACGCCGGGTGCTCGTCGCGGCGCCGCTCTACCACATGAATGCGCTCGCCGTGTGCCAGGCGGCGCTGGCGCAGCACGACACGGTCATCCTGCTGCCGGGCTTTACGGCGCAGAGCTATATCGAGGCGGCCGCCATCTACCGCGCCACGGCGCTGACTTCGGTGCCGACGATGATTGCCATGATGCTGCGCGAGAGGGCGCTGCTGGAACGCAGCGATTTGTCGGCGGTCAGAGCGGTACGGATGGGCTCGGCGCCGGTCTCGCAAGGGCTGATGGAGGCGGCGCGGCGCGTCTTTCCGCAGGCCGAGATCACCAACGGCTATGGCACGACCGAGGCGGGACCTATCGTCTTCGCCGCGCATCCGGATGGACGGCCGACGCCGGATCTGTCGGTCGGCGTGGCGCACCCGCAGGTCGAGCTGCGGCTCGTGGCAGGCGGCGACGGTGAGGCGAGCGAGGGCGTGCTGCAGATGCGCTGTCCGGCCTTGATGACCGGGTACCACAATCTGCCCGAGGCGACGGCGAAGGCGCTGACCCCGGATGGCTTCTACATCACCGGCGACGTGTTCCGCCGCGATCGCGACGGCTTCTATTATTTCGTCGGCCGCGGCGACGACATGTTCGTCAGCGGCGGCGAGAACGTCTATCCCGGCGAGATCGAGGCGATGCTGGAGCGGCATCCGGACATCCACCAGGCGGTGGTGGTGCCGGTCGACGACGAACTGAAGTACAAGAAGCCGGTCGCCTTTGTCGTGGCGCGACCCGGTGCGGCGCCGAGCGAAGCGGCGGTCAAGGAGTTCGCCCTCGCCAATGCAGCACCCTATCTGCACCCGCGTCGGGTGTGGTTTCTGCCGGAGATGCCGCTCGCCGGCACGAACAAAATCGACCGGCGCACCCTGGCACAGCGCGCCGCCGAACTGCTGTCAGAGTGCTCAGGGTGATCGGAGGTGGGACCCGATTTCTGTTGCTGGTACAGCAATTGCGGTGTATGATGCCTGGCTCGGGTGACGGTCGGCCGGGTTTCCCTGCCGGTTCCCTGCCAAAGCTGAAATTTTGCCCACAAGTCTTTGAAAAATAAGGAATCTCATGTCAAAAACGGGTTTTTCCCTGCCGTACGGGAAATGGCAGGGTAACTCGCCGCCTTATGACAAGACCTAACAGGCCGGGAGTTGAGATGAAGGCGATGGTGCTGCGCGAGCACGGCGAGGGCGGGCTGCGCTACGAGACGGATTTCCCCGACCCGGTGCCCGGTGCCGGCGACGTAGTCGTGCGGGTGCGCGCCGCCGCGCTCAATTACCACGACATCTTCACCCGCCGCGGCATGCCGGGGATCAAGATCCCGATGCCGGCCATTATGGGGCTCGATGTCGCCGGCGAGATCGTGGCGCTGGGTCCCGGCGTTTCCGGCTGGAAGGTCGGCGACCGCGTCCTCGGCGATCCGATCAACCGGGTCGAGGGCGGGCTGACCGGCGAGACGGTGCATGGCGGGCTGGCCGAATATTGCCGGCTGCGCGCGCATCAGCTCGTCGCCATCCCCGACGGTGTCGGTTTCGAAGAAGCCGCGGCACTCCCCTGTGCCTACGGCACGGCACGGCGGATGATGTTCACCAATGGCCGGGTGACGGCGGGCGAAAAGGTGCTGATCCTCGGCGCCTCCGGGGGTGTCGGAGTGTGCTGCGTGCAGCTCGCCAAGCTCGCCGGCGCCACGGTGATCGCCGCCGCCGGGTCGGCGGAAAAGGCGGCGCGGTTGCTGGCGCTCGGCGCCGACGACACGATCAACTACACGCAAGAGGATTTCGTCCAGGCGATCTACGCGCGTTACGGCAAGCCGGCGCGGCGCGGCGCCGGCAGCGAGCGCGGCGTCGATGTGGTCGTCAACTACACCGGCGGCGACACTTGGACCCGTAGTCTGCGGGTGCTGCGCGTCGGCGGCCGGCTGTTGACCTGCGGCGCCACTGCCGGCTACGACCCGCCCGAGGACATTCGTTTCATCTGGACCTTCGAGCTCAAGATCCTCGGTTCCAACGGCTGGGCCCGCGAGGACATCGTGGCATTGCTCGATATGGTGCAGTCGGGCCGGCTCGCGGCCGTGGTGGACGCGACCTACCCGCTCGAACACGCGGCGGAAGCGCTGGCGCGGCTAGAAAACCGCGAGGTTTTTGGCAAGCTTGTGATCGTGCCATGAGCGATCAGCCGCTCGGCAAGGAGGAGATCCAAGAGCGCCTCGGGCAGTCGGCATTCATCGCGTTCTTGAACCTGACGGTGCTGAGCGCCGACCCGGTGAAGCAGGAGCTGGTCGTGCGCGCCGCGATGCGCCCGGAATTCGAGCGTGGGCGCGGCAGCGGCCAGTGGCACGGCGGCCCGATCGCGGCGATCATCGACACCGTCGGCGATTACGCGCTGGTGATGCTGCTCGGCCGGCCGCTGCCGACGGTGAATTTCCGTGTCGATTATCTGCGCCCGGCGATCGACACAGCACTGATCGTCACCGCCACGGTAAGACGCAGCGGCAGGCTGGTCGGCGTCGTCGATGTCGATGTGGCGAACGAGGCGGGCCAGCTGCTGGCGATCGGCCGCGCCACCTACGCTACGGCAGGCTGATTTAGCAGTCAGCCTTGTAAGGAGAGAACCCGATGACCGCAGAGTTGCAAATGGTGACATTGCCGGGCGGCGAGCGCGTGCCGGCGCTCGGCCAAGGGACGTGGCACATGGGCGAGAACCGCCGTCGTATGGCGGAAGAAGCCGCGGCGGTGCGGCTCGGGATCGAGCTCGGCATGACCTTGATCGACACCGCCGAGATGTATGGCAGCGGCGGCGCCGAAGAGATGGTTGCCCGCGCCGCCGAGGGGCTGCGCGACGATCTCTTCATCGTCAGCAAGGTCTATCCTCACAATGCCTCGCGCGCCGGCGTCGTCGCCGCCTGCGAGCGCAGCCTGGAGCGGCTGCGCACCGACCGGATCGACCTCTACCTGCTGCATTGGCGCGGCTCGATCCCGCTCGCCGAGACAATCGAGGGGTTCGAGCGTCTCATGCGCGAGGGCAAGATCCGTTATTACGGGGTCAGCAATTTCGACCGCGCCGACATGGCGGAATGGATGGCACTGAAGGGCGGCGAGACTGTCGCGGCCGACCAGGTGCTCTACAACCTGTCGCGCCGCGGCCCGGAATGGGACCTCCTGCCGTGGTGCCGCGAGCGCGGCATCGCGATCATGGCCTATACGCCGCTCGGCCAGGGGAGCCTGCTGCGCGACCGCACACTCGCCGAGATCGCCCGGCGCCGGGGTGCCACACCGGCGCAGGTGGCCCTCGCCTGGCTGCTGCGACAGGAGGGCACGATCGTGATCCCGAAGGCCGCGCGCCCCGAGCATGTGCGCGAAAACCGCGGCGCTCTCGACGTCGCACTGACCGAGGAAGACCTGGCGGCGCTCGACCGCGCCTTCCCGCCGCCGAAGGGCAGGAGCTCGCTGGGGATGCTGTAGTCCGCCCGCCGGTTTCTTGCGCCTGCCCAGTGGGCTCGCTAGTGTGGATCGACGGGGAGGAGGGGTGGCCGAGCGGTCGAAGGCGCATGCCTGGAGAGCGTGTAGACGGTGATGAATCGTCTCGCGGGTTCGAATCCCGCCCCCTCCGCCATTTGAGGCACAATTTCTTATTCTAATCAATAGATAGACCAAGAGCCTCGCGTCTTACCCACAAATCCACCAGCGACCGTGTCGTAGATGTGGGTGGGTTTCTATAGACGATCCTGGGCGCCAGCCCCCCTTTGCCCGGACGCTCCGTGGCGATCGAAGTTCGACCGCCCGCAATGCCGGCCGAAGGTTGTCATCGCTCGTCTCCCCTGCGGTCGGCGAGGACGCTGCCCGCAGTCTAAAACTCGCGATCGTCCCCGCCTCCTCGCGCAGTGTCCCGCTCCCTTTCGTCGCAGACGCCCGCGCGGGATAGATCCATCGGCACACCTAAACCCGAGCGCTCGATCCGGCACCCGAACGCTCGCGCGATACTGTCAGCCGTGGAAGTCAGCCTTTTTTCGGTGTCGCCTGTCGCATATTTTCGTTGGCGATGACTGCATGCCGACCCATCCGGCTCAACGCCTTCGACATGGCGTGCGTCGGCCATATTCAGCACGGAATGTGGACGCATCCGCGTGACCATTCGTCAGACTATACTTCGCTCGACCATTGGGTGAGCCTCGCGCGCATGCTGGAGCGCGGCCTTTTCGACGGGCTCTTTCTCGCCGACGTGCTCGGTGCCTACGATGTTTACGGGGGAAATGCGGACGCCTCGTTGCGAGGCGGCGTGCAGATCCCGCTACTCGATCCGATGGCGCTGGTGCCGGCAATGGCCTATGCGACCACCCATCTCGGTTTCGGCGTGACCTGTAACCTTGCGTACGAAGCGCCTTTCCTGTTCGCCCGTCGCATGGCGACGCTCGATCATCTCACGCGTGGCCGGATCGGCTGGAACATCGTCACCGGCTACCTGGACAGCGCGGCGCGCGCCATGGGTTTCGGGGCGCAGATCGAGCATGACGACCGGTATGACCTGGCGGATGAATACCTCCAAGTGGTCTACGCGCTGTGGGAGGGCGGTTGGGCGAACGACGCTGTAAAGCGTGATCGCCGGCGGGGCATCTACACCGATCCGCGACGAGTGCGCCTGGTGCACCATCACGGCAGGCAGTTCCATGTCGACGCCGTCCCGCTGTGGGAGCCATCGCCGCAGCGCACACCGGTGCTGTACCAGGCGGGCGCCTCCGATCGTGGCCGCGTCTTCGCCGCCCGCCACGCCGAGTGCGTGTTCGTCAACGGCAGCACCAAACAGAATGTGCGCCGCATTGTCGGCGATTTGCGCGCCCGTGCCGCGCCGCGGCCAATGCTGGTGTTTGTTGGTGCGAGCGTGGTGACCGGTCGTACCGAGAGGGATGCCCGCGAGCTTCTGGCGGAGTACAGGCGCCACGCCAGTGTCGAAGGCGCCCTGGCGCATGCCGCTGCCTCGCTTGGCATCGATTTCGACCGCTACGGCATGGACGAGCCGATCGACGCGGGTTCCACTCAGGCGATTCGCTCCAATGTAGAGGCTATCACCGCCTCTCTCGGCTCAGGCTGGTCCAAACGCCAGCTGATCGACCGGTTCGTGCTCGGTAGTCGCCAGCCACCGATTGTCGGCTCGCCTGAGCGGGTCGCGGACCAATTGATCGCCTGGGTGAGTGAAGCCGATGTCGACGGCTTCAACCTCTCCCGCACCGTTGTTCCGGAGTGTTTGGAGAGTTTCATCGACCTGGTGCTGCCGATCCTGCAGGAGCGCGGCGCCTACAAGCGCGATTATGCTCCCGGCACATACCGGCAGAAGCTGTTCGGTTGCGGCGACCGGTTGCCCGACGAGCACCCTGCGGCGGTGGCACGCTGGATCTAATTGGGAACCTGTGGACCGGACGGTCCGGCCGGCATGCGACCGACACGGCATCGCGAGTGATCACGTCGGAGGCCCCCAGCGCCTTGAGCCGCTCTGCCTTCGCCCATGCGCCCCATCGGATACTGCTCGCGTCGGCAGGCAAGGCTGAGAGGCGGACGATGGCGAGGACATAGTGACCGCCCGAGCGCGCCGGCGGCGGTCGCTCCCGCGGCGTGGCACTTGATCGGCCAAGACGCGCCGAGAAGCAGAGGTCATCAAGGGCAAGGGCTACGCGCCTGCGAACTGCAGGATGTAGAGCCCGGCGTTATTGTCGGTCAGATACATCACGCCCTGCCTATCGACGAAGCAATCGGCGGACTGGATGACCTTCGGCCGGTTGGGACGCGGGTCGAACATGCGCTCGGGATCGGGCGGCACGAAGAACCCGGCCTCCCGCGGCTGGAATGGGATTCTCGATGTCGAAGACGCGGACGCCGGCATTGTGATAGGTCGCGAAGATGAAGCGCGAGCTTTGGAAGGCGCCCGGCCGGTTCTCCCAGAGATTATGCGGCCCGAAATTGCCGCCTTTGGCGCAATAGTCGGCCTCGGACGGGACCGGCATCGTGGCGAAGCTCACGGGATTGGTCGGCTCGCGCACATCGAAGAGCCAGATGTGGCGGAGACCCTGGCTGCAATCGGCGAAATTGGCCTCGTCGGCGAGCACCAGGAGGTTGCGATCGGGGAGCGGCAGCGGCGAATGCGTGCCGCCGCCAAAGGGCGGATCGAGGTTGCGATGGGCGAGCAGCTTGGGCCGGGCCGGATCGCCGACGTCGAGCACGGTGAGCCCGCCGTCGCGCCAGGCGGCATAGGCGAGGTTGCCGGCGACGAGCGCATGGTGCAGCGCGTAGCGCCGGCCCTTGGGCCAACTCGGCGTCTCGCCGCCGCCCGTCCACATGCCGGGGATCCACCATTTGCCGACGACCTCGGGCCGGGTCGGCTCCGCCATGTCGACGATCGCCAGCACCTGGTCGGTGAACTCGGGATAGTGGATCGAGACGTAGGCGTAGCGGCCGCCGACATACCAGATGCGATGCGGCCCCACCCCCTCGGTCGCCATGAAGGCGATCTCGCGCGGCGCCTCGGGATGCGCGATGTCGAAGACGCGCACACCGGCCGTATACTGCCGGCCCTTCAGGAGATCGGCCGGCGATCCGGAGTAATAGGCCTGCGCATCGACCTGCATCGTCCACATGCTCGGCCCGTTGACGGCGAGCAGCAGGTCGTCATGGGTTTGGAGATGGATGGCGCGGGTATCGGGCGGGCAAGGCAGGAACGCGACGGGCTTCGGGTTCTTCAGATCGCGCACGTCGAGGACGGTGATGCCGTTCGAGTAGCCGTGGCCGATATAGGCATAGCCGCGATGCACCATGATCTGGACGCCGTCGCCGCGTCCGCCTTGGTCGGAGTGGCTGATGAACTCGACGTTGCGAGACGCCGCCGCATTCATGGCTTACCTCTCTCGGTTGAGCCCCCCTCGTCCTCTCGCCGCCTCAGCGGCGCGATGAGGGCGAGGCCCTCGGTCTCCGACATGATCTGCGTCGCGCCAAAGGCGGCGACGAACAACAGGAATGCTATCAGAAACACTTGATCCACCAATTCCCCTCACTGCGGCGATCGACGGCGTGGGATAGGGTGAGGGATCCAGATAAGGCGGAAGCGGAGGAGCGGGATTTCGACATCACAGACCGCTCAGCCGCTGCGATAGGCTTTGAACGAGAAAAACGCGCCAAGCAGCAACTGCATGATAGCCGCTCCTGGTAACACGCCGGGGGCCTGAATGACGCCGACCGCGATCTCGGCGAGCTGCATTGGAAAGAGCATCCGCGCCAAGCCGCCGAGGATCGCCAGCCAGCCGAAAATGGTGACCACCACCGGCCAGCCCCCCGTCCAGACATTGTGGCTGCGCACGATCGCAAGCCCGGCGACAAACACGACAATGCCGACAACGTAGATCAGCGCCGGATCGCGCGCAAACTGCTGAGCCAGGGTTCGCCAGGCCGCGAGGTTCAGCACCAAGGCCGCGGCGTTGGCGATCAGCGTGGGTCCCAGCAGTCCGGCAATCAATTTCGAGGTCGTCATCGCTCCGTCGCCATCAACGTAAATGTCAGTCAGTTTCCACCCGCTTTGATGCATTAGAAACCGCCGCGCTGGGGTATCACCCCATGGGCTTCCCCTCCCGCATAGATGGGTCTGAAGGGCGCCTTTTTTGCATGCTGCTCTTGCCTGGCTTGCGGGGCATAGCAAATGGCGATGGCGGTGGCGACGATGCGAGAAGCCTGAGTCGGGATTAATGTCCGACAATCCCTACGACCCGAAGATCTCGCCAAGCCGCCGGATCGAGCTCAGCACCTGCTCCTGCGGCAGCCCTGGCCACTGGCAGCGCATGATGAAGTGATCGACACCCAGAAGCTCACGATACCGCGCGATCTCTTCCTTCACCGACCCCTTGTCACCGATGATGAACCGGTCGCGTGCGAAATCCTCGAACGAGCCTTGCGTGGTGCGGTCCTGCAGTCCCCATGACGCATAGGCGGCGTACTTGTATTCCAGAGGTCCCCGGCATTCCTCATGCGCTGTGGCATGGCGGGCGCCGACATAGCATTCGACGGTAATCGGGTACTCCATCGGCGCCCGGCCATATTCCTTTAGCGCCGCCCGATAAGTCTGCATCAGCGGCATTACCTTGCCGAGCCCGCTGGTGTTCACAATGAGCCATGCATCGCCAATCCGCGCCGCGCGCCGAACCGATATGTCGGCCTGCCCGGCGATGTAGAGCGGCGGTCCGCCCGGGCGAACTGGCTTGACGCTGATCCCGGCGTCATTGACTTTGTAGAACCGGCCCTGGTGGCTCACCCGCTCCTCGGTCCACAGCCGCCGCATCAGGGTGATGCTCTCGTTCAATCGCGGCGCCCGCTCGGAGAGGCCGATGCCGAAAGTGTCGAACTCCGGCTGGCGGTAGCCCAAGCCGACGCCGAGGATGTAGTTGCCGCCGGTCAACACGTCGAAGGTGGCGGCTTCCTCAGCCACATGCACCGGGTTGAGCGGCGGCAGGATCAGGATATTGGGCCCGATCGTCATGCCCTGCGCGTGCGCCGCAACGTAGCCCATCACCGGCGTGATCTGCAGCATCTGCATCGGATGGGTCAGCCAGTGATGGGGGAACCAGAGGGATGCGAAACCGGCGTCACGCGCCGCGCGCACCTGCGCGATCATCTCCGGGACCCGTTGGACGAGGTTAACGCCCTCCGGAAATTGCGTGTTGATGAACAGACCGACCTTCATGACGTGCGCCTTCCTCCGCCTGGTGCGCGCAGTTTACTTTGGGATGCACGAGGCCTGAACAGCGCTAGGCCCCGGGATTTATCCATCGCAGAACTCAGGCGGCAGCAGCAAGGTCGCCTTCCGGGACGATGTGCCGCTCGCGGGAGAGGAAGATCGTCGTTCGCTTCATCAGGCGACGCGCCGAAGGGTCGAATGGTTCCCGGCGATGCATGGTGAAGCCGTTGTCCCACAGCAGCGCATCGCCAACCCGCCAGTGATGGCGATATACGAAATCCTGTCGCGTCGCGAACTCGTAGATCTCCTCGAGCAGAGCCGAGCCTGACGTGTCATTCATATCTTCGATCCCGATCGTCGTCGTCGAGTCGAGGTAGAGCGCCTTTCTGCCGGTCACGGGGTGCGTGTGCACCAGCGGATGCAGGATGGGCGGTGTCTTGCGCTTGGCTTCCTCCGAGATCACCCGGTCGACGCCCTGGTAGCCGGCGAGCCGCTTAACGTAGCTGAAGATTCCGCGCCTGCCGTCGACGGCGCGTTTGAGTTGGTCGGGCAAGCCTGCATAGGCAGCGCACAAATCCACCCAAGAGGTTGACCCGCCCTCCGGCGGCAGTTCGAGCGCGTAGAGCATCGCCCCCGTCGCCGGGTTCAGCATATACGATTGGTCCGAATGCCATTGGATCTCGCCGTCGCCCAAGCCGCCGATGGGCTTGCCCTGCGCGTCCTTGAGATTTGAGATGAGACCGACTTCCGGCCGCACAGGAGACGCCCACTCGGTGCGGACGATGCGTTCAAGAGGGCCGAAGAGGGCGCTGAAATCGGCCAACTCGTGCTCGGAAAGAGCCTGTCGCCGAAACACCAAGACACCGTGATGTGCCCACAAGGCCCGAAGTTCGTTGACGGTCTGAACGTTTAGCGGCTCCCAAAGGCGCAGACCGACCACCTCGCAAGCGAAGCTGTTATCCAGCGGACGGGTCTCCAGCGGCATGTCCTTCCTCCAAAGCAATCATGATCGTACGCTGATCTCGGTATGCCAAACGGTCAATCTCTCGGCGGAGGGTATCACAACTAGTTCCAAGTGTGCCTTGGAGCGGCCTGCCTCAATGGCATCAAGCTTGCTCTGCATGTCGCGGATGTGGACCCTGGAGCAAGGGCTCGGCGATGACTTCCGGCAAAAGGAGCCGCGCGCGGCGTGCTATTCCCGGCGATGAATGTTTGCGGCGAGGAAGGTGACCGGCGTCAGTCCTTTATTTTCGACCCAATGCGATCGCGGGCCAAATTCGGCAAATACTTCACCGGACCGAAATTCCTGCGTCGTCCCATCATCATGGTGATTGGTGAGAACCCCGTCGAGGATGTAGACGATCGTCGGGTCCCCCTGGTGGCTGTGGAGTCCGATATGGCCGCCCGGCGCCACGGTCGCGCGACTGACCCGCAGCTCGCGGTTGTCGACACTGTCTATTTCTTTCGCCAGATCAATCGCGGCGAGCACCGATTCGGTGACCCCTTTATAATCCGTGGGCGCGGTATGCTGTCCGAGCGCCAAGCCAGCGGCAAAGAGGGCCAGCCCGGCCGATGACCAGGCAGTGATTCGCAGCGCCGTTCTTGCCATCATTTTTCCTAATCTCCCTAGCGGATCGGCGACAGGCCGTCCGAGCCTTACCGCCGTTCGAGCCGAACGTAACGGGCGGGGCGAGGTATTGAAGCCCGATGGCGGGGCCCCGCGTCAGGTAGACGGACTTAGAGGGCTTAGACGGTGACCGTCGTCCCGTCAAATTTCGTGATCGTGAACCCGTTGAAATTCTCTCCGAGGTAGTCGCTGCTCTGGTCGGACAGCACACTCAGTGCGGCGGCCTCGCCGAGCAGCAGCCCATACTGGTAATCGGACCTCCAGTGAATCCCGGCGTGATCGCGCGCCATGCCGATATTTGAGGCAAGCTTGTTGATTTCGCCGTTGACCGTCATTTGAGCGGCGTCTTCGCCGGTATAGGGGACCAATGAAAGCCCGTCTTCGCTCGCCGTGAGGATGCTGCCGCCGGTCAGCGAGACAAAGGGGGTGCTGCCGTTGAACGCGGCCTTCAGGATCGTCGCGCAGGCACCCGCCATCGACCCATGCCCCTGGGCGTAGGAGGGATGCTGCGGCGAGCCTTCGGGGAAGGCCTGCGGCAACAGATAAGTTCCGTATTTTGTGAATGTATCGGCCAGCGCCCGCGAATGCAGCACGTCGCGATTGAGCGGATAATTTGCCTGCCTGGTCATCGTCATATGCACCAAGCCACCAAAAGCTTCCGGGCGCAGGGTGCGGTGCACAAACCATTTGGCGTACCAGACGTCCTTGCAGGCACGCTGCTTCGCCTCGCCGAGCAGGCCGAGAAAATGCGGCACGCCGAAGGTGGCGAAGGGAGCCTGCTTGGTGTATCCGACATACGGATTTCCCGGGTTTAGCGGCGCCCCCAACTCGAACAGCATGACCCCGGCGTTGTAGAACGAGATCAGCAGTCCCGCGTTCGGGTCGGTGTGCACGTATACGCCGTAGTCGCGGCCGTTGCGGATAAAGCGGGTTTGCGGATCGATCTGGTTGCTGCCGAATGGACCCTGCCCGTTTTGCACCGCCAGCCACTCTGCCTGCGTCGTCATATAGTCGATGCCGGGGAGATAGACGGTGATCTGCCCGGTCATCGCATATGGGCCATAGTTGAATGGACGCATGGCCAATTGCGAGACGTAAGGGCCGATCACGTCGTCGGCGGTGAAGCCTCGAAACAAGGTCTGCCCGGTGACCCGGCCGCCGATCCGAGGCCCGGCAAAGCCCGACAATGACGTCAGCTCCGCGGCGGCGGTTTGTGCCAGCGAGTTGGTCGCGTAATCGGTGAAGTTTACGTCGCGGCACAACGCCTGCCAGTAGAGTTCGACCATTTCGTCGGCGCGCGCCTGGCTCGCCACCGGGAACGCGGCGGGAATCGCCAATTGGTGCGAATCGGTGCCCTCGAGGTCGAAGGCGACGCCCGCCAGCGGATTGACCAGCGGGGTATTGCCGCCGAGCGGGATCTGCTCGAACGCATTCCACGTACCGCTGTTGACCGCGTTTAGATAGGCGCGGTACGCGGAAGCGTTGACCTCGCCGATTGAATTGTGCGGTAGACCTTTGGAGTAATTGCCGATGAAGTTCGAGTAGAGCTGCTCGTCCTGATTTGGCGTCTGTGGCGGTATCGGCACCAGACTTTCGTTGGTCGCAGCTTGCAGCCGCACCGAGAACGATTGCTGCGCGCGCAGTTGGCCCGACGGTTGCGAAAACGGGGCGGCTTTGGCCGGCGTCGACGCGCCGAACGATAGCGCGCCCGAGGCCGCAGTTGCGGTGGCGGCGGTGCGCAAATTGGCGAGGAATTCGCGGCGTGTGGCTCCGCCCTCTTGGTTGGCCGGCGATTGGCTGCGATCGTCGCCCGCAAGGTGCGTTGCGGCCGTCGCATCAGCATTCATTTCCCCCTCCTACATGGTTGACAAGGTACATGACGATTGGGATGCCTGTGAAACCATCAACCATGCATGACATGACTATCGATCGGCATCGAGGGCGTCGATGACCTGTCAGCCGATCTCGATCAGACACTGGGGGCAATTGCGAGGGTGAATGAGGACACGGTGCCGTAGCGGGCTCATGGCTCGTCGGCTTGTGGCGGCAACAATTCTCGCAACTCACCGAGCCAGGGCTCGTAGCGCCGCCAGCGCTCCACCGAGCTGCGATAGATCGGCTGACGTGCCTGCCAGTTGCTCGCCGTCCCGATCCTGCGATCGTTCTGTTCGGGTCGCAGGCAGGCATTGTCCCACTCGAGGCCGCAGAACGCGACCAGACGTCGGGCGCCTGCTTCGGCGTCGGCTACTAAGGATTCGTAATCGATTTCGAGGAAACGGTCGCGCGACAGCACTGCGCGCCAATGGTCCATCAGCCTCGTATATTGGCGATAGCAGAAAACCAATGTCCCGCGATCGCTCGCATAACCTCGGGACGTCGCAAAAAAGTGCGTGTACAGCGACAGGCAGGTGTCGATCGGGTGGCGCCGGCAGTGGATGATGCGCGCCCGTGGAAACACCAGGCGGATCAGGCCGATCCACAAAAAGTTGAAGGGCATCTTGTCGGTGATCAGGGCGGCACCGGGGGAGAGCCGGTGCAGTAGTGCGAGATAATCGGCGGCGAGCCTGTGGGTGTATTCGCGAGCGCGGTCTTCACCTGTATCCGCGTCCCACCCCGGCCCGTACTTTTCCCAGAACAAGAGTTCGCCGCCGGCGCCGACGCCGGGGTGGCTGGAAATGATCTGCTCGACCAAGGTCGTCCCTGACCGCGGCATGCCGAGGATCAGCAGAGGCGTCTCGTCGTCGACGCCGATCCCGGCGCCGCGGGCGAAGTAATCCGGTGTGCACCGCGCGATCAGCCGATCCACCAATGCCGCCAAGTGCCTCTGGTCGAACGCGGCAGAGCCGTGCCGGATTTGGTTCGCCGCATCGAAGTGGTGCATCGCCTCGGCATAGTCGCCGCAATCGTCGAACGCCTTGCCCAGCGCGAAATGCAATTTCATGCGCTGCAGTGCTACCAGCGACTGGCTCTCGAGGATTTTGCTCATGCGGGCGATCAGCGGCCGGTCCGCCTGGGTCATCCGCTGGCAACCGACAAGTCCGAGATAGCTCGACTCCTGCACGTGCGGACTGACCGCAATCGCCTGTTCGAAATGGGCCCGCGCTTCCTCGAAGCGGCCGGTTTCCGAAGCGAGCTGCCCCAGCATTCGGTGCGCCTCGTCGCTCTTCGGGTCCAACGCGAGCGCGCGGCGAAGGCTCGCCTCCGCTCGGGCGGTATCATCCTCGGCGAGAAAGGCCTTGGCCTCGTAGAGTTGCCCCTGGGTCGGGTCGGGGGAGGACAGGGTAGCCCGCCGGAAGCACTGGGCAGCCTCTACAGTTTGCCCGTCGGCGAACAGCAGGTCACCCAGCCGGTCATGCGCCGCCGTAAGCCTGGGTGCCAATCCGGCGGCGCGCCGAAAGGCCGCGATCGCGGCGCCGTCGCGGCCGAGCCCTTGCGCGACGATCCCGAGCAGCAGATAGGCGTGGGCGAAATCGGGCTTGAGCGCGATCGCTCGCTGCAGCGGGGCCACCGCCTCCGAAAGCCGATTGCAGCTGAGACAGGCGAGGCCGAGATTGTGGTGCACGACGGCGTTGCTTGGGTCCAGTCCAATCGCCTGCTGCAGCGGGGCGATCGCTTCGGCGAGGCGGCCGGCCCGCCGCAGGCGCTCGGCGAGCTCCAGATAAGGGCGCGCCGCCAGGCGCCGCGCGGCGGGCGATGCCGACCGGCCCTGTCCCTCCCCGCCGGACGCCGGGTCGGCCTGGGTGCGGAGGCAGCAGTGTTTGTACTTGCGGCCGCTGCCGCAAGGGCACGGATCATTGCGGCCCGGCGGGGTCGGCTGACCCGTGGGATTGTTCATCGAGCCGGCGCCGTTTGACGCGGCCGACGTGCCGCCAACGCAGCGACCACGCTGAGGCAGGACAACACCGCGAAGAATCGCAGCGATAGCTCATAGCTCCCGGTCCAGTCGTGCAGCGCACCCGAAATCAGCGGGCCCGACGCCTGAGCCAGCACCTGCGCCGATAGAGCGACGCCGCGGATTGCGGCAAAATTTGCCCGGCCGAAATAGTCGGCCCAGGCGATCGGCAGCAGTGTCAGGACGCCGCCAATGCCGAAGCCGAACAGAGCAGCGGCAATGTATCCCTGTCTTGTCGACGATATGCCGACCATCGCAAGCGTGCCGGCGGCGAGAAATCCGCCGATCAGCGCGAGCGGATAGCGGATCGGCATCCTTCGCGGCAACAACCCGCAGGCGACGCTGGCCACGGCCGACATCAGCGAGAACGTACTGACGATCGTCGCGGCGATGGTCGGCTCGATGCCGCGCTCGATCAGGTTCGCCGCCTGGTGCAGGCTCACCCCCGCCTGTACCGGATAGACCAGCACCGTATAGAACAGCAACAACCAGAATGCCGAGGTGCCGATCGCTTCGGTTCGCGAGAAACTGGGCTCGGCGAAATCGGATGACCCGGTCTTCGGGGGGACCGCCCCGGCCGCGCGACGATCATCGGGAAGCAGCCCCAGATCCTCCGGCCGGCGCACCATGAACAGCCAGACCGGCAGGAAGCCGACCAGTAATGTAACCTCTCCGATCGCCAGCCAACCCCCGCGCCAGCCATGCTGCCGCATCGCCAGCTGGGCGATCAGCGGCATCACGACCAGCCCCGCCATCTGCGCCACCGTCGCGATCGAGGTGGCAAAGGCGCGACGGGCGACGAACCAATTGCTGAGGCCGCCATAAATGCCGAGATCGAACGGCCCCGCCCAATTCATCCGAGCAAGGGAAAACAACAGATAGAACATCAGCAGCGACTGGGTCAGCGAAAGCAGCATCATTGCCATTCCGGTCACCAGCACGGCGAGGCAAAGGGTGAGACGCGCGCCGTGGCGGTCCAATACCGGGCCGATCAGCGGCGATGACAGGGCCGCCAGCACACCACCGAGCGAGACTGCTCCCGAGAACGCGGTGCGCGACCAGCCGAACTCGCGGGTCAATGGCTCGACAAAGATCGACAATGTCGCGACGGCGGGGCCCTGGCGGGCAAAGCCGGCGCAGCAGAGGCTAGCGAGGACGATCCAGCCATAGAAGAACGGTACGCGCGCGCTCAGCAGACGCGGCAGCGCCGGGCGGACCGCGGTGATCTGTAGGGGACGGGCCAACGCGGGCTGCGGTTAGCTCGGCACCAATCCGCCGTCGACGTTGTAGGCTTGCCCGGTGATGTTGCGCGCACCGGGCGAGGCCAAGAAGACCGCCATCGCCGCGATATCCTCGGGCTGATTGGCGCGGCCGAGCGGGATCCCCCGCTCCTGCTCGGCTTGGAGCTCGGCCACGGTGATGCCGCGCTCGGCGGCTCGCACCTGGGCGTTGCGGGCCCCGAGCTCGGTTCGGGTGACCCCTGGACAGATCGCGTTGACGTTGATGTTGTGGCGTCCGAGCTGCTGCGCGGCGGTCTTGGTCAGAGCGATCACCGCACCCTTGCTCGCCGCGTAGGCGGCATTGGAGGCGCCGGCATAACCGCGCCCGGAAATCGAGGCGATGTTGATGATCCGGCCGCCGCCCCCATCGACTTGATTTTGCCGGATCATCTCCTGCGCGGCGCGCTGCAGGCAGAAGAACACGCCCTTGGCGTTGACCCGGTGAATGCGGTCCCAATCCGCTTCGGTCAGGTCCATGATAGGGGCGTAGCGGGTGACCCCGGCATTGTTGACGATCACATCGAGCCGGCCGAGCTCGGCGACGGCGCGCCCGACCATCGCGTCGATCTGTGCCACGTCGCCGCAATCGACCTCGATGGCGAGCGCGCGGCGCGTGTTGGTTGCCGCCTGATCCGCCGTCCTTTGCGCTGCGGCAGGGTCGATGTCCGCGGCCGCAACCGCGGCACCTGCAGCGGCCATGGCGAGCGCGATGGCGCGACCGATCCCGGCGCCGGCCCCCGTCACCAGCACGACCTTGTCCTGTAATATCGGCATCGCCTTCTCCCGCCGTCGGCTCGCCGCGCTATACTAGCGAGGCCGCGCCGCGAACGGGAGGACCTCGATGCTCGCCAACATCCCCGCTTCTCAGACCGTAATCGAAATCAAGTCACCGGGCGGGCCCGAGATGCTGGTGCCGGCGACCCGCCCGGTTCCCGAACCCAAGGCCGGAGAGGTGTTGATCCGGATCGCCGCCGCCGGGGTCAACCGCGCCGATTGCCTGCAGCGCATGGGCCGCTACCCGATGCCGCCCGGCGCGCCGGACATCCCCGGCCTCGAATGCTCGGGCACCGCGGTGAAGGTGGGTGATGGCGCATCCCCGTGGCGGGTCGGCGACCAGGTCTGCGCGCTGATGATCGGCGACGGCTATGGCGAATATGCCGCGGTACCGGCGGTGCAATGCCTGCCGGTGCCGGAGCGCGTCGGCCTGGTCGACGCCGGCGGCCTGCCCGAAACGTTCTGCACGGTCTGGACGAACGTCTTCGAGCGGATGCATCTCGAGGCGGGAGAGGTGTTCCTGGTGCAGGGCGGATCGAGCGGCATCGGCGTCACCGCCATCCAGCTCGCCAAGGCGTTCGGCGCCACGGTGTTGGCGACGGCGGGCTCGGACGAGAAATGCCGGGCGTGCCGGGACTACGGCGCCGATGTCGCGATCAACTACCGCACCCAGGATTTCGTGCAGGTCGGCAAGGATTTCACCAGCGGCCGCGGCGTCGATGCGATCCTCGACATGGTCGGCGGCGACTACATCCCGCGGCAGCTCGATCTCCTGGCACGTGAGGGCCGCCTTTGCTTCGTTGCACTGATGCATGGCAGCAAGGTCGAGACCGATTTCGGCCTGATCCAACGCAAGCATCTGACGGTGACGGGCTCGACCCTGCGCTCGCGCAGCGTCGCCGAGAAAGCCGCGATCGTCGCCGCGCTCCGGGAAAAGGTCTGGCCGCTCTGGGCGGCCGGCAAACTGCGCCCCTTCACCTACCGGCAATTCCCGCTGACCGAGGCCGCGGAGGCCCATCGCCTGATGGAATCCAGCCGCCACATCGGCAAGATCCTGCTCGTCCCGTAAACCCAACCACAAGTAGCACTGCCAATCGCTCGTCGCCAAATCTATCGCGAGTCTACCGCGAGATATCTCCTATAGATTGAATACCCCTTCTCCAACCCAGCACCGAGAAGCCGTGCGGCCGGGTCGGGCTCCGCGCAGCTGCAGTTTAATCCGACAATATAGCATGTGATTATGGCAATTGCGAGGAGCACGACTTAGGGCCGAATTTGTTCACGACCTTCCCGTTCTATCAGCGGATGTTCCGCGCCAGCGGCTTTGCCGAGGAGGCGGCGAAGGCGGAAGCGGGCGCCGGCGGCGCCTCGCTGAGCGACAGCACGGTCGCTGGGGCAATACAGGATTACTGCTAAGCTCGGCATCCAGCCAACACGTCGGCAAGACATTGCTCAGCCCTGGCGATTTTGGCCGGGTTGCGGCCCGCGGACGACCAGTGGATTAAATCCCTGCGGTCCTGACACCCCAAAAGGCCGATCGAGCCGACCCGGGAACAAAAGCTGCCGTCGAGCAGTTAAAAACAACATGCCGGTCTCGCGGCGAGCCTGCGAAGGGAGTTTGCAATGGCTGAGGTGGACAAAGAAAAAGCCATCAGTCTCTTGAACCGTATTCTGGAGCAAGAACTGGCTGGGGTGGTCCGATACACTCATTATTCTTTTCTTGTGTTCGGGCACAACCGAATCCCGATTGTGTCCTGGCTGCGCGAGCAGGCGGCCGAGTTGCTGACGCACGCCCAGCAAGCGGGGGAGATGATTACGCTACTCGGGGCTTATCCGTCGCTGGAGATCGGCGCCCTGCTGGACAGCCATAAGCACGATATCGGCGCGATCCTGCGCGAATCGTTGGAGACTGAAGGCAAGACACTCGCCCTCTATCGTGAGCTGCTCAGCTGTGTCCAGGGGCGCTCGGTGGCCCTCGAGGAATACGCTCGCCAGATGGTCTATGCCGAGGAGTTGCACGCGAGCGAAGTAGACAAGATGCTTCGTAAGCCTGGCGAAGTGGCTGCTTTCCGCCCCGGCCGTTGAGCTGCCCATACGAGCGTCGAGTGGTCCGAGACTCACGCCGCGAGGCGGTGTTTTTGGATTAGCGACAGAATTTCGGCGGCGGCTTGCGGGATGTTGGTGCCGGGACCGAAGATCGCGCTGACCCCGGCCCGCTTCAGAAAATCGTAGTCTTTGGGCGGGATCACACCGCCGACGACGACGAGGATGTCGCCCGCACCTTCGCGCCGCAAGGCGTCGATCAGCGCCGGGACCAGCGTCTTGTGGCCGGCCGCCTGGCTCGACACGCCGACGATGTGGACGTCGTTCTCGACGGCTTGCCGCGCCGCCTCGTCCGGGGTCTGGAACAAGGGGCCGATATCGACATCGAAGCCGATATCGGCAAAGGCGGTGGCGATGACCTTGGCGCCGCGGTCGTGGCCGTCCTGGCCCAATTTGGCAACCAGCATGCGCGGGCGCCTGCCTTCCTCGCGGGCGAACGCTTCGATCTGCCGCTGCACCCGGCGAAAGCCTTCGTCGCCCTCGTATTGCCCGCCATAGACGCCCGACACGGCGCGGATCTGGGCGCGGTGGCGGGTGAAGACCTTTTCGAGCGCGTCTGAAATCTCGCCAACCGTTGCCCGCACCCGCGTCGCATCGATCGCCAGCGCCAGGAGGTTGCCCTTGCCGCTCTTTGCCGACGCGGTCAGCGCGGCGAGCGCCGCGCGGCAGCGCTTGGGGTCACGCAGGCGGCGGATCCGCTCGAGGCGCTCGACCTGTTGGTCGCGCACTGCGGTGTTGTCGACATCGAGCAGCTCGACCGAGGCCGCCTCGCCCGATTGGTATTTGTTGACCCCGACGATCGTCTCCTCGCCGCGGTCGATGCGCGCCTGGCGGCGCGCCGCCGCCTCCTCGATGCGCAGTTTCGGCATGCCGGCTTCGACCGCCTTGGTCATTCCGCCCATCGCCTCGACCTCGTCGATCAGCGCCGTCGCCGCCGCCGCGATCGATCGGGTCAGGCTCTCGACGTAGTAGCTGCCGCCGAGCGGATCGACGACGTGCGGGATGCCGGTTTCCTCGGCGAGGATCAGTTGCGTATTGCGGGCGACCCGCGCCGAGGCGGGTGTCGGCAAGGCCAGCGCCTCGTCGAACGAGTTGGTGTGCAATGACTGGGTGCCGCCGAGCACCGCGGCGAGCGCCTCCACCGTGGTGCGGATGATGTTGTTGTGCGGGTCTTGCTCGGTCAGGCTGACCCCTGAGGTCTGGCAATGCATGCGCAAGGCGAGGCTCGCCGGGTTCTGGGGCGCGAACTGCCGCATCAGCCGCGCCCACAGCACGCGGGCGGCGCGCAGCTTCGCGATCTCCATGAAAAAGTTCATGCCGATCCCGAAGAAGAACGAAAGGCGCGGCGCGAAATCATCGATCGCCAAACCGCGCGACAACGCCGCGCGCACGTATTCGAGACCGTCGGCCAAGGTAAAGGCGAGTTCCTGGACCGAGGTGGCACCCGCCTCTTCCATGTGATAGCCGGAGATCGAGATCGAATTGAATTTAGGCATGTGCCGGGCGGTGTATTCGATGATGTCAGCGACGATCCGCATCGATGGCCCGGGCGGGTAGATATAGGTGTTGCGGACCATGAACTCCTTGAGGATGTCGTTCTGGATTGTGCCGGTAAGCTTATCCTGGGCGACACCCTGCTCCTCGGCGGCGACGATGTAGCCGGCCAGCACCGGGAGTACCGCGCCGTTCATCGTCATCGACACGCTCATCCGGTCGAGCGGGATGCCGCCGAACAGGATCTTCATGTCCTCGACAGAGTTGATCGCCACCCCGCCTTGCCGACATCGCCGACGACGCGCGGATGGTCGCTGTCGCGCAGCATGCGGTCAGCAGCCAGCGCAAATAGCTGCCGCGTGCGCGCGGTTCGGGACCAGACCTTGACGGTCTCCGTGATATCGTAGATTCATGGTTCGTTCTGCAGGCATAAAATAGGACGATGTTCAAACTTGCCGAGAGCCGGGGCTCAGCTGGCGGCCTTTATTGCGGGCGCGATGGCCTTTTTCTCGGTCCCAGCGCGCTAATCGAGCACCACGAAGGTGCTTACCGCCTGCGGCCCCAGGACGAGATTGCCATATTGCTTGCTGCCGCGTACAAATCGATTCCTGACCCAACAAGTTGCTTTGCCAGGCTGCCCCGGGTTGCGGCGGCCCTTGAAAAGGGCGACCTCGCGCGTGCGATGATCGCAGCGCTGCATTTACGACTCGGAGAGATCCCGAAGGAGCGCATGGCGTCCCTAGCCCGTGCCGAGGCGCTGCTGAAACATGGCTTCAACCCTGACCAGCCGCGCGACTGGCACGGCCGATGGACGGCAGAAGGAAGCGTCTCCTCTTCGGGTCAAGCAGCAGCCGATCACCCCGCCTTGGTGCCAGTGCAGGAGCTCTTGCCATTCGGAGCCAGGCCGCCTTTATTCTTCGATGAGCCGCCTAAGACGTTTCGCCCGTTCAAGGGACCCATACCCAGGTTGAGCGGCAAAGAAGGCGCAAAGCAGATCCCCAGTTGGGCACGCGGCAACCGGCCTTATGTCGGCGAGAACGGGCGCGGTTTTGCGGAGCGCTTGATGGACCAACAGTATGGGAGAGGCAATTGGAACCGATCAGATCCCGAATATAACCAATTAAAGAAGTTCGGAGATCGCAATTTTCGTGACCCTCGTTCGCTTCTCTTGCCTGACGACGATCGCATTTGAGGAGAACAAACATGAAGACGGTATATGTATTGTGGCACAGGTGCGTCGACGAAGAGGGCAGAGACCATGAACTGATGCTCGGCATCTATTCAACCCAGGAAAAGGCCGAACAGGCTCTCTCTCTGCTGCGTGATAAGCCGGGCTTCCGCGACTATCCCGATGGCTTCGAAACCCAGGACGCCACTATTGATAGAACCTATATGACCCAAGGTTTCGTGTTCGCCTGGGGCGACGAGGAGACCCCGAATTCAGGATCATAAGAGCCGTGGGCAAAAGCGCTTGATCTCAGGATCGACCTTGTAGAAGGCCCCCATCACCCAGGTATTGGCTGCGATAGCCTCTAGCGACGGCTCTCTTTACTCGTGATACAAATCAGGCAGAAGGGTCCACGTCCACCGGGCCGGAGTTGATGACCGACATCGTGAATGCCCTGCTCCTTAGGGCCAATACCGTCCTTCTTGCCAGGCGCAGTTCGGAGCGGACGGCCTATCCTAATTGCTGGAGTTTCCCCGGCGGCCATGTCGAATCGGGTAAGTCACTGGACGACGCTCTCGTGCGGGAGCTGCAAGAGGAAGTGGGGTTAACGCCGGTTGCGTATAGAAAACTCGGAACAATCAGCGAGCCAAACTCACAAATCAACGGTGACGTTGTCTATCATATGTATGCTGTGAACACCTGGAAAGGGGGCGAACCGGGGATTGTTGGCGACGAACATTCCGAGATTCAGTGGTTCAGCGTCGATGCAGCGTGCCTTCTCCAAGATTTGGCATTGGCCGAATATGTGACTATCTTGCAGAAGCTGGTTTAGTCGTTCGTCCCCAGAACACAGGAAATGCCACGCGGGTCTGAATCCCGACAAATTACCCGGCTTTTGCCTGTACCGACGGCCGATGGTCAAGCCGCGAGGCGGTGTTTTTGGATTAGTGAGAGGATTTCGGCGGCGGCTTGCGGGATGTTGGTGCCAGGGCCGTAGATCGCGCCGACCCCGGCCCGCTTCAGAAAATCGTAGTCTTTGGGCGGGATGACGCCGCCGACGACGACGAGGATGTCGCCCGCACCTTCGCGCCGCAAAACGTCGATCAGCGCCGGGACCAGGGTCTTGTGGCCGGCCGCCTGGCTCGACACGCCGACGATGTGGACGTCGTTCTCGACGGCTTGCCGCGCCGCCTCGTCCGGGGTCTGGAACAGCGGGCCGATATCGACGTCGAAGCCGATATCGGCAAAGGCGGTGGCGATCACCTTGGCGCCGCGGTCGTGGCCGTCCTGGCCCAATTTGGCGACCAGCATGCGCGGGCGCCTGCCTTCCTCGCGGGCGAACGCTTCGATCTGCCGCTGCACCCGCCGAAAGCCTTCGTCGCCCTCGTATTGTCCGCCATAAACGCCCGACACGGCGCGGATCTGGGCGCGGTGGCGGGTGAAGACCTTTTCGAGCGCGTCTGAAATCTCGCCAACCGTTGCCCGCACCCGCGTCGCATCGATCGCCAGCGCCAGGAGGTTGCCCTTGCCGCTCTTTGCCGACGCGGTCAGCGCGGCGAGCGCCGCGCGGCAGCGCTTGGGGTCACGCAGGCGGCGGATCCGCTCGAGGCGCTCGACCTGTTGGTCGCGCACTGCGGTGTTGTCGACATCGAGCAGCTCGACCGAGGCCGCCTCGCCCGATTGGTATTTGTTGACCCCGACGATCGTCTCCTCGCCGCGGTCGATGCGCGCCTGGCGGCGCGCCGCCGCCTCCTCGATGCGCAGTTTCGGCATGCCGGCTTCGACCGCCTTGGTCATTCCGCCCATCGCCTCGACCTCGTCGATCAGCGCCGTCGCCGCCGCCGCGATCGATCGGGTCAGGCTCTCGACGTAGTAGCTGCCGCCGAGCGGATCGACGACGTGCGGGATGCCGGTTTCCTCGGCGAGGATCAGTTGCGTATTGCGGGCGACCCGCGCCGAGGCGGGTGTCGGCAAGGCCAGCGCCTCGTCGAACGAGTTGGTGTGCAATGACTGGGTGCCGCCGAGCACCGCGGCGAGCGCCTCCACCGTGGTGCGGATGATGTTGTTGTGCGGGTCTTGCTCGGTCAGGCTGACCCCTGAGGTCTGGCAATGCATGCGCAAGGCGAGGCTCGCCGGGTTCTGGGGCGCGAACTGCCGCATCAGCCGCGCCCACAGCACGCGGGCGGCGCGCAGCTTCGCGATCTCCATGAAAAAGTTCATGCCGATCCCGAAGAAGAACGAAAGGCGCGGCGCGAAATCATCGATCGCCAAACCGCGCGACAACGCCGCGCGCACGTATTCGAGACCGTCGGCCAAGGTAAAGGCGAGTTCCTGGACCGAGGTGGCACCCGCCTCTTCCATGTGATAGCCGGAGATCGAGATCGAATTGAATTTAGGCATGTGCCGGGCGGTGTATTCGATGATGTCAGCGACGATCCGCATCGATGGCCCGGGCGGGTAGATATAGGTGTTGCGGACCATGAACTCCTTGAGGATGTCGTTCTGGATTGTGCCGGTAAGCTTATCCTGGGCGACACCCTGCTCCTCGGCGGCGACGATGTAGCCGGCCAGCACCGGGAGTACCGCGCCGTTCATCGTCATCGACACGCTCATCCGGTCGAGCGGGATGCCGCCGAACAGGATCTTCATGTCCTCGACAAAGTTGATCGCCACCCCCGCCTTGCCGACATCGCCAACGACGCGCGGATGGTCGCTGTCGTAACCGCGATGGGTGGCCAGATCGAAGGCGATCGACAGCCCCATCTGCCCGGCCGCCAAATTCTCGCGATAGAACCGGTTCGACTCTTCGGCCGTCGAGAAACCGGAATATTGCCGGATCGTCCACGGGCGGTTGGCATACATCGTCGCGCGTGGCCCGCGCAGGTAAGGCGGGAAGCCCGGCAGTGCCGCACAATCGATGGCGGCGAGATCTTCGGCGGTGTAGAGCGGCTTGACCCGGATGCCCTCCGGCGTCAGCCAATCTAGGCTTTCGAGCGGCTTGCCGTTCAGCTCCGAGCGGGCGAGGTGTCTCCAGTCATCGAGGGTCTTTGCCGAAAAGGCGCCGTCATCGGCCATCGTTTTCTCCCGAGGCGGACGAAGACTATATGGGCCCTGCCGGCCGGGCGTCCATGACCGCCGCCCTCAGGGGCCTAGGCGAGCCTGGCAAGGGCCAAGCGGGTCCAGCTCACCCCTGGCTGTCTGAGGGACGGCGAACGCTCTTCTTTGAACAGGAGCCGCAGCCCGGCGGCCTGGCCCAGCCCTGTCGTCTCGTCACCCGACACCTCGAACATCCGACGCCCCGACGGAACCGGCCCGTGGCGGAGGGTCATGCACATGACGCCACCGGCCCGCAGCAAGGAGGCAACGCGAGGCATGGCGCGACGGCGTTGCAGCTCGTCTAAGTGCATCCACACCGCCGTCAGCATGACGACGTCGAACTGCTCGCCGCGTCGGATGACCTCGGCCAGATCGGGAAGGCTGTCGTCGAGCCATTCGATTTGGGGCGACGGGTGAAGCGCAATCGCGCGCAGCCGCATTTCGGCAGTCGGCTCGACGGCGGCCACGCGGTGCCCCATCGCGGCGAACGCGGCCGCATCGCGCCCCGTTCCGGAGCCGATATCCAGGACCCGGCATGGAGCCGCCGGGATCAGATGCAGCACGGACCGGTGAACGTCGGCAAACGGAATATTCTCGTACCGTTCGACGAGATTCTCCGCCTCCGCGGCGTATCCCTCGGTCCCGCTAACCGGCGCCATGCATTCAAAACCGATGCGCGGCACCGCGCATTGTGTGCCGAAAGACGATCGCTGAGGTCAGCAGCAACACCGCTCCCGCCTGATGCGCGGCGGCGAGCGGGAGGGGAACAACGAGCACCAGGGTGGCGATGCCGAGCGCCACCTGCAGCAGGGCCACGAAGAGCAGCCCGTGCAGCGCGGCACGAGCCGGTTTCTGCAGAACCCTACCTTGACCCGCCGCCCACACCAGCACGATGAGGGCGGCCGTTGCTACAGCGAGGAGGCGGTGGTCGAACTGCACCGCCGCGACATTCTCGAACCAGTTCAGGATGAAGGGGTGCAGCCGGGCGTAGTCCTCGGGCACCACCTTGCCGTCCATCAACGGGAAGGTGTTGTAGATGAGCCCGGCGCGGGTGCCGGCGACAAACCCGCCCGCCGCTATCGTCAAGGCGACGAGGAATAGAATGGCTTCGGCGCTCCGCCGCCAGACCCGTCCCTGATCCCGCTGCTCTGGTCCCCGCACAATGCCGAGCGCGACCCACAGGATCGCCGCGTAAATGGCGAGCGCCAGCGCCAAGTGGGCGACGAGACGGTACTGGCTGACCTCGACCCGGTCGGCGAGCCCGCTCTCGACCATGTACCAGCCGAGCGCGCCCTGCGCGGAACCGAGCAGCAGAATGCCGACGAGCGGCGGCACCAGCCGCCGCGGGAGCCGCCCACGCACCAGAAACCACATGAACGGCACGGCATAGGCGAGGGCGATCAGCCGTCCCAACAACCGATGCGCATACTCCCAGAAATAAATGCTTTTGAACTCGTCCAAACTCATCGCGAAATGAACCGCCCGGTATTCGGGGACCGCTTTGTACTTGGCGAATTCGGTGGCCCAGTCGGCCGCGGAGAGCGGCGGGACGATGCCGATTACCGGCTGCCATTCGGTAATCGACAAGCCGGACAGGCTAAGCCGCGTGATCCCGCCGACCACCACCATCAGAAAGATCATCGCGCAGCAGACGAAAAGCCAGGCCGCGATTGTGCCGGGCCTGTCGCTCGCGGCGGCACTTTCAACGGTCGGTGACGCGGTCGCCGATATCGACAAGGGGCCCGATCCTCCGCAAAGTCGGCGTCGGGCAAGGTGAGGCTGCTGCCGCGAAATGACAACTGCGGCGAAAGAGCGAGCTCGATGCCCCGGACTAATGCAACCGGTGCGCGGTGGTGACGCAGCGGAACCTGGGCCGTCCGGAAAGCCTCGCCTGGCCGACCCGCACGGAATGGAGCTTGCCCTCGATGTTGCGGCTCCAGAACTCCAAGAACCGGCGCAGCTCCGGGAAATCCGGCGCAAGATCGAACTTCTGCCAGACGAAGCTCTGCAACAGATCGGGATGGTCCGGAAGGTGGTAGATGATTTCCGCGGTCGTCAGCCGATAGTCGCGAATCTCCTGCTTGACGTTGCTC
Source organism: uncultured Alphaproteobacteria bacterium (assembly GCA_963796155.1). Lineage (GTDB taxonomy): Bacteria > Pseudomonadota > Alphaproteobacteria > ATCC43930 > CGMCC-115725 > AP-15. The sequence continues at coordinate 18,971 of CAWCKT010000047.1, read as the reverse complement.
ACTGTCGTGCTCATTGCGGTCTGCCCTATCCGGCCAAACGAGGATGCGCGATCGAGCGCTCCGTTTCAACCAAAAAATGAATTAAAACAAGCGATTAGCAGCCGATGACCGGAGCTGCTGCCAAGCCCGCCGGGGGCTTCCCTTGAAGCGATCGCGCGAGGGGTTAGATAGAGGGCTACGGAAACTTACACACGAGGGGTGTCGTTCACCTGACGCGGCCGAACGCCACCCCTAGGGTCCTTGCAGCCATGAACCGGGTCATGCCAGCGCTCGTTCTGTCAGGCGGGATCGCTCTGATGACGGGCACCCTATCTTCTGCCCTCGCAGGCGCGCCGATACCCGAGGTCGGCGGGGCTCCGATGCAGACCGTCGCCCCGGTCGTCAGCCGGGTGACGCCAGGCGTCGTCGGCATCTCGGTGCGCGGTCGGATGCGCGAGGACAACCCGCTGCTGCAGGATCCGCTGTTCCGCCGCTTCTTCAACCTGCAGCAGCAGCAGCCGATCGAGCGCGAGACCGAGGCGACCGGTTCCGGCGTGATCGTCGACGCCGCGCAGGGCTATGTGCTGACTAACGCCCACGTCGTCGAGAACGCCACCAGCATCGAGGTCACCACAAAGGACAATCGGCGGCTCAAGGCGCGGTTGATCGGCCGCGACCCCGAAACCGACATCGCCGTGCTGCAAATCCCCGCCGGTGGTCTGACGGCGGTGCCGATAGGTGATTCCGATCGCCTGCAGGTCGGGGATTTCGTCCTCGCTGTCGGTAATCCGTTCGGCCTCGGTCAGACGGTGACCTCGGGGATCGTCAGCGCGCTCGGCCGCACCGGGCTGGGCATCGAGGGCTACGAGGACTTCATCCAGACCGACGCCGCGATCAATCCCGGCAATTCGGGCGGTCCACTCGTCGATCTGCAAGGGCGGATCATCGGCATCAATACCGCAATCGAGGCGCCCAGCGGCGGGAATGTCGGCATCGGCTTCGCCGTCCCGATCAACATCGCGCGCCAGGTCATGGAACAGCTGATCAACCACGGCGAGATCAAGCGCGGCCGCATCGGGGTGGCGATCCAGGATCTTTCGCCCGACGTCGCCCAGGCGCTCGGGACGACGTATACGCAAGGCGCGGTGATCGCCAAGGTCGAGCCCGGCTCGGCCGCGGAACGCGCCGGCTTGCGGACTAGCGACCTCGTCGTCGCGGTTAACGGTACGCCGATCCATAACGGCGCCGAGTTGAAAAACCGCGTCGTTCTGGCGAAAATCGGTGACGAGGTCGACCTCACCGTCATCCGCGGCGGCTCGGAGCGCACCGTTGCTGTTCGCATCGAACCAGTCACCGCCCAGCGCGCGCGAGTGCGCCAGCGCTAACCCCGGATGGCGGCGCAAACGCCCTATGAGGTGCTCGGTGTCAAGCCGGACGCGAGCGCCGACGAGATCCGCACGGTCTATCGCAAGCTCGCCAAGGAGCTTCACCCTGATCTGAACCCGGGGAAACCTGCGGCGGAGGAACGGTTCAAAACAGTCTCGGCCGCTTACGACCTCCTCTCGGATCCGGAAAAGCGAGCGCGCTACGACCGCGGAGAGATCGACGAGACCGGCGCCGAGCGGCCGCCGCGCTCGTATTATCGCGGCTATGCCGAGGGGGCGGAGGGTCGGAAATACCAGCCCGAAGGCGAAATGGATCTGGGAGATCTCGAGGATTTGTTCGCCGCTTTCGGCTCTGCCGGGCGTGGCCGGCGGGGTCGCGGCGGCGAGGGATTCAAGGCGCGCGGCGGCGACCGGCTCTTCACTCTCACGGTCGACTTCGTCGAGGCGGCAACCGGCGCGAAGAAACGCCTGTCACTGGCTCCCGAGCAATGGCTCGACGTCACCATACCGCCCGGGATCACCGACGGTCAGGTGCTGCGGCTGCGAGGGAAGGGCGGACCCGGCCTCGGCGGCGGTCCGGCCGGCGACGCGCTGATCGAGGTGCATGTCGCACCTCACCCTCTGTTCCGCCGTGATGGCGACAACATTCAGATAGAGCTGCCGGTCAGCCTCGCCGAGGTGGTGCTTGGCGCCAGGGTGACGGTGCCGACGGTGACCGGGCCGGTGACGATGACGATCCCGAAGGGTTCGGATACCGGGTCGCAACTGCGCCTGCGCGGCAAAGGAATTCAGCGCAAGCCGAACCCGGGCGATCAATACGTGACCCTGAAGGTGGTGATCGGCCCGAGCGGTGACCCGGAACTCGCGGAGTTTCTCGAAAAATGGGCGTCGCGGCACCCGTTTGATCCGCGGCAGGGAATGCCCTCGTGATCGCCTTAGAGGAGCTCCTCGACCGCATCGTAGGGCTCGATCGACGCGAACTCGTCCGTTGGGTCGAAAACCGCTGGGTGCTGCCCGAGCGGCGCGGCACGACCTGGATCTTTCATGAGATCGATGTCGCGCGGGTCGAGCTGATCCTCGAGGTCCGCCGGGAGTTTGCGATCGACGACGAGGCGCTGTCGCTCGTCCTCGGCCTGCTCGACCAGGTCTACGACCTGCGACGGCAGCTCGGCCGGCTGTGCGACGCGCTGGCGGCCCAGTCGCCCGAAATACAGGCGGCAGTCAGACGCGCGCTTCCGGATGGATCTCGCGACTGATGCGCCGTGCTACAATGTCCGAAATCGCGCCCGCGCGCCGCGCTCGATGGCAGCGGCGATCAGCCGGTCGATGTTGAGCCGGTCACGCAACAGCTCGAGGATCCGCAGCTCCCCTTGCGTGGCCTCGCCATCGGATGCGACGAGATCGCAGGCGATCGCATAAGCGGTCTCGCGCAGCTTGGCGGGCAGGGCGCCCTTGATCGCCTTCAAAGTCATGTCGAGCCCGTTCTCCCGGCCGACCAGCTCGGTACAGTCGTTAAGCAACCCCGGCAGCTCGTTTTGGTCGAAATCGCGAAAGACCGGAAGGTCGCCGACGATATCGCCGATGATGCGGAGCTCCGCCTCGGGCATCTCGCTCTCGGCCGCCGAGACGATCACCATCGTATAGATCAGCGCGCGGTGGTGGTCGAGCATACCGAGTCCTCAGAGGTCAGGTAACAAAGCCTCAGACCAGAGCGGGACAGGCCTGTCAAGCCCTCCGGTCGCTTCCCCCGCCACCAGGGGCGGGGGCATGTCGAGAAACCGGGCGATCGCCTCGGCGGCCTGCGCTAACGGTACACGTGCGACAGCGACGCCGTCGGGAAAGGCGGCGAGGAGGCGCGACGGGAGGGCACGGTCGAGCATGACAAAGACGCCGCGGTCGTCGGCGCGGCGGATCAGCCGGCCATAGGCCTGCCGCAGGCGCAGCCGGGCGATCCGCTCGCCGTACTGCGCACCGCCGAATACCGGTTTGCGGGCGCGGTGCAAAATGTCCGGGCGCGGCCACGGAACGCGATCGAAGACCAGGAGACGCAGCGAGCGGCCCGGGATGTCGATACCGTCGCGCACAGCGTCGGTGCCGAGCAGGCAGGAATCCTCCTCGGCGCGAAAGATGTCGACGAGCGTGGCGGTCGACATCGCGTCGACGTGCTGCGCGAGCAACGACAGCCCGCGCGCCTCGAGCGCGGGCGCAATGCGCTGATGCACGGCGCGCAGCCTCGTGATCGCGGTGAATAGGCCGAGCGCGCCCCCTTGCGCTGCGACGAATAACGTCGCATAGGCCGCCGCGACCTGTCCGATGTCGTCGCGCGGGATGTCGGTGATCACGAAAATGCGCGTCTGCGCCGCATAGTCGAACGGCGAGGCGATGCGCGCGGCGGCCGGGCTTGCCGGCAGATGGCGCAGGCCGGTCCCGGCCTCGGCGCCGCGCCAGGCGATCTCGGGATCGGCGGCACCGTCGGTCAAGGTCGCCGAGGTGACGACGAGGCCATGCGCCGGCTGCGCCACCACCGCGGCGAACGGGATGCCCGGGTCGACCCAGTTCCGGTTGACCCCGAGATCGGTTTCCAACCCGTCGATCCGGTCGATTGCCAGCCATTCCACGGTCTCGGCCTGTGGCGGCTCGCCGAGGTCGCGCAGCAGCCGGCTCCAGGCGGCGAGCTGCAGCTCGCCGCGCCGGTCGAGGCTGCGGATCGTCGCGTCGAGACGCTGGCGCAGGCCGGCATCCGGCGGATTGTCGGGATCTTCGAGCTTTCTTCGCAGCATGTCGCAGAGCCGCTTCAATGCGGCTGCCAGGCGCTCGAGGCCGTCGGCGAGCAACAGCGCCGCATCAACCAAGCCCTCGACCGGCGGCCGCGCCTCGGCCTGCAGGCCGTAGCCGTTGTCGGCGAGTACGGCGCGCGCCAGAACCTGTTGGCGGACCAGCACGAGAAACTTTTCGAACCCCTGCTGGCCGCGCGCTTCGGCGACCCGCTGCGCCCAGTCGTCGCCGGGGAGAATGCGTGCCGCGGCGATGACGTCGATCAGCGCCTTGGCGCCCTCTTCGTCGCCCTCGACGAGATCGCCGATCCGCCGCCGCAGACCCCGCGCGCGAGACCCTCGGCTGCCCTCGGCGCCGACGATCCAGCGGCGCAGCTCGCGCCCTTCCCGGCCGGACAGGCGTACGGCGAAGGCGCCGTCGGCTGCGGCAAGCAGGTGGTGGCCTTCGTCGAAGACGTAACGGGTCGGGACGGTCGCGTCGTCGAGGCCGCCGAGCGCCGCCTGCGCCATGACGAGGGCATGGTTCGCGACGACGATGCGCGCCTGCCGCGCCTTGCGGATGTTCTTCTCGACAAAGCAGCGGCGAAAATGCGGGCAGGCCGAGTGGACGCATTCGCCGCGGCGATCGGCCAGCCAGTTGACGCGCCCAAATCCGATGAGCTCGGCAAGCCAGCCCGGGAAGTCGCCGGCCACCAGATCTCCAGAGTTGCTCGCGCCGATCCAGCGGGCGATCAACCCGAGATGCGCCAGCGATTTCCCGGGCCGCATCAGCGCGGCGCCCACCGCTTCTTCGTAATTCAGCAGACAGAGAAAGTTTTCGCGCCCTTTGCGGACGACGACGCGGCGCTGCTTCTGCCCGGGATCGGGATAGAGCCGGTCGAGCTCGCCCGAGATCTGGGTCTGCAGGTTGCGGGTGTAGGTCGAGATCCAGACCGACCCGCGGTTCTTCTCGGCCCAGAGGCTCGCCGGCGCGATATAGCCGAGCGTCTTGCCGACCCCCGTCCCGGCTTCGGCGAGGACCGCTTGCGGCCGGTCGGAGTGATCGCGCGGCGCGAAGGCGGCGGCCACCGCAGCGGCGTAATCGGCTTGCTGCGGCCGCGGCTCGGCGGCGGCGCCGAGCAGCTCGGCGAGCCGTGCGCGTGCTTCCTCGGGACGCACCGGTTCGTTGCCCGGCGGCGGCCCAGGCGCCGGCTCGCTCCATTCGGCAAGCCCCGTCCACACGCGAAGCCCTGCGGCCCGCCGCGGCGCGTCGGGGTCGCCGGGAGGCAATGCCGCGACAACTGCCGGAGCCCAGAGCCAGCCGCCGCGACCCATGGCCTCCGCCACTGTGCGCGTCTCGGCGTCGATCTCCTGACCGAGTTCCTCGAGCAACGCGTGCGCCGCGGTGGCGAGCGTCACGCAGGCTTCCGCCGGGCGGCGCGGCAAGCTCAACCCGAGCGCTTCGGCGAGGCCGCGCGGCGTCGGCACGCAGAACCTCGCCGGACGGACGAAGGCGAAGAGCTCGAGCAGATCGAGGGAGGGAAAAACCGGCATGTCGAGCCGCCGCGCGGTGGCCCTGATGTGGCAGAGCATGGGCGTTTCGTGCTCGACCCGGCTTCGCGCCTCGGCCGGCGCCAGCGCTTCGATCTCGCCGTCCGGGCTGAGCCACATGACCTCACGGAAGCCGGCAACGATGACCGGAGCGTGCGGCACCAACACCCGCCGCGACGCAAGTTCCTAATTGCCTTCGGACATGACTGGTATGATCTACCATATCTGCGAATGGCGACCGAGTTCCGGCGATGCCAAGCCTCTATCGGCTGATCCGCCCTGCCTTGCGCCGACTGCCACGGGAGGCCGCGCACGAGCTGACATTGCGGGCGCTCGAATTTGGTGCCAGTCGGTTTCTCGCCGGCACCGCCGCGCAGGAACCCGATCCGCCGGTGCTAGCGCAACGCCTCTGGGGTCTCGACTTCCCGAACCCGGTGGGGCTCGCGGCCGGCTATGACAAGGACGCCCGCGCGCCGGGCGCGATGCATCGCCTCGGCTTCGGCTTTGTCGAGGTCGGCACCGTGACGCCTCGCCCGCAGCCCGGCAACCCCAAGCCGCGGGTGTTCCGTCTCGACGAAGATCAGGCGATCATCAACCGGATGGGCTTCAACAACGGCGGGCTCGATGCGTTCGTCGAGCGGCTGTCGCGGCGCGCCCGTTCGGGCATCGTCGGCGTCAATCTCGGCAAGAACCGCGACGCCGGCGATGCGGCAGCCGACTACGCCGCGGGCGTCCGGAAAGCGGCGAGGGTTGCGGACTATCTGGTCGTCAACGTCTCCTCGCCAAACACGCCCGGGCTGCGCGATCTCCAGGCTCCCGAGGTGCTCGGATCACTGCTGCGCCGGCTGATGAGCGCGCGCGAGGAAGCCGCTTCCCGGGTGCCGTTGTTGGTCAAGATCGCGCCCGATTTGACACCCGAAGAGCGTCGGGACATCGCGCAAGTCGCGCTCAATACCGGCATCGATGGCCTGATCGTGTCGAATACGACGGTTGATCGCCCGCCCGATCTCGTCAGCCGCCATGCGCACGAGGCAGGCGGGCTCAGCGGCCGCCCGCTATTCGCGCCATCGACCGCACTTCTCGCCGATATGTATCGGCTGACCCAAGGGCGTCTGCCGCTGATCGGCGTTGGCGGGATCGCTAGTGCCGAGGATGCCTATGCAAAAATCCGCGCGGGCGCCAGCCTGGTCCAGCTCTATACCGCCCTCGTCTTTGCCGGCCCCGCCCTCGTCAGCGAGATCAAATCGGGGCTGTCTTCGCCGGACCCGGCCTCGTCGGCGAGATCAAATCGGGGCTGGTCGGCTTGTTGCGGAGCGACGGTTTTGCCTCGATCGCAGAGGCGGTCGGCACCGCCCTTGACCGAACACCGACGCATCGTCCGCAAGCCCGCCTGACCGCCTGAGTCCGCGAGCGCTCGTTCGGACCGCCTAAAAGCTTGCCGGGCCGCGTGAGATTGCGACGGCGCCGGTGCGCGACACCTCGACGAGCCCGAGCGGCTCCATCAGGGTGATGAAGGCGTTCAATTTTTCGCTCGATCCCGTCATCTCGAAGACGAAGCTCTCAGTCGTCGAATCGACGACGCGGGCGCGGAAGATGTCGGCGAGACGGAGCGACTCGATGCGCGTATCGCCTTTGCCCGCGACCTTGATCAGCGCCATCTCGCGCTCGACAAAGGGGCCCTCGTCGCTCAGATCGTGGACCTTGTGGACCGGAACCAGGCGCGAGAGCTGCGCCTTGATCTGCTCGATGATCATGCGCGTTCCCGAGGTCACGATGGTGATCCGCGACAGGCTGTTGCGGCGGTCGACTTCGGCGACGGTCAGGCTCTCGATATTGTAGCCGCGCCCGGAAAAGAGCCCGATGACGCGGGCCAAGACACCCGGCTCGTTGTCGACGAGGACGGCGATCGCGTGTCGCTCGAGATCGGCCACGTCCGGCGTCTCAAACCAAAACCATGCCCTCCTCCGAGACCGGCTTCTGGGCCTCGTCCTCGGGGCCGAGCAGCATCTCGTTGTGGGCGGCACCGGAGGGGATCATCGGGAAACAGTTCTCTGCCTGATCGACCACGACATCGAGGATCACGGCGCGGTCGACCGCCAGCATCTCGCCGATCGCCGCGTCGACCTCGGCCGGGTCCTCGACCCGCCGCCCGACCGCGCCAAAGGCCTCCGCCAATTTGACGAAATCGGGAAGTGCGGCGGTGTAGCTCTCGGAATAGCGGCCGCCGTGCAGCAGCTCCTGCCACTGCCGCACCATGCCCATGTACCGGTTGTTGATGATGAACACCTTGACCGGCAGCCGGTACTGGGCGGCGGTCGACATCTCCTGGATGTTCATCAGGATCGAAGCTTCGCCGGCGATGTCGACGACGAGCGCTTCGGGGTGGGCGATCTGCACGCCGATCGCCGCCGGCAGGCCGTAGCCCATCGTGCCGAGCCCGCCCGAGGTCATCCAGTGATAGGGCTCCTCGAATTTGAAGAACTGTGCCGCCCACATCTGATGCTGGCCGACCTCGGTGGTGATGTAGACGTCGCGCTCGCGGGTCAGCGCGTAGAGCCGCTCGATCGCGTATTGCGGCTTGATCAGATCGCGCCGGCTGCGGTCATAACGCAGGCAGTCGCGGGCGCGCCAGCCGTCGATCATCCGCCACCACTGGGCGAGCGCCGAGTGGTCGGTGCGATGCGGCCCTTTTGGCCAGGCGGCGAGGATCGCCGAAACCGCCGCGCCGACATCGCCGATGATCGGCAGATCGACGCGCACGTTCTTGTTGATCGAGGACGGGTCGATGTCGATGTGGATCTTTTTCGACCCAGGCGAGAAGGCGTTGAGCCGGCCGGTCACCCGATCGTCGAAGCGCGAGCCGACGGCGATCATCAGGTCGCAGTCGTGCATCGCCAAATTCGCCTCGTAAGTGCCGTGCATCCCGACCATGCCGAGGAAATGCGGGTCGGCGGCGGGAAACGCACCGAGCGCCATCAGGGTCAGGGTGCAGGGCGCATCCGTCAGCCGCACCAGTTCGGCGAAGCGCGCACAAGCCTCGGGTCCGGAATTGACCAGCCCGCCGCCGCCGTAGAAGAGCGGCCGCCTGGCCGCGCCGATCATCTCGACGGCTTTGGCGATCCGCGCCGGATCGGGATGCAGCTGTGGGCGGTAGCTCTTGCGATGCCCCTTGCCCGGCCCGCTGTAGGGACCGGGCGCAAACAGAATATCCTTGGGCAGATCGACGACAACCGGCCCGGGCCGGCCGCTCTTCGCGACGTAGAAGGCCTCGTGCAGCATGCGCGCCAGTTCGCCGACGTCCTTGACCAGATAGTTGTGCTTGGTGCAGGGCCGGGTGATGCCGGTGGTATCGGCCTCCTGAAAGGCGTCGTTGCCGATCAGGTGCGTCGGCACCTGTCCGGTCAGGCAGACGATCGGCACCGAATCCATCAACGCGTCGGTGAGCCCGGTGACGGCGTTCGTCGCCCCGGGTCCGCTCGTCACCAGCACCACCCCGACCCTTCCGGTCGAGCGTGCATAGCCCTCGGCCGCATGGACGGCACCTTGCTCGTGCCGCACCAGAATGTGGCGCAACGCATTCTGCTTGAAGAGCGCGTCGTAGATCGGCAGGACCGCGCCGCCCGGATAGCCGAAAACGACATCGACGCCCTGGTCGACCAGAGCTCGGATGACGATTTCTGCTCCGCTCATCGGCTCGGCCGACATGACGCGCTCCTTTCGTTGTGCGGCGCACCGTAGTCAGCCCGATCTATCCGGTCAACACAGACTGGTGAACAAACTGGCGGGAGCGGCGCAGCAAACCTTGCGAAAATTGCTCGTCGAGCCTCAGGTCCGGGACAGTCTGATGGCGAAACCAGGTCGTCTGACGCTTCGCGTAGCGCCTGGTGGCGCGCTGTGCCGCCGCGATGGCCTCGGTGAGCGGCGTCTCGCCGCGCAGATGGCGTAGAAGCTCGGGCAACCCGACCGCCCTCATCGCCGGCAGGTCGGGATCGAGACCGCGGGCGGCGAGGGTTGCCGCTTCGGCGAGCGCACCCGCCTCGATCATCCGGGTAAAGCGACCCTCGCAGGCGGCATAGAGCCTGTCCCGCGGCGGCTCGAGCAGGATCGTGAAAAAACGATAGGGGGACGACGGATGAGGCCGGCGTTGCCACATGGCGAGCGGCACACCGGTAGCGCGGACGACCTCGTAGGCTCGGACGAGGCGCTGCCGATCGCCGGGAAAGAGGCGTTCGGCGCCGGCCGGGTCGAGCTCTGCGAGTCGCTCGCGGAACGCGACCCCGCCCAGAAGCCGATGGAGCTCGGCCGCCTCGAGCCGGATCTGTTCGGGGATTGCGGGAACCGGGGCCAGCCCTTTCTCGATCGCCCGGAGGTAGAGGCCGGTGCCGCCGACCAGGATCGGCAGCCGCTTGGCACTCGTCGCGGCCGCGACCGCGTCGAGTGCGAGGGCGCGCCAATCCGCGACGGAGCCGCGCTCGGCGGCATCGAGAAAGCCGTAGAGCCGATGCGGCGCCCGCTCCTCGGCGGCCGCGTCGGGGCGCGCCGTCAGGATGCGCAGATCGCGATAAATCTGCCGGCTGTCGGCGTTGATGACGGTGCCGCCGAAGGCCTCGGCCAGCTCGAGTGCCAGAGCCGATTTGCCGCTCGCGGTCGGGACCCGCGATGACGAGGACGGGCGGTGCGCTCTCGCCGGCTGTGCGGGCCGTCTTGTGGCGGTTGCGATTTCGGGAGTAGGAGGCCGCCCCATGGGGATGGTCCTCACCCTGATCGCCGGGCTCGGCGGCCGGTCGCGTCTGCCCCGCCTCGCCCCGGCGGTCGCCGCGGCCCTGGGCATCGGGCGCGAGCCGATCTGGCTCGCCCCGGGGGCGGCCTGCGACCTCGTCCTCGATGCCCGCAACGCTGTGGGAGCGGAGGAAAGAGCGCGCGCGGCGATCGACGGTGCGGCGATCGATGTTCTCGTTCAACCCGAAAGAGGGCGGCGCAAGCGGCTGCTCGTCGCCGATCTGGAGTCGACGATCATCGAGAATGAGATGCTCGACGAGCTCGCCGAACCCCTCGGGCTCGGCCCGCGAGTTTCGGACATCACGCGCCGCGCGATGAACGGCGAGATCGACTTCACCGAGGCCCTCGAAGCCCGCGTCGCGCTGCTCAAAGGGATCGAGGCTCGCGTGCTCGAAGAAGCGGCCGCGCGGATCCGGCTGACGGCGGGAGCGCGGGCGCTCGTCGCGACGATGCGGTGCCATGGTGCGGCGACGGCGCTCGTCTCGGGCGGGTTCACGGTTTTCGCCGAGCCGGTCGCGGCCGCCCTCGGCTTCGACCGCGTCGTCGCCAACCGCCTCGACCTTGCGGAGGGGCGGATCGCCGGCACGGTGCGGCCGCCGATCGTGACCCGCGAGACCAAGCGGGAGGCGCTGCTCGCTCTCGCCGCCGAGTTCGGCATTCCGCCGGCGCAGACGATCGCCGTCGGCGACGGCGCCAACGACCTCTCGATGCTGGCCGCCGCCGGCATCGGGATCGCTTTCCGCCCCAAGCCCGCGGTTGCCGGGATCGCACGCTGGCGTCTCGACCACGCCGATCTGACCGGTCTGCTCTACGCCCAGGGCTACCGGAAGGACGAAATCGTCGGGTGATTCCGCGCTCTTCCGTTCGACGACCGGTTGCCGCGAACCACAATCATAAATTGAATAGACGATTGTCCCGTTGCGTCATCAGCAGCGAATCTGCAGCAAAATCTAGCCTCCAGGTTGAAGTGCTCGCCAGCCCGGCGCTTTGCCGCGCTCTTCCATCGCAGATTGGCACTTCCATGGCTCGATCGATTCTTCTGAGACTCCCGGCGCTCGCAACGATTGGTTTATCTTGGGGCCGGTAACCTCGCTTACAAGCGCGGTGACGACAGGGGGACGGCATATGGACGACAGCTTTTTCGAGCGGCCGATCCTCAATTCGCCTTATGCCTACCCCGCGCCCAGGGCCTCGGCTTCGAGGTGCCCTATCTGCTCGGCGCCGCACCAAAGAAATACTTGCTCGACTTCATCGTGCGGGTTGATGACGGACACGGCGACGAGGACCTGTTGAACCTCGTCGTCGAGATCAAGGATTATCGCGGTGAGGACGCCAAAGACAAGGCGAACACGATGGACGCCTATTGGGTGCCGGGGGTCAACAACCTCGGCACGTTCGGCCGATGGGCCTTCGCCGAGTTCAAGGAATTGGTTTACGCGATTGCCGCGAACTTCGACGCGCTAATCGAGCGCGCCGTTACCGGAAAGACTGTATGAGCGCCTACCTCTACATCCTGCGCTGCGCCGATGGTTCGTACTATGTCGGCACGACCCGCGGCAGCCTCGAAAAGCGCATTGCGGAACACGACGCCGGAGCCTTTGATGGCTACACCGCCCTGCGACGACCGGCGACGCTCGTCTTCAGCCAACACTTTGCACAGGTGGTAGACGCCGTCTCCGCTGAACGGCAAGTCAAGGGCTGGCGACGCGAGAAGAAAGAAGCACTGATCCGAGGCGATTTGGCAGCGCTGCCCGCTCTGTCACGCCGCGCTGCATCAGCGTCGGTGCGTCCTTCGAGACGCGCTCCTGCGGAGCGCTCCTCAGGATGAGGTCAACCCGTTGATGGCACGAAAGAAATTACCTCATCCTGAGGAGGCCGCGAAGCGGCCGTCTCGAAGGACGCACGGCGCTCATCCGGCCAGACGCGTTCCCTCGCGATCTGCTCGACCCGGTCGTCGATTATTTCAACCCGCAGCGGGTGATCCTGTTCGGCTCGCAGGCGCGCGGCGAAGCTTCGCGCGACAGCGACATTGATCTCCTCGTCATCGTCGACGACGACACGCCGCCCGAAAAGCTGCATTGGCAGGACGGCTTTGGGGCGTACCGGTCGAAGCGCGACGCCGACATATTTCCGATGCGCGCCAAAGATTTCGAGCGCAACCGTGCCGTCGTCAACACCCTCGCCGCCGAAGCCGACGCCGACGGGATCGTCGTCTATGGCTCGCCTAAAGGATCGTGCATGAAAGCGCCGGACCCGCGTGCCCGATGGGAAGCGGTGAATCGCTGGCTCGAAGTGGCCCAGCTCGATCGCAATGCGGCCCAAGCTCTCCTGACCGTCCCTTCGCTGCGTCCGAGTGCCCCCTTCCACTGTCAGCAAGCCCTGGAAAAGCTGCTCAAGGGTTTCCTGACGCTCGCGGGCAAGCGCGGCGGCAAGACGCATGCGCTCGATCGATTGGGAGCCGCGGCCGCCAAGAGTTTCCCTGAAATCGAGGAGCTGGTAGCCGCGGCCAAGAATTGGAGCGATTGGGCCTTCCTCTATCGCTACCCGTCCGACGAAGCACCCCCTGTGCCGGACGAGGACGAGCTGCGCCGGGCCCTCGATGTCATCGACGAATTGGCGGCGCGGCTGCGCGCGGCCAACCACGAGCCTGGCTCATAACGCCGGTTTCTGGCTGAAAAGGATAGCGAAGCACATGCCAAAGCGGGAAATCGCAGTCGAGGCGATGCGGCACAAGGACAAGCGCCGGAACATCCCGACGGCCGAACTCGAACCGGTGATGGACGAGAAGGACAAGAGTCCGATCCGCCTGGCCTATGAGCGGCGCAACCGCGATCTCGATCCGCAGCTCGTCTGGCGCGGCAAGGACGAGCAGGACTGGTCCGACCTGATCGTCCAGGCGCCGCCGCTCTACATCCAGGAAAAGGTGCACCCGAAGGTGCTGATCGACGATCTGCTGCGGCAAAGCCGGGAGCGACGGGAAGAGGCGAACCCGCCGGTGCCGGACCTGTTCGCCGATTTCAATGGGCTGCCGGACAAGGAGGCGGTGACCGAGTTCTACCAGCACGACGCCAATTGGTCGAACCGCATGATCCTCGGCGACAGCCTGTCGGTCATGGCGAGCCTCGCCGAGCGCGAAGGGCTGCGCGGCAAGATGCAGTGCATCTATATCGACCCGCCCTACGGCATCCGCTTCAACTCGAATTTCCAGTGGTCGACGACGAGCCGCGACGTCAAGGACGGCAATAGGGACCACATCACCCGCGAGCCCGAGCAGGTCAAAGCCTTTCGCGACACCTGGCGCGACGGCATCCACTCCTACCTGACCTATCTGCGCGACCGCCTGACCGTCGCCCGCGACCTCCTCGCCGACAGCGGCTCGATCTTCGTGCAGATCGGCGACGAAAACGTCCATCGCGTTCGGGCGCTGATGGACGAGGTGTTCGGTGACGAGAATTTTATTTCTCTTATTACTGTGAGCAAAACCAGTAGCTCAACCAGCGAGAACCTTGCGGGGATTACCGATTATGTTCTTTTATTTGCACGAAATCGGGAGGCGCTGAAATTCAGACACCTCTACCGACGAAAGATTGTAGGAGAGGATGGTACCTCACAGTACAGGTTGGTGATCAGCGATGATCGAACTGCCACGCGGCGCCTAACGAAAGCTGAGATTGGAGATCAGAACATACCGGGCGGGTGGGCTATATTCGCGGCGGACAATCTGACGAGCCAGCGTCCGCCTGGGTCCTTCCCGGTTCCATGCGGAGGAAGGGCTTATCTACCGGGGAAGGGATTCTGGAAAACCCATGAGGCAGGTTTTTCACGTTTACGCCAGGCAGCGCGCCTGCATCCTATCGGGAATACATTAATGTACCGACGGCTTCTAGCGGATTTTTCCGTATATCCGATTGCGAATGTTTGGAACGACGTAGTCATGACCGGATTTTCTGAGGAAAAGACCTACGTCGTGCAAAGTTCGTCCAAGATCGTTGAACGCTGCATCCTAATGGCTACCGACCCCGGCGATCTGGTGCTCGATCCGACCTGCGGCTCCGGTACAACCGCCTTTGTCGCCGAGCAATGGGGACGGCGATGGATCACGATCGACACGTCGCGCGCGGCATTGGCGCTCGCACGGGCGCGGATCATGGGTGCGCGCTACGCGTATTACCTGCTGGCCGACAGCCCGGAGGGACAACGCAAGGAGGGCGAGGCCAGCCGCACCCCGCCGAAGGAGATGCCGACCCGCGGCGACATCCGCCAGGGCTTCGTCCACGAACGGGTGCCGCATATCACGTTGAAGTCGATCGCCAATAATGTCGAGATCGATGTGATCTGGGAGAAGTGGCAGCAGACGCTGGAGCCGTTGCGCGCCCGGCTCAACGCGGCGCTCGGCCGGGGTGCGTCCTTCGAGACGCCCGCTCCGCGGGCTCCTCAGGATGAGGAAGCGCTCAATGCCAGCCCCGACCTACCTCATGCTGAGGAGCGCCCGGAGGGCGCGTCTCGAAGCACGCACATCAGCAATGGCATCGCGTCATTGCGAGGAGGCGGAGCCGACGAAGCAATCTCGCCGGGATCGCCACGGCGCTCCGCGCCTCGCGATGACAGTGGGGCATGGGAAGAGTGGGAAATTCCGCGAGAAGCGGCAGCCGACTGGCCGGAAGAGGCGAAGAAGCAGCATGCCGAGTGGTGGGCGGCGCGGATTGCGCGGCAGAAGGAGATCGATGCCTCGATCGCGGCAAAGGCCGAGTTCGAGTATCTCTACGACAAGCCCTACGCCGACAATTCGCGCACCCGTGTCGCCGGCCCGTTCACGGTCGAGAGCTTGTCGCCGCACCGCGTTGTTCCCGGCGACGCCGACGATACCCTGATCGACGAACTTGCCGACCCCGCGGGCGGCTGGAACGATTTCGCGCAGATGGTGCTCGAAAATCTGAAGACATCGGGCGTGCAGCAAGCGCACAAGGAGGACCGCATTGCCTTTACGGCGTTGACGCCGTGGCCGGGCAAGCTGGTGTGCGCCGAAGGCCGCTACCCCCGCCCTAACCCTCCCCCGCTTGCGGGGGAGGGAGGGGTGGGGGCCGAGCGCCGCGCCGCGATCTTCCTCGGCCCGGAATTCGGCACGGTGCAGCGCGCCGATCTCGTCGACGCAGCGCGCGAGGCGGCCGACGCCCGGTTCGACGTGGTAATCGCCTGCGCCTTCAATTTCGATGCCCACTCCGCCGAGCTCGACCGGATCGGCCGGATCCCAATCCTGAAGGCGCGGATGAACCCTGATCTGCACATGGCGGGCGAGCTGAAGAACACCGGCTCCGGCAACCTGTTCGTCGTCTTTGGCGAGCCCGACATCGCGATCGAGCCGGCGGACGACAACAAGATCCGGGTGAAGATCAAGGGCGTCGATGTCTTCAAGCCGCAGACCGGCGAGATCGAATTGGGCGGCCCCGACACGATCGCGCTGTGGTTCATCGACACCGACTACAACGAGGAGAGCTTCTTCGTCCGCCACGCCTATTTCCTCGGCGCCGCGACCGACCCCTACAAGGCGCTGAAGACGACCCTCAAAGCCGAGATCGACGAGGAAGCCTGGTCGAGCCTCCACAGCGACACCTCCCGCCCCTTCCCGAAACCCAAATCCGGCCGCATCGCCGTCAAGGTCATCAACCACCTCGGCGACGAGGTAATGAAGGTGTTTTCGGTGCGGTGAGGAAAATCTCTGTGGCGACGATTATCGACGACCCCATTCTGAAGCGCCTCCGCGCCGCCCTCGACAATCTGTACGGCGAGCGGATCGAGCGGGTAGTTCTGTTCGGTTCCCGCGCGCGCGGCGATGCCAACGAGGAATCGGATTATGATGTTGCGGTTTTTTTGAACGACCTGACCGACCGCTGGCGCGAGCTCGATCGGCTGGCTGACCTTCGAACCGATTTTCTGGAAGATGCGGGCATCTTCATCGATGCCAAGCCCTACCCGGCCGGGGCGTATCGCGACCGCACGAGCCTGATGCGGGAGATCCGCCGCGAAGGCGTCGATCTGTGACGCCGGAAGTCTCGGAGCACCTCGACAAGGCGCGGGAATGCTTGGCCCGCGCCAAAATCATCCTCGGTGCTGGGGTCGGCGAGGATGCCGGACGCGACGCTTATCTCGCAGCCTTCCATGCGGCGCAGGCGTTGATCCTCGCGCGCTCCGGCAAGGTTGTGAAGACACATCGAGGCGTGCATAGGCTATTCTCTCAACTGGCGAAGAACGAAGCTCGGCTGAATGAATTTTCGCGCTTCCTCTCGCAGGCCTACAATTTGAAGGACATTGCCGATTATGAATTGGGCCCCGGTGCGGCCGTGCCGCTCGACCGCGCGAGCGCCGCGATCAACATGGCCGAGCGCTTCGTCGACCGTGCTGCAGAGATTTTAGCTTAAGATCCGCGCAGAATATGGAATTCCGCATCGCGGATACCTTCACCGCCAGTCTCGCCCGGTTGACCGGCGCAGAGCAGAAGGTGGTCAAGACGACGGCGTTCGACCTCCAGCTGAACTTCTCGAATCCTGGTCTCCGCTTTCATCGGCTCGACCGGCCGCGTGACCCGAATTTCTGGTCGGTTCGTATCAACGACGATATTCGCCTTATCGTCCATCGGACGCCCACGAGCCTCCTCCTCTGTTATGTCGGGCATCACGACGCAGCCTACTCCTGGGCGGAGCGGCGCAGGATCGAGCGCCACCCGACGACCGGCGCCGCGCAGCTCGTCGAGCTTCGCGAGCGGATCGAGCACCATCCCGCAATCGCGATCCCACAGCCGACCGCGGCGGCCCCGCCAAAGCAGTTGTTCGCCGGGACATCCGACGACATGCTGCTGGCCTACGGCGTGCCCACGGAGTGGCTCGATGCGGTGCGCGAGGCCACCGAGGATACGTTGTTCGATATCGCCGATCACCTGCCGCAAGAAGCGGCCGAGGCGCTATTGAACCTTGCGACCGGCGGGACTCCCGTGATTCCTGCCGCGGCGCCCGCAACCGCGGACCCGTTCAGCCATCCGGACGCGCTACGGCGCTTCCGGGTGCTAACCAATGTCGAGGAGCTGGAACGCGCGCTCGATTTCCCGTGGGAGAAATGGGCGGTATTTTTGCATCCGACGCAACGCCGGCTGGTCGAGCGCAGCTATACGGGGCCAGCGCGCATCTCGGGGTCTGCGGGGACCGGCAAGACCATCGTCGCGCTGCATCGTGCGGTCACCTTGGCGCGCCGCCACCCCGAGGCGCGCGTATTGCTGACGACCTTCTCGACGGCGTTGGCGAACGCGCTGAAAACGCGGCTGCAGTACCTGATCGGCAACGAGCCTGAAATCGCCGGGCGCATCGAGGTGCATCCCGTTACCGGCATCGCCTATGAGATGTATTCGGCGGCGTTCGGCCAGCCAAACATCGCCTCATCGGCGCTGGTGCGAGAATTGCTCCGGCAGGCTGTCGCAGAAGTCGAGAGTCACCGCTTCACCGAGCGGTTCCTGTTCGGCGAATGGAGTGATGTCGTCGATGCCTGGCAATTGAGGAGCTGGGAAGCATATCGCGATGTGGCGCGCCTCGGGCGCAAAACCCGGATCGGCGGCAAGCAGCGGGAAACCTTGTGGTCGATCTTCGAGCAGGTGCGCGGCGGGCTGGAGCAGCGCAAAATCGTCACCTGGTCGGATATCTTCGGCCGCCTGACCGAGCACATTGCCACTGAAGGCAAGAGGATCTTCGATTTCGCTGTCGTCGATGAGGCGCAGGATATCGGCATCGCAGAGTTGCGCTTCCTGGCCGCCATCGGATCATCTCGGACCGATGGCCTTTTCCTGACCGGCGATATCGGGCAGCGGATTTTTCAGCAGCCATTCTCGTGGAAATCGCTCGGCGTCGATATCCGTGGCCGGTCTTACGCGTTGCGCATCAACTACCGCACGTCGCATCAGATCCGCAATCATGCCGACCGGCTTCTGCCGCCAGAGCTTGCCGATGTCGACGGCAATAGCGAGAGCCGTCGCGGCACGATCTCGGTTTTCAACGGGGTCGAACCCACGATCGAGACGTTCGCCGAGCCGGATCAAGAGGCGGCCGCGGTTGGACAATGGCTGGCTGATCGCATCTCCGGAGGCGTGCCGCCACACGAGATCGGGGTCTTCGTTCGCTCGGGTGGCCAATTGCGACGTGCGCGAGCCGCGGTCAAGACATCGGGCGCGGCAGGGGTCGAACTGAGCGAGAAGGTTGAAACGACGCCGGGCCGCATCTCGATCGGCACGATGCACCTGGCCAAGGGTCTGGAATTCCGCGCCGTCGCGGTGATGGCCTGCGACGACGACGTGATCCCGCTGCAGGAGCGCATCGAGCACCTCGCCGACGAGGCCGATCTCGAGGAGGTCTACAACACCGAGCGCCACCTGCTCTATGTCGCGTGCACCCGAGCCCGCGACCACCTGCTGGTGACCGGCGTCGAGCCAGGCTCAGAGTTCCTAATCGATCTCTGCTAATCGGGTGCCCAGTTGCGTGAACTGGCC
>CAWCKT010000046.1:0-91227 GCA_963796155.1 uncultured Alphaproteobacteria bacterium | reverse complement strand
TCGCGGCCTATATGAGAACGTATCAGAAACATGCTCCGTGGTCGGTGATGTCGTCCCTGCGTCGTTATTCCCTGCTGGTTCCCTGCCATGCCGTGCGAATCAGCTTGCAAGCTATTGATTCTAATTGATTTGTCTGCGGAAGGACGAAAATTTTCCCGTTGTTTCCCTGTCGGCAGGGAAAATCGCGGGCGTACTCGGACCGTCCGAACTCCTCGCGGACTTCGATCAGCCACTGGCGGTGATCGCGTCGGCGCCCTTGATGCGGGCGGCAAGCGCGGCGGCGAGGAAACGGTCGAGGTCGCCGTCGAGCACCGCGCCGGGGTTGCCGGTTTCCACACCGGTGCGCAGGTCCTTGACCATCTGATAGGGCTGCAGGACGTAGGACCGGATCTGGTGGCCCCAGCCGATATCGGTCTTGGTGGCGTTCATCGCCTCGGTCACCGCCTCGCGCCGCTGCAGTTCGGCCTCGTAGAGCCGGGCGCGCAGCATCGCGAAGGCATGGGCGCGGTTCTGGTGCTGCGAGCGCTCGCTCTGGCACTGCACGACGATGCCGCTCGGCAGGTGGGTGATGCGCACCGCACTGTCGGTCTTGTTGACGTGCTGCCCGCCGGCTCCCGAGGAGCGATAGGTGTCGATGCGCAGCTCCTTGTCGTTGATCTCGACCTCGATCTTGTCGTCGACCACCGGATAGACCCAGGCCGAGGCGAAGCTCGTATGGCGCCGCGCGTTCGAGTCGAAGGGCGAGATGCGGACGAGGCGATGGACCCCGCTCTCGGTCTTCAGCCAGCCATAGGCGTCGGGGCCGCGGATCGCGACGGTGGCGGATTTGAGCCCGGCTTCCTCGCCGCCGCTTTCTTCGAGCCACTCGACCTTGTAGCCGTGAGCCTCCGCCCAGCGCACATACATTCTGAGCAGCATCTCGGCCCAATCCTGCGCCTCGGTGCCGCCCGCCCCGGCATGGACTTCGAGATAGCAATCGTTGGCGTCGGCTTCGCCCGACAGCAGGCTTTCGAGCTCGCGCCGCGCGGCTTCGATGCGCAGCCGCTCGAGTGCGGCCTCGGCCTCGGCGACGATGCCGGCTTCGCCCTCGGCCTCGCCCAGCTCGATCAGCTCGCGCGCCTCGTCGACCTCGCGCTCGATGCGGCGGTAGCCGGCGATCGCCTGGTCGAGCCGGGTGCGCTCGCGCAACAGCCTCTGCGCACCCGCCGGGTCGTCCCAGAGGTGCGGATCCTCGGCTTGCGCGTTCAGTTCGGCGAGGCGCCGGGTCGCGGTCTCCCAGTCAAAGATGCCTCCTCAGCAGCGCCAACGACTTCTTGATGTCGTCGGCGACCGCCTGGATCTCGGCCCGCATGGTGCACTCCGTCCGTCCGTTGCGACGCCCCTAATATAGGCCGCCCGTGCCGCTCGCCGGAGCCCCGCGCGGCGGCAGGGGCATCGGCTTTGCCGGGCCCTGCGCTTCGCCCTCCGAGGCGACCGGCATCTCCTCTTCGTCGTCCGGCTCGCGTTCTACCCCGGGGCTGCGGTGCTGCCCGGGCTCGGTGCCGGGTTTGTAGGCCTCGTAAATCGCCGGCTCTCCCGAGCCGGCCGGCAGCCCGGTCGCGGCGCTGACGCGGTAGACCCGCATTCCCGGCGGAATGCGAAAATCGGTGGCCGGCGCATCTTTGAGCGCATCGATCATGAAGTCGCGAAAGATCGGCGCCGCGACATGCCCGCCGGTCTGGTCCTTGCCGAGGCTGTCCGGGTCGTCGTAGCCGATATAAACGCCGGCAGCGAGGTCGGGGGTGAAGCCGACGAACCAGGCATCGTGAAAGTCGTTGGTGGTTCCAGTCTTGCCGGCGATCGGCTTGCCGACGGCCTTCACCGCCGTCCCGGTGCCGCGCTGCACCACCCCTTCCATCATCGTGACCATCTGATAGGCCGAGTCCGGATCGGCCACTTGCTCTCGCGTGTCCGGAATGACCGGCATCGGTTGCTTCTGCCAATCGACATCGTCGCAGCCGTCGCAGCGCCGCTGGTCGGCCCGGAAGATCGTCCTGCCGTTGCGGTCCTGGACGCGGTCGATCAAGGTCGGCGTGATGCGCTTGCCGCCGTTGACCAGCATCGCATAGGCAGCCGTCAGCCGCAGCGGCGTGGTGAGCCCCGCGCCGAGCGTCATCGAATATTCTCGTGGCATGTGATCCATGATGCCGAAGCTCTCTACGGTATCGGCAATCGGCTCGATCCCGATCATCGTGGCCAGCCGGACCGTCAGCGTATCGATCGACTGTTCGAGCCCGATGCGCAGTGGGGTCGGCCCGCGGAACCGGTCGGTGTAATTGGTCGGCGACCACATCGGCAGCCCCGGCCCTTGCGGCAGCGAGATCGGCGCATCGCTGACCAATGTCGACGGGGTGAAACCGTTGTCGAGTGCCGTCAGAAAGACGAACGGCTTGATCGCCGACCCGGTTTGCCGATAGCCCTGGGTTGCCCGGTCGAACTGACTGATCGCAAAACTGAAGCCGCCGCTGATCGCGAGCACGCGCCCGGTATGCGGGTCCATCGCGACGAGGGCGCCGGAAACTTCCGGGACCTGGCAGAGGGAGAAGGCGCCCGACAGCTTGGCGTTGGCCGCTTCGCCCTTCGGCGCGGACGCTCGGATCGGCCCCACCATCACCACGTCACCCGGCTTGACGACATCGGCGGCGCTGCGCGGATAAGGTCCGAAGCTGCCGTTGATGTGCCATGGCCGCGCCCAGCGCATCTCGGAAAACGGGATATGGCCGGTCGCAGCATTGGCGAAGCCGATCGCCGCACCGTCGGCGTCGCTGCGCGTCACCACTGCCAGGCGCCAGCCGACATCCTGCACGACCCCGGGCACCGGAACCGCAGCGAGGTGCGCCGCCCAGTCGCCCCTGGGGTCGATGCGGGCCAACGGCCCCCGCCACCCGCCGAATTTGCGCTCGTACGCGATCAGCCCGTCGCGCAGCGCCTTGTCGGAAGCCGCCTGCAATCGCTCGTCGAGGCTGGTGCGCACCGACAAACCCGCACCGTAGAGCACCCTCTCGCCATAACGGGCGAGGAGTTGGCGCCTGACCTCCTCGGCAAAATAAGGCGCACTGACCTGCTCGGCGTCCTGCCGATGGTGCAGCTCGAGCGGCTGAGCTTCGGCTTGCGCCGCCTCGGCCGGGGTCGCCGTGCCGTCTTCGACCATGCGATCGATGACCCAATCGCGGCGGGCCTGCGCCGCCTGCGGGACGCGTGCCGGGTTGTAACGGTTGGGCGCCTTCGGCAGTGCGGCGAGCAAAGCGGCTTCGCTTAGTGTCAACTCGTCGAGCGATTTGTCGAAATAGGTGAGTGCCGCGGCGGCCACGCCGTATGCGCCGGCACCGAGATAGATCTCGTTGAGATAGAGTTCGAGAATCCGATCCTTCGGTAGTGCCGCCTCTATCCGAGTCGCCAGCAGGATCTCCTTGACCTTGCGCTCGATCGAGATCTCGTTGGTCAGCAGCATGTTCTTGGCGACCTGCTGGGTGATCGTCGAGGCCCCGACGGGGCGCCGGCTCGCCCGCAGCCTGCCGACATCGGTGACAGCGGCCCGCAAGATCGAAGCTGGGTCGATCCCGTGATGGCTGTAGAAATTCTTGTCTTCGGCCGAAAGGAAGGCGTTGATGACTTGCTTTGGAATGGCCTGGATCGGCACGAAGACGCGCCGTTCGGTCGCGTACTCGGCCAGCAGCCGACCATCCCCGGCATGCACTCGGGTCGTGATCGGCGGCTGGTAGTGCGCGAGCTGCTGATAGTCCGGCAGATCACGGCCGAAATACCAGATCGTAACACCGACAAAGCCGCAGCCGGCAATCGCCAGAATAACCGCGCAGACGAAGAGAAACCTGATGAGGCTGACCATTATTCGATAGTACGCTGTCGCCTGGCCTTCACCGAGCGCCGGAGCGGCCGTTCCGGCGGGGCATCCTTATGCGCCATCGGCGCGGCCATTCCAAGAATTCCGAGTATGTGTCGTCTCCGAGCATTCGCGTGTGCCGCGCAGAACCCGCGGTCGACCGTCCGGTTCGATCATGGGAGTAGCGCTCGTTGCCCCTCACCCGGCACCACGCCTCGGCGCGGATGCCGATTTCTCTCCGCAAGCGGCGCGAGCTGATTGGAAGCCGAGCCGGCACGCGGACGAAGCCATTGTCGCGGGCGGTCTTCCTCTATAGATTGGACATCGCGAAAAACCGCTGTCCGCCGGCTGGGCGTCAAGCCCGGTGGGGTACTGTGACACATGCGCGAATGATCGGCAGCACGCTCGCCGCCGCGCGGGGTCGCAGCGCCAGGCGATGCGGAACGTAGGAACCCGAAGCCGATCGTGGCTCTCCTGACGAGACCTGCCATGGCCAATGTCCAGTCGTTGCTCGATGGAATAACTCCAGGCGCCGCCGGCTTCATTGCACACAGGGTCGCGCCGCCGGCCGATTTTCGCGCGGCCGCGCCAACGCGCCCCGGAGTTACGCCCGAATGGCTAAGCGCATGCTCATCGACGCCACTCACCCGGAGGAGACGCGGGTGGTGGTGCTCAGCGGCAACCGTCTCGAAGAGTTTGATTTCGAGTCGTCGACCAAGAAGCAGGTAAAAGGCAACATCTATCTCGCCAAGGTGACTCGCGTCGAGCCGTCGCTGCAGGCCTCGTTTGTCGACTATGGCGGTAATCGGCACGGCTTCCTCGCCTTCAGCGAGGTCCATCCCGACTATTACAGGATTCCGGTAGGCGATCGAGAGGCCGCGGACGGCGAATCGGCCGGCGACGAGGCCGAAGCACAAGCCGCGCCGGAGGAAGCCGGGGTGCCGCTCGCCGCGGCACTGCCGGAGCCCGTCCGGGTCCCCGCACTATCGGAAGGCGGCGAGGACGAAACCACCGAGACCGAGCCGTCCGAGCAGCCCGGGCTGACGCCGGATGAGACCGCGCCGATTCCTTCACCGCAGGATTGGGAACTGCGGCCCGAGGCACACTCGACCGGGGTGCCGTGGGAGGATCTCGCACCGGCCCCGGAGCCCACCGCTCCAGACACCGCCTGGGAACCGGGCGCGACGGCGTTGGAACCCGGTGCGCACCCGACAGTCCCGGTCGAGGGCGCTTTGGACAGCCGCGACGAGTCGACGAGGGCGGGCGGCGAAGTCGAGGCTAGATCGTCTTGGGACTACCTTGCGATCGCCGACGAGATCCCGGTCGAGACCACCGAGGAGACCAGCGGGGAGATTCCCGCGGCGGTTGACTTGCGCGCGGACGGCGACCGCGAGGCCGGGGAAAGCGAGACCATCGAAACGATCGACGGCGACGAAATCGAAGAGGCCGAGCGCCAGCGCTCGCGCACCATCCGCCACTACAAGATCCAGGAAGTGATCAAGCGGCGGCAGATCATGCTGGTCCAGGTCTCAAAAGAGGAGCGCGGGACCAAGGGTGCGGCGCTCACCACCTATTTGTCGCTGGCCGGGCGATATTGCGTGCTGATGCCGAATACGGCGCGCGGCGGCGGGGTGTCGCGCAAGATCACCAGCATTACCGACCGGCGCAGGCTGAAGGATATCCTTGAGGAGCTGGACATTCCCGAGGGCATGGGGGTGATCGTGCGCACCGCCGGCGCCGAGCGCTCGAAGGCCGAGATCAAGCGCGACTATGAATACCTGCTGCGGCTGTGGAACGAGATTCGCGATTTGACTCTGCGGTCGACCGCGCCTGCGCTGATCTACGAAGAGGGGAACCTGATCAAACGGTCGATCCGGGATCTTTACGCGCGTGATATCGACGAAGTCCTCGTCGAAGGGGAGGAAGGCTACCGCACGGCAAAGGCGTTCATGAAGATGCTGATGCCGAGCCATGCGCGGCGGGTCCAGCCCTATCGGGATGCGCAGATCGGGCTGTTTCACCGTTTCCAAGTCGAGAGCCAGATCGACGCGATCCATTCGCCGATCGTCCAGCTCCGCTCCGGCGGCTATGTCGTGATCAATCAAACCGAGGCGCTGGTCGCAATCGACGTCAACTCGGGACGGTCGACGCGCGAGCGCAACATCGAGGAGACCGCGGTTCGCACCAATCTCGAAGCAGCGGAGGAAATCGCGCGCCAGCTGAGACTGCGCGACCTCGCCGGGCTGATCGTGATCGACTTCATCGACATGGAGGAGAACCGCAATCAGGCGGCGGTCGAGCGGCGGCTGAAGGAGGCGCTGAAGAACGACCGCGCCCGCATTCAAGTCGGCCGGATCAGCCCGTTCGGCCTCCTCGAGATGTCGCGCCAGCGGTTGCGTCCTTCGCTCGTCGAGACCTCGACACAGCCTTGTCCGCATTGCGGGGGTACCGGCTTTATCCGATCGACCGAATCGACGGCACTCTACGTGCTGCGCTCGATCGAGGAAGAGGGGATGCGCCGGCGCTCGGCGGAGATCTGCGTCTACGTGCCGACCGCGGTGGCACTCTATATCCTCAACCAGAAACGCGATTCCCTGGTGCAGCTCGAGACGCGCTACGGTCTCCGTGCGCTGGTGGCGCGCGACGACGCGCTGATCCCGCCGGCCTTCCGGCTCGAACGGCTGCGCGCCTACGAGCCGGCCGAGCAGGCGATTGCGCCGACTGCTCCGCTGACCCAGGCGCCCGATATCGAGGAGGAAGAAGAAGAGGACGACATCGAGCAAGGGCCGAAGACCTTCGAACCCGACCGGCAAGAGCCGGAGGGCGCGGAGGAGCGCGGGCGCAACCGTCGGCGCCGCCGGCGCCGGCGGCGGCGCGACGAGGAGCCGGCTTCTTCCCGTACGTCATTGGAGGTGGTCGAGGAGACGCCCGAGAGAGCGGGCGAACTCGTCTCCGAAGACAATCGAACCGGTGGCGAGGATGGCAGCGGGGACGAGGACAGTGAGGAGGAGCGGCATCACCGCCGCCGGGGCCGCCGCGGCGGGAGGCGGCGCGGACGACGCGAAGGCGGGCTCGAACCGGCCTTTGAGGAACCGCGGCCGCCATCGGAGATTGTCGAGATCCTGCCGACATCCGACATCGGGGAAGGGCAGCCGGAGCCGATGCCAGTCTTAACGAGCGCGCCGGTGGAGATCGGCGACGCAGCGACCGAGGCGTTGCCCCCCGCGCCCGAACCGGTCGAGCACCCGGGCGGGTTTGCGATGTCGGAAGCGGCGCGCTCGCACCGGGTCGAGACCACGGCGGCGGGCCCTTCCGGACCGCAGCTGCCGCCCATCGGCGAGACGGGGCAAATTCTGGAAACGGTATCGCCAGCGGCGACGCCGCAGCCGGAACCGGAGCACCCGGGCCGGACGGCGAGCGAGAAGCCGTCGACCCCACGCCGGGGCTGGTGGCAGCGGCTGATGCAGTCTTGAGTCTCCGGAAATGGGTTCCGGCCTGCGCACCCATTTTCCCCACGTTCGTGCCTTCTCCGGGGATCAGGCGAAGCCGGGGGAGGGGGTATTGGCGAGCCGCTTGCCCCGTCTTCGCCGCTTTTCTATTCTTTGAGTGAGTTCGGCGGATGATTCGCGGCTGCGGCTACCCCGCGGAGGCCTAAGGCACGGATGCCTGCGTCGATTGGCTACTGAAAGAGCCGCTTGTGGCTACCCGGGTTCGCGCTCTTAGTGCAATCGTTCTCGCTGCGGGTCTCGCCTCGAGCCAGGCTGCCGCAGCAACCGAAAGTTTCATCCGCGACACCGAAATCGAGGCCGACATTCGGACGATGGTGACCCCGATCTGGAAGGCGGCGGGGCTCGATCCGAACGCGCTCCACGTCTATCTGATCGAGGACAAGCAGATCAATGCCTTCGTTGCCGGCGGGCAGAACGAATTCATCAACACCGGCTTGATCATGCGCGCCCAAACGCCGAACCAGCTGATCGGCGTGCTCGCGCACGAGACCGGCCATATCGCCGGCGGCCATCTGACCCGTTTTCAGGAGGCGGTGCGCAACGCCAGCATCGAGGGGATCATCGCGATGGTGGCCGGCGCCGCCGCGATGGTGGCCGGGAAGGGCAGCGGGGGCGCCGCGGCCATGCTGCCCGCAGAAGGGGTGGCGGAACGCGCCTTCATGCAATATTCGATCACCCAGGAAGCCTCGGCCGATCACGCGGCAATGACCTTTCTCGATGCCAGCGGGCAATCTGCGCGGGGGCTCCTTCAGTTCTTCGAGATCCTGCAGGGGGAGATGATGCTCTCCGGCATCCATGAGGATCCCTATCTGCGGACGCACCCCCTGACCGCCCAGCGTATCGATTACGTCCGCAACCATGTCGAGCACTCGCGCTTCTCTGACGTTCCGGATTCCCAGAGCAACATCGACCTGCTGAAGCGGACAAGGGTCAAGCTCGATGCCTTCATGTCGCCGCCTTCGTCGACACTTAGAGCCTACCCAGAAAAGGATCAGTCCGTACTCGCGCGCTATGCTCGGGCAATCGCCTATTACCGAATCCCGCAGCTGGACAAGGCGCTCCCGACGATCGACGGGCTCATTCGGGATTATCCGAACGACCCTTATTTTCGTGAGCTCAAGGGGCAGATGCTGTTCGAGAACGGACGCATCGGCGAAGCGATCCAGCCCTATGAGGAAGCGGTTCGGCTCGCCCCCGGCGCACCGTTGCTGCGCATTTCGCTCGCGCAAACCTACATCGAATCGAATGATCCGAAGATGAACAAGCGCGCGATAGCCTATCTAAACGATGCTCTGCGCACCGAGGACAAGGAAACCGGCGCTTGGCACATGCTGGCGACAGCCTACGGGCGCGACAACCAGATGGGCATGGCTGCCTTGGCGCTGGCCGAAGAAGGGCTCTCAGCCGGAAAAAAGAAGGATGCCCAGCAGCAGGCCCTCCGGGCCAAGGCACTGTTGCCGAAGAGCTCCGCCCCCTACAACCGCGCCGAGAATATCCATCGCGAGGCGGAGCAAATCGAGGACTCGGCGGGCGGCCTCGTGAACGTCCGCTGATCGCGACGAGCTCGTTCTAACCCCTTTTGCTGCGGGAGGACCGTCGTCATGCCGCACCGCGCGACGTTTGCGGCCCTGGCTCTGGCCTGCGCACTTCTCGCCACCGTTCCGTTTCGTTCGCTCGGAGCGGCCGAGTTCACCGCCGATCAGCGCCGGGCAATCGAGGCGATCATCCATGACTACCTGATGCAGAATTCCGATGTCTTGATCGACGCGCTGCGGGTGGCCGAAGACGCCAAGGCGAAGGAAGCGCTCAGCAACCGCCGAGGCGAGATCTTTGATGACCCGGCAGCGCCGGTGGGCGGCAATCCGCAGGGCGATGTCACGATCGTCGAGTTCTTCGATTACCGCTGTCCCTATTGCAAGCAGGTGCAGCCCTCATTGCAGGCGCTGCTCGATGAGGATCGCAAGCTGCGTTTCATTTACAAAGAGATGCCCGTTCTCGGGGCCCCGTCGGTCACCGCGGCCCATGCCGCCCTCGCCGCACGCTCACAGGGCAAGTACGAAGCGTTCCACACCGCCATGATGGCGACCAAGGGTCAGATCACCGATGACGTGGTCTACCGGGTCGCAGGCTCGGTCGGGCTCGATGTCGATCGGCTCAAACGGGACATGGCGGCACCGGAAATCGATCGGGCGGTGAAGGCCAATCTGGCGCTCGCCGAGGCGCTCGACATCCACGGCACGCCCGGTTTCATCATTGGTGACCACATTATTCCTGGAGCGATCGATCTCGACTCGCTGAAGGACCTGGTCGCCGACGTGCGCAAGCAATAGCGATGTTCGACGGACGGGGAGCTTACGCCTCATAATCGGGTTGATTGCTCGGATGCGCGGCCGTGAAGGGTTCGAGCCGCATGCAACTTTGATAAATTCGAGTGATCGTCGGGTAGGGGGCGAGGTCGAGCCGATACCGCTCGGCATTGACGGCCTGGGGCACGAGGGTGATGTCGGCAAGCCCGGGCGTGTCGCCGTGGCAGAACGAGCCGGTTCGGGGATCTTCCGCGAGCAGCCGCTCGAATGCCTGAAACCCGGCATCGATCCAGTGGTTGTACCAGCTAGCAATCGCGGCCTCGTCATGGCCGAGCGAATGCGTCAGGTAGCGCAGAACCCGCAGATTGTTGATCGGGTGGATGTCGCAGGCGACGATTTCCGCGAGCGCGCGGACCCGCGCCCGATCCTCCGGGCTGCTGGGCAGCAGCGGCGGGTTGGGATAAGTCTCGTCAAGGTATTCGATGATCGCCAGCGATTGGACGAACCGCCGCCCGCCGTCCTCGAGTGTCGGCACCAGACCTTGGGGATTGACCCCGAGATAATCGGGCCGGGTCTGATCACTTCGCCGGAGATGGATAGCGGCGGTTTCATAAGGGAGCTTTTTCAGATTGAGAGCGATGCGGACGCGGAACGCGGCGGAGGACCGGAAATAGCCGTAAAGCTTCATCGCCATCTGACAGCTCCGGGTCTTGTGGTTACGGGTCAAGATACGCTTGCTTTCTCGGAGGAGGGAAGCCTGTGCACCGAAGAAGAGCGCCACAACAATGACAGCCGATGATCCTTCTGTGGCACACACCGCCTATCGGGAAGCGGGGGTAGACACCGACGAAGCCGAGCTCGGCCTCAGCCGGCTTGTCGAGCGGATCACCCGAACTTGGCCGCATCCCGGCGATTTCGGTGCCGTCAGGCTGCCGATCGGTTACTTTGCCAATGTAATCGACATTGGCGGAATAGGGCTGGCGATCTGTACCGATGGTGTCGGGTCCAAGGCGATCATCGCACAGCTGATGAATTCCTACGACACGATCGGTATCGATTGCGTCGCGGTGAATGTGAACGACCTGATCTGCGTCGGCGCCCAACCCGTCTCGCTCGTTGATTATATCGCGGTCGAGCATGCCGACGCGCGGATCCTCGACGCCATCGCGATCGGCCTCGCGGAAGGTGCGGCGCAGGCGGGAATTTCGGTATCCGGTGGTGAAACAGCACAGCTCGAAGATGTCGTGCGGGGCTTTGATTTGGCGGGAACCGCCGTCGGCACTGTCCCGCTGGACAGGATCGTTACCGGTCGGCATCTGGAGCCGGGAGATCGTGTTATCGGCATCGAAAGCAGCGGGATTTACAGCAACGGCCTAACCCTCGCGCGCAAAGCATTCTTCAAGCGAGAAGCGCCCCTTCCATTGGATTTTGCGATGCCCGGAACCCGTGTTCCTTTGGGAAGGGAGTTACTACGTCCCACATTCATATACGTGCGCGAAGTCAGCGAGATTCTCGGGCAAGTCCCTGACGTCAAGGCTCTGATAAATATTACGAGCGATGGCCTCTTAAACCTGAGCCGCGTCGACAATTCGCGCGTCGGCTTTCGCATCGACGAACTGCCCCCTGTCCCGGGGATCTTCAAGCTGATCCAAGAGCAGGGCAACGTCGGCACCGCCGAGATGTTCGAGGTCTACAATATGGGGGTGGGGTTCTGTGTTGTTGTCGGCCAGTCAAATGTAAGCCAAGTGCTGGCGATACTCGAGCAGCACCACCGGACTGGATGGGTCATTGGTGAGGTAATCGAGGATCCGACGAAAGGTGTCTATATTCCGAGGCACCGGCTGACGGGGCACAAAAAGCACTTTCGCGCGGAATGACACCGGGGATCTGAACGCTCAAATCGGTCGTCCATTTCGGCTCCGGTTGCACTTTCAGCCGATCGCGGAGGCCGTCCCCTAGCCTGCAACGCCCGACGCGAGGGCTTGACAGCAGCCGGCCGACGCGCGGAGATGCGGCGAGGAGGAACCGACCATGCTCGACGGCTATCTCTACAACGCTCTGCGCACACCTTTCGGCCGCCACGCGGGCGCTCTCGCCCGGATGCGGCCTGACGACATGCTGGCCGCAGTCATCTCCGAGGTCGTCAAGCAAAGTCCTTTCGATCCGGCGAAGATCGAGGACGTCGTCGTCGGCTGCGCCAACCAGGCCGGCGAGGACAGCCGCTGCGTCGGGCGCCATGCGGGGCTTCTCGCGGGGCTGCCGATCGAGGTCGCCGGCTCGGTGCTGCAGCGCAATTGCGGCAGCGGGCTCAACGCGATCGTCATGGCGGCGCAGGCCGTCACCTGCGGCGAAGGCGAAATCATGGTCGCCGGCGGGGTCGAGAGCATGAGCCGCGCCCCGTTCGTCATGAACAAGGCGGAGACCCCGTTCAGCCGCGACGGGCGGGTCTTCAATTCGACGATCGGCGCGCGCTTCCCGAACCCGAAGATCGAGCGCCAATTCGGCGCCGACACGATGCCCGAGACCGCCGACAACCTGGCGCGCGACTACCAGATCACCCGCGAGGCCTGCGATGTCTTCGCCGAGGCTTCGCAGAAGAAATACGCCGCAGCCAAGGCCGTCGGCTTCTTCGAGGGTGAGATCCTGCCGGTCGAGGTGCCGGGCGGCCGGGCGGGGCCGGTCAAGGTCGCCGAAGACGAGCACCCGCGCCCCCAGACCGATCTAGCCGCACTCACCCGGTTGAGGCCGCTGCAGGAGGGCGGCGTCACGACGGCCGGGAATGCGTCGGGCATCAATGACGGTGCCGTGGCGATGATCGTCGCCAGCCGCCGGGCCGGCGAGGCTGCCGGGGCCGAGCCGCTCGTCCGGGTACGCGCCAGTGCCGTCGCCGGCGTGCCGCCGCGGATCATGGGCATCGGTCCGGTCGCAGCCTCGAAGAAGGCGCTCGCTCGCGCCGGTCTCAACCTCTCGGACATCGACGTGATCGAGATCAACGAGGCCTTTGCCGCCCAGGTGTTGGCCTGCCTGCGCGGGCTCGAACTGCCGTTCGACGACAGTCGGGTCAACCAGAACGGCGGGGCGATCGCGGTCGGTCATCCGCTCGGGGCTTCGGGGCCGCGCATCGCATTGACCGCCGCGCGTCAACTGCAGCGCACCGGCGCCCACTACGCGCTGGTGACGATGTGCGTCGGCGTCGGCCAGGGCATCGCCGCGGTCCTCGAGCGGGTGCATTAGGCGCGCCAGGGGGCGGGCGCTGGCCGGCGGCGGGGTATGAACGTCGCCGTCGAACCCGCCCCCGCCGCGACGCCCGAGGCGACAAAGCTTTTGGCGGAACTGGACCAGATTCTCGGCGCCGCGTACGAGGTCGATCAGCGCCACGCCGTCTCGGTCGAAGAGCTGTTCCAGCCCGCCATTCGGTTCTTCATCGCCCGCTTGAACGGCGAGGCGGTCGGTTGCGGCGGGGTCGCGCTGTTTGGCGATTACGCCGAGGTCAAACGGATGTACACGCGCGAGGCGGCACGAAGGCGCGGCGTGGGCAAGGCGCTGCTCGCATGCATCGAGCTGGAAGCGCGCAAGGCCGCTATACGGGTACTGAGGCTGGAGACGGGCGTCCATCAGACGGCTGCGATCGGCCTTTACGAAGGGTGGGGTTTCCGGCGACGCGAGCCGTTCGGTCACTACGCCGATCTACCGCCGCGTAGCATTGCCACTAGCGTGTTCTACGAGAAATTACTGTAGAGGTTCCCGGCGTAGGTTGAGGCACTTGATTTGACGCTCGTCCTCGGGCCTGACCCGGACTCCTTCCGCCCGTCACCTCGACAGACGAGCCTTGAGGCGAGGCGATGCAAAATCGAGGAAGGCGCGAAGCTTGATCGGTAAGAACCGGCCGGCTGGATAAACGAAGCTCACCGGCTGGGGCGCTGGCCTATACTCGTCGAGCACCGTGGTCAGCGTTTCTGCCTCGATGGAAGACGCGACGTGATACGAGAACGCCAGCGTGAGGCCGATGCCGGCTCGGGCCGCGTCACACGCCGCCTCGACGTTCGAGACGACAAGGCGAGGACGGATCGTGATCGCCATGTCGACCTGTCCGCGCGCGAAGGTCCATACATCAGCGGCCTGAAAACCCTCGCGAATAATGCAGTCGTGGCCGGCAAGATCCTCAGGCGCGGACGGCGTTCCGTGCAAGGCCAGATAGGCTGGGCTGGCGCACACCACCCGAGAGGCGCTGCCAAGCCGGAGCGCCATCAGCCGACTGTCGGGGAGCACGCCGATGCGCAGCGCCACATCGACATGTTCGTCAGGCAGGCTGAGGATGCGGTCGCCTAGGACTAGGCGCACGGTGATGTCGGGATAGGCGCCGAGGAATTCGGCCAAGATCGGCATGAGATGTATGCGTCCAAGCCCGACCGGGGCGGTCACAACCAATTCGCCTGTCGGCGCCGTGTATTCGCCGGAGGCGGCGCGTTCGATCTCAGAGATGTCCGCAAGGATCCGCTTGAGCCCGGCGACATAGGACGAGCCGGCATCGGTTAGCACTAGCCGTCGGGCCGATCGATCGAAGAGCTTGGTGCGAAGGTGTTCTTCAAGCTCGGTTATTTTGCGGCTCGCCGTCGCTGGCGGGGTGTTCAGTCGCCGGACAGCCGCCGCGAGGCTACCCGCCTCGGCCACGGCCAGCACGATCGACATCGATTCCAATCGATCCATCTAGGGTCGTTCCATCAGGGGCCTCGGAAGCGATCGTTCCGTCGTGCGGAATGATCGTTTCCATTCTCGCCCAGTAAACCTGCTTTGCGGAATGAATTATGTCGTGGCGTATCGGCAGACTACCGGACCTGAGGCCATCGGAAATTCTCTTCCAGCATCGTCAATCATCAAGCTTATCGAGGAAGCGCGGCCATGACCGACAACGTGCAGATCGTCCTGAACGCCTTTGAGGCCCTTTTCGACAAACGCGATTACGCGGCGGCGGAGCGCTTCTGGTCGCCGAACTACATCCAGCACAGCGCCCACATCGCCCCGGGCCGGGAGGGGCTGATCGAGCTCGTGAAGGCCCTGCCCGACACGCTGCGCTACGAGAACCACGTTGCGGCCGCCTCAGGCGATTACGTCATCCTGCACGGGCGGTTCAGCGGCCACGGCCTGCCTGCGGCGTGGATCGTCGCCGACATCGTGCGCCTAAAGGACGGGGTGCTCGCGGAGCACTGGGACGTGATCCAGGACGAGGCGACGCGCGAGCAGTCGCGGAGTGGCCTGCCGATGTTCGGCGACACGTTCCCGGGGTGATCTTGCCGCACGCAGGAGAATAGAACCCCTTTAAGGAACATCCTCATGTCCGATGCTACGCATGAAACGGCTTCCTCCGAATTCGTTCGGGTCGGAGGCGTCCGGTTCGCCTATCGGCGCTTCGGCCGGCCTCGAGACCTTCCTTTGCTGTTGCTCAACTACTTCGCAGCGACGTTGGACGACTGGGACCCTCTGGTGACGAACGGGTTGGCGCTCGAGCGTGAGGTCATCTTGTTCGACAACGCCGGCGTCGGCGGCTCGACCGGTGACACGCCGCCGACGGTCGCGGCGATGACTAAGGACTGTGTCGACTTCTGCCGGGCGCTCGATCTTGTGAGCTTCGATGTCATGGGATTTTCGCTCGGCGGCATGATCGCCCAGCAATTGGCGCAGGATCATCCGGACATGATCCGGCGCATAATCCTGTTAGGCACGGGACCGCGGGGCGGAGAAGGCATGACCTTCACCGAACTTTCGGTCGACGAGCTGGACGATCCGGTCGCCCTGCTCATGGGGGCATTCTTCACGCCCAGCGAGGCCGGCCAGGCCGCGGGGCGAGCGTATGTTGAACGGCTGAAACTTCGCAGTGCGGACCGCGATGCGCCGATCTCCAAGACGGCGGCAAGCGCCCAGCTGGAGGCGATCCGCGAGTGGGGCGCCATTCCCGCGATGGACCGCTACGCGATGCTGGGCAGGATCCGCCACCCCGCCTTGGTCGTGCATGGAAACAAGGACGTCGTCGTCGCGCCGATCAACGCCTTCATTCTGGCGCAGCACCTGCCTGACGCCCAGCTCGTGACGTATCCGGACGCCAGCCACGGGGCGCAATCACAGCGCGCGGGGGTTTTTCTGGAGCATGCGCGGATGTTCCTGAACGGGTGAGCCGCCGTAGGCGTGTCCGACGGCACGGATGAAGCTTTCCTGCAGCCGTAGGAATGAGAGGAACATGGAAATGAGCAGCCAGATCCCAGAGCCCGGGCAGGCATGGATATCGATCATCAGCCGGCCAAGCGAAGAAGATTTCGCCAACGCCTTTACGGCACAGGCGACACTGGAAGCCTCGGTTCTGGCCGAGCCGCTGACCGGCCCATCCGCCATCCGGCGCTTCTTCGCCGCGACGCGCGGTATGTACGATCGGTTTGCCTTTACCGGCGAAACCAAGACCGATAAGGCCACCAGTCTCGAATGGGCGGGGCAGTTCCAGGGCAAGCCGGTCGCAGGAATGACGGTTCTGACCCTCAATGAACGGGGTTTGATCGAGGCCGTGCGGCTCTATCACCGACCCTATCACCAAGTGATCGCATTTGCGGGCGAACTCACCTCTCGTCTAAGCGGCTAGGACTCCTTGGAAGGCCACCTCCTTAACCGAGGCCATGTGGCATACCGCTACGCAGGCACAGTACCGACAACAACAGCCGAGGAGGGAATATGAGCAGCACTCTTCCAGAGGTCCCGAGCCGATTGACCGGCGGCTGCATGTGCGGAGCCGTGCGTTACGAGATTTCGGAGCAGCCAATGTTTGGGGCGCTGTGCCACTGCAATAGATGCCGCCCGCAATCCGGCAGCGCGTTTTCCACCGTTGTCTTCATCAAGCGTTCAACGTTGCGGCTCGAAGGCGAAACCACAGTCTTCGAGGACGTTGGCGCAAGCGGCAAGCGGGTAGGCCGCCGCTGTTGTGCTCGGTGCGGATCTCCGCTCACGACAGAACCAGATGTGGTTCCCGACCTCATGATGGTGAAGGTGGGAGGCATCGACAACAACGAGTGGTTTCGACCTGTGATGGAGCTGTTTGTTACCCGACGGAGGCCATGGGTGGAGCCGGTGCCGGGTGCTCAGCAATTTGACGGAAATCCTCCGGTCTAAGGGGCAATGCGATGAACAGATTCCAGCATCTTTTCGAGGAGCAGAAGGAGCTTTTCGCTAGCAACGTCACCCGGTCTCAGGCGTGGAGGGTCGAGCAACTCGATCGCATGGGGCGGATGATCAAGGAAAACGAGGCGGCATTACAGGATGCCATCGCTCGTGATTTCAAAACGGCGAGCCAGGAATATATCTTCGAGACGGCTGCCACCTTCCTCGAAACCGAATACCAGAAAAGCCAGCTCGAAACTTGGATGGCGCCCTCGGAAGCGCCGGTGCCCAAGGCGCTCGCCCGAACCGGCCACAAGGGGGTGGTTTACCGAGACCCGTATGGGGTGGTGCTGGTTATCGGGCCATTCAACGGGCCTCTGTTGCTGCTTCTGCGTCCGGCGATCACGGCACTCGCTGCGGGCAACACCTGCATCCTCAAGCTCAGCGAGAGGCTCCCGGCAACGTCGGCCGTTCTGCTCGATCTCGTCCCGAAATATTTCGATCTCCGCGCGGTGATCGCTATCTCCGGAGACCGGGAGGAAACGACTGAGCTTTTGAAGTTGCCATTTGACTTCATCTTCTTCACAGGCAGCACGAGGGTTGGCAAAATTGTCGCGCACGCCGCCGCCGAGAACCTGACGCCCGTCCTGCTCGAACTCGGCGGCCAGAATCCTGCCGTCGTCGACCGGACTGCCAATATCCGCGATGCAGCGAAAAAGATTGTCTGGGGAGCGATGGCGTGGGGAGGACAATGGTGCACCTCGCCCGGCTACGCCTATGTCGACGCTTCGATCGCAGAGGAGTTTGTCTCCGAAGCGAAAAAGGCGGTCGTCGACTTCTACGGCAGCGATCCCAGGAACAATCCGGACTATTCGCGGATCATCAGCGCGAAGGAGGTCAACCGGCTGTCCGCCCTGATCGACCCTGCCAAGATCGTCTACGGAGGCGGAGCGGATGCGGAGGCATGTTACCTCGATCCCACGATCCTTTATCCCATCTGCTGGGACGACAAGATCATGGAAGACGAGGTTTTCGGCCCCATTCTGCCGGTCCTGACGTATACGAGCCTAGCCGAGGCCTTCGCCAGAATTGCTGCCACGCCTCATCCCTTGTCGGCGTTCATCTTTAGCCGGGACCAGGCGACGATTGATCGCTTCGTCGGTGAGCTTTCATTCGGTGGTGGCGCGGTCAACCAAACCAACATCCATCTGTTCATCGAGACGATGCCATTTGGCGGTGTCGGGCCTGCCGGCATGGGCCACTATTATGGCAGGGATGGATACAACACACTCACGCACGCCAAGGCGATGTTGATCTCTCCTGCCGACGTCGCCATCGCCCATCTGTTTCCCCCATACACGGATCAAAAAAACCAGGAGCTTTCCATCTGGTTTGACTACTAACCGAGCGAACTAGAGCTTCCCATCCCATGAGCAGAATTGTGCACCAGGAACTCGTCCAGAAGGGGCCTGTGACCCTCTGAGCCGGAGGGACCGTCCGTCTGATTTTCACCACTGGCTACGGCATTGACAAATTCCGATATATATGCCATTTTAGCAATCAAGAGTTTGATAATTGCTGGGCAATATTTAACGTCGCGCCCAGCCAGACGCAGGTGTCGTTGCGCTTTTGTCAACAAACAGACAGGTGCCCGGTGTGATCCCGCTGTTCTTTCGTTCGTTACGCCGTCCAAATTCAAGGATTCCTGCGGCAGACGAGCGGTCGGTCGCTGTTGATTTCCTGTAAAAACAGCAAAAACAGCGGCCCCCGTTCGCGGAACGACCGTCTGGCAGCGATATCTGGATCACCCGTAGCCCCATATATGAGGCATGAGCACGGTACCCACATTCGCTACGCGGCCGACCTTTCTCGGGGTCGAGCGCGCGAGCACCGATGCGGCGATCAGCGTCGCCGGGATCCCGTTCGATCTCGGCACCTCGAACCGGCCAGGGGCGCGGTTCGGACCGGCGGCGATCCGCCAGGCGAGCCGCATGCTGGTCGACGGCGATCATCCGGCGTCCTGGATCGAGATGGAGGCGCTCGACCTCGCCGATATCGGCGATTTCCGGATCGCTCACGGCGACATCCCGGGGACGCTCGCCAAGATCGAGGAGCAGGCCGCACTACTCGAGCATCTGGTCGCGCTCGGCGGCGACCACACCATTACCATCGCGTTGCTGCGCGCGCTGGCGCGCCGCAAAGGCGCTCTGGGGCTAGTGCATTTCGACGCCCATGTCGATACCTGGCCGGAAAGCTTCGGCCTCGTCTGGGGCCACGGCTCGCCGTTCTATCACGCGATCGAAGAGGGGCTCGTGGACCCGCGCCGGATGATCCAGGTCGGCATTCGTTCCCCTTTGCACCGCAATATCTTCGACTGGACTGTCGGCAAGGGCGTAACAATCGTTACCGCGGAAGATGTTCACGAAAGCGGGCCGCAGGCGGTCGCCGAGCGCATTCGCGCGGTGCTCGCGAACGGCCCCTCGTATCTCAGCTTTGATGTCGACGCGCTCGACCCGGCTTTCGCGCCGGGCACCGGCACGCCCGAAGTCGGCGGGCTCGCGACCTGGCAGGTGCGGGCGATCCTGCGCCGGCTCGCCGGTCATCCCCTTTGCGGGGATGGATGTCGTCGAGGTCTCGCCGCCTTACGACGTCGCCGAGATCACTGCGCTCGCCGCGGCGACGATCGCCTGGGACTACATCGCGCTCCTCGCGCCGCGTCCAGCACGGTAGCCTGCGGATTTCCGTTAGACCGAATGCGCGGTCGAGCCTATATTCGGAGGTGGCCGGCCGAGGTTGTCTTCCTCGGCCGACCGCTCCTAGGCCCGGCTCAGGCTGACGACGACGAGCACACGCCGCCGCCAGATACGGAACCGGAGCACCAGGAGAAAGCGTATCTTGTGCATGCGCTTTCCTCCGTGTGCGGCAGGCCGCGTAATCGGCCTGCCGCATGCATTTTTAGAGCATCGTGGTGTTAATCAGAACTCGTTTTGGTTGTAGAAATCTGCGTTGAGGATTTCGAAAAAAGCCTTGTAACGGCAGGCGTTTCTCCCATTTAAGGGCTCCGACGCAATCGCACGTGCCTAGAACCCCGTTTTCGCGAGGGGTGCTGCTACGACGTAACGCGTCCTTTTCGGCCGAGCCGGTCACCCGTGGACCGGTGTCCTAAAGGGAAACGGATATGTTCCGGCACGCGATGCGAAGTACTCGCACGATCATCTGACGCCTCGGGGCGCTCTCGCCCCGTCGCGGCAATCCACCCCGATCGGTCATGCCGCTTTGGGCGCCTTCAGCGCCCGGAACGGGTGTCGCCTCCCGGTTTCGGAGGATCGTGCGATGGTGAAAGTCCGTCTTGTTTCCTCCCGCCCGCTCGGGCGCGCCACTCTTCCGCTGGTCGACGCGGTCGTCGCGGCCGCGCGGCCGACCGATCCGTTGCTGTGCCTGCGGCCGACGGCGATCGCCGCTGCAGCGCGGCGGTTTGTCGACCGCTTTCCCGGCGATGTTCTTTATGCCGTGAAATGCAACCCCGAGCCGCGCGTCTTGCGTGCCCTCTGGGCTGGCGGCGTTCGGCATTTCGACTGCGCTTCGCTCGCCGAGGTCGCACTCGTGCGCAAGCTCTGCCCCCTCGCCGAAATCCATTTCATGCATCCGGTCAAGGCGCGGCCGGCGATCCGCGAGGCCTTTCACCGCCACGGCGTGACCGACTTCGCGCTCGACAGCGCCGACGAGTTGGCGAAGATCCTGCAGGAGACGGTGCCGGTCGGGCTCGTCGGCGATCCGCCGACATTGGGCCTGTTCGTGCGGCTAGCGCTGCCGAAAGGTGGCGCGGTCTACGATCTCACCGGCAAGTTCGGCGCGCCTCTCGACGAGGCCGTCGACCTGCTGCGTGCGGCCCGGCCACATGCCGCCCGTCTCGGCGTCTCGTTCCATGTCGGCTCGCAGTGCCTCGAACCCGACGCCTATGCGCGAGCGATCGCGCTGGCCGGCGAGGTGATCGCCCGGTGCGGGGTTGGCGTCGATATTGTCGATGTCGGCGGCGGCTTCCCGGTCAGCTACCCGGGCATGATGCCGCCGCCGTTTGACGACTACATCACCGCGATCGATGGCGCCGCGGTCGAGCTTCCAAAGCCGGTCCGGCTCTGGGCCGAGCCTGGCAGGGCACTCGTCGCCGGCGGCGGATCGGTCGTGGTTCAGGTGCAGCTGCGCCGCGGTGACGCACTTTTCGTCAATGACGGCGTCTATGGCAGCCTGAGCGACGCCGGTGTGCTCGGCTTCCGCTTCCCGGCGCGATGCATCCGGCTCGGCGAAGCCGACCCAGCGGACGAGGGACTCGCCGATTTCGCGCTGTTCGGGCCGACCTGCGACAGCGCCGACCGGATGCGTGGGCCGTTCCGCCTGCCTGCCGACATGCGTGAGGGCGACTGGGTCGAGCTCGGGCAGCTCGGTGCCTACGGCGCCTGCCTGCGCACCGGATTTAACGGCTTCGGACGGGTCGATCTGATCGAGGTCGCCGACCCGCCGATGCTGGCGACGCCAGGCTACGAGGTGGGCTGCATCGAAGGGTCAGCGTAGCCCGCACTCGCTTCGTCCTTACGGCTGCGCAGCGCGGCCAGGACCGTCTGGTAATACGTTGGGGGTTTCACCCCGAATTGCGCACGGATTGCCTCGACCGGCTGGGCCAGCGACGCCTCCCAATCGGCGCCCGGCAGCCATCCGGCGCCGCGGCCGTGGCGATAGCCTTCGAACACGGCGCGGCGCACCGGCTGGTCGGGGCGCGCGCGGGAGATCTTGCGGGCGGCGTAGAGGGCGATGACGGCAAAGCCCTTGAGCCCGGTCTGCGCATAAGAGAAGGCGACGAGGCAGGCTTCGCCAAGCGGGTCGCGGCCATACCCGGTCACGACGTGGAGCAGGTCGTGCATCTCGCGGTTGCGCTCGCGGAACAGCGTCACGTCATCGGCGGCCGGCGGCCGTGTGATCTTCGACAGCTCGACCAGAGCCTCGGCCGACAGGTTCTCGGCCGCCATGAAATCGTAATAGGCGCGCCCGAGCGTGCCGGCGGGCAATGCTGCCAGGCTCGCCCGGTCGCTGAGCCGGTCGAGCAGGCGGCGATGTTCGCCGAGTACGGCTCGGCCGGTTTCCGTCTGGCGAAAGCGCGCGAATTGGCGCAGCGTGGTCCTGCCGCGAAGCGCCTCGATCAGCAGAAATACCTGTTGGGTATCCTCTCTGCTGCGCATCAGCTGGCGAACGGCACGGAGTGCCGCGATCGGATGCAGGCGGGGGCTGGCGGGCTGCGACATGGCTTTGTCCTCGGTTGGACTCGATCGGATAAAAATGGAGCATACTGACAATAATGTCAATAGCGATCGCTAAGCGAGAAAAACGCGTGCGCCGCACACCGGAAGAAGCGCGCCGGCTGATCCTGGAGACGGCGCAGGCGCTGATCGCGAGCACCGGACCCGAGGGGCTCAGGCTGCAGGATATCGCCGCCGCCGCGGGTATCTCCCATCCGCTGATTTTGCACCATTTCGGCAGCCGCGAGGGGCTCGTCCGCGCGCTGACCCGGCAGGCGGTTGCCGAGTTGCGGGACAACCTGGTCGCCGCGATGGCATCGGGCGAATACTCGATCGAGGAGCAGCTCGACCGGGTGTTCGACGCCTTCCGTGATGGGTTGGCGCAGCGGCTGGCTTGGCTCGCCACCATCGACACCGGCGGCGGCGCGGAGGGGACCCAGATGATCATGCGCGACATCGCCGACAGCCTGCATGCCCGCCGCATCGCCACGGCACCGCCTCACGCTGCAATCGCCCGCGAGGACACCGATTCGCTGATTTACCTGGTCGCAACCGCCGCCTTCGGCGATGCGCTGTTCGGCGGGCAGCTGCACCGCAGCGCCGGTCTGCCGGCAACGACCGAGACGGACCGCCGCTTCCGCCTCTGGCTCGCCGCGCTGATCCGCGCCCATACCGCGCAAAGCTGATACGAGAAGGGCGCGAACTCTTCAGCCGAACCGGCTTGGCGCAAACGGGGCGATATCGATCGACGGGGACCGGCCGGCGACGAGGTCGGCGACGACCTTGCCGGTCATCGGCGCCGCGGTCATCCCGACATGACCATGGCCGAAGGCGTAGACCACATCAGGGGTGGCCCGGGAGCGGCCGAGGACCGGCAGCGAGTCCGGAAGGCTCGGGCGATGGCCCATCCACATCGAGATCCGATCCTCCGGGTGCGAGGCCGCGAGCCCCGGCAGCATCTTGCGGCCCTGCGCGAGGAGGATTTGGGCGCGCCGCCAATCGGGGGGCGCGGCGAGACCCGCGAGTTCGACGGTGCCCGCGAAGCGCAGCCCGGTTTCCATCGGCGTCGCAACGAACTTGCCGTCGGCATCGGCGGTCGGGGTTCGCGGCATGACCTCGGGATCACGGATCATCAAGTGATAGCCGCGCTCGGTCTCGAGCGGCACGCGGTCGCCGAGCGCAGCGGCGAGTGGCTTTGAATAGGCGCCGGCACAGACGATCGCGGCATCGGCCGAAAGATCGCCCTGGTCGGTTTGGATCGCCATGATCCGGCCGCTGTTGAGGCGAAATCCGGTGGCTCTCGCGTGTACGATCTCGCCGCCCGAGCGCAAGAACTGCTCAAGGAGACGTTCGACAAGTCCGAGCGGGTTCGAGGTATGCCCGTTCTCACGGACGAGAACGCCGCGGACATAATCGCGCGACAGCGCCGGTTCGAGCTGGCGCAGTTCATCGGCGTCGAATTCGTCGATCTCGACCCCGTTCTCCCGACGCAACTCCCAGGCGAGGCGATCTTTTTCTCGACTTTCTTCGGAGCGATAGACGTAGAGATGGCCGAGCCGGTGCACCAGATCCTGGGCGCCCGCGGCGCTGATCAGCGGCTGCAGTGCTTCGAGGGACGGGCCGACGAGCGGGCGCAAGGCGCGAGCTTGTGCGCGCACCTTTTCCGGGGTGCCCGCGCGGATGAAGCGGACGAGCCAGGGAGTGATCGCCGGGAGATAGCTCCAGCGCAGCGCCAACGGACCCAGCGGATCGAAGAGCCAACGTGGCACGTTCCGGACCACACCGGGCATCGACACCGGCGTCACTGAGGAACCGTTGAAGCAGCCGGCATTGCCGAACGACGCGCCCCTACCCGGCTCGCCCGCCTCGATCAGAAAGATGCTGTGGCCGTCGCGCTGCAGCCAGCTCGCCGTGCATAGACCGACCATGCCGGCCCCGATCACGCCTACCCGCTTTACCCCGTTCGCCGGCATCGTCTTGCATCCCGTTTGTGCCGGCCCGATTTTATCGTCGCGGACCGGCGCGAAGGGAACTTTCCCCCGGTTGACCGGGTAGGTCGCGTTCCACGCAATATCTCTTTGGCACCGACGACCTTGGTTGCGACGTCTTGTCGCGCGTCGCGTGGGGAACCTGCGCCTCGATCCCGGCGAGGCTCGTCTCGGTGTGGATCGCGATCGCGTTCGCGGTGCCGCTCAGGCTCCTCACCGGCTATCTTGGCGGCTTTGTGGATGGTGTCTTGATGCGAATGATCGATCAGATGCGGGTGATTCCCTCGCAGACGTCGTGGATGGCGCCGTGGCCGGCCCTCGCGATGTTTAAC
This sequence comes from uncultured Alphaproteobacteria bacterium, assembly GCA_963796155.1. Lineage (GTDB taxonomy): Bacteria > Pseudomonadota > Alphaproteobacteria > ATCC43930 > CGMCC-115725 > AP-15. Next base: position 66,787 of record CAWCKT010000046.1, on the reverse strand, counting down.
GTGGTCCCGTCGTTCAACCGCCTCGGCGGATTGGACGACCCGATCGATTCGTGCCTGAGCTAGCACCGCCGTGCCCGCGAGACTGTGGAGCAGCGTCGTCTTGTGGCGTCGGGGAGCCGCGGTTCTGGCGACGTTATCGCTGGGCCTTCTCGTCGCCGCGATCATCGCCCGCGAACCGCCGGATTTTTCGGCCATGCCGGTCATCGCCGTGGTGCGCGACGGCCAGCAGCGCCCGATCTGGGCGATCCGCCTTGCCCGCGACGCCCATCAGATCGCTGCCGACAGCCTGCGCCCGCAATCGGTTCCGGCGGATCGTGACTACCAGCTCTGGCTGTTGGTGCCGGATGGCGCAGCGCCACGGCCGCTCGGCCTGCTGCCGCGGTCGGCGCGCAAGCGGATTGCGGTGACGCCGGAAAATGCGCGGCTGTTGACGGGCGAAGGCGAGCTCGAGGTCACACTCGAACCCGCCGGCGGCTCGCCGTCGCCCGAGCCGAGCGGGCCGGCGCTGTTCCGGGGAAGCCTCGAAGGTTCCGGCTGAACTCAACCGTCACAATTTTTTGGCTAGCCGCATCAAATTTTCGAGAATGACCCGAGTCATCTTGCCGCTGACGCGATGCGCCACACGTAAGCGCTACGGATATTCTTTCCTGGGGGCGCGATGGAGCGGCGGCGTCGGGGGCCATCGGTCGTCATCCTGGGCGTTTCGAGTGCCGGCTTGAAGCCAGTCGGACGACATCTGGCCGCCCCGCTTCACCGGGGAGTCCTTCGTCGACCGGAGACCGACAGAAAGATGACCGGCGATCGGCCAATAGAGGGGATCATCGGCGGCACCGCTGGCGTTCTCCTCCGGCCGCAGCGAATGCACGGTATTAACTCTCCGAGGGACAACATGATGGCGCCACGCGGTTCGATCGACGAGATCTGCGTCAACACCATTCGCACCCTGTGCATCGATGCGGTTCAGCAGGCGAAATCCGGCCATCCGGGCACGCCGATGGGAATGGCGCCGGTCGTCTACACGCTGTGGCAGGACTTCCTCCGTTTCGATCCGGAGGATCCGATCTGGCCGAACCGCGACCGCTTTGTGCTGTCCAACGGCCATGCCTCAACCTTGCTCTATTCGATGCTGCACCTGACCGGGGTCAAATCGGTCAACGAAAAGTACGAGCGGCTCGGCACCCCTACGGTGTCGCTCGACGATCTGAAGCACTTTCGCCAGCTCGGCAGCAAGTGTCCCGGTCACCCCGAGTACCACTTGACCTCGGGCGTCGAGACGACGACGGGGCCGCTCGGCCAAGGGATCGCCACCAGCGTCGGCATGGCGATCGCGGCGGACTGGCTGGCGCGGCACTTCAACAAGCCCGGATTTACGCTGTTCGATTACGACGTCTTCGCGCTGTGCGGCGACGGCTGCATGATGGAGGGGGTCTCCAGCGAGGCCGCCTCGCTGGCCGGCCACTTGCAGCTCGGCAATCTCTGCTGGATCTACGACAGCAACCACATCACGATCGAGGGCAATACCGCACTCGCGTTCAGCGAGGACGTCGCCGGGCGGTTTCTCGCCTATCGCTGGCACGTACAGCGGGTCAGCGACGCCAACGATCGTGAGCGGGTCGCCGACGCGATCGCGATCGCCAAGCACATCGACGATCGGCCGAGCCTGATCATCATTGAGAGCCATATCGGTTACGGCGCGCCGCACAAGCAAGATACCTCGGGCGCTCACGGCGAGCCGCTGGGCGAGGAAGAAGTCAAGCTGGCGAAGCGCTCATACGGGTGGCCCGAGGACGCGAAATTTCTGGTGCCGGATGGCGTGTACGAGCACTTCGCGTCGACATTCGGGGCTCGCGGAAAGAAGCTCCGGACGGAGTGGCTGGCGCTGTTTGAGCGCTACCGGAGCGCCCACCCCGAGTTGGCCGACGCGTGCGAACGCATGCAGCGGCGGGACCTCCCCGAGGGCTGGGACACGGACATCCCGGTCTTCCCCGCCGATCCTAACGGGGTCGCCAGTCGCGACTCCTCGGCCCGGGTTTTGAACGCGATCGCGCCGCGTCTTCCGTGGCTTCTCGGCGGTGCTGCCGATCTCGCGCCGTCGACAAAGACGCGCCTTACTTTCGAAGGCGCCGGTGATTTCGAAGAGGATAACTATGGCGGCAGAAACTTCCACTTCGGCGTCCGCGAGCACGCCATGGGCTCGATCTGCAACGGTCTCTCGCTGTCGAAATTACGGCCGTTCGGCTCGGGGTTCCTGATATTTTCGGATTACATGAAGCCGCCGATCCGGCTTGGCGCGATCATGGAACTCCCGGTCGCTTATGCGTTCACCCATGATTCGATCGGAGTAGGAGAGGACGGCCCGACCCATCAGCCGGTCGAGCAGCTCGCGGCATTGCGCAGCATCCCCGGGCTGATTGTGTTGCGGCCGGCCGATGCCAACGAGGTGGCTGAGGCTTGGCGCGTGGTCCTCGGGCTCAAGCACCAGCCGGCCTGCCTGATCCTCAGCCGGCAGAACCTGCCGACCTTCGACCGCACACGCTATGCTTCGGCAAGCGGTGTCCGGCGCGGCGCCTATATTCTCGCGGATGCGGCGAAGGGCAAGCCGGATGTGATCCTGATGGGCACGGGAAGCGAGCTGAGACTTTGCGTCGAGGTCTATGAGAAACTGACAGCCGAAGGGGTCGCGGCGAGGGTCGTCAGTATGCCGTCCTGGGAATTGTTCGAGCAGCAGGACGATGCTTATCGCGCGACGGTCCTGCCGCCCGAAGTCACGCGTCGGGTCGCGGTCGAGCAAGCTTCCACCCTCGGCTGGGAGCGCTATACGGGGCTGCGCGGCACGATCCTCGGCATGAGGACCTTCGGCGCCTCGGCGCCGTTGAAGGAGCTGCTGGTCAAATTCGGGTTCACCGGCGACAACGTCTATGCGGCTGCCAAGCAGCAACTGTCGCGCGGGGAGTAGCAGGCATGGCCAATCCTTTGAGAACCCTTCAGGAATACGGGCAATCGGTGTGGCTCGACTTCGTCAGCCGCGATTTGTTGAAAAGCGGAGGGCTCGCCAAGCTGATCGCCGAGGACGGCCTGCGCGGCGTCACCTCGAACCCCTCGATCTTCGAAAAGGCAATTGGTCATGGTGACGATTACGACGCTCTGATTGCCTCGGCTGAAGCTTCCGGGGATCTTGATCCCGGCGCGCTGTTCGAGGATCTCGCGGTGCGCGACATCCAGGAGGGGGCCGACACGCTGAACTCGGTTTATGAGCAGACGCAGCGGCGCGACGGCTTTATCAGCCTCGAAGTCTCGCCCTATCTGGCGATGAGCACGCACGAGACGATCGAGGAAGCCCGCCGGCTGTGGCACGAGGTCAATCGCCGCAACCTGATGGTCAAGGTACCCGGTACCAAGCCGGGGCTCACGGCGATCCGGACACTGATCGGCGAGGGGATCAACGTCAATGTGACCTTGCTGTTTTCACAGCAGGTCTATGCCGATGTCGCCGAGGCCTACATTTCCGGGCTCGAAGCATTCGCCAAAAAGGGTGGCGACCCGCACAAGGTCTCGAGTGTCGCGAGCTTCTTTGTCAGCAGGATCGACACGCTCGTTGATGACGAGCTCGACAAACGTATCGCCGCGACTGCGGAGCCGGCCGAGAAGGCGCGCTTGCAGGCGCTGAAGGGCAAGGTGGCGATCGCCAACGCCAAGCTTGCCTATCAGCTCTATAAAAGAACTTACGCGAACGAGCGCTGGCAGCGCCTCGCCCAACAAGGCGCGCAGACACAGCGGCTCCTCTGGGCGAGCACGGGGACCAAAAACAAGGCGTATAGCGACATCCTTTATGTCGACGAGCTGATCGGCCCCGACACGGTCAACACGATGCCGCCGCCGACGATGGATGCGTACCGCGACCATGGGCGTGCTCGGTACAGCCTGGAAGAGGACATCGCCGTTGCCGAAGGGGTCATGGATGCACTTCCGAGGGCCGGCATCTCGATCGACGCCGTGACATCAAAGCTGGTCGAGGATGGCGTGCGGCTGTTCGCCGACGCCGCCGACCAGCTCTACGCCGCAGTGCAAAAGAAACGCCGCACCGTGCTCGGCAGCAAGCTCAACCCGATGAGCCATAAACTGCCCGAAGAATTGGACAAAGATGTCCAGGCGGCGCTCGAGGATTGGCGCAAGGAGGGCAAGGTCAGACGGTTGTGGGCCGCCGACGCTTCACTGTGGACCGAAACGGACGAGGCCAATTGGCTCGGATGGCTGGAGATCGTCGACAAGCAACTCAAGGGCGTTGCTCACCTCCAGAGCTTTGCCGACGACGTGAAGAGCGCCGGGTTCACGGATGTGCTGTTGCTCGGCATGGGCGGTTCGAGCCTCGGCCCGGAGGTCTTCGGCGAGACCTTCGGCAGCAAGCCCGGCTTCCCGAACCTGCATGTGCTCGACTCGACCGACCCCGAGCAGGTCCGCCACTTTGAAGCCCGTATTAACCCCGCGCGAACATTGTTCCTGGTGTCGAGCAAGTCCGGCAGCACGCTCGAGCCGAACATCTTCAAGCAATATTTTTACGAGCGGGCAACGCGGGCCGTGGGCGCGAAAGAGGCGCCAAATCGCTTCGTCGCGATCACCGATCCGGGCTCGTCGCTCGAAAAGGTAGCGCTGACCGAGGGGTTTCGCGGCGTCTTTCACGGCTTGCCGAGCATCGGCGGCCGATATTCGGTGCTGTCGGATTTCGGCATGGTCCCGGCGGCGGCGATCGGAGTGGATACACAGGCCTTCCTCGAGAGCACGGCCGAGATGGTGCGGTCCTGTGCCGCGAGCGCGCCCCCGGTCGAGAATCCTGGCGTAATCCTCGGCGCAATTCTCGGAACCTGCCAGCGCCGCGGGCGCGACAAAGTGACGATCCTCGCCTCCAACAGCCTCGCTGATTTTGGCGCCTGGCTCGAGCAGCTCCTAGCCGAATCGACCGGCAAGCTCGGCAAGGGGATCGTCCCAGTTGATGCCGAACCGTTGGGGGCGCCTGCGGTCTACGGTACCGATCGTCTGTTCGCCTATCTGCGCCTCGCGGCCGATCAGGGCGGAGAGCAGGAGCGCGGAGTGGCAGCACTCGAAGCGGCGGGCCATCCGGTCGTGCGGATCACGGTTCATGACCGGATGCAGCTCGGGCAAGAGTTCTTCCGCTGGGAGATGGCGACGGCTGTCGCCGGTTCGATCATCAGGATCAACCCTTTCGACCAGCCCGATGTCGAGGCGGCCAAGGTCAAGACCCGCGATCTGACTGCCGCTTATGAACAGAGCAAGGCGTTGCCTGAGCAGCGAGCGTTTTTCGAGGGCGACGGGATCAAGCTATTCGCCGATGCGCGCAACGAAGGAGCTCTAAAGCCGCAGGCATCGAGCCTTACGGCGGCGCTGAAGGCCCATTTCGGGCGGCTCGGCACCGGGGATTATGCTGCGCTGCTCGCTTACATCGAGCGGAGCGCAGCCCACATCGATGCCATGCAGCGGCTTCGCCGTATGATTCGCGATCGGACCAAGGCGGCGACTTGTGTCGGGTTTGGGCCGCGCTTCCAACACTCCACTGGACAGGCCTACAAGGGCGGACCGAACAGCGGCGTCTTCCTGCAAATCACCTGCGAGGATCCCGAAGATCTGTCCGTGCCCGGCCAGTCCTACACCTTCGGCATCGTTAAGGAGGCGCAGGCGCGGGGTGATTTCGAGGTTCTCGCGGAGCGCGGCCGGCGGGCTCTGCGCGCGCACATCACCGGCCACCTCGACGCGGGTCTCGACAAGCTCAGCCGCGCGGTCGAGCAGGCCTTGCAATAGGAGGCTGAAGCATGGACGTTCGGGTCGTGGACAGGAGCAACCGTCGGCAGACTCAGACACCGGCGCATCAGGCGCCGCCCTGCACCTTGGTCATTTTTGGTGCGGGCGGAGATCTGACAAAGCGACTCTTGATGCCGGCCATCTACAATCTGTCAAAGGCGAAGTTGCTCTCGGAGAAATTCGCGATCATCGCCGTCGACCGCACGCCAAAACCGGTCGAGGCCTTTCGCGATTACCTGGCCGAGGGAATCAGGACCTTTGTCTCCGACACGGCGTCCGGTCCCGCAACCGACCCGTTTGACAAAGAGGCATGGGACTTCGTCGCTAGCCGCATTACGCATTTCGCGGGTGATCTGACACAGTCAGATACCTATGCTCGGCTGCACGGCCTCGTTGAAAAGACTGGCGGCAACGTAATTTTCTATCTAGCAGTCGCCAGCCAATTGTTCGGCACGATTATCGAACACATCGGGGCCGTCGGTCTCACCGAGGAAAAGGACGACTGCTTTCGCCGGGTCATCATCGAAAAGCCGTTCGGCACCGATCTGAGCTCTGCCCGCGCGCTCAACGCCCGCATCCTCAAGGTGCTGGCGGAATCGCAGATCTATCGAATGGATCATTTCCTAGGCAAGGAAACGGTCCAGAACATCATGGTGTTGCGTTTCGCCAATGGGGTGTTCGAGCCGATCTGGAATCGCGACCACATCGATCATGTACAGATCACGGTCGCCGAAACCGTCGGCGTAGAGCTGCGTGCCAGGTTCTATGAACAGACCGGCGCGTTGCGCGATATGGTGCCAAACCATGTCTTCCAGCTACTGAGCTTGACCGCAATGGAGCCACCGAACTCCTTCGACGCCGACGCGGTCCGCACGGAAAAGCACAAGGTTCTGGAGGCTTTGCATCCGCTCGGTGACGAGGAGGTGCGCCGCAACACAGTGCGCGGACAATACGGCGCGGGTCAAATCGCGGGGAAGCCGGCTCAGGCCTATCGAGAGGAGCCCGGTGTGGCTGCGGAAAGCAAGACCGAGACGTATGTTGCGATGCGTCTTGGCATCGATAATTGGCGCTGGGCCGGAGTGCCGTTTTATCTGCGCACCGGGAAGCGGCTCACCAGACGCACCACCGAGATCGCGATCCACTTCAAGCAAGCGCCGTTTGCGCTTTTTCGCGACACGCCGGTCGACATTTTGACCCCAAATGTTCTCGCGCTGCAACTTCAACCGGACGAAGGGGCATCACTGCAATTCAGCGCAAAGATCCCTGGGCCAGAGATTGCGCTGGGTGGCGTTCGCATGAATTTTTCCTATAGGGACTATTTCAAGACCGAGCCGACCACCGGATATGAGACCCTCGTCTACGACTGCATGATCGGTGACGCGATGCTGTTCAACCGGGCCGATGGCGTCGAGGCTGGGTGGGAGGTGGTGCAGCCGATCCTCGATCTGTGGCATGACGACAAGACCGTGCCGCTCGAGATCTACCCTTCCGGCAGCGCCGGTCCCGAGGCGGCCGACAACCTGTTATGGCGCAGCGGCCGGAAATGGCGGTCGATCGCCTGAGGACGACAGCTTCATGACCCGCTCGCTTCTCGTCGCCCCCTCGATCCTGTCAGCCGATTTCGGCCGCCTCGCCGACGAGGTCCGGGCGGTCGACGCGGCGGGAGGCGACTGGATCCATGTCGACGTGATGGACGGGCGCTTCGTGCCGAACATCACGATCGGACCGGTCGTCGTCGAAGCCGTGCGCAAGGCGACGGCGAAGCCCGTCGATGTGCATCTGATGATCGTCGAGCCCGAGCGTTACCTCGACGATTTCGCCGGGGCCGGCGCCGATCATTTGCTAGTTCATTGCGAGCCGAGCTCGACCATCCATTTGCACCGCACCCTGGCTCATATCCGCGACCTCGGAAAGACGGCCGGGGTGGTGCTGAACCCGGCGACACCATTGTCGCTGATCGAGTACGTGCTGGATCTCTGCGGCGTAGTCCTGATCATGACCGTCAACCCGGGTTTTGGCGGGCAGCAATTCCTACCGGAGATGCTGCCGAAAATCCGGGCGTTGCGTCGCCTCTGCGACGAGCGCGGCCTCGACCCGGTGATCGAGGTTGACGGCGGATTGAGCGGCGACAATGCTTGGCAGGTGCGCGATGCCGGCGCGAGCGCCATCGTCGCGGGCTCTCACATATTCCACACGCCGGATTACGCCCGCGCGATCGCGGCCATTCGCAATTCGAGCCGGACTGATGAGCGTCGATCGTGATCAGCTGAAGCGTGCGGCGGCTTTGCGCGCGATCGAGGAGATCGAGAACGGCATGGTCGTTGGGCTCGGGACGGGTTCGACCGCCGCTTTTGTCGTCGAAGGGCTTGCGCCACGTCTCGCCGGTGGACTTCGGATGGTCGGCATTCCGACATCGGAGCGCACCGCCGCGCAGGCGCGCCGGCTCGGAATCCCAATTGCGACCTTTGCCGAGCACCAGCGCCTCGACCTGACGATAGACGGGGCTGATGAGGTTGAGCTCGGCTCGCTCGACCTGATCAAGGGTCTGGGCGGCGCGTTGCTGCGCGAAAAGATCGTTGCCGCGGCGAGCAACCGCCTGATCATCGTCGTCGATCAGGAAAAGCTGGTCGAGCGGCTCGGCGAGCACACTCCCATCCCGGTCGAGGTCACCCAATTCGGCTGGCAGGCTACCGCCGTCGCGCTTGCCAAGCTCGGCTGTGCTCCCGAGCGGCGCTACGCGGCCGGCGAACAGCCTTACGTGACCGATGGCGGCAACTTTATCCTCGACTGCCGGTTTGGGCCGCTCGCCGATCCGGCAGCCATCGAGCGACAAATCGCAATGACGGTCGGCACGGTAGAGAGCGGCCTCTTCGTTGGGCGAACCACGCTTGCTGTCGTTGCGTCTATGACGGGTGTCGAGGTGCTGACTCCGCCCGCCAAGCGGCGGGCTTGAGAAAGATCACGGCGGGGAGAGAACCCGAAACTAGCGGAGGCCGCCTGCCACGGGTGACGGGCGGCCTCCGCTGCGAGACGGATCATTCAGCGTCGCTATCCCCTCCGGTAGCTCCGGGGCGGTGGGGGCGAACCGGTCGAAGGTTCGTCCTGGTTGAAGCTCGCCAGACAATTGGCGTGGAGCTGCGGATCGGTAATCGGACCGCACTCCTTGCGGATCCGCGCCTGGCGGAAGCCAGGGCTCGTTTCCAGTAGCCGATCGTAACGCTCGCTGTCGATTACGTTCCTGCGCGCCGACCAGGAGGGCGACATATCGCCTGTGTCGGTTTGCGGGCCATTGGTCACCACCTGTGGCCCCCGAGCCCACTGCGCATGTGCGGCCGGCATGGCCCAAACTGTCATCAGGCAAACGGCTGCGAATGCCAAACTCGGCGTCTTGATGATCATGACCGTCGTCTCCTCGCGATTGTGGTCAGCCGGACAAACAAAAAAGGGGCGTATCAGTTCCGCGATCGTGCGGTTTCCCTCTTGGGCATCTCTACGGCTCCGGTGTGACTGCGGTGCCGGCGCGCCCCGCGATCGGCGAGGGTCCGAATTTATCGAGATCGGCGTGACGCAATTTGACCGTCGCGAGCGTTAGCCGTGCTAAGGTAAACGCGATCGCTGTCGCGTGGAGGACCCGGATGGGACGATTGGTCATCGCGTCAAACCGTGTCGGCTCGCAGCTCAGCGGGAACGAGGGCGGGCTCGCGACCGCCCTGCTGGCGGCGCTCGATCAGCGCGAGGTGATCTGGTTCGGCTGGAGCGGCGATGTCACCGATGAGCCGGCGGGGGCAACGCGCGTGCAGCGTGAGGGCGGTCTCACTCGGATGCTCGTCGACCTCGAGCGCGCCGACTACGAGGGCTATTACCTCGGCTTCGCCAATCGCGTGCTGTGGCCGCTGTTCCATTATCGCGTCAACCTTGCCGAATACAGTCGGGACCAGTGGGCCGCTTATAACCGGGTCAACGAAATGCTCGCCGAGCGGCTCGCCTCGGTTCTGAAACCCGATGACGTGGTGTGGGTTCACGACTATCACATGATGCCGTTTGGCGCGGCGCTGCGCCGGTTGGGCGTCGCTAACCGGCTTGGTTTCTTCCTGCACATCCCGTTCCCGGCGCCCGAGGTTCTGGCGACCCTGCCGGTACACGAAGCGCTGGTACGCTCGCTGTTCGCCTATGATCTCGTCGGCTTTCAGACGGAAAAGGATGTGCAGGCCTTCGGTGACTATGTCGAGCGGGAGGCCGACGGGTGGACTGCCGTCGACGGGATGATGCATGCGTACGGGACTAGCGTGCGTGCCGCGAGCTTCCCGATCAGCATTGACACGCGGATAGTTGCTGCTCGGGCGGCGCGTGCCGTGAGCAATCGCCGAGCGGCGCGGTTGCGCGACAGTCTTTCGGGCCGGCGGCTCATCATCGGCGTCGATCGGCTCGACTACACCAAAGGCCTGGTTCACCGCTTCGACGCAGTCGAGCGGCTGCTCGATACCCGTCCGCAATATCGCAACGCTATCGTGGTGCTGCAGATCGCGACGCCATCACGCGAGGATGTGCCCGAATATCTGCGGATTCGCGACGAGCTCGATGCCCGCATCGGCCGCATCAACGGCCGCTTCGGCGAGCCCGATCAGTTGCCGCTGCGTTACATCAACCGCCGCTTCAGGCAAGAGACGCTGTTCGGTTTCTATCGGGCGAGCCGGGTGGCGATGGTGACGCCGCTGCGCGACGGCATGAACCTCGTCGCCAAGGAGTTCGTCGCGAGCCAGGATCCCGAGGACCCGGGCGTCCTGGTGCTGTCGCGCTTCGCCGGCGCGGCACGAGAGCTGGCCGCCGCGCTGATCGTCAACCCGTTCGATGTGGATCAGATCGCCGATGCGCTCGACCGGGCGCTCGCGATGCCGGTCGAGGAGCGCCGCGCCCGCTACAAGGCGATGATGGCGCGGCTCGACGAGCACGATGTCCATGCTTGGCGCCACTCATTTCTTGAGGCCTTGCAAGAACCGGAAGGCGTGTTCCCCGCGCGCCACCCTATGGCAGCCGAGTGAAGGATGCACAACGCCCGCATCGCGGGCGAGGCCGCTACGCGCCCGCTCGCGCCGCCGCGGTTGCGTCACGATCAGGCGCTGTTTCTCGATTTCGATGGAACGCTCGTCGAGATCGCCCCATCGCCGGGATTGGTGCGGGTGCCGGCGAAATTGCCGCGCCTCCTGGGTGAGTTGGCCGACCGGCTTGGCGGCGCTGTCGCCCTGGTGAGTGGCCGTTCGCTCGACGACCTGGCGCGTTTGGTCGCGCCGTTCGAGGGTGCCTTGGCGGGGCAACATGGCCTTGAACGCCGCTGCAGCGACGGCAGCGTAGTCCGCTGTCCCGCTGAGCCGGCGCTCCAAGAGATCCGTCCGGCCCTGGCCGGTTTCGCGGCGCAGCATGCCGGGGTAATCCTCGAAGACAAGGGCGGCAGCCTCGCCCTCCACTACCGTCAGGTGCCCTCGGAGGAGGTGACTTGCCGGGCACTCGTCCGGCACATCGCCCTCGCGAGTCGTGGCGCGTTCAAGGCGCTGGCAGGCAAGATGGTCATCGAGCTGCGGCCTCGGTCCTGCGGCAAGGGCCGAGCGATCGAGGCCTTCCTTGCGGAGATGCCATTCCACGGCCGCGTACCGGTGTTCATCGGGGACGACGTCACCGATGAGGACGGCTTTGCCGTGGTCAACCAACTGGGCGGGGTCTCGGTCAAGGTTGGCGACGCGGCGACCTCCGCGCATTACCGTCTGCCCACGGTTGACGACGTGCTCACCTGGCTCGCTCAGGGGCTCGCGCGATAAGCTCGCTCGACCACGCGATGCGGCTGCGCGGGCGATTCAGTCATCGGCTGAGGTTTCATTTTTGTCACAGCGCCGCGGCGCCCGGATCACGTTGCTGTCACGGGCAGCGCTGGCACCACGGTGCCGGCCACGGCCGCGAGAGCGCGAAAGCCAGGCCCTTCAGCACCTGCGCATTGGCGTTTTCCGAGAGCTGGACACAAGCCCGGCAAGGCGCCCTTCTCCCCCACGGGAGCACCGTGGAGGAGAGGGATACGCACTCCGCAGAACCGGTCCCGTCGTACGCGCCCCGCTGTTTTTGCTGTTTCTGCAGGAAATTATCAGCGACCGTTAACTCCCTCTCCGCAGGAATCCTGAGTTCTGACCTCTTGGCGAATGTCAGAACAGCGAGATAACAACCCCTTTCCGGGCATCATCGACAGATCGGTGACATAAATGCCACGATCTCGAGTGAACGGGCGCTCGAAAACAGCGTGATCATTGATATCCGGATTGATCGATTGCCAAAATAGCATACATACAAGCTATTGTCAATCGGTATATGCCGCCCGTCCAAGAGTCGCCTCGTGTGGGGCGGCGTTGGCGTCGTTGCTAGTCTGATCCGCCGTGTAACGAATTTCGCATCTAACCTGCTGATCTGGCGCCTTAGAGCCTGCCTCAAAAGTCTCGGTCGTCGATCCTCGACTGCAAGAGACTGCTTTCGAATTCGACACCGGCCGTTTCAGCGTTAGCGAGCCCACGGGGCCAACCGCGATACAGAACGCGGAGCGTGCGATCAGCCGCCGGGGAAGCCGCCGGCCACAGTCTCGCTGACGGCGTTGCGCGCGATCTCGCGGATCAGCTGCCGGTCGGCCTCGTGCGTCGCGGCGGGCGCGATCCCGGAAACCACCCGGTCCTGGCTGTAGGTCGCGATGATCTCGCCGTCGCGCAGCAGCGGCGAAATCAGCTCCTCTCCGGCGCCGTTGGCACGGATCGCGCGGCGGATCATGTTGCGCATCATGATGATGCCGCGATCAGTCGTTGCGAGGTGTTCGAGCCCGTGGCGCGCCATGCCATTATGGATGCTGATCTGCGCGTCGTAATCCCCGGGCACGCGCTGCCGCTCATCATAGGAACGGCTGCCGTCCTGCCCGAACCCGGCGTTGTTGCGCACCGTCTTGCCCTCGGGGGCTCGCCAATAGCCGATCTGCATCGTGTTCTCGTCATCGAGCGGCACGGCCCAGAAGGTAGCCTGCGGCCGGCTGATCGAGTTGCGCGCCACCAGGACTTGGTCGTTGGCTGTGAACTGATGGATGTTGGGTGGGATAAAATCAGCGACGCGCACCCAGACTAGATCGTCCTGGCGGCGCGTGTCGATGTAGACCATGCCCGCCGGGGTCTCCATCCAGTCCCACTCCGGTTTTGTCTTGAAATCGTCGACAAACCCCTCGCTGCCCGGCAGCGTGTGCAGAAACTGGAGATGAGCCGGGTCCATCGCGTTTTCCTTGACCTGCATCCAGTTGCATTCCCACACGCTCGGCGGGCGCGGGACCATCTGGTATCCGGGCAAGGTGAGCGTGTCGAGCTTTAGGAATGGCGGCTGCTTTTCCGGCGGCCCCATATAGGCGAAGACCAGACCGGCGTGCTCGCGCACCGGGTAGGCGCCGTGGAACAGCCGCTCCTTCAGGGTGCTGTCGGCCGGCTCGCCCGGCGTTTCGAGGACCGCACCGTTGCAGCCGAAGAGCCAGCCGTGATAGCAGCAGCGAATCCCCTTGCTCTCAATCAATCCGAATTCGAGCGAGGTGCCGCGATGCGGGCAGTGCAGTTCCAGCAGCCCGATTTCGCCACTGCCGTCGCGAAACGCGACGAGGTCCTCGCCGAGGATTTTAAGCCGCTTCGGCACGTCGCCGAGCTCGTTCGAGACGACTATCGGCTGCCAGAACCGCCGCAGGTATTCACCGCACGGCGTGCCCGGCCCGACGCGGGTTAACTCGTCATCCGCAGGCGGCACGCCGCGGTGGTAATAAGCGCTGTAGGCCTTGTTCAAAAACGCCAATCTTTCGGCCATCGGGACCTCCATAGGCTAACGCCGTCGCTCTGCACACGCGATGCCAGACCCGCCTTAGGGCGGCTACGCTGGGGTTTGAGGCTCTCGCTTCGTAAGGGGCCGCCGCCGTTATTGGTCGATGCTGGCCGCCGCTGGCTGGCACGGTTGAGGCATCAGGGCGCCCCAGATCGCCGTTGCGCTTGGCTGAGGGTCCGCTCATGCAAGTACGACGTCGGCGACAAGTTCCTTGCCGCGGGTTTCCGGACTGACCGAGAGCGCCAGCAGCAAGCTGACGAGCCCGCCGATCGTGCCGATGGCCATCGGGATCGCGAACCCCAGGTGCCAGTTTAGCGCGAAATAGGTCACGACCGGACTGGCGAAGCCGCCCCAGATCGCGCCCTGGTGAAAGCAGAATCCGGCCGCCGTCGCCCGCACCTCGGTCGGGAACCGCTCGGAAAGATAGCTGGGCGTCTGGCTCCAAATGCCGCCGCCGGCAAGCCACCCCTGCACGCCATAGAACACGACGATCATCGCGTAGCTGTGGGTGAAGAGGTATAGCGGAACGATCGGGATCCCGAGCACGGCCGGCAGGACAATAGACCAGCGGCGACCGATGCGGTCGGCGATCCAGCCCCAGACGACACCCGACCCGAACTGCCCGATGCTCAGCAGCATCACCGGCAAGGCCACCAGCGCCGGGCTCAACCGCAGGTCCTTTTGCAGCCAGGTCGCGAACATCCCGCTCATCGAGTAGGCGACGACGAAGTTGCTGGCCATCCACCAGCAGGCCGTCGCCGTGTTGCCGAGGATGGAGAGCTTGAAGATGCTCAACAACGGCACCTTCACCTCGCGCTTCTCCGCGCGCTGACGCCGGCGGTTTTCCAGCCACACCTCAGGCTCCTTGACGTAGCGGCGGACGTAAAGGATCGCGAGCGCGGGCAGCACGCCGATGATCAAGAGACCGCGCCAGCCGATGTAATTGTACAGCAGGCCGTAGGCCGCGCTCGACAGCAGCGCGCCGATCCCCCAGGAACCTTGCAGCACGCCGGACATGAAGCCGCGCGAGCGGATCGGCCATTGTTCCATCGCCAGCGCCGCGCCGACCGGCCATTCGGCGCCCATGCCGATACCCATCAGCGCGCGGAACAGAAACAACAGCCCGAAGCTCGGCGCTAATCCGGCAAGCAGGTTGGCGACCGAATACCAGGCAATCGAGATCATCAGCGGCTTCTTGCGTCCCATCCGGTCGGCGAACCAGCCCGACAGCGTCGCTCCGACCAACCGCATCCACAGCGTGATCGCCAGGACCGCCGTCACATCGACCAGCGGCACGTTGAAGGTCTGCGAGATCGGCAGCATCAACAAAAGGAAAATCGTGAAGTCGAAGGCATCGAGGGTCCAACCAAGCCATGCCGCGATCCAGGCATGCCACTGCTGACGTGTCGGTTCCTTCCACCACGGCAGCGTGGCGCTCTCGGCTGCAACAGCCATCCCTCACCTCCCGTACACGCTGTTTTGAGAGCGAGACGTTCTGGGGCTTTCGTCTATGCTGCACCGACGCAAAAACCGTGCCAATTGAGCGGGGTCCGGTTATCCTCGGGGACAAATCTCGCCGGTCGTCGGAGTGCCCGTAAAATGACCGCTAACGGGTAGGGTTTCGGATGCCGGCCGGGCGCGAGCGATCGAACCGGGTGAGAGGCCGTTTTCGTCCGAAAGCCTACCCGATTCCGGACCTTCCCGCCCTGCCTCGGAACAGGGAGGTTCGACCCGAAGCAGAAGTTCCAACTTGGGCGAATAACGTCGAATACCTGCTTATCGCGCGTCGAACCTCCCAATGGTATGTTACCCGCAACTACGGGCGAGGCCGTCGAATGGGGCAATCCGATGGTTCGTTCGGGCCGACGAGGTTATCGAATGAGGCGGCGCGATTTCACGATCGGTCTGTTGCTCGCGGCCACAGTCGGAACGGTGCGGGCGCAAGAGCGGGCGAAGGAGCACCGGATTGCGATCATCCGCCCCGGAGGAGGTCCTGTGTCTATCATGAGCGACACAGGACATCCCTTATGGCGCGCGTTTTTCAAAGAGCTGCGCCGGCTGGGCGATATCGAGGGACAAAACCTCACCGTCGAGCGGTATTCCGCTGAGGGGCGGCCCACGGTTTATACCGATCTCGCTCGCCAGGTGGTCGGCCGCAACCCGGACGTGATCGTGGCCATCACCGACGGCATCGCACGGGCGGTCCGCGCGGCTAGTGCCACAATGCCGACCGTTTGGATAGGAGTCTACCCGATCCGGGCTGGACTTGCGACGAGCCTCGCGCGCCCAGGCGGCACCATCACCGGGGTCACCGTATTTGATGGGATCGAGATCTGGGGAAAGCGGCTGCAGATCCTGAAAGAAGCCGACCTTTCGGCATCCAAGATTGCCTTTCTGGCCATGCGCGGAGCGTGGGAAGATGCCGATGGACAAGGGCTGCGCGAAGCAAGCCAGTCGTTGAAACTCTCCGTGATCGATATGCCACTCCAGGAGTTGACGCCGCCCGAGTTTCAGCGCGTATTCGCTGAAATCGCGCAGGAGCGGCCAAACGCAATCATTGTGGATACCAACGCAATCCTTCTCTCCTACCGTCAGTTAATCGTCGAGCTGGTCGAGAAGAGCCGCCTGCCGGCGATCTATCCCTGGCCTGATTACGTAGAGGCGGGCGGGCTAATGGCCTATGGGGCCACCTATGGCGAACTCGGACGGCGCATGGCCGATGACGTGCACGACATCCTTAATGGTGCCAAACCGGGCGACATCCCGATTTATCTGCCGACTAGATACGAATTCCTGATCAATCTGAAGGCCGCCAAGAACCTCGGTCTTACCATCCCGCCTACCCTGCTCGCGAGCGCCGACGAGGTCATCCAGTAGCGGCTGATCGAATGGCGGCTAGCCACCAACTGAGCCGATCCGATGCGCATTGGGAACGGCAAATATGGGGCATGAAGATCAGTTCCCGCGGCCGAGGCCGAACGGCCGGCGTCGGCTTCGAAAGCGGTCCGCTGCCGTCGATGATTGACGACGAAGCCTTTTGAGGCAGGCTCCCAGCCGCCGTGGACCGTGCCGATCCACGTGCTGTCGCGAGATCCCGACCTCGTGGCACCATTCCTCGCCGAGGGCTACGTCCCCGGTCTCTTTCCGACCCAGGGACCGCCCCACCCGGGCATGGAGAATTTTCACGCCCGGTTCCTCGCCGCGTTCGATCGATCCCGCTAAGTGTCCGTCAGACAACAATCGAATGATCTCGGCCGCAATGAACGTGATGGCCGGGCTTGTCCCGGCCATCCACGCGGTGAGGTTAAACTATGTATATCAGAAGCTTGGAGCTGGCGGCGACGCGTGGATGCCCGGAACAAGTCCGGGCATGACGATGTAAGGTCGGCGCGGTTATTCGTTGCCACACACTAAGCTTCAGTCACTCCGCTGTTCGGGGCGGAGCAGCTCGTCGAGCGTGGCCCCGAGGCGGGTGAGATCTGCTTCGCTCGACAGCCGGTGGTCGCCTTCCTTGACGAGAGTGATGACGACATCTCGGCTCGTCAGGCGCTCGGCGAGACGAAGGCTCGTCTGCCAGGGGACAGCGTCGTCGAGCAGGCCGTGCAGAAGCCGCACCGGACACCGGAGCGGGATCTCCGCGCGCATTACGAGGTGCCGCCGGCCGTCTTCGAAGAGGCCGAGTTGATAAGTGTAGCCGTCCGGATCGTATTTCGAGGGCAGCGTGACCGCGCCGGTTTCGCGGCACTCCTTCCGCTGCGCCGCATCAAGCCGCGGCCAGAGGAGATCCTCGGTAAAGTCGGGTGCCGCGGCGATGCCGACGAGCGCCTGGATCCGCTCGGTTCGCGCGAGTGCCACAAGCAGCATGATCCACCCGCCCATGCTCGAACCAAGGAGGATTTGCCGCCCTTCGGTCAACGAATCGATTACCGCTACTGCGTCCTCCGCCCAGCGACCGATCCTGCCGAGGGCGACGTCGCCGCTCGATGCGCCGTGTGCGAAATAGTCGAAACGCAGGAAGGCCTGGCCGCGGCGCCGGCAATAATCCTCGATAAACAGCGCCTTTGTCCCGGTCATGTCGGAGCGGAAGCCGGTAAGGAACACCACGCCGGGGCAGTTGCCGGTGAGCCGGTGGTAGGCGATTGTCGCACCATCGCGACGTGTTAGTATGCCCGGCGAGCTCATTGGAGATTTTGCGGCAAACGGAATGGGCGTCGAGGATAACACCGGGCCCGCTCCGCCAAAAGGTCGCCCCCCTGCGGTATTGCAGATCGTCCCGCGCCTCGTCACCGGCGGGGCTGAGCGCGGCACTGTCGATCTGGCGGGAGCGCTGATCGACGCGGGGTGGACTTCCTATGTCGCGTCGGGCGGCGGCCCCCTCGAACGTGACATCATTCGGTTGGGGGCCACTCACCTAACTCTCCCGCTCGCCTCGAAGAACCCGTTGCTGATAGGCCGCAATGCCAGGGCGCTGGCGCAATTGATACGCCGCCTGGGCATTGACATCGTTCATGCCCGCAGCCGTGCTCCGGCGTGGAGTGCCTGGTCAGCTGCGAGAGCCACCGGGCGGCAGTTCGTCACCACCTTTCACAACGCTTATGACGCCAGTAACGCGCTCAAACGCCGGTACAATTCGGTTATGGCGCGCGGCGAGCGAGTGATCGCGATCTCGCAGTTCGTCGCCGATCACGCCGCGCAGGTTTATGGGATCGGCCCCGACCGGTTGCGGATGATCCCGCGCGGCGTCGACCTCGAGGTCTTCGATCCGAGCCGAGTGGGGGCGGCGCGGATGGTCAACCTCTCTCGCCGGTGGCGGCTACCCGACGGAGCGCCGGTCGTGATGCTTCCGGCCCGGCTCACGCGCTGGAAAGGCGGGCTCGATTTCATCGCCGCGATTGCCGCGCTCGGCCGGCGCGATCTCTGTTGCCTCCTCGTCGGCCCCGAACAACGGCGCGGGTTCCGCCGCGAACTCGAGGCAGCCATCGAGCGGAATGGGCTCGCCGGGCTCTTTCGCATCGTCGAGGAATGTCGGGACATGCCGGCCGCATACATGCTGGCAGATGTCGTCGTCTCGGCTTCGAGCGACCCTGAGGGGTTCGGCCGGGTGATCATCGAGGCGCAGGCGATGGGACGACCGGTCGTAGCGACCGATCACGGAGGTGCCCGCGAGACGATCGCGCCGGGAAACACCGGCTGGCTCGCGCCGCCGCACGATCCGGCCGGCCTTTCCGTGGCGATCGGCGAGGCGCTGTCGCTGGGGCCGAGCGCGCGCGCGCGCCTTGCGCAACGCGCGATGGTGCACGCCCGCCGCTTCACGAGAGAGGCGATGTGCGCGCGCACGATCCAAGTTTATGAAGAGCTGCTCTTTCCGACAGCCGGCGCCGAGAGCCCGACGCTTGTCGCCCTACCGGCTTAAACAAGAATAGATCCCAGCCTTCGCTAGGCCGACTTGCAGCACTATGTATTGGCGATGAATGAAGAAAGCATCATTTGCGCTCCGATAATCCGGGTGACCCTGCCCGACGGTAAACGCCTCAATTTTGACAGGCCGGTCAGCGGCGGCGAAATCGCGGCGGCGATCGGGCCCGGGCTCGCCAAGGCGGCGATCGCGGTTCGCGTCGACAGCCGGCCGTGCGACCTCGCCACGGTCATCGATCACGACGCCGCGATCGCGATCATCACCCGCGAAATGCCGGAAGGGCTGGAGATCCTCCGTCACGATGCGGCCCATGTCATGGCCGAGGCGGTCAAGGAACTCTATCCCGGCACCCAGGTCACCTTTGGGCCGGCGACGGAAACCGGCTTCTATTACGATTTCGCCCGCAACGAGCCGTTCACGCCCGAAGATCTCGAAAAGATCGAGGCACGGATGCGCGAGATCGTGCGCCGCGACGAGACTATAAGCCGCGAGGTCTGGGACCGGGACGCGGCGATCGCATATTTTGCCGACATCGGCGAGAGCTACAAGGCCGAGTATATCGGCGAAATCCCGGAAGACGAGGCGATCAGTCTGTACCGCCAGGGCAGTTTCATCGATCTCTGCACTGGCCCGCACCTGCCCTCGACCGGTTATCTCGGACAAGCCTTCAAACTGATGAACGTGGCAGGAGCCTATTGGCGCGGCGACCCCAAGAACGCCCAGCTGCAGCGCATCTACGGCACCGCTTGGGCGAGAGAAGAGGAGCTCGACCGATACCTCTTTCAGCTCCAAGAGGCCGAGCGCCGCGACCATCGCCGGCTCGGACGCGAGCTCGACCTCTTCCACATCGGCGAGGAGGCGGTCGGCAGCGTCTTCTGGCATCCGAAGGGATGGGCGCTCTTTCGCATCATCGAGAACTATCTGCGGATGCGGCTCGAGACCGCCGGCTATCAGGAGGTCAAGGGTCCGCAATTGCTGGATAGGAGCCTTTGGGAAGCCTCCGGCCATTGGGAAAAGTTCCGCGAGAACATGTTCATCGCCGAGAGCCGCGACGAGAAGGTGCTGGCGCTGAAGCCGATGAACTGCCCGGGCCATGTCCTGATCTTTCGCAACCGGCTGCGCAGCTATCGCGAATTGCCGCTGCGGCTGGCCGAGTTCGGCAGCTGTCACCGCAACGAACCCTCGGGGGCATTGCACGGCATCATGCGGGTGCGCGCCTTCACCCAAGACGACGCGCACATCTTCTGCACCGAGGATCAGGTCACTGCCGAATTGATCGCCTTTTGCGAATTGCTGCTGTCGGTCTACCGGGATTTCGGGTTCGACGACGTGGCGATCAAATTCTCCGATCGCCCGCCGGTGCGCGCCGGCTCGGACGAGGTCTGGGACCGCGCCGAGAAAGGCCTGCGCGACGCAGTCGAGGCGGCGGGCCTGCCCTACACGCTCAATCCGGGCGAGGGCGCCTTTTACGGACCCAAGCTCGAATTCGTATTGCGCGATGCGCTGGGCCGTGACTGGCAGTGCGGCACCTTGCAGCTCGACTTTGTGCTGCCCGAGCGGCTCGACGCGACCTATGTCGGGGAAGACGGCGCACGGCATCGCCCGGTGATGCTGCACCGGGCGATCCTCGGCTCACTCGAGCGCTTCATTGGCGTCCTGATCGAGCATTACGCGGGGCGTTTTCCGCTTTGGCTCGCGCCCGTCCAGATCGTCGTCGCGACGATTACTTCGGAGGCGGCCGATTATGCGGGCGAGGTTGGGCGGGCGTGCGCTGCTGCGGGGTTCAGGGTCATCGGCGACGTCGGCGACGAAAAGATCACCTACAAAGTCCGCGAGCACAGCCTCGCTAAAGTGCCGATCATGCTGGTCGTCGGGCGGCGCGAGGCGGCCAACCGATCGGTTGCCCTGCGGCGGCTTGGCGGCAGGGAGCAGGAAGTCCTTGCGCTCGGCGAAGCCATTGCTAGATTGAAAGAGGAAGCAGCGGTGCCGTCAGCGTCTTAGCAGGTCCAGCCTGGTTCGTGGACGGACCTATAAACCTACAAGAGGAGATTGTACATAGCTAGACCACCCTTCAACATCACTCCCACCCGCGAGGGACCCCGTGTCAACGACGACATCGCCGTCCTGCGCGTGCGCCTCGTGGACGAGCGCGGCAACATGGTGGGGATCGTCCTGCGCAACGAAGCACTTGCCATGGCCTCCGACGCCGGTCTCGACCTCGTCGAAGTGGCGCCCAACGCCGACCCGCCAGTCTGCAAAATCCTTGACTTCGGCAAGTTTAAATACGAAGAGCAAAAGAAAAAGAATGAGGCGCGCAAGAAACAAAAAATCATCGAGGTTAAAGAGATCAAACTGCGCCCCAGCATCGATGACCACGATTACGATGTTAAAATGCGGAGTATGGTCAAATTCATCGACGAAGGCGACAAGGTCAAGGTGACCATGCGGTTCCGCGGACGCGAACTGGCGCATCAGGAGCTTGGGATGGACGTCCTGGTGCGGGTCAAAGGCGATCTCGAGGAGATCGCCAAGGTCGAGCAGATGCCGCGGATGGAAGGCCGGCAAATGACCATGGTCATGTCGCCGAAGTAGATCTGATACAGAGTCTTCCGGCGTCAGCGGTCTGCGGCGGCGGCAATGTAAGCCGGTCGGCGCCAGGGAGTCGCGTTGATCCGGGGCGGCCGCGCCCCTATGTTCCCGGCTCATGACTCCGCTCCGCCTCATCCGCAATTTTGCGATCATCGCGCATATCGACCACGGCAAATCGACCCTGGCCGACCGGCTGATCGAGGCTTGTGGCGGGCTCGCGGCGCGCGAGATGCGCGAGCAGGTGCTCGACAGCATGGAGCTCGAGCGCGAGCGCGGCATCACGATCAAGGCGCAGACCGTTCGCCTCGTCTACCGCGCCGAAGATGGCGAGACCTATGTCCTCAATCTGATGGACACGCCGGGGCACGTCGACTTCGCCTACGAGGTCAGCCGGTCGTTGGCCGCCTGCGAGGGCTCGCTCTTGGTCGTTGATGCGAGCCAGGGGGTCGAGGCGCAGACCCTCGCCAATGTCTACCAGGCGATCGAGGCCGGGCACGAGATCGTGCCAGTGTTGAACAAGATCGATCTGCCGGCGGCCGAGCCTGATCGGGTCAAGGAGCAGATCGAGGATGTGATCGGGCTCGACGCGTCCGAGGCGCTGCTGATCTCGGCCAAGACCGGGCTCAACGTCGACCGGGTGCTGGAGGCGCTGGTGACCCGGCTTCCTCCCCCGCGGGGCGATGTCGAGGCGCCCCTCAAGGCGCTCTTGGTCGACAGTTGGTACGACCCTTATCTCGGTGTCGTGACCCTGGTCAGGGTCAAGGACGGCGTGCTCGAACCGGGACAGAAGATCCGGCTGATGGCGACCGGTGCGGTCCACGCGATCGAGCGGGTCGGGGTCTTCACGCCGAAGGGAGTGGCGGTCGCGGCGTTGGGTCCGGGTGAGATCGGCTTCATCACCGCCGGCATCAAGACCGTCGCCGACTGCCGGGTCGGCGACACGATCACCGAGGACCGGCGGGCGGCGGCCGCACCACTGCCCGGCTTCAAGCCGGTGCAGCCGGTGGTCTTTTGCAGCCTGTTCCCGACCGATGCCGCCGATTTCGAACGGCTGCGCGACAGCCTCGCCAAGCTGCGGCTCAACGATGCGAGCTTCGAATACGAGCCCGAGACCTCGGTGGCGCTCGGTTTCGGGTTTCGCTGCGGGTTTCTCGGGCTCTTGCACCTCGAGATCGTCCAGGAACGGCTGGCGCGCGAATTCGACCTCGACCTGATTGCTACCGCGCCCTCGGTCGTCTATCGGGTCCATCTGACGAATGGCGCGGTGCGCACCCTGCACAACCCCGCCGACATGCCCGACACGGTGCGGATCGACCATGTCGAGGAACCGTGGATCAAGGCGACGATCCTCGTCCCCGACGCCTATCTCGGGCCGATCCTCGCACTGTGCGAGGAGCGCCGCGGCGAGCAGGCCGACCTGACCTATGCCGGCAACCGGGCGATGCTCGTCTACCGCCTGCCGCTAAACGAGGTCGTCTTCGATTTCTACGACCGGCTGAAATCAGTGAGCCGCGGCTACGCCAGCCTGGACTACCAGATCGACGGGTACCGCGAGGGCGACCTCGTGCTGATGAACATCCTGGTCAATGGCGAGCCGGTCGATGCGCTGTCGGTCATCGTCCACCGCAAGGAGGCCGAGCGGCGCGGCCGCGCCCTGTGCGAACGCCTGAAGGATCTGATCCCGCGCCAGCTGTTTCAGGTGGCGATCCAGGCGGCAATCGGCGGGCGGATTATCGCCCGCGAGACGGTCAAGGCCTTGCGCAAGGACGTGCTCGCCAAATGCTATGGCGGCGACGTGACCCGCAAGCGCAAACTCCTCGAAAAGCAGAAGGAGGGCAAGAAGCGCATGCGCCAATACGGCAATGTCGAGATCCCGCAATCGGCTTTCATCGCCGCACTCAAGATGGGCGACGGCTGAGAAATCAACGAGAGATGACTGGAAGCACACTGGGAGCCGGTAGATCCTTCGCCGAATTATTTAGAGCGAGGAGCTCCGTAACCAGCTCCATTACCTGGGAGCTCCGGTCGTGACCCTTTGGATCGACGTTGATATGGTAGTCGCTGCCTTGGTAAGCGGTATCTATTGACGGCCCCCGGCCGGCTCCCCGGCTGATCTGAAACAAGATATCCTCTCGCGCTTCACCCTGTTGGTTTGTATAAAACATTGTGGGCGGTGCTACCGGCTCCTCGAGACCCAATTCATAACGAGCCCATTCGCCGAGGTAGTAGATCACACCCTCTACCGATCTCACTCTGAACGAAAGGCTTCCTTCATCTTCCGCACCCGTTTGTAAAGTTTGTATTCCAGATTGCTGGCGGTAACTTTGCGCGGCCGAAGAGCCCGGCTTGGCGCCCTGTGCTGGCTCGCCTGAGCCGCACAGCGCGGCCCCGGCGAGCTTCGGCATTCCGGGCTCCAGCGGAAGCGCGCCTCGGCGCATACGCGAGGGGTCGAAGCAAAAGCGGTATGACGAGACTCTCTTCTCAACTCGATAGTAGCCTTCGGGCTTCGCGGGCTGGTTGTCGCCCACGTATCCCACTATTTCAACTCCTTGCGCATCAAGATCGGCGAGGTCTTTCGGCCCAGGTACAGCGCTGGAACGCAGAGGCGGTCCGAGGACTTTGGTATTTTGGGTTGGTTCTATAGTCAGGCCGTTATCGGTCAACGAACTCAATGTTCTATAGAACTTGGCAAAATCATTGGGCTCGTTATATGCTGTGCTGCAGTGAATTGCTCGAGCCGTAAACTATCTCTGATATCAATACTGTCAGCAAGACGCGAGGCGGGAAACCCTCCTGGAAATAAAATGCAAGTGTCTGAATTGGTATCGGAGCGAGTATACCGTTGTAGAATTCTTTGGTATTGAGCACCGCTACCGTGAAGTTTGGAGTGTCCGACGCGGTGACGCTGGGAGAAAACGTGTAAGTCCGCGAGCTCCCCGACCGCGGTCCGCCAAAGGGTATAAAAAACGCTCCGGTACCTGAGACACTCACCTGTCCGGTAATCGTCGTCAGATCAGTGAATTGGAGTGGTCTGCGATAGGCAGAGCGGATGATGTTGTTCAAGAGATTTTGATTTTTTATGGTTTCCGCCTGCACGTTGTATTCAACAGATTCTGCGGAGAATTGGTCTGCCAGGCCACATCCGAGCAGAACGACCATAAAGAGTGCGATAACGAGAAGTCGTCCGCGGGCGTACGTTGTTGCGGCGCCCGCCGGCTTGCGTTGCGCCGGCGGCCATTGCAGCACCTCGCTCGGTCTCGAGATTGCGTTCGCGGCTTTCCGCGCGCGCCCCCGTTTCAAGTACCGACATTCCAGGAGCGGTAATCCCGCGGTTAGCCGGGGTCAGTGCGCGGTCTGACGCATCAGGTTGGCCCAGCGGTCGAGGATTGGCAGGACCTCGCTGGCGGGCGCCGAGGGCAGCATCGTCACGACCCGCGCGATTCCCTGATCGCGATACCGCTTCACCCGATCGAGATTTTCGGGCGCTCCGAAAATTGTGATCGGCACGGTGCCGAGGTCACGACCGGCCGCCGCCGCCATCTGCCGGAACTGGGGCAGAAATTCGGTGACGTCGGCGTAGTTCGGCCGGCTTGCATTCGGGACCCACCCGTCGCCATAGCGCAGCGCGCGCCGCGCGCTATGCGGGAATGCGCCGCCGACGATGACCGGTGGGCGCGGCTTCTGCACCGGCTTGGGCCAGGTCCGCATCTTCGGGAAGTCGACGGTGTCGCCGTGGTATTCGGCCTCGGATTTGGTCCAGATTTCCGTCATCGCCGCGATCTGCTCGCGCATCCGCTTGAAGCGCGTCTCGAAGACGGTCCCGTGATCGGCCATCTCCTCGCGGTTCCAGCCGCCGCCGATGCCGAACAGGAAACGCCCGCCCGAGACCTGGTCGATCGTCGCGACGAGCTTTGCCGTCTGGATCGTGTCGCGCTGGATGATGAGGCACACGCCGGTCGCGACCTTCAACGTCTTCGTGGCCATCGCCGCCGCCGTCAACGTGACGAACGGATCCATCACGTCATAGTACTGCTTGCCGAGCTCGCCGCCCGAGGCGGGCGGCGTGAGCCGCGAGCTCGGGATGTGCGAATGCTCGGGCGCCCAGACCAACTCGAAGCCGCGGACCTCGAGCGCCTGGCCAAGTTCGCCGGGCGTCATCGAGTAGTCGGTGAAGAACATCGCCGCGCCGAAATCCATCTTTCTTTCTCCTGTATTGCGCCGATCCGAGCTTACCCGCTATCCACCGCCTGCGGCCAGCATCACCTCGCCCGGTTTGTGGAGAAGGGTGCCATCCGCGTCCAACAACAACCATGATTTGAATCCGAAATTGCCGGTCCCTGCATATCGCGGTAGGGATGCGTGTCACCACGCACCCCCCGGGCATCGGCTCCGCCGGCGGTCGCCCGCCTTTTTTCGCCGACTTCCCAGCTACCTGGCCCGGTCTGACTTCTCAGGTCCGTGCATCGTCATCGGCTGTGGCCCTCCAGCCTTCCCGATGCGGACCTCCCGATATCGGGTGGCCAACCGTGAGATCTCCCGGTTCAATGCGGGTGAGACGGTTCTCGTAAGCGGCAATTTCCCCCGCCGTATCGCGCGCCTTGTCGTCCGGCGCCCCGGCGGCGCGCAGAGCATCGTAAGTCTTGGACAGCATCAGCGCTATTACGGCGCGCCGGCTCTCAATCGCGGTGATTCGATCGTGCTGAGATTATTGGCAGCCGGCATCCACTTCTATTCGATGACGATGCGCGGCGGGGCCCGGCGCGGGGCGTCTGCGCCGGCGACCTTCTCCCAGATCCGCGCGGCCATGCTGCGGAAGACGAGGGCGTGCGGGTTGTCGGGCTCGGCGACGGTGATCGGCGTGCCGCCGTCCGAGGTCTCGCGGATCTGGATATCGAGCGGCACCTCGCCGAGAAACTCGGCGCCGAGCCGCGCGGCTTCTTGGCGGGCGCCGCCATGCGCAAAGATCTCGCTGCGTCCACCGCAATGCGGGCACAGGAAATAGCTCATGTTCTCGACGATGCCGAGCACCGGTACGTCGACCTTCGTAAACATGTTGAGCCCCTTGCGGGCATCCAGGAGCGCGATGTCCTGAGGGGTCGAGACGATGACCGCACCGGCGAGCGGCACCTGCTGCGCCATCGTCAGCTGCGCGTCGCCGGTGCCCGGCGGCATGTCGACGATCATGATGTCGAGTTCGCCCCAATCGACCTCGCGCAGCATCTGCTGCAAGGCGCTCATCACCATGGGTCCGCGCCAGATCATCGGCGTGTCCTCGGGGACGAGAAACCCCATCGACATGACGCGCAGCCCGTAATTCTCGAGCGGCTGCAACACCTTGCCGTCGCGCGAGGAGGGCTGGCGTCCGGCGATCCCGAGCATGCGCGGCATCGACGGGCCGTAGATGTCGGCGTCGAGCACGCCGACGGCGAGCCCGTTCGCCTTGAGCCCGAGTGCCAGGTTGGCGGCGACCGTCGACTTGCCCACACCACCCTTGCCCGAGGCAACGGCGACGATCGCGCGCACTCCGGCGACCGCGCCGCGCTGGGTGCGGCCGCCCGCCGCCGGGTGAGGCGCATTGCGGCCGCGCGGCACCGCCTGTGCGGTCAGCACCGCGGTCACCGACAGCACGTCGGGGAGCGCCTCGACGGCCTTTTCGGCCGCCTTGCGCAGCGGCTCCAGCCGCGGGCCGCGCTCGGGCTCGACCTCGATTGCGAAGGCGATATTGCCGTCGCGGACGACCACCCCCGACACCATGCCGAGCGAGACGATATCGGCGCCCTTGTCGGGATCGGCGACGTGTCGCAGCGCGTCGAGGATCTGTCGTTCGGTGACGGCGGCCATCTCGTTCTCCTTCCCGGCGAGGCAGAACCGTACGCTGATCGGGTCGTGGCGCTTGGTTCCGAGCGCCGGTTGGGCCACAATGGCGATGATCTCTGACCCGGTTTACCCGGTGGATCACGCGATCCGCTGCGACCGGGCCATCAGCGCCGCCGGATTTTCGGGATTTGGGGCGAGCGGCGCCACTTGACAACACCCGCAGGCGCGGCGCGAGCGCAACGCCGTGGAAAGGTTCAAGGTCGATGTTCTGGCAAAGTCAAGGCGGTGGCCCGTGGGGCAGCGGCCCGCGCGGCGGCGGCCCGTGGGGCGGCGGCAACCGAGGTAATGGCGGCGGGCCGGGTCCCCGCGGCCGCGGTCCACAGCCACCCGATTTCGAGGAACTCCTGCGCCGCGGCCAGGATCGGTTCCGGCGCGTGTTGCCCGGCAATTTCAACACCCGTACCTGGTTCGGCATCGCCGCTATCGCCATTGTCGTCCTCTGGCTGTTGAACGGGTTCTATACGGTGGCGGCTGACGAGGTCGGGGTCGTACTGCGCTTCGGCGCCTACAACCGGACGACCCAGCCCGGTCTGAATTACCACCTGCCGAGCCCGATCGAGAAGGTGCTGACGCCGAGCGTGACGCGCGTCAACCGGACCGAGATCGGTTACCGCAGCGCCGAGGGTACGGCGATCCGCGGGGCGGCGAGCCGCCAGCTGCCGGAAGAGGCGCTGATGCTGACCGGCGACGAGAACATCGTCGACATCAACTTCGCGGTGTTCTGGGTGATCAAGGACGCCAAGGCCTATCTCTTCAACATCCGCGCACCCGACGCGACGGTCAAATCCGCCGCCGAGAGTGCCATGCGCGAGGTGATCGGCGAGACCCCGATCGCCCAGGCGCTCGCCGAAGGGCGGGGCAAGATCGAGACCGACACGCACAGCCTGCTGCAAACGATCCTCGACGCCTATGGCGCCGGGATCGAAATCACCCAGGTGCAGCTGCAAAGGGTCGATCCGCCGGGCCCGGTCATCGACGCCTTCCGCGACGTGCAGCGCGCCCTGGCCGATCGCGAGAAGCTACGCAACCAGGCGGAGGCCTACCGCAACGACATCGTGCCGAAGGCGCGCGGTGCCGCCGCGGCAATCACGCAGGAGGCGGAAGCCTACCGCGCCGAGATCATCGCCCGCGCCCAGGGCGACGCCAACCGTTTCACCTCAGTCTATAACGCGTTCAAGGTGGCGCAGGATGTCACCACGCAGCGGCTGTACCTCGAGACCATGGAGGAGGTCCTCAAGAACAGCAACAAGGTGATCATCGACAAATCCGCCCAAGGCGGGAGCGGCGTCCTCCCCTATCTGCCGCTGCCGGCCCTCGGCGGCGCCAACGCAACGGCGAGCGAGCCGACCCCAGGGAACGCCTCCGGGGGTTCCGCGCCGGCGCAATCGTCTTCTACGTTGCAGTCGGTGGGGCCCGCCGTCCCGCCCCTGCGCGGCCGTCAATGAGGAGGTAATCGTGGACCGTCGGCTCCTCATTGTCGTCGCCGTGGTGCTCGTCGTCGCGGGCATCTTCGCGATGAGTGCGCTGTTCATCGTCGACCAGACCGAGCTGGCGCTGGTGCTGCAATTCGGCCAGCCGCGACGGGTCATCCGCACGCCGGGGCTGTGGGTCAAGCGGCCGTTTCTCGAAGACGTAATCCTCTACGACAACCGGCTCCTCGATTTCGAGCCGCCGCCCGAGGAGGTCATCGTCTCGGACCAGAAGCGTCTCGTCGTCGATACCTACACGCGCTACCGCATTACCGACCCGTTGCTGTTCTATCAAACCGTCAATTCCGAGGCCGCAGTGCGCGCCCGGCTGAACGCGATGGTCAGCGGCAGCCTGCGGCGAGTGCTCGGCAATGTGACCTTGTCGGCTCTGCTCTCCGACCAACGCCCGGCGATCATGCACCAGATCCGCGACGAAGTGAGCGCCCAGGGAAAGTCCTTCGGCATCGACGTCGTCGACGTGCGGATTCGCCGCGCCGATCTGCCCGAAGAGAACAGCCAGGCGATCTTCGCCCGCATGCAGTCGGAACGCGAGCAGCAGGCGGCACAATACCGCGCCGAGGGCGCCGAGGCGGCGCAGACGGTCCGGGCCAACGCCGAGCGCGAACGCACCGTGATCCTCGCCGATGCGCAACGGGACGCCCAGAAGGTGCGCGGCGACGGCGACGCGCAGAGCATCAAGGTCTATGCCGACGCGTTCGGGCAGGACAAGGAGTTCTTTGCTTTCTATCGCTCGATGCAGGCCTATCGCGATGCGCTCAACGGCCACAGCACATCGTTTGTGCTCACCCCCGATAGCGGCTTCTTCCGCTTCTTCGAGAACTCGAACGGCGCGCTCGGGAAGGAGACCCCGCCGGCGGCGGGCGCCGGTTCGAAATAATGGCCCGCAGGTCACACCCTGGCCGATGAGGGATTTGTGGACGGCGCTGGCCCTCGTCCTGGTGATCGAGGGCGCCCTTTACGCATTGTTCCCCGAAGGCATGAAGCGAGCCGCCGCACGGGCTCTCTTGGTCCCGCCGCAGGCATTGCGGCTCGCTGGCCTCGCCGCCGCCTGCGCCGGCGTCGTTCTCGTCTGGCTTGTGCGCCGCTGACCATCGCACGGCACGCATGTCGTAGCCGCGGAGATTGCCGATGGCGCGCTTCTCCCCTAATCTTGGTCCGATTCTGAACGGCCCCGAAACCAATCGGTCGACAAGAAGGTCCTTACCGCGAGGAGTTGATTCCCGTGTCGTCTCGTCTCTCGAATTTGGCCCGCCTTGCCGCCGCCGGCGGGCTCGCGGCTCTCCTGACAGTCGCTCCCGCGGCCCTGGTGTCATGGCCGGCTGCCGCCCGGCCTGCCCCCGACAGTTTCGCCGACCTCGCCGAAAAGCTATTGCCTTCGGTAGTCAACATCTCCACGACCCAGACGATGAAATCCGATCGGGGTCGGGAGCATGCCGGTCCCGAGATCCCGCAGTTTCCGCCAGGCTCCCCATTCGAAGAGTTCTTTCGCGATTTTTTCAACCACGGCATGCCCAAAAACGGCCGTCCGGAGGCACAGCCGCGCAGGGCTACCTCACTCGGCTCGGGCTTTATTATCGATCCGTCGGGCTACATCGTAACCAATAATCACGTGATCTCTGATGCCGACGAAATCACCGTGATCCTCCACGATGACACGAATCTGAAGGCCGAGCTCGTCGGGCGCGACACCAAGACGGACATCGCGCTGTTGAAGGTCAAGACGGACAAGCCGTTGATCGCGGCCAGCTGGGGCGATAGCGACGCGTCGCGAGTTGGCGACTGGGTGCTCGCGATCGGCAACCCGTTCGGCCTGGGCGGCAGCGTCACTGCAGGCATTCTCTCGGCCCGCCAGAGAGATATCAACTCGGGCCCCTATGACGATTTCCTGCAGACCGATGCCTCGATCAATCGCGGCAATTCCGGTGGGCCGATGTTCAACATGGACGGCCAAGTCATCGGCATCAACACGGCGATCTATTCGCCATCCGGCGGCTCGATCGGGATCGGCTTCGCGATCCCTTCCGCTCTCGCCAAGGCCGTCGTCGCCGAGCTCCAGGGCGAGACCGATCATACCGTGCACCGCGGTTGGCTCGGGGTGCGCATCCAGGCGGTCACCGACGAGATCGCCGAGACCCTCGGGCTCGACAAGGCGCATGGCGCGCTGATCGCGAGCGTCAGCGACAACGGGCCCGCGCAGGCGGCCGGCATCCAGGCCGGCGACGTCGTCGTAAGCTTTGACGGGAAGCCGGTGGACGATATGAAGCGCCTGCCGAGGCTGGTCGCCGAAACACCGGTCGACAAGACCGTGCCGGTCACCCTCTGGCGCAAACACGCGGAAGCCACCGTCCAAGTCAAGATCGGCCGGCTCGAGGAGACCGAACAGCAGCAGGCGAGCGCTCAGGAGCCGCCCAAAAAAGGCGGCGAGGGTCAAGCCGGAGTCGTCAAAGCTCTCGGCTTGACCCTGTCGAGCATCACGCCGGAGCTCAAGGAGAAGTATTCGCTTGCCGAGGATTCGAAGGGCGTTGTCGTGGTCGACGTCGCCAAGGACAGCCCGGCGGACGCCAAGGGCGTACACCCTGGCGACATGATCATGGAAGCCGCGCAGGAGGAGGTTACAAGCCCCGGGGAGATCAGCAGCAAGATCGACGAGGCCAAGAAATCCGGCCGGAAGTCGATCCTCCTGCTGGTCGAGCGTCAGGGTGATCTCCGCTTCGTCGCCCTGCGTCTCGACCAGGGGTGAGCGCCCAACGGCGCCCCCTCACCCATCTCCCCCAGGTCTTGGTCCGGGGAGAAGTCTCCCGATAGCCGATGTCGTCGTCGTGCTTGGCTGCCGCGCCCCGGCAGGGCTGATGCGGCGGCTGGATCGCGGCATCGACTTGTTCCGCGACGGTGCAGCGCCGCTGCTGCTGCTCTCCGGCGGCGGCTCCGGACCCGTGCCGGAAGCGGAAATCATGCGCCGGATGGCAATCGCTCGCGGCGTTCCGGAGGCGGCGTTGCTGGTCGAGCCCGGATCACACGACACCGTCGAGAACGCGCGCGACACCGCGCGGCTGCTGAATTCGCGCGGCGAAGGTTCGGTGCTGCTGGTCAGCGACCGGACCCACCTGCCGCGGGCCGCGCTGTTGTTCCGCCTCGCCGGGCTGCGCGTCGCGGGTCGGGCCGGGGTGCCGCCGCCCTCTATCCTGTGGGAGGTCCGCGCTGCGATCCGAGAATGCGTGGCCCTGCCCGTGAGCCTGGCGCGCGCCCTCCACCGCTCTGGGCCAGGCTGATCATTGATACGGCGTCTCGCTTAACCCTGGGGCGGAAGCGAAGCTCGCCAGACCGCGCCATAACAGCAAGGCGACGACGAGCGTGAGGCTGCCGGTCAGCAAGAAGAGCGCGGGGACGCTGACGCCGGCGGCGATCAATCCCATCGTCGCCACCGAAGCGCCGACCATGGCGGCGGCATTGATCACGTTATTTGCCGCGATTGCCTGGGCGCGGCGCGTTCGCTCGCTGGCCGCCTGCAACAGCGCATAGAGCGGCACGACGAAGACCCCGCCCGAAACCGCAATCCCGAAGAGATCGACCAGGATGCGCCAGTGGGACGGATCGGCGACGAACGAGCCGAGCCCGCCGAGCTCTCCCGCGGTGGCCGGAGCCGGGCTGGCGAGCCACAAGTCTATGGAGAACAGCCCGATGCCGAGCGCGCCCCAGGGCACGATCCGCGCGCTGACCTTGCCGCCCAGGAGGCGGTTGCACAGCAGTGAGCCCACT
Source organism: uncultured Alphaproteobacteria bacterium (assembly GCA_963796155.1). GTDB lineage: Bacteria > Pseudomonadota > Alphaproteobacteria > ATCC43930 > CGMCC-115725 > AP-15. The sequence goes on along the minus strand of CAWCKT010000046.1, from coordinate 33,979 downwards.
GCGATCCCGACCGAAAAGACGGTCAGGAACAAGGTCACGACCGCTTCTTCGCCGCCCAGCGTGAAGCGAACGTAGCTGGGAAATTGCGACAAGTAGACCGCGCCGGCCAGCCAGAACCAGGAGATGCCGAGCATCGAACGGAACGGCACGAGATCGCCGGCCGCCTGCCGGATGACGCGCACGGTCGCCGTGAGGAGACCCCAGCGCGCGGCGCTGCGGGGGGCCGCGGCGCCAGTGCGCGGAATCGCCAGGCTCGCAGCCCACGCGCCGAGCGCCACAAGGACGATCAGCGCGGCGACGGCGACGGCGCCGTGCCGGGTGGCGATCAACACGCCGGCGATTGTGCCGAGGAGGATCGCGAGAAAGGTGCCGGCTTCGACGAGGGCATTGCCGAGCAGCAGCTCGTCGAGGGCGAGGAGATCCGGGAGGATCGCGTATTTCAGAGGACCAAAGAAAGCCGCCTGTATCCCCATCGCGAAGAGCAGCGCCAGGAGCATGGTCGCGCTGCCGGCGAGCACGCCGCCGGCGGCGGTCAGCATCACCGGGATCTCGATAAGCTTGATCAGACGGATCAGCCACGCCTTGTCCATCGCGTCGGCGAGCTCGCCGGCCGTCGCCGAGCACAGGAAGAACGGCAGTATGAAGAGCCCGGCGGCGAGCGGGATCAGGATCTGCGCTGACAGTGCACCCATATCGGAGCGATAGGCGATCATCAGGACCAGCGCGTTGCGCAGCGCGTTGTCGTTGAACGCCGACAGAAACTGCGTCGCAAAGAGCGGCCCGAAGCGCCGCGAGGCGAGGAGTGCCACCGCGCCCCCCGGTTCGTTCCGCGCCGATCGAACCGCCGTCATGGCGCCTGTCTCGCATGTTCGCGGCGCTGGCGCGAGCGTGTTTGTCTCGCAGACCGCGGCCGGCTTCGACACACGATCGCGCAAAAGACCTACCGCGGCGTGCCTCGGCAAAACCGTTGCGAGGCGCGCGATTTGGGGTTAACCCGTGAACCCCTGAAGCTTCGTGGGCGGGGCCGGTTCCGGGATGGCGGGCAATCTCGTGCAGGGCGCGGTCTTCACCGTGATGGTGGTGCGCGCAGGCATGTTGCGCGATCCCGCCTTCGAGCCCGAGCTCGCCGAGCAGATCCGGCGCAGCCCGAGGTTCTTCCTGAACGCACCGGTCGTGCTCGACCTGAAGGAAGCGGCCGAGTTCACGCGCGAAACGGAGTTCGCCGAGGCAAGGGAGATCCTGCGCCGTCACACGCTGACCCTGATCGGCGTCCAGAATGCGACGCCGGCGCAGCTCCACGCCGCCGCCGGCGCCGGGCTCGCGAGCTTTGCTCCGAACGCGCCGCAGCCGAGCCGCCGCACGCCGCGCGAGCCCGCGCCGGGCGCACCGCCGCTGCCCACAGCCACAGTGAAGACCCGGCTGGTGACCCAGCCGGTCCGGTCGGGCACGCAGATCTATGCCCGCGGCGCCGATCTCGTCGTCACCGCGGCGGTCAGTCCGGGGGCGGAGATCATCGCCGACGGCAATATCCACGTCTATGGCGCGCTCCGAGGCCGCGCCCTCGCCGGCGCCGGCGGTGACGTCGAGGCGCGAATCTTCTGCAGCCGGCTCGAGGCGGAGCTAGTAAGTATTGCCGGTCACTACCTCGTCAGCGAGCAGCTCCCGCCGGAGCAGCAAGGCTTCCCGGTCCAGATCGCGCTCGTCGATGACCGGTTGACCGTCACACGAAATTGACGCTCATCATGGCGACAGCGCCGGTTGACGGCGGAAAGGGGAGGTCTTTTTGGCAGGCAAGGTGATTGTGCTCACTTCCGGCAAGGGGGGTGTCGGCAAGACGACCTCCGCGGCCGCCATCGCCGCCGGGCTGGCATTGCGCGGCCACCGGACGGTCGTCATCGATTTTGATGTGGGGCTGCGCAATCTCGACCTGATCATGGGGTGCGAACGCCGCGTCGTCTTCGACTTCATCAATGTGATCAACGGCGACGCTAAGCTCAACCAGGCGCTGATCAAGGACAAGCGCAACGATCTTCTCTACATCTTTCCGACCTCGCAGACGCGGGACAAGGATGCGTTGAAGCGCGAGGGTGTCGAGCGGGTGCTCGAAGAGTTGAAGGACAGCTTCGACTACATCGTCTGCGACAGCCCGGCCGGGATCGAGCACGGTGCGCTGACCGCAATGTATTTCGCCGACAGCGCGATCATCGTCACCAACCCGGAGGTCTCTTCGGTCCGCGACAGCGACCGGATCATCGGCCTCCTCGCTTCCAAATCGCGGCGCGCCGAATTCAACCTGGAGCCGGTCGCCGTCCACCTGCTGCTGAGCCGCTATTCGCCGGAGCGCGTCCGCAAAGGCGAAATGCTGACGGTCGAGGACGTCAAGGAGATCCTGTCGATCCCGCTGCTCGGCGTCATCCCCGAATTGGAGTTGGTGCTGAAGGCCTCGAACACCGGGACCCCGGTCGTGTTCGACGAGGAGAGTCCGGCGGGCCGCGCCTATATCGATGCGGTCGCCCGTTTCCTTGGCGAGCAGCGCGAGCTGCGCTTCCTGCAGCCCGAGCGCCGGAACCTCTTCCGCACCCTGTTCGGTAGAGCCTGATGCGCCTCCTCAATCTGCTCTTTCCGGAGCGCCGGACCAGCGCGGTGATTGCGCGCGAGCGGCTGAAGATCGTTCTCGCCCATGAGCGGGCGAGCCGCGAGGCGCCGGATTTTCTGCCGGTGCTGCAGAAGGAGTTGCTCGACGTCATCGGCCGGTATGTCGAGATCCGCAGCGACATGATCCGCGTCAACCTCGGCAGGTCGGGCGACACCTCGCTGCTCGAGATCAACGTCGAGCTCGACGGCGCCAAGGTCACACCGGCCAAGAACGGCGCTCCGGAGACGGGAAGGCCACGACGAGGATCGACCCGGGGGCCGCCGCGCCCTGGGTGAAGCCGGGCTAATTCGGCCCGCTCGCGCCTATTTCCGGCCGGTGTGCTTGGCGACCAATCCGATCAGCAGCAGCGGCACCACCACTACGGCGCCCAGCAAGGTGTAGGGTACGGCCCACTCGACCAGATCGCCCATCAGCCGGCCGACCGATAGGATCGTATGCCAGGTGTCGGTCAGGATGCCGCGCGCGGCGATCCCAAGATGGGTCAGCAAGAGCCCGACCAGCAGGCATAATACGATGACCCCGATCGCCCGCCCGATCATCGGACTCACGCGGCGATCCCCGGTCTGATGCGTTCCCATTCCTCCCTGACGAGGGGGTCGTCTTCGCGAGCGAGCCGGCAGGTGCGTTCGGCGTCACATCGCGCGGGTGGCGCCAGTCGCAAAAAGGCCCATGCCGCGGCGGCGCGGACGAGCGGCGAGCGGTCGTCGAGGCAGCGCTGCGCGGCGGCGAGGAGCCGAGCATCGCCGGGATCGGCGTTGCCGATTGCGATCAGCACGTTGCGCACGAAACGGTCGCGTCCGGTGCGCTTGACCGCGGTCCCCGCGAACAGCGTGCGAAACGCCGCGTCGTCGAGCTCGGCGAGTGCTGCCAGTCGGGGTGCGGTCAGCTCCCGACGCGGCAGGAAGTCGGGTTCCCGGGTCGAGCGGGCGAATTTGTTCCACGGGCAGACTGCAAGGCAGTCGTCGCAGCCGTAAATCCGATTACCGATCAATGGGCGCAGCTCGGCCGGGATCATCCCCTTGTGCTCGATCGTCAGATACGAGATGCAGCGCCGGGCGTCGAGCCGGTAGGGGGCGGGGAACGCCGCCGTCGGGCAGGCGTCGAGGCAGCGCCGGCAGGAACCGCAATGGTCGGTCTCCGCGGCGTCGGGTTCGAGTGCAAGGCTCAGATAGATCTCGCCGAGGAAGAGCCAAGAGCCGAAATCGCGGGACACGAGGTTGGTGTGCTTGCCCTGCCAGCCGATCCCGGCGCGCTCCGCGAGCGGCTTCTCCATCACCGGGGCGGTGTCGACGAAGAGCTTGAGCGCCCCCGGCCAGCCCGCCTCGATCCAATGCGCCAGCGCCTTGAGGCGGCGCTTCAGGGTGTCGTGGTAGTCGCGGCCGCGCGCATAGACCGAGACGACGCCGCGGTCCGGTGCATCGAGCAGGGCCAACGGATCGTCCTCGGGCGCATAATTGACGCCGAGCACGATCACCGTCCGCGCCTCGGGCCACAGCGCGCGCGGATCGCCGCGCCGTGCCGCGGTGCCGGCGAGCCAGCCCATATCGCCGTGATAACCGCGAGCGAGGAACTCGCGGAGTCCGGCGCGCGCCTCGGTGTCGAGACACGCTTCGGCGAAACCGACCGCATCGAAGCCGGAGGATAAGGCGCGATCGCGGATCGCCTCGCGGATCGGGTCGGCCATCCCTCAGCGTCCGGCCGAAAATGCCGAAAGGGTTTGCAGAAGGCTACCGTCAGCCCCGCGAAAGAGGCTGTCAGGAAATCTCGCGGAGGCCAGTTCGTCGTCCCCGCGAAAGCGGGGACCCAGAGCCTGCCCCTGGCTTGAACAGGGGAGCAAGCGACTGAAATCCCTTGGTTCCCGCTTTCGCGGGAACGACGAATATGCGATGAGAGCGCCAATTCCGCAATTGGATTACACCCTCGAAAACGGGGGTCCACGGCGACCGCTGCGGCCCTTGGCCTCCTGGATTCCCGCTTTCGCGCAGGGCTGTCCGGGGAAATTCCTGATGCGTGTGGATTCGAGTATGCAATGACCATCGTGCAGCTCAAAGTCGTCATGGCCGGACTTGATCCGGCCATCCACATCCTCCGGACAAGCGCTGGCGACGCTGGCAAGGGCGTGGATGCGCGGGTCAAGCCCGCGCATGACGACCTACAGTTGGTTCCGATTAAGGTACAACAACCGCTTTCCATTCCCCCGGACAGCCCTGCGCTTTCGCGGGAATGACGAACAACCCGCGGATATGTCCAGATCCATTTGGGTCGGGCTCTTAGGCTCACCCTCGCCCGCGATAAGGCGCGACACCCGGATCGGGGAGCCACAACCCCGCCGGCGGCGCCGCCGTCTGATAGAATATGTCGATCGGAATGCCGCCGCGCGGGTACCAGTAGCCGCCGATCCGCAGCCATTTCGGTGCGACTGCGTCGATGATTCGGCGGGCGATCGCCAGGGTGCAGGCTTCGTGGAATGCTCCGTGATCGCGGAAGGCACCGAGATAGAGCTTCAGCGACTTGCTCTCGAGGATCGTCGCTTCGGGAACGTAGTCGATCACGAGATGGGCGAAGTCGGGCTGGCCGGTCACCGGACAGAGCGAGGTGAATTCGGGGCACGTAAAACGGACGACATAGAGCAACCCGGGATGCGGGTTGGGCACGGTTTCGAGCACCGCCGCGTCCGGCGACTGGGGTAATCTCGATGGGTGCCCGAGCTGGGTCAGGCTCATGGCGAACTCTCGAAAGCGGCGGCGAAATCGGCGAGCGACCCCGCTTCGATCGCCGCCCGCATCGCTGCCATCAAATCGGCATAATAGCGCAGGTTGTGCGCCGTCAGCAGCATGCTGCCGAGGATCTCGCCGCTGCGGCTGAGATGGTGGAGATAGGCGCGGCTGTAACCCGTGCAAGCCGGGCACGGGCATTCGGGGTCGAGCGGCATCGGGTCGTCGGCATGGCGCGCATTGCGCAGGTTCACGGTGCCGCGCTTGGTGAAGGCCTGCGCGGTCCTGCCCGAGCGCGTCGGCAGCACACAGTCGAACATGTCGACGCCGCGCAACACCGCGCCAACCAGGTCGGCGGGCTTGCCCACACCCATCAGGTAGCGCGGCCGGTCCTCCGGCAAAGCCGGCACCGTCGCGTCGAGCACGGAGAACATCGTCTCCTGCCCCTCGCCGACGGCGAGCCCGCCGACCGCATAGCCGTCGAAGCCGATCTCGATCAGCCGCGCTGTGGCGCGCAGCCGTAGATCTGGGTCGATCCCCCCTTGCACGATGCCGAAGACGCCGTGGCCCGGCCGTTCGACAAAGGCGCGCCGCGAACGCTCGGCCCAGCGCAACGTCAATTCCGTCGCGCTCTCCACGGCTTCGCGCGAGGATGGGTGGAGCGTGCATTGGTCCAGCGCCATCGTCACATCCGCGCCGAGCAGATGCTGGATCGCGATCGCGCGCTCCGGAGTGAGCTCATGGAGACTGCCGTCGAGATGCGAGCGGAAGGTGACGCCGGCTTCGGTAATCGTGCGTCGGGCGGCCAGCGACATGACCTGGAAACCGCCCGAATCGGTGAGGATCGCATAGGGCCAGTTCATGAAGCGATGCAGCCCGCCGAGTGCCGCGATGCGCTCTGCGCCGGGGCGCAACATGAGATGGTAGGTGTTGCCGAGAACGATCCGCGCTCCGGTGTCGGCGACCCCCTCCGAGGTCATCGCCTTGACCGTGCCGGTGTTCCGAGCGGCATGAAGACCGGCGTGTCGACCGCGCCGTGCGCGGTCTCCAGCCGCCCGCGGCGCGCCGCACCGTCGCGCGCCCGCACCTCGAAACCGATCATGCTCCCGCGCTACACAACTTCATATGAGTGAGCTCGGATGCGGAAGCGGGGTCATGCGGGGATCCCGAGCGGTGGGATATGCCGCGAGCGATCGGTCCCCTTAATAGGTCTCGCGCGGCAGGTCGAGGAGCGGGAAGGCGCTGTGCACGTGGGGTGTGGTGACCGGCCGCGCCGGGGCAGATGTACGATTTGTCGAGCGCCGCAAAATTGGTGACCCCGAGCAAGGCGAGACAGATCGTGATCTCGTGTTGCAGGAGTTCGAGCAGGCGCACGATGCCGGGGCCTCCGGCGGCGGCGAGGCCATAGACATAGAGCCGGCCAACCGCGACCGCATCGGCACCCAGGATCATCGCCTTGACGACATCGGTGCCGCGGCTGATCCCGCCATCGACGATGATACGGGCACGGCCGCCGACGGCCTCGACGATCTCCGGCAGGACATCGATCGAGCCGAGGACGTGATCGAGCTGGCGGCCGCCGTGGTTCGACACATAGACGCAATCGACGCCGAGCTCGACCGCGCGGCGGGCGTCCTCGGCCGTGGCGATGCCCTTGAGGATCAACGGGATGTCGAATTTCGCCCTGACGCGCTCGACGTCGCGCCAGTTAAAGCGCGCCTGAAAGACGCGGGCGTCGTTGCGAACGACGACGCCGCGGCGCTGATAGCGCTTGGCGATGTCGCGCTCGCGCCGGCTGTAGCGGTCGGTGTCGACGGTGATACAAAAAGCGTCATAGCCGGCATCGATGGCGTGGCGGAACTGCTCGTCGACCCAGTTGTCGTCGCCGAGCACATAGAGCTGGTAGATCTTGAAACCGTCGCCTGACGCTTCGGCGGTGTCTTCGAGACCGGGCTGCGATACACAGCTCAAGATCATCCCGTTGCCGAATTCGGTGGCCGCCTTGGCGACGGTGGCGCCGGCGCCCGGATCGAAGCTCTCGAGCGAACCGACCGGCGCGAGCAGCACCGGGATGCGCAATTTGCGCCCGAAGAGGCTGGCGCCGCAGTCGACCTCCAAGACGTCGCACAACACCCGCGGCCGGAAGCCGAGCACATCAAGCGCCATCCGGTTGCGTGCCACCGACGTCTCGGTCTCCGAGGCGCCGATCAGGTAATCCCAGGAATTGCGGTTCAGGTTTGTGCGCGCCGCCTTGATGAACTCGTGCAGGTTCTGAAAGCGCTCCTGGAGTGACTCGGGCATGGCTTCCTTCTTTCGCGCTGATTTGACGACGAAGGCAAGGTATCGCTACGATGCCGCTCTTGCCAACACTGCGCGACAATCCCCCGAAGAGGAGACGCAACATGCCTCGTATTCTGACACCCGGCACTCATTCCGAAGAGACCCTCGCGATCGCATATGAGCTGCTGCCGACCGGCTGGGAGCTCAAGAGCGCCCCGCACGGCAGACCTGAATTCTTCGACTTGCTGAAGGACACCGAATATTACATCGGCGCCGGTCAGTTCAAACACGGTCCGGAGTTCTACCAAGCCGCACCCAAGCTTAGGATCGTGCAGACCTTGAGCGCCGGCTACAACACCTACGATCTCGAAGCGGCGCGGGCGGCCGGGGTGCCGATCTGCAACAATGGCGGCGCCAATGCGACGGCGGTGGCCGAGCACGCGATGCTGCTGATGCTGGCGGTCTGTCGCAAGCTGATCTGGCAGCACGAGGGTGTGGTCTCCGGCCGCTGGCGCGGCAATGATTTCAATTCTTACAAGCTCTACGAGCTCGAAGACAAGACGCTCGGCATCATTGGCCTAGGCAATATCGGCAAGAAGGTCGCCCGCCGCGCGAAAGCCTTCGACATGCACATCAAGTATTACGACATCCACCGGCTGACCGGCGACCAGGAGGATGCGCTCGGCGTGCGGTTTGCGCTGTTCCCCGAGCTGTTGAAGACCTCCGACATCGTCACCTTGCATGTGCCGCTCGACCGGTCGACGCGCAGCCTGATCGGCGAACGCGAGCTGGCGATGATGAAGCCGACGGCGATCCTGATCAACACCTGCCGCGGTCCGGTGGTCGACGAAAAGGCGCTCTACGCCGCACTGCGCGACGAGAAGATCCTCGGCGCCGGGCTCGACGTCATGGTCGAAGAGCCGCCGAAGCCCGACCACGAGCTGTTCACCCTGAAGAATGCGATCTTCAGCCCGCACGGCGCCGGGCCGACCTGGGACAATCATTGGAAGCGCTGGCGCAACGCCTTCGACAATTTCGAGCGCGTGGCGCGCGGCCAGAAGCCGTTCTGGATCGTCCCCGAATTGCGCGACTGAGCCCAGACGGCTCAGTCTTTCGCTCGCCCCGGCTCTGCCAGGCCGAGTGCGGCCATTTCTTTGCGGCTCATGATTTGCTCCGCTGCCTCGACGACTGCGGGGTCGAGGGCAGGGGGCCCGAGGGCGATCCCTTTGCCGAGCGCCTTGACCACCGTCTTCGCCAGAGCGACACGGGCGAACCATTTGTAATCGGCCGGGACGACGTACCACGCCGCCGCGGCGGTCGAGGTCAGCGCGAACATATCATCGAGTGCTGAGAGATAGTCGCGACGGTGCGCCCGGTTGCGGATGTCCTCGGCGCTCATCTTCCAATGCTTGGTCGGCGTCGCGATCCGTTCGCGGAAACGCCGGAGCTGCTCCGCGTCGGAGATATGCAGGAATAATTTGACGAGCCGGACGCCGTCATCGACGAGCATCTTTTCGAACGCGTTGATCTCGTCATAGGCACGCCGCCACTCTTTCGGGCGGGCGAGCCCCTCGACGCGTTCGACGAGGACCCGGCCGTACCAGGTGCGGTCGAAGATCGCGATCTGGCCGGGTGGCGGCAGTCTTTGCCAGAAGCGCCAGAGATAATGCCGACCTTGCTCCTCCGGGGTGGGCCTGCCGATCGACCAGACCTGCACCCAGCGCGGGTCGAGCTTTTCGATCAGGCGCTGGATCGCACCACTCTTGCCCGAGGCATCCCAGCCCTCGAGCGCGATGATCCCGCGCCGTCGCTCGACCCGGTAGATCTCCTCGAGCTCGAGCATCGCGATCTGCAGCTTGCGCAGCTTCTGCTGATAGCCCGCCTCGTCGGCGAGCCGGCGCTCGAGATCGAGCTCGGCAAGCTTGAACCCAGTTTTGACTTTCACCGCCGATGTCATTTTACCGGCCCCTCCACACAACCGCTCGCTGTGCTGATTTTTACTGGTACCCCTAAAGAAAGTGCTTGCCAGCGCCGTTCACGTTGTGTTCTATGCAGCAAGGGGACGCGAGCAAGGAGACCCTTGATGAGACCATGGACGTTAGCGGCCGTCATTGCCACCCTGGTGACCGCGGCGTGGTGGCATTTGCCCGCAGCCGCACAACGCGCGGCGACGCAACCCGCCGCGAGCGAAGCGATCACGTTCGAGCAATATCGCGATTTCCGGCTCCACGATCTCGCGCAACGGCAAGCGCGGCTGGCGCGGCAACTCGCATCCCCCGGCCTTACGGCATTCGAGAGAGCGAGCCTCGAGAGCCGCAAAGCCTATTACGACCAGCTGGCGGCGATGCCCGACGCCGAACGCGACCGGCTTTATCGCGAGCGCTTCGACCAGATCGACACCAATCACGATGGCACGCTCGACGCGCAGGAGCGTGCCGCCTGGCGCGAGAAGCAGCGTGAGAATTATCGGCAGCAAGCCGCCGCACGCGCCCAGCCCGGCGGCGGGCAGCATTAGGCACAAGGCGGCGTCGCTCGCCGAGTTCCCCTGCCGTTTCCCTGCCGGAGTGCTCATTTAAACCACAAATATCTGATAAACCGGGATATTTTTTGCAATTGCAAATTTTTCCCTGAGTTTTCCCGAGCCGCAGGGAAAAGGAGTTCGCTGAGCAGACCTCGTTCCTGCTTGTTCTCCACCCGTGTCGCTCGGCATGATGGTCGGGTCGCCTCAGTAGGGGAGGGAGCGTTGCCCGACCTGCCGCCGATCGTGATCGCCGACAGCATCACCCGCGTAGGGCCCGAGGCGGCAGATGCCGTCGTTGTCAACGGCTCCCACGGCGGCATCTACGCCGCCTATCTCGCGGCCAAGCTGCGCGTCGCCGCGGCGATCTTCAACGATGCCGGGGTCGGGCGCGACCAGGCCGGGATCGCCGGACTCGATTACCTGGGAGGGTTACGGCATCCCGGCCGCCGCCGTCGGGTACGATACCGCGCGCATCGGCGACGGCGCCGACATGATGGCGCGCGGGCTCGTTTCGCAGGCCAATGCCGCGGCGGTGGCGCTCGGCTGCCGCCCCGGTATGCCTTGCCGAGACGCGGCGGCCTTGTTGCAGCGAGCCGTGCCGGGCGGGCGCGAACCACCCGCCGAGCGCGAAGGCTCTGTTGTCCTTATCCCCGACCCGCCTGCGGTCTGGGCGCTCGACTCTGCCTCGCTGGTCGGTTCCGAGCATGTCGGAGCGGTCGTCGTTACCGGATCGCATGGCGGCCTTCTCGGCGGCAGGCCGGACACCGCGCTCAAATACGATGCGCTCGCCGCCCTCTTCAACGATGCCGGGATCGGGATCGACGAGGCCGGCGTGACCCGCCTTCCGGCGCTCGAGGCCCGCGGTATCGCGGCCGGCACGGTCTCCGCGGCGAGCGCACGGATAGGCGACGCGCGATCGACCTATGCGGACGGTATCCTGAGCCGGGTCAACCCCCGCGCCGCGGCGCTCGGGATCGTTCCCGGCATGGGCGCGCGTGAATTCGTTGCGATTACCCGCCGCGTCGCGGCTGAACGGGGGAGACGCGCATGACCGACACCGAGCGGATAAGCAACCGACCCGCGGGCCGCATGAACGGCGGGCGGGCGCTCGCCGAGATGCTCCGGCTCGCGGGTGTCGGGCCAATGTTCGGGATGGGCGGGTTTCAGCTCCTGCCCTTTTACGACGCGCTGGCCCAGCTCGGCATGCGGCACTTTCTGATCAACGACGAGCGGTGCGGTGCCTTTGCCGCGGAGGCCTACGCCCGGGTCACCAACCGACCCGGGGTCTGCGACGGCACGCTCGGCCCGGGTGCCACCAACCTCGTGACCGGCTTGATCGAAGGGTTGAACGCCGGGACGCCTATGATCGCGCTCGCCGGCGACACCAACCGCGCGCATTCCTGGAAGAACATGACTCAGGAATGCCGGCAGGCGGAGATTTTGCGGCCGGCCGTCAAGGAGCTGATCCGGGTCGAGCTGACGAGCCGGGTCCCCGAGCTGCTGCGTCGCGCGTTCGCGGTGGCAACCTCGGGCAGGCCGGGCCCGGTATTGCTCGACGTACCCGAGGATGTCTGCCATGGCGAGCACGACTTTGCCGCCGAGGATTTCGCGATCGATCCGACGACCTTGAGCGCACCGGCTCGGCGCGTTCGGCCCGACCGGGCCGACATCACCCGCGCCGCCGAGCTGATCGGGCATGCCAAACGGCCGCTGATCCTTGTCGGCGGCGGCATCCATCTCTCGGCGGGATACGAGGCGCTGCTCGCCTTTGCCGAGGCGCAATCGATCCCTGTCGCCCACACGATGAGCGGCAAGGGAGCGATCGCCTGCACCCATCCGCTCTCGGTCGGGCTGTTCGGCCGCTATTCACGGATCGCCAACGAGCTGATCGAGGCTTCGGACTGTCTTCTCGTCATCGGCTGCAAGCTCGGCGAGATCGCCACCAAGCGTTATGTCCTGCCGCCGGAGAGCATACCGCTCATTCACCTCGACATCCTCGCCGAGGAGATCGGCCGCTGCCGGCCAGCCACGGTGGCGCTGTGGGGCGACGCCCGGGCCGGGCTCGAGGATCTCGCCGAAGCGCTCGCCGACGAGGCCAGGCAGGCTCGCGCCGCCCGCGCCGATTATATCGGAGAAATCCCCACCCGGATGGCGGCGTGGCGGGAAGAGGCGGCGCCACGGCTCGATTCGAGCGAGCGGCCGATCCACATGGCACGGCTCTGCCGCGAGCTCAACGACGCGTTGCCGGCAGACAGTATCCTGGTCGCCGATGGCGGATTTGCCGGCCACTGGACCGGGCTCCTCTACGACACGAAGTCGCCCGGGCGGCATTTCATCCCGGACCGCGGTCTGGCGTCGATCGGCTATGGGTTGCCCGGCGGAATTGGGGCGGCGCTCGCGGCCCCGGCAACCCCGGTCGTCGCGATCACCGGCGATGGCGGGTTCAACATGATGCTGGGCGAGCTCGAGACCGCGCGGCGCGCCGGGATCGGGCTGACGATCGTCGTCGTCAACAATGCCGCCTCGGGCTATGTCAAGGCGTTGCAGCACGCGATGTTCCGCGGCCGCTACCAATCCTCCGATCTCGTAGAGATGGATTATGCGGCGATCGCCCGCGCGATGGGTTGCGGCGGCATCCGCGTCGAGGATCCGGAGCGGCTCGGCGCGGCGCTGCGCGAGGGCCTCGCCGAGCGCACCCGCCCGACCGTGCTCGATATCGTCGTCACTCGCGATCCCGCCCGCATGCTACCGGCGGTCGACAACCGCACGGTCGAGATCAGGCAGGGTGACCGCGTCGCGTGATGCGGGTAGCGGCGCTGGCGACGGCCCGCAACGAGGCGGTCACGATGTCGCTGTCCATACCAACGCCGTACAGGGTGCCCGCGCCGTTGTCGCGGATCTGGATATAGGCGACCGCGCCTGCATCGGCACCGGCGCTGATCGCGTCCTCGTGGTAGTCGAGAACGGTCAGCTCGATGCCGCAATCGCGCCGCAGCGCGTCGACGAAGGCTGCGATCGGCCCGTTGCCAACGCCCTCGATCCGGCGTTCGACGCCCTCGACCGTAATCGTCGCAGCGATGCGGCGCTCGCCGAGCCGCGGTTCCGGCAACAAGTTGTAATTGACGAGCCCGATGCCGTCTTGGCGCAGATAGGTTTCCTCGAAGAGCGACCAGATGTCGGCGCCGGTGAGCTCTTTTCCGGTGCGATCGGCGACCTCTTGCACCCGTTTGCTGAATTCGATCTGCAGGCCGCGCGGCAGGTCGAGCCCGTGATCGGCCTTCAGCACATAAGCGACCCCTCCCTTGCCCGACTGGCTGTTGACCCGGATCACCGCCTCGTAGGTGCGGCCGAGATCCTTCGGATCGATCGGCAGATAGGGCACCTCCCACAGCGTGTCGTTGCGCTTGGCGAGCGCCTCGAAACCCTTCTTGATCGCGTCCTGGTGCGAGCCCGAAAACGCCGTATAGACGAGCTCACCGGCATACGGGTGGCGCGGGTGAACGGGAAGCTGAGTGCAGTGCTCGCAGGTGCGCACGATATCGTCGATGTCGGTGATGACAAGGCCGGGATCGACCCCCTGGCTGAACAGGTTCAGCGCCAAGGTGATGATATCGACATTGCCGGTGCGCTCGCCATTGCCGAAGAGGGTTCCCTCGACGCGCTCGGCCCCCGCCATCAGCGCGAGCTCGGTGGCCGCAACCGCGGTGCCGCGATCATTGTGCGGGTGCAGGCTGAGGATGACGCTGTCGCGGGCGCGGATGTTGCGGCCGAACCATTCGATCTGGTCGGCATGGACATTGGCGGTCGCCATCTCGACCGTGCCCGGCAGGTTGAGGATCATCTTCCTGTCCGGCGTCGGCCGCCAGACATCCATGACCGCCTCGCAGATTTCCACCGCAAAATCGGGCTCCGTCCCGCTGAAGCTCTCTGGCGAATACTGGTAGACGATCTCGGTCTCCGCTGCGCTGTCGGCAAGATCACGGATGAGCCGCGCCCCGCTCACCGCGATGTCGATGATGCCTGGTTTGTCGAGGCCAAAGACGACCCGGCGCTGCAGCTCCGAGGTCGAATTGTAGAGGTGGACGATCGCGCGCCGCGCACCGCAGATCGCTTGGAAAGTTTTCTCGATCAATTCGCCGCGCGATTGCGTCAGCACCTGGATCGTAACGTCGTCAGGCACGAGCCGCTGCTCGATGAGTTCTCGAACGAAGGCGAAATCGGTCTCCGAGGCCGCCGGGAAGCCGACCTCGATCTCCTTGAAACCGAGTTTGACCAGGAGATCGAACATCCGCCGTTTGCGGTCGGGTCCCATCGGCTCGACCAAAGCTTGGTTGCCGTCGCGCAGATCGACACTGCACCATTGCGGCGCGCGGTCGATGACGCGCGTCGGCCAGGCTCGATCGGGCAGGGCGACGGGCGGAAAGGGCCGGTATTTGTGAATGGGCATGGCGGACATCAGAAACTCCAGCTGCAGGGACCGCCCCATGTCGGCGGCGAGGTTTTTGCGATCGGAGAAAGTCGCGGCCGGCGCTGACCTACATCACCGGCCGCCCCCTAAGTCGCAGGTGGAGAAGACGTCCGTCCTGGGAGGGGGCGCCGAAGAAGGTGACAGGATCAATTGAGCGGGACATCCGAACTAACCGAGCGGCAATGGGGGTTCCCGAACAGGGGAACAGTAACGAGGACCGGCGCCCGTTAGGACGCCGAGCCGGTAAGTCGAAGCTCGAAGCGCTCGGTTAGCATCGCTGCATCGTTAACAGAACCGCATCGGCCGGTCAACCATCGCATTTCGGAGGTCAGGACGGAGCCGCCGTCATCGGGACCGCCTTCGTCGATTGCCGGCGGGTACCCTACGAGCCAGCCTAACCGTACCGCTACACCGACCAACTTGAAGTTTAACAGGCTGTCGCCTTTCTGCCACTGTTGCCTATGGATCACAGTTGGCAGAAAAGACCGGCTTCGCTTATGGGCTCGATTGACTCGGAATTGCCCGTCGATAGTATTCTCTGAATTGAAATTGGCGTGTGCGCTGTATCGATCGCCGATCGATAAGTAGTTGGCAAAAGCTCGCGTTTCCCGTTTGTCGCGGCCGGGCATTGCAAGGGGGGCGGCAGATCGGCGCGTGCGGTAGAAGCGGGGACTACGGCCGCTCACGGTGCGGCTCGATAATCGGGGGCGAACGGGACGAAGTGTCCGAGCAGACCAATATTGTGCCTTTTCCACTGACGGTGCGCGGCGTCCCGCCGTTGTCGGACCCGGCGTCGGACCCGACGCCGACCAAGTACGAATTTACTGAGCAGGAGCTCGCCGCGCTGTGCCGCTGGTTCTCCGCGATGAAATATGCCTTTCCGGGGACGGAGGGCGTGATGATGGTGAACCATCAGGAAAACTATTCGGCAGTCGGGCTGTACAATCGGGCGGGCGGCGCCCCGAACTGCCTGGTCGCCAAGCATGAGGTGGGCGGCGCCGCCCGTTTCTTCTGGTCGACCGAGTTCGACCCGCCACGCCCCATCGGCGACCTCTCGGAGATAACCGATGCTCATATCCGAGCAATTCACCCGCCACGCGACGAAAAGGGTTGGCTCGATCCGGCCGGGTGGATGGGTGTCTATGCTTCGCGCCTGATCGCGACGCAGCTGCAGGTCGTTTAGGCGGGATCGGCAACCGGGACCAGGTGCGAGGCGGCGCGTCGATGTGCCGGCCGGCCGAGCGCGCGGCGTCGGCTGAAGAACCTGCGGGATACTTTTGGTCCAAGAGTGACCAGTGAGACGGCGCGGTTTGCGGGTGGGCAGCGCGTCCGGCGATCTCTTGTCTATCCGCCCGGTCTGGTAGACGATTTACCCCAGCCTAGAAACCGTCCCGCGTCGATGAAATTCGCCGTCATTCTCGCTTGCCTGACCGGTGCTGCGCTCGGCGGATGCTCGACACTGCCGACCGCAGGGCCGACTGACCGGCCAAGTCGTGGACCAGTCGGTCAAGGACGACCAAGCACGTTTTGATGTTGTTGACGTTAATAACAATGTCGTCTCGACGCTCTTGGCGCAGCCTGCCGAGAGCTTCCGAAGCCGGTTTCAGCAATATGGCAAGCCGCCCGATCCGAAGATCGGGATCGGCGACACGATCACGGTGACGATCTGGGAAGCCGCTGGGGGAGGGCTTTTCGGTTCGGGATTGACCGCTGGCGCTTCCCCTGGTTCGCGAAGCGTCACCATCCCCGAGCAAATAGTCGCCCGCGACGGCGCGATTACCGTGCCTTTCGCGGACCGCATTCCGGTCGCCGGACACTCGCCCCTCGAAGTTCAGCACACGATCGAGCAGCGTCTTGCCGAAAAAGCGATTGAGCCCCAGGCGCTTGTCACTATCACCAAGAGCATCACCAACTCGGCGACGGTGTCGGGCGAGGTCGTGAGCGGTGCCAGAGTGCCGCTTTCGGTCAACGGCGATCGCCTCCTCGACGTGATCGCGCTTGCCGGCGGAGCGAAATCTCCCGTCTATGAGACCTTCGTGAGGCTTTCGCGCCACGGCGTCACGGCGACGATTCCGATGGAGCAACTGGTGTCGGACCCGGCCGAGAACATTTACGCGTGGCCTGGGGATGTTTTAACGCTGGTTCGCGTCCCGCAGACTTTCTCGGTATTCGGGGCTACAGGACAGAACATGCAGGTGACCTTCGGCGCCGAGAAGGTGACGTTGGCCGAAGCACTGGCGAAGGCCGGGGGGTTGCAAGACCTGCGCGCAGATCCGGCGGGCGTCTTTCTGTTTCGGTTCGAGCCGCCCGCTGTCGTCGGCGCCCTCAAGGCCCCCCCTTTGGCCACTGGTCCGGGCGGAACGTCGCCGGTCGTCTACCGGCTCGATCTCAGCGACGCCAATTCCTACTTTTTCGCCCAGCGCTTTCCCGTCGAAGACAAAGACGTTATCTACGTCGCCAACGCCAGGCTGAACGAGCTGCAAAAGTTCTTTACCTTGTTGAACACGATCACCGGGCCGGTGATTACCGGCATTGTCGTGAAGGGTTCGGTAAACTCGTCGCCGTGACGGGCACGGTTGCCGACGCACATTTTGTCATCGAGCGAATGTCAGATGCCGGAAGGTCAAAATTTTCTCGGCAATGATCTGGTCGTGGTGACCGGTGGCGCCGGATTCATTGGGTCGAACATCGTGCTCGAGCTGGCAAAGGCCGGGGAACGCGTTGTTGTCTGCGATCTTTTCCGGACCGGCGAGAAATGGCGCAACCTCGCCGCAGCTCGGCTTCATGACATCGTTCGTCCGGATGTCTTGTTCGAATGGCTCGCTCGCCACCGCGATAAGGTGGGGATGATCGTGCACATGGGAGCGATCTCCTCGACGACGGAAAACGACGTCGACAGGTTCGTTGCAGCCAACATCCGTCTTAGCCTCGACCTCTGGCAGTGGTGTGCGGCAAACGGCACACGGCTGATTTATGCGTCGTCCGCCGCTACCTACGGCGATGGTAGTGCCGGCTTCAGCGATGAGCAGAGCCCCGCTGCTCTCGCGGCATTGCGACCCCTGAACGCCTACGGTTGGAGCAAGCACGTCGTTGATCGCCGTGTGGTGGACGATGTCGTTCGTGGCCAACCGACACCGCCGCAGTGGGCCGGGCTCAAGTTTTTCAACGTTTACGGTCCGAACGAGGACCACAAGGGCGTGATGCAGTCGCTGGTCAGCAAGATCCACCCGGTCGTCAAAGCGGGCGGGGCTGTTACGCTCTTCAAGTCGCACGATCCGCGCTACGGCGATGGGGGCCAGCTGCGCGATTTCATCTACGTCAAAGATTGTGTGGCTGTTGTCAACTGGTTGCTGCAAAGCCCGACGACGAGCGGCTTGTTCAATGTCGGAACCGGCACGGCACGCTCGTTCCTCGACCTGGTCGGCGCAGTGTGCGCGGTCGTCGGATGCGCTCCGAATATCCGATTTGTCGACACGCCAGAAGAGCTACGTGGGCAATATCAATATTTCACTCGAGCCGACATCAAGAAACTACGCGCCGCCGGCTTCGACGCCCCGTTTTACTCGCTGGAGGATGGCGTAAGCGATTATCTCGGCCGCTCATCGTAAAAGGGGTGGCAGGTCGCAGCGATCCCGAGGTTGACGGTGCTGCGAGCGAATTCGTACGATAGGGTTGCTTCGCGAAAGGAGGCAAATAGTGGCCGAAACTCCCCGATTGAACGGCGTAATCCGGGCCCTGGAGCAAGGCAAGCCCACTTTCGTCACCTTTTCGGGTGCAGAAATCGGGGCGGCCCAGGCGATCAACGCGGCACCCTATGACGGGGTAGTATTCGAAATGGAGCACCGGCCCTACGACATTCGCGCGTTGCGCGACTGTCTGCAATACATGCTGGACCGCCGGCAGATATTGCGCGCCGGCAGCTTGGCGCCGGCGGTGACGCCCTTCGTGCGCATTCCGCCCAATGGCGGAGAAACCAGCCAATGGGTCGCCAAGCAGGTGCTCGATCAGGGCGTCTATGGGATCGTTTGGCCCCATGTCAGCACGGTCGAAGAGGCGCGCAACGCTGTTGCCGCTTGTCGTTACCCGCGCCCGCGGTCCGCCGCGTATTTCGAGCCCGCAGGTCAGCGCGGCGACGCACCGGCCGCGGCCGCGCGCTATTGGGGGCTGACCCAGCAGGAATATTATGAGCGGGCCGATGTTTGGCCGCTCAATCCGCAGGGCGAGGTCTTGGTCGCGATCATGTGCGAGGAGGTGCGCGCGATCGAGAATCTGCCTCGCATGCTCGAACAGGTCCCTGGGATCGGCGTCGTGATCATCGGGGAGGGTGACCTGTCGCAAGATCTGGGTTACCCCCGGCAATACGACCACCCGACTGTAGCTTCGGCGATCGACGAGATCTTGTCTATCTGCAAACAATACAACATTGCTTGCGGTCACCCGCACGTCGACAGCAAGAACGTCGAGTCACTGGTGGACAAAGGGTTCCGCTATTTGATGCCGGGCCCAACCTATTCCTTCGCTGCACTGGAAATCGGTCGCAAGGCCTCCGGCCGCGCCTAACCGACCGCTAACGTCGCATGAAATCGGGACTGCCGAGGATCAGTGCGGCGCGGAGCCGCGGGGGCGCTTCCGCGACGACTTCGCGCGTCGCGCCGGTCATGGTCGAGCCGAAGATTTCTTCGAGACGTGCGGCGTCGACTGGGTGCGGTTGCGATCGATCCGAGAAGGGGCCGGGCAGAAGCTCGATCGGCAGGCTGGTCACGGCGAGGTTGCCGCGAGCGAACTCGGTCGCAAGGCCGATCCTGCGGGTCGTCGCGTCCGGGCTCAACCAGGCCTCCTCGGTGTTCTTGTAACCGTCCGGGGTCAGGCAGCCGAAGAGCGGCATGCCGAGCTGACTCATCGCGCCGAGCAGTGGGCGGGTGTTATTCAGCGGAACGCCGCCCGCGCGTGCGAGCGAAAGGACGAAGTGGTAGGGCGTCTTGTACTTGCGCCCATAGCTTCCCCAGAACTCGGGACTGGCGAAAAGCGCCTTCAGCACCTCCCGGATATATCCATCGGTCGCCAAAAACCGAGCGGCGAGCCGCTCGACAAGGGCTGGCGGAGGCTCGTCGGCGACGAAATATTGCGCCAGCTCGAAGGCAATGTGACGGGCGGTCGCCGGGCTCGTTGCCAGAATGTCGAGCGCCTCCTCGCCTTCGGCCTTGCCTCTCGCCCGCAGCGGATGACCGAGAAAGACCTTCGCGCTGAAGTCATGGCGAATACCCTCGAAGACAGCGGCATCCTCGGGAAATTCGCGCGCGTCCGGTCGATTGATGCTCCATCCGGTCAAGATGCGGGCCAAAGTGATCACGTCTTCCTGGGTATAGCCCCCCTCGGCGCCAAGCGTGTGCAACTCCATCACCTCGCGCGCGAAATTCTCGTTTAGACCGGCCCGATTGCCGCGTGCGCCCGAGGTTCCGGGGGCCGTGCTCAGCGTGTTGTCGAGATAGACGAGCATCGCCGGGTGCTTCGTCACGGCGAAGAGCAGATCGCGAAAGCGGCCCAGCGCGAAAGGCCGAATCGCCCGCTGCTCGTAGTCGCCGATCCACAGATCATCCAAATCCTTCCCGGCGAAGACATTGAAATGGTTGAACCAGAAATCGACCATGACTTCCTGCAGCTGGCGCGGGCTCAACACGGCTCTCAGAATGCGCGCTTCGGCGGCTTGCCGGACGATGATGCGTGCACGCTCACGTTGCATCTTCACGAGTTCAGGAGACGGCTTGAAGCCACGGATCTCGCGCGGCGGTTCATAGAGCTGCCGGAGCTGAACCGCGTTGAACCGAAGGGTATCCAGCGCGGCGAGGCGCCATTGTAGTTCGAACGATTTGGGGATCGCGTCGGGATCGAGCTGCTCGGCAATATAGCGGTCGACCCCGATCGACTTGACGTGACGGAAATCTTCGAGCGTCGGGCCGAAGGCGAGCCGGTTCAAGACATGGATAATTTGCCAGTCCGATGCCGATTCGGCACGAGTGGCCTGCAGCATCAGAAGACAGATGAGCAGGTACGCCGCAGCGAGAATTCCGGAATAACGCGCTGGCATGAGATGCGGTCACCCCCTTTCGCGAGGATAAGAGAAGTGCGCTGTTACGCAATGCCGAAGCCAAGGGATCGGCTGGCCGGACGAGGGACCATTCCCTGGCCTGCCGGTCCGCCCCCCGGTAAACTTATCAGCCGGGGAGAGGCATCATGGAAATTCGGCCGATTCGCGGTATGGCTTCGCTGGCGCCGCGCTACGACGGGTTCATTCTCGATCTCTGGGGCGTCGTGCATGACGGTGTCGCCCCGCTGCCGGGAGCTTTGGAATGCCTTCGCGCCCTGATCGACGCAGGCAAGCGCATCGTGCTGCTGTCCAACGCGCCACGACGAGCCGATGACGTGGTCGAGCGCATCACTCGGATCGGCGTACCGGCCGGGCTCTACCACCACGTAATGTCCTCGGGTGAAGAGACGTGGCAGCAACTTTACTTGCGCGACGATCCGTTCTACGCGGTGCTCGGTCGGCGATGTCTGCATATCGGCTCCGAGCGGGATACCGGGATCCGCGAGGGGCTCGGGCTCGAATTCGTCGACACCGCCGCGGAGGCGGAGTTCATCCTCAACACCGGACCCGCGGGCTGGGACGACCGCATCGAGGATTATGCGCCGCTGCTGCAGCGGGCGCTGGCGCGGGCCCTTCCGATGGTTTGCGCCAATCCCGACCTCGTTGTCATGCATGGCGGGCGCCTGGCTCTCTGCGCCGGCGCGTTGGCGCAGTGGTACGAGGAACGCAGCGGGCGGGTGCGCTGGCATGGCAAGCCCTTCCGCTCGGTCTACGATACTTGCCTCGGCCTTCTCGGCATCGGCGACCGCTCGCGCATCCTCGCCATCGGCGATAGTTTGCGCACCGACATCGCCGGTGCCGCCGGGGCCGGCATCGACAGCGTCTTCGTCGCCGGCGGCATTCATGCCGATGAATTCGGCCTGATCGGCGGAAAACCGCCCAATCTCGATCGCATCGCGGTGGCGCTGCGCGAGGGTCCTTATCACCCCGTCGGGGTCATCCGCGGCTTTTGTTGGTAGCGGTCGAGCGTATCAGTGACCGCCCAACCGTAGAATTGCGTGGCGCAACCCGGTGTCGTAGCCGAGCCCTAGCGGGGTCACGACTGCGTAATCCGATAACCAACGGACCAGCCCCTTGCGTTCCAACGCAGCCCATACCGCAGGGTTGCGAAGCCCGGTCGCGTCGCGCGACGCGACGACGGCCTCGCCCAAATGGAAGTGGTCGCCGTGCGGCATAGGTAGGCTGGCGATGACGACGCTACCCGCTTCCTCGCCGGGCCGCGAATAGTCGGGAAGATGCGCGAGCTCCTGGAGCAGGGTCAGCGTCCTGAGCTGCAACGCGTTCAGATTGAGCGGATTTCTCCGTGGCGGCATTCTTCTGATTAGACCGGCGCTGCAGACGATGCAACGCGGCCGATCCGATCATCGCCGCGGATGCCGCATTCGAGAGTAAACTCCGAAGTGATGGCGGACGAAGCGGTGCCAATGGCCAAACCTCGACGGTCTCGCCTCGGTCTTAGTCAGTTATCCGCCAATTTGTTGACCGCTGGCTTCATCCTGCGGCGTGAAGCCTGGGGGCGCTCGCGCTGCCGCAGGTCGCGCCCGCTCCAGCACAGGCTACCGACAAGCGGCAGGTGATCGGAAGCGAGGCGGGCGAGCGGCGATCGGTAGACAGAAACGTCGCGCAGCTCCGCACGCCCGTCGGCATAGATTCTGTCGAGCGGCAGCACCGGCATCCAGGATGGGAAGGTGCGCGGAGCGGCGCTCGGTCCAAGACGGCGATCGAGCGAGCGGATCGCCCCGCTCCGGCCCCGCCATTCGTTCAGATCACCCATTAGAAGCACCGCGAAGGCCTCGCGCCTGTTTGACGCCGCTGCCTCGCCGAGCGCGGTCATCAGCCGGTTCGCCTGCAGGCGGCGTTCTGCGGCATGCAGACCGAAATGGGTGGCAAGTACGCGAAGCACATGGTCGCCGATCAGAATATCGGCATCGATCGCGCCGCGCGGCGCGTAGCCGGCGACGGTAAGATCAATCGCGCGCGCCGCGAGCACCGGAAAGCGGGTCAGAATTGCGTTGCCGAATTGCCCGCGATGAGTGCGGATGCCGGTACCGGTGACGACCTGGCAACCCGTGGCCTGGCCTAGGTAAGCCCACTGGTTCGAATAGTGATCGATGCTTCGGCGGGTGTCTACCTCCTGCAGGCAAGCGATGTCTGCGGCGATCTCGCGCAACACGGCACCGATGCGGCCCGGATCGTAGCGCCGGTCAACGCCGACGCAGGTATGAATGTTGTAAGTGACGACTCTGACCGAGGGGGCCTCTGCGGTAACCGGAGCGGGGGTACGCAGTCTGGACCGACTCTTCGGCCTCACTCGTCCCCCGGCATCAGGCAGCTTGAAGTCGTCGAACACGTGTTGAGCCTACGCCGATCGGCAGCATCGCAATCCCTGATCCCGGTCGCTCACGGGCGAGGAAGTCAATCTGCTATATGGCGCCGGCGTAGCCGCGCTTGGAGGCATCATCGCCCGGCCGGGGCGCTCAATGCGTAAGTCCCGGGTAGCCGGCTCACGGAGCCGAGCGGCCGCTGACCAAAGCTACTCCGCGCAGCACATCCATCGCCTGGCTCAACTGCTCGTCGCTCGCCGAGCCCATGTCGCCGGTCGCGACGGAGGGAGCCTCCGCTTTGGTAGAGGTGACAGCCGCGCTCGCGGCTGCGTCGGCCGGCGCCTTGCTGCCCGGCGCGACCGGATCGGTGTTCTTCAGAGCGCCGCGCAGATCCGCCTCGCGGAGCTTGTCGCCTTGCGCCAGCTTTTCGAGCTTGAGGGGCGTCACGACGAGGTCGGGAGCGAGACCCTTGCCCTGGATTTGCCGGCCGGTCGGCGTCATGAAACGGGCGGTCGTCAACCGGATGGCCCCACTACCCGGGAGCGGGATCAAGCTCTCGATCGAGCTTTCGCCAAAGGTCTGAGTGCCGAGCAGCACCGCGCGGCGATTGTCCTGCAGCGCACCGGCGACGAGCTCGGCCTCCCGCGCCGTGCCGCCGTTGACGAGCGCAACGATCGGCAGACCCTTCGCGAGATCGCCCGGGGTGGGGGGCGCGCTGATCCGCCTGACATTGGCGGGTTTGCGGCCCTTGATCACGACGATGTCGCCCTTGTCGATGAAGGCGTCGGCCGCGGCGACCGCGGCATCGAAGGAACCGCCCGGGTTGTTCCGCAGATCGAGGATGAAACCGATCAGCTTGTTGCCGGTCTTTTGGCGGAGATCCTGCACCGCGCCGGCGAGTGCCGCCTGGGTCCCGGCGTCGAAGCCGGCGATGCGGAGATAGCCGATGTTCTCCTCCTCGACGCGCCCAACGACGCTCGGGATCTTGTACGCCTCGCGCTTGAGGGTCAGATCGATCGGCTTCTCCGCGTTACGCCGCAGGGTCAGCTGGACTTCGCTGCCCGCCAGGCCGCGCAGCTTCTGCTCAGCCTCACCCAAGCGCAGATCGTAAACCGGCTCCTTGTCGATCGCGAAGATGACGTCGCCGGGCGTGATCCCGGCTCGCGCCGCCGGCGATCCGTCCTGCGGGGAAATGACTTTCAACTGCCCGTTTTCGATCGTCATCACCAGCCCGAGGGAAGCGGTATCGTCGTTGGCCGGCGCCTGGGATGCCCTGAATGCCGCTTCGCTGACATAGGCCGAACGCGCATCGAGGCCGGACAGCATGCTGGCGATTGCTGCCGCGATCAGCTTGGCTTCGGCGACCGGCTCGACCGCATCCCGACGGATGCGCTCGAACGCCTCGCCGAACAGGCTCAGCTGCTCGTACCCGCCGCCTTTTCCGCTTTTCGCCTGGGCGGAGGCTGCGCCCGGCACCAGCAACGCACTCAAGACGATCGCCGCTATTAGTCTGAGCATCTGCCGCGGTCTCCATGAAAGCGGCAGCACACTAGTCGAGCCGCGTATGGTTGCAATCCCCTCACTACGCCGGGCCGGCGCCCGGCCCTCGGCTTGACAATGCCGTTCCGCGACCGTAGGGGTGCCGCTACCCCGATCAGCGCTTGACCACCATGTTGGACAGAAAGCACGTCGCCTTCTCCGGGCGCCTCGTTATTGTCGGCTTCGGCAGCATCGGCCAGGGCGTGCTGCCGCTGCTGTTGCGGCATCTCGAGATCGACCGCAGTCAAATCACCATCATGACGGCCGAGCCGCGCGGCCATGAAGTCGCCGCCGAATACGGCATTCGCTTCACCGAAACGGCGCTGACCCGCGAGAACTACCGGGCGATGCTGGATTCGCAGCTTGGGCGCGGCGATTTTCTCCTCAACGTTTCGGTCGACGTGTCGAGCGTCGCGCTGATCGAGTTGTGCCAGGAGAAGGGCGCGCTCTATCTCGACACCTGCATCGAGCCGTGGCCGGGCGGCTATACCGATCCGAGCCTGCCGCCCGCCGCGCGCTCGAACTATGCATTGCGCGAGAGCGCGCTGGCGCTCCGCCGGCGCTACCCGGGCGGGCCGACGGCGATCCTCACCCACGGCGCCAACCCGGGTCTCGTCTCGCACTTCGTCAAGCAGGCGCTGATCGATCTCGCCCAGGCCTCCGGTCTGGGCGCGTCCGTCCCGCGTGGTCGGGCCGATTGGGCTCTTTTGGCCGAACGGCTCGGCCTCAAGGTCATCCATATTGCCGAACGCGACACGCAGGTCGCGAGGCTCCCCAAGGAGCCGGGCGAATTCGTCAACACCTGGTCGATCGACGGGTTCGTCAGCGAAGGCTCGCAGCCGGCGGAGCTCGGTTGGGGGACGCACGAGCGGCATTTTCCGGCTGACGGACGCCGGCACGATTTTGGTTGTGGTGCCGCGATCTATCTGTTGCGGCCGGGTGCGGCGACGCGCGTGCGCAGCTGGACACCGCTCGAAGGGCCCTATCACGGGTTTCTGATAACCCATGGCGAATCGATCTCGATCGCCGATTACCTGACGCTGAAGGAGGGCGATCGGGTGCGCAGCCGCCCGACCTGCCACTATGCTTATCACCCGTGCGACGACGCAGTGCTGAGCTTGCACGAGTTCGCCGGCAAGAACTGGCGACTGCAGCATCGCAAGCGGCTGATGATGGAGGAAATCACGAGCGGCACGGACGAGCTCGGGGTGCTGCTGATGGGTCCGCCAAAGGGTGTCTATTGGTTCGGCTCGCGTTTGACGATCGCCGAGGCGCGGCGAGTGGCGCCGCACAACAACGCCACCTCGCTTCAGGTCACAGCGGCGGTGCTCGCCGGCGTCGTCTGGGCGCTCGAACATCCGCGCGAGGGTATCGTCGAGCCCGAGGAGATGGATTTCGCGCGCGTCCTCGAAATCGCGCGCCCCTATCTCGGCCAGATGGTCGGGGTCCACAGCGACTGGACGCCCCTCGACGGTCGAGAGAGGCTGTTCACCGAACATCTCGATCGCGAGGATCCGTGGCAGTTCAAGAACATCCGCGTCGTCTGAAGAGCTTCACATGGGCCGGCGGATCTGGCTGATCGGGCTCTGTCTCTACGGGGTGGCGGCCTGCGTCGATTTCGCCTACCACCTGACATACGGAGCTCGCAGCGCGGATCGGCCAATCAGGTACTCCGAGATCCCTGTCGCCTTCTCGGCCGCGCTGTTCTGGCCGGTCGACCTTGTCGCGATGGCGCTTCTGGCAAGGTAATGACCCGGCGCCGTCGCCCGATCCCTCCAAAAGTAAGCGAAAAGGCGTCTCACTCGGCTAGTACGGCCGCGATTGCACCGGCAAGCTGCTGGGGCCTGTAGGGCTTCTTCAGCAGGCGACGCCCGGAAGCCGGATCGGTCAAGTGACCTGAGGTGAACAGCACCTTGAGGCCGGGAATTTCCGCGCCGGCCCGACGCGCCAATTCGAAGCCGTCGACTCCCGGCATCACCAGATCGGTGAACAACAAATCGATCCGGTCGTTGCCGCCCAATAAAACCAGCGCGCTCGCTCCATCTCGCGCCGCCAGCACCGCATATCCATATTTTTCAAGCACGCCGCTTGCATATTCAAGGACCGCCGGATCATCATCAACGACGAGGATTGTGTTTCGCGCTAAATTGCTCTCCATGCTAGCGCCCCTCGTCCGCGATAGTACGTCTACCCCGAAAGTAGCTTAAGATAAGCCAAGCCATCGCATGTTTCTATTGCTCTTTAGAGTAATAGAATTTGGCGCCGCCAAGTCGAACGGCACGACGGATCGCGAGATGATTTTCAGTGTCGGAAATGACGCATGCCGGTGAGCACCATGGCGATGCCGGCGGCGTCCGCCGCGGCGATCACCTCCTCGTCGCGTATCGACCCACCGGGCTGAATGATCGCCGTCACCCCGGCTTCGATCGCCGCCTCGACCCCGTCGGCGAACGGGAAGAACGCGTCCGAGGCGAGTACCGAGCCGATGGTCGGCGCCTGCCCCCGCCCTGCCGACCGGCCGATTTCCGCCGCCCGCGCAGCGGCAATCCTGACGGGATCGACGCGGTTCATCTGGCCTGCACCAATCCCGACGGTCGCACCGCCGCGAGCGAAAACGATTGCGTTCGACTTGACGTGCTTTACGACCTTGTCTGCAAAGAGCAGATCGGTGATCTCGGCCTCGCTCGGCCCTCGGCGGGTCACGGTACGCAGCGCCTCCCGTCCGACGCAAAGCCGGTCGCGCTCTTGGACGAGGATGCCGCCCGACACCGAGCGGAAGCTCTTGCCCGGCGCGGCGGGGTCCGGCAGCCGACCCGTCACCAGGAGCCGCAGCGCCGATCTGCGGGCGAGCATAGCCGCCGCCTCTTCTGTCGTCTCGGGCGCAATGACGACCTCGATAAAGAGGCGGCCGATCGCCTCGGCGGTCGCCGCGTCGAGAGGTCGGTTGACCGCCACGATGCCGCCATAGGCGCTGACCGGATCGCAGGCGAGCGCCTTGTCCCACGCCCCGCGCAATCTCTCGCCGATCGCGACGCCGCAAGGGTTGGCGTGTTTGATGATCGCGACCGCGGGTTCGGCGAACTCGGCAACCAGCTCGAAGGCGGCATCGGCATCGCTATAGTTGTTGTAGGACAACTCCTTGCCCTGAAGTTGCCGCGCGGTCGCCACCCCCAGGCGCCCGTTGCCGGCGCGGTAGAAGGCCGCCGCCTGGTGCGGGTTCTCGCCATAGCGCAACTGCTGCGCCAGCCGCCCTGTCAGAACTGTCGTGTCGGGAAACGCGGCCCCTTCCTCGCGCGCCATCCACTCGGTGATTGCGGCGTCATAGGCCGCCGTCAGGGCATAGGCCTTGCGCGCCAGGGCCTGCCGCATCGCTACGCCGACCGCTCCGGCTCGGGCCGCGACCTCGGCGAGCATCGGGTCGTAATCGGCGGGGTCGGTTACAACCGTCACGAAATCGCGGTTCTTCGCGGCGGCGCGGATCAACGCCACCCCGCCAATATCGATGCTCTCAATACAATCCTCGGTGCCGGCTCCAGAGGCGACCGTTTGGGCAAACGGATAGAGGTTGCAGACGACGAGGTCGATCGGCGCGATCCCCCGTTCGGCGAGTACCGCAAGATCGTTCGGCCGGTCGCGCCGCGCCAGGAGGCCCGCATGGATCGCCGGATGAAGCGTCTTCACCCGGCCGTCGAGCATCTCGGGGAAGCCGGTAACCGCCGTCACCTCGGTGACCGGCAGCCCGGCTGCGGAAAGGACACGCGCCGACCCACCGGTCGAGATCAGGGCGACGCCGCGCGCTGCCAGCGCAGCGGCAAAAGGGACGATCCCGGTCTTGTCGGCGACGGAAACGAGCGCGCGCTGGATCTGGTGCGGGGTCGAGGTCATCGGCGCGGCATCCTCGTCGAGGGAAGCGGGGTATAGGATCGAGCGAGCTCGAAGCGGCCGGAGGTCATCCGGATCGAGCGCGAGGCGGACGCTTCAGGTGCGGCGGCAACGGCACCCCGGCGGCGGCAAGCGCCGCCCGCTGGCGGGCAGCGAGTGCGGTCTCGTTGAAATCGTCGATCAACTCGTGAAACAGCTGGTACCAATTGATCTCGGCCTTCAGGTGCATAAACACCGAGCCGAGCCCGATCGCGGCGCGGTCCATGAAGACGAACTCGCGCGGCGGTCTGACCCCGCCGAGCCGGCGGATGTCGCGATGAACGCTCTCGGCGACAGTGGCGCCATAGGCGCCGCTTCGTCTTTCCTGGATCGGCCGCGCGCGATCGTCGAGCAGCGGGCCATAGACAAACAACGCCCACCGGTTCAGCACCTCGATCATCTCGCGCGACAGATTGCCAAACCCCCAGCTCTGGTAGGCGTGGACGGCGAGGTCGCGATCGCCGCGCTGCAGCGCGTGGTAGAGATCGATCACGCCGCGCACGAACGAAGCCCGGAAGACCCGGATGCAGCCGAAATCGAGCAGGTTGACGGTCCGGTCCGATGCCACCGTGTAATTGCCGAGATGCGGGTCGCCGTGAATGACGCCGTAATAATAAAAGGGCACGTACCAGATCCGGAACATCCGCAGCGCGATCGCGTTGCGTTCCGCCAGAGGCGCTTTCGCGATGTCGAGGATCGGCACCCCTTCGAGCCAGGTCATCGTCAACAACCGGCGGGTCGAAAGTTCGGGCAGGGGTACGGGCACGGCAACGCCGGGCTCGCCGCGGAGGATCTCGCCATAGAGCCGCATATGCGCGGCCTCGCGCTCGTAATCGAGCTCCTCGCGCAGCCGGTCGGCGATTTCGGCATGGATCTCGCCGGTCGTGACTGCCCGGTCGTACCGCTCGTAGAGCCCCATCGCGAGCTTCAGCTGCCGCAGATCGGCCTCCACCGCCGACGCCATGTCGGGGTATTGCAGCTTGCAGGCGAGCGCGGTGCCGTCGAGTGCGGTCGCCCGGTGTACCTGGCCGAGCGAGGCGGCCCGCGCCGCAGTCTTCTCGAAATCGCGAAACCGGGTCAGCCAGTCGGCGCCGAGCTCGCCCGCCATGCGCCTTTTGACGAACAGCCAGCCCATCGCGGGCGCGTTCGCCTGCAGCTGAGCGAGCTCCTGGACGTATTCCTTGGGCAGCCCGTCGGGGATCGTCGCGAGCAGCTGCGCTACCTTCATCAGCGGCCCCTTGATGCCGCCGAGCGCGGCCTTCAGTTCGGCCGCGTGACGGCCGCGATCGAGGTTGAGGCCGAGATAGCGCTCGCCAGCGAGCCGTGCCGCGAGCCCGCCCATTGCGGTCGACACCTGGGCATAGCGGCGCAGCCGCCCGGAAAAGGAATTCTCGTCGGTCACGGCCCCCACCCTTCCCTCCCCCGCAAGCGGGGGAGGGTTAGGGAGGGGGCAGGGGCTGGAGTGCTGGGCATCGTCGGTGGATCACTGGGACAAGATCAGTCGAGCAGCTCGAGCTCGTCGATGAAGCCGGATATCACCGAGAGGCCCCTGGACCAGAAAGAGGGGTCGGCGGCGTCGAGGCCGAAGGGCGCCAGCAGCTCGCGATGGCGCAACGTACCGCCCGCCTGCAACAGCTCCAGATATTTCTCGGCGAAACCCTGATGGGCGTTCTGGTAGACGGCATAGAGCGAGTTCACCAGGCAGTCCCCGAAAGCATAGGCATAGACGTAGAACGGGGTATGGATGAAATGTGGGATATACGACCAGTAATGCCGATACGGGTCGTCGAGACGCAGCGCCGGGCCGAGGCTCTCGCGCTGCACCGCTAGCCAGATCTCGGCGAGCCGGTCCGGCGTCAGCTCGGCCTCGCGCCGCTCGTCATGAACCGCTACCTCGAAACTCGCGAAGGCGATCTGCCGGATCACCGTGTTCAGCATGTCCTCGACTTTGGCGGCGAGCATGATTTTGCGCCGCTTGGGATCGGTTTCACGCGCGAGCAGCGCACGGAAAGTCAGCATCTCGCCAAAAACCGAGGCGGTCTCGGCCAGGGTCAGCGGCGTGTCGGCCATCAGGTAGCCTTGTCTGGCAGCGAGCACCTGATGGACGCCGTGGCCGAGCTCGTGCGCCAATGTCATTACATCGCGCACCCGACCCTGATAGTTGAGCAGCAGATAGGGATGGGCGCTCGGCACCGTCGGATGCGCGAAAGCGCCAGACGCCTTGCCGGGCCGCACCGGCGCGTCGATCCAGCGCCCGGCAAAGAAGCGCTCGCCGACCGCGGCGAGCGCGGGCGAAAAGGCACCGTAGGCCGACAGCACGGTCTCCTCCGCCTCGGGCCAGGGGATCAGCCTGTCCTCGTCCTCGGGCAGCGGCGCGTTGCGGTCCCAGAACGGCAGCGCCTCGACCCCGAACCAACGCGCTTTCAGCTTGTAGTAGCGGTGGGAGAGACGCGGATAGCTGTCGCGCACCGCCGCGATCAGCGCGTCGACTACCTCGTCTTCGACAAAGTTCGCCAGGTTGCGCGATGAGATCGGGCGCGCAAAGCGGCGCCAGCGATCCTCGATCTCCTTGTCCTTGGCGAGCGTATTGGTGATCAGCGCGAAGGTTCTAGCGTTTTTCCCCAGTACTTCGCCGACGCTCAGCGCCGCCTCGCGGCGAATTTCGGGATCGGGGTTGGACAGCAGGTCGAGCGCCTCGGCTTCGGTCAGCTCCTTGCCGCGCAACGGAAACCTGAGATCGGCGATCGTCTCGTCGAACAACCGCGTCCATGCGGCGCGGCCGGCGACGTATTTCTCGTGCAGCAGCTTCTCGATCTCGTCGGAGAGCTGGTGCGGCCGGAAGGCGCGTGTATCGCGCAGCCACGGGCGATAACGCGCGAGTGCCGGATCGGCTTCCTTCGCCTCGAGATCCCCGTCCTCGAGGCGGTTGAGCTCGAGAGTGAAGAACAGGAGCTTCGTCGAAACCTCATTGATGCGCTCCTGCATGGTCTGGAAGAAGCGGCCGATTTCCGGGTCGGCGAGATCGCCGGCATGGACCAACGAGGCGTAGCTCATGATCCGCCCGCCCTGTTCCTGAAGCCGCTCGTAAGTTGCGATGGCGGCGCCGAGGGCCGCACCCGAGAGATCGGCGAGATGCCCCTGATAGCGTTCGCGGAAGGCTTCCGCGTCACCGGCGAGGCGGGCGAGGTCGCGGGTCAGCGCCTCGCTGTCGCGACCGGGATAGAGGTCGCAGAGATCCCATTCCGGCAACGCGGCGAGTGCCTCCTGCCGCTCTCCTGCCGCCGGTTCCGTCGCTGCCCGCACATGCATCGCCGCTTCCTCGATCCGTGGCATTGCGGGCATATGGGGCCCGGCGCAGGAGCCGCCAAGCGCGACCCGGCCTTGCTTGGCGCCGGAGCAGGGAGCCGCTCGACCCCTCTTTTTCCCTGCCGCTCAGGGAAAACACGGGAAAAAAATTGCATCAGAGCCGGCGCCAATGCCAAAAACACATTATTTATCACATACTTAATAACGATGTTCGGACGCTCTCGGGACGCCCTTTCAGGGAAATTTTGACGCTGCCGTGACGCCTGAAGCCGGGAAGCGCGGCTCGGCGGGAAAGCGGTGAAACGAGGGCGGATCGTCATGTTGCTCCTGTCCTGCGATCGGTCGTGGTGGTCGCCGCGTGGAAGGGTACCTTGCCGACTTAGCATTGTCAATATAGCAATGGGAACCTCGATATGCGTGATCGCGCCTCGGCATTCGATTTGGCGTATGATTGGCCTCGCCTTCCTTGCCGCAGCCAATTGCCCCCGGTTCGATCGAAACCGGTCGCCTGAAATGCGTTGACGGCTGGGGCAGGCCGAGCCGGGGGAATTGTTCAGCAGAAAATGATGGCCGCGGTCATCGAGGCCCACGATCTGGTCAAGCGCTTCGATGGCTTTACCGCGGTCGACCATATCTCGTTCGCGGTGCCGGAAGGCGTCATCTTCGGCTTTCTCGGCCCCAACGGCGCCGGCAAGACGACGACGATCAAGATGCTGACGACGGTGCTCCGCCCAAGCGAGGGGCGGCTCAGGATCGCCGGCCACGACCCGGTCAAGGAGCCGCTCTTGGTGCGCCGCGCCTTTGGCATCGTGTTCCAGGATCCGAGCCTCGACGAGGAGCTGACGGCGGCCGAGAACATGGAATTGCACGGCGTCCTCTACCGCGTGCCGCGGGCAGAGCGCCGCGAACGGGTCGCGGCGCTCTTGCGCTTTGTCGGCCTGTGGGAGCGGCGCGACGATTACGTCAAGCGCTTCTCGGGCGGCATGAAGCGCCGGCTCGAAATCGCCCGCGCGCTGCAGCACCGGCCGCGCATCCTGTTTCTCGACGAGCCGACCGCCGGGCTCGACCCGCAGACCCGCAACCAGATCTGGGAATTCATCCGCGGCCTCAGCCGAGACGAGCAGGTGACGGTGTTTTTCACGACGCACTACATGGAGGAGGCCGAGCGTGTCGCCGACCGGATCGCGGTCATCGACCACGGCCGGATCGTCGCCGAGGGCACCGCCGCGGCGCTGCGGCAACAGACCGGCGGCCGCACCCTGGAGGACGCGTTCATCGCGCTGACCGGGCACAGCATCCGCGAAGACGAGGCCGCACCGGTCGACCGCATGCGGATGATGCGCCAGGTGTGGCGCGGCCGCCGGTGAACGCCGTCTTCATCCTGTGGCTGCGGCAGTTGAAGCGGTATTCACGCTCGCGCGCCCGCATGATCGGCTCGCTCGGCCAGCCGACCCTGTTCCTGCTGGCGCTCGGTTTCGGGCTCGGCCCGACCTTCGCCCGCGCCGGCCGCGGCGACTACGTGCAGTTCCTGGCACCGGGCATCGTCACGATGGGCATCCTGTTCACCGCCGTCTTCAGCGGCATCGAGATCATCTGGGACCGCCAGTTCGGCTTTCTGAAGGAAACCTTGGTGGCGCCGGTGCCGCGGCTCGAGATCGTGCTCGGGCGCACGCTCGGCAGCGCCACGGTCGCGCTGATCCAGGGCAGCATCGTCTTTCTCGTCTGCCTCGCCGCCGGCTTCCGCCCGGCGCACCCGCTGCTGCTGCCGCTGGCGCTCTTATTCATGGCGCTGATCGCGATCATGTGCACGGCGATCGGCACCGCCGTCGGCTCGGTGTTGCAGGACATGCAGGGCTTTCAGCTGATCATCAACTTCATGGTATTGCCGCTCTTCTTCTTTTCGAGCGCGCTCTTCCCGGTGCCGGACCTGCCGGGGGCGGTGCGGCTCGCCGTGCGGCTCAACCCATTGAGCTACGGCGTCGACGGCCTGCGCGGCGCGCTCAACGGCGGTTTCGCCTTCGGCGTCGCGACCGACTTCGCGGTCCTGGGCCTCCTCGCCGCGATCCTGCTCGCGATCGGCGCCTGGCTGTTCTCGAAGATCGAGG
>CAWCKT010000045.1:0-25598 GCA_963796155.1 uncultured Alphaproteobacteria bacterium | reverse complement strand
ACCCCAACCGCCGCTCATTTCTGTCGAAGGCAGTGACGGGTTCTACTCATCCCTGGATGAAAGACGGGGCTCCGGTCATTCCCAACTTCATTCTCAAGCGTCGCTCCCGTCTATTTCTTAACCGGGCGCGGCATCGGCCTCACCCCGACCTGCTCCTCCGCCGTATACGGCGCTCCATAATACGGGAAATCCTTGCGAATGCGCCCGCGGTCGGGAGCAAGTCCATCGACAAGTGGCGTGTTGGCCGCCAGTGTCAACATCACATCCAGCACGTCGTCGCCGAGCGCGCGTCCATTGAAGCTGGCCACCTCAAATGCGGCGGATGTTCCAAGCTCGTAAGGCAATGTATTGGGACAAAGCCGTGCAGCGATCAGCTTCCCGTATTCACCCGGGTCCGCCGCCGAACCGGCATAGGTCGTCATCTTCTCCGCAAAATCCGCGATCGACTTCGCGAAGCGCGCTAGATCTTCAGACGGAACCGACGCATTGAATTGTTCTTTCACCTGTTGATCGCTCGGGTCGTCCAAGAAGAGATGCGTAACCATAGGCAGGCCCCAACGCGAAACTTGTACCTCCGGCGCATGGCCAAAGAGGGAGATCGTCGCCCATGCGTTGATTTTTCCCTTCCCAATCAGTTCGCTCGGCACTTCCAGCACAATCGCCGTAACATTCCGCCTCGCAAAGGGATTCTGCTGATGCAGAAAGGCGTCCCCATCGAAGCGCTGGTCCTTATAGAAAGCAGTCATAAATGTGCCGAATCCAGCATTTGCCGCAAATAGGTCTGGCGCAATCCCGACATACGCACGAAGATCCGAATCAGTCGCTGCCGATCCGGTTTCACCCTCAACCAGATGCTCTCCGGCGTCACCACGAAGAGCATCGTCACCCGTCGCCTTGCGCACCACAAACGGCTGAATGTGAGTGTGCTCACTGCCATCTCCGTGTCGCGGTTCACCAAACCTGAACTTGAACGTAACCTCTTCCCTCGCATCTCCGTTCAGGTCGAACCGGAACGCGTAGAGCCCTTCTGGATGAAGCGTATCCGGAGCCGATAATCCTGCATCCGGATTCACGGTCATCGCCATCACCGTCTTGCCCGAGGGGCCGTCAAATAAATAAAAGTCGCAGAGGTTGAGGCTCGGATCTTCCTTCGCCAGCTTGGTATCGAAATGATGTGACATACATGATTCCTCCTCGCTGACCGACTGATCGCTATCCTAGCCCCTGGCATCCGGACAATCCAGGCGACGGCCCGTGGTCGAACGAACGACTGCTCTCGGTGAAAAGCGACAGCCGGGATGCAGACCGGGATCGCCCGCTCTCCACCTCAGCGGGCCTACCCGCTCGATACGGAGTTGGGTTGGCACTCATTTACAGGCAGCGCGGCGAGGTGCCTCTGGCGAGTATTGCCGCATACGTGCGCCGCACGTATTGTCTTGGTGCAACTTTCAGGCAAGCATCTGCGGGAATCCCAGGTAAATCGTTATCTTGGATTATCCCCTTGTGAATAGGGCTTTTGCGTCCGGCCAGCCTCGGCTACGCTCGGTGGATGGGAGGAGCGTGGGCCCGTAGGGCGAATTCACCGGAGATGGATGAGGCGGCGACATGGACTATCCTTATAATCTCGGCTCCTATTCCCGGAAGGTGACTACAACCTCCGAGGATGCCCAGCGCTGGTTCGACCGTGGCCTCAACTGGTGCTTTGGCTACCATCATGAGGAAGCGGTCGCCTGCTTTGAGAAGACGCTGGAGAGAGACCCGAACTGCGCGATGGCTCATTGGGGTGTCGCCTATGCGGTCGGGCCGAACTATAACTTCCCCTGGGAACTGCAAGACCCCGCCGGTAAGGCCGCGGCGCTGGCTCGCGCCTATGATTCGGCCGGCGCTGCCCTCGCACTGGTTGGTCGCGTCACCGCGCCGGAGCGCGCGCTGATCGAGGCGCTGCCAGCCCGTTATCCGCAGCGCGACCCCATCGACGACCAGCGCCCGTGGAACGATGCCTTTGCCGACGCCATGCGGCTCGCCCACCAGGCGCATCCCGACGACCTCGATTTACGCTTCATCTTCGCAGAAGCGATTCTCAACCGTACGCCCTGGCGCATGTGGGACCTGCGTACCGGCGAGCCCGCGCCCGGCGCCGGTACACTCGAGGCGCGCGAGGTGCTCGAGTCCGCCTTCCGCGATCTGCCCGGAGCAATGAACCATCCCGGGCTTCTGCACCTCCATGTCCATCTGATGGAAATGTCGCCGCACCCGGAAGTGGCGCTGGTGACCGGCGACCGCCTGCGTGAGCTTACCCCCGACATGGGCCACCTCGTGCACATGCCTACCCACATAGACGTGCAATGCGGACACTACCGCGACGCAATGCACTGGAACCAGAAGGCGATCATCGCGGACCGTAAGTTCTACGACCGCGCCGGGCCGATGAACTTTTATTCGGGCTACCGGGTGCACGACTACCACTTCGCCGCCTACGGTGCCATGTTCCTCGGCCAGTACGCGCCCGCAATCGCCGCCGCTGACGAGCTGATCGAGACGATGCCCGAGGAAGCGCTGCGCGTTAGCTCACCGCCGATGGCCGATTTCTTTGAGAGCTACGTTTCCATCAGGCAGCACGTCCTGATCCGCTTCGGCAAATGGCGCGAGATCATCGCGCAGGAGCTGCCAGCCGACCGCGACCTCTACTGCAACACCGTGGCGATGATGCATTATGCCAAGGGTGTGGCTCACGCCGCGCTGGGCGATGTGCCGGCGGGGGAGGCCGAACAGGCGCTGTTCCGGGAGGCCGTAAAACGGGTGCCCAAGTCGCGCTATCTTCACAACGTGCCCTGCGCGCAGCTGCTGGCGGTGGCCGAGGAGATGCTGGCGGGTGAGATCGCGTACCGCCGCGGCGATCACGACACGGCCTTTGCCCGTCTGCGCGCCGCCGCCGCGCTGGAGGACGACCTGCCGTACGACGAGCCATGGGGTTGGATGCAGCCGGTCCGCCATGCGCTCGGTGCGCTGCTGCTGGAGCAGGACCGCACGGCGGAAGCCGAGGCGGTCTATCGCGAGGATCTCGGCCTCGGCGGTGCACTGCCGCGGGCCCAGATCCACCCGGACAACCTGTGGGCCCTGCGCGGGCTGCTGGACTGCCTCCAGCGCCGCGGCGAGCCTGCGGAGGCCGCGCTGATCCGCCAGCGCGTGGATTTCGCCGCCGCGCGCGCCGATCTGCCTGTGTCGGTGTCTTGCTTCTGCGCTCGCGGCAAGGCCGGCTGAGGGGGCCGCGCGGGCCGCAGCAATTAGCCGAAGGTTCGCGGCAGTTCGGCGCAGCCCCTTATGGGCAACACACAACAGACATCGCGCTATGCGAACGGTGCTTCGAGGTGGCCGTCGCTGCCAGCGGTTTCGGTCCTCGCTTTCGGAGGGCGTTGAGGACTATCGTTCTCCAGGAGGTCGTGATGGCAGTCAGAAATGCGTTCTACGCCCAGTCGGGTGGCGTCACCGCGGTGATCAATGCCTCGGCTTGCGGCGTGCTGGAAACTGCGCGCCAACATCCGGAGCAGATCGGCAAGGTCTATGCCGGGCGCAATGGCATCATCGGCGCCCTCACTGAAGATCTAATCGATACCAGCCTTGAGTTCGACGCCGCGATCGCAGCGCTCAAACACACCCCGGGTGCGGCGTTCGGGTCCTGCCGCTACAAGCTCGGGTCGATTTACGAGCACCACGCGCAGTACGAGCGCTTGCTCGAAGTGTTTCGTGCGCACGATATCGGTTTCTTTTTCTACAATGGCGGCGGCGACTTGCAAGACACCGCCTACAAAGTAAGCCAATTGGGCGCTGAGCTGGCCTGCGATGTCGTATGCGTCGGCATTCCCAAGACAATCGACAATGACCTGCCGATCACTGATTGTTCTCCGGGCTTTGGCTCGGTGGCGAAATACGTTGGCACTTCACTTCGCGAGGCGGCGCTCGACCTGGCAGCGATGAGCCGTACCTCGACCAAAGTGTTCACTCTGGAAGTGATGGGCCGGCATGCCGGCTGGACGACCGCCGCCTGCGCGCTCGCCGCTGAACACGAAGGCGATGCTCCGCACATCTTGCTCCTGCCCGAGGTCGCGTTCGACGAAGAGCGGTTCCTCACCAAAGTCGAGGAGGCTTTGGAGAGACACGGCCAGTGCGTCATCGCCGTGTCGGAAGGGGTCAAAGGACCGGACGGAGAGTTTCTTTCGGCGTTGGGATCGAAGGATTCCTTCGGCCATGCGCAGCTGGGCGGGGTCGCTCCAGTAATCACCAACCTGATAAGCACGAAACTCGGTTGTAAATGCCATTGGGCGGTTCCGGATTACCTGCTGCGTTCGGCGCGCCATATTGCCTCCGAGACCGATCTCCAGCAGGCCTACGCAGTCGGCCGCGCCGCGGTGGAATTCGCAATCGCCGGACGAAACGCCGTGATGCCGGCGATCCGCCGGCTCAGCGATGCGCCCTATCGCTGGGATATTATTGCGGCCCCGCTATCCGAGGTTGCCAACCGGGAGAAACTGTTGCCCGCCGACTTCATCAGCGCCGACGGCTTCGGCATCACCGAAGCGGCCCGCCGCTATTTGGCGCCGCTCATCATTGGCGAAGCCTATCCACCATTCAAGGACGGCCTACCCGACTATGTGAAGCTGCGGAACGTTGCGGCGCCAAAAAAACTGGCCACGGAGTTTGCCGTCTGAAAGCTTGACAAGCCGCTCTACGTTCCGCGCTTCGATTACCGTAGGTCTATCGAGTAGGGACCTGGTCAGCTGGCCCGCTCTCCGGTGCGGGTCAAACGCAGCGGATAAGCGCAGACCAACGGCAACGACCGCTGATCGGCGCAACCTCGCCGCTCGGTCTTCGCCCTGCGAACGCCCGCTACCCAGTGCTTTGCCGCCTTTGAGTGAGTACCGCTGGCCAAGTCACTCAGCCGGCGCCCGAACCTCGACCTTTACTGCCGCGGCAATTTGGCGCAATTCTTGCGTGCGTTCCTCCCGAAAACGGGCGATCCCCCATTCCTTGCGAGGAGACGGACCGATGACCAGCCGCCGCGCCCTGCTCACCCAGCTCCCTGCCGCCGCGCTTGCCGGGGCGTTTCTCCCGCGTGTTGCATTTGCCGATGACAAACGCGTCAAGGTCGGCATCGACGTGTCCTTGACCGGCGCCGGCGCCGAGGATGCGATCCTCGTCAAGAACGGCGCGCTGATGGCGATCGACGAGGCCAACGCCAAGGGCGGCGTCGGTGGCTACACGATCGAGGCGATGGTGCTCGACGACGGCACCGTCACTGCCGGCCAGTACGATCCCGCGCAGGCGGCGATCAATGCGCGCAAGATGGTCTCGGACCCGCTGGTCGTCGCCGCGGTCGGGCCGCAGAACAGCGGCTGCGGCAAGGCGATGGCGCCGATCTTCAGCCAGGGCGACCTGGCGACGATCACCCCCAGCTCGACCAATCCCGACATCACAGACCCGAAATTCGCCGCGCAGTTCGATCCCTCCGGCCGGCCGATCTATTTCCGCGTGGTCACGACCGACGCCTACCAGGGCCCGGACATGGCGAATTACTTCGCGCAGGTGCTCAAGATCAAAAAGCTCTACATCCTCGATGACAGCGGCGCCTACGGCGTCGGCATCGCCAACACCTTCGAGGGCCAGGCCAAACAGCTCGGCCTGGAAGTCCTAGGCCACGACCAGCTGAACCCGCTGGAGGCCGACTACAGGACACTGCTCATCAAGCTGAAGCCGCTCAACGTGGACGCGCTTTATTATGGCGGGTCGGCGCTGACCGCGGTCAAGCTGGCCAAGCAGTCCTATGACATCGTGCCGGACATCATCAAGGCGGGCGGCGACGGCGTCTACAGCGCCGCGCTGCTCAAGGGCGCTGGCTTTCCGGCGATGCAGGGCTGGTACGCGACGATCGCGGCGCCCTACCTCGCCGAAAACCCCGCCGTGCAACCCTGGATCAAGCGCTTTACCGACAAATACGGGCTTGGCCCGTCCTCCTATGCCTTCACCGCCTATGACTGCATGCTGGTCGCGCTCGACGCGGTCAAGCGGGTCGCCGAATTGGGCGCGCCGGTCACCCGCTCGGCGGTGCGCGACGCGATCCAGACCGCCAATGTCGAGACGCTGCAAGGCACGGTCAGCTTCGATAAATACGGCGACGTCAAGGACCGCACGATCAGCGTCTTCCAGGCGCGGTACGACCCGCAATACCCGCCCGAGGCCGTCTTGCACCAGTACAAGTATCTCGGCGTCGCGCCCGGGGCGGTGTAGCGGGACGGACGGAGAGACCGATCTCGGTTCGGCGGCTACCGGGGCTCTTCCTCAGCGACCGGGGTCAGCTCATAGCGCTGCATCCCGAGGCCGATCACTTCATTCCAGCCGCGGCTGCGTATATCGATCTGTACGTCATCTGGACCCAGGTACTTCAAGTTTTGCGCATCGCCCATTGCGGCCACCCGGTTCGCCGCGGCATCGCCCGATTTCGGGATCGGGACAGGCGAGAAACCAGAGTCTCTCAGCGACTTGGCCGTATCTTCTTCATCGTCCACATAAAATCCGATGTGGTGAACCCCACGGAGTTCAGAGGTTTGTCCGGGGCCGAGCTTAGGCGCACCGGGCTCGCCATACTTTAGAACGGCGAAATAGATGTAGCCATCGCTGAGCCACACACCCTTTTCACCGGTGTCCCCGGGTCGGCGATAGAGCTCGGTCAGACCGAAATGCTGCTTGTAGAATTCCGCGGTCTTCGCGGGATCGTCAGTGACCAGTGCAATGTGTCTGATGCGAGCCATCTGCCATCTCCCTAAGTGCCTGCACTCGCCAAAAGCGCAGATTTGCTGTGTAGGCTTTCTCCCGGGCGACCGTCAAGAGACACCCTCGATTGTCGCCCGCGGCGGGGGTGGATGCGGCCGGGGTCCGCCCGGCCACGATCCACCACCCGCACAACGTGGGCCGGGCGAGGGCCGACTACCTCACCGGTGAGAAGGCTGCCGGGATCAACAGCTTATTTTCCTGCCGGATCGGCCGCACCCCGGCCTGCGGCGGCCACGGACGGCCGGGCGCGCGCGATGCGGCGCGGATGCGGTCGCGCTCGACGCAATCCTTGTACACCCAGATGTGGGTGAACTTGTTCAACCCGCCGAGTTCGCTGGTCCAGCAGGCCGCCAGGGGAGAAAGCTCCTCGCGACTGGGCACCGCCTTGGCCCACGCCTCCAGCACCTTGGGGAGAGCGCCCGGCTCGTAGGTATAGGTGCGCATCTCGTAGACGTTGCCGGTGCCGTAATCGCGGCTGCCCAAGGGGCGCATGAACGGCGCCGGGTTCACGATCTCGGCCTCCTGAGCGACGATAAACTCACCGCCGCCGGGCATCGCGTTGCGCTCCGCGTCGTTGGCCATCGCGGCACGCACGCGCGTACGATGTTGCAGGTCGTCGTAAGGATAGACGTGGATGACCTGATTGAGCGGCCCGAACTCGGTGTGCCAGAAGGCGCCGAGCTGAGAATGTCTCAGCCGAGAGGGCAGCCGCTTTTCGTAGCGCTCCTCGAATTCGGCCAGGGTCCCGGGGCGCAGCGTATAGGTGCGGACTTCGTAGATCATCGACGCATCCTCCAAGTGACAGGGATTAGCGAGATGTTATGCCGGCGAACCGGCGGCGCATCCTACTACAAGGGGGGAGAGAGCGGGGTAGGAAATGCAAAAACGCCCCTCGTGCGGCCCATCGCGACGGGACCTCTGCTATGTCCGCGCCCCTTGGATCGCGCGCCAGAGGCGCTCGGGGGTAGCCGGCATCTCGATCTGGCGGATGCCGAGCGGGGAGAGCGCGTCGACGAGCGCGTTGCCGATTGCCGGGAGCGCGCCGACGTTGCCGGCTTCGCCAGCACCCTTGACGCCCAAGGGGTTGGTCTTGGTCGGCACCGGGTGGTCCTCGCAGTCGATCGCCGAGAGGGTGTCGGCGCGCGGCATCGCGTAATCCATGAAGGAGCCGGT
Source organism: uncultured Alphaproteobacteria bacterium (assembly GCA_963796155.1). Taxonomy (GTDB): domain Bacteria; phylum Pseudomonadota; class Alphaproteobacteria; order ATCC43930; family CGMCC-115725; genus AP-15. The sequence goes on along the minus strand of CAWCKT010000045.1, from coordinate 17,600 downwards.
CAAGAGCTGCCCCGAGGCGGGGTCGAAGCGGATGTCCTCCATCAGCACCTGGCCCGCACCCTGGGCGATGCCGCCGCGGATCTGGCCTTCGAGCAAGAGCGGGTTCATCACGGTGCCGACATCGTCGACCACGCTGTAGCGCAGGATCTCGACTTGGCCCGTCTCCTCGTCGATCTCGAGCTCGCAGATATGGCAGCCGTTCGGGAAATTCTGCTCCTTGCAGGCGAAGGTGGCGCCGGCGATCAGGCCCAGATCCATGCCCTCGGGGAGGTTCCGCGGGTTCAGCGATTCCTTGGCGATCTCGCCGACCGTCAGGGTACGGTTCGAGCGCGGGGCGGAGAAAAGTCCGTCCTCGAAGTTGATCTCGTCCGCATTGGTTGCGAGGATTTGGGCGGCGATCGCCTTTCCCTTGGCGACGATCTTCTCGGTCGCCAGATGAACCGCCGAGCCGCCCAATGAGGCCGAGCGCGAGCCGCCCGTACCTTCGCCGATCGCCACCTTTTCGGTGTCGCCCTGCACGTAATGCACCTGGTCGGGGTGGATGCCGAGGCGATCGCACAAGAGCTGCTTGTAGACGGTCTCGTGGCCCTGACCCTGGGTGATCGAGCCCGACACCAGGGTCACCGTGCCGCTGCGGTCGAAGCGGATCTCGGCCGCTTCGAAGCCGCCCGCCGCGGCGCGCTCGATCGTGTTGGCGAGGCCAAGGCCGCGCAACTTCCCGCGCCGTCGCGACCCTTCGCGACGGCTCTCGAAGCCGGCGGCGTCGGCGAGCTCGAGCGCCATGTCGAGGCACTTTTCGAACTCGCCGCAATCGTAGGTGAAGGTCAGGCCCGATTTGAACGGCATCGCCTCGGGCGGGATCGTGTTGCGCCGGCGCAATTCAATGGGGTCGATGCCGAGCTCGGCGGCGGCCTCGTCGACCATCCGCTCGATGACATAGCCGGCCTCGGGCCGCCCGTTGCCGCGATAGGCCCGCATCGGGTTGGTGTGGGTGTAGACTGCGGTCACGTCGGCATGCACCGCCGGGGTGCGGTACACGCCGGCCAAGGTCCCGAGATTGTTGACAAAGGCGTTGGACCCGGCCTGCGGGTAGGCGCCGACGGCGGCGGTCGTCTTGACCCGGAGGCCGAGAAAGTGGCCTTCGCTGTCGAGCGCCAGCTCGGCCTCGGTGACATTGTCACGGGCCTGCGCGTCGCCGAGAAACGCCTCCGAGCGGGTGCTCGTCCATTTGACCGGGCGGCCGGTGAGCTTCGAGGCCAGCAATACCAGCGCGACCTCGTTGTAGATCGCCGACTTCATGCCAAAGCTGCCGCCGATGTCGCCGGCGACGACCCGTACCCGGCTCTCCGGCACCCGCAGGATCTGCGACAGCTCGGCGCGATAGCCGTGGATGCGCTGCAGGGTCGTGTAAATCGTCCAGCGCCCCTCGGCGGCGTTGTAGTCGCCGATGGCACCCCGCGGCTCCATCGTCGCCGCAGTGACCCGGTTGATGACGAATTTGCGCTTGACGACATGCGCCGCACCGGCAAAGGCGGCGTCGGTCGCCGCCTTGTCGCCTTCGAGATAGACAAAAGAGATGTTGTCGGGGGCCTCGTCCCAGACGAGCGGGGCGCCCGGCTTTGCCGCATCCTCGGTAGAGACGACCGCGGGCAAGGGCTCGTATTCGACCTCGATCAGCTCGGCGGCGTCCGCCGCCTGATGGCGGGTCTCGGCGACGACAAAGGCGACGTAGTCGCCGACCCAGCGCACGCGATCCTTGACCAGCGCCGGGAAGCGCGGCCGATAGGCGGGAGAGCCGTCGCGCCGCCTATTCCCCGAGGCCGAAGGCAGATCGCGCCAACCCGAGGCTTCCCAATCCGCGCTAGTAAGCACGGCCAGCACGCCGGGTGCCGCCTTGGCGGCCGTCGCGTCGATCGAGCGGATCCGGGCATGGGCATGCGGCGAGCGCAGCACATGGCCTGATACCATGCGCGGCAGCACCATGTCGTCGACATAGCGGCCGCCGCCGCGCAACAACCGCGGATCCTCGAACCGCGATACCGGCTGACCCAACGCAAACTCACCCATCTCTGTTCTCCCCGACGGCTTGGCGACCCACTGTCAGCGGAATGTGTCGACGATCGTAATCCTTTCGGGAGGTCCGACCAGAAACGAATTCGGTCTCGTCCGAGGCTCCGCCGGAGCACGCCGGTCGAGCGCGGCCCCGGCTGCAATCAGCAATTGAGCCGACGCTACGGAGTCCCGAATCTGTGCGATGCGATTGAGGCAATCCTGAGATAATCGTGATCGTAACAAAACCGCGCGATCGGTCCCCTCAGGTCGTCGCCGCGTCGGCCAAGCCGAGCACTCGGCCGGCATAGCGCCCGGACGCTTCCATCCCCACCTTGCGCACCAGGCTCGTGTCGGCGGTGACAAATCGAAGCCGCTCGGCTTCCGCGAGCGCAATGTAGATGCAGTCATAGGCGGGGTGATCGAGTGCCAAGGCGATCCTAACAGCGGCTTCGAGGTAAGGGCGCATCGCCATCAGCTCGATGTCCGCGCGAGCCAGAAGCCCGGCGGCCAACGCGGCCTCGCGCTCCGAGAGCTCATTTCGGCGGACTTTTTTCCACAAGATGTTCGCGCATTCCGCGATCAGCAGATCGGGCGCCGCGAGGGCCCGGCGGCGCAGTGCAAGCGCTTGCGTCGTGCCTGCTTCTTCGATGACCCATTTGACGGCGACACTGGCGTCGATGACGAGGTCGCTCACCGTTCGTCACGTCCCTCGCGTAGCAAAATCTCCGAGGGTGTGTGCCGCCGACCGCGGGTGAGCTTGCGGAACTCGGCCGCCAGATCGTCGAAACTCGCTTCCGCCTCACCGGAAAGCGCCTGCCGCAATATCTCGCGATGCTCGGCTTCGGCCGAGCGGCCATGCCGTGCCGCCCGCCGCTTGAGGCGCAAGATCAGATCGTCGTCGAGATTGCGAACGCTCAGGCTGCCTGGCATGATGGCCTCTGCCTATATGATGGCAATGATGGCAGATATGGCAGCCCCAGAGCAAACTGCAATAGAAAGGCCATCTCTAGATTTTTAACGCTCCGCATTCCTGCCCGGCGGACGCTGGCACAAAGTGACCGGGCATACGGCCTTATTATGATCGTACTATGACGCATTGGATGCCGGATGTTTCCCACTAAATTGTTTTGGTCGTCAACGCACGAGGAAGAACCGTCTCCTCGGTCCGTCAAAAATCCGCGCTCCTGAATTCAAAGGAGAAATTCGCGGGCTCACGACGCGCGCGGTTTCAGCGACTATCGATACCAATTGGTCGATGTTTTCTCTGGCGGCCGCCGACCGAGCCGTACCGGCCGTTCTCAAAAAAAGACCGTCACGAGGCTTTCTACTACGCGAGCCCGTCGCGAGATTCGCATCGGACTAAGGAAGTGGTCGATCGGCACAAGAACGACGGCCGCTATCGAGCATGTCTCCGACATACGGCCATCTTGTGAGCGGTGTCTCTTCAGCGCTGATAGCCGTCCGGGCGGCGCGTGCTAATGCTCGGCACGCCTTTCAAAACCGTCGTCGCTCCAGTCCTCGCTGCCGACGCCGTGGTGTATGAAAAATAGCCCATCGGGGTCGTAACGGCGCTTGATTTCCAAGAGCCGCGCGTAGTTCGCGCCCCAGAAGACCTTCTGCCAGTCCGGCTGGAAATAGTCGCATTCGTTGACATAGGTACCGATGTTGGGCGCGACGGCGCGCACCGTTGCCATTGCTTTCGCGACGCGCGAGCGGAGGGCGCCGGCTGACTCGCCCAATAGGTCTGCGAAGAGCTCCCGCGTGCTGGTCGCGAGGTCGGGGGGCGGCAAGCCGGGGAAGGCCGGGGGGCCGTGGGCGGTGGTGACGGCCCAGGCGAACGCATCCACGACGTCGGGGTTCATTGCCGTATTGCGCGCCGCTTCGATCGCCGCGGCGGGAGCGCCGGCGAGAGCTTTGTTGAATACCAGGGCAACCCCCCAATGACGGCTGGCGGCGAACCACGCATCAGCAAGGTGGCTCTGGTTTTCTGGCCTGAGCAGCGACGCCGGTAACCAGGCAGAGGTATAGGCGTACCAGAACGCTCCGGCCTGCGCGGCATCGCCCGTCCAGCAGAAATCATTGGCCGAAGCGCCCGGCCGGGTGTCGAACCGGACAGAGGCGGGAGCATAGCGCCGGCGGAAGCCGCCGGCCCAGAAATACAGTGCCGGCAAGGTGTGCGCCTGGAAGCTGTCCACGTCCGCATAATCGTCGCCGTTCGCCTTCAGATAGTCGATCAAGGGCTGCCACGCGCCGCGCGCCTGATCTTGTGTCAGTCCCTCGAAGACCATACTGATTTGCAGACGATTATCGGGCCTGGCGATCGCCATCTCGCCCCAATGCGGGTTGAACAGCTTCGTCGCATATAGGTCGGCAAAGCGAGCGAGAAGCCGGCGATAGGCCTCGTCCGACCGCGCCCGCGGGTCGAACTGCACCGAGCCGAAATTCTCCGGCAGCTCGTGCGTGGCCAACGTCACGCGGGTGACGACGCCGAACGTGCCGCCCCCGCCGCCCTTCAGCGCCCAGAAGAGATCCGGCTCCTGCGCCGCGTTGACGATGCGGGTCTTGCAGTCAGCGGTGACGATCTCGGCTTCGAGCAGGCTCGCGGCGGCGAGGCCGTAACGCTTCGAGAAGCTGCCGAAACCGCCACCCAGCAGAAGACCCGGTACGCCGACCGTCGTGCAGCCGCCGCCCTGCACATAACGTCCGGCGCCGCCGGTCACCGCTTGGTAAAGGTGCAGCCAGATGCAGCCGGAGCCGGCCGATACAGCCGGGGCGGGAGCTGCGGCACTGCCTTGCGGCGTGAACGCGTCGTGGACCGCGATCGCGTTCATCCGCCGCGTCTAGATCATCAAAGAATTCGGCGCACTGGAGGTGCCCAAGTAGCTGTGGCCGCCGCCCCTTACGACCAGGCGGAGATTGTGGGCGCCGGCAAAGCGAACAGTGGCGGCGACATCCGCGGCGCTCTCGGCGGTCACGACGAAAGCGCTAAGCGCTGGCCGCCAGGCGTCCAGCCAGCCGGAATTCTCCAACAGGGCCGGGTTGTCGCCGAGATAGAACGGGTCGTCGAGCAATTTGCGCACCGCCGGGTCGTCGAAATCGGGCGGCGCAACCGGGGCGAGTCGGCCACCGACCTCCTGTTTGAGGCTGGCCCACTCTGCCTGGCCCGGCCAGCCGGGCATGCCCGGTCGCATTCGGCTGACGGGCGCGCCTTTCGCCAGTGGGCAACGCAACGCAGAGGAGCCGGCCAGCGCAAGACTGGCTCCAAGGAAATGGCGGCGCTTCATCGAGGCTCCATGCCCAGGCGAGGATCGATCTACGACGACGCCTCAAGGCAAACCAAGGCCCAGTCGCCCGGCTCGGGTTTGGCCGGTTTGGGGCATCAGTACGCGTCGAGGCCGTCGCAACTCGATGGCTCACACACGTCGCAAAGCAGACGCTCCGATTTTGCACCCTACGGTACGCCATTGCCCTCCGGGGTGCCAGTGGTGCTTTACATACTTTCCCGGCTGCGTTCGGATCGGTTGTGTTGTCTGAAAGGAGTCCGAGAGAGCACCGTAGGGTGACCGGAAGAAGGTCGTGGTGTCGGCGGCGGGTATTCCCGTCAGCGCCACACGCTATTGCTGCCGATTGCCCCCTCACTCCCACTCGATTATATTGGAGAGCGCTGGACCTCGAATGATCATAGCCGCTGCTCGGTCGCCGGGTCGAACAGCGACACCTGGGCGATGTCGAGCGCAAGCCGCACCTTGCCCGATAGCACTCGTGCGCGCTGGGGCGGCAGCCGCGCCGAAATGCGCTGCGAGCCGTATTGGAACCACGCAAGTGTGTCGGCGCCCATCGGCTCGATAAACAAGGTCTCGGCCTCGATAGTCGGTCCGCTCGTTTGAGACTCGGCAAGCGACACATGCTCCGGACGGATGCCGAAGACAATCTCCCGGCCGTCCTCGAGCGAAGTGCGGGAAGGGCAGCCGTCGAGCGGAATCGCCGTCGGCCTCAATTCGCGCCACCGGTTCCGATGCCCGGCCGATCGAGCCGGACAGAAAATTCATGGCAGGCGAGCCGACGAAGCCGGCGACGAAGAGGGTCTCTGGTCGTTCGTAGAGCACGTCCGGCGTGGCGTATTGCTCGATCCTGCCGGCCCGCATCACGGCGATGCGGGTGGCCAAGGTCATCGCCTCGATCTGGTCGTGCGTGACGTAGATGATGGTCGCGGAAAGGCTTTGGTGCAGGCGCTTCAGCTCGACCCGCATCTCGGTGCGCAGCTTGGCGTCGAGATTGGAGAGCGGCTCGTCGAGCAGAAACACCTTGGCCTGCTGGACCAGTGCGCGTCCGATCGCGACCCGCTGGCGCTGGCCGCCCGAGAGCTGCGACGGCTTGCGATCGAGCATCCCGCCGATCTGCAAGAGCTCGGCGACCCACGCGACGCGCCGTTGGATCTCGGGTTTCGGCACGGAGCGCACGCGCAGTCCAAAGGAGAGATTGCGGCGGACGGTCATTGTCGGATAGAGCGCGTAGGACTGGAAGACCATCGCGATCCCGCGCTCGCTCGGCTCGCGCTGCGTGACCTCCACGCCGCCGATCTCGACGGTTCCGGCATCGATGTCGTCGAGCCCGGCGATCGCGTTGAGCAGGGTCGACTTGCCGCAACCCGAGGGGCCGAGCAGCACGGTGAAATCGCCGGGCTCGACTACCAGGTCGATGCCGCGCAACGCTTGCACCGGGCCATAGGATTTCGACAGCCCGCGGAGGACCACGCCGGACATCGCTATCCCTTGACCGCGCCGGCGGTGATCCCGCGCACGAAAAAGCGCCCCGACGCGAAATAGACGAGGAGCGGCGGCAACGCCGTCAACAGCGCCGCCGCCATGTTCACATTGTACTCGATCTCGCCCGTCGACGTCGTCGCGATGGCGTTGAGCTGGACCGTCATCGGCTGGTTCTCGCGGCCGGCGAAGATCAGACCCAATAAATAGTCGTTCCAGATGCCGGTGGTCTGCAGGATCGTCGCCACGATCAGGATATTGACCGACAATGGCAGCATCACCGATAGAAAGATGCGCCAGAACCCGGCGCCGTCGACGCGGGCAGCCTTGACCAGCTCGTCCGGGAGGCCGGCGTAGAAATTGCGGAACAGCAATGTCATGACCGGCAGGCCGAACAGGATGTGGATGGCAATGATGCCGGTGAGCGAGCTGTAAATCCCGATCGTGCTGGTGATCTTCACCAGCGGGTAGAGGATCACCTGGTAAGGGATAAAGGCGCCGAGCAGCAATGCCAGCATGATCGCGTTCGGCACCCGGCACCCGCCAGTGCGACAAGGCGTAGCCGTTGAGCGCGCCGGCCAGCACCGACAAGGTCACGCTCGGGATCAGGATGCGCACCGAATTCCAAAACCCGACATGCACCCCGCCGCAATCGAGACCGGTGCAGGCGGCGTACCACGCCTTCCACCATGCGGCAAAGTGCGGTGACGAAGGCGGAACGAAGATCGAGAAGTCGCGGATTTCGCCGAGTGATTTGAGCGACGTCGAGATCACCACCAGGAGCGGGATGGCGAAGAACAGCGCCATCCCGATCAGAAAAGCGTAAAGGCCGAACCGCCCGATCCGAGCCGGCGCGCCGTTGGGACTCACCGCTCCCTCCGCGACAGCTCGAGATAGAGATAGGGCGCCAGCACCGTCAGCACGGAACCGAGCATTACCGCCGCGGCGGCCGAGGCCTGACCGATATTGGCGCGCTCGAACTCGAAGTCGACGACGAACTTGCCCGGCAGATCGGAGGCGTAGCCGGGGCCGCCGCCGGTCATCGCCACGACGAGGTCGTAGCTCTTCACCACGGCGATCGCGATCAGCACGATGCAGGTCACCAGCAGCGGGCGCAGCATGGGCAGCACGATGCTCCAGTACACTCGCCAGGGCGGGATCGCCTCGACACGCGTGGCCCGCCAGATCTCGCGGTCGACCCCGCGCAGACCGGCGAGCATGATCGCCATGATCAGCCCGGACTGGTGCCAGATGCCGGCAAACGCCAGTGTGTAGATCGCGCGGTCGGGCCGGGTGATCCAGTCGAACACGAAGTCGTTCCAGCCGAGCCCGCGCACGAAATTCTGCACTCCGATCGTCGGGCTCAGCACCCATTGCCAAGTGAGGCCAGTGACGATGAACGAAATCGACAGTGGGTAGAGGAAGATCGTGCGAAAGGCGCCTTCGAAGCGGACCTGCCGGTCGATCAGCACGGCGAGCAAAACGCCGAGCCCGAGCGTGCCGAGGATATCGAGCACACCAAACACGAACATGTTGCTCCAGGCGACATTCCAGCGCGGCGTGCCGAACAGCCGGACATATTGGACGAGGCCGGCGAATTGGTAATTGGGCAATAGCGCCGAGCGGGTGACCGAAAGATATGCGGTCCAGATGGCGCAGCCGTAGAAGCACACCAGCATTACCAGCACGGTCGGCGACAGCACGACCTTGGCGGCGAAGTTACGGATGCGCACGTGCAGCTACTTGGTCGGAGACGCCACGGATCGCCAAGTGCCCCTCACCCCAACCCTCTCCCCGCGAGCGGGGAGAGGGAGGGACCCGCTTGCGGGAGGGTGAGGGCAGCAAGAGACGGGTACCGGCAGTTGCCAGGAAGGTTCCGCACCCGGTCAGCTGGCGGCGTTGGCGATGATCGTCGAGAACTCCTTGGCCGCGTCCGCCGCCGACATGCCGGGCGTGCTCCAGTAGTGGATCAGCAGGTCCTCGATCTGGCCTTGCGTATCCGGGCCAAAGGCGAGGGCAAAGTTTGGCAATTGATTGGCGTCGCCCCCGGCCATGACCTTTTGTCCGAGCTGAGCGCACGCGTCGAGGCTGCCGACATCGGCATCGAGGCGGGCAGGCAGCGATCCCTTGTATTTGTTGAACTCGACCTGGACTTCGGGGTCCATCATCAGCTCGGCGAGCTTGCGCTGGGCGGCGATCTGGTCCGGCTTGGTGACTTTCGGGAAGGCAAAGACGTCGACGGTCATGACATAGGCATCCTGGGTACCGGGTGCCAAAAGACAGCCATACTCCTTCCCGGGGGTCATGCCGGCGGCCGCAAAGTCGCCCTTGGCCCAGTCGCCGGCGATCATAAAGGCGGCCTTGTTGGTCTCGACCAAGGCCAAGGTGTCGTTCCACTTTCTGTTGCTGCCGCCGGCATCGGCATATTGGCGGATTTTGCCCATCGTCTCGAAGGCATGCCGCACGCTTTCGCTGCCTGCCGCCGCCGCGTCGTGATCGACAAAGATCTTGCGATAAACCTCCTTGCCGCCGACACCGGCCAGCATCGCGTAGAAGAGCCAACCCGTCTGCTGGGAGTTGCCGCCCATGGCGATCGGCAGGTAGCCGGCGGCCTTGATCTTGTCGGCTTGGGCGAGGAACTCGTCCCAGGTCTTTGGCGGCGCCATGTTCAGGTCACTGAACACCTTGGTGCTATAGAACATCCAATTGGCGCCGTGGAGATTGACCGGGACGGCGATGACGTGGCCGTCGACCGTGATGTTCTTGACTAAGAGCGGCGGCAGATGCCGGCTCCAGTCGCCGGCTCTGGCCAGGTCGTCGAGGTTGGCCAGCAGCCCCTGCTCGGCGAGTTGGCGGACGGCGACCCCGATGTTCCATTGAAACGCCGCCGGCGGATTGCCGCCGGCAATCGCGTTCAGCACCGCGGCGTGCTCCGCCTGAGGGCCGACCGAAGCGCCGTCGATCCATTTGCCGCCGCGCTTCTCGTATTCCTTGGCGAATACGGCGACCGCCCGGGATTCGCCGCCGCTCGTCCACCAGTGCATGACCTGAGCATCCTGCGCCGATGCCCGATACGCGAGAAGCGTTGCCGCCGCGGCGAGAAACAGCATGCGGTAATGTGCCATGGACCCCCCTTCCGACTGAAGTTTCTGATCGTCGAATGAATCTCTACTCCTCTCGCCCGAAACGCACCAGGTTTGAGGATGCGCTTCGAGTCTCGCCGAACGAGATTGCTTCGCTTCGCTCGCAATGACGAACGTGTCATTGCGAGGAGCGGAGCGACGAACCAAACTCGCGCGGCGTCTTCGACCGCGGGGAGGGGAGGGGGCGTTAATTTGCCAGGTGGAAGAACTCGACCGCGTTGCCGGCCCAGATCCTGCGCTTGTCCGCCTCCGGGATGTCGGCGTAGATCTTATCGATGATCGGCCGGGAATTGGGCCATTCGTTCTCGATGTGCGGGAAGTCGGTGGCGAACATGATGCGGTCGACGCCGACATGCTGGCGTTCCTCGACCGCCACGCGCTCGTACTGCACGCTGAAATAGACATGATTGCGCACGTAGTGGCTCGGCAGTTCCTTCAGCGGCTTGAAGCCGAGATATTCCTGGGCCCAGCCGAGATGGCGCTGGTACCAGAGATCGGCGTGCTCGAGCCAGAACGGGACCCAGCCGAGGCGCGTCTCGGCGAAGTAGATCTTCAGTTTCGGAAAGCGCTCGAAGACGCCAGCCAAGACCAGCTGGGCGACGCTGACGGAAGGCCCCAGCCCGAAATTGCAGATCCATTCGAGAAACGGCCGGCGCAGCCGCTGCATGATCACGGGATCTTCTTTCGGGTAGCGGAAGGTCGGCTGCGAGGCGCGCGCCCCGGTGCGGTTGAACGCCACATGCACGGTGACCGGCATATCCATGTCGATCGCCGCCGCCCAGAATTTGTCGTCCTCAGGAGTTGGATAGCCGTTGGCATTGGGCAATGCGCCGAGCTGCACGCCTTTGAGGCCGAGCTTTTTGCAATGCGCCATCTCGGCGATCGCGTCCTCGACATTGGTGATCGGCATCACCCCCATGCCGAACAGCCGGTCGGGGGCGACGGCGCAATACTCCTCGGCGAGCCAGTCGTTGTAGCCGCGGATCACGGCTTTGTAGACCTCGTCGTGGCTGATGTTGCGCCAGAAGACGGGCCCGGCGACCATCGCCGGGAACAGCACCTCGGCGTCGAGCCCGTCCTGGTCCTGTTCCTTGACGCGCTGCTCGGCCGACCCGGTGCCGGCGGCGTCGGCGACTTTGAGACCAAAAGGCTGCCAGGTGCCCTCGGCCCGGCCGGCGCGCAGGTCGAGAAAATTCGCCTCCAATAGCGGCTGGCCCTCGATCAGCTGAGCGTCGCCGCCATCCGGCAGATGCACAGTGCGCGGCGCGCGGTCGCGGTATTTTTCGGGCACGCGATGCGCCCAGCGCTCCGGCGGCACCTCGAGGTGGCCGTCCGCCGACATCAGATTGTATTGCCGCGCCATGATTTCCTCCGTTGGAACGCGGGCGTCCCGCCCGCATGCGGGCCGGAGGCCCGCGGTCCGCTGTTATGTTGCGAGCTCGTATTGCACCAATGCACCGGGCGCCGGGCAATAATCCAGGCATTCGCCGCAGCCGGTGCATTTCGTCTCCTGCACCTCGTAGAGATGCCGCGGCTCCAATAGCGTCGGCCGGATCGCCGATTCAGGGCAGACCTCGCGGCAGAGGCCGCAGGAATTGCAGATCGCGTAGTCGATCCGCACCTTCATCTGATGCCGCCGACCTGATGCAACAGATAGCCCAGCGCCTCCTCGACCGGCCGCTGCGTCTCCGGAGTGGCGCAGAGAAAATCGATCTGGAACTTGCCTTCCATGAAGTGCATCAGCTCCTCGTCGCGCTGGCTCAAATGCTCGTGCCGGACCAGCGGGTCGTCGACCCGGTCGAGATAGGCCATGATCCCGATGCAGGCATTGGCTTCCTGGTAATAGTTTTGCGCGGCGCGGGCCAGCGGGTGGATGTGCGGGAACATCATCGACATGCCGAAATACGCCGGCAGAGGTTGCGTGTTGGCCTGCGCAATGTCCATCAGCTCGCGCTCGTCCTTGATCCAGCCCTTGCCGAGCAGCACGTCGGCGTGCAATTTGCTGTGCTTGCATTCGTCCCAGATCTGGCGGGCGCGCATGCGCTGCAAATCGATGTAGCGCTCCTGGTCGGCGATATCGACTGAGAGCAGCTGGCCCGACATCTGCTTGATCGACATGTGGACACCTTCGGCGGCGTACCCGCGCAGCGCCTTCTCCTTCTTCCAGGCCTCGTCCTCGCGCCCCAGCTCCTCTTCGATCTCGCCGAGTGTCCGCTGCAGCGAGATCTCCCAGCCCTTGACGCATTTCTCCCGGGTCAGGCGCAACCGGAATTCTGCACCCGGCGCGCCGGGCATCGTCGGCCACACCCATCTGTCGAGAAACTGTTCGAGGATCGGATGCATGACTCAAGCCTCCTGCCAGGCCTCGGGCGGGGGCGGGACCAGCGAGCGCCCGCTATCGACTTCGATGATCGAGCCTTCCGCCGGGCAATACATCAGGCACGCGGTGCAGCCCGGATAGGTGCATTTGTCGATATCGATCTCGATGCGGTGCAGCGGGTCCAGCGCCACATAGACGGCGTTGATGTCGATCTCGCGGCAGACGATGTAGCACATCCGGCATTGGGTGCAGTGTGCGTGATCGATCTTCAGTGCGGGCATGCCGGCTTCCCTCAGTCGGTCACCTGACGGCGCGGGGCCGGCGGCGCCGGTGCCTCGCGCCCGAGGACGAAGGCGCTCAGCTCGCCCAGGAACCGGCCGTAATCCCGCTTGGCGACCCCACAGGCCCAGCGGCAGAGCTCGGCGTCGACCGGTTTTCGGACGAACTCTTCGACGATACGCCGGCCCATGTTGATGTGGCTGCGATTCTCGACGAACTGGCTCTCGAATACGGCCCTGAGCTCCGGGTCCGCGATCGTCTCAGACAGTCCTTCCATCCAGCCGAGTTCGAGGATCTTGGGGCCGAGATTGAGCGCCGCAATGCGGATCGAGTGCGGATATGTCGCAAGGTTGCGCAGAGAGAAGACGTAATAGGCGAGCCCCGAATTGACCGAGAAACTGCCATAGGGATGCCGGAAGGCATCCTTTTGCGTCGCGACAAAGCCCTTCTTCAACTGCGCGTCGAGATAAAGCATCTCGTGCGTCGATTCGTCGACGATCTGCTTGGAAAACAGGTATTTGACCGAGGGCGGGAAGTCGTTCATCTCCAGCCCTTGGCCCCAACCACCATAAATGTAATAAAACATCCGCTCCAAGGTCCACAGCCGGCCGATCAGCCGGTGCGTCTTGTCGTTGTCAAAGCCTCCCTCGCGGACCGCCGCGATCACCGCCTCGACCGGTGTGGCGCGGCTCTCCGCGCGGCTTTTGTCGATCAGCTCCCGCGCCAGATCTCTACCCGGCAGGTCCGCCATTGCGTCCCTCTACCCCTCGTCATTCCCGCGCAAGCGCAGGGCTGTCCGGGGAAATTTGTGATGCGCGTGCTCCAAGTATGCAATGACCATCGCGCAGCTCAAAGTCGTCATGGCCGGACTTGATCCGGCCATCCACGTCCTCGCGACAAGCGCTGGCGACGCTGGCAAGGGCGTGGATGCGCGGGTCAAGCCCGCGCATGACGACCTTCAGTTGGTTCCGATTAAGATACAACAACCGCTTTCCATTCCCCGGACAGCCCTGCGCTTTCGCGGGGGTGACGGCAACAGGAGCGCCAATCACGGCTGGTAGACGGCGAAGCACTTGTTTGAGTTGAAGATATAGCTCTCGACGTAGGAGGTTTCGGACGGCCGCCGACCGAGCTGCTTCATCCCGCCCATCAGGCACATCCAGTTCAGGACTTCCTGCTGGCCGCTATCCTCGATCGCGCTCAGCGGCCGCTCCCGCCATGCCGCGTAGTCGCCGGCCTGCAGCGCGTTGTAGAGCGTGCGGTCCGCTTCGACATCGGGATAGAGCAGGTAATGCTTCTGGGTCAGAAATGCGTGTGACCAGCTCGATGAGGCGATCAGCGCCACCCGCCACGGGCTCTTCTCGACGACCCGTGCGCAGGCCGCCCCTAGGTCGAAACAGCGCCACGGGGCAGGGGAGGGGGGGTCGAGCTCGGACTCCGACGGAAACTCGCTCAGGCCGCGTACCCCAGCCTGCTGGGCGATGACCCGGCGGCCATAGCAATTGACCTGGAATGGGACCACCGGATAGGGGAACCCCTTGCGGTCGTAATCGAGGAACAGCAGCGTGTTCAGAAAGGCGTGACCGAGCTGGTGATGCAGCGGCCGGTAGGCGTAAGAAACGTCGAAACCCGATTCCAGCATCCCGCTTGCGATGAACTTGGCGCCCGCCGGATGGCCCTTGTAGACAAAGGTCTTGTCTTTCGGCTCGTTCCAGACGTTGGCGCCGCGATATTCCTCCCACGGCTTTGGCGCCATCTCCTCATAGGCCATCACGCAGAACGGCGGGATGACGTCTTCCTTGAAGTTTTCGTACTGATCGTCGCCCCAGATCACGACAAAGTCGGGGTTGAACTCGTCGAGCACCCGACGCGCGTTGCGAAATCCGGCGAGCAGCGCCTCCCGATGGTGCCGGGCGGCCGTCACTCCCGCGTCGTTACCGTATTCTTGCCGCATCGCCGTCGGCCAACCCTCGGGATGCCGGTACGGCTCGGGGATCGCAGGATCTTCGAGAGCGCGTTTCAGGATGCGCCCCATATTTTCATCCGGTCCCGAAAGCGGCGGAAAGTGGGTGACGCCGAGGCCCAGGATCTCTGCCATATCATCCTCCCAACGTATAATCGGGCCAGAATAGGCTTTGGCCGAAGGGGGAACAAGCACGGATCACTGCATCGAGCCTCCACCCCGCTGCGATTCGGTGGGATCCGTGCACGGGTCCCGCATGAAAGAAGCCAGCGAGGGCAGAATCTGCCATATCCGGTCCGATCGTTGCGCAGATCGGCTCGGTCATGGCAAGAAGCGCCTGAAGTTTATAGCATCGACGAGGCGTTTTCGATGACGCTCCGGGTGAGCCGTCGGGCCATGTTCGCGGTCCCGTTCTTGGCCGCGCCGAGCATGGCCGCGGGGTTGGCCGAAGCCGCGGAAAGCGACTTCTACCAGTTTCTTGCCGCGGTGCGGCGTGACGCCGCCGCGCAAGGCGTCCGCGCGGCGACCGCCGAGGTCGCGCTGCGTGGGGCTCAATTTCTCCCACATGTGATCGAGCTCGATCGCAAGCAGCCCGAACAGGTGCTGACGTTCAGCGAGTATCTCGACAAGGTCGTCACGCCGCAACGCAAGGAGGGCGCCCGGCGCGAGCTCGCCGCCAATCGGGTTCTGCTCGATGCGATCTGGCGGCGCTTTGGCGTCGAACCGCCGATCATCGTCGCGTTATGGGGGCTCGAAAGCGATTTCGGCAGGATCACCGGCAACTATTCGGTGATCTCGGCGCTGGCCACGCTCGCCTTTGATGGGCGGCGCAGCAGCTATTTTCGCAGCGAGCTGATCGCGGCGCTGCGCATCCTCGATCAGGGACATATCCGGGTCGAGGACATGACCGGTTCCTGGGCCGGCGCCATGGGCCAATGCCAATTCATGCCGTCGAGCTTTCTGAGCTACGCGGTCGATTACGACGGCGACGGTCGGCGCGACATCTGGAACGACCGGGCCGACGTGCTGGCCTCGATCGCCAACTACATCGGCCGGCTCGGCTGGCGCGGCGGCGAGAGCTGGGGGCGGGAAGTCCGGGTTCCTCCGGGCTTCGATCCGCGGTTCACCGGGCTCGAACTAAAGCGGCCGCCGGGGGAGTGGGGCCGGCTGGGCGTGCGCAGCATCGATGCCGGCCCGCTCTTCGGCCGCGAGAGCGAGGCCTCGCTGGTCATGCCCGACGGCGCCAACGGGCCGGCGCTTCTCGTCTACGAAAACTTCCGCGTCATCATGAGGTGGAACAAATCGACCTATTTCGCGGCTTCGGTCGGGTACCTCGCCGACAGCATGGCTCGCGGGTGACATGGGTGAATGAAACATGCGGATGATGCTGGTGCGTTTGGCGGGACCTCTGGCCATCGCCGCCGTGCTCGCGGCGGGTCTTGCCGGTCAACCGGTCGAGGCAGCAGCGATCAAATCCAAGCCGAAGGCGACTGCGGTCGTTGAACCGCCGGCCACCCCAGCCATAGGGATCGAGACGCAGGCGAAGCACGCGCTGATCCTGGAGGTCGAGACTGGTGCGGTGCTGCTCGACAAGGGTGCTGACGAGCGCATCCCGCCGGCGTCGATGAGCAAGATCATGACGGCCTATGTGGTCTTCGACATGCTGAAAAAGGGGCAGGCCAAGCTCACCGACGAACTGCCGGTCAGCGAAGAGGCGTGGCGGAAGGGTCTGCGGGACAAAGAATCTAAGATGTTCGTGCCGCTCGGCGGTAAGGCCAGCATCGATGATCTGCTGCACGGCGTGATCGTTGAATCCGGCAACGACGCCTGCGTCGTTCTCGCCGAGGGTCTCGCCGGCAGCCAGGAGGCTTTTGTCGACCTAATGAACAAAAAGGCCAAGGAGATCGGGCTTAAAGACAGCCATTTCGCCAATGTCGACGGCATGCCCGACCCCGACCATTGGATGACGGCGCGCGATCTGGCGACCCTGTCGATCCGCACGATCCAAGACTTTCCCGAATATTACAAGATGTACTCGCAGCTGGAGTTCACCTACGGCGTCAACGAGCAAGGTAAGCCGATCGAACAGGGCAATCGCAACCCGCTGCTCTACAAGAATGTCGGGGCAGACGGGTTGAAGACCGGACATACCGAGGAAGCCGGTTACAGCCTCACGGCTTCGGTGGCGCGCGACAACCGCCGCATCATCTTGGTCCTGAATGGCCTGCCGACGATGAAGGCGCGGGCGCAGGAGAGCGAGAGGCTGATCGACTGGGCGTTTCGCGAGTTCAACGACTACCGGCTGTTTGCCGCCGGCGACAAGGTCGACGACGGCGAGGTCTGGCTCGGGGCCGAGGCCAAGGTACCGCTCACCGTCGGCGAGGATTTCGTCGTGACGCTGCCGCGCAAGTCGCGCAAGGATATGAAGGTCGCGGTCGACTATGACCGTCCGATCCCGGCTCCGATCAAACAAGGCGAGACGAGTTGGTAAGCTGATAATGACCGCCCCGGACCTGGCGCCGGTCGAGGCGCCGCTGATTGCCGGGGCGAGTATCGAGCGGATGAACCCTCTAGGCCGCATCGCCACGCTCGCCGGCTATCTCGTCTGGGGCCAGCGGCACTGAACCCGGTGTCTCGCGCCCGGTTTCTCACGATCGAGGGCGGCGAGGGCGCCGGCAAGACGACCCAAGTAGGACTTCTCGTGGCAGCGCTCGAACGCGCCGGGATCCCGGCAAGAGCGACGCGCGAGCCCGGCGGTTCGTCGGGCGGCGAGGCGATCCGGCGGCTCCTTCTCGAAGGCGAGGGCGAGCGCTGGGACGCGGTCGGCGAAGCCCTGTTGCTCGTTGCCGCCAGGCACGACCACGTGACCCGGCTGATCGCACCTTGTCTTGCGCAAGGGATTTGGGTGGTATCCGACCGCTTCGCCGACTCGACTCTCGCCTACCAGGGCTACGGCAAGGGGCTCGCGCTCGATGATCTCGCCGCGCTGCACCGCTTCGCCCTCGGCGCTTTCGCGGCGGACCTGACCCTGATCCTCGATCTGCCGGTCGAGATCGGCCTAGCGCGCGCAGCTGCCCGGG
>CAWCKT010000044.1:0-37614 GCA_963796155.1 uncultured Alphaproteobacteria bacterium | reverse complement strand
ATTGCCGAGGCTGGTCTGTAAACGCAGCCGGTCGCTGCCCGGCGCGGCGCTCGGCGCCGTCACGGCGAGTTTGTCGGCCAGTTCGATCGCCTTGCCGAGATGGGCGGCGGCCTCCTTGAAGGCCGAGCGGCGCAAGGCCTGGGCGCCGGCCTTGCCCCACCATTCGATCGCTGGCTCGTCGAGCCCAGCCTGGGTCAGATGATGGGCGACGAGTTCGGGCTCGGCCGCCGCGATCGCCGCGAACTCGCCGCGCAAGGCATCGGCGATCTGCCGGTGCAGGATCTGCCGCCGGCTCTTGAGCAGGGTTTCGTAGGCCGTGTCCTGAACCAGCGCGTGCTTGAAGGTGTAGCGCGCATCGGGCGGCATGCCCGAGCGGAACAGCAACTCCGCCTCTTCGAGCTGCGCCAATGCCGTGCGCAGTGCCGGCTCGTCGCGGCCAGCGACCGCGCGCAACAGCGGGTAGGAGAATTCGCGGCCGATCGCGGCGCCGATCTGCGCGATCTCCTTGATCGGCGCCAGCCGATCGAGACGCGCCGCCAATGAATCCTGCAACGTCGCCGGAATGGCGAAGGGCGGCAATGGCCCGTCGAGATGCCAGCCCTGCGGCCCCGCGACGAGCAGGCCCGCTTCGAGCACCGTCTTGGTCAATTCCTCGACAAAGAGCGGCACCCCGTCGGTTTTGGTGACGATCTGCGCTGTCACTTCAGGGGGCAGCGGCCGGCCGGCGACATGCTCGGCCAGGGTCTCGACCTCGGCGGGTGCTAGGCGATCGAGCGCGATGCTGGTGACGTGCGAAAGGCCGGTCCAGGGCGCCTCGTATTCCGGCCGGAAGGTGATCAGCACCAATACCGGCAAGGCGCGGACTCGCTCGATCGTCAGATCGAGCACTTCGAGCGAGGTCGCATCGGCCCAGTGGGCGTCCTCGAACAGCATCAATACCGGCTTCTGCCGTGCCAGTGCTTCGATCTGGTCGAGCAAGGCCGCCAGGGTCACGCGGCGCTGCTGCGCGGCGCTCAGTGTGAGCGGCGGATAACGGTCGCCGGTCGGGATCGACAGCAGGGAAGCGAAGAGCGGTGCCGTTTCCGCGATGCGCGCCGGGGCCAATATGGCTTCGAGCATGTCGAGCTGCGCCTCGGGCGCGTCCTTGGGGGCGAGGCGGGCGGCGCGCCCCAGCTGCACGACAAAGGGGTGCAAGACGCTGTCGCGGTGATAGGGCGAGCATTGATAGCGCAGCCGCGTGTGCGGCTCGTTCGCGACCTCGGCGGCGAGCTGAGCGCCGAGCCGAGACTTGCCGATGCCGGCCTCGCCCGAGAGCAGGACAATCTGGCCGGCGCCGGCCCAGGCCTGGCGCAGGCGGTCGCGCAACAGGGCGCTCTCCGCCGCCCGGCCGACGAGGTCGGTGAGCCGGCGGCGCGCCGCCTCGAAGCGGCTCTCTGTTACGGCGACGCCTTCGACCGCGAAGGCTTCGACAGGCGAGGCGAAGCCCTTCGCAGTCTGGCGGCCGAGATCGGTCAGCCGGAACAGGTCGCCGATGAGGCGGCGGGTGGCGCCGGCGAGGACGATCTGCCCGGGTTCCGCAAGAGCCTGCAGGCGCGCCGCGAGGTTGGGGGTCTCGCCGACCACCGCCTGCTCCTGCGCCGAGCCTTCGCCGACCAGATCGCCGACGACGACAAGCCCGGTCGCGATGCCGATGCGGACGGCGAGCGGCTCCGTTCCACGGGTCTCCAGGCCCGTCACCGCCGCTGCTATTTCCAGCCCGGCCCGCACCGCCCGCTCGGCGTCGTCCTCATGCGCCCGCGGATAGCCGAAATAAGCGAGCACCCCATCACCCATGAATTTGGCGACAAAGCCGTCATAGCGCGCGACGACGCCGGAGCAGGCGTTCTGATAGGCGCGGATCTCCTCGCGCAATTCCTCGGGGTCGAACCGCGTCGACAACGCCGTCGAGCCGACGAGATCGCAGAACATCACCGTCAGCTGCCGCCGCTCGGCGGCGTCTTGCGGCTTCGCACCGGTCGATGCGGAGGGCGCCGCCAATGTCTCGGCGGTGGTCAAACCGGAGATGGCTTTGAGGAGACGCTTGCGGTGCCCGAGCGGCACACCGAGCTTCTCGAGATCGACCTCCGTCAGCTCCGGCAGGATATCGGCGTCGATTTCACTCGCGCGAAAGAGCGCCTCGTACTGTCCGAGGCCAAGACTTCTGAGCCAACCCCCGACATCCATAGCCGCACTCCACGGACCCTAATGGATCATCGTTCGGTTGCAGCGCCCTGTCCAGAGCCGGGCTGTCGAAGAACTGGGTTGGGTCATAATGACCCAACGGCACTGCCGGTCCGAAGGTCAGTTTCGGGGCATCAAGGCCAGTTCTGGCCGCCAAGCCGGAACGGCCGGTGTCGGATGCGAAAGCGGATTTGGCTACTGATGATTAAGCGACGTCGGCTTTTGAGTCAGGCTCTTAGCGTTCGAACCATCGCAGTCAGCCGAGTGCTCCGCTAACGGCGCCGACAGCTTGCGCTATGGCGGCCGCGCGCAGCCGGCGTGCCGGAGAGTGCATTCGGCATGACGAAATCTTGGATTGTGCCGTTATACCGGACCGACGTCACCCGCACGCCTGCGTTCGACAGCTTGCGGGCGTAGGCTTCGCCTTCGTCACGCAACAATCGTTCTCGTCTACTATGACGAGTGCTTCGGGCAGGCCTACGAGTTGGTCCCATCAGGAGCTCGGCCGCTCATTTCCGGTCCTTCATCCGATCGCCGGGAAATCGAGGAGGCAGAGCAACAGCAGCCCGCCGACAATCGCCACATGCTCCAGGCTGGTCGTCAGTTCGTGCCGGAACTCCGTCCCGCGGCGAAGCCAGAAGCGGTGCCCGACCACCGTGGCCGCGGCCGTAAAGCCGGCGAGCACAAGTGCGCCCAGCCACGCAAAAAAACCCGTGGCGACGAGGCATCCGCCGACGAGCTGGGTAAAGACGGTGGCGCCGGCGAAAGCCGCCGGCCACGGCAGTCCGTCGCCCTTGAGCTCTTCGATGCTCGACCGCCAATGCCACAGCTTATCGACCCCGCTATAAAGAAACACGGCCGCGAGACAAAGCCGGGCGATCAGGAACCCGTACTCGATCATCCCTTTTCGCTCCCTTGTGCCGCGATCAAATGCCTGACCGCGGGCGTGCCTTCCGCGTGGAAGCTATGCACCGCGTCCTGCAGCACCCGATCGGCGTTGGTCACGCGTTGATGCTGTCGCATGTGGTCGAGCCAGGAATTGACGCAGAATGTCTCGACGAAGACACCCTCTTTTGAGGCGTCTTGGTAGATGCCCCAATCATAGGCGCCGTCACGCCGGCGCTCGCCCGCCAGCTTCGCCATCGCGGCGAGAAATGCCGCGCGATCAACCGCGGCGACCGAGTACTCGATGGTGACCAGGACCGGACCTCGGTCGGGCTCGATGTCGTCTGAGAGCAACGGAGCGGGCCAATGCATCGACGGCGCGAGATCGAGGCCGGCGGCGGTCTGAAGCCTCCAGCGCCGCAGCAGCGGGACCGAGGCGACCAGCGCAATCGCCGCGATGAGGTGAACGGCCGGGAGCCCGATCTCCTTCGCCGCCTGTCCCCAGACGATGCTGCCGACGGCCAAGCCCGCGAATTGCGCGGTTGCGAACATCGCCATCCCGCGCCCTCGGACCCAGCCCGGCAGCGCAAATTGGGCCGATACGTTCAAGGTGGAGATCGCGGCAACCCACGAAATTCCGGCAAGCACACAGGCGATCAAGCCGGTTGCGGGCTCACGAGCGATGGCGAACAGGACGAGCGCCAGTGCCGTCCCGACCGTCGCCCCTGTCATGACCCGATCGGCACCCAGCTTTGCCGCTGCCGGCAATACGAATGCGCCGCAAACAGCGCCGGCGCCGATTGCGCCGAGGAGTATGCCGTATGTCTCCGGGCCGCCCGCGATTCGTGCGCGCACCAGAAGCGGCAAAAGCGCCCAATAGACGCTCGCGAGCGGAAAGAAGCCGGCGGACCGGATCAAGGTCGCGCGCAGATCCGGATTATAGCGAGCGTAGCGCAAACCGCTGCGAATCGCGTTGACGAAGCGCTCGGCGGGCAGAGATTGTGCGATCGGCTGGGGAGGGCGCCACCAGATCAGCGCGGCGATGACGGCGAACGTGCTCAAGGCATTGATCCAATAGGGTGCCGCCATGCCGAGTGCGCCAATCGCCAGGCCGGCCAACGCCGGACCGATGGCACGGCTGATATTGAAGCCCACGCCGTTGAGGGCGACTGCAGAACGGAGCTCTTCCTTTGGCACGAGCTGCGGCACGATAGACTGCCACGACGGCATCGCCAGAACCGTCGCGATCCCGGACAGGGAAATAAATGTCAGCAGCCAGTTGGGTGTGATCCACTCCAGCCATACGAAGATCGCGAACAGGGCGGCAACTGCCACCGCCGCGATCTGCACCACGATAAGAAGGCGGCGGCGGTCGACGATGTCGGCCAATGCTCCGGCAGGGAAGCTGAACAGGAACATGGGCAAGGTCGTCGCCGCCTGGACGAGGGCCACTTCGAATGGTTCCGGGCGGAGGCTGGTCATCAGCCATGCCGCCGCGGCGTTCTGCATCCAGCTGCCGATATTGGAGACGACCGTCGCCGTCCAGAGCACGGTAAAGACTGTGTAACGGAACGGGCTCCACGCCGAACCCTGCACATCGGCCGTGCCGGGCGAGCGCTCGTCGGTCTTCATCTCACCATCCGAAATCGAGCTCGACACCGACATAGTCGCTGTCATGCCCGCCAGCGCGGCGGATGGCGCTGCCGACCCCAAAATATACGGCTTCGATGGCGCCCGTCAGATGGCCGTTGAATGCATATTCGGCGCGAATTTGTCCATAAGCGCCAGTCCAGAGTCCCGCGGAACCCGCCGTGCGAGGAACGGGAATATCGGGTATGACATAGACGGCATCAGCCGTCGTCTCGCGCCACTGTGGGGCGACGGCGGCGAGGAACGTCAGGGAGCTCGTTGGCTTGACGGTCACCGAGGGCTTGACATGGATCAGATTTGCATAGGTGGTCAACCCAGCCAAGGTGAAGTAATAGCCGTTCGGGAAAAGCGGATTGAAGGTTCCGAGCGTACTGGAGTTGGGGTTTTGGTCACCCGTCGCCGCGTCGACCTGAAGCCCCAGACGGGGGCGCCAGTTCGCATCGGCGAATGTGAAGCCGCCGATTGTTCCCAGCGCCCAGGCGCGGGCCGTTTTGGCGCCGACGCTTCCGGTCTGGACCATTAACTCGAGGTCCCAATCCCACCCGCCGTAGTCGCCGGCATAACGCACATCGAAGATGTTGCGCCGTTCGCGGCCGCTGGCAAAGAGAAAATGCGAATTGTCGAGATCGTAACGCGAATAATAGGCACTGAGGCGTCCCGGTCCGACGTCTCGCCGCTCGACTCTGAACCCGCCATATTGGAATTGGCCATTGGAGTAGTCGTTGAAGACGCCCTGGGGGACATATATGACGGGCTCACTCCAGAAGCTGATGATGCGCCACGGGTCCTTCTCCCAATCGAACCAAGCCGCATCGTAAGCCTGACGCACATTGGGACCATCCCGGATGGAGACGAAACGCTGCAGGTCGAAGGCCATCTCCTGGCGCCCCACGCGGACCTTTACTTCGCCGTCCGCCAGGTCCCCCGTATAGGCGACGAAGCCTTGCGCAAGGTCGAGCGGGTCCCGGTCAACCGGCGTGATTATCGACTTCCCAGGCGCGTAGTCGTCCTGGAGCTGTATGAAGATCTGCCAGTTCTGGTTGGGCCGGATATCGGCGTGAATATACTCACGATCCAGCACATAGTTCTGAACGGGGATCCCGCGGACGCCGAAAGTAGACGCGTTGAGTGATTCGAAGCGCTCGCGCAGATCGAGGCCGAAGGACACATAGCTCTTCGGATCATCCGGATTGAGTGGAATGTATTTCAGATCGTCAAAGGGCTCGGTTCGTAGGCTCGGATCAGCCAATACCGACCAGTCTTCCTGCCACCGGTTCATGCCGATCGTCGGACGGGCGGGCAAACCCATCGCGAGCGATGCCGCGTCTTGGGCAAACGCTGCCCCAGCGATCGAGGCTGCGATCGACCCCAACAGCGCCAAAGACGCGAGCCGCACGGCAGGCGTTCACTTGTGCGAGACTGCATGAATCTCGGCAATGTAGCCGCCTGGGAACTGCAGGATCGCGGCCTCACGGTCGCCGGCCATGTAGGGTTTGACCAGCACAGCTGCGCCTGCGCTCTCAGCCTTGCCGACCGTCGCGGAGAGATCGGAGACCTCGTAGCCCGTCACCTCCCGTCCATAAGGATAGGGAAGATGGCCATCGGTCACCAGCACGGCCACGCGGCCGAAGGCGGATTCGATGCGGACGCGTCGGTAGGTATCGGTTGGTCGGCCGATCTCCACGCCTGGCGCGTTGCGGTCGTCAGAAACGATCTTGCCATGCGCGAAAGCGACGAAATCGCGGATGAAGGCATCGGCCGAATCCGGCGAGACGTAGACCCGGTTCTCGGGCACGGTTTGCAGCGGCGGATAATTCGGCGCCGTCGTGTGCCAATAGAGCTGCATGTTGACGCCGCCGGGCCATTGAATGATGGCATCGCGGCCGATCGGGTCGGGAAATGTCGCTACCGTCAGAGCGGCGCCGTGGGCGCGTGCGGCCCGAACGGCCGCGTCTATGTCGGTGACGAGATAGCCGGTCCGTTCCGCGCCGAAGGGATAGGGAATCGGGGTCTTGAAACCAAAGATTGACAAAGTCCCTACCGGGGTGAGGACAAGCTGCGACATGGTAAGGCTGGGTGTCGGTGTGACGGTGAACTCGCCTTCCTTGGATGTTGTCCCGCCAAACGTCGTGACGAGGCTGGCAACGAACCGGTCGAAATCGTCCGGCGCGACGTAGACATGGGTTGTATCGTATTGCGGACCGACCGCGAGGGCGGGTGTCTGGGTTGCGGCAACTACCTGCGACACCGGCACGCTCGCCAGACTGCCGCAAAGGACGGCCGTTACTGCGAATGTCTTGATTATGCGCATGGCAGGCTCCCAAAGCTAATAGCGACAACGCCAGGCCAGACGAGGCGGCCCGAAATCACTCGGCGGGCCCCCAACGAGTCCGGTGCGGGCGCCAAGCAGACCCAGAGCCACCCCGGACAAAGACCGAAATTAGCCTGCTTGACGACAGCTGCCGGAAAGCCGCGGAGCCTTGATGGGGCCGCCTGGCAGATAGGGATGACGCCCGCCAGCTCAGACGATGGAAAGGACCGAAACGATGGCCGATTTCAATACCTACATGTAGCGGCGCAAAGTGATGAGCGGCCCGCCCATACGACCCCCTTCGCGCTGATTTTCTCTCAGTGAGAGACTAACTCTTCGATTGCTTGGATTTTACCAGGTCGGCCGATGACGCTCCTTCGAGGGATAGTCCGTAACCGACCTCCCGCACGATGCGCTCCTTCAACGGTTGAATGAAGTGAATGCGCGTATTCCGGCGCGTCACTTCCGGCGCCTTCAGGTACAAATCGGCCAGTTCCCGAGCGCGTGCCACTGCCCTGCCGTTCGGTACTACCTCTGCCACGACTCCCCATTCGTATGCGGTACGCGCCGGCAGCGGCTGCGGATTGAGCAGGAATGCCTCGGCTCGACCTGGTCCCGCCCGGTAGCTCCACGTTGTAAAGATCCCGTCACCCGGCGTAACGCCCACGGCAAAGTGGCCGACATCCTGGAATGTCGCACCTTCGGCCGCCACGATGACGCTAGCGAGGAGCGCGTAGTCCGAGTGGATATGGGCGCGTCCCTCGACGGCCGCGATGACCGGAACGCGGATGTTCGCGATGTTCTCCAAAACCTGGACGCCTTCGTCGTGAATTCTGCTCCAGACGCCCGGATCGGCGACGTCTCCGAACGATGGCCATTCTACGTCCCCGATGAAATTCCCGCCGGCGCCTGTAATGATGACAATCTTGTTCGCTCGGTCTTGTCCGATTCTGTGAAAGGCATCGACAAACTCCGTGTGTGATTGCGCGGTCATGATGAACGGCCCGCCGTCGCTATGGAACTCGGCGACCAGCACACCTTTATCATCACGTGACAGTTTCAAATTGCGATACGCGGCAAAGTAGTCAGCTTGAAGCGTTTGCATGGAGTTCTCCTCAGTCAAGTTTGATCCGATATCGCCTCGTCTATCCGCATAAATTGGCTCTTCAAGCAGCGCTGGTCAGTCCGATACGGGCCGCGAACCAGGTCCATCGCTCATCGAGTATGGTGTCAACCCGACGAACCGCGTCTCTTTTGCAGTGTGCCGCAACGTCAGAATGCCCAGCAAGAGCAGCCGAGCGCGCCCCAGAAGGATCTCAAATCGCTGACTGGCAGACGTGCCGACCGGGCGGCCGCGTGGTCGTGGCCGTGGATGCCGCAATGGTTCGCACAGCCGCACGCGGCGGCAAGCGACCGCCGTGCCACGGCCTGTCCGGAGCCGCTGGAGTCGCCCCAGGCGGCGTAGCCGCCAAAGCGCCGAACCGGTGACCAGTCCGGCATTGCCGGAGGCGGCGCCGTCTCGTCGAGGGCAGCGAAGTCGCCAGCGCCATAAACCACCTTGCCGCCGACGATCGTCAGGTCGGCTGCGATGTCGGCGATCTCATCCTCGGAGCATGAAAAGTAATCACGGTCGGGGACGACCAGGTCGGCGAACTGGCCGACCTCGATGCGACCCTTTTTGCCCTCCTCGTTCGAGAACCAAGTGACGTTTTCGGTCCACATCCTGAGCGCCGTTTCGCGGTCGAGGCGATTGCGGGCCGGGTAGATGCGCAGGCCACCGACCGTCTTGCCGGTAACCAGCCACGCCAGCGAGACCCACGGATTGTAGGAGGCGACGCGGGTGGCGTCGGTGCCGGCCGAGACCGGGATGCCCGCTTCCAGCATCCGGGCAATTGGGGGCGTGGCTTCGGCCGCGCCAATCCCGTAGCGCTCGACAAAATATTCGCCCTGGTAGGCCATGCGGTGCTGCACGGCGATGCCGCCGCCTAGTGCCGCGATGCGGTCGATCGACTGATCGGAAATCGTCTCGGCATGATCGAAGAACCAGTGGAGGCCGTCGATCGGGATATCCTGGTTGACACGCTCGAAGGCGTCGAGCGCGCGCGAGATCGTCTCGTCGTAGGTCGCGTGCAGCCGCCAAGGCCATTTATTGACGGCCAGGATGCGCACCACCTCTTCGAGCTCGCCTTCCATTTCCGCCGGCATGTCGGGGCGGGGCTGGCGGAAATCCTCGAAATCGGCAGCGGAGAAGACGAGCATCTCGCCGCCGCCGTTGTGGCGGAAATAATCCGTGCCTTGCTGGTATTTCGAGGTCTTCGTCCAGTTCAGGAAATCGTCCTTCTCGCCCTTGGGTTTCTGCGTGAATAAGTTGTAGGCGATGCGGACGGTGAGCTGGCCTTCGGCCGCCAGTTTTTCGATGACCGCATAGTCTTCCGGGTAGTTCTGGAAGCCGCCGCCCGCGTCGATCGCGCCGGTGACCCCGAGCCGGTTCAGTTCGCGCGCGAAATGCCTGGTCGAGTTGACCTGATAGTCGAATGGCAATTTCGGACCGCGGGCAAGGGTCGCGTACAGAATGCCGGCATTTGGCTTCGCCAGCAGCAAGCCGGTAGGGTTGCCTCTGCTGTCGCGAACGATTTCGCCGGCTGGCGGATTCGGGGTGTCTTTGGTGTAACCGACCGCTCGCAGCGCCGCTCCATTGAGCAGCGCACGATCGTAGAGGTGGAGCAGGAAGACCGGGGTATCCGGCGCAACCTCGTTCAGCTCTTCGATGGTAGGCAGTCGCTTCTCGGCGAACTGGTGCTCGGTGAAGCCGCCAACCACCCGCACCCATTGCGGCGGCGGTGTCACCGCAATCTGTCGCTTGAGCATCGCCATCGCATCGGCCAGCGAGCGCACCCCGTCCCAGCGCAGTTCCATGTTGAAGTTGAGCCCGCCGCGGATGATGTGCAGATGGTTGTCGATCAGCCCCGGCAGCCCGCGCCGGCCCTTGAGGTCGATAACCTTGGTCTCCTCGCCGGCGAGCTGCATCACGTCGTTGTCGCGGCCCACTGCGGAGAATTTGCCGTCCGTGATCGCGACAGCAGTGGCGGTCGGATTGGCGCGGTCGAGTGTCGTGAACAGGCCGCGATGAAGGATAAGTTCGGGTGTCGTGTTTGGAGCTGTTCATGAGCATGCCCCTGTCGATAAGGAAACGAGGCGGCTGGCGAAGCGGCGTCAGGGAGGAATAGCGCGGAGCGCCTATTCCGCCGACCGCTCGGCGGTGCCGTAGATGGCGGAATGCGCTCCCGCTTTTCCGCCCTACGATCAGCCGCGATCGAGAGTGGTCACACGAGCATTGGTCACAATGAGATCGGGAGCATCGGTCATGAGCGGTTCTCCGGGAAATCGGCCGCGGAAATCTTTGCGGCCTCGTCGGCATGGCGGCCCGGCAGCATGCCAAACATATGCGCTGCGCATTTCGCTTCCCGCCAGGCCAATGAGAAAGTCGAACCCGACAGAAGCCGCTTGCCCACAGGGATGCCCTGCTCGCCGGCAAGCACGCACCAGCGCGACCAGCGGCGGCGCAGGCGAGCGGACGTTGATCAAGCTATAGATGATACCGACTAATACGCCG
This sequence comes from uncultured Alphaproteobacteria bacterium, assembly GCA_963796155.1. GTDB lineage: Bacteria > Pseudomonadota > Alphaproteobacteria > ATCC43930 > CGMCC-115725 > AP-15. The sequence continues at coordinate 26,935 of CAWCKT010000044.1, read as the reverse complement.
GCGCCAAGGGAGATGAAGTACAGCATGTGCGACGTCCAGCCGCCACGCCTTACGCGGCCGGCACTGGCGCCAGCACCTCATGCAGCTTTGATGTGCGCTGCGGGGTCTTGTGCACCATGGTGTAGGCGTAATCCACGCCCATGCCGTATCCGCCGGAATGTTCGCGCACGATGGCCATCACGGCGTCATAGGTCTCCTTGCGGGCCCAGTCGCGCTGCCATTCCAGCATAACCTGCTGCCAAGTCACTGGAACGGCTCCAGCCTGGATCATGCGCTGCATGGCATAATCGTGCGCCTCTTTCGAAGTACCACCGCAGGCATCGGCCACCATGTAGATCTCATATCCACCTTCGAGCATCGCGCACAGTGCAAAGCTGTTATTGCAGACCTCGGTCCAGAGGCCTGAAACGACCACCTTGCTCCGGCCGTTCTTCTTGAGGGCGTCGCGCACCTTTTGATCGTCCCATGAGTTCATGGACGTGCGCTCGAGCAACTTCTGGTCCGGGAATACGTCGAGCAGCTCAGGATAAGTGTAGCCGGAGAAGCTCTGCGTCTCGACGGTAGTGATTGTCGTCGGAATTTTGAAGACTTTCGCCGCCTTAGCCAGTGCCACCACGTTGTTCTTAAGCACTTGCCGATCGATCGATTGGACGCTGAGCGCCATCTGAGGCTGTTGGTCGATAAAGATGAGTTGACAGTTCTGGGGTGTGAGGACTTCGAGCTTGGGATCAGCCATTGCGGTCTCCTGAGTCAGTCCCGATAAAAGGGGGGTCAGCATTCATTCGGTTGTGCATCGCTTGCGGCCACCGGTGCTAAGTACATGCTGCATTTGATCCGCCTTTGGGTTTTACGCGAGTTAAATTGCAATTGTTTGAGTTAGCTGGCCTTCTTGTTCAGCGTATCGATCAAAAGCTTGGCAGCCGGGCCTGACGAGGCCGGATTTTGGCCGGTGATAGATCTTCATGGAAAGGCCTCCCGGAGTTGTGGTTTTGAACTTCCGCTGCCCCGCTCGCGCCAGTTAACTTTGACTTTTGCCTTAGTTCCCGTCGTGGCGGAAGTTAAGAAAAGTAAAATTCTGTAACGCCGGTCACGAACCGCGGGTCGTGTTTTCGCGAGGTCCGTCGAGCGGCGTACACCGTCCGGTCGGAACCAAGGTCGTGTTGAGCCGCCGCTCGATCTTGGGCATCGTTGCCTCGTGGTACTATCGGTGATCGAGTGCCCGTTGACAAAGGCGTGCTTTTGAACTGCGCCTCGTGGGACAGCGGCGGGCGGCCGAGATAGCGGGTCTGGACCCGGGCGCCGGAGAGATGGCTGGTGGGGACGTGGTAATTGTCCGAGCAGTTGTCCACCAACGTCTTCCAGTTGCGCGCGAGCACGGTCGCGGAACGGAGAGGCGGCGCCGGCTAGCTGGCGGGCGCGATCTCGATCGCGTAGTCCTCGATCACCGGGTTGGCGAGAAGCTCTTTGCACATCGCCTCGACCTGTTGGCGCATGCGGCTCGGATCGGTTTCAGCGAGTTCGAGTTCGATCAGTTTGCCTTGGCGCACCTCGCCGATCCCGCTGAAGCCGAGCGCAGCGAGCGCATTGCCGATCGCCTTGCCCTGCGGGTCGAGCACCCCCGGTTTCAACATCACCTGCACGCGCACTTTCATGTCTGCGGTCCTCGATCCGGGTCCATGACGTCGCGCCACGGCGTGGCGGCCGGCAGCCATTCGGCATAGCGGAATATCGGCGGGCGGTCCGGCTCGCCACGTGCGGGGAGCGCGATCAGCGCGCTCGATAGGGTGCCGTAGCCGTCGGTGCGGAACCGCATCGCCGCCGTCGCCGGTTCGTTCGGCGGCGCCCTGGTGCTGCCGAGCAAGGTCTGCCACGCGGCCCAGTCGTCGTGATCGGGGTCCGGTGTGGGCCACGCGCGAAAGGCCGGCAGCGCCAACTCCAGGCGCCGCGTTCCGAGGTCGTCGAGATCGCCCGCCGCGATCATCGACAACCCCTCCTTGAGCCGCTTCGGCTCGATCCTCGCACCGCCGGCGTGGCGCAGCCAGAACCCCTCGCTCTCGTCGGCGACGATCAGATTGAAGGTGCGGTAGGCCCTGGGGTCGAGATCCGACAAGGCCTCGGCGGCGGCCGCCGCATCGGCGTGGTCGAGCGCCTCCAGCACGAGTTCACCGCGCGAACGCCGGTTGGCTGCCGGTCCGAGCGAGCCATGGCGGTTGAGCACTGCGGCGACCACACCCCAGTCGTTGAGCCCGATCCAGGCCCCCCCGGCAAGAAGGTCGAGCCCCGCCACCAGCTCCGGCCGGTCCGGCCAATGCCGGCCGGGGGGCTTCGACGGGCGGTCGATCATCTCGTCGCGATTGGCGCCGACGAGCACCGGCCAGCGGTGGTCGGGCCGGCGGAGGATCACCAAGGTGCACATTCACCCTCTGGCATCGCCGTCCCGCGGCTGTGGTAAGGTCAGGCTCCGCCTACCATCTATGATGGATCGATCTCGGGACGAAACGGCCATGACTATATTCGACGAGCGCGAGAAAGAATTCGAGACTCGGTTCAAGCACGATCAGGAGCTTCGCTTCAAGACCACCGCTCGGCGCAACCGGCTGCTGGGACTGTGGGCGGCCCACCATCTGGGACTTCTGGGAGATGCCGCCGAAGCCTACGCCGGGAGAGTCGTCGAAGCCGAGTTCGAACCGGGTGGCGACGCAAATGTCGTCGCCAAACTGGCCGCGGATCTCGGCGCGAAGGATCCGACATTCACCGCGGCTCGCATCCGCTTCGAACTCGAGCACTTCGCCGAGCAGGCAAAGCGGCAGCTGATGAAACAGTAACGCCTTAAACCGGCCGCTCGCCTTTGACCGTCACCCGGTGGCCGGACCGCGTATGCGGCCAGTAGTCCCACATCGCATGGTGCTGCACGCAACGGTTGTCCCAGAAGGCGATTGAGTTCTCGCGCCAGCGGAAGCGGCACTGGAACAGCGGGTTCGCCATGTGCTCGTAGAGGTAGCTCAGAATGCCCTCGCTCTCGTCGATGGGGATGCCGAGGATGCGCCGGGTAAAGCCTTTGTTGACATAGAGCGCCTTCCGCCCGGTCACCGGATGGGTGCGGACCACCGGATGCTCGGCGCGAGGATAGCTCTCCTTATCGGCGATGCCGTAATTCGCGTATTGGCCGCGATAGTGCTCGCCGTCATGGACCGCGACGAGACCGTCGAGATAAGCTTTCATCCGGTCCGACAGCGCGTCGTAGGCCGCATACATGCTGGCGAACAAGGTGTCGCCGCCATGCGGCGGGCATTTTCGGATGTAGAGGATGCTGCCCATTGGCGGCTCGGGGTCGCACGAGACGTCGCTGTGCCAGCCCTCGCCGTTGGCGCGCGGCGAATCCTTGTCGGCGTGGATGATCATCAGCTCGGGGTGGCCGGGCGCATGCGGTGCCGCGGGATGGATATGCAAGTCGCCGAACAGACGGCCAAAGGCGAGGTGTTGGTCCTCGGTCAGATGCTGGTCGCGGAAAAAGATCACCAAGTTTTCGGCGAGAGCGCGATGGATCTCGTCGAGCGTGCGGTTGCCGAGCGGCTTCGACAGATCGACGCCGCCAATCTCGCCGCCGATGATCGGCGTTAGCTTGTCTACCGTGATTGTGTCGTAAGCCCCGGCCTCGTCGGCAACATACTTGATGCGGGGACCGTCGCGGCGGCGTAGCGAGCTCATCTTGTTCCTCCCGTGGTCGGGCTATTCGCCAAAGACCCGGCGAAAGATCCTGTCGACATGTTTCAGATGATAGGCCATGTCGAATAGCCCGTCGATCTTGTCCGGATTTAGAAAACGTGTGATCTCGGGATCCGCCTTCAGAAGGTCGGAGAACCGGGCATCGCCGCGCCAAGCGGCCATCGCATTTGCCTGGACGACGCGATAGGCGTCTTCACGGCTCATGCCGGCCTGGGTCAGTGCCAGCAGCACGCGTTGCGAGTTGATGAGCCCGCCCAAGGATTCGAGGTTCTCGCGCATCCGCTCGGGATAAACGATGAGCCGGTCGATCAGCCCGGTCAGCCGCGCCAGCGCGAAATCGAGCGCGATGGTCGCGTCGGGCGCGATCACCCGCTCGACCGAGGAATGGGAGATGTCCCTCTCGTGCCACAACGCGACGTTCTCCAGCGCCGGCACGACCGTCGCGCGGATCAGCCGCGCGAGCCCCGTCAGATTCTCCGACAGCACCGGGTTGCGCTTGTGCGGCATCGCCGAGGAGCCCTTCTGGCCGGGGGCGAAATATTCCTCGGCTTCGCGCAGTTCGGTGCGCTGCAGGTGACGGATCTCGGTGGCAAGCCGCTCGACCGCCGCGCCGACGAGCGCCAGCGTCATGAAGAATTGGGCATGACGGTCGCGCGGGATCACCTGGGTCGAGATCGGCTCCGGCTCCAGGCCCAGCTTCTGTGCGACATGGGCCTCGACCTTTGGATCGACATTGGCGAACGTCCCGACGGCACCGGAGATCGCGCAGGTCGCGACCTCCTGGCGCGCGGCGATCAGCCGAGTCCGGTTGCGGGCAAACTCGGCGTAGTGTCCGGCGAGCTTCAGGCCAAAGGTCGTCGGCTCGGCATGGATGCCGTGGCTGCGCCCGATCGTCGGCGTGTATTTGTGCTCGAACGCGCGCCGCTTCAGCGCCGCAAGCAACCCGTCGAGATCGGCGAGCAGGATATCCGCCGCCTCCTTGAGCTGTACCGCCAAGCAGGTATCGAGGACATCGCTCGAGGTCATCCCCTGATGGACAAAGCGCGCCTCGGGACCGGCATGCTCGGCGAGGTTCGTCAGAAAGGCGATCACATCGTGATGCGTTTCGCGCTCGATCTCGTCGATCCTTTCGATCTCGAATGCACCGCGCTCCCGGAGGGCGCGCGCCGCACTTTGGGGGATCACACCGAGCGCCGCCTGAGCGTCACAAGCATACGTCTCGATCTCGAGCCAGATCCGATACCGGTTCTCCGGCGCCCAGACCTTGGTCATCTCCGGACGGCTGTAACGCGAAATCATGGTCGAGCGCCTTTCGCCGCGATCGGGCGGGCGGGATCGTAGCCGAGTTGTTCGAGCGCAGCGAGCATGTGCGCCGGAACCGGGGCGGTGATTTCGAGCGGCGGCCGGCCTCGATAGAGCGGCAATGTGACCGATCGGGCGTAGAGCTGGAGCGGTTGCCCGATTACGGGGTCGCCATAGACCGCATCGCCGACGACCGGACAACCCAATTCCGCGCAATGTACGCGCAACTGGTGCGTCCGGCCGGTACGCGGCCTCAGCTCCAGCCAGGTGCGGCCGCCTGCGGTGCCGAGTTGCCGGTAATTGGTGACCGCCTGCCGTCCGCCCGGGTCGACGACAATGCGCCAGCCGGCGCCGCGGGTCTGTTTCGTGAGGCCGGTCTCGATCCGGCCCTCCGGTTCAGCCGGTTGACCCTCGACGACGGCCCAATAAACCTTTTTCACCTGGCCGCCCGCAAACAGCGCGCCAAGGCGCCGCAGTGCCTTCGGATGCCGGCCGAGCACGAGGCAGCCGCTGGTGTCGCGATCGAGGCGATGGGCAAGAGCAGGGGGGTGCGGCAGTCCGAAGCGCAGTGCACCGAAGCCGCTTTCGAGATCGGGACCGCCGCCGGGACCGGGATGCACAGCAATCCCTGCGGGCTTGTTGATGACCAAGATGAGCCCGTCGCGATAGAGGACGCGGCCGACGAGCGGCCCCTCGCCCCCTCCCTCGCCCGGCGCGCGAGGCGAGGGGGGGACCCGCGCAGCGGGAGGGTGAGGGGCGAGCCTCGATCGTGCGGGCGACAATTGCTTTCCTCCTCTACCTACTCCGCGGCATCCCGTACAGAACTGCGAAAGCGCTCGCGCAACGCATCCCACTCGTCGGCGCCAAAACGGCGGAACATCTCGGGCACCGTCATTTCCTTGATTGGCTGGGGATGGCGATGGGTCGCGTTCAGCTCGGACAGCACCTTGTCACAGATGCCGACGACGCTCTTGATCAGGAGGCCCGGCACGATCGCGAGCTTGTAGCCGAGCGCCTCGGCGTGCCGCAGGTCGATGTCCGGTGTCTTGCCGCCGCGCACGACGTTGAGGAGGCACGGTCCGTTGACGAGACGCGGCACCGCCGCGACTTCATCCTCGGTCTGCGGCGCCTCGACGAATGCCATGTCGGCCCCTGCCGCCAAGGCCGCACCAGCGCGGGCGATCGCCTCGTCGAAGCCGGCGACGGCGCGCGCGTCGGTGCGGGCGATGATCGTGAAGTCCCGGTCGCGGCGCGCGGCAACCGCGGCGCGGATCTTTGCCAGATAGTCCTCGCGCCGGATGATCTCTTTGCCTTCGAGATGGCCGCATTTCTTCGGGAATTCCTGGTCCTCGATGTGAATTCCCGCGACGCCGCGGCCCTCGAATTCACGCACCGTGCGAAACACGTTGAGCTCGTTGCCGTAGCCGGTGTCGGCATCGGCGATGACCGGCACGTCTACTGCGGCCACAATACGCCCGGCATTGGCCACCATTTCGGACATCGTGACGAGACCGAAATCGGGGTATCCCAAACTCGCCGCCGTACCAGCGCCCGTCATATAGATGGCCGCGAACCCGGCCTGCTCGATCAGCCTGGCGGTGATGCAGTCGTAAGCCCCCGGTGCCACGATCATCCCGTTGCGTTGCAGCAACGCGCGAAAACGGCTTCTCTGCGTCATCTCTCCCTCCGTTCGAACACTCGTAACACGCTAGGCCTCGCCCGGCCGTTTCGTCCAGCCCTACCCCAAGACCGGCCGCTTGATCGTGGCGGCAGGCGCGGTCTAGGCTGCGGGCAGAGCGAGGGAGACAGCCGATGTATGCGTTCAGCCTGAAAGCCGAGCAGCAATTCGACCCCAAAAAGCACATGGAGAGGGTGCTCGGCACGACCGGCGAAGGCGACGTCACGATCGCCTGCTGGGAACCGGGCCAGAGGAGCCCCTATCACTGCCACCCCAAGGCGACCGAGATCTATTTCTGCTTCGAGGGCGGCGGGACGATGCGGACCCCGGGTGAAACGATCGACCTTGCACCCGGGACGTTCGTCGTTCACCCGCGCGGCGAGCTGCACGAATACGCCAATGGCCCGCAGCGCACGCTGCTGTTTCGGATACGCTATGGCGAGGAGATGTCCGGTCGGACCAAGGAATGGCCGAGCAACCCGAACTGGAGGGCGCGCCCGGAGGACATCGCTTATTTCAGTGATAACCCGACGCGCTAGCGTTCAGACTCATTCGTACGATTCATTGGTCGACAGCAGGGTAGTGACTCGGTTTGGCGCCCGGCGCGCCACTACCCGCCCACCAGCCGCAGCCGCAGTCGACGCCGAACCGGCGGTCTCGCTGTTTTTGCTGTTTCTGCAGGAAATTATCAGCGAGCGTTAACATCCCCCCGCGGAAAACCTGGACAATCCGCGATCCGGCGAAGCCGAAAACAGCGGGCAGCCGAGCGCCGGCTCGCTCTAGACCGGCAAAGACGGCATCGCCAGACGCGGATTGCGTTGGTCGATGTTGCGCAAATAGCACATAATATGCAATTTGTCAAAGCTAAATGCGATCCGTGACAACCTGCGCGGCGCGCATGTCCGCATCTGTGCTGTTTGCCAGCAGACCTGCCGGTGATCGGTACTTGCCTGGCTCAGCGCGATCAACGGAATGCCGGGCATCGTGCCGGTCATCGCCCTGCCGACCAAACTGAGTGGCTACCGAGGGCAGACCAATGCTGCGCCGCCAAAAAGCACTGTCACACCGGCGAAGGAGCGTGTAATACAATCGCACAAGATTTCGAATCGTCGCCCCCGCGAAAGCGGGGGCCCAGGGTAACCGCTTGAAGTCCCTGGATTCCCGCTTTCGCGGGAACGACGAAACAAAGCTCCTTCGGCACAAATTCCAATTTCCAGACAACCTCGGAAGGAGGGTGCCTATGGGTTCCCGGCCTGCGCCGGGAAAACGAAGGAGGGAGATGCGGATTGAACCAACTGAATGCCTGCGAGCACTAGCGATTGCGGTCAAGCGCACGGGGGCCGCCGGAGAGATGCGTCTTTGGGGCTGCGCGGCAGAGCTTCCGGTTTCTGCACTGCTCTTCGCCACGGGTCGCCCGTGCCCCGAGACTATAGCGCTCCGGCAGGTCCTTATTGCGTCACCGGAGTGCCGGAGGTCTGAAACGTTGCGATCGTCGGCGTCGCACCAAGGGCCGGCGGGGCGATCGGTTCGACCATGACCATTGCCACCCCGGTCCGTCTGACGTCGAGCTCATCGGCGGCGCGCGGCGAGAGATCGATGATAAACCTTCGGGTCCATGGGCCGCGATCGTTGATCTTGACGATCACCGAACGCCCGCTGTCGAGGTTGGTCACCCTGGCGTAAGAACCGAGAGAGAGCGTGCGATGCGCGGCGGTGGCGGTGACGGCGTCGAGGCGTTCCCCGTTCGAGGTGTAGTTGCCGACGCGGTTATACCAGGCAGCTTTGCCGATCTCCCTACCTCCAAACCCATTTGCCGACCCCACATAGCGATCGGGCGGACCTCCGCCGTCATGCGCGACCAAGTGCGAGGCCATATGCCAATGTCGCGGCCCGGCATGACGAGCCGCGTATCGCGCCGGCCAGCGGTTGTGCGCGGCCTTGCTCGACACCGCACGCGATTTGCAGGACCGTTGCTCGGATTTTTGGGGGTCGGCGCGATGCGGCTGGCCGGGATGATGTGAGGCGGTTTTCTCCGGCGTTTTGGCCATCGCTCCGGCGGAGATCACCAGAAACGCGAGGGAGATACCGATCGTGCGGTGAATGAGCATCCGGCGTTGTCCCCTTCTTTGCTGGGCACCCCCCTTGCCGCGGAGAAAGCGGTGACGCCGCCATGCCAATGGTATTGGATGCGCTGGGGGGTGCAAATCGGTGTCGTCCCGGATTGTTGCCGACGCATCCGGGTAGGACAGGGAGGAACAGTCCAAGCTAAACAGGGTAAAAACCGAATGTCAACACCATCCGCTCTTTCACCAGCACCAGCGGATTTCCGCACTGTCATCGGCTCAGCTGGGCGGAGGGCCGCCGTCCCGAACGCGTTGCTTGACCGGCGGGGTCTCTATTCTTCAAAGGCGGTGATTTTATTTTTAAAAGATGGTTAATTCTAATCGCTAAAAAAGGGAAGTCGTCGAGGCCAAAATTGCGGGCCCGGTGTTTTGTTAACGAAGTGTGCAGACGCGGCCGATCGCCCCGCGCGGTTATTTATGGCCGACGGCCCTCCGTCAGCCAACGCACCGCCGCGTGCCGCACCACTGGATCGAGCCCTGCGACCTCCTCGTCCCACCCGCCAGCCATTTCGCGCAGCACTGCCGAGAGCGGCCCGTTGCTCACCCGCTCGGCCCACGATGGCAGGCCGCGCGCGGCGAAGAGCGGCACGACGACGGCATCTGCAGTGGAGGGCGGCTCCAGTTGTGGCTATGGCACTATGATCCTGTCTTCGGCGGCGTGATATATCAGGCGCGAACCCCAATCGGGAGGTCGGCATGGCTCTCGCCGTCGCGATCCAGATGGACCCGATCGATACGATCAACATCGACGCGGATTCGACCTTTGCGCTCGCACTCGAAGGGCAGACGCGCGGGCACGCCCTGTTCCACTATGTGCCCGAGGCGCTGGTCTTGCGCGACGGGCGGCTCTATGCCCGCGGCCGGCCGCTCGAGGTTGCCCGCCGATACGGCAACCACCATCGCTTCGGCGCCTTCGAAGAGCTCGACCTTGCCGGGTTCGACGTGATCCTGATGCGCCAAGACCCGCCCTTCGACATGGCGTATATCACGGCGACCCATCTCCTCGAGCTCTTGCCGGAAAACGGACCGCTCGTCGTCAACGATCCGGCTGCGGTACGCAACGCGCCCGAAAAGCTCTTCGTACTGCGCTTCAGGGAGCTGATGCCGCCGACACTGCTGACCCGCGACCGCGACGAGATCCGCGCGTTCTGGAGGGAGCACGGCGACATCATCCTAAAGCCGCTGTTCGGCAATGGCGGTGCCGGGGTGTTCCGGCTTCGGCCGGGCGACGAGAACCTGACCGCGCTGTTGGAGATGTACGAGCGGATCCAGCGCGAGCCGGTGATGGTGCAGCGCTACGTGCCCGAGGTCCGCCAAGGCGACAAACGCATCATCCTCGTCGAGGGCGAGGCGATGGGTGCCGTCATGCGAGTACCGCCCGAAGGCGAGGCGCGCGCCAATCTGCATGTCGGAGCGCGCCCGGTAAAGACCGAGCTGCGCGCGCGGGACCGCGAGATCTGCGCGGCGCTCGGACCGACCCTGCGCGCCCAGGGGCTCGTCTTTGTCGGCATTGACGTGATCGGCAACTGGCTGACCGAAATCAACGTTACCTCGCCGACCGGCATCCAAGAGATCGCGCGGCTCGACGGCATCGAGATCGCGCCGAAGATTTGGGACGCGATCGAAGCGCGGCTGGCCGATCGCGCCGAGCGGCGTCCCGCGTGAAATCAAACTGCAAGGAGCCTTGACGATGACCGATGCGCGCAACGTCTTCGGGGAGCCGCTCGCCGAATGCTGCACCAAACCGATGACCGGGTTTTATCGGGACGGCAGCTGCAACACCGGACCCGAGGATTTCGGGGTGCACACCGTGTGCACCAAGGTCGATGCGGCGTTTCTGGCGTTCTCGCAAGCCGCCGGCAACGATCTGTCGACGCCAGTGCCCGAATTCGGCTTTCCCGGGCTCAAGCCGGGTGATTGCTGGTGCCTCTGCGCCGAGCGGTGGAAGGAGGCGTTCGAGGCTGGGAAGGCGCCGAAGGTCAGGCTGACGGCGACGCACGAAGCGACCCTCGAGGTCGTCCCGCTCGAGCTGCTCAAACGCTACGCGATCGACCTCAGCTGAAGGATTGCTTCCCGGTTTCTCAGGAAAAGCCGTTCATAAATCAATTCAGGCCGCAAAATGGCTTTATGCGTGCGCCGCACGACGAGCCAAGCCCGGGGGTGATGATGCCCGATATCGGATTATTCGAGGCGATCTATTCGGCGCGCTCGCTGCGGCGCCTCAGACCGGACCCGGTCCCCGAGGCGTTGATCACCAAGGTCCTCGACGCGGCGATTCGGGCCCCCTCCGGCGGCAACGCCCAGAGCTGGGCGTTTGTTGTCGTGCGCGACCCCGACCAGCGGCAGAGGCTCGGCGCCCTCTACCGCAAGGCCTCCGACATCGCAGAAGCGATGTATGCCGCCCGCGGGCGCCCGTCTCACCTGACCGAGCGGCAGTTCGCCCGCATGATGGCCGCTGGTGCGCATCTCTGGCAGCATATGGGCGATGCGCCGGTGCTGCTGATCCCGTGCGCACGCCGCCCGGCCCTGCCGGCGCGCGAGGTGCTGCCGCCCGACATCGCCGCCCGCTGGGAGGACGAGCTCGCCTATGCGGATCGCGTCCGCGGTGCCAGCATCTACCCCGCGGTGCAGAACATCATCCTGGCCTGCCGTGCCCTCGGCCTCGGCACCGTGATCACCACCAACCACATCCGCTGCGAGGACGAAGTCAAAGCGTTGCTCGACATCCCCGAGGATGTCGTGACCTTTGCGCTGATGCCGATCGGCTGGCCGATCGACAACTTCGGGCCGCTGACTCGCCGCCCGATCGCCGAAGTTGCCCACGCCGACCGGTGGGGAACAGCCTGGCCCGGCTGATTGCCGGCTCCACACCCTCTCAACCGAAAATTAGGGTCCGGCAGGTTTTTTGCTTTGCGACGAGGTGTCCCTGCGCTATGAACATAACAGGAACAATCGAGTTGCTCCATGGACATAAGCGTTCTCATAGGTATCGGCGCCTTGGTTGCTGCGGCGGCCGCCCTTGCGGGTGTCGCGCTGGGGCGTCATGTCTGGCCAGCGATTCGGAGTGCCGATTCGGCTGCATTGATGGCCGGGCAGATCGAGGCGGCGCGGCTTATCGACGAATGCCGGGCGCTGCACAGCCGCGCCGACCGGCTCGAGGCCGAACACAAGGCCGCGATCGACGAGCGGCAAGCCGCACGGGAGGAGACGGCTCGGCTGAGCGAGCGGGTCATCGGTCTTACCAGACAGGCTGAAGAGCAAGCCGAGCACTGCCGTTCTCTCGAAGCCCACCGCGCCGGCGCGGCGATGGAGGCGAAAGCGGCTGTCGCCGAAGTGGCGCGGCTGAAGGAGCGCGAGAGCGCCCTGTCGGAAAAGATCGCGGCACAAGCTGCCCAGCTCGCCGACATGCAAAAGCAGCTCACCATCGAGTTCGAAAATATCGCCAATCGAATTCTCAAGGCGAATGCGAGCGAGCAGTCGGAGAGCTCGCAAAGGGCATTGGCGGCCATTCTCGATCCGCTGCGCGAGCGCATTCAGGATTTCCAGAATAAGGTCGAAAGCGCCTACCAGAGCGAAGCCCGCGACGTCCTCTCGCTCAAAGAGCAGATCAAGCTCATCGTCGAAACGAGCCATGCCATCGGCACCCAAGCAGACGGTCTCGCGAAGGCCTTGCGGGGCGACTTGCAGCTGCTCGGCCGCTGGGGCGAGCTCGCGCTCGAACGCGTTCTCGAAGCGGCGGGCCTGACGGAGGGCAGGGAGTATATTTCACAGGGACGCGGGTTGGGTTTGCGGAGCGACGACGGCGGAGCCCAGAAGCCGGACATCGTCGTGATGCTTCCCGAGCAGCGGACGATGATCATCGATTCGAAGGTCCCGCTAACCGGGTACGATCGTCTGATCGCCGCGCGGGAGGATGCAGAACGCAGTGCGGCCGGGGACAAGTTCGTAAGAGATGTCAAAGGGCACATCGACGACTTGGCCGGCAAGCGATACCAGGACAACGGCAAGCTCGCGGCGCATGATTGCGCGCTGATGTTCGTGCCGATCGAGGGCGCTCTCGCTGCGGCGCTCGCACGCGAGCGCGAGCTCTTCACTTACGCGTGGGACCGCCGAGTGGTGCTGGTCGGCCCTTCGACTCTGCTGATGACGATGCGTACGGTAGCTTCGATCTGGCGTTATGAATTGCAGGGCGAGAATGCGCAGGAAATCGCCAGATTGGCCGGGGATCTGTGCGACAAGGTCAGCATGAGCCTCGTCGACTTGAACGGCGTTTCGGAAAGGATCACGGCGGCATTGAATGCTCACAACGAAGCGGTGAAGCGGCTCTCCACCGGACGCGGCAATGCATTGTCCATCGGAGAGCGCATCCGGCTTTTGGGCGTCAAGACCAAACGCCCGATGCCGTCGATGTTGCTCGATGACGGGGCGATCACGGCAGCCACCGACGAATTCGCCGGAAACGATGTAGTGGTGCGCTGACGGGCGGAAGGCAGCTGCCGCCAGGGTCGGGGTCGCGCTGCGGGCGGCGTTTGGCTGACACGATGTCCGGCGCGGTCTTGCTCAATGTCATCCTAGTACCCGACCAAAACCCGGACCAATAACGCTAACCAGGCGGCCGTCTCAGCCTGCCCTCGGGCTTCGGGCGCGGGGTGATCGAGGGACGCGCTCGGTCCGGTCGACGAATTTCGGGATCTTACCGAGCCGCTCCGCCGTGCTGGGATCGAAGTGGCTCTTGAGGTCGTTTACGACCATACTGCGGAGGGAAATGCCGAAGGGCCCACCCTCTGCTTCGGGGGCCTCGCAAATGAAGGAGCTGGCCATTCGCAATCGGGCCGACCGCTTCACTCTGGCCATCGATGCGATCGACCGCATGCCGCGTGATCGCGTCACCGTGTCGACCGCTCGCGCGGCCGTGCTCAACCAGCAGATCGCGTGTAAAATCAGCCCTAGGAGTTCGGCGTGGATTCGCCGGACATCGCAAATTGGCAGTGGACATTCTAGCCAGAGGGTGGACCGGAATGAGCGAATTGCTTTCGGTGGTTTATCTGGCTAGGCATGGCGAGACTGCCTGGAGCCTCTCCGGCCAGCATACCGGTCGGACCGACCTGCCCCTGACCGAACGCGGCGAACGCAACGCCCGCGCCCTCGGCGAGCGGCTGCGCGGAATGGCCTTCGCCAGGGTCTTCACCAGCCCCTTGCGGCGCGCGGCCCGCACCTGCGAACTGGCCGGTTTTGGAGCCGCGGCCGAAATCGATCCTGACCTGGCCGAATGGGATTACGGCCAATATGAGGGGCGCCGCACGACTGAGATCCATGCGGAGCGTCCGGACTGGCAACTCTTCCGTGACGGGTGCCCCGGAGGAGAGTCTCCGGACCAGATCGGTGCGCGCGCCGATCGCGTCGTGGGGCGGGTGCGCGCGGTCAAAGGCGATGTGCTGGTTTTTTCGAGCGGGCATTTCCTGCGGGTGCTCGCTGCCCGCTGGCTCGGTCTCGCCGCGGCGGGTGGCCGTTACCTGCTGCTGAGCACGGCGAGCCTCAGCGCGCTCGGCTATGAACACCACCAAACCGAGCCGGCAATCCGGCTGTGGAATGAAACGCGCCATGTCGAGACCTGATCCGATGTGGCGTTCGGCAAGGGGAAGAAGTCGCCATGACCGAAGTGAGTGAAATAGCTGCAAAGCGTTCAAAGACATCAGACGACAGGCAGGACCTTCTTCTATCGGAGACTAGGCAGGAGCTGCTCCAACAATACGGCTGCGGTCCGATCCATTTCTCCGGCACTGACGACGCACTGTACGAACGGCATCTGCTGTTCGACGACATCATTGCTCCGACCGCCGCAGGAGCGCGCGAACAGTTTGAGGCGGCCGCCCGTTCGGCGCGGGATATCCTCTCACAGCGTTGGGTGCGGACAGAGAGCGCCTACGACCAGGCGAACCCGAAGCGGATCTACTATTTGTCGATGGAATTTCTGATCGGCCGATCGCTCTCCAACAATGTCACCAACCTCCTGCTCGATCCCTTCGCGAAGCGGGCCGCCGCGCAGAGGAACGTCGATTGGCTCGGCCTCATCGAACAAGAACCCGATGCCGGCCTCGGAAACGGCGGGCTCGGACGCCTGGCGGCTTGCTTTCTCAACTCGATGGCGACCATGCAGCTGCCGGCGATGGGCTATGGGCTGCGTTATGAATACGGCATCTTCAAACAGTCCATCCAGGACGGCTGGCAGCGTGAACAGCCGGACAACTGGCTCCGTCGCCAGGATCCCTGGGAGGTCGCTCGTCCCAACGAGACGGTCGAAGTCAAACTCAACTGCTCCTTCGAGATGCTCGGCGGGCAACTGCACCCCGTTCCCGGCCGGGCCTCGTCACTGATCGGCATTCCGTTCGATCGGCCGGTGGTCGGCTACGGCGGTAAAACCATCAATACGCTGCGGCTGTGGGCCGCAGCTGCCCCCGATTATTTCGACTTTCAGGAATTCAGCCGCGGCGATTTCGTCGGAGCGTTGGCCGGTACTCTGGCAGCGGAAAACTTGACGCGGGTGCTCTATCCCGACGACTCCACGGAAATGGGTCAGAGATTGCGCTTCGCGCAGGAGTATTTTCTGGTCGCCTGCTCATTGGCCGATCTGGTGCGGCGCTTCGGGCGCGGCAATGCCGATTGGAACACATTTCCCGATAAGGTCGCAATCCAGCTGAACGATACGCATCCGACCATGGCGGTACCCGAGCTGATGCGGATTCTGCTCGACGACGCGCATCTCGGCTGGGACCTGGCCTGGGACATCACGCAAAGGACATTGGCCTACACCAATCACACCTTGCTGCCCGAAGCCCTCGAAAAATGGCCGCTCGCATGGTTCGAGATGCTGCTGCCGCGTCACCTGGAGATCATTTTCGAGATCAACCGCCGCTTGCTCGATGCGGTACGGGCTCGTTTTCCGGGGGACGAGGAGCGCGTGCGGCGCATGAGTCTCGTCGAGGAGGACTCCGAGCGCAGAATCCGGATGGCCAATCTGGCCATTGTCGGCTCGCACAGCACCAACGGCGTGGCGGCAATCCACTCCCGGCTGTTGCGCACGATGACGGTCAAAGACCTGGCCGAAATGTTTCCCGAACGCTTCAACAACAAGACCAACGGCGTCACCCCGCGACGATGGCTGCTGCTGGCGAACCCGGCGCTCGCCAGCACGATCACTGAGGCGATAGGCGACGGCTGGGTGACCGATCTCGGTCAATTGAGCAAGCTCGAACCGCTTGCCGGTGACCAAGCTTTTCGCGGCGAGCTCCGCAAGGCCAACCGCGACGCCAAGTCCGCATTTGCCGATTGGCTCAAATCGACGTCCGGTCAGATTGTTGACCCGGACACCATTTTCGACTGCCAAATCAAGCGCATCCACGAATACAAACGGCAACTGCTCAATGCGCTGCGCATTGTGGTGCTATACAATCGCTTGCGGGACAACCCTGGCCTCGAGATTCCGCCGCGGACCTTCTTCTTCGCCGGCAAGGCCGCACCCGCTTACCAGCTTGCCAAGCTCATCATCAAATTTATCAACAATCTGGCCGGCACGGTCGACGGCGACCCTGTGACGCGCGGCCGCCTCAAGGTGGTGTTCCTGCCGGAGTACTGTGTTTCCCTCGCCGAGCGGCTGATCCCCGCCGCCGACGTCTCCAACCAGATCTCGACCGCCGGTTACGAGGCCAGCGGCACCAGCAACATGAAGTTCATGATGAACGGAGCCTTGACGATCGGCACGCGCGACGGCGCCACGATCGAAATGGCCGAAGAAGCCGGCGAGGAAAACTTTTTTCTGTTCGGCCTGACTGCGGATCAGGTGGCTAGCAGCCGCAGCTGGTACAACCCCCACTGGCATTACGAAAACGAGCCCGAGACCCGCGCGGCGTTGGACCTGATCTCCTCCGACTATTTCAGCCGCTATGAGCCTGGGGTCTTTGCCCCGTTGCGTAATGCGCTCCTGACGGATGGGGACCATTACATGCACCTGGCGGACCTCAAATCCTATCTCGCGGCGGATCAGAGGCTCTGCGAACTCTACGCGGACGGCGAGGGATGGGCGCGAAGGGCGATTTTGAATGTCGCCGGCTCCGGACAATTCTCCAGTGACCGGACGATCGCGCAGTACGCGGCCGAGATCTGGAACGCCAAGCCGTGTCCGGTGTCATAGAAGGAATTTGCGCATGACGATCTCACCTCTGGCCGGCAAGCCGGCGCCAAAGGAAATGCTGATCGATCCGGCCCGGCTCGAACGCGAATATTTCGAGCGCAAGCCTGATCTCGATGATCCCGGTCAATTGGTCAGCTTTGGCACCAGCGGGCATCGCGGCTCGCCGCTGCGCGGGTCGTTCACCGAAGCCCACATTCTCGCCATCACCCAGGCCATCTGCGACTACCGGCATGCCCAAGGCACCGATGGCCCGCTCTACATGGGCAAGGACACTCATGCGGTTTCCGGGCCGGCCCAGCGCACGGCACTGGAAGTCCTGGCCGCCAACGGAGTGCAGACGATCATCCAGCGGGGTGACGGGTTCACACCGACACCGGTCATCTCGCGCGCGATCCTGGTCTACAACCGCGCCCGCGCCGAGCATCTCGCCGACGGCATCGTCATTACGCCGTCGCACAACCCGCCGGAGGACGGGGGCTTCAAGTACAACCCGACAAACGGGGGCCCGGCTGACACCGACGTGACCCAGTGGGTCGAGAACCGGGCCAACGAGCTTCTGCGGAACGGCAACACCGGAGTGAAGCGAGTGGGCTTCACCACGGCTTTCAATGGGGACACGACGCATCAGGAAGACTTCGTCCTGCCTTACGTCAACGACCTGCGCAGCGTCGTCGACATGGCGGCAATCCGCGGCGCGGGCCTCAAGCTCGCCGTCGATCCGCTCGGCGGTGCTGCCGTGCACTATTGGGAGCCGATCAACACCATCTACAAGCTGGATATCGCCGTGGTCAACCCGAAGGTCGACCCGACCTTCTCGTTCATGACCGTCGACCACGACGGCGAGATCCGCATGGATTGCTCGAGCCCGTACGCGATGGCCAGGCTCGTCGGGCTCAAGGATCGCTATCAGGTCGCCTTCGCCAACGATACCGACGCCGATCGGCACGGCATCGTCACGCCGTCGGCCGGGCTGATGAACCCCAATCACTATTTATCGGTGGCGATCCTTTACCTGCTGGCGCATCGACCGCACTGGCCGGCACAGGCAGCGATCGGCAAGACCGTGGTCAGCAGCAGCATGATCGACCGCGTCGTCCACAAGCTGGACCGCCGCCTCTCGGAGGTGCCGGTCGGCTTTAAATGGTTTGCGCCGGGGTTTTTCGACGGCTCGTGCTGCTTTGGTGGCGAGGAGAGCGCCGGGGCGAGCTTCCTGCGGCATGACGGCAGCGTGTGGACGACCGACAAAGACGGCCCGATCATGGATCTGCTGGCGGCGGAGATCACTGCCCGTACCGGCAAAGACCCGGGGGAGCACTACCGCGCGCTGACGGCGGAATTTGGCACGGCTTACTACACGCGCATCGACGCGCCGGCGACACCAGAGCAGAAGGCGAGGCTGGAGAAATTATCGCCCGAGGCTGTGAAGGAATCGAATTTGGCCGGCGAGCCGATCACCGCCAAGCTGACCCGTGCCTCGGGCAATAATGCTTCGATCGGCGGTCTCAAGGTGGTCGCGCGCAACGGCTGGTTTGCGGCGCGGCCGTCGGGCACCGAGGCCGTCTACAAGATTTACGCCGAGAGCTTCAAGGACGAGGCTCACCTCGACGCCATCGTGCATGAGGCCCAGCAGATCGTGAACAACGCGCTGGGCTCCTCCGACGCCCATCACGGGCATGGCGGAGCATCGATATGAGCGATGACGGCCGGCGGGTGGTTCCCAAGAGCTGACAAACCCTATTTCAACCGACGACGAAGGTGACACAATGAAAGCAACGCAACAGCTCCACGATCTGGGTCAGAGCATCTGGCTCGACAATATCACGCGCGACCTGCTGACCGGCGGTACGCTCGAGCGCTACATCGACGAGCTGTCGGTGACCGGGCTGACCTCGAACCCGACGATCTTCGACCACGCCATCAAGAACAGCACTTCCTACGATGCTTCGATCCGCGAGAAGCTCAAGGAGGGCAAGTCGGGCGAGAAGCTGTTTTTCGAGCTGGCACTCGACGATCTCAGGCGGGCAGCCGACTTCTTTCGACCAATCCACGACCGAACGAATGGTGTGGACGGGTGGGTCTCCCTGGAAGTGTCGCCGGTCCTCGCCCACGACACGGCGAGCACCCTCGCCGCGGCCAAGGAGCTGCACACCAGAGCGAGACGGCCGAACCTCCTAATCAAGATCCCGGGCACCAAAGAAGGTCTCCCGGCGATCGAAGAGGCGATCTTTGCCGGCGTCCCCATAAACGTGACGCTGTTGTTTTCGCGCGAGCACTACGTTGCGGCGGCCGAGGCTTTTCTTCGTGGCATCGAGCGGCGCATCGCCGGCGGGCTCACCCCCAATATTGATTCCGTGGCCTCGGTGTTCATCAGCCGGTGGGATGCGGCGGTCATCGACAAGGTGCCCCACGCGCTGCGCGGACGGCTCGGCATCGCCATCGCCAAGCGCACCTACAAGGCCTACCGCGACTTGCTCGACTCGCCGCGCTGGCAGCGCGTCTTCAACGCCGGCGCCCGCCCGCAGCGCCTGCTCTGGGCCAGTACCGGAACCAAGGACCCCGAGGCTTCGGACGTCCTCTACGTCAAAGCCCTGGCAGCACCTTTCACGATCAACACGATGCCCGAGCAGACGTTAAAGGCCCTGGCCGATCACGGCGACCTCGGCGACATCCTGCCGGCGGACGGCGGCGACTGTGAGGAGGTGTTGGCCGAGTTTGCCAAAGCCGGTATCGACATCGACGCCTTGGCCACCCGGCTCCAGGATGACGGGGCCGCGTCGTTCGTCAAATCATGGGACGAATTGATGGCCGTGATCGCGTCCAAGAGCGCGGCCCTCGAAAAGGCTGCTTAGACGCGGTCGGCCCAGCGCGCATGGAAGGAGCAAGAGTATGACGGCTGTCACCGAGCCACTGACCGAGCGCCCAGCCTGGAAGGCACTCAAAGCCCATTATCCGAGGGTGAGCGATCTGCACCTGCGAAAGCTGTTCGCGGACGATCCGAAGCGCGGCGAACGGCTGACCGCTGAGGCCGCCGGGATCTATCTCGATTATTCGAAAAATCGCATCACCGCAGAGACCCTCAGGCTGCTGCTCGATCTTGCGGAAGCGGTCGGTCTGCGCGCGCGGATCGACGCGATGTTCCGGGGGGAAAAGATCAACGTCTCGGAACAGCGGGCCGTCTTGCACGTGGCCCTGCGCGCGCCAAGAGGAGCGTCGATCCTGGTCGACGGCGAAAATGTCGTGCCGGGGGTTCACGCCGTGCTCGACAGGATGGCCGATTTTTCCAATCGGGTTCGCGGCGGGGAATGGAAGGGCTACACCGGCAAACGCATCCGCAATGTCGTCAACATCGGCATCGGCGGCTCCGACCTAGGTCCGGTGATGGCCTATGAGGCGCTCAAGCACTACAGCGACCGCGCCATGACGTTCCGCTTTGTGTCCAACGTCGACGGCACCGACTTCGCCGAGGCGGTGCACGACCTCGACGCGGCGGAGACCCTTTTTATCGTCTCGTCGAAAACCTTCACGACGCTGGAGACAATGACCAACGCGCGCGCGGCGCGCGCCTGGGCGCTTGCGGGTCTGGGCGGCGACGAGAGGTCGATCGCCCGGCATTTCGTCGCCGCATCGACGAACACGGCCGAGGTGGCAAAGTTCGGCATCGACACCGCCGACATGTTTCCCTTCTGGGATTGGGTCGGCGGGCGTTACTCGATGGATTCGGCGATCGGCCTTTCGACGATGGTCGCCATCGGCCCGGACAGCTTCCGCGCGATGCTCGACGGGTTCCACGAAATCGACGAGCATTTCCGCACTGCCCCGTTCGAGCGCAATCTGCCGGTACTGATGGGCCTCTTGGCCGTCTGGTACAATGACTTCTTTGGCGCCGAGACCGTCGGCGTCTTTCCGTACGAGCAGTACCTGAAGCGGTTTCCTGCCTATCTCCAGCAATTGACGATGGAGAGCAACGGCAAGCATGTGACGCTGGACGGTGACCCCGTGACCTGTGATACCGGCCCCATTTATTGGGGGGAGCCCGGAACCAACGGCCAGCACTCGTTCTATCAACTGATCCATCAAGGAACCCGGCTGATCCCCTGCGACTTCATCGCCTTCGGCCAGCCGCTGAACCCGTTGGGCCAACAGCACGACATGCTGCTCGCCAACGTCTTCGCACAGGGAGAAGCGCTTGCCTTCGGCAAGACACCAGAGGAAGTCCGCGCCGAGGGCTCGCCCGACTGGCTCGTGCCGCATCGCACGTTCGAGGGTAATCGGCCGTCCAACACGATCCTATTGCAACGCCTGACTCCGGCAACCCTCGGCAAGCTCGTCGCTCTCTACGAGCACAGTGTCTTTACCCAGGGTGCCATCTGGCACATCGACTCGTTCGACCAATGGGGCGTCGAGCTCGGCAAGGTGCTGGCCTCGCGCATCATCCCTGAACTCGACGACAAAACCGAGCCCAAGCTTGGCCACGATAGTTCGACCAATGCGCTGATTCGTTACTACCGCAAGCTCAAAGCGCTCTCGTGAGGCGGCTGGTATAACCCGGCGGTGGCAGGCTGGAGCAGAGTAGAGGCTAATATGGAAATCAAAGTCCTTGAGAGTGCCGAAGCTGTCGCACGAGAGGGTGCCGCGGTCATCGCAGCAGAGGCCCGGGCGGCGGTTGCCGCGCGCGGCCGCTTCATCCTGGCCGTGAGCGGCGGTCATGCTCCATGGCTTATGATGCGTGATCTGGCAGACGAAGATGTCCCTTGGAACGGAATACATGTGGCACAGGTAGACGAGCGCGTGGCGCCGGCGGGGCATCCGGACCGAAACCTCACGCATCTGCGCGAGAGCCTGCTCGAGCACGCTCCGCTGCGTCCCGAGCAGGTCAACCCCATGCCGGTGGAGGCGTCCGACCTGGAAGCTGCGGCGTCGCGATATGCTCAGACGCTCCGAGGCATCGCCGGCTCGCCGCCGCTATTCGACCTCGTCCATCTGGGCCTTGGGCCCGACGGCCACACGGCCTCCTTGGTGCCCGGAGATCCGGTGCTCGACGTCACTGACGCCGACGTAGCGTTGACCGGGGTCTATCAGGGGAGGCGGCGGATGACGTTGACCTATCCAATGATCAATCGCGCCCGCCGCATTCTTTGGTTGGTCACCGGAACTGACAAGGTTGAAATGCTGATGCGTCTGCGCGACGGCGACAGGTCGATTCCGGCCGGGCGGATAGATCGGGACAATGCTTTGGTGATCGCCGACCGCGCGGCGGCAGGACGGCCGGAAACGAATTAATACAGGAAATGACGACATGCGCATCGGCATCGCCACGGATCACGGCGGGTTCGGCCTGAAGGAGGAGCTGGTCGATGAGCTCCGTGCGGCTGGCCATGAGATTGTTGATTTCGGTGCGAATAGCCTGAGCCCGGACGACGACTATCCGGACTTCGTCACCCCGCTCGGGCGGGCCGTAGCGGCGGGGCGGGTCGAGCGTGGCGTGGCAATCTGCGGCAGCGGCGTGGGGGCATCAGTGTGTGCCAACAAGATTCCTGGCGTACGCGCTGCGCTCATCCACGATCATTTCTCGGCCCGGCAGGGGGTCGAGGACGACCACATGAACGTTATCTGCATGGGTGGCCGCACAGTGGGACCGGCTGTGGCTTGGGACCTCGTCCAGACCTTCTTGGCCGCCGAGTTCAGTCAGGCCGAGCGACATCTGCGCCGGCTGGGCAAGGTGACGTCCCTGGAGGCAGTACGAGGTGCGTAACGACCGGATATGCGAGAGAACTATCAGTTGTCGACCGTAGTAGCGAACGTGGTGATTTTCGTCTTACGCGGGGCCTCGCCGAGCCGACGCGATAACGAGCGCCGCTGATTTACCGCTAGGGACGGTTCGCGCGCGAAACCGCTCGATCAGCGAGGCGGCGTCGGCAGCTCTGCCTGGCGAAAGCCGAAGAGCCGCAGGCTGCTTACCACTGCTCCGGCCGCGGCAAAGCCGGCGCCGACGAGCAAGGCCAGCGTAGCGCCGCGGCCGATGCCGCCCGGGCTGGCGCTGGTCAACGCGAAGATCAACCCGACCAGCGCCGCGCCCAGGGTCTGGCCGACGAGTCGCGCAGTGGCGAGAATGCCGCTGGCGCTGCCGGCGCGTTCGCGCGGTGCGCTGGCAAGGATGGTGCGGTTGTTGGGGGATTGGAAGAAGCCGAACCCGATGCCGCAGATCGCCATCCACCAGGCGATCCGCGATACCGCCGCGTGCGCTTCCTGGGAGGCCACCAGAACGAGTCCGAGGCTCAATACGGCCAAACCGATCCCGCCGAGAATGCCGGCCGGATAGCGCTTGTCGACGAGCCATCCCGCGATCGGCGCGGTGAAGCCGACTGCCATCGGCCAAGGGGTCATCAAGAGGCCGGTCTCGACCGCCGATCGGCCGAGCACCTCCTCGAGGAAGAACGGCAGCGACACAAAGGTCAGGTTCTGCGCGGTGAACGAACAGATCGAGCCCATAACGGAAAGCGCGAACACCGGCCGCGCAAAGAGTTCGAGCGCCAGCATCGGGTAGGCCAGCATGCGTTGCCGCCAGACGAAGAGCGCACCCGCGACTGCTGCACCCGCCAGCTCGAACGCGACGGCCACGGACAATCGGCGAAGATTGTCGATGCCGATGATCAGGGCGCCAAAGGTGGCCGCGCTCAACAAGGCGCTGAGCCAATCGAAACGATGGAGGGCGAGCGGGGTCCGCGGCAGCTCGCGCCTTGCGAACGCCAAAGCGATGACGCCAAGCGGCACATTGATCGCGAACAGCCATTGCCACGATGCGACCGACAGAATTCCGGCCGCGACACTCGGCCCGATCGCCGCCGAGATCGATCCGACGAGCGCGTTGATCCCGATGCCCCGGCCGAGCTGGTCGGCCGGATAGATGAAGCGGAGCAGGGCGGTGTTGACGCTCATGATCCCAGCGCCGCCAAAACCCTGGAGGATGCGCGAGGCAACGAGTGCCGTCAGCGACCCGGAGAGCGCGCAGCCGAGCGAGCCGAGCGTGAATACGGCGAGACCCCCGATGAACACGCGCCGGTAACCTCGCAATTCGCCGAGCGAGGCGAACGGCAGCAGAGAGATCGTCACGGCGAGCTGATAGGCGTTGACCACCCAGACGGCACTCGCCGGGTCCGTGCGAAGCTCGGCGGCGATGGTCGGCAGCGCGATGTTGGCGATGGCACCGTCGAGCACCGACATCGAAAGGCCGGCCAGGACCACGAGCATCGCCCGCAGCCGTTGCGGCTGCGGCAGGCCGTCTCCCGCCTGCGGGCGGTTCATGTGGCCGCTACCCTATTCCTGCAATCTACACTCTCTTTCCCGTCGTCTGCGGCCCGGCTCCATCGCAGATCGGCATGCTCGGTCACCAGGTGCGACAAAAAGTCGATGGATATGCGAATGATACTCAGAATAAATTGCATAACAGCTCCGAGCAGAACATTCAAGGAGTATCAGGATGGCAGCGGTCGGGGCGATAGCGTCGGCGCGCCGCGCGGTTGGTCTCGTCATACGGATAGGCTCCGCTTTGCTGACCGCCGCTCTTATCGTCGTCAACGGGCGGTCGCCGGCCGACGCCCAGGGAGCCCCCGCTCCACCGCAGAGCGATCAGGGTGTCACGGCGCCGGGCGGTTCGGCGTCGCCGCATGTCGGCGCGCATTGGCGAATGCTCCACCAGCGGCTGAGAGCCTAGAATTTCAAGCGCAACGGTGTGGGGCACAGAGTATAGTATAGTGGCCGCTTGTCCGATAAGACTGAGATGCGTGCGGGTCGACCGAGCCGAACAGCAGAACAGAATGCGGCATTCCGGGCGGCAGAAAGTTGGAAGCCGCAGAGTGTCCGGCTACTGAACGATCCTTATGCGGCCCAACTATTGCCGACTGGGCTTCGAGCACTCGCCTGGATATCATCCGTGCCAATTGTGGGAGGCGCGCTCAGCTGGTTCGTTGATACACGTTGGCCCGGAGCTCGCAGTTCGATAATCGCCCGAACCCGACTGATCGACGAGTGGTTGTGCGAGGCGATGGAAGCGGGCGTGGAGCAGGTGGTCCTGCTGGGCGCGGGATTTGACAGTCGGGCGTGGCGTTTATCAGCCCTCGCGCATGCTCGCGTCTTTGAGGTCGACCATCCAGCGACATCGGCAGCTAAACGAAGCCGATTGGCAGGTCTAGGCGCCGACCTTGCGCATGTACGCTTTGTGCCGGTTGACTTCGATCACCAAATGCCGGCGGATCGTCTGGTACAAGAGGGATTTGATCCGTCCCAACGAACGATCGTAGTTTGGGATGGTGTTACGAATTATCTGCAGCCCGAGGCGGTTGACGCGATAACCAGATGGGTGGGCGGCCTGGCTCAAGGCGGACAGTTCATCTTCACGTATATCCATTCCGGGGTTTTGGACGGAAGTATCTCATTCGAAGGTGCGGCTGCCGTTATGCGAGCAGTTCGGAGGTCGGGCGAACCGTGGACCTTCGGGATGCGACCGGATACGGTTGCCGGCTATCTCAAAGAACGTGGCTTGCGCCTCCTCGCGGACCTTGGGGCCGACGAATACCGACGCAAGGTCATGGGCCCAGGTGTCCGGCAGATGCGGGGCTACGGCTTTTACCACGCTGCTCTGGCCGAGATTCGGGGTGCATGACGACACGACCACTTCATGCGAACCGCTTCCATGCCGCCTGCCGCGACACGGCGAGCGCCTGCCCGATTGTCGCCCAACTCACCTCGCGCTCGCGGAGGATGTCGACGATATCCTGCATGGCGGCATCGATCGACTCGAACGCACCGTTGTATCCGGAGAGGGTCTTCAACAAATTCTCGGTTGGCGCGTTGTCCGGCAATAGCGGATTGGGCACCTCTTGCGGTGCTTGCGTTGCCGCCTTCTTGTCAATGATTGCCTGACAGAGTTGCACGCATTCATCGCAAATGAACACGCCGGGTCCCGCGATGAGGGTCTTTACCTCCGTTTGCGCCTTCCCGCAAAAGGAACAGCGATATAGCCGATTGCGGGTCTGGGTAGCCTTCGCTTCCGGCACGATCCTTCTCCATCGTCAACGTAGGGATGACAGTCAACCACGCATTGACATCCCGTGTCAACCCTTCATTGACGACATTCCCGTGTCGCGGATCGCAGCTGGGCTTGGCCCGCCACCGTTAGTGGTGCAGGTCTGACGCTTGCTTCCGTGAGCGATCGGTTCGGAGTTTATATTGCGATATTCTCATTATTTCGTTGACTTCTTCGAAATATGCAGATAATCTCGCGTTCTCAGTTGAATTGGGTGAGTAGCGATGATAGCAAGTCCCACTTTGGCTACACTTATTTGGGTCATCCGCCAAAGCTGCCAGGCGCCGTCCCACTGCCTCCAAGCGGATTCCGCACTGCGGTCGAATGGGGGCTCGCCTGCTTGTAGATTCCCTGCAGATAACAGGAAAACAGGAGGGCGCTTCCCGAACAGCCAGCTCGGAAAGGCCGGGCCGGGGAATTCTCGGTCGACGTCAGTTTTCGGGTGCCATCCGTCAGAAATGATCCACTTCAGAAATGATCCACTAGGGATGCGGTTCCAAACGTCTGATTGGCTGCACGTCAAACTGCTGTCCTTGCAGAAATCGAGGTATCGGGCGCGCGGCGAAGCTTCCTTCTCGTCATGCCGTGCATTGCAATGGTAGGTTGTACCATGATCAGCGGACGAGGCCGTGCGCCATGAAAGTGCTTTTCGGCGTAATCTTCGTCGTGGTGGGGATCTGTATAATGCTCGCTATAGGGAAGCGCCATCTCTTCGCCGTCCAACGACCCGCCGAAACACGAAACCCCGGGACGTTACCCCGTCGCCTCCTGTCCAGGTTTATTGTCGCCTCCTGTCCAGGTTTATTATTGCCTTCTTAGGGCTTTGAAATCGCTGG
>CAWCKT010000043.1:0-35694 GCA_963796155.1 uncultured Alphaproteobacteria bacterium | reverse complement strand
TCGCGGCCGATATTGGCATAGTTGCCGCCGAGGTCGCGCGCCCGATAGCGCTCGTGCGACAGCGCCATCGCATGGGTCTCGATCGCCATCGTCGAGTTGTTAAGCACGATTGTCGTGATCGGAATGCCGCAGCGCACCGCCGTTTCGAAATCGAGGCCGGTCATCCCGAAGGCGGCGTCGCCCATGAAGTTGACGCAGAACTTGTCGGGTGCCGCGACCTTGGCGCCGATCGCCAGGCCCAGCCCGGTGCCGAGCTGATGCGACTTGCCCCAGCCAATATAGCCGCGCGGCCGGGTCGCCCGATAGAACGGGTTCAGCTGCTCGCGCGGGCTGCCGGAATCGTGCGTGACGATGGCCTCGGAAGGGTTGACCACCCGCATGAACTCCGAGATCACCCGGTAGGGGTTGATCGGGCGCTCGTCCGAACGCAGCTTGGCGTGCCAGCGGCTGAGCCACGCTTCGCGCTGGCCCGCGAGCTCCTGGGCAATGCCGTTTGCAGCGCGCGTCTTGCCGCCGAGCCTGTCGCGCACCGCCTCGATCAATTGACCGAGCACGAGCTTGGCGTCGCCGAGGATCCCCAGATCGGCGGCAAAGGCCTTGTGCAGGTCGCGCGTGTCGTTGGTCGCGTGGATGATCTTCTTGCCGGGCGGGATGACCGGCGTGGCGATGCCATGGCGGGTAAAGCTGCAGCCGACGCCGAACACCAGATCCGATTTGTGCAGGATATGCCGCCCGGGTCCGGTAAAGGTGCCGCCGCCCGGCCCGAGCGCCAGCGCATGATCCTCCGGAAAGGCGCTCTTGCCGTCGAAGGTGGTCATCACCGGCGCCTGCAGCAGCTCGGCGAGCTGGCGCAGCTCCTCGGTCGCCTCGGCGTAAAACACACCCTGGCCCGCCAGGATCATCGGGCAGGAAGCGGCGAGCAGCATGCCCGCCGCCTCGTCGATGTCGCGCGCGTCGCCAGCCGATCGGGTGACGCGCACCGGCTGATACTTGCCCGGATCGACAGCGACCTCGGTGCTGTGGACATCGGCAGGTATTTCCACCATCACCGGCCCTTGCCGCCCGTTCTTCGCCTGGCTGAAGGCACGGCGCATCACGTTTGCGACCTCGTCGGGCAGAATGACTTCTTCGACCGATTTGGTGATCGAGGCGTAGGTGCGGCTCGATTTGAACATCGGGAAAAGCTGTGCGGTCTCGCGCGGATGGCCGAGCGGCAGAAAGACGACTGGGCTCGAGTCGGAGAAGGCCGTCGCAACCCCGGCGAATGCGTTCTCGGCACCCGGGCCATATTGCATCGCGAAGACGCCCGGCGGCCGGCCGTTCGAAACCCGCGAGAACCCGTCGGCCATATGGACGCCGACCCGCTCTTGGCGGCAGATGACGGGTTTGATCCCGGCCGCAGCGGCGGCCTCGATGATCGGGGTCGTCGGAAAGCAGAAGAGGGTCGATACGCCCTCCTTCTTCAGGATCTCGGCAATGGCGTTCATGACGAGCATCGATCGTTCCTCCCGCCGTTCGTCTTGAGCAGAATCAAGTGTAGCTTTATCGGCGTTGAGCGCCAACCTGGCTTGAGGAGGCCCGCATGCCCGAGACCGTTCGTGCCGTCGTCGTCGATCCGTCGAGCCCGCAGGGGCTTGGCCTGAAACGGGTCGAGCTGGCTCCCGCCGCTCCAGACGAGGTGACCGTTCGGGTCACGGCGATCTCGTTGAACCGCGGCGAGGTCAGACGCGCCACATCACAAGGACAGCCCGGCGATCGCCCGGGCTGGGACTTCGCCGGGATCGTCGAGGAGCGCGCTGCCAACGGCAGCGGTCCGGCGGTCGGAAGCCGTGTCGTCGGCATGCTCCCGTCGGGCGCCTGGGCGGAGCGTGTGCGCGCGCCAAGTCATGCCGTGGCCCCCTTGCCGGAGGCGGTCACCGATGCCCAGGCCGCGACGCTACCGGTCGCCGGGCTGACCGCATTGCACGCGCTGCGCCAGGGCGGGCTCTTGCTCGGCCGCAAGGTGCTGGTCGACGGCGCCTCGGGCGGGGTCGGGCACCTCGCCGTGCAGCTCGCCGCCGCCTCGGGAGCGCTCGTCTGGGGCCAGATCCGCCGGCCGGAGTTCCGCGCCACAGTCGCCGAAGCGTGCGGCGAGCGCATCGTGCTCGGCGCCGATCTCACGGCCGCGGCACCCCATGGGCCGTTCCATCTGATTGTTGACTCGGTTGGCGGCGCGGCCCTGGCAGCGGCATTGACGATGCTGGCCCCCGGCGGGACCTGCGTCACTTTCGGTGTCTCCGAGTCGCCGACCAGCACGATCGCGAGCGGCGAGTTTTTCAGGGCCGGCGGTGTCAAGCTCTACGGCCTGATCCTGTTCCACGAGCTGCGCCGGGTCGAGCCCGCCGCCGAGGGGCTGGCGCTGTTGGCCGGGCTCGTCGCCGGGCGGGTGCTCCGCCCGCACGTCGCGGTCGAAGCGCCGTGGACGGAGATCGGCCCGGTTGCTCGGCAACTGCTGGACCGCACCTTCGCCGGCAAGGCGGTGCTGCACGTGAGCTGAGCCGAGCATCCCCCCGCAAGGAGTGAAAAGGGCTCGACATTGCCTGAGGTTGGGTTCGCGCGTTCCGTCCCAGGCGATGATCACCCGACGACCGACTCGCTCGAAGGTGCCGGCATGGGGGACAACCAGAACCGGCCGCTGGGACGCGTCTGGGAAACGTCGCGGTCGGCAGGATCTCTGGCGGTGAGCGCGCTATTCCGCCGCTGCGAGGCGGCGGCGCGACCGCCACGCGTCGAGACTCCAGGCGCCGGCGCCGAACGCAGCGACGTAAAGAAATCCGCCCATCATCACCATGTTTTTCAAGAAATGTATCTCCTGATTGCGGTCGGCGAAATTGGTATGCGCAATCAGGGCGGTGGCGAGGCACCAGATCGCCAACACCAGCCCGACCGGACGGGTGAACAGCCCGAACAGGATCGCCAGCCCGCCGCCCAATTCGACGACGACGGCAAGGATCCAGCCCAACGGCACCAGCGGCAGATCATGGCTGGCGAGCATCGCCTGCGTCGCTGCCGGTGCGAGCAATTTGCCCCAGCCGGCAAAAATAAAGATCACGCTCATCGCGACGCGGCCGAGCAGCGCGGCGGTGTTTTCAGTTCCCTGCATCGTCACCCTTCCCAGATGCCGCAAAGGCCGCCGAGCGAACGCCGGGCGGCCCCTTGTTGTACTCCCGCGAAAGCAGGAGTCCAGGTGGGGGCTCTGGACCTCCGCTATTCGCGGGGGTGACTCACCGCTTGAGACCGTTCGGCATCCCGTACTGGAGCAAAAGCATCTTGGAGAAGTGGCGCTCCGGCGCCGACGTTACCGGCAATGTAGCCCTGACAGACGGCGCGGGCGAGGCCGTGCTGGCTGAAACCGCCAGCTGATTCGCCGCCGCAGTAGAGGCCCGGGATGACTGCGCCGTTCATGTCGATCACCTGACACCTCGCATTGATCCGCAGTCCGGCGCGGGTGTCGTGCACGACCGGCGTGGCCCAGGCGGCATAGAACGGCGGCTTGGCGATCTTGTACAACGGCGCGGGCTTGCTGAAGTCTTCGTCGACTCCGGAGTCGACGAAGGAATTATAGCGCGCCACGGTCTCCTCCAAATTCGTCGGCGGCATCGGCACGCGCTGGTATTTCATGACGATCTTCTCGGCGAGATCGGCCAGTCGATCGGCGCTGAAGAAAAAGCCGGCAGAGATGTCGACATAGGGTGGCTCCGGCGTCCATTCCTCGCGTACCACCGCGTCGCTGTCGAAAATCGCCCAAATCGGCCCGCCGCCATTGTGGCCGTCATCGATCCCCGCGAGTGCGGCATTCAGGAAATTATTGGGATTCCATTTGAGGTTCTCTGCATTGAGCCAGCTTCCCTGGATATAAGGATCGAGCGAGTTGTAGTTGTTGGCGATGTATTGTCCTCCGGTCTCGTCGTAGAAGCGCTTACCCAGCATGTTGACCAGTATTAGGTTCTGCCAATTCGCCACCCGCAGGCCAGTCGCACGGGCGCGATCGAATACGGGACTGCCCGGCATCCATTGGAGATGCCGGTAATTGTATCGGCATCCGACCGAGCCCGGCTTGGTTACGTTCGAACCGAATTCGCCGGTCTGGTTGTAAAAACCCCACAGTGATGCACCGATCGCCATGGCAGCGAGCTCGCCGCTGGCGTCCTGGTCGGACCACGGCATGCCGGCGAGACCGCAATACTCTTCGGTCAGGCGCGGGTCGAACATGCGCCGGAAGTTGACATTGCCGGTCGAGCCGCCGGTGCCGATGATAACGGACTTGCGCGCGCGGATGTTCAACCGAGCGCCCTGGTGGTCGACCGCGATCCCGAGCACCGGGCCGGAATTTGGCGTCTGCCGCCAGATCCGGATCATTCGGTGTTCGAGCAGGATCTGCACACCCGCTGCTTTGGCCGCGACTTCGAGCGACCGCATCAAGCCGTTGCCGGAGTAACGGGTCTTTTGGACCGCCGGATCGGCCGGCTCGCCGGTGTGCACCATCGGCCAGTGCATGACGGCACAGTGCATTTCGCGCGGCACCGAGTTGCCGACGGAGTTGCCGCCAAGGGCATCGGGGGCCTTGTCGACGAAAACGACGCCGTGGGCGACCAGCCATTCAAAGGTGGCGGCGCTGTGGTCCGCAAACGCGCGAATGATTTCCCGGTCGTTGTACCGATAATCCGGGAAGCCGTTCGGCCCGACCACCGACCAGTCGGTGAGGTCGCGGAACAATAGGTCTGGAAAATCCTCTATGCCGTGTTTCTTCTGCACGCTGGTGCCGCCGCCCAGCGGAATATTGCCGCCGCTGATGATGGCGTGGCCGCCGATATCCTTTTCAGCCTCGACCAGGATCACCGAGGAGCCGGCTTCCTGCGCGACGATGGCGGCGGGAAGCCCGGTCGCTCCGGAGCCGATCACGACGATATCGGCCTCGCGATCCCATTTAGTCGGTAAAGCAGTGAGTGGCGCCAACGGATTTGCAGTCGCCGACATCTGGTAAAAGTCCCTAATTTTCAAGTAGGCGTAGCAGCAGGGTTGGCTTTGGCGGCCCGGCGCAGCGCTTGCGGCGGCTGACCGAACGCGCGGATGTAGGCTCGTCGCATGCGCTCGGGGTCGCCGAAGCCGGTACGCGCAGCGACCCGCTCGATTGGTTCGAAACTGCTCTCGAGCCGTTCGCGTGACGCTTCGAGCCGCAGACGCTCGATTGCCTTTGCGGGCGTCATTCCGGTCTCAGCGGCGAAGGCACGGGCGAAATGGCGCGGGCTCATCGCCGCGCGATCGGCCAGCCGATCGACCGACAGGCGCTCGTCGAGCCGCTCGCGCGCCCAGGTGAGCAGCGGCGAAAACCGGCTGCCGGGGCGGTCGGCTTCGAGCAGCGCCGAGAATTGCGACTGCCCGCCCGGCCGACGGTGATAGACCACGAGCTGCTGCGCGGCGCGCTTGGCGACGGCCTCGCCCAGATCCTCGGCAACGAGCGCCAGTGCCAGGTCAATTCCGGCGGTGACGCCGGCCGAGGTCCACACCGCGCCGTCACGGATGAAGATGCGGTCCTGCTCGACCCGGATTTGCGGATAGGCGCGCGCGAACTCGGCGGCGCTCCCCCAATGGGTGGTGGCGCGACGACCATCGAGCAATCCGGCCGCGGCAAGGATGAAAGCGCCCGTACAGACGCTGGCGATCCGCCGCACCCGGCCCGAGGCGGCGCGGACGAAGGCCAAGGTGTCGGCGCAGGCGGAGGCATCGCGCGTGCCCCGGCCGCCGGCGACGACCAGCGTGTCCGACGGCTTATCGGCGAAGGCCTCGGCAATCACCGGTACCCCCGAGGAGCTGATTACCGGCCCCGCGGCGCGGGCGATCACGCGGAGCCGATAGGCGGGCGGTGCGGTTTCGCGTCCGGCCGCCTCGAAGACGGTAATTGGCCCAGCGGCGTCGAGAAGCTGGAAGTCCGGGAAGATCAGGACGGTGATGGTGTACGGCACAGCGGTGGCGGAAAATGAGGGATATAGGTCATTTCGGACAAACCCTATTCCCGCTACGGTCCCCGCGTCAATAATGCGGAGGGTTTGGCCATGAGCGACCGGCAACCGGTTATCGTCTTCGCGCTGTTCCCAGGGGTGACACAACTCGATTTCACCGGGCCGCACCAGGTGTTCTCGTCGCTGCCCGGCGCCGAGGTGATCCTGGCGAGCGCCGCGGGCGGCGCCATCGAGACGGGCGGGATCACCTTTGCCGGATTGCGCCGGCTCGCGGAGATCCCGGCTTGCGACGTCGTGTGCGTGCCTGGCGGTATCGGCGTCACCGACAATGCGATCGCCGATGCGGCTTTTCTTGCGGAATTGCGCCGGCTTGCCGCGACCGCGCGGTTTGTGACGTCGGTGTGCACCGGATCGCTGGCGCTCGGCGCGGCCGGGCTCCTGCGCGGCAAGCGCGCGGCCTGCCATTGGGCCTGGCGCGACCTCTTGGCGCCGTTCGGCGCGATCCCCGACCCGGGGCGAGTGGTGCGCGACGGCAAGGTCATCACCGGCGGAGGGGTCACCGCGGGGATCGATTTCGCGCTCAGCCTGGTGGCTGACCTGGTCGACCCGGAGACGGCACAGGCCATTCAGCTCCAAATCGAATACGCGCCGGCGCCGCCATACAACGCCGGTCGCCCGGAAACCGCGCCGCCCGCGATCCTGGCGCGCGTCCGGGAGCGCAATCAGGCGATGGCGGCGCGGCGGCGGGAAGCGGTCGAGGCCGCCGCCCGGCTCGCGGCGCGTATCGATCAAGTGTAAGGCCTGGCCTTACACCTTGCGCAAACGTGCGCTTTCCTCGATCTCAGCCGCCTCAATCGCCCTGGCGAGCGCGCCGCTCAGCTCTTTGGCCGCCTCCAGCGTGAGCTCGACCGCGACTCGCGCGCCAGGACCGAGTGTCGAGTTCACGAAATCGATCGTGATGGCCTCTTCCAAGAGAGCGTGGTGCGGGTGGTCGTAAGACACCACCGAGTGGGTCAGCTCGAACCACCCGTCACCACCCTTGCCGGCGCCGTCTGCCCCGACGATCTCGACGATCGAGGTGCACATGCCGGCGTTATTTGGCCAAGTGCTTGTGCAAAAACCCGAATACCTTTTGCCAGCCGTCCAGCGCCTGCTCGATGCGGTAGGCCGGTCGGTCATAGTAGAAGAAGCCGTGCCCGGCGCCGTCATAACGGTGAAACTCGTACTGCTTGCCGTGCTTCTTGAGCTCGGCCTCGTGCTGGTTCACCTGCTCCGGGGTCGGCGCGCGATCCTCGTTGCCGAACAGACCGAGCAGCGGGCAGGAAAGGTTCTTGGTGAACTCGATCGGTGCGGTCGGCTGCTTCGGGTTTAACTCCTCCTTGCTCATCACGACCCGGCCGCCCCACAGCTCGCACGCGGCGTCGATGCTCTTGGTATGGCAGGCAAACAAGAACGTCTGCCGCCCGCCCGAGCAGGTGCCGAAGACCCCGACTTTGCCGTTGAGCCAGGGTTGCGCCGCGCAGCCATGCGACCGCACCCGCAGTATCGCCGATGACTTGCGCATCGGGAACGCCGCCCTCGGCGCGCACCTTGGCGGCGACATCGTCGGCTTTGCCTTCGCCGGCGCGGTGGTAGAGGTTGTGGCTGATCGCCGCGTAGCCGTGATGAGCGAACTTGCGGGTCGCCTCGCGGTACCACTCATCCCAGCCGGGCGCATGATGAAGGAGCACCATGCCCGGGAACGGGCCCGCACCCAACGGCCGCGCGACATAGGCCGAAATCGGCTCATTCTTGTCGCCGTTGATCGCAATGGTCTCCGCAATCATGCCTTCGTACGCCATAGTCGCTTCCCTTTCCGTTGCAGGCAGGCCGCCCGGTCGGCGGTCGCTCCACGCCGTAATGGTTAGCGCAGGCGCGGGCCGTGGTCCATCCCCAGATACATCCGGCCGACGATCGGGTACAATTCCGGCAGGTGAAGGTTGCCTGGATCCGGAACGCCATGTCATTACTCATCGGCTCGATGGCAATCTGTCGAAGTTGAGCGCGTTTCCCCGAGCGTATTGGCTCCCGAAAGGATGACGATCATGGCCAATGAAAGGATGATGGCGCAAATCTCCGGGCAGGGCGGGTTCATCGCCGCGCTTGACCAGAGCGGCGGATCGACGCCTGGCGCCCTGCGCCTCTACGGCATTCCGGACACCGCCTATAGCGGCGATGCCGAGATGTTCAGGCTCATGCACCAGATGCGCGTGCGGATCATGACCGCGCCCGCCTTTACCGGCGCCAAGGTCATCGCGGCGATCCTTTTCGAAGGCACGATGGACGGCGAGGTGCGGGGAAAGCCTACGCCGGCTTTCCTGTGGGAGGAGCGGGGCGTCGTGCCGTTTGTGAAGGTCGACAAGGGGCTCGAGCCCGAGAAAGACGGCGTCCAGCTGATGCGGCCGATGCCGGAACTCGATGCCCTTCTCACCCGGGCGGTCAAGCTTGGTGTCTTCGGCACCAAGATGCGCTCGGTGATCAACCTGGCCTCGAAAGACGGTATCGCCGCCGTGGTGGCCCAGCAGTTCGAGGTGGCCGCGCAGATTGCCGGGCATGGGCTCATGCCGATCATCGAGCCGGAAGTCTCGATCAAAAGCCCGGATAAAGCCGGTGCGGAAGCCATCCTTCTTGCGGAACTGAAGAGGCACCTTGACACGGTGTCGGATGGCCGCCGGGTGATGTTCAAGCTGACGCTCCCGGATGTCGCGGATCTCTATTCAGCGCTGACGACCGACAAACGCGTGGCGCGGGTGGTCGCACTTTCCGGCGGCTATACGCGAGCCGAGGCCTGCAAGCGCCTCTCCGCCAATCACGGCATGATCGCGAGCTTTTCGCGAGCCCTGGTCGAAGACCTCAAGCATTCGATGAGCGATGCAGAGTTCGAGGCGGCCTTGGCAAAATCCATCGATGAGATTTACCGAGCTTCGACCGTCAAGGTGTGACTGCCGGGAAGGCCCATCCGCTGCAGGCCGGGCGGCGCCTAAAGAAACCGCGGCGCGGGGAGCCGGCCGTGGCGCCCGGCTAGCGCAGACGCGGGCCCGGGTCCAGGCCGAGATAGACGCGGCCGCCGATCGGGTACCATTCGGGCGCGAGGGTGACGGTCTGGCCGACGGTGTGCAGGTCGCGCCAGCACTCGGCGAGGCGGCTCGCGCGCTTGAACGAGGTGCTGCCGCCGTAGTGGTACACCAGATCCATCGCCTCGCGCGCGCTGTCGGCGGTGTAGCTCGAGGCCAGGCGGCAGCGGGCGCGCTGCTCGAGCGTCGTCTCGTTTCCGGAGGCGATCGTATTCCACAGCTCGGTGATCATTGTCGTGCGGTAGGCGCGCCCGGCATTGAGGATCGCATCGGCCCGACCAATGGCGTCCTGCACCTGCGGGCTGTCGCACAGCAGCGCGCCGGTGCGGCCGCGCGGCGTCTTGCCGCCGGCGAGCTCGATCAGCGCGTCGATGCCGGCCCGCGCGATGCCGGTGATCACGGCGCTGTGGTGCGGCCCGACCCAGCACTGGACCGGCAGGGCATAGGTCACCCCCGGCCAGCGCGACCATTGATTTTCGAGCGGAATGCCGACTTGCGGCATCGTCCGCCGCTCCGGCAGAAACACGTCCTCGACCGTCCAGTCGAAGCTGCCGGTGCCGCGCAGTCCGGCCACGTCCCAGCTCCCCGGCACGATCTCCGCTTCGGCGCGCGCAAACACGCCGCGCCAGTAGAGCGAGCCGCCTGCTGGGTGGCGGCGCGGCTCGCCGTCATCGCCGAGAACCTGGAAGCTCCCGAGCATCCAGCTCGCCTCCTGACAGCCGCTGCCGAACTGCCACCTGCCGCTGACCCGGTAGCCGCCCGGCCACCGGCACCGCCTGCCCGCCGCCCGGCACTGCGGTCCCGGCGATGACCGTGTCCGCCCGCTTCCCGTAAATTTCCTCGACTCCCTCATCCGGCAACCCGAGCGTGACCAGCTGGCCGACGCCGCCGTTGCCGAGGTTCCAGCCGACCGAACCGGCACCCTCTGCCAATTTCTCGACGACGCGCAGATAGGTCAGCGGGTCGACCTGCAGCCCGCCTAGCGAGCGCGGGATGACCATCCGATAGAAGCCTGCTTCGCGCAGCTGCTCGAACAGAGCCGGCGGCATCCGCTGCTCGCGCTCGATTTCCTCGTGATAGTCGCGGAGCACCGGCCGCAAGGCCGCCGCAGCCTGCACCAGCGGCTGTGCGTCGATCTCTACCGGCAAGCGCGTCTCTTCGGCCATAGTGCCCATTGGTTCCTCCTGCCGCGGAGCCTACCACGTAGCGATGTCGGTTCCCACATAGGGCGGCGCGACAAAGGCTCCCGCAGAATGAACCTCACCGCTTCCCAACCTGATCTGTTTGGTGAAGCAGCCCTTGCAGGGTTGTCCCAGGCCGGCGGGTTCATCACGCCTCGTGAGGAGGAGATGCTGAGTGCGTCGATCGACGCGGCGGAACTCTCTCCGTTCCGTTTCCACGGATGGCTGGGGAAGCGGCTTACCGCAACCTACGGCTGGCGCTACGACTTCGACGACGCCAGCTTCGCCCCGGCCGAGGCGATGCCCGATTGGCTGTTGCCGCTTCGTGCGAAGGCGGCGCGGTTCGCCGGTCTACAACCGGGCGAACTCGTCCAGGCTCTGGTGATCCGCTACGATCCGGGTGCCGGAATTGGCTGGCACCGAGACCGGCCGGTGTTCGGGCATGTCCTCGGCATTTCGCTCGGAACTCCGGCGACGATGCGGTTCCGGCGGCGACGCAAGTCCGGTGGTTTCGATCGAGCATCGGCGCTCCTGGCGCCGCGGTCGATCTATCATTTGACGGGCGCGGCGCGATACGAATGGGAGCACAGCATCGCCGCGATGGAGGTGACGCGCCGGTCGATCACCTTCCGCAGCCTGTCGGAGAAGGGCCGTCTGCGCGAAAACCCTTAATCGTCGCGATAGCCCAAATTCGTAATGTGCCGGATGCACTGCATCACCGGGACCGGCGACCGTTTCTCCGGGCAACGGCGATAGAGAGGCCATCGCGAAAGCGCATGCCTCGACTGCGCGCAATCTGTTAGGCTCGGTCCGAACCGAAGATCGAGGAGACAAGCCGTGAACGACACGATGAGCCTGTCGCAGCGCGCCGATGCGCTCGAAGCCAAGATGGCGCGGGAGCTCGACTACATCGTCATCAAGTCGCGCCTCTACAGCATGGCTGAGGGCGACATGAGCCCGGCACCGAATGCCGGCGCGCTGATGAAGGACAACCCGAACGCACGCGTCCTGATGGGCGACGACCCGCGCCTGCCGGCGATGCCGGAACAACCGACGTTGATGGATTTCTTCAAGTACCGCTTCGGCCCGTGCATGCACCTTCTGCAAAGCGCGCGGCACGCGGTGAAGGCCGACCTGCCCGAAAAGATGATACTCGCCTGCCTGCTGCACGACATCTCGACGATCGGCTTCATCCGCGGCGACCACGGCTATTGGGGCGCGCAGCTGGTCGAGCCCTATGTCGACGAGGAGGTGACCTGGGCTATCCGGGCTCACCAGGTCCTGCGCTTCTACCCCGACCCCTCGGTCGGCTACGAATATCCGCAATCCTACATCACCGCCTTCGGCCAGGACTACCGCCCCGACCCCTATGTCGAGGAAGACTACAAGCGGATGCGGACCCACAAATGGTACATGTCGGGCCGGCAGATCACCGTGCACGACATCTACTCGTTCGACCCCAACGTGCATGTCGAGCTCGAGGAGTTCACAGACATTATCGGCCGCAACTTCCGCCAGCCAGAACAAGGCCTCGGCTTCGACAACAGCCCGGTCGCGCATATGTGGCGGGCGATGATCCGCCCGGCCAAGTACCTGTAAATTCAACCTGCCGCTTACGGATAAAGGCGAGCCGACTGGACCCGCGCCGTCGGGTTGTTGACCTACCAACAGGGGGTCGAGGCGTTTCGTGTCACCGACCGCCTGTCCGACGGCGACCGGGCCCTGCTGATGGGCGAGACGCTCCAGCGGGTCTATAACTGGTCATCCCCGCGAGCCTGATCTGCCCCAAAGGAGATGCCCGATGGCAGTCGACGCCAATGACGGCAGGACGCTCGAACAGCGGCTTCGCCAGATCGAGGATCGCTTCGAGATCTACAACCTGATCGCCAGCCATCCGCCCAGTGCCGATACCGGTGCCGGCGATTACACGGGCTCGGTGTGGACCGAGGACGGCGTGTTCGATCGCGGCGCCGAGTTCCCCCGGCCGACCGGACGGGCGGCGATCGCCGGCGGGTCTGCAAACCCCGAGCACCACCGGGCGATCGCGCAGGGGATCGCGCATTTTGCCGGCTTGCCCTATGTACGGATCACCGGCGACACGGCGTTCGCGATTTCCTATTTGCAGATCCTCGTGCCGGACCGCGTCGGTCCGCCGTTCGATGTTCCCAATCATGGCTCCTCGCGCGGCTTCCACGTGCATCGCGTTTCGGCCAATCGCTGGGAGTTTGTCCGCACCGAGGAGGGCTGGAAGATCAAGCGCCGGACCTTGCGCCCGCTCGACGGCACCCCGCCGGCGCGCGAGATTTTGCGCGGCGCGCTGGAGCCATAAGGCCGCGGTTTAGCGATCGATAGACGCGAGACGGTCGGCCAGCTGGTTCAACTCCCACTGCCGAGCCAGGGCCGCCGCAGCACCCCAGGTCGGTGTCTGGTCGTCGAGCGGCGGCAGCGGCGCCGAGGCATCCATCGTCGCGATCGATCGGTAGAGCCGCAGCTTCTCGGCCTGAGCCGCGAAGCTCCCTTGCGCGAGTGCCGCGTCGAGCGATCCGTAGCGCCGCAACAGGCTCGCCGCACCTTTCGGGCCGACGCCCGCCACCCCGGGTATCTTATCGGACGGATCGCCGCGGATGGCGATGAAGTCGGGTACCTGCTTGGGCTCGACGCCGTAGCGCTCGCGCACCTCGGCGGGCCCGATGCGGGCCATCTCGCCGGCGCGCACCGGCTGCAGGATCGTCGTTCTATCGGATGCGAGCTGAAAGGCGTCGCGATCGCCGCTCGCAACGATCGCCGTACCGCCGCGTCGCTCCTCCTGGGCGACCGCGGCGGCGAGGAAGTCGTCCGCCTCGTATCCCGGCGCCTTCGCATAGGCGAACCCGCACGCCGCAACGAATTGCGGCAGCACGTCGAGCTGGTCCAGCAGCTCGGCGTCGAAGATGCGGCCGCTCTGATAGGTTTCGAGGGCTCGGTGGCGATAGGTCGGCGCGTCCAGCGTGTCCCAGCCGACGAGCACGGCACGCGGCTCTTCCTGCGCATAGAGCCGCAGCAGGAAATTGGCAAAGCCGACTATCGCCCCGCCACCCTTGTCGCCGCGGCGCCGGATCGATTTCGGCACGCCATGATAGGCGCGATGCGCGAACGAATCGCCATCGATCACGAGCAACGGCCGGTTCACATCGCTTTCCTTGTCCGGATGGGAGGTCGAGGATCATCCTCCCATCGGACAAACACCGGACCATGTCAATGCGCGTGCTGATTTGCGGCGGTGGCGTGATCGGCGCCTCGATCGCCTATTTCTTGAGCCTCCGCGGCGTTAAGGCGACCGTCATCGAGCGCACGGCGGTCGCTTGCGCGGCATCCGGCAAATCGGGCGGTTTTCTCGCCCTCGACTGGTGCGACGGGACGCCGCTCGAGGCGCTGGCACGGCGCAGCTTTGCGCTGCACGCTCGGCTGCCGGAGGAAGTCGAGAGCGACTGGGGCTATCGCCGCCTCACCACCTATGGTGGCTCCATGGGCCTCCGCCAACACAGCAGTACTCGCGGCATCAATTGGCTGTCCGCCGGGGCGACTGTGAATCAGCGTTTGGGCTCGACGGAAACCACCGCCCAGGTGCATCCCGGAAAATTCACCGCCGCGATGATGCGGGCGGCGCAGGCGCACGGAGCCGAGTTGCGTCTCGGACGGGCCACCGGCGTGCTGCGCCGCGGGGCTGGTGCCGCAAGTGTCGAGGTCGATGGCGAGACGATCGAGGGCGATGCCGTCGTTATCGCCATGGGCCCGTGGTCGATACTCGCCGCAGCATGGCTGCCGCTGCCCGCGGTGTTCGGCCTCAAAGGGCACAGCCTCCTTTTCGATACCGGGACCAAGGTGCCGGCGGAGGCCCTCTTTCTCGAATACCGGGAGGCGAACGGTGCGGTGCAATCGCCCGAATTCTTTCCGCGCTCTGACGGCACCACCTACGTCTGCGCCATCTCGAGCGAGAGCCCACTGCCGATCGACCCTGCCGAGGTGAGCCCGGATCCGGGGGCGATCGAGCGGCTGGAAAGAATGTGCAGCGAATTGTCGCCGGTGCTCGCCTCGGCAAAGGTCCTCGCGCGCCAAGCCTGCTATCGTCCGATCACCCGCGACGGCCTGCCGCTGATCGGCCGGGTGCCGGGTGTCGAGAACGCTTATGTCGCCACCGGTCACAGCGTCTGGGGCATCCTCAACGGGCCGGCAACCGGCGAGGCGTTGGCCGAGCTGATCATCGACGGTGCCGCGCGCACGGTCGACCTGTCGCCTTTTGACCCCGGCCGAATTCCGCCCCTTGATCCGGCGCGGCTAAGTAGACGCTAGTTGCTCGCAGTTGATCATCCACGGCGTTCCGAATTGATCGACGAGCATGCCAAAGCGCTCGGCCCAGAAGGTCTTCTGGATCGGCATCCGCACCGTTCCATTTTCAGATAGTGCGTGGAATATGCGTTCAGCTTCGCCCGGATCGTCGATGCCGAGCGTCACAGAAAAGCCTTTCATGGGTTCGTGTCCGTCGGGCGGGCCGTCGGATCCCATCAACATCTTGTCGCCGACCATCAGCCGGGCGTGCATGATCTTATTGCGCCAATCAGGCGGCGTCTGCTCGGCCATCGGCGAGGCCTCGAACCGCATCATTGATTCGATTTTGCCGCCGAGCACCTTCTCATAGAATTTGAACGCCGCCTCGCATTTTCCATCGAACATCAGATAAGGGTTCATCTGCATCGTCTACTCCTTTGATTGATGCTTGATCGGGGACCTTCAGTCGTCGATCGCCTGGTAGGCCAAAGTCCAGAAATCGCGACATACACCTGGCGGAGTGGGGGAAGTCCAGGCGCGCTGGGTCATCAGGATGCCGACCATGTCCTCGCGGGGGTCCGAATACCAGGAAGTGCCCAAACCGCCGTCCCAGCCGAACCGTCCGATGGACCCGGCCAGTTCCTCGCGCCGGGTGACCACCGATAGGCCAAAGCCCCAACCATGACTGTCGAAATAGTATGGGACCAACCCGGAGACCGCCTTTTGCCCTTGGGTCAGCTGGTCGGTCGTCATGGTCTCGACCGAAGGCCTGGACAGGACGCGCTCGCTGCCGTGTTTGCCCCGGTTCAGCATCATCCGGCCGAAAGCCAGATAATCGTCGACGGTCGAGACGAGCCCTCCGCCGCCGGATGGGAATGCCGGCGGCCGGCTCCATTGGCCCGCTTCGGCCGCGTCATAGAGCTCGAACGCCCCGGTTTCGGGGTTGGTCCAGTAGCTGGTCGCCAGCCGATCGAGCTTGGTAGCCGGCACATAGAAACCGGTGTCCTTCATGCCGAGCGGCTCGAATAGGCGTTCACGGAGAAATGTCTCGAACGGCTGGCCCGAGGCGCGGGCGATCAGCACGCCCAGCACGTCGGAACCCGTATTGTACATCCACCTCTCGCCCGGCTGATGCATCAGCGGCAAGGTCCCGAAGCGGCGGATCCACTCGTCCGGTGCCGGCGTCCTCTGCGGCTGGGGCGGTCCCTGAAAGAGCAGCAGCTCGCTGACAGCCCTCTGAATCGGATAAGTGCCCGGCGGTGCCATCACGATCCCGAAGCCCATCCGGAAAGTTAGGAGGTCGCGCAACGAGATCGGCCGGCTCGCCGACACGGTATCGTCGAGCGGTCCGTCGAGCCGCTTCAAGACTTTGCGATCGGCGAGCTCGGGCAGCAGTCGGTCGACCGGTTCGTCGAGGCGCAGCTTGCATTCCTCGACCAGGATCATGGCTGCCGCGGCGGCGATCGGCTTGGTCATCGAAGCTATACGGAAGATGGTGTCGCGTCGCATCGGGTCACTGCCGCCGACCGCTTTCATGCCGATCGCATCGACATGCACCTCGCCCCGCCGGCTGACCAACGCAACGATACCGGGAATCTCGCTGCGTTCGACATAGCCGGCCATTACGTCGTGCGTATGGCCGAGGCGCACCTTGGACAATCCGCCGTTCGTCATGGGACCTTACCGTTAGGTTAAATAACCGCGCGATTAAATATCCCGGCAGAAGCGATTGTCAAGGAGATCGACCTGCGGGTGACAAACGTCATGGTGACGCATTAAGGTCCGCCCATTCTCTGCGACGGGTTCGGGCAAGCGTCTATGCAAAAAATTAACGTCCTCAACATTCAGCGCCTCGGCGCCGCGGATCGAGCGAAGATCGAGGCGGTCGATCCGGCGATCCGGTTGACCCACGCTGGCGGCTGGTTCGACGGCGAATACCGCGAGACCTGGCCCGCCTATACCTCGGCGCGCTACCTGCGGCCGGACGCGATGGGTGCGGGAACCCGCGAGGAACGCGATCGCCTGCTCGCCGAAGCGGAAATCATCCTCGGCGGCTGGCCGTTTCCGCTCGATCTGCGCGCCCGGGCGCCGCGGTTGAGATGGTTTCATCAGCGTCCCGCGGGTGCCAGCAATCTGCTGCGCGGCGATCTCTGGGGCAGCGACGTGACGGTCACGACCTCGCGCGGCGTCGGCAGTACATTGGCCATGGCGGAGTACGCGGTCGCGGGTATTCTCTACTTCGCCAAGAGCCTGCAGCGCATCGCCGTCGATCGCGCCGCGGGCAGCTTTGACCATCGCGCCTATCGGCCGCTTCTGATCGAGGGCAAGACCGTCTGCGTCGTCGGCGCCGGCGGCATCGGGTGCCAAGTCGGCAGACTCTGCGCGGCATTCGGCATGCGGGTCGTCGGCACTCGCCGCCGCCCGGAACCGGGCGACCCCTTGCCATCGGGGTTCAGTGAACTGGGCGGTCCCGCGGATCTCGATCGATACTTGCCGGAGAGCGATTTCGTGGCGATCTGCTGCCAATGGACACAGGAGACCAATCGGCTCTTCGACCAAGCCCGCTTTGCCTTGATGAAGGCGGGAAGCGTGCTCGTCAATGTCGCCCGCGGCGAGATCGTCGACGAGGACGCGCTAGCCGATGCGCTCGAGCGCGGTCACTTGCGCGGCGCGGCACTCGATGTTTATGTCGGCGAATTCGAGCACCCGCCGCCGGCACGGCTGTGGTCCGATCCCAGGGTGCTGATCACGCCGCACGTCTCGGGCGCCAGCGATCAGGATCGGCACGGCGCCATCGACCTCTTCTGCGACAATCTGCGCGCGTATATCGACGGCAGGCCATTGCGCAATGTGATCGATTGGCAACGGGGCTATTAAAAAGGAAGGGAGAT
Organism: uncultured Alphaproteobacteria bacterium; assembly: GCA_963796155.1. Lineage (GTDB taxonomy): Bacteria > Pseudomonadota > Alphaproteobacteria > ATCC43930 > CGMCC-115725 > AP-15. The sequence goes on along the minus strand of CAWCKT010000043.1, from coordinate 18,205 downwards.
TTCCATGGGCTTCGAAGAATTTGCGAGTGTCTGCACCTTTGATTGTCCCGACGCCTGCAGCCTGACGGTCGGCGTCGATGACGGCCATATCGTCAAGGTGCGCGGCTCCGACGCGGCGCCCTACACCGACGGCGTCATCTGCAACAAGGTCGCCCGCTACACGGGCGATTTCGTGCACGGGGAGCAGCGCCTGCTTTATCCGCTGCGCCGCATTGGGCCCAAGGGTTCCGGACAGTTCGAACGCGTCTCGTGGGAGGGGGCACTCGACGCGATCTACGAACAGGTCAGCGCCGTCATTGGCCGGTGGGGACCGCAGGCCGTGATGCCATTGAACTATGCCGGCCCGCACGGCTTTCTCGCCGGCGACAGCATGTCGTTGCGCTTCTTTCATCGGCTCGGCGCCACCCAGCTCTACCGGCGGGCGCTGTGTGGCGGGGTGCGCAGCGAGGCGTGGGCGGGGACCTATGGCGCCGTCCCCGGATGCCCGCCGGAATTCGCCGAGCACGCCCGGCTCAACGTAGTCTGGGGCAACAACGCGACGGTCACCAATCTGCATCTCGTCCGAGTCATTCGCCGGGCGCAGCGCGCCGGCGGCAGGCTGGTGGTCGTCGACCCGCTGCGCACCAAGATCGCCGAACAGGCCGATCTGCATCTGCAACTGCTTCCTGGCACCGATGTCCTGCTCGCCTGGTCGGTCGCCGCCGAACTGGAGCGGTCGGGGTCGCTGGACACCGCCTTCATTGCCGCCAATGTGCTGGGCGCCGAGGAATTCATGGCGCGCGCGAGGCAGTGGCCGGCCGCACGAGCGGCCCGGGTCTGCGGGCTGGAGGAAAGCCAGATCCTGACCTTTGCGCGCTGGCTCGCCGAGGCGGATCCTCTCATCCTGACGCCGGGCAATGGGCTCGAACGCGGACGCAATGGCGGCAGTGGTATTCGCGCCGCAATCGCCTTGCCGGCATTGCTGGGCAAGCTCGGCAAAGGGAGCGGCATCGTTCTCGGCGCGAGCAATGCCTTTCCCAAGACCCCGGCCCGGCTGCAGCGGCCGGATCTGCTGCCCGCCGGCACCCGCACGCTCAACATCAACGATGTCGGCCGGCACCTCGCCGAGGACGACGTCGACCCGCCATTGCGCGCGCTCTTCATTTACAACCACAATCCGATCGTCGTGCATCCCGACCAGAACCGCATGCGCGTCGGGCTCGCCCGCGATGAGTTATTCGCCGTCGGCGTCGAGCTGACGATGACCGAGAGCATGGCCTATTGCGACATCGTATTGCCGGCCGCGACCCATTTCGAATATGCCGATCTCTACCCGTCCTACGGCCATCACTGGCTGCAGCGCGCCGAGCCGGTGATCCCGCCACGCGGCGAGTCCTTGCCGAACACGGAGATCTTCCGCCGTCTCGCCGCCCGCTTCGGCTTCGACGAACCGTGCTTCGAGGCCAGCGATGCGGAGCTGATGGACGACGCTGTCGACCAGGCCGATCCCCGGCTCGACGGCATCCGACCGAGCGAGATCCCGACCCGCCGGGCATTGCAGATGACGGGACCCGACGGCAAGCCGCTTTCTCTCTTCGACAACGTCTTTCCGGCGACGCCGTCGGGCAAGATCGAGCTCAGATCGGAGGCGCTGGCCGAACGCTGGGGTGCCGCGGCTTTGCTGCCGGGCTGGCGCCCCCCACCCTCCCCTCCCCCGCATGCGGGGGAGGGGAGGGTGGGGGTTCCGCTGATGCTGATTTCACCGGCTTCCGACAGGCGCATTTCCTCGACCCTCGGCGACCTCGCCGGCTCGCGCCGGACCCCACCGCTCTTGATGAACCCCGAGGACGCGGCGCAGCGCAGCCTCGCGCATGGCAGCGACGTGCGGGTGTGGAACGACCGCGGCGAGGTCATCCTGCGTCTCGCGGTGACCGATGCGGTGCGGCCGGGGGTCGTCGCCAGCGAGAAGGGCGCATGGCTCGCGACGAGCCGGACCGGGCAGACGATCTCGGCCCTCGTCTCCGCCGATCTCAAGGCCGATCTCGCCGAAGGCGCCTGCTTCAACGACACGCCGGTCGAGGTCAGCCGCGCCGGATAGAGGCTACGCCCTCAGCAGAGCCGCCATGACGCGCTCGCGCGTCAGCGGCAGGTCACGCAAGCGAGCCCCCAGCGCGTGTGCCACGGCGTTGCCGATCGCCGCGACGGTCGGCCCGCCCGCCGCCTCGCCGACCCCGAGACAGGGACGGTCCGCCATGGGGTCGACCAGCTCGACGGTCACCTCCGGCACCTCGCTGAACTTGAGCACCGGGTAGCTCTCCCAGTCGCGCGAGCTGATGCCGGCGCCTATCGAGGCGCACCCCCTCCTTGAGCGCCCAGCTCGCCGCCTGGACGATGCCGCCTTCGAGCTGGTTGATCGCACCGTCCGGGTTGATGACGAGACCGGCATCCGCCGCGCACCACACACGCAACAAACGCACACTCTCGTCGACCTCGACCTCGGCGACGACCGCGGCATAGGCGGCCATGTTCTTGTAGCGGGCGAAGGCGATCCCGCGGCCGCGTCCGGGGCCGGACGGCAGCCCCGCCTGCCAGCCGCCGATCCGCGCGACGTGCTCGACGACGGCCCGCGCCCGCGCGTCGGACAGCAGCGACAGCCGGTAGGCGAGCGGGTCCTGGCCCGCCCGTTCGGCCAGCTCGTCGATGAACGACTCGATCGCGAAGACGTTGAGGGTGGCGCCGAGGCCGCGCAAGGACGATGTCCGCACCGGCGTTTCGGCGATCAGGTGATGGACGATGCGCTTCTTCGGGAAATCGTAGAGCGGCTCGCCGTTGCGGGTGCCGGCCCCCGGCGGATATCCCGATTCGACGGCGGGCGGGTGCGGCGGCGGGTCGGGCAGGGCTTCGGCGGCGAGCAGATTGCCGCCGCCGCCCGGCCGGCTCGAGTGCCGTCCGCTCCAGATCTCGGTCGTCCAGTCCGCGGGGCGCCCCGCTCCATCGAGCACGGCATGCGCCGTCACCACCATCGCCGGGCTGACCGGCTCGAAGCCGAATTCCTCCTCGCGCCGCCAGCGCACCTTGACCGGCTCGCCCGGCCTGTGGAACGCGATGACCGCCGCATCGGCCGCCGCGTCGTCGGCGCCGTTGTGGCCGTAGCAGCCCGGTCCCTGCACGTGCTTGACCGAGATCGCCGCCGGATCGAGCTTCAATGTCCGCGCCAGCGCATCGCGCAGCGGGTAGACGCCCTGCGAATGGGTCCACACCTGGAGGCGTCCGTCGCGGTATCGGGCGAGCCCGCAGGAGGGCGCCACCGAGGCGTGGGCGATGTGCATCCTGGTATAGGTCGCCTCGCGCCGCGTCGTCCCGGGGGTCGGCTCGGATGGAGCGGGCGCGCCGATGGTGCGGTCGATCGACGGCTGTTGCAGGAGCCACCGCGCCTCTTCCTGGAAGGGATTGATCGCCTCGACCCCGTCCCAGACAACATGATTGGGCGCCACGGCGGCGACCGCTTCGACGACCGTCTCGTCTGCGCTGAGGATCGCGAGGAAGTTGCCGTGGCGGACGATCTCGATCGGCCCTTTCGCGGCGCGCCGCAGGGCAGCCTCGTCGACGCTCGCGATCACCGCACCCCGGCGCGGCTGGCGCACGACGCGGGCATGCACCATGCCGTCGAGAACCATGTCGTGGACAAAAGCCGGGCTCGCCGAACACCTTCGCGGCGAGATCGACGCGCCGCGCATTCTGCCCGACGACGCGATAGTCGCTCACACTCTTGGTTGGCGGCCCGCCGGTCGCCTGACGCCGGAGATCGACAGCCCTACAGAGCGACCAATAATCGTGGCCGGTCGGCTCGCCGCGGTGGGTGATCGCACCGTCGCGGACCGCCAGGTCCGCTCGGGAATAGCCGAAGCTCGCCGCGGCATGGTCGAGGAAGAGCGCGCGCACTTCGGCGCACGCCATGCGCAAGGCGACGCCGCCAAATTGGATCGACTGGCTGCCCGCGGTGTAGCCTTCGTTGGGGGTCAGATCGGTGTCGCCGGTCTGCAGCAGAATGCGGCCCGGTGCCACGTCGAGCTCGTCGGCGGCGATCTGCAGCATTGCGGTCAGCACCCCTTGGCCGATCTCGACCCGGCCGGTCGAGACCGCCACACGGCCGGGTGCCGGAAACCCGACCCACTGATCGAGCCGCGGATTGCCGGCGAGCAGCGCCGGGAGTGGCGGTGGTGCGCTCATCGGGCGGCTCCTTCGCGTAATAGGGCGGCGGCGCGTTCTACGGCGCGCAGGATGCGGATGTGGCTGCCGCAGCGGCAGATGTTGTCGTCGAGTGCGGCGGCGATCGCTGCCCGCGACGGCGACGGGTTATGGTCGAGCAACGCCTTGGCCGAGATCAGGATGCCGGGCAGGCAATAGCCGCACTGGCCGGCCTGCTCGTCGAGAAAGGCTTGCTGCAGCGGGTGTGGCCGCTCCGGCGTGCCGAGGCCCTCTATCGTCGTGATCGCCTTGCCGGCGACCGCCGACAGCGGCTTGCCGCACGATTTCTCCGGGCGGCCGTCGACCAGCACCATGCAGCAGCCGCATTGTTCCTGGCCGCAGCCGAATTTCGTTCCGACGAGGCCGAGATGATTGCGCAGGATGTCGAGTAGGGGCGTGTCGCCGTCCGCGGTCACCGTGACGGCGCCGCCGTTTACAATCAGAGAGGTCGGTTCCATCGGTATCTTGAACAAGAGTTCGACTTTATACTGCTCGCACAAGACCCGCGGGGAACGCAATGTCGATCGATGTAGCGGACTGGCTGCGCGGGCTCGGGCTCGAGCAATACGAGCCGGCATTCCGCGCGAACGAGATTGACGCGAGGTGTCTTACCAAGCCTGACGGCCGAAGATCTGAAGGATCTTGGAGTTGGTCTGGTGGGCCATCGTCGGCGGCTGCTCGACGCAATCGCAGCGCTCGGCGCCGAGGTGCCCGCCGCTCCCCTGACCGAGGCGCCGCCCGCTGCATCGGCACAAGCCGAGGCCGAGCGGCGGCAGCTGACCGTGATGTTCTGCGATCTGGTCGGCTCGACGCCGCTATCGACGCGCTTTGATCCCGAGGATCTGCGCGAGATTGTCGGCGCGTATCACCGTTGCGTCGCCGACACGGTCGCCCGCTTCGCCGGCTTTGTTGCTAAGTACATGGGCGATGGGGTGCTGATTTATTTCGGCTATCCGGAGGCGCATGAGGACGATGCGGAGCGGGCGGTCCGGGCCGGGCTCGCCGTCATCGACGCGGTCGGCGGGCTCGCGACCGCCGAACGGTTAAATGTGCGGCTCGGCGTCGCCAGCGGGCTTGTCGTCGTCGGCGATCTGATCGGCGCGGGTGCCGCGCAGGAGCGTGGGGTCGTCGGCGAGACGCCGAACCTGGCCGCACGGCTGCAGGCACTGGCCCAGCCGGGCACGCTGGTCATTGCCGAGAGCACCCGACGCCAGATCGGTGGACTGTTCGAGATCGAGGATCTCGGGCCGCAGCAACTCGCCGGATTTGCCGAACCCCAGCGCGCCTGGCGTGTGATCGGCGAAAGCGGCGTCTTGAGCCGCTTCGAGGCATTGCGCTCAGAGGCGACGCCGCTGATCGGGCGCGACGAAGAACTCGACCTGTTGCTGCGGCGCTGGGAGCAGGCAAAAACCGGCGAGGGCCGAGTGGTGCTGATCTCTGGTGAGCCGGGGATCGGCAAATCGCGGCTGACCGCGGCAGTGTCGGAGCGCATCGAGAGCGATCAGCACACGAGGCTCCGCTTTTTCTGCTCGCCCTATCATGAGGACAGTGCGCTCTACCCGTTCATCGTCCAACTCGAACGTGCCGCCGGCTTTGCGCGTGGCGACACGGCCGAGCGGAAGCTCGGCAAGCTGCGAGAATTGCTCGCACCCGGTGCGCCGAGCGATAACGAAATCGAGCTGTTGGCCGAGCTGCTGTCACTGCCGAGTTTGGCTGCCGACCTCAATCTCAGCCCGCAGCGCAAACGCGAGATGCTGTTCGAAGCGCTGTTGCATCAACTCGAAGGGCTCGCGCTCGGCCGGCCGGTTTTGATGGTCTTCGAGGACGCCCACTGGATCGACCCGACCTCGCGCGAGCTGCTGGATCTGACCGTCGACCGGGTGCGGCGGCTGCCGGTGCTGTTGGTGATCACCTTTCGTCCCGAATTTCAGCCGCCCTGGAGCGGCCGCTCCCAGGTCACGAGTTTGGCGCTCAATCGACTTGGCGAACGCGACGGCGAGGCGCTGGTACAAACTCTGGCCGGCAATGCCGCGCTCACCGCCCAGATCATCGCGGAGATCGTCGAGCGCACCGACGGGGTGCCACTGTTTGTCGAGGAGGTGACCAAGGCGGTGCTGGAAAGCGCCGAGAGGGGAGACCGGGTTGCCGCGGTGCTGGCGACGACATCGCTTGCCGCGCTTTCGGTGCCGGCGACCTTGCATGCGTCTCTGATGGCGCGGCTCGACCGGCTCGGGCCGCCGCCCAAGGAGATTGCGCAAATCGGCGCGGTGCTCGGCCGCGAGTTTGCCTATGAATTGATCGAGCCGGTCGCGCAGCTTCATCAGGAAGAGCTGCAAGCCGCATTGGATCGGCTCAGCGAGGCCGGGCTCTTATTCTGTCACGGTACCGCTCCGCACGCCTCCTACTTGTTCAAGCATGCCCTGGTGCAGGACGCGGCCTACTCCACCCTGTTGCGCGGGCGACGGCAGGAATTGCACGCACGCGTCTCGGCGGCGCTGGAAAAGCATTTCCCCGATCTCATCGAGCGCCAACCGGAGTTGCTTGCGCATCATCTGACGGCTGCCGGCAATACGGAGCGCGCGGTCGAGCAATGGCTGAAGGCGGGGCAGCATGCCGCAGCGCGATTGGCTTACCTCGAAGCGATTGCCCACCTGGAGCGGGGTCTCGGCCTGCTGCATTCGTTACCGGACAGCCCGGTCCGGAACAGTCGCGAAATCGAGCTGCAACTGGCGTTGGGGTTCTGTCTATACCCTACCAAAGGCGCAGTCGAAGCGAAGCTGCCTTATATGCGGGCACACGAGCTTGCCGAAAGAGACGGCGAGCCGCAGCAACGGTTTGAGGCGCTCTACGGGCTGTGGCAGGCAAATCTGGTGTCCGGTCGAATAGCCGCCGCCAAGCCGCTCTCAGAGAGACTGCTGAGTGTGACCGAACGGGGGGGAGATGATGGATTGCAGCTCCAGGCGCATCATAGCGGCTGGGCGACGTGGTATTGGGCCGGGGATCCGGGAAAAGCGCGCGAGCACGCCGATGCCGGGCGGCGGCTCTACGATTTAAAGAAGCATGCATCTCATCGTCTCGTCTACGGCGGACATGATCCCGGTGTCTGCGCCCGATATGTTGGCGCTCAGGCCGAATGGTTGCTCGGATATCCGGAGAAGGCGCTCGCAAGCGCCGCTGAGTTTTTGGCGCTGGCGGAGCGGATCGCCCACCCGTTCACGCTGAGTATCGCTCTCGCTCTTTCCTCGGTGGTTTACCTCAATCGCCGCGAGCCCGAGCGAGCCCTGGGCCTAATCGAAGCCGCCGAGGTGCTGGCTGCGGAGCAACGGTTCTCGTTAATCTACGACCCTAGCATCCTACGCGGCGTGGCTATGGTCGGACAAGGTGCGGTCGACGAAGCAATCGCGCGCATTCGCGAGGGCGTAACGAAATGGACCGGGCTCGGACGCACCTTTTATTTGCCTTACGGTTTGGCGTTCCTGGCCGCGGGTTTGGTCTGGCACGGCGATCGGGCGGCGGCACTGGCCGCACTGCGGCAGGGATTGGCAACAGCGGACGCCACCGGCGAGCATATGTGGGATGCGGAACTGCACCGCCTTACCGGGACCGTGCTGCTCGCCGAAAACAAGCTCGACGAGGGCCAGGCCTCCCTTCAGCAAGCGATCCGCACCGCCCAAGCCCAACAGGCGAAATCGCTGGAATTGCGCGCTGCCACGAGCCTGGCGCGGCTGTGGGGCGAACAGGGCAGGCGAGCCGAGGCGCACGAATTGCTAGCGTCGGTCTACGGCTGGTTCACCGAGGGGTTCGACGCCGCCGACCTGAAGGACGCGAAGGCGCTGCTCGATCAGTTAGCGTGAACCAGCGGGTTGACCACCGCGAGCCCGGCGAAACGGCTGAAGTCGCGGTCGGCCGACCATAGCTCGCGCACGCCATGCTGCCGACACAGCGCCGCGACCCGCGCGTCATGGACCTGTGCCCCCGCGATGCGTCCATCATCCAGCAGACCGCGCAGTATCAGCCAATGCGATGCCGACTCGGTCAAAAGCGTCAGCGTCGGCGATTCGAGCCAGGCATCAACCTGGTCGAGGGCCTGGGCCAGTGGCGTCGGCGGCGCGTAGATGCGCGGATGAGTGACGATCGCGAGGAAATCGTGCAGGCATGGCCAAGGAATAGCCCAGACTGCCGGCCCCTCGGCCAACTCCGCCACGCGCTCAAAGGCTGCTTCGTGGAACGGCGAATCCTCGCGATGCGCGTAGACAAGAATGTTGGTACCGACGGCGATCACGCGCCGCGATCCCGGTAGATGAGATCGCGCAAGCTGTCCCATGACGCCTCGCGCAGCTCCGCCGCTCGCCCCTGGCCCCTGAAGCTCGCCCGCCGCAGCTTGAACGGCACGCCGCCATTCGTCTCAGCAAGCACGCAATGGAGCCCGCGTTCCACCAATGTCCGCAGAGTGACTCCTTCCCGCGCCGCGAGCTTGCGGACGTCGCGCAGCAGCGCATCGGAAATCTCCACGGTTGTCTTCATAAGACCCTTCTCTATGGGATCCATGATATGGGTACCCATACATCAGCCACAAGCCCCGCGAAACCGTTAATGGATACGGGCGAATGGTTGCACGGCCTCGGGCTCGGGCAATATGTGCCCGCGTTCCGCGCCAATGACATCGATGAGGAGGTCTTGCGCGGGCTGACGGCCGAGGATCTGCGAAGAGCGGCGGTTTATTGCGATTTCGACCGACCATAGAATTGCCTGATTCACATTTCATACTTCCACCCATAGAGGGTCCTGACCGGGCCGCCGATAGGACCCAAGAGGTGCCGATATGGAAGGGGCTTTCGCCATGGGTACTGCGGGGCTCGGCCAAGTAGGGCGTAGTTCAACCTAAAGACGAGGTTTTGCGGCAGATCCGCTGCAAATTCGGCGGTGGTGGATCGCCTGCGCAATTTATGATTGTCTAGATACGGAGCTCGGCCGGCAACTCAGCGCGCCGCGCAGCCAACGGCTCGTAATATTGCGCCGGAAAGCCGGCGGCGGCGCGCGCCTCGCGGTTGAAGGGCGGCTTCAGATCACCCTTGAAGCAGCGCCGGACACGCTCGTGGAAGACCGCCTGCGGGACCAGGCCGTGCGCCCGGCAGAGGCGATCGAACCAACGCAACCCGACCGCGACGTGACCGATCTCGTCGCGATAGATGCGGCGCAGGATCGCCGCACTCTGGGCATCGCCGGCCCGTTCGAGGCGTGCGGCCATCTCCGGCGTCACGTCGAGCCCGCGCGCTTCGAGCACCAGCGGCACGACGGCGAGACGCGCGAGCAGGTCGTCGGCCGTCGCCGCCGCCGCTTCCCACAGCCCGTCATGGGCCGGGAGGTCGCCGTATCGAGCGCCGAGATCGGCCAACCGGCCCGCCAGCAGCTCGAAATGGCAGGCCTCCTCAGCGGCGACTTCAACCCAGTCGTCAAAGAAGGCGCGTGGCAGTCCTTCACCCGAGAAGCGGGCGACGAGATCCCAGGCGAGGTCGATCGCGTTGAGCTCGATATGGGCAAGGGCATGAATGAGCGCGATGCGGCCGGCCGTCGAGCCGAGCGCCCGGCGCTTCGGCATTTCCTTGGGCGGAAGCAGCACCGGGCGTTCCGGCCGGGCCGGACGCGCTGGCGGCACCGCCCGGCCGAGCCCCATCGCACCGGCGATCCAGGCCGCGGCGAGCGACCGGCTCGCCGCTGCCTTGGCGGCAGGCTCGGCGGTGGCGAGGATCGCGACCGCCGCGCCGTTCAGAGTCCCGTCAGCTGTTGCGGTGGTCAGAGGGCGCGCGCCGCCGCGAGCACTTCGGCGACGTGGCCCGGCACCCTGACCTTGTGCCAGACGCCGCGCACGATCCCTGCCCCGTCGATCAGAAAGGTGGCCCGCTCGATGCCCATGTATTTGCGGCCGTACATGCTCTTCTCGACCCAGGTGCCATACTTTTCGCAGATTTCGCCATCGACATCGGAGGCGAGGATGAACGGCAGCCCGTGCTTCTTCTTGAACCTGTCGTGCGAGGCGACCGAATCCTTCGATATTCCGATCACCACCGCACCCGCCCCGCCGTAATCCGGGAACGAATCGCGAAACCCGCAGGCCTCGGCGGTGCAGCCCGAGGTGTCGTCCTTGGGATAGAAATAGAGCACCACCTTCTTGCCGCTGAGCTTGGACAAGGTGACGCTGCCGGCGCCGTCGGTGGGCAGCGTGAAATCGGGGGCTTTGTCGCCGGGCTCGATGCTCATGCCGCACTCTCTCCTGTCTCTTCCGCCGCCTGCTGCGCGGCGCGGCGGGCCGGTTCCTCGATCAGCCGCCGGTACCAGCCGCGAACCCGCGCGGTCGCGGCAGTGATATCCGCGTCCAGCTGGGCGAAGTCAACCGCACCGGCGCAGCGCGCCAGCGTCGCTGCGTCGGCCTTGGGAAAGCCCTGCGATTGGGCGGCTTCACCGCGCAGCAGAGTCAAGAGCGCCTGCACATGGCCCAGCAGCCCGAGAGCGTCGAGCAGCTCGCGCTGCGCCTGCGGTGACAGCACTCCCGCCTCGCCGAGCGCCCGAAGCGCCGCCGCCGTATCGCGTCGCAGGATTTGCGGAGAAGAAGCGGCCTCGCGCAGCACCAGGTATTGCCCGATGAATTCGAGGTCGAGCAGCCCGCCGCGCCGGTTCTTGAGATCAAAGCGCGAGGGCTGGGGCTTCTCGTCCGCGATGCGCCGGCGCATGTCGGCGACGTCGATCAGCAGGCGCCGGGCGTTACGTGTCGCACCGAGTACGACACTGATCTCGTCGGCGATGCGCCGGCGCAGCGCCGGATCGCCGGCGACCGGCCGCGCCCGGGTCAACGCCATGTGTTCCCAGGTCCAGGCGGATTCGCGCTGGTAGCGGGCGAACCCGGCAAGGCTCGTCGCGATCGGTCCCGATGCCCCGGAAGGCCGGAGCCGCATGTCGACCTCGTAAAGCCGGCCTTCCGCGGTCGGCGCGGTGATCGCGCCGATCAGCCTTTGGCTCAGTCGCGCGTAATAGCTGGCGATGGGAAGCGGATGGGGTCCGTCGGACATCTCCCCGCCGGGCGGCACGTCGTAGATCAGGATCAGATCAAGGTCGGAGGCGAGGGTCATCTCGCGGCTGCCGAGCCGGCCCATCCCGATCACCGCGAACGCGCCGCCTCGGACCCGCCCGTGGCGCCGAGCGAACTCTGTCTCCACCGATGGGAGCAGTGCTGCGAGTGCGGCTTCGGCGATGTCGGCGAGGACTGCCCCCGCCTGCTGCCCATCGAGCGCGCGGCGCAACAGCTGGACCCCGACCTGAAACCGCCGCTCTCCGGCCCAGCGCCGCAGCACGTCGAGCATGTCCTCGTAATCGCGCGCGCCGGCGAGCATCTGGTCGAGATCGGCGGCGAGGCCGGCGCGATCCGGAAAGGGCGCGAAGAAGCCCTCCGTCAGCACCGCATCGAGCAGCGCGGGTCGCTGGGCGAGCTGCTCGGCCAGGCGTGGCGCTCCGGCCATGACCTCGGCAACCAGCTCCAGAAGTCCCGGATTGGCATGAAACAGCAAGAAGAGCTGCACGCCCGCCGGAAGATGCGACAGAAATTGGTCGAACCGCACGAGTGCGGTATCCGGATGCGATGTGGCGCCGAATATGCGCAGCAGTTCGGGCACAAGCTCGGTCAGGATCTCGCGCGCCCGCTGGCTGCGGGTCGCCCGCAGCCTGCCGTGATGCCAGCCGCGCACCAGTGCGGCGACGGATGCGGGCTTGGCAAAGCCGAGAAGAGACAGGGTGCGCAGGGTTTCTCGATCGTCTTCGACCCCGGTGAAGACGAGGTTGCCCGGCCCGGCAAGGCTTGGCGCGTGCTCGAACAGCCCGGCGTAGTGCCTCTCGACGGAAGTGAGGTGGGTCAGCAGGTCAGCGACAAACGCATCCGTCTGCGGATAGCCGAGAAAGGCAGCGATTCGCGCTATCCCGGCGCGGTCCGAGGGCAGCGCATGGGTCTGGGCGTCCTCGACCATCTGCAAGCGGTGTTCGAGACGGCGCAGGAACCGATAGTCGTCGATCAACTCTGTCGCTGTCAGGGGATCGATGCGGCCGGCGCCTGCAAGGCGGCGCAGCGCTTCGCAGGTGGAGCCGGCCCGCAGCTCGCGCATCCGCCCGCCCCAGATCAGCTGTTGGGTTTGTGCAAAGAATTCGATTTCGCGGATGCCGCCGCGGCCGGTCTTGATGTCGTGCCCTGCGACGGCAATTCTGCCGCCGCCGCGATGGGCATTGATCTGACGCTTGATCGAATGGATGTCCTGAATCGCCGCAAAATCGAGGTTTTTTCGCCAGATGAAGGGCTGCAGCTCGCGCAGAAAACGCCGCCCGGCGGCCCGGTCGCCGGCGATCGGACGGGCCTTGATCAGCGCAGCACGTTCCCAATTTTGGCCGACGCTTTCATAATAGGCGAGTGCGGCTGCGACAGACAGCGCCGGCGGAGTGGATGCCGGATCCGGGCGGAGCCGGAGATCGGTGCGAAATACGTAGCCGTCGCCCGTCCGCTCGTCGAGGATGCGTCCGAGATCGCGCGCCAGTCGAGCAAAGAAGGATTCGATGCCGTTACGTGCACTCACCCGCGCTCGAGCGGGATCAAAAAGAAGGATCAGATCGATATCGCTCGAATAATTGAGCTCATATCCCCCAAGCTTTCCGACGCCGAGGACGATGAGCCCGCTCTGACTCTCCGGCTCGTCCGGAGCCGGAAGCGTGATCAGGCCCTTGCCTGCCGCCTCACGCAGCAGATGGCGCAGCGCCGCGCCGAGCGCCGCCTCGGCGAACCGGCTGAGGGCGCCCGTCTGCTGTTCGAGCGGCCAGGCTCCAACGAATTCGGCCACGGCGGCGAGAAGCGCCACCTGCCGTTTCGCAATCCGCAGGCGCCGCATCAACGCCGCCGTATCTTCGCCAAGATCGTCGGACATTTCGGTGGCAGCGGTGATCTGGGCGAAGAGCGGGTCGGCGCCTTCCTCGACGAGGCGCGTCAGGAACGCCCATTCCTTGACCACGACACCGCTCAAAAACGGACTGTTGCCAAAAACCGAGGCGAGCAGGCTTTGTCCGGGGGGCGTCGCGCTCCAGCGGCGCGCGGACTGGGACGCGGGATCGCCTTCTGCGAGAGAGAGCGCTCCGCGCCAGGCCTCGAAACCGAGGGCGAGGCGGCGTTCGTCGGCCGGTTTGGGCAACCCGTCACCATCGGGGGAGAGGTGAGATAAGAGCTTCATCCCGCATGCCCGGCCGGAGCGGGGACACTGGCCGGTCGGCAGTCTCGGGTCAAGACGCGCCTGCAGCCGGGTCAGATGCCGCGGGACGGAATGCGGAGCCCAATGAGCCTGCCGGTTCACCCAAGCGCCGCCGTTCGGCGGCGGTGCGAATGCGGCGGGGCGCGCACCGCCTCTTGGTGTGGCTCGGCTCGCTCGCCGCAGCGCTGATCCTCGTCACCGGGTTCGGCCTCTGGCGGCTGATCCAGGGCCCCGTCGAGCTCGACCGGTTGACCCCTTATGTCGAGGAAGCCCTCAACCGGTCGGTGGACGGGCTCCACATCGGCATATCGGGGGTAGGCCTCGCCATCGACCGCATCGATCGTCAACTCGATCTGCGGATCGAAGGCGTACATCTATCACGCACCGACGGGGAGCAGCTCGCCACCTTTTCCGAAATGTCTGCGAGCTTCAGCCTCAGCGCGCTGTTACGCGGCAGGCTCGCGCCGACACGGCTCGTCGTCGAACATCCGGTCCTGCGTTTCATTCGTGACCAGAATGGCAAGATCGGCTTTCGCTTTGGCAACCAGGACGCCGACGTGCCGAATTTTGGGCCCGAGATCCTCGACCAGGCAGCCGGTCCCCCGCGGCCCGGGTCGCTGCTCCGGTCGATGCGACGGGTCGTGGTTCGCGACGCCACCCTTATCCTGGACGACCAGCGAACCGGGCGTCATTGGCAGGCGGACCGCGTCGACGCCACGCTGGAACGCAGTCCGGAGGGCCTTGCGGGCGACCTGTCGATGGCGCTCGCAATCGGCGCACGGACACCCGAGCTCCATGCCAGCTATCGCTATTCCTCCGCCCGCCGGGTGCTGGATCTCGCACTCGAGGTCGGCGCAGTCGAGCCTGCCGCGCTCGCCGCGCTCACCCCCGAGCTGGCACCTCTGGCGGCCTTCAGTTTCCCGGTTTCCGGCACCCTCGAGACGCGGATCGATCTTGCCGGGCTGACCACCGAGGGGGTGCGCGTCGATCTCGGCTTTGGCGCAGGATCGCTCAAAAGCGAGTTGCTGCCGGAGGGTGCGCTTGCGCTCCGCCAAGGCGAGCTGCACGCCATTTATGCTCCCGAAAGCGGCCAGCTGCGCCTGGCGAAGCTCGAACTCGATCTCGGCGGCGGCTCGGTTCTCAGCGTCAAGGGGAGCCTCGACCGGGTGACGCCGGGGCTGATTGCCGGAACCGATCCGGCGCCGTCCAATATTCCCGGCAAGCTCGCGATCGTGCTCGCCGACGTTCCGGTGGCGAGATTCGAGAGCCTGTGGCCACCCGTCCTGAGCAAAGGCGGTCGTCGCTGGGTGCTCGCCAACGTGCACGACGGCATTCTCGACCAGGCAGCCGTCCAGCTCGATCTCGCGGTCGATCCGGCCGAACGATCGGCCGAGGTCGTCTCGGCCCGTGGCTCTCTACGGTACCATGATCTGACGATCAACTACTTCAGCGGGCTCCCCCCGGTACGAAAGGTCAGCGGCACCGCCACGCTCGCGAACAAGCGGCTCACCTTTACCCCCACCGGCGGAACGGTCAAATCCGTTCAAGTCACCGGCGGATCGCTCGACATCACCGACCTCGGCGCACCGGTGGAATGGCAGACGATCGATCTCTCTTTGTCGGGGCCGATCCGCGAGGTCCTCGAGGTCATCGACGCCAAGCCTCTGCGCTACGCCCATGATGTCGGGGTCGATCCGGCGCGCGTCGCGGGCCAAAGCGAAATCAACCTGCATTTCAGGTTTCCACTGCTGCAAAGTTTGAAATTCGCCGATGTCGAGTATGGCGTTCGGGCAACCCTCACCGGTGCGGCAGTCACGGGGGCCGCGATGGACCGCGACCTGAGCGACGGCGATTTTGCGCTCGAGATCAGCCGACCGGGTATGCATCTCCAAGGAAACGCGCGCTTCGACGGCATTCCGATAAGCATCGATGGCGGCGTATTCTTTAGACCAAAGAACGGGCCGCGCGGCCGATACCGCGTCGCGTTGACGCTCGACGACGAGCAACGGCGCCGGCTGGCGTTCGACTATTTCCCGGACCGAATTACCGGACCGGTGGGCATCGATCTGACTTATTCGATCCTCGATGCGGGGCGCGCCGAGGCCGCGGCACTCCTCGACCTTCGCGCGGCCAGCCTGTCGGTCGCGGAGGCCGGGTGGAACAAGGCGCCCGATATTCCCGGTTCCGGCAAACTGGTTCTCGATCTCGCGGACGAGCAGATCACGCGCCTGCGTGAGATCGAGGTGAAAACCGCGGGCCTCTATGGGAGGCTGGCACTTGCTCTCGCGCCGGACAGGGAACGGATCGAGCGCGTCGACATCGAACGCCTCGTCATCGGCGACGACGATATCGCGGGCACCATCGCGCGCCGGCCGGAGGGTGGCTGGCGCGTCGAGCTCCACGGTCCGCGGCTCGATTTGACCCATTGGATAAAAGACTCCGGTAAGGAGGGTGCATCGCAACATCCAGCCGGCGATCCACCGCTGCTGATCGATGCGCGCCTCGGGCACCTGATCCTCGGACCGCGGCGGGAGGTGCGCGACCTGTCGGCACACCTGCTGCGAGAGGGCGAGGAATGGCAGGTTGCTCGGATCGACGCGCGCTTCAGCAACGGCCATCATCTCAATTTGCGTGCTGACAGCACTGCGGGGAAGCGTGGCCTCAGCTTTCTATCGGATGACCTTGGCTCGACCTTGAGCCTGCTCGATGTCACCGACAACATCGTCGGCGGGCGGGTCGCCGTCAGCGGCCAGGTCTCGGATGCCACCGGCAAGCGCATCGTGCATGGGCATGTCGAGGGCGAAAACTATAGCCTCGTCCGAGCGCCGGGCTTTGCCCGGATCTTGTCGCTTGCTTCGCTGAGCGGAGTGAGCAGCATGCTCGCCGGTTCGGGGATTCCGTTCAGCACGCTGCGAGGCGATTTCGACTACAGCGACAATCATCTGGTGCTCGAAAACCTCCTCGCCTATGGCGGGGCGATCGGTGTGACCGCCAACGGCGTAATTCAGCCCAGCCGGGACCGGCTCGATCTCCAAGGGACGATCGTGCCGGCCTATGCGCTGAACTCGGTCATCGGCAATATTCCGCTGATCGGTTCGCTGCTGCTCGGCGGCGAAGGGCAAGGTCTCTTCGCCGCCAACTACCGGGCCACCGGATCAGCCGCCGACCCCCAGCTCTCGGTCAACCCGCTGAGTGCGCTCACTCCGGGTTTCCTGCGCCGGATGCTCCAGCCCAATTTCGGCATCCCACCGCCGCTCCAGGAATCCCTGGAAATACAGTGACGCTTCCGCGGTAATGTGAAAGTTAGACCGGCCTGATCAGAGCGTGCCGTTTGCGGCCGGCGCTGAGCTTGATGTACCCGCTCGGATCGAGATCGGCGAGCGTGACGGGTTCCGTCTCGCTCTTGACCGGGCGATCGTTGACCCGGGCGCCGCCGCCTCGGATCAGCCGTCGCGCCTCGCCTTTGGAAGTGGCGAGCTTGGCGCCGGCAAACATTTCGAATGCCGCGATGCCACTCGCCAGCTCCTCCCGCCGCACGGCGACCGTCGGTAATTCGGGGGCGAAACCGCCCACCTCGAAGGTGGCTCGTGCACTCTCCGCGGCGGCGATTGCGGCCTGCCGGCCGTGACACAGCGCGGTTGCCTCGGTCGCCAGGACCTTTTTCGCTTCGTTGATCTCACCGCCGTCGAGCTGTTCGAGGCGACCGACCTCGTCGAGCGGTAGTTCAGTGAAGAGGCGCAGAAAGCGGCCGACATCGGCATCCTCGGTATTGCGCCAGAACTGCCAGTATTCGTAGGGCGACAGCCGCTCGGCGTTGAGCCACACGGCACCGCCGAGGCTCTTGCCCATCTTGGCGCCGGAGGCGGCGGCGATCAGCGGCGTCGTCAGCCCGAAAAGGGTACGCCCGTCGGCGCGCCGTGCCAGCTCGACCCCGGCGACGATGTTGCCCCACTGGTCGGAGCCGCCCATCTGCAGCTCGCAGCCAAAGCGCCGCGCAAGTTCGAGAAAGTCGTAGGCCTGCAGGATCGGATAATTGAATTCGAGGAACGTCAGCGGCTGCTCGCGCTCCAGGCGCAGCCTTACGCTGTCCTGAGCCAGCATGCGATTGACCGAAAAATGCCGGCCGATGTCCCGCAGCAGCGGGATGTAGCGCAATTCATCGAGCCAGTCGGCATTGTTGACTTCCATGGCGTCGGTCGGCCCGTCGCCGAACGTCAGGAAATTGGCGAAGATCCGGCGGATGCTCGCCATGTTGCGCGCGATCTGCTCGTCGGTGAGCAGCGGGCGCGCCTCGTCGCGGAACGAGGGGTCGCCGATGCGGGTCGTCCCGCCGCCGCCCAGCACGATCGGCTTGTGCCCGCACTTCTGGTACAGGCGCAGCAGCATGATCCACATTAAGTGGCCGACGTGCAGACTATCCGCCGTGCAGTCGTAGCCGACATAGGCGGTGAGCCGCCCGCCGCGGAGCCGCTCATCGAGCGTCTCGAGATCGGTGCATTGATGGACGAAGCCGCGTTCGGTCGCGGCCGCAAGAAAGGCGGAGCGAGGTGTCGACATGGCTGTGTCGTCTAACATAGGCGCGCCGACCGGGCCAGAACACTCCCCAACTCGATGATCGAGACGGACGGCGACGAGCAGGTGGTTCCGAACTCGCCGACGATCCCTTATCAGGAGGCGTTTCGCACGCACCTCAGAGTTTGTGAAAG
>CAWCKT010000042.1:0-12214 GCA_963796155.1 uncultured Alphaproteobacteria bacterium | reverse complement strand
AGCGACCTCTGACCCCCTGATCCGGAGGGTACCATCCGTCTGATTTTTACCACTAGGTAAGCGGGAGGCGAGGACAAATCAGGCAAATCGGCGTTCGGCCGGCCGCAACAAAGACTGTTGCTCCGCCTCGATCAATCCCGCCATCAGCCGGCGGAACTGGTTGAGCGCACCATCGGTCGACAGGACCATCATCCGGCGCTCGGGGGTCCGCTCGACGACCCGTTGCTGGGCTTCGATCATCGCCTTGTCCTCGGCGAATGCTCGTTCGAAAACGGCGATCTGCTGCTTCGACTGCTCCTCGGTCGCATAACTGCGGCTGAGACAGCCTGAGTAGTAATAGACCGTCTGCCGCTCGGAGATCGGTGTCACCGCCTGCGAGGTCAGCGATCGCCACATCGGCTCGGACGTGGGCGCCGCCATCTTGCACGCCGCGGCGGTGCCCGGCGGGTGGGATTGCGTGGCGAGCAGGAAAACGCCCGGAACCAGATAGTCGTAGGAGGCCCACATATCCGTGCGGGCCTCGGGGGGCAGGCCCAGATAGGCCGGCGCCGGGTTGTTGACGACCCAGCGTGCGATGCGCAGGCCGCGCTCGATCGGCGTGATCTTCGGGCGGCTTTCGCCCCAGCTCATGCTGTTCCGGCCGAGGGTCTTCTCGTGCACATAGCTGAGGTGGGTCAGATCGAGGAGATTGTCGTTGATCAGCTCGTAATTGGCCTCGTAGGCGAGCTGGCCGGTTTGCATGAACCAGTCGGGATCATCGTGTCCGAGAGCGGCCGGGATCAGCGCCGGGTCGGCGAGCGCGGGATCGCCCATCCACAGCCACACCCAGCAATCCCGCTCGACGACCGGGTAGCTGCGGACCATGGCGGTGCTCGGGACGAAATCTTGGCCGGGGACCTCGATGCACTTGCCCGAAGGGGCGAATTTCAGCCCGTGATACATGCAGCGCAGATCGTCGCCCTCGATGCGCCCGCGGGACAGCGGTGCCAGCCGGTGGCAGCAACGGTCCTCCAGCGCCACCACACCGCCGTCAGCCTTGCGGTAGAGCACGATCGGCTCGCCCAACATCGTGCGCGACACGAGGCTGTCGGCGGCGATATGGTGGCTCCAACCTGCGACATACCAGCAGTTGCGTAAGAACATCATCGATCCTCCCGACCTCGGGCAGACTACGATTTTGCCGATCGCGCATCCAGGAGTCTCGTCATGATCAAGTTCGGTGTCGGCCAGCCGGTGACCCGGCTCGAAGACGCGAGGCTGCTCAAGGGCAAAGGCCGATATCAGGACGACGCCAACCTGCCCGGGCAGCTCCATGCGGTGTTTCTGCGATCGCCGCACGCGCATGCCGCGATCAGGGCGATCGAGACGTCCGCAGCCGCAGCCGCGCCGGGCGTGCACGCGGTCTATACGGGTGCGGATTACGCGGCCGACGGGCTCGCCATGCCGAAGGCAGTGATGCCGCGCAAGAAGGCCGACGGATCGCCGATGTTCGCGCCGCAACGCCCGGCGCTGGTCGTCGATCGCGCGCGCTATGTCGGCGACCCGGTCGCGATGATCATCGCCGAGTCATTGGCGCAGGCGAAGGACGCCGCCGAGCTGGTCGAGATCGACTACGAACCGCTGCCCTCGGTCACCTCGACCGCCGACGCGGCGCTGCCCGGCGCGGCGCGGGTCTGGGACGAGAACCCCGACAACATCTCCCACACCTACGAACGCGGCGACAAGGCCAAGACCGAAGCCGCCTTCGCCCGCGCCCGGCACATTGTCCGCCGCCGTTACGTGATCAGCCGGGTGCATGCCCAGTACATGGAGCCGCGCGGCGCCATCGGCGCCTACGACGCCGGGGAGGACCGCTACACCCTCTACGCCGACGTCAACTATCCCCACCGCGTCCGCAACATGCTGGCCAACATGGTCTTCAAGGTGCCGGAAAGCAAAGTCCGGGTGGTCTGCCACGATGTCGGCGGCGGCTTTGGCGCCAAGGGATGGCAATATGTCGAGCACCGCCTGACTTTATGGGCGGCAAAAAAGCTCGGCCGTCCGGTCAAATGGAGCTGCGAGCGCTCCGAGGTGATCCTCGCCGACGAGCACGGGCGGGACAATATCGGCGAGATCGAGCTCGCCTTTGACGACAACGCCAAGATCCTGGCGTTGCGCCTGCACATGATCGCCAATGTCGGCGCCTATATCGCGTCCGATCGCCAGCTGCTCACCCCCTTTGGGATGATCGGCACGGTGGTCGGCGTTTATGACATTCCGGCTGCCTATGTCAGCATCGATGCGGTGCTGTCGAACACCAGTCCGACCGCACCCTATCGCGGCGCCGGTCGGCCGGAGGCGATCTATCTGATCGAGCGCGCGATCGAGGCCGCCGCCCGGGAGCTGAACCTCGATCCGATCGAGCTCCGACGGCGAAACATCATTTCGCCTGCCGCGATGCCCTACCAGACCGCACTCGGCCCCAATTACGACTGCGGCGAGTTCGCCAAGAACATGGAGACTGCACTCGCCGCGGCCGATCATGCGGGCTTTGCGGCACGGCGCGAGGCGTCGAGGAAGCAAGGCGTGTTGCGGGGCATCGGTCTCGCCAACGCGGTCGAGGCCGCCGCCGGGCCCCGTCCCGGAATACGCCGAGATCCGCTTCAATCCCGAGCGGCACCGCGATGCTGCTGATGGGGACCAAGGCGCACGGGCAGGGCCATGAGACGGCGTTCAAGCAGATCCTTTGCGAGCGGCTAGGCCTCGACCCCAACGACATCCAATACATCGACGGCGACACCGACCGCGTGGCCTTCGGCATGGGGTCGAACGGCTCCCGCTCGATGGTGGTCGGCGGCTCGGCTCTGACCCTTGCCGCCGGGAAAGTGATCGACAAAGGTAAAGCGGCTCGCCGCCCATTTGCTCGAAGCAGCCGACGCGGATGTCGAATTCGCGAACGGCAAGTTCACGGTCGTCGGCACCGATCGTGATGTCTCGCTGACGCAAGTGGCGAGGGCGTCATTCCAACCGGCGCGCCTGCCGTCGGGGATGGAGCCGGGATTTTACGAAAACGCGACCTTTGCACCCGAGCGCGCGACCTTTCCCAATGGCTGCCACGTCTGCGAGGTGGAAGTCGATCCCGAGACCGGCGAGGTCAGGCTCGTCGGTTACGTCGTCGTCGACGATGTCGGCACCGTAATCAATCCGCTGACCCTCAAGGGACAAGTGCATGGCGGGCTCGCCCAGGGGATAGGGCAGGTGCTGATGGAGCAGGTCGCCTACGATCGCCACTCCGGGCAATTGCTCTCTGCCAGCTTCATGGACTATGCGATGCCGCGAGCCGACGTGATGTGCGACATCGATATCCACGAAAACCCGGTCCCGACCAAGACCAACCCGCTGGGGGCCAAGGGCGCGGGCGAAGCCGGATGCGTCGGCTCATTGCCGGCGGTAATGGTCGCGATCATGAATGCATTGGAGCCGCTCGGGGTGAAAGAGCTCGACATGCCCGCCACCAGCGAGCGCGTCTGGCAAGCCATCCGCGAGGCCCGCGCAGCAGCACGGTAAATTCTTCTCCCTCGCCCCGCTTGCGGGGAGAGGGTCGGGGTGAGGGGCCTCTTCCCGCCGGAGGGGGACGCCACTTTTTCCTGAAAATCTCGACGCGTCCATCACTTGCCGCCCCCTCACCCTCCCGCTTGGCGGGTCCCTCCCTCTCCCCGCAAGCGGGGCGAGGGTTGAGTGAGAGGCCCCTCCCTGCCAAGTCGGCGGTTTCTGTGATTGATACTCCGGGGTGAGTGTGATAATATCAATATTCTGGAATACGATTTATCATGCGAAAGAGACAAGGATGAGGATTGGCGATCAGCGCACGGCGCCGGGGGCAGAATTCCGCTGCCATTCCGCTGCCAACCCGGTTTACGGCACCGAAATTCCGCTGCCGGCAGGCTCGACCAGAGCGGACCTATAATGCTGATATATCTCATATTTTCGGCGATCAGAGGGGGTTTTTCGGAGGCTCGAAAGCGTTTTTTCCCTGCCATCAGGGAAAAGCCGGGGTCGCTGCTGTTTCAGTTGAAGTGGCAGGAGACCGAGCCCCAGGGGCCGAAATCGGCGTGGAAGGTGTCGCCGGGGCGCGCCTCGACAATGCGGATGAAAGACCCGCTCAGCAGGATCTGGCCCGGCTCGAGGGCGACATCGTGCTGGGCGAGCTTGTTGGCGAGCCAGGCGATGCCGTTGGCCGGGTGGCCGAGGACGGCCGCCGCCACGCCCAATTCCTCGATCTGGCCGTTCCGGAAACACAGTGCTGCGACCCATCTGAGATCGGCCTCGTGCGGTTTGAACGGCCGTCCGCCGGTCACCAGACCGGCATTGCCGGCGTTGTCGGCGATGCTGTCGACGATCGTGCGGGTCTTGCCGGTCTCGGGGTCGGTCCGGTGCAGTCGCGAGTTGAGGATCTCCATCGACGGAATGAGGAAATCCGTCGCGTTCAGGACATCGAAAAGCGTGCAGCCGGGCCCGCGCAGCATCTTGCTCAGGATGAACGCCAGCTCGACCTCGACCCGCGGCGCGGTGAACGTCCCCGCTGGGATCTCGGCACCGTCGCTGAACATCGTGTCGTCCAACAAGCAGCCGTAATCGGGCTCCTTGACGCTCGACTGCGACTGCATCGCCTTCGAGGTCAGGCCGATCTTGTGGCCCAGCACCCGATGCCCCTCGGCGAGCCTGAGTGCCACCCAGGCGCGCTGGATCGCGTAGGCGTCCTCGATCGTCGCCTCGGGAAATTGCGCCGTCACCGGACGCACCAGCTCGTGCGTCTTGCGCGCCTGTTCGATGCGGGCAGCCAGCGAACGGATGGTCTTCTCGTCCAGCATGCTCGACATCCTCTTCTTCAGAGCATCTGCCCGCCGTCGACCGCGATGTTTTGGCCGGTGACCCAGCCGGCGAGCGGCGAGCACAGGAAGAGTGCGACCTGCGCTATTTCCTCCGGCCGGCCGAGCCGCCCGAACGGGATGCTTCGAAGGATCCGGCCATAGAGGTCCGGATTGTTCAGTCTCGCCCGCTCCCAGGTGCCGCCGGGAAACTCGATCGAACCGGGTGCGATGCAGTTGACCCGGATCCCTTTGCGGGCGAGGGCCGCAGCTTCGGTCAGAGTGTAATTCAGCACCGCCGCCTTGAGGGCCGCGTAAGGCGGGGTGCGAGGCGTCGCGCGCAGCCCCGAGATCGAGGAAATGTTGAGGATCGCGGCGGAACCGGATTTTTCGAGGTAGGGCAACGCCGCACGGATCGCGCGCACCGTCGCCATCAGATCGACCGAGACGCTGGACCGCCCATCCGGCCTCGTTGTCGGTGCCGCCGAAGCCGGAGGCGTTGTTGACGAGAATGTCGATCCCGCCGAGTGCGGCTGCGGCGTCTTCGATGTAGCGGGGGACCGCCGCCTCGTCGGCGAGATCGCAGACGGAGGAATGCGCGGTGCCGCCGTGCCGGGCGATCTCTTCGCGGGTGGCGGCAAGCCGCTCGGCGCCGCGGGCGCAGATCGACACCCCGGCACCCGCCTCGGCAAAGGCGAGCGCGATCGCGCGCCCGATCCCGCGGCTGCCGCCGGCGACGATCGCACGCTTGCCGGCAAGATCGATGTTCATGCTTCCTCCTCGGCGTTGCCCGGCGCAGCATGCGCCAGCGCGCCGAGCGACGAAAGGGCTAACCCCAATGATCAAGAGTGTCGGATTGCTGACCCGCAAGGAGCGGCCTCACCCACGAGGACTTCGTCAAGCATTGGCTCGAGGTGCATGCGCCGCTGGCCCACGCGGTACCTGGGGTACGCCGCTATGTGCAGTCGCACATTGTCGAGGAGCGGACGCGTCCCGACATTCCCTCGACCGATGTCGAGATCGACGGCATCGCCGAGCTCTGGTACGACGACCGGGCCGCCATGGAACGCGCAAACGCGTCGCCCGAGGCCAAGCGATTGCACGCCGATGGTGCGTTGTTTATCGGCCGGATCAAGAGCTTCGTGGTCGAGGAGAAGGTGATCATCCCGCGGGAGTGAGCATGAGGGAAGAAAAGCTCCGCTACCTGGCCGGCTTTGGCAACGAGCACGCCACCGAGGCGTTGCCCGGGACCCTGCCGGAAGGCCAGAACGCGCCGCAAAGGCCGCCGCGCGGGCTCTACACCGAGCAGATTTCCGGCACCCCGTTCACCGCGCCGCGCGGCCATAACCGGCGGTCCTGGCTCTACCGCATCCGGCCCTCGGCGATGCACCCCGCCTTCCGGCGGATCGACAACGGCCTGATCCGCAGCGCGCCGTTCGACGAGGCCGCACCTCCGCCGAACCGTCTCAGATGGGACCCCTTGCCCTTCCCCGACGAGCCCGCCGATTTCATCGACGGCCTCGTGACCATGGGCGGCAACGGCGATGCGAGCGGGCGCTCGGGTGTCGCGATCCACATCTACCGCGCGACGAGGTCGATGGAACGCCGCGTCTTCTATGACGCCGACGGCGAGCTGTTGATCGTGCCGCAGTTGGGGCGCCTGCTGCTGGCCACCGAGCTGGGTCTGATCGAGGCGGGTCCGGGCGAGATCGCCGTCGTCCCGCGCGGCGTCAAATTCCGCGTCGGGCTGCCCGATGGCCGCGCACGGGGCTATGTCTGCGAGAATTACGGCGCGCTCTTCCGGCTGCCCGAGCTCGGGCCGATCGGCGCCAACGGTCTCGCCAACCCGCGCGACTTCCGCAGCCCGGTCGCCGCCTTCGAAGAGAGCGACGAACCCTGCCAGGTCGTCGCCAAGTTCGAAGGCCATCTGTGGGCGGCCGATTTCGACCATTCGCCGCTCGACGTGGTCGCCTGGCACGGCAACTACGCCCCCTACGCCTACGATCTGGCGCGCTTCAACACGCTCGGGACGGTCAGCTTCGACCACCCCGACCCGTCGATCTTCACCGTGCTGACCGCGCCGACCGACACCCCCGGCACTGCCAATTGTGATTTCGTGATCTTCCCGCCGCGCTGGCTCGTCGCGGAGCACACCTTCCGCCCGCCCTGGTTTCACCGCAACTACATGAACGAGTTCATGGGCCTCGTGAGGGGCGTCTACGACGCCAAGGCCGAAGGTTTTGTCCCGGGTGGCGCGTCATTGCACAATTGCATGTCGGCCCACGGCCCCGACCGAGCCACTTTCGAGCGCGCGGTCGCCGCCGAGCTGAAGCCGCAGAAAATCGAAGACACGCTCGCCTTCATGTTCGAGACGCGGCTGGTGATCCGCCCGACCCGCTTCGCGCTCGAGACCCCGGCCCTGCAACGGGATTACGATGCCTGCTGGCAGGGTTTCGAGAAGATATTCAGGGGTTAGCTCGCCTCGCACTCACCCGGCGGGCGGCGCGATCTCGTCGAGCGCCCGCCCCCGGGTCTCGGTGCCGATCTGCGTCACCGCGACGGCGGCGATCGCCATCATCACCGCGATGCCGGTCATTACATAGCCGAGCCCGTAGGTGCTCAGAAGGCCGATCGCCGGAAATGATAGCGCCGCACCGACACGCCCGCCGCTCTGCGCCAAGCCGAAGCCCGAGGCGCGCGCGTTGGTCGGGAACACCTCCGAGGTGAAGATCTGCATCGAGTTGCCGGCCAGCTGGATGAAGAAGTTCATCCAAAAGCCGACGACCAGCACCATCGTGTCCGACCGCGAATAGAAAAACGTGATCGACATGATGACGGCGAGAACGAACGCGCTGACCGCGGTCCTGATCCGGCCAAAGCGTTCGAGAGCATACATCATGAAGAGGCTGCTCAACGGGAACGAAAGCTGCATCCCGAAGGTGAAGGTCAGGGATTTGGTGATCGTGAAACCGCGATCCGCCAGGATGTTCGGCAGCCAGCCGCCGAGACCCAGTGCGGCGCCGAAGAACGCGAAAAAGCAGATCATCGCGGCGATGATGCGCTTCCTGTACCGGCGGAACACGACGCCCATCGGATCGCTGCGGATATAGCCGCCCGTGTCGGTGGCGAACTCGTCGGCGGATGGCGGCCTTCCGAGGCCCATTCGTTCGAGGAGATCGAGCGCCCGCCTGCCATGGCCGTGGGTGACCAGCCAGCGCGGCGACTCGGGCAGCCAGAAGCTCACCAGAAAGACGACGAGCCCGCCGAGGCCGATGACGACCCAGACGCCCCGCCAGCCGATCGTGTCCCTGAAGCTGAGGGCGAACAGTGTTCCCAGAGGCCAGACGCACGCACCGCCGATGAATTGCATGAAGGCGGTGACCCGCCCGCGCATCCGCTTGGGTGAATATTCGGCAACGTAGGAGAAGCATGCCGGCGCCGCCGCACCCAGTCCAATCCCGGCAATCAAGCGACCGACGGCGAGCGTAAGGGGGTTGGGCGCCAGGGCTGCCGCAATCGTCGCGAGGCTGTAGAGGAGCACGCTCAGCTGATAGATCCGCTTGCGCCCCAAACGGTCGGTGAACTCGCCCTGGCCGATCGCGCCGATGAAGAGTCCAATGATCTGGGCGGTTCCAACTGTCCCGATCTGGGCTGGCGTGGCGAAATTCGAGCGCACCATGTCCGGCACGAGCGAGCCCAGGATGATGAAATCGATGACGTCGAAGAACAACCCGGCCGTGACGATCGCGAACACCCGCCGGTGGATCCGGCCGATTTCGGCATCGTCGAGCGCGGTATCGACGTAGGCGACAATCGATTGCGCCACTGCTGTCCCCCCATTGAGCAGAATTATGGCCTCGCTGCTCCGCGATGGTCACCACAGAGACGCAGAGGCCTATTGGTCGGAACCAGATTGCTTCGTCGCTCCGCTCCTCGCAATGACAGCCGATTGCAGTGTCATTGCGAGCGAAGCGAAGCAATCTCAGTGGTTCACGCCCGTATCATGCGTCCGGTTCGCAGTGCCTCCGTGGTGAGCTGTTATTTCACTGCCGAGAAATTGGTCGGCTGCAGGATGGAATTCTCCACTCTGGCGACGATCGCGCCGTTCTTCTCGGTCTCGGCCCGCTTGGTGTGCCATTCGGGATCGGCCTGGAAGGCATTCCATTTCTTCTCGCGGTCGGCGAGCGATTCCCATTTCAGGAGGTAGTAGAGGGCTTGGTTTGAATCGCCGATCGCGGTGGTCCAGAAGCCGGCCTGCTCGATGCCGTGGCGCTTCCAGATCCCCAGGGTGATCGTATCGAAGCGCTTCAGCAGATCCGGCAGGCGCCCTGGTACGCAGTGATAAACGCGCAGTTCGTAGAGCATGGCTTCCTCCGTTACTTGACCGACGAGAAAGTGGTCGGCTGCAGGATCGTGTTGGTGATCGAGGCGACGATCTGACCGTTCTTTTCGGTCTCGGCGCGGCCGGCCACCCATTCCGGATCGGCCAGGAATCCGGCAAATCGCTTCGCCCGGTCATCGAGCGACTCCCATTTGAGCATGTAGTAAAGGTCCTGGTTCGACGACCCGATCGCCACGGTCCAGAACCCGGCCTGCTGGATGCCGTGCTTTTTCCACAGCGGCAAGGTCAGCGTGTCGAACCGCTTGACCAGATCGGGCAAACGACCGGGAACGCAGTGGTATACGCGCAGCTCGTAGATCATTGTGTCTCCTCCTCCTGTAAATCAGTCTAGTCTCTTCTCGACCCAGGCGGCGGCGTCGAGCAATGCCTCGTCGCGGAAGCGGGGACCGATCAGCTGGATGCCGAGCGGCAGCCCCTTGCGGCCGGTCCCGGCGGGCAAGGTCACACACGGCGTCCAGGCGAGGGTCCAGATCGAATTGAAGCGCGGATCGCCGGTCGAGCCGAGCCCTTCGGGCGCTTCGCCGACCGCACTCGGCGCCAGCAGCAGGTCGAATTCGGCAAAGAGATCGTCGAGATGACGGCGGAACGCCTCGGCAGTCTCGATCGCCGCGACATAAGCCGAAAGCGGCAGGGCGCGGCCCGGTGTCAGCAGCCCGTCGCGCAACGCGGCGCTCAGCTTGTCGCCGTGCATCTCGTATTCGTAGGCGTAATTGCGCGCCGCCTCGAATTCGAAAATCCGGCGATGGTGGTCGAGAATGTCGGACGGGGTCAACTGCAACATCCCGCACCGCGGCGCCGGCGGTCGCGAGCTTCAGTGCGGTCCGCTCGAGCAGAGCCTGGGTGTCGGCGTCGGCGTGGTCCCATACCGGCGTGCGGCAAAAGCCGATGCGCGGCGCGCTCGCTGCACGGTCCACCCGGTGCACGTCTTGGGCCAGCAGCACGCCGCGCATCAGCGCAACGTCCTCGAGGCTGCGGCAGATGATGCCGAGCGTGTCGAGGTTGTGGCATTGCATCTTGATGCCGACGCGGCTGAACTCGCCAAAGCTCGGCTTGTAGCCGATGACCCCGCAAAAGGCGGCCGGCCGGATCGTCGAGCCGCCGGTCTGGGTGCCGAGCCCGACCGGCACTTGAAAATCGGCGACCGCGGCGGCCGAACCGCTCGACGAACCGCCCGGTGTGTGCGCCGGATTGTGCGGATGGACGGTTTCCCGGGGATCGCGGTTGGCAAATTCGGTGGTCACCGTCTTGCCGAGAATGACGCCCCCGGCGGCACGGATCAGCGCGACGCAGGCGGCATCGGCAAAGGGCCGGTTGCCGCGGTAGATCGGTGAGCCGTGCTGGGTCGGCATATCGACCGTGTCGATGACATCCTTGACCCCGACCGGAACCCCGGCCAGCAGGCCCGGCCGCCCGGCGCGATCGGCGGCGCGCGCCTGGGCCAGCGCCGGTTCCGGATCGAGCCATGCCCACGCCTTGACCTTGGCACGGGCACGGACCCGCTCCAGGCAATCGCGGGTCAAAGCCTCGGCGGTCAACGTACCGGCGGAAAGGCGCGCCGCTGCCTCGCTGGCGGTCAAGCGCTCGGCGCCGCTCATGACCGGTCTCCCCATTCCAGCTGGCGCTCGACCCAGAGCCCGACTTCGAGCAGCCGGGCATCCCCGTGCCGGCAGCCGACCAACTGTATGCCGACCGGCAACCCGTCCGGGCCATGCCCGGCGGGCAAGGTCAAACAAGGCATCCAGAGCTGCGTCCATAGCGCGTTGAAGACCGCCGAACCAGTCGATGCAAGCCCCCGCGGAGCCTGGCCGGGAGCCGGCAGGGTCAGGATCGCATCGAAGCCGGCAGCCCACTCTCGCGCCGCTGCGCGCGCCCTCTCGGCTCCGCGGCAGGCATTGCGGAAGGCTTCCAGAGTAAGCTTGCGGCCGCGCGCGATCTTTTCGTCGCGCAACGCCGCGCTCAGCAAAGCTTCATGACGATAGAGCTCGGGCATGTGGTTGCGCAGGCCCTCGAATGACCCGAGCGTGGTCTGGATTTCGTCGGCCTCGGCGCACTCGGCCGGCAATTCGGTGTCGCGAACCGCCGCGCCTGCGGTTGCGAGGCGGTCGGCGGCCGCTTCGAGTACGGCGCGGCCTTCCGGCTGCGCTTCCTCCCAATGCGGTCCGCGGCAGAGGCCGAGCCGCGGCGCCGTCTCCGGCATCGCCGGGGGCGCATAAGGGATCGCCGTCATCGCGGCACGGAAGAGCGCGATGTCGCCGAGCGAGCGCGCCATGATGCCGACCGTGTCGAGGGTCTCGGTGTTGATCCGCATGCCGGCCGGCGGAAACAGCCCAAAGCTCGGCTTGAACCCGACGACGCCGCAATAGGCGGCCGGGCGGATCACCGAGCCGCCGGTCTGCGTGCCGATCGCGAGCGGCACCATGAAGTCGGCCACCGCCGCCGCCGAGCCGCTCGACGAGCCGCCCGGCGAGAAGCTGGGGTCATGCGGGTTCGTCGTCGGTCCGGGATGGCGGTTGGCGAACTCGGTCGTCACCGTCTTGCCGAGCAGGATGCCCCCGGCCGCCCGCGGCAATGACGCGGCGCTGGCGTCCTCGGCCGGCCGGCAGCCGACATAGATCGGCGAGCCGTAGGTGGTCGGCATGTCGGCGGTGTCGAAGATGTCCTTAAGGCCGAACGGGACCCCGTTCAGCAAGGTCTTTTTGCTCGATCCGTCAACCTCGCGCGCCCGCGCCAGAGCCGCAGCGCCGGCGAGATGGCTCCACGCACGGACCAGCGGCTCGCGCTCGGCGATCCGGTCAAGGCAGCTCTGCACCACTCCCGCGGCGGTCAGCTCACCATTCTCGATCAGACGAACGAGGGCAGTAGCGGGAAGATGGTGTGGCTCAGTATTCGGCATG
Organism: uncultured Alphaproteobacteria bacterium; assembly: GCA_963796155.1. Lineage (GTDB taxonomy): Bacteria > Pseudomonadota > Alphaproteobacteria > ATCC43930 > CGMCC-115725 > AP-15. The sequence goes on along the minus strand of CAWCKT010000042.1, from coordinate 71 downwards.
GCAGTGTCCCCGAGGCCGCTCTGACCCGCTATCTACGCACATCCGCGGAGCTGTGCCCATGCCGGAATTTA
>CAWCKT010000041.1:0-33700 GCA_963796155.1 uncultured Alphaproteobacteria bacterium | reverse complement strand
CAGCGGGGCGCGGCGCAGGCGCACGCCGGTGGCGTCGAAGACGGCGTTGGCGAGCGCGGCGGCGACCGGCCGGATCGAGCTCTCGCCGGCGCCGGCCGGCGGCAATTCGGGGCGGTTGATCAGCACGATGTCGACAGCCTCGGGCGCCTCGGTGATGTCGAGGATCGGGTAGGAGAGCCAGTCGGTGCTGGTGACCTTGGCGCGGTCGAAGGCGACCTCCTCCGAGAATGCGCGGCTGGTACCTTGGACGACATTGCCTTCGATGCAGCGCCTGAGCCCGTCGGGGTTGATGATCAGCCCGCAATCATGCGCGACGGTGAATTTGCGCGCCCAGACCTTGCCGCTGCGGCGGTCGATCTCGACCTCGGCGACGATCGCGACGACGGCACCCGAGCGCTGGGCATAGGCGATGCCGCGCCCGGTCAGGGTGTCGCCGCTGCGGTCGGGCCTCGGCGACGGGCGCGGCTCCCACTTGGCGCGCTCGGCCGCCGCCTTGACGACGGCGATGTCGCGCGGCGCCTTCAGATAGCGCAGGCGGAACGCGACCGGGTCGGCGCCGGTCGCGGCGGCGATCTCGTCGATAAAGGATTCGCTGGCGAACTGGATCTGCGGGCCGACCGGGTCGCGCAGATGCGCGGTGCGCAATGGCGAGGCGCGGTCGAGCAAGGGCGCGATCGTCTCCCAGGCCAGCCGCTTGTTCGCGAAGCCGTAGGATTCGGTGGGCACGCCGAAGCCCTGCAGCGACTTCAGCGGCAGGCCCATCAGCTGGCCGGCGAGGCTGTAGGCGCGGGTCGCTCTCGTTGGTGTCGATGTCGATGCGCGAGAAGCCCTTGCTCTCGAAGACATAGCCGATCACCGCGCCGTCCTTGTCGAGTGCGGCGCGGGCGCGATGGATCGAGGCCGGCCCCTTGGGGTCCCAGCCATGGCCCTCGTAGCGCATGCCCTGGACGCGCACCGGCCGGCCCACCGCCTTCGACAGCAATGCCGCGTCGATCCCGGCGTCGCCGGCGTCGTTGCGGCCGTAGGAGCCCGGGCCCGGGACCCAGATCCCGTGCACCTTGTCCTGCGGCAGGCCGAGCGCGCGGGCGACCCCGTCGCGCGCGAAATGCGGCTTCTGCGAGCCGGTCCACAGGGTGGCGCCGTCGGCGCGCGCATCGACGACGGCGCAGGCCGGGCCCATGCTGGCGTGCGACTGGAACGGCCACTCGTATTCCGCCTCGACGACCCGCGCGGCACCGGCGAAGGCGGGGTCGATTTCGCCCGGTCGCGACCGGCACTTCGCGCTTGACGACGGGCGCCTGACGGATGTGGTCGTATAGTGCGGCCATTTCGGGAAAGGGCGGCGTCACCTCGGACCAGGTGACCTGGAGCCGCTCGGCCGCCTGCACCGCGTCCCATTCGCGCTCGGCGACGATGCCGATGAACCCCTTGTCGCGCACGACCCGGACACCCGGAATGTCATGCACCGAGCCCTCGTCGACGGCGACCGGCACCGCCCCCGCGACCGGCGGGCGGATCATCCGGCCGTGCAGCATCCCCGGCACCTTGACGTCGGTGACGTAGTCGAGCTTGCCGAACACCTTGGCCGGGACATCGAAACGCGGCGGCGATTGGCCGACGATCTTGTAGGCGGCGGGTGGTTTCGGCTTCGCCTGCCCCTCGGCGACGAGGTCGTTGCCGAGCTTGCCGTTCCACTTCATCGGCAGATCGAAATAGCGGCCGCCGATCAGCTCGCCATAGCCGACCTTGCGCGCCGGATCGCCCGATACGACGACGACGCCGTCGGTAACTTCGAGCCGGTCGGCCGGGACGCCGAGCCGCGCCGAGGCCATCTCGACGAGCACGCGGCGCGCCTCGGCCGCGGCGTTGCGCAAGCGCGATGCCGCCCTTCTGGACCCCGGTGCTGCCGCTGGCCCCACCCTGGTTCACGGTCAAGGCCGTGTCGCCCATCACGACACTGACCCGCTCGAACGGCACGTCGAGCTCCTCGGCGACGATCTGGGCGATCGCGACATCGACACCCTGGCCCATATCCATCTTGCCGAAATAGGCGACGACATCGCCGTCGGCCTTGACGGCGAGCCAGCTGTCGAGCTGGTCGGGTGCCAGCGGCGGCTTTACGGCGCTGCCGATTTCGGCTTCGGCGAGCCCGCCGGGCATCGCGAACGAGACAACGAGAACGCCCGCACCTTTGAAGAAGCTGCGGCGGTCGATTGCGGATAGGGTCACCATCGGCGTTTTCCCAAACACGAAACAAATTCTTGTCACCCCGGCGCAGGCCGGGGCCCATCGTGCCGAGGCACGAGCACTCGCCAAGGTCGGCAAGCGCGTGCGATTGCTCGAAGCCCTTCTGCGGCGGAGCCATGGATCCCGGCCTTCGCCCGGCCTTCGCCGGGATGACGAAGGGAATCACGCCGCCTGCGCCGCGCGCCGCACGGCGCGGAGGATCGCCATATGCGTGCCGCAGCGGCATTTGAGGCCGGAGAGCCCGTCGCGGATCTGCTGCTCCGAGGGGTGCGGGGTGTCGCGCAGCAACGCCGCGGCCGTCATGATCCAGCCGTTGAGACAATAGCCGCATTGCGGCACTTGCTCGGCGATGAAGGCCGCCTGCAGCGGGTGCGGCTTCTCCGGCGTGCCGAGCCCGGCGAGGGTCGTCACCTTGGTCCCCGCCGCCGCCGAGACCGGCAATGAGCAGGACCGGGTCGGCGCACCGTCGAGGTGCACCGTGCAGGCGCCGCATTGCGCGAGCCCGCAGCCGAAATGCGGGTTGTTGAGCCCGATCTCGTTGCGCAGCACGTATAAGAGCGGCGTGTCGGGGGCGACCTCGACGGTCCGCGTCTCTCCGTTCAGCTCGAAGGCGATGCGTTCAGCCATTTCCGAACCCCTTCCGAATATCGGGGCTGAGGTTAGCACAGGCATGCCGGCGGTTCAGCCCTCGCCCCCACCCCGCCCTCCCCCGCCTGCGGGGGTGGGTATGGCCGGGGGGATATAGCGGCCATCTTGGCGCCAGGATCGGGGTATATGCTATGCCGTTACGATCGCGGCAGGTGCCGATGTCATGCGCGCGTCAAGCTTTCCCTGCGGCACCGTCAAGGCGGCGTCACAATGGCCCGCTAAATACCTGAGTTGAAAGGAGTTATTGATTGCGGATGCGATTTTTTCGACGAATTTTCCCTGCCGGCAGGGAATTTCGGGGCGGTATCGGCTCCCTTCGGCGGTTGTGCTACACCGCTGCCGCGCTACTGCTCGCCGCTCTGCCCTTTGCCGCCGATGCCGCCGACGGCAGGATTGTCGTCGCCTCGAAGATCGACACCGAAGGGGCGTTGCTCGGCAACATGATCGTGTCCTTGCTCGAAGCCCGTGGCCTCGCGGTCGACAACAAACTGCAGCTCGGCCCGACGAACATCGTGCGTGCCGCGATCCTCGCCGGGCAGATCGACATCTATCCCGAATACACCGGGAACGGCGCGCTGTTCTTCCACCTCGAGGCCGACCCCGTGTGGAAGGATTGGGCGCTCGGCGCCGCCAAGGTCGCGGCCCTCGACCGCGAGAAGAACCACCTCGTATGGCTGGCCGCGGCGCCGGCGAACAACACCTGGGTCATCGCGGTGCGCCGGGACCTGGCGCAGCGCCACAACCTCAAGACAATGGCCGACTTGGCGAATTACCTCGCGGAGGGCGGGCGCCTCAAGCTCGCCGCCTCGGCCGAGTTCGTCGAAAGCCCGTCTGCCTTGCCGGCCTTCGAGGCGACCTACGGCTTCCGGCTCTCCGACGCGCAGTTGCTGACCCTGTCGGGCGGCAACACCTCGGCCACGTTGCGCGCTGCGGCCGAGGCGATGTCCGGGGTCAACGCCGCAATGGCGTACGGCACCGATGGCGCTATCGCGGCGCTCGGCCTCACCGCACTCGCGGATGACAAGGGGGCGCAAGTCGTCTATGCCCCGGCCCCGGTCGTGCGAGAAGCGGTGCTCGAGCAGCATCCGGAGATCGCGAAACTGCTCGATCCGGTCTTTGCCGGCTTGACGCTCGAGACGTTGCAGAAGCTCAACGCCGAAATCGCGGTCGACGGCGAGGATGCCGGGGCGGTCGCGGTCAACTACCTGAAGTCGCGGCAATTCCTGCCGTGATCGTCATCCGCAACCAGGTGCTCTTCGCGCTGGTAATCGTCTCGGCCCTGGCCGTCGTCGCATCAGGCTTTGTCGGCTATGCGCCGAACCGGCTGGTCTCGGGCAAGCCGATCGCGTTGTGGGCGGCCGTCGGCAGCCTCTCGACCGGCGGCACCGCGCTGCTCGGCGCGATGCTGCTCGCAGCGTGCTTCATGAGCCCGAGCAAGGCGCTCTACTACGCGGAGGCAGCACTGGCGGCAGCGCTGCTGCTGCTCGTGCTCGCCGCGGCCGGGGAGGCGGCGAGCACCCTTGTGCTGGGTGCCAGACCCGCCGTGCGCATCTCGCTGGGGGCGGCGTTCTGGACCCTTGCCGCCGGCGCCGCACTCGCCGTCGTCGATGCGTTGCAGCGTCTCGATGCCGGCCCCGCCGCGCGGCTGCTCGCAGTGGCCGCGATAGGTGCCGGTGCCGTCGGGCTGGCGCTCGCCGGCACCTTCGACGCGTTGTCGATCGCCCGCGAATACGCGACCCGTCGCCAGCTCTTTGCGGCTGCGCTGTTGCGCCACATCGCACTCGTTGCGGGATCGGTCGGGCCGGCCATCGCGATCGGCTTTCCGCTCGGGGTCGCCGCGGCGCGAAAACCGCGCCTGCAGGGTCCGCTCTTCGCGGTCTTGAACATGCTGCAGACGATCCCCTCGATCGCCCTCTTCGGGTTGCTGATCGTCCCGCTCTCGGCGCTCGCGACGGCCGTGCCCCGTCTTTCGGCGCTCGGGGTCGGCGGCATCGGCGTCGCACCGGCGATCGTGGCGCTGGTGCTCTATGCGCTGCTGCCGGTCGTGCGCAACACCGCGGCCGGGCTGGCCGGGGTCGATCCCGCCGTGATCGAAGCGGGGCGGGGGATGGGGCTGACAGGGCGACAGATCTTCCGACAGGTCGAGCTGCCGCTCGCCCTTCCGGTGCTGCTCGCCGGGCTGCGCATCGTCACCGTGCAGGCGATCGGGCTTGCGGTTGTCGCGGCGCTGATCGGCGCCGGCGGGCTCGGTACCTTCGTCTTCGAGGGGCTCGGCCAGTATGCCGTCGATCTCGTTCTGCTCGGCGCCTTGCCGGCGATCTTCCTGGCGCTCGCCGCCGACTTTATCCTGCAGACCCTTTCCGCCGTGCTGCGCCGCCGCCCCGCGTCATGATCGAGATCGACGAGGTCAGCAAATCCTATGGCGACCGCCGCGTCGTCGACGGCCTGTCGCTGACCGTCGATGCCGGCGCGCTCTGCGTGCTGCTCGGCTCGTCCGGCTGCGGCAAGTCGACGACCCTCAGGATGATCAACCGTCTGATCCCGAGCGATTCCGGAGCGATCCGGGTCGGCGGCGAGGACGTGACGCAGGTCCCCGCCGAGGCATTGCGGCGGCGGATCGGCTACGCGATCCAATCGATCGGCCTCTTTCCTCATTGGACCGTCGAAGACAATATCGCCACCGTCCCGCGGCTCCTGAAATGGCGGCAGGCGCGGGTTCGCGACCGGGTGACCGAGCTGCTCGAATTGTTTCGCCTCGCGCCGGCGACGTATCGCGGCAAGTATCCGCACCAGCTGTCAGGCGGCGAGCAGCAGCGCGTCGGGGTGGCGAGGGCACTTGCGGCCGATCCCGAACTGCTGCTGATGGACGAGCCGTTTGCCGCCGTCGACCCGATCACCCGCGACGCATTGCAGTCCGAGCTCGCGCGCATCCACCGGGCGACCGGGAAGACGATCGTGTTCGTGACCCACGACATCGAGGAAGCGCTGCGCCTTGCCACCGTGATCGCAATCATGGATCGAGGCCGGATCGTCCAGCTCGGCGCCCCCATCGACATCCTGGAGCAGCCGGCGAACGACTTTGTGCGCGACTTCGTCGGACATCAGGGTCTCGGGCTCAAGCTGTTGTCGGTACGCAAGATCGCCGACCATCTGCGCCGCGGCGAGGCCGCCGAGGGCGAGCCGCTCGCGCTCGAGGCCTCGTTGGGCGAGGCGCTTTCCGCGATGACTGCGCGCCGCACCGACCGGCTGCCGGTCTGTGACGCCGAGGGCCGCCGGGTCGGGGTCATCGCGCTCGCCGATCTTGTGCGGTGATGAGCGACGGCCGATTTCTCCGAAATCCGGTCCTCTGGGTCGGGCTGCTCTTCGCCGCGTTGCTGCTGCGCATGGATGCGTTGCGGCCCGCATTGCAATGGGCGTTTCCCGGTGTCGAGCCGGTCGTCTACAACCGCGACAGTTTCCTGGCGCTGTTTTGGTCGCAGCTGGGTCTGGTCGCGATCGCGAGCCTCGCGGCAAGCCTGGTCGGCGTTGCGCTCGCGGTCTTTGTCACGCGCCCGGCCGGACGCGATTTCAGGGCGATGGTCGACGCGCTCGCCACCGTCGGTCAGACCTTTCCGCCGGCTGCCGTTCTGGCGATTACCGTGCCGATGGTCGGGTTCGGCGCACGGCCGACCATCATCGCGCTGTTCCTTTATGGCCTCTTGCCGATCATCGAAAACGCGGTCGCCGGGCTCGAAGGGGTGCCGAACGGGGTGCGCGAAGCGGCCGAGGGCATGGGGCTGTCGGCTTGGCAGAGGCTGTACCAAGTCGATCTGCCGTTGGCCGCGCCGGTCATCCTGGCCGGGATCCGGGTCTCGGTGACGATCGCCATCGGCACGGCGACGATCGGCTCGACGGTCGGCGCGTTGACCCTCGGCACGCCGATCTTCGACGGGCTCGTCGCCAACAAGCTGCCGTTCGTCCTCGAGGGCGCGGTTCTCGTCGCGCTCTTCGCGATTTTCACCGATATGCTGTTCGCCCGCCTCGAGCGCTGGCTGCGGCCCTTAGCGGGCTGACCGTCAGCGGATCACATCGACGAGGATGCCGAAGATGAAGATCGTGACTCCGCCCCACAGCAGGAGGGCGAGGATGGTGTGCCTCCGCGCCGAATTGGGCATGATCCAGGAAACGTGGGCTGACCGAAGCTTACGCATCGCGCCGCTCCTCCACCTTGGTGGTTCAGTCTAGCCATATTTCGGCTCCACTGTCGAACGGAGTTGTTAACTATATGGTTCCGAGGGTGAGGAAAGGGATGAAGACGCTGCTGGTTCTCGCGCTCACGCTTGGCGTGACGGTTACCGCACGCGCCGAGACCCAGACCTTTCTCGCCTACGATTTCGAGTTCGAGGACGGATCTGTCCTGCCGGAGTTGCGGGTCGCCTACGAAACTCACGGCAGCCTCGATCCCGGCCGTGACAACGCCATCCTTCTCGTACACGGGACGAGCGGCGGCCGGAACGCCTTCGATCCCGTCATCGGACCGGGTAAGACCTTCGACACCGACAGATATTTCGTGATCACCGTCGATGCTATCGGCGGCGGCGAATCCTCATCGCCGAAAGACGGTCTCGGGCAGGATTTCCCCCGCTATACGATCCGCGACATGATGGCCGCACAGCATGCGCTCGTCACCCGCGGGCTCGAACTGGCGACATTGCGGGCCGTCGGCGGCAGATCGATGGGGTCCTTCGTCAGCCTCGAATGGGGCATCCACCATCCCGAGATGGTGCGCAGCCTGATCCTCCTGGTGCCGAGCCCCAAGGCCGAAGCAAACTTCCAGCTCGCCGTCGATCTGATGACCTCGGTCATCGCGCTCGACCCGGAATGGGATGGCGGCCGCTACACCCACAACCCGGTTGAGGGGCTGCGGCTCGCCGGCATGCTCTATTATCCCTGGGTAGTGTCGGCCGCCTATCTCGACCGGATCGCGCCGACGCAGTTGGCGAAGGAGGCCGAGGAGAGCGCCCGGTCTTTCGGCAACTGGGACGCGAATTCGCTCGTCCTACGCTACGCCGCCAGCCGCGCGCACGATGTCGCGGCACCCTTTGGCGGCGACATGGCGGCGGCGCTGTCGCAAATCTCAGCACCCACGCTGATCCTGCCGAGCTCCAGCGACCGGCTGCTCGGGCTCGACGGCGCCCGCCGCATTCGCGACGGCGTCAAGCACGCCAGCTACGCCGAAATCCCGTCCGATCTCGGCCATCGCGCGGGGCTCGCCCCACCGGAGACCCCCGAAGGTCACTTCATCGACCAGCAGATCCGGGCGTTTCTCGCCAAGGTCGAGTAGGTCACGCCAGTCAAAAGGCGAGGCGTGCCGCTTTGATCCAGCTCTTGCCGAGCTGCGTCAGGATCGGCTGCGACGCCTCGGAGGCGAGCTTTACGCCGAGTTCCGACAACTTGGCCGATCCGCCGACCAAGGTGTCGAAGCTGTTGCGGGTGAACCCGGCGTTGACCTCGATCGCGTCGGAAAGCGTCTTGACCCCGAGCATGTCGGTCGCCGTGCGGGCCGCGGCATCGATCCCCGAAAGGGCGAGCCCTGCCATCTCCACGCTCAGCGCACCCAGCCCCCGCGCCACTGCGGTCTGGGATTGAACGAGCGCCGCAAACGTCTCGCGACCGAAATCGCCAAGATCGTCGGACGATGCGTTCTTCGCCGCCGCGACTTCCGCCGGGGTTGCGATGGGAACCGCGGCTTCCGCCAGGGGGTCGGCCGGCATGAGTTCTTCGGGAGGGCTGTCGACCGGCTTTGCCGTGGCGGGCGGGGGTTCGGCCCGGGCTACGATTTCCACCGGGGTTGCGTTCGGTCCCGCCGCACGCGAGACGCGCCTTCCCTTCGATTCCATACCTCTGATCCTTGCTTACTGCGCCGCACAATGAGAAAAATAGATTATATCGGCTAGGCTCACAAGAGCGCTTGTGCGATGCACAAGAGTGGATCAGAGCTGCATGACGCGCAGCAGCGTGTTGTTGGCGCCGGTCACCTTTACGCGCGTCCCGGCTGGGAGGTCGGGTCCCTCGACAAGCCATACCGTGTCGTCGACTTTGACCCGCCCGCGGCCGTCGACGATCGGCCGGTCGAGCGTGAATGTGCGGCCGACATAACTCTCCGCGCGCCGATTGAGAGGGGCCTTACTCGATCGCGCCCGAATACGGGCGAAGGCCATGCGGCCGATCGCGATGCTGGCGACGGCGAGGGCCGCAAAGATCAGCGCCTGGTGTTCCCAAGTCAGGCTGGGAGCAAGCCAAGCGATCGCGGCCGTCCCGAGCGCGGCGGCGGCGAGCCAGATGCACACCATCGCGGGCACGGCGACCTCGATCACCGCAAACACCGCCGCCACGACGAGCCAATGCCAAAATTCCATCACCCGCAGGATCCCGGTGCCGCTGAAGGTTCTTGCCTTAATCGCTGCTTGCACTCGCTAGGGGACCCGCTACCGCGGGGTGGGGTGCGGCGCGAGCCGTGCTGAAGCTTTCGCGTGCGAGCTCGGCGATTCCCGCGAGCGATCCGATCATCGAGGCGCTCTCGAGCGGCATCAGGATCACCTTCTGGTTCGGCGTCCCGGCGAGCCGGCCGATCGCATCGATATAGCGCTGCGCCACGAAGTAGTTGATTGCCTGGATGCTGCCGCGGCTGATCGCGTCGGAGACGAACGTCGTCGCCTTGGCCTCCGCCTCGGCCTGCCGCTCGCGCGCCTCGGCCGCCCGGAAGGCCGCCTCGCGCCGGCCTTCAGCGGCGAGGATCACGGCTTGCTTTTCACCCTCTGCCTTGAGTACCGCCGCCTGCTTGAACCCTTCCGCGTCGAGCACGTTGGCGCGTTTCTCGCGTTCGGCCTTCATTTGCCGCGCCATCGCCGCCACCAGCTCCGGAGGCGGCGCGATGTCCTTGATCTCGACCCGCTGCACCTTCACACCCCAGGGGGTGGTCGCGCTGTCGACGACGGCGAGCAGTTGGGTGTTGATGCGGTCGCGCTCGGACAACAGCTCGTCAAGGGTCATCGACCCCATCACGGTGCGAATGTTGGTCATCGCGAGGTTGAGAATCGCGAGCTGCAGATTGCCCACCTCATAGGCCGCCTTCGCCGCGTCTAGCACCTGGTAGAAGACGATCGCGTCGACGGTCGCGGCAGCGTTGTCGCGGGTGATGACGCTTTGTTGCGGAACTTCGAGGACCGTTTCCATCATGTTCAGGCGAGCGCCGATCCGGTCGACGATCGGGATCAGCAGGCCGAGGCCAGGCTCCAAGGTGCGGACGTAACGACCGAATCGCTCGACCGTCCATTCGTATCCCTGCGGCACCGACTTGACTGCCGTCCCGACAAAAATCACCGCGAACGCGACGATGATAAGGACGAAGATGCCAAAAGGGCTGAGCATGGCACTGTTCCACCAATCATTTCGATGAGCGGAAGATAGGTAAGGAGGTAGTCTAGCACTGGGGCTGCATCGCACCTGAATTGAAACCCGGCAGCGCAGTCGCCGAAATTGTCCTCATCTGCTGCTCAAATCATGGACAGCGACGGTGCTTTTTTCTAACCTATCGGGTGAGGACTGCAGGGGTCTCGATGATACCCTTGTGGACGACGGGGGAATTGGGGGGTTGGAGTGAGAGTCTTCGAGTACAAGGGACGCAAGGCGTCCCTCGCCGTCACCGCTCGCACGACGCGAATTCTTGCTTGCGGCGCCACCGGCGCCGTCGCCGGGCTGTTGATGTTAGCTGGGAGCCAAGCCGAGGCAGCACGGCACCCGCGCTATCATGCTCATGCGCACCACGCGGCCGTCGGGTTCGCCCCGGCCCTGGTCGCCGAATTGATCGTGATCGATGTCGAAACGGGCCGAGTCCTGAGCGCGGTGAACGCCGATGCGATTACCTACCCTGCCTCGCTCACCAAAATGATGACGCTCTATCTGACCTTCGAGGCACTGAACGCCGGCAGGCTCAGGCTCGATCAGTATCTCCCCGTCTCCTACGAAGCGGCGAGCCGGGCGCCGACAAAGCTCGGTCTCAGACCCGGCGAATTGATCGCTGTGCAGGACCTGATCCTGGGCCTCGTCACCCGATCCGCGAACGATGCTGCCTCGGTGCTCGCCGAAGGATTGGCCGGCAGCAGCGAGCCCGCCTTTGCCGAAGGGATGACGCGGATGGCCCGGCAGCTGGGGATGACCAACACGGTCTATCGCAACGCTTCCGGCCTGCCTGATCCAGACCAGTACACGACGGCTCGGGACGAGGCCCAGCTGGCGCTCGCCCTTTATCGCGACTTCCCGCGGGAGTACCGCTATTTCTCGACGCGGCAATTCTACTTCCGCGGTAACATGATCCATAATCACAACCATCTGCTGGACTGGTACGAGGGCGCGGATGGGATCAAGACCGGGTATATCGGCGCCTCGGGGTTCAATTTAGCGGCGTCTGCCGTTCGCAACGGGCACCGGCTGATCGGCGTGATCATGGGCGGGCCGTCGGCCGGGACGCGCGACCGCGAGATGGCCGCGCTGCTCGATCGGGGTTTCGAAGAAGTCGGTGCCGGGACCACCGTGGTCGCGCGCCACCAGCCCCCGGCATCGCCGTCGGAAGTCGCGGCAGCGGAGCAGAGCCAGCCGGCGCCCCCGCGGGAGAAGCCCGGAATGTTGGCCAAGGCCGCCTCCAGGCTCGCAGCGCACCTTTCGCCGATCGGCAAGGCGGAAGCCGCAGCGCCGCCGCGTGAGCAGCACGCCGCAACGTCCGGCGAGCGCTGGAGCATACAGCTCGGCGCTTTCCCCGCGGAAACCGCGGCTGCGAAGACCGGGCGGGTTGCCGCCAGCCTACCCATGGCCAAGGGTAAGCCGCTGCAGATCGTCGCACCGGCACGGGCCGACAAGGATCGCCTCTATCGCGCTCGGCTTCTGAACTTCACGCCGCAGGAAGCTTGGAGCGCTTGCATCGCACTCCGCAAGAAGAACATCGAATGCTCGGTCGTTCCGCCGACGAGCTTGAAGGTCGCCAATCGATAACCTGGAGTTTCTGGCCCGGATGCGGGCGGGACGCCCGCGGTCCGGCTGGCGGCATCGGTCAGACTTCGGGCAGCGCGACGCCGCTTGCGGTGAGTTCCGCCGCGAGCTCCCCCTTGAGGCGGGCGAGGCCGTGCTCGGTCGCCGATTCGGCGCGGGCGACGAGCACGGCCTGCGTGTTCGAGGCCCGTAGCAGCCACCACCCGTCGGCAGTGCGCACGCGCACGCCGTCGATGTCGATGATCTCGGCCCCTGCCTTTTGCAGCCGTTCGCGGACTTCGCGTACGACTTCGAACTTGCGGGTTTCGGCGCACGGAAAACGCAGCTCCGGGGTGTTGACGACGGCGGGTAGCCGATCCCTCAGCTGAGCGAGGCTTTCTTCCGAGCGACCGAGGATGCCGAGCAGCCGCACCGCGACATAGACCGCATCGTCGAAGCCGTAATAGCCGTCGGCGAAGAAGATGTGCCCGCTCATCTCGCCGGCGAGCGGCGCCCCGGTCTCGGCGAGCTTGGCCTTGATCAGCGAGTGCCCGGTTGCCGCCATCACCGGGAGCCCCTTCATGCGGGCGATCTCGTCGAACAGCACCTGGCTCGCCTTGACGTCGGCGATGATCGGCGCCCCGGGATGGCGGGCCAGCACATCGCGCGCCAGCACGACCATCAGCTGATCGCCCCACAAGATCCGCCCGCGGCTGTCGACGACGCCGATCCGATCGCCGTCGCCGTCGAAGGCGATGCCGAGATCGCAGCGCTCGCGCGCCACCGCTTCTTGCAGCTCGACGAGGTTCTCCGGGAGCGTCGGATCGGGATGATGGGCCGGAAAGCTGCCGTCGATCGTCTCGTTCAACAGGATGTGTCTGCCCGGCAAGCGGGCGGTCAGCTCCTGGACTACCTCGCCGGTGGCGCCGTTTCCGGCATCCCAGGCGACGGTCAGCGGACGAACGCCATCGTAGTCGCGCGCCAGCCTCTCGATGTAGCCGCCGCGGATCCCGTACTCGGTGACCCGGCCGCGCATCCGACGGGAAGCGACGAGCCCGAGCGCAAGCTCGCCCAGCCTCTGGATCGCTGCTCCGTAAAACGGCTTGCCCTGGAAGACGAACTTGAAGCCGTTGTAGTCGGGCGGGTTGTGCGATCCGGTCACCATGACGCCACCATCGACGCCGAGTGTGGCCGCCGCATAGTAGAGCATCGGCGTCGGCCCGCAGCCGATCCGCACGACATCGGCGCCCTCGCTGACGAGGCCGTCGACCAGTGCGGCTTCGAGCTCGGGAGAGGTCAGTCGGCCGTCATAGCCGGCGGCGACGCGGTCTCCCCCCGCCTCGGCGAGAGCGAGCGCGTAGGCCCTGCCGATCGCCCGCGCGTCGGCGGCCGACAAGGTCTCTCCGACTACGCCGCGGATGTCGTATTCGCGCAGGATCGTCGGGTCGAAGCGATGAGACATCGGGGCTTTGCTGTCAGACGTAGGCGGCCAGGATCCGGCGCAGCCCCGGCCCGAGGTCCGGGTGCTTGAGCCCGAGCGCTACCGTCGCTTCGAGAAAACCGAGCTTGTCGCCGCAATCGAAGCGCTTGCCTTTGAAACGCAGCCCGTGAAAGCTCTGGCCGTCCTCGATCAACCGTTCGAGCGCATCGGTCAGTTGAATCTCGCCGCCGCTGCCCGGCTCCGCGCGGGCGAGGTGACCAAAGACCTCCGGCTGGATGATGTAGCGGCCGATGATCGTCAAAGTCGATGGCGCCTTGGCGGGCTCCGGCTTCTCGACGACGCCGCGCGCCCGCACCAGCCCACCGTCGTCGCAGACGACATCTAGCACCCCGTAGCGTTGGGTGTGGGCGCGCGGCACCTCCATGACCGCGGCGAGATTTCCGCCGGTTTCGCCATAGGCCTCGACCATCTGGGTGAGGCAGGGTACCTCGCAGACCATCAGGTCGTCGGCGAGCAGTACGGCAAAGGGCTCGTCACCGACGAGCGAGCGCGCGCACCAGACCGCATGGCCGAGGCCGAGCGGGGTCTGCTGCCGGGTATAGGCGATCTGCCCGGGCTCGGGGAGCCGCGCTTCAAGCTCCGCGAGCACATCCTCCTTGCCGCGTTCGCGCAAGGTCGCCTCGAGCTCGAAGGCGCGGTCGAAATGATCGTCGATGGCACTCTTGCCTCGGCTCGTGACAAAGAAGAACTGCTCGATCCCCGCTGCCTTGGCCTCCTCCACCGCATAATGAATGAGCGGCTTGTCGACGATCGGCAACATCTCCTTCGGCATCGCCTTGGTCGCCGGCAGAAAGCGGGTTCCCAACCCGGCCACCGGGAAGACGGCTTTGCGAACTGGCTTGTGCATGGACCCTCGGTTGTGCCCCATAACGCGCCGCCCTCAGACATGCTGGCGCGTCCCTCGGCTGCGCGCTTATCTCCTAAGATTCCGGACTAACGTCGGGCTTGCCTTACATACTCCGTTGCGCCATGCGGCGGGTACGGCGCTCCGCCAGGGCAGCAGATGCCGCATCGTACTTCAGGCCGCGCAGGTTATGGACTCAATTCGCGCTCGCCCCGCCTGTGGGAAGATGGAGGGTCCGTGATGCGGGAGGGCGAGTGGCCGCCGTAGTTTTGTTTTGAGCGGGCGCGGCGTGGCGGTAATCTGGGGCCAAGCGCACAACGCGAGGACGGAGATAGCGATGAACGACATTTCGCCGAAGCAGTTCAAATGGGTCGGAACGCGACCGATCCGTCCGGACGGTGTTCCGAAAGTCACCGGCCGCGCGATGTACGGCGCCGATTTCACCACGGCCGGCACGCTCTACGGCAAGGTCATCCGCTCGCCGCACGCCCATGCCCGCATCCGCTCGATCGATGCGTCGAAGGCGCTGGCATTGCCCGGGGTCAAGGCGGTCGTGACCTCAGCCGATTTCCCCGACCAGAAATTCGAATATGTGGGTCCGGAGCGGGTGGCGCAGAATTTCTGGCACATCACGCGCAACATCATCGCCCGCGAAAAGGCGCTTTATGAGGGCCACCCGGTCGCCGCCATCGCAGCGGTCAGCAAATCGGTTGCCGAAGAGGCCGCCGCACTGCTCGAGATCGATTACGAGGTCCTGCCGCACGTCATCGATGTCGACGAGGCGATGAAGCCGGATGCGCCGCTCTTGTTCGAAGACATGATCACCCGCGGCATCGAGCCGGCGCCGACGAAGCCGTCGAATATCTCGAAAAGGCTCGAATTCCAGATCGGCGACCTGGAGCAGGGCTTTGCCGAGGCTGATGTCGTCGTCGAGAAGGAGTTCAAGACAGCGGCCGTGCACCAAGCCTATATCGAGCCGCATGCCTGCGCGGCGCGCGTCGATGCCGATGGCCTTGCCGAGATCTGGACCGCGACCCAGGGCCATTTCGGGGTGCGCGCGCTGACCGCGAGATTGCTCGGCATGGGGGTCGGCCAGGTGCGGGTGACGCCGTCCGAGATCGGCGGCGGCTTTGGCGGCAAGATCCCGGTCTATCTCGAGCCGATCGCGGCTGCGTTGTCAAAGAAGACCGGCCGCGCGGTCAAGATCGTGATGAGCCGCGACGAGGTTTTCAAGGCGACCGGACCGACCTCGGGTGCCTCGATGTGGGTCAAGATCGGCGCCAAGAAGGACGGCACGATCACCGCCGCCGACGGCATCTTCAAATTCCAAGCCGGCGCCTTTCCCGGCTCGCCGGTCATGAATGGGTGCCTGTGCGCTTTCGCCCCGTACAATATCCCGAACGCCCGCACGGTTGGCTATGACGTCGTCAGCAACCGCCCGAAAGCGTCGGCCTATCGCGCGCCGGGCTCGCCGATTTCGGCCTTCGCGGTCGAAAGCGCGCTCGACGTGCTGGCCAAGAAGCTCGGCGTTGACCCGCTGCAATTGCGGCTCAAAAACGCGGTGCGGCCGGGGACCACGATGATCTACGGGCCGAAGATGAGCCATGGCGGCTATGTCGAGACCCTGGAAGCGCTGATTAATCACCCAGCCTATAAGACGCCCCTAGGTCCTAACCAGGGGCGCGGTGTGGCCTCGGGCTATTGGTTCAACGGTGGCGGCGAATTGAGCGCCACGGTCCAGGTCAACGAGGACGGCACCGTTATCGTGTCGACCGGCAGCGTCGATATCGGCGGCTCGCGCGCCTCGATGGCGCTGATGGCGGCCGAGACCTTGGGCGTCGATTACAGTCAGGTGCGCTCGGTCGTCGCCGATACAGCCGCGGTCGGCTTCACCAACCCGACCGGCGGCTCGCGTGTCACTTTTGCGACCGGCATGGCGGTCGTCGAGGCCAGCAAGAAGATCGTCGACGAATTGCGCGGGCGGGCCGCGATGATCTGGGACGTCGATGTCGACGGGGTGGTGTGGGAAGACGGCCAAGCCAGGCCCGCGAGCAGCAATGTCGGCGATTTCCCGCCGCTCTCGCTGAAGGAGATCGCCGCCAAAAAGGCGTTGACCGGCGGCCCGCTGACGGCCGCGGCCTCGGTCAATGCCGGCGGCCAGGCGCCCGGCTTTTCGATCGCAGTTCTGCGATGTCGAGGTCGATCCGGAAACCGGCAAGGTGACGATCCTGCGTTATGTCGCAGCCCAGGACGTCGGCAAAGCGATCCATCCCTCCTATGTCGAAGGCCAGATCCAGGGCGGTGTGGCCCAGGGCATCGGCTGGGCCTTGAACGAGGAGTACATCTACGACAAGCAGGGCCGGCTCGATAATCCGGGGTTCCTCGACTATCGCGTGCCGGTAGCCCCCGACATCCCGATGATCGACGCGGTGCTGGTCGAGGTGCCGAACCCGGCCCATCCCTATGGGGCGAAGGGTGTGGGCGAGGTCAACATCGTGCCGCCGATGGCGGCGATCGCCAACGCGATCGACAGCGCGATCCACCGGCGCCTGACCGAATTGCCGATGTCGCCGCCCAAGATCCGCGCCGCCCTCGACCACGCCGGAGCGGACGATTAGCTCGGTGGCCGCGAACCAGGCGCGGGTCGTGTTTACCGCCGGCTTCAGCCGGCGGTACACCGGCGGCGTGCGCGAATTTACGGTCGAGGCCCGAAACCTACGCGGCGTAATCAAGGCGATGGACCAGCTTTACCCGGGCTTGGGTCACCACCTCGAAGAAGAGACCACCGTCGCGATCGACGGTGCCATCCACGAGACCGCCTATTTCCAGCCGATCCGCCCGGGCTCCGAGGTCTTCTTTATCCCCAAGCTCGAAGGCGGGTAGCGGGTTGTGCGAGACGGCGTTGCAGGAGAGAGCATTATTCTTCTAATCGGTTGGGTTCGGCCCGCGACACGATCGATGCGATAAGTTGTCTTTACACCCCCGACCCTGTGCTGCTTTAGGCCTGTCTCTCGGGTGGTGTGGGATCACTCAACAAGAGCGGCGAGAAGACCTCGAAAAAAGCTATCGTCTGGTTTGACGCCAGAAAACTCGCAAACCGCATATTGGCTGCCACTGCCTTTTACCAGGCGCGTTGCGTATCCGTTACATGCATTTACAAAAATTTACCCTGATGGCTTAGCCAGGGCGTCATTCTGCCTGATGGAAAGTGGTTCCGCGGGGAGAGATTGATTTGGACCGACTGGATTATTTCCGCGAGGCCGAGGTTGGATTTGCGCATGGTGCGGCCGGCCGGTTTGTCGGCCCGGTGCGGCGCCACCTCGCGATCGTCGATCAGAGCCTGTTGCGCCGCGAATGCCTCAAATTGGCGCTCGCCCAGCAGCCCCGGCGCTGGCATGTGACCGATGTCGCCGAAGCCGGCGAGTTGGTGCACTTAATCCGGCGCGGCGGGAGCTTCGAGGTAGTGCTGCTCGGCGGAGCGACTTGCGCGCACATCGATCTCGCCGATCTCGCCTTCCTGTCGGCAGCGGCGCCGGAAACCCCAATTCTCGTCACCGCGGATTGCGACGACCCGGAGGGCGCGCGTGCTATCCTTCGTTCTGGCGCCCGCGGCTTCCTGCCGACGAACCTTGGCCTCAAGGTCTTGATGGGCGCGCTCGAACGCGTGCGCGCGGGCGGTACCTATGTGCCACTGGCATTGACCGAGCCGGCATTCTCCGGCACGGCAGAGCGGGCGCAGCACGCTCCCTGGCGCGAACTGACCCGCCGGCAGCGCGACGTCCTGGCGTTGATCTCGGAGGGCAGGTCGAACAAGCTCATCGCAGACGCTTTGACCATGACCGAGAGCACGGTCAAGGCGCACGTCAAACAGATCATCAAGCGTCTGCATGTCGCAAACCGAACACAGGCGGCCTTGCTCGCGACCCGGACGAGTGGGCCGGCGGCCCGCCACTGATTATCTGCAGCGAGACGGTGCGACCGTCGGCCTAGCCGCGCCCGAGCCCATGTCGAGCCGCGCCCGCCGGCAAAATCGGGCAGACTCTGACGTCGAAAGCGGCGTGGTGCCGTGCAAACGCATGCGCGGAGGTTGCGGCGGACCTGGACTCCGGTAAGCCGTTGTGGCAAAAAAATTATCTCTAGATTTCGGATCCCGATGCGCCGCGTGGGAGATATCCGGGCCGGGCGATACGACCGTCATTTTCTCGGGAGGAAGGCAATGGAACAACGGGCAGAACTTTCTGAGGCTGAAATTGCGGTCCACTGGCAAGAGGAAAAATACTATTATCCTCCGCCGGATTTCGTTACCCAGGCAAATCTAACCGACGAACAAGTTTACGAGCGGTTTGGCCTCCATAACTTTCCCGAGTGCTTTAACGAGTATGCTGATCTCCTGGACTGGTATCAACATTGGGAAAAAACTCTTGATACCAGTAATGCCCCTTTCTGGAAATGGTACGTCGGCGGTAGGATCAACGCCAGCTATAACTGTGTCGATCGTCATTTGACAAAAAACAAGAACAAAACCGCAATCCATTTCGTACCCGAGCTGGAGGACGAGTTAATACAGCATATCACCTATCAGGAGCTGTTTGTCCGGGTCAACGAATTCGCTGCGCTGCTACGAGATTTCTGCGGGCTGAAAGCCGGCGATCGCGTGACTCTTCATATGCCGATGGTCGCAGAACTGCCGATCGCAATGTTGGCCTGCGCCCGGCTGGGGGTCATCCATTCTCAAGTGTTTAGCGGCTTCAGCGGGAAAGCCTGCGCCGACCGGATTGTCGACTCCGGCAGTCGCGTTCTGATCACCATGGACGCCTACTACAGAAACGGCGTCATTCAGGACCAGAAAGAAAAGGCCGATACCGCCGCCGAGGATGCGGCAAAGGAGGGCCATCCGGTTGAGAAGGTGCTGATCTGGCAACGCTACCCGGGAAAATATTCGAGCGCGAAGCCGCCGGTGCAAGGCCGCGATCATATCGTCAACGAACTCCTCAAGGGCTACCGGAGCAAGCGGGTCGAGCCGACGCCGATGCTGGCGGAGGCGCCGCTCTTCCTGATGTACACGAGCGGGACCACCGGCAAGCCGAAGGGGTGCCAGCACAGCACCGGCGGTTATCTTGCCTATGTGGCCGGCACCTCGAAATACATCCAGGACATCCATCCCGAAGACGTCTACTGGTGCATGGCCGACATCGGCTGGATTACCGGCCACTCCTACATCGTCTATGGGCCGCTGGCGCTCGGCGCTTCCACGGTGATCTACGAGGGCATGCCGACCTACCCGGATGCCGGGCGGCCATGGCGGATCGCCGAAGAGCTCGGCGTCAATATCTTTCACACCTCGCCGACGGCGATCCGTGCTTTGCGCCGCGCCGGCCCCGACGAGCCGAACAATTACGACTACCACTTCAAGCACATGACGACCGTGGGTGAGCCCATCGAGCCCGAGGTCTGGCGCTGGTACTACCACGTTGTGGGCAAGGGCGAGGCGGTGATCGTCGACACTTGGTGGCAAACCGAAAACGGCGGCTTTCTCTGCAGCACCGTGCCGGCGCTCGGGCCGATGAAGCCCGGCAGCGCCGGCCCGGGGGTTCCAGGCATCCACCCGGTGATCTACGACGACGAAGGCAACGAGATCCCCAAAGGAGCGGGCAGGGCCGGCAATATCTGCATTCGCAATCCCTGGCCCGGGATTTTCCAGACGATTTGGGGTGACCCCAACCGCTTCGTGGAGCAGTACTACGCGCGGTACTGTAGGGACAGGAACAGCAAGGATTGGCGCGACTGGCCTTATTTCGCGAACGACGGGGCGGTCCAAGCGCCAGATGGCTATTATCGGATACTCGGCCGGATCGACGACGTGATCAACGTCGCAGGCCACCGCTTGGGAAGCAAGGAGATCGAGTCCGCGGCCCTGACGGTCCCGGAGGTGGCCGAAGCGGCGGTCGTGCCGGTCGCCGACGCCATCAAGGGCAAGGTTCCCGATCTTTATGTCGCGCTGAAACCCGACTCGAAGCCGAGCGCGGAGCTGCACAAGCGAATCTCGGATGCAGTCGTCTCGGAAATTAGCCCGATCGCGCGGCCGGCGCATGTTTGGATTGTACCTGACATGCCGAAGACCCGATCGGGCAAGATTATGCGCCGGGTTTTGGCGGCGATCTCGGGTGGCCAGGACGCGGGCGACGTTTCGACGCTCGCTAATCCGGAGGTGGTGGAGGAGCTGCGCCGGATGGTCGACGTCTAACCGAGCCTAAGTCAAACCGGCTGGCCCTACCCGAGCGCCTGACGAAGCTGGCGGCTCGCGACCACGAGCATCGCCAGATCGGGGATCGTGGCGGAGCCCAGCTCGCGGGCGAGCGCCTCGGCGGGCGCGAGCGAGGCGGCACGGACCGCGGACCAGGCGCTAAGCGGGTCCGGTTTCGTCGCGCAATCGCTGGTCAAGATACGGGCCGCCAAATCCGCCTGCAGCGTAAACAGATCGTCGATCGTCGCCTCCACGGCGAGTTTCTGCCACGGGGTTTCGGCGGGCATGCGGCGGGCGGCGGCCCGCATCTCGTCGAGCGCGAACCGCGCGCCCACGCCGTAATACAGCCGAGCGGCACGGTCGAGCGGCTGCGCGGAGCGCTCGGCAAGGTCGGCGATGTCGACGGCGCAAGCTACAAAGATCAAGCTGGCGATGCGCGCAGCGAGCGCATCGGGCACGCCCCTTGCGCTGAACCGTTGATGGCGCTCGGCGACAAAGCTGCTGTCGCGCGACGGCAATAGCTCCGATAGCGCTGCAGCGACACTATGGGCGCTCGGCGCGAGCCTTGTGATCTCGCGGTTGAGGTCGAGCTGCCTCGTTCGCAGCAGCCAAGCCGCGGCGTGCTCGATCAGGCCGGCGATCTCGAGCAACATGTCGATCTGCACCTCGGCCGCCACTTTGTTGTCGAGCACCTCGATCTCGGTCCACAGAGCCCTCAGGCCGAAACCCTCGCGTACGATCGTATAGGCGCGGGCAGCCTCCGGCGCTGCACGGCCGGTCCGTGCACGCATCTCGTTGACAAAGGTGATGCCGGCCCGGTTGACGAGATCGTTGGTGACGACGGTAGCGATGATCTCGCGGTGCAGCGGATGGGCGGCGATCTGCGCACCGAGTTGGTCGCGCAGCGCGGCCGGGAAATAGCCGCTGAGCTCTCCGGCGAGTTCGGGCGCGTCGGGCAGGTCGGAGGCGAGCAGCTCATCGTAGAGCGCCATCTTTGCATAGGCGAGCAAAACCGCGAGCTCAGGACGGACGAGCCGGCGATGCTGCGCCGCTCGTGCCGCGAGGGTCTCGTCGTCCGGCAGAAACTCGAGCGTGCGATTGAGGCGGCTCGACCGTTCGAGATCGCGCATCAGGCGCACCTGCCGGTCGAGTGCCGCGACACCTCGCGCCTCGGCGACTGACAAAGCCTCGCCCTGGAGGTAATTGTCGCGCAGCACCAATGCCGCCACGTCATCGGCCATAGCGGCGAGAAGCGGCTCGCGCTCGGTCGCCGGGAGCGCACCGGAAGCTATCGCGCGGTCGAGCAAAATCTTGATGTTGACCTCGTGGTCCGACATATCGACGCCGGCGGAATTGTCGATCGCATCGGTATTAATGCGGCCGCCGGCGAGCGCGTAGGCGACGCGCCCTCGCTCGGTTACCGCGAGGTTGGCGCCCTCCCCGACCACCCTTGCCCGAACTTTGTCGCCGTCGATGCGCAGCGGGTCGTTGGCGCGGTCGCCGACCTCTAAATGGCTCTCGTTCGGCGCCTTGACGTAGGTCCCGATCCCGCCGAACCACAAGAGATCGACCGGCGCGGCCAGGAGTTTGCGGATCAGCTCGGCCGGGGTCAGATGCGGCGCCTCGATGTCGAACAGGCGCTTCATTTGAGGACTGATCGGGATCGATTTGGCGCCGCGCTCGAACACGCCGCCGCCGGGCGAGACCAACGCGCGGTCATAATCCCCCCAGCTCGAGCGCGGCAGGTGGAACAAACGTTGCCGCTCGACAAAGCTCTTCTCCGGGTCAGGATCGGGATCGACAAAGACGTGAAGGTGATTAAAGGCGCCGAGCAATTTGAAACGGCGCGACATCAGCATGCCGTTGCCGAACACGTCGCCGGACATGTCGCCAACGCCAATCACACTCAACTCACTCTTCTCGATGTCGTGCCCGAGCTCGCGGAAATGGCGCTTTACAAGCTCCCAGGCGCCACGCGCGGTGATGCCCATCGCCTTGTGGTCGTATCCCGCCGAACCACCGGAGGCAAACGCATCGCCGAGCCAGAAGCCGTATTCATCCGAGATTGCGTTGGCGAAATCGGAGAACGTCGCGGTCCCCTTGTCGGCCGCGACCACGAGATAGGGATCATCCCCATCATAGCGGACGACGTCAGGCGGCGGCACGATCCGGTGCCCGGCGGGTATCTCGGCGACGATATTGTCGGTGAGGTCCAAGAGGCCACGAATCAGCGTCCTGTAACATTCGACCGCTTCGGCCCCTAGCTTGTCGGGGCCGGTGGGCGGCTGCTTTACGACGAAGCCTCCCTTCGATCCGACCGGGACGATCACAGCGTTCTTGACCGTCTGCGCCTTCATGAGCCCGAGGATCTCGGTGCGGAAATCCTCCCTGCGGTCGGACCATCGGATGCCGCCACGGGCGACCCTGCCGGCGCGCATGTGCACCCCATCGACGCGGGGGCTATAGACGAAAATCTCGAAAAGCGGCCGCGGCAGCGGCATCAAGTCGATCTCGCTGCTCGCGAGCTTGACCGCGAGATAAGGTTTGGCCTCGCCCGAGGGCAGTCGCTGATAGTAATTCGTTCGAACAGTTTTGAGTACGAGGGTCAGGAAGCTCCGCAGGATGCGGTCCTCATCGAGGCTCTCCACCGCGTCGAGGGCATGGTCAATCGCCTGGACCTCGGTAATCACAGGAAGCGAAGGATCGCCGGTACGAGTGGGATCGAAGCGGAGCTCGAAAAGCTGGATGAGGCGGCGGGCGATCTCCGGATGCCCGCTCAGCGCATCCTCCATATAGGCTTGGCTGAATGCCGTCCCGATTTGCCGAAGCACCTTGGCATAGAGCCGCAGCACGATGATCTGACGCGCCGAAAGGCCGGCCGCGAGGACGAGGCGGTTGAGCCCGTCATTCTCGACCCGACCGGTCCATACCGCGACAACTGCCTCCTCGAAACGTGTTCCGATGACCTTGGAGACAGTGGTCAGCAGCGCCACTCCGGCGAGTTGGAATTCGTGGATCCACACTGCAGCGCCCTCGACGCTATCAATGCGAAACGGCTCTTCAGCGATCACGCGCAGACCGAGATTTTCCAGTATCGGCAGCACGTCGGACAGAACAACCGGTTCTTTGGCCCGATAGAGGCGCAACCCAGGAAGCCTCCGATCGGCAGTCGGGTGAAGGGAGACTTCGAGGACCGAACCCGCCAGCACCGTCTCGATGCGCCGCAGATCGGCGATCGCCTGGGCGGGCTCCGTCCGCGCCTGATAGGCGATCGGGAAGGACGATACGCGGCGCAGCCGGGCATGGGCCTCCTCTTCGCCGAAGGCCGCCGTCGCCGCCTCCTCTAGTCGGTCCGACCAGCTCCGCCCGGCCTCGGCAAGCAGTCTTTCGAGCGCCGCGTCATCGACCGCCGGCAGATGCCCCCTGGTTGTGCGAATAATGAATTGGATGCGCGCCAGCGGCGATTCGTCGACATGGGTGTAGAAGGTGGAGAGCTGCCCGGCGAACGCCTCTTCGAGGATCGTGGTGAAGCGCTGGCGCAGCGCCGTGTCGTAGCGTTCGCGCGGCGCGTAGACGAGGCAGGAGACAAAGCGCCCGAGGGGATCGCGGCGGATGAACAGCGCGATCCGCTGCCTTTCCTGGAGGTTGAGAACGCCGATAACGGTGTTGAACAGCTGCTCTTCATCGGTCTGGAAGAGCTCGTCGCGCGGGAAGGTGTCCAGGATGTGCAACAATGCCTTGCCGTCGTGGCTCGTCGGCGCCAGTCCGGCGCGCTCGACGATCCGCCGGACCTTGAGCCGCAGCAGTGGGATCGAGCGGGGGTTCCGGCTATAGGCAAGCGAGGTAAAGAGCCCGAGGAACAGGTGGATCCCCACCACATCTCCGCTCGAAGCAAAGCGGCGCAGCCCGATTGCATCCATGTGGGCCGTGCGATGAACCGTGGCGCGGCGGTTCGATTTGGCAATCACGAGCAGCTCGCGGCGGCGCAAGAAGTCCTGCACGTCGCGGGGCAATGACGAAAGATCGCGCAGTCCGCCAAACACCGGATGGGCTTCGTCACCCAAAATCCCGAGAGGGCCGCGTAGCGGTCCGGCCGCCGCGTCGAACAGATATTCCCGATAGCCGAGGAACGTGAAATTGTCGTCGTCGAGCCAGCGCAGGAAATCCTCGACCTCGGCAAGTTCTGTAGGCGGCACCGGGGGCAAGGGCGGGCGCGACAGCCCGTCCAGCAGCTCGCGCAAGACTTCGCGCATCGGCTGCCAATCTTCGACAGCGGCGCGGACATCAGCGAGGACGGCCGATAACGTCTGCGCCAGCCGCGCGAGGTCGTCGCGGCCCGACTCGCGCGTGATTTCGACCTGCATCCAGGATTCGCGCAGCCCCGCCGCTGCCGCGTCACGAAGCTCGCAGAGCCGCCCCTTTGGGTCCCGCGCGACCGTCATTATCGGGTGGATTACCAGATGAACGACGCGACCGCTGGAGTTGATCGCCAAGCCAACGGAATCGACTAGGAACGGCATGTCGTCATTGACGATCTCGACGATCGTGTGCGGCGACGACCAGCCGTCTGCCGCGGGATCCGGGTTGTAGACCCGGATCTTCGCGCGACCAGGGGGGCGGCGCTCGGCAAAGCGCCACAAAGACAATGCAGCGCCGCAAAGGTCCCGCGGGGTTCGTTCCGCAATGTCGGACGGCGGTACGTATTCATAGAATTGGGCGACAACGCGCTCGGCCGTCGCCCGCTCCGCCGCGTCGAGCACCTCGTCCGCCAATGCTTTGGCCTTTTCGACGAGCGCAGCCTTCTTGGTTTCGATCATGCCCCCCAACCGGGCTGCGGTGTGGTGGCTGCGGTCCCTCGCTGTGGTGCGCTCCCGCGCTGTCTGTTGCGATTCCATCCCGCCTCCCGTGCGAGGCAAACACTCGCCGCTTCGCCGCGTTGCGGCAAGCGGTATGGAGGACGCCTCCACCATAGGTGAAGATTGCTGCCCTCAGTCGAGGAACCTGGAAAATTGGATCAATTTCGCATATAATTGGCGATAAGTTTTGCATTCCCCAACGATGAGAGTTCGCCCTACCCTTCGCCGCAGCGTGATCTATCTGCTGCCGCTCGCGCTTTTGTTTGTGGCGCTCACGATGCGGATCGCCGCCTCCGATTTGCTCGAGCGGCTGTCGCTGTTCTGTTTCGACCTTTATCAAAAGGCCGCGCCGCGCGAGTCGGGGGACGCGCCGATCCGCATCGTCGATATCGACGACCCCAGCCTCAACGAGATCGGCCAATGGCCCTGGCCGCGCACGCTCATCGCGCAACTGGTCGACCGCTTGCGCGAGGCGGGTGCGGCGGTCGTTGCTTTCGACATCGATTTTGCGGAGCCCGACCGTACCTCGCCCAAATTGTTACTGCCTCTGCTCGCCCAAAACGGAGTGGACCCGGCGCAGGCGGGGAGACTTCTGGCGGAGCTGCCCGATCCCGATCAACGGCTGGCGGAGGCGATGCGCACCGTCCCGGTCGTGACCGGTTTCATCCTGACCGATCGCGGCGAGACCCGGCCACCGCTTTCGAAGGCCGGATTTGCCTTTGCCGGAGACGACCCGCTCGGCCATGTGGAGAGTTTTCCGGCGGCGGTTTCAAACCTGCCGGCGCTGGAAGCGGCGGCCGCTGGAGATGGCTTCCTCAACCAATATTCCGATTGGGACCACGTCGTTCGCCGGGTGCCGCTGGTTATGCGGCTCGGCGACAAACCGTATCCGTCGCTCGCTGCCGAGGCACTCCGGCTCGCTCTCGGCGCGCACAGTTATGTCGGACGGGCGGCGGGGGCAAACGCCGAGAAGAGCTTCGGCGAAAAGACCGGATTGACGGCGATCCGCATAGGGCAGCTGACAATACCGACCGACGCTGCCGGCCGGGTGTGGCTCCATTACGCGGTGCCGCGCCGCGACCGGTTCGTCTCTGCCGCCGACGTTCTCTCCGGAAAATTCGATCCCGCCCTCTTCAGGGGCGACATCGTGCTGGTCGGGACCTCGGCCGGGGGCGTCATCAATGATCTGCAGGCCACTCCCATCGCCCGCTCTGTCCCCGGGGTCGAAATCCACGCCCAGCTCATCGAGCAGATCCTCCAGGGAGCGTTTCTCGTTCGGCCCGACTGGGCTGTCGGGGCTGAAGTCTTGTTTACGCTGCTGGTCGGGATCGGTCTGATCCTAAGCTTGCCGCGGATAGGCGCTTTGCCGAGCGCGATGCTCGGCGGCGCCTCGGTGGCCATCGCGTTCGGGACGTCATGGCTGTTCTTTAGGTACGCGCAACTGCTGATCGACCCGGTCTATCCGTGGGCGGTGATGACGCTCATCTACCTTGTGGCCTCGCTGCTCGGTTACCTGAGAACCGAGGCGCGCCAGCGCGAAATCCGGGGCGCCTTCTCGCACTACATGTCGCCGCATTACGTCGACGAACTCGCCGCCCATCCCGAACGGCTGCAGCTCGGCGGTCAAGCGCGGATCATGACGATCATGTTTTGCGACATCCGCGGCTTCACGAGCCTGTCGGAAAAGCTCGATGCCGAGAGCCTGACCCATTTCATGAACAGTTTTCTGTCGCCGATGACCGAGATCATCACCGAGCGGAAGGGAACGATCGACAAGTACATCGGCGACTGCATCATGGCGTTCTGGAACGCCCCGCTCGACGATCGCGACCACGCGATAAATGCGGTGCAGGCGGCGCAATCGATGCGCCGCCAACTCGTCGAGCTCAACCGCCTCTGGCAGGCCGAACCAGCCTACCAGGTCTTCCTCCCGGTACGCATCGGCATCGGCATCAACACCGGGGAATGCGTCGTCGGCAATTTCGGCTCGCAACAGCACTTCGATTACTCGCTGCTCGGCGATCCGGTGAACCTCGCGTCCCGCCTAGAAGGACTCGGCAAGGTCTACGGCATCGATCTGGTGATCGGTGAGGAGACGGCTGAGAGGCTCGGCGATCCGGCGCTGATCGAAGTGGATCTCGTCGCCGTCAAGGGTAAAACCGAGGCTGGGCGCATCTACACTTTGCCGCCGGAGCAGATGGCCGGGGAGCAGTTCGCAAACCAGCATTCCGCGCTGCTGGGAGCTTACCGCCGGCAGGATTGGGCCTCGGCGCTGCGCTTGCTCGACGACGGCAGGCTCGCCGCCGCTCGCCACCTGGCGCCAGTTTACGATCTCTACCGGCGACGCATCGCCCAGTTCCAGCTGGAGGCCCCTCCGGCGAATTGGGACGGCGTGTTCACCGCGGAGGAGAAGTGAGCTCGCCCAGCGCGGCCAGCATGTCCGCGCTGACGAGTACGACGCCCTCGTCGCTGCGGTAGAACCGCTTCGCGTCGAGTTCCGGGTCTTCGCCGATCACGAGATCCTCCGGGATATGGCAACCGCGATCGACTACGACCTTTTTGAGCCGCGCGCGGCGGCCGACCTCGACATCAGGAAGCAGCACTGCTCCGGAAGTCCGGGCATGCGAGTTGACGCGGCAATTCGAGAACAGCAACGAGCCTCTGACCGTAGCGCCGGAAATGATGCAGCCGCCCGAGACCATCGAATCGACCGCCATACCGCGCCGGTCGTCGTCGTCGAACACGAACTTCGCGGGCGGCAGCTGCTGCTGATAGGTCCAGATCGGCCAATTGCGATCGTAGATGTCGAGCGAAGGAACCGGCATCACGAGGTCGATATTGGCCGACCAATACGAGTTGATAGTGCCGACGTCGCGCCAGTAGGCTTCGGCCTCCGGGGTAGTCTTGACGCAGCTCTCCTCGAACGAATGGGCGACGGCGAGACCCCGGCTCACGAGATGCGGGATCACATCCTTGCCGAAATCGTGGCTCGATGTCGCGTCCCGGTGATCGCGCTCGAGTTCGGCGTACAAAAACTCGGCCGAGAAGATGTAGACGCCCATGCTGGCGAGCGCACGGCCGGGCTTGCCGGTGATTGCCGGCGGGTTCTTCGGCTTTTCCAGGAAATCGACGATCCTCATCGAGTTGTCGACCGCCATGATCCCGAAGTCTGACGCCGCCGCCAGCGGCACCTGGACACAGGCGACCGTGCAGTCGGCGCCCTTGTCGAGATGATCGGCAAGCATATTCGAGTAATCCATCTTATAGATGTGGTCACCCGCCAACACGACAAAGTATTCCGCGTCAGCCGCCCGGAAGATGTCAAAGTTCTGATACACCGCGTCGGCTGTGCCGCGATACCAGGTCGCCTCGTCGAGCCGCTGCTGTGCCGGCAACAGGTCGAGGAACTCGTTCATCTCCGGACGCAGGAAAGACCAACCCATCTGCAGGTGACGCAGCAGGCTGTGCGCCTTGTACTGCGTCAGCACACAGATCCGCCGGACGCCCGAATTGATGCAGTTGGACAGCGCAAAGTCGACGATGCGAAATTTGCCGCCAAAGAACACGGCCGGTTTGGCACGCCGGTCGGTCAATTGCTTCAGCCGGCTCCCACGACCACCGGCGAGGACTAAAGCAAGCGCCCGCCGCGTCAGCCTTTGCTGGGTGGGACCGCTCGACAGCATCTGCGCCTCCCCTCAGTCGGGCTACCCGGAGCACAAAGACGGTGCGCTCCCCGGCGACGCGCGTCAACACCGAGCCCAGGGGCTCGTCGCGTGCCGTTAGTGCGCGATTTCGCCGAGCGCCTGCAGCTTTGCCTGGAGAACGGCTTGATCGCGTTCGAGGCGGTGGAGTTCGATCAGGAGGCGCTCGCGATCCGTATCGGCGGCTCGCGCGACCTGCTCGCGCAGGCTCGGCAAATTGCCCTCTAAGTCCCGCAGGTCGGCCTCGATCGCCCCGCGATCAAGAGTGTCGGGCGAGAGGGCTTCATCGGCGAGAACGGTGCAGCGCTCCGGTGTCACCTCGGCAATGCCGCTGACAATGAAGATTCGCCGCGTGACGGTCTGCCCCTCGTAAATCTCGATCATCCCCGGCCGGATCGTCGAAATCAGCGGCGCGTGACCCGGCAGCACCCCGAAATTGCCCTCGGTCCCGGGCACCACCACCATCTCGACCATCTCGTAGAGCAGCAGGCGCTCCGGTGTGACCAGCTCGAACTCCACGCGGTCCGGCATTGAGATCTACCGAGATTCAAGCTGCTTCCGCGGCCAACTTGCGCGCCTTGGCGACCGCTTCTTCAATCGTGCCGACCATGTAGAAGGCACTTTCCGGCATGTCGTCGTAATCGCCGGCGACGATGCCCTTGAAGCCCTTGATCGTGTCTTCGAGGTTAACGAAGACGCCCGGCAGGCCCGTAAACACTTCCGCGACGTGCATGGGCTGCGACAGGAAACGCTGGATCTTGCGCGCGCGCGCCACGGTCAGCTTGTCCTCCTCGGATAACTCGTCCATGCCCAGGATCGCGATGATGTCCTGCAGCGACTTGTAGGTCTGCAGCACGCGTTGGACGTCGCGCGCCACCCCGTAATGATCTTCGCCGATGACCCTCGCGTCGAGCATTCGCGAGGTCGAGTCGAGCGGGTCAACCGCCGGGTACAAGCCGAGCTCGGCGATCTGCCGCGACAGCACGGTGGTCGCGTCGAGATGGGAGAAGGTCGTCGCCGGTGCGGGGTCCGTCAGATCGTCGGCCGGCACGTAAATCGCTTGAACGGAGGTGATCGACCCCTTCTTGGTGCTCGTGATGCGCTCCTCCAGGGTTCCAAGGTCGGTCGCCAGGGTCGGCTGGTAACCGACTGCGGAGGGAATCCGGCCAAGCAGTGCCGACACCTCGGAGCCCGCCTGAGTAAAACGGAAGATGTTGTCGACGAAGAACAGCACGTCCTGGCCTTCCTCGTCGCGGAAATACTCGGCCAAGGTTAGGCCCGACAAGCCGACGCGAGCGCGCGCGCCCGGCGGCTCATTCATCTGGCCATAGACGAGCGCTGCTTTGGAGCCTGGTCCATTCACGTTGATGACGCCCAATTCCATCATCTCGTGGTAGAGGTCGTTACCCTCGCGGGTGCGCTCGCCAACTCCGGCGAATACCGAGTAGCCGCCATGCGCCTTGGCGATGTTGTTGATCAGCTCCATGATGATCACGGTCTTGCCGACCCCGGCGCCGCCGAACAGCCCGATCTTGCCTCCCTTGGCGTAAGGCGTCAGCAGATCGACGACCTTGATCCCGGTGACCAGGATCTCCGCCTCGGTCGACTGGTCGACGAATTCCGGCGCCGGCCGGTGGATCGGCAAGCGGCGGTTGGTCTGCACCGGGCCGCGTTCGTCGACCGGCTCGCCGACGACATTGAGGATGCGGCCCAAGGTCTCGGGACCCACCGGCATCGTGATCGGCCCGCCCGAATCGACGACCCGGGTGCCGCGCACCAGCCCATCGGTGGTGTCCATCGCAACCGTGCGCACGATGTTCTCGCCGAGCTGTTGCGCCACTTCGAGGACCAAGGTGCGGTCCCCCTGATCGATGTGCAGCGCGGTCAAGATCTCCGGCAGTTCGCCGTCGAAGCGGACGTCGACGACCGCGCCGATGACCTGGGTGATCGTGCCGATGCTGTTCCTGGCCATGTCTCCGCGATTCCCGTGTGTGCCTCACAGCGCCTCGGCGCCGGAGATGATCTCGATAAGCTCCTTGGTGATGGCGGCCTGTCGCGTGCGGTTGTAGTTGAGGGTGAGGCGGTCGATCATCTCGCCGGCATTGCGGGTGGCGTTGTCCATCGCCGTCATCCGCGCCCCTTGCTCGCTCGCCGCGTTCTCGAGCAGCGCTGTGAAAATTTGCACCGCGAGGTTTTTCGGCAGCAATTCCGCGAGGATTTCCTCCTCGCTCGGCTCGAATTCGTAAATCGCGCCGGCCGCCGCTGGAACTATCTCTTCGGCCGCCGTCTGAAACGGGATCAATTGCTTCGAAGTTACGATTTGGGTCATCGCCGAGCGGAAGCGGTTGTAGATGATCGTCGCGACATCGAAATGGCCCGCTTGATAGAGGACGAGGATGCGCTCGGCAATATCGCGCGCCTCGTCGAAGGATACTTGGCGGCGGCCGATGTCGGTCAAGCTGTCATGGATCAGCCGCCCATAGTCGCGGCGCAAACCGTCCCGTCCTTTGCGGCCGATGGTCAGCACCATCACGGTCCTGCCGGCCGGCAGAAGCTCGCGGATGCTGCGCCGCGTCTCGCGCAGTATCGAGGAGTTGAAGCCGCCTGCGAGACCGCGATCCGAGCTCGCGACGACGAGCAGATGGGTTTCCTCCCGGCCGGTGCCGACGAGTAGCGGCGGCGCCCCGGGGAGACCCGCCATGCGGCTGGCAAGCGAGGCGAGCACACGCTCCATGCGCTGCCCATAGGGCCGGGCAGCCTCTACCTGCGCTACCGCGCGGCGCAAGCGCGAGGCGGCGACCACCTTCATGGCCGAGGTGATCTTCTGGGTCGATCTAACGCTCCGGATGCGGTTGCGCAGGTCTTTCAGGCTCGGCATCCAGCGAGCTCCGCGAGCGTCAGGCGAAGGTCCGCACGAAACCGTCGAGAAACTCGCCGAGCCCCTTTTCGACCTCGGGTGAGATCTCGCCCGAGGCACGGATCGCCTCGAGGAATTCCGGCCGCGCAGCCCTGATTTCGCTCAGCATCGACGATTCGAAGCGGCCGATATCGGACACTCCGACCGTATCGAGATAGCCGCGGGTACCGGCGAAGATCGCCACGACCTGCTCCTCGACCGGCACCGGCGCGAATTGCGGCTGCTTCAAAAGCTCGGTCAAGCGGCCGCCGCGGGCGAGCAGGCGCTGCGTCGCCGCGTCGAGATCGGAGGCGAATTGCGAAAAGGCGGCCATCTCGCGGTATTGCGCAAGATCGAGCTTGATGCGCCCGGCAACCTGCTTCATCGCTTTAATCTGCGCCGCCGAGCCGACCCGGCTGACCGACAGGCCGACATTGATCGCCGGGCGGATGCCGCGAAAGAACAGCTCGGTCTCGAGAAAGATCTGGCCGTCGGTAATCGAGATGACGTTGGTAGGAATGTAGGCCGACACGTCGCCGGCCTGGGTCTCGATCACCGGAAGCGCCGTCAGCGAGCCGGCACCATGGTCGTCGTT
This sequence comes from uncultured Alphaproteobacteria bacterium, assembly GCA_963796155.1. GTDB lineage: Bacteria > Pseudomonadota > Alphaproteobacteria > ATCC43930 > CGMCC-115725 > AP-15. Next base: position 1,165 of record CAWCKT010000041.1, on the reverse strand, counting down.
CATCTTTGCCGCCCGTTCGAGCAGCCGAGAATGCAGATAAAACACGTCGCCGGGATAGGCTTCGCGGCCGGGCGGCCGGCGCAGCAGCAGCGACATCTGGCGATAGGCCACGGCATGCTTGGAGAGATCGTCGTAGATCATCAGCGCGTGCATGCCGTTGTCGCGGAAATATTCGCCCATGGCGCAGCCCGCGTAGGGCGCGATGAATTGCAGCGGCGCCGGCTCCGAGGCGGTCGCGGCCACGACGATCGAGTATTCGAGCGCACCGTAATCCTGCAGGGTCTTGACGATCTGGGCGACGGTCGAGCGCTTCTGGCCGATCGCGACATAGACACAGTAGAGCTTGAGCTTTTCGTCGGTGCCGGCGTTGATCTGCTTTTGGTTGAGGATGGTGTCGATGGCGAGTGCCGTCTTGCCGGTCTGACGGTCGCCGATGATCAGCTCGCGCTGGCCGCGGCCGATCGGCACCAGCGCGTCGATCGCTTTCAGCCCGGTCTGCACCGGCTCGTGCACCGAACGGCGCGGGACGATCCCCGGCGCCTTGACCTCGACCCGCGTGCGGGTCACATCGGTCAACGGACCCTTGCCGTCGATCGGCTCGCCGAGCGCATCGACGACGCGGCCCAAGAGGCCGCGGCCGACCGGGACGTCGACAATCGCGCCGGTGCGCTTGACGATGTCGCCCTCGTGGATGCCGCTGTCCTCACCGAACACGACGACCCCGACATTGTCGCTCTCGAGGTTGAGCGCCATACCGCGCATCCCGTTCGGGAACGCGACCATCTCGCCGGCCTGGACCGTGTCGAGGCCGTAGACGCGGGCGATGCCGTCGCCGATCGACAGCACCTGGCCGACCTCCGCGACATCTGCCTCGCTGCCGAAATGGGCGATCTCCTGTTTGAGGATCGCCGAAATCTCCGCCGCCCGAATTTCCATCAACACCTCTTCAGCCTATTCCGCCGGCTTTCGTGGATCACCGGGTCACCCTCGGTGACGACGATTATACCTCGAGCCAGCCTCCCGATTCCCGCGTTCAGCCGATGCCCCTCATCGCCAGCTGCAGCCGCTGCAATTTGCTCTTGAGAGATCCGTCGATCATCCGCGAGCCGACCTTGACGATCATCCCGCCGATCAGCCCCGGATCGACGCTGGCTTCGACCGAAAC
>CAWCKT010000040.1:0-11141 GCA_963796155.1 uncultured Alphaproteobacteria bacterium | reverse complement strand
CCGATTGGTGTTCCGGGAAGGTGCGTCCACTGTAGCGCCTTCGATCGTCAGTCGTCATACTCCATCGAAATATCCTTGCCGGTGTAGTCGGGCATGAAGGCCGCCGACACCAGACTGATCACCGCGCAGGCGGCGATGTAGATCGAGATCGCATAGCCCGTTTGATAGTGGGCGAACAGGGCGGTGGCGATCAGCGGCGCCGGCCCGCCGGCAATCACCGAGGCCAGCTGATAGCCGAGCGAGGAACCGCTGTAGCGCAGCCGCGGCGTGAACGCCTCGGCGATCAGCGCAGCCTGCGGCCCGTATTGCATGTCGTGCGGGATCAGCGACAGGACGATCGCGATGAACACCGCCGAGGGGATGGCGGTGTCGACCATGCCGAAGTAGAGGAACCCGAACAGGCCGACCGTCGCGGCGCCGATCAGGTACATATTCCTGCGTCCGATGCGGTCGGAGATGTGCCCCGAGAGCGGAATGCTGACGAACGAAACGCATGACGCGACCAGAACCGCCGCCAAGATCAGGTTGCGCGACATATGCAAGGTGCCGACGGCGTAAGCGAAGATGAAGGCGGTGAAGACGTAGAACGGCGCCTGTTCGGCCATCCGCAGCAATGCCGACAGGATGATCTCTTTCGGTTGTTTCTTGATGACCTCGATAATCGGAGTGCGTTCGATTTTGTTCGTGTCCAGGAGTTGCCGGAACACCGGGGTCTCGAGGATGCCGAGGCGAATCCACAGGCCGACAGCAACGAGTATGATGGAGAGCGCGAACGGGATGCGCCAGCCCCAGATAGCGAACTGATCGCCCGACCAACCGCTGAAGCCCAATATCGCCAGGTTCGACAGGAACAAACCGCAGGGAACGCCGAATTGCGGCCACGAGGCGACCAGCCCGCGCTGGCCGTGATGCCGCGACCACTCCATCGCCAGCAGCACCGAACCGCCCCATTCGCCGCCGACGCCGATCCCCTGGATCATGCGCAGCACGGTCAAGATCACCGCACCCCAGATGCCGATCGACGCGTAGGTCGGCACGAAGGCGATCAGGAAGGTCGCGATGCCCATGCACAGCAGGGTGGCGATCAAGGTCGCCTTGCGGCCGATGCGATCGCCGTAGTGGCCGAATATCGCAGCACCGATCGGGCGGCCGACAAAACCGATGAAGTAGGTGCTAAAGGCTGCCAGCGTCGCCGTTAGCGGATCTTGGTTGGGAAAGTAGAGCTTGCCGAAGACCAGCCCGGCCGCTGTGCCGTAGATGAAGAAATCGTACCACTCGATCGTCGTGCCGATGGTCGACGCGACGACCGCCTTGCGCAGCTGCGCGCTGTGCTCGGATGGGGACAGCGCCTCGAATGTGACCGCACTAGCCATCGGATGCCTCCAGCCGGTTCCTCGCCCTCGGGGACGGGCTTCGCCGTCTCCCGTTCGCCAGCAATTTAGCGGGAAATCCGAGGCGAGCCCAGCCCCGGGCGAGGGCGCGTTATTGCGGCACGGTGACCGGGATCTTGTAGAGGCGCACCGCGTTCTCGAAGACCAAGTGGCTCAGAGCCTCTTTGCCGAGAGCCGCCTCCGCCGGAGCATGGCCCATCGCCTTGGAGTTGGGCCACGGGCTGTCGAGGCCCGGGAAGTCGCTGGCCCACAGGAAGTTGCGCAAGCCGATTTCGGGCACGCGCCGAAAACCGCCCTCTTCCTCGACCTCGAAGGTGAAGAAGACCTGCCGCTTGACGTACTCCGTGGGCTTCTCGGAAAGCGGCACGTCGGGCTTGAAGACGCGGGTGGCCGGGCCGCCAAAATCGTACTCGCGATCAAAGCGCCAGAACAGGAACGGCACCCAGCCCACACCGGCCTCCTCGAGCACGAACCGCACCCCGGGATGGCGATCGCAGATGCCCGAGAAAACGACCGCACTCATCAGCTCGCCCATGGCCCCCATCGGGAAATTGGCGACCCTCATCAGGAACTCGTTGCGCGGTTCGAGACCGGCGACCCCGACCCCCATCTGGCGCGACCCGCCGCTCGGGTTGGCGTGCAGGTTGATCGGCAGGCCGGTCTCCGCGGCGGCCGCCCAAACCGGCTCCCACATCTGGTGCAGCACGGGTTGGGGAGCATTCACCCAATCGAAGATGACGCCCGTGGGCAGGCCGAACTCCGCCACGCGCATCAGCTCGGCGACCGCTTCCTCTGGTGTTTGGCAGGGCAACGGCAGGAGCAAGATGAACCGGCCGTTCGATTCCTCGTAGATCTCGCGCGCCCAGTCGTTGACGGCGCGAACGACCGCGACGCGCAGTTCCGGATCCTTGATCGCCGAGATCTGCTCGTAGGGACCGTTGACGAGTTCGGCATCGACCCCGTCCCGGTCCATGTCTTCGCAGCGGTAGCGGGCATTGGCGGCGCGGAAGACGCCGGGCTCGGGCTCCTCCGCCAGGCCCGCCCGCGTATAGCAGTTGACGGGTCCCCTGCCGACGCCCGCCCAGCCGACCCCGCTCCAGGGCCGTCCCTCGACGACCCATTGCCGGGTGCCGTCCGGTCTCTCTACGACCCGCGGCCCGTCGTCCTGGAATTTCCGCGGCAGACGCTTCGTCCACAGGTCGAAGGGAAGGTGCATCACTCTGCAATGCCCATCCGCGGATACCACGCCAAATCTCTTCTCCATCGCGCGTTTCCCCTTTAAACGGGCTGAGCCCGCCCGAAGCCCGATGATAGCTCCGGAAGCGCGATCGAGCGAATACTTCCCTATTGCGTCTTGGATTTGGCTTCGACGTAGCTCTTCAGGCGCTGCAGCTGCTCGTCGAGCACGGCCCCTGGCTCAGGCGGCAGCCGCCGGCCGTTCGAGGAGCCTGTCCCAGGTGGTCGCCTGCATGCTCGGGCGCGCTTCGATGCGCGCGAGCCAGTCGCGCAGGTTCTCGTGTTCGTGCAATATCTGCGCGCCCTCGGGCGCCTGCACGAACATCGACAGGTGCGGTGCGAGCAGCAGATCGGCGAGGCTGAGCGCGTCCCCCGCCATCCATGTGTGGCCATCCAGTAGGCGGCCGATCTCGGCGAGACAGTGCCGCGCGTCGGGGATCGCTTTGACGACCGCGTCCTCGTCGACTGGCAGGTTGAAGCGCGGCTTGACGACGCGATTGGAGGTGATCGCCCGCGAAACCTGCGGCATCACGTACCAATCGACGATGCCCATCAGCTGGTTCATCCGCGCCGCGGCGCGCGGCTCCTCCGGCTGCAGCCGCGGACCGGGTACCACCGCATCGACATAGCGCATGATGGCCTGTGTCTCGTACAGCATCCAGCCGTCATGCTCGAAAGCCGGAATGCGGCCGAACGGATGGCGCGACAGATGCGGCTCTTTTTTCAGCGTGCCCGGCGCCATCGCCGCCAATTCGTAGTCGGCGCCTTTCTCCTCCAGGGTCAGCAGGGCGGCGCGCACGTAAGGACTTCCGGGAACGCCGTGAACGATCATTTTTGTCGCCATGAAAGCCTCCTCTCCTCAGGTTGCATTAGAATTTGCGTACTCGACAAAAGCGTGTTGGAAGATGGTGCCCCACCCGCGGTCGTAGCGCTCGCGCCGGCTCGCCGCGGCATCGCCGAGCTTTTCCCAGCCGGAATGCGTCAGCTCGACCCTGGTGCCGCGATCCTCTGCTGTAAAGCGGATCTCGACCAGTTGTTCCTGTTCGGCCGACAGCTGAACGATCCAGGAAAAGGTGAGACGATGCGGCGGATCATAGGCCAGCACGGTTCCCCATGGCGTTTCGCGCCCATCGGCCGCCCGCTCAAACACGCGCCCGCCGACCCGCGGCTCGATCGCGCAATCCGCCGGATCGGGGCCCGTGTGAACCTGCGCCAATGGCCACCATCGCGCGAAATCGTCGGCGAACAGTGCGAATGCCCGCGTCGGCGTGGCGCGAACAGTCACTGTCTTGATGATCGGCGGGACTGGGAAACGGGCGATCGTCATCCCTCTCGCTCCTTGTCGATGGCGGCCGCAATTCCGCCGAGCGCCTCCTGCCACATCGCCTCGATGGCCGCGCGCAGCTCGCCAAGCGCTTGCGGGTTCGCCGCATAGAGCCGGCGCGTGCCAGCGCGCCGCTCGGTGATCAGCCCGGCCTCTTTCAACACCTTCAGGTGCTGCGAGACGGCGGGACGGCTGACCGGCAAGCCCTCGGCAATGGCCGCGACGGGCCGCGGTGCCGCGAGAATGCGCTCGAAAACCAGCCGTCGCGTCGGATCGGAGAGCGCCGTCAAGGTTATTTCGTAAGCCATGACTTACGTTAGCGATGACTTACTGTCGCCGTCAAGCGGATTTTCGATGGGCCAGCCTTGACGGCTGGGTGCGGCGCCTCGTCAGAGCCGACGCTCGGGCGGCGGGCCGGGTGCGGGGCTCACCCGGTCCGCTCCTCGAGCCACTCCTTCAGAGCGACCGCGTTGTTGCGGGTCTCGTCGCGCGCGGCGAAGAGCACGGTGACGGGCTCACGGGTCAGACGATCGAGCAGGTCGCGGACCGCCGACTGCGCCGGGGATTCCTCCAGCTCCGCATAATAAGCGGTCTTGAAGTCCTCCCAGCCCGCCGGATTGGCGTGGAACCGGCGGCGCAGGGCATCGCTCGGCGCGATTTCCTTCAACCACAAATCGATTTGCGCCCGCTCCCGCGACAGGCCACGGGGCCAAAGGCGATCCACCAGGACGCGGACGCCGTCCTCCGTTTCCGGCGCCTTGTAGACGCGTTTGATGCGCAGCTTCTGCCGGGTCATTTTAGGGGGTCGCAGGCGCCAGGGCTACGGCGGCCTCCGCCGTGAGCAGCAGGAAGGTGAACGTCTCCTGCAGGTAGAGGCGCACGGCGGCATCGGTGTGGCTCGAATAGCCGATCGAGAAATCCTGGCCGACATGCAGGTCGAAATCGCCGCCGCGGGTGGTCAGGACAAAGCCGCCGGGGATTGCCGGGGCCCAAATGATCTCGCCGTCAACCAGCCGGCTGACATGCTCCAGCACCGGGTATCCGTAGTCTCTGGCTTCGGCCACAGCGGTGTAGGCGTCGGCGCTCAGCAGCACCGAATAGGGGCCGTCGACGCCGACCAGACGCAGCTGGCTCAACGCCTGGGCGACGGCGTCCGGGTAGTTGCGCACATCGGCAGGCAAAGCAATGACCGGATTGCTGGTCCCCTGACGGATGCCTTGGATGCCGGCTGCAGCATATCCCTCGAAGATCGCGCAATCCTCGGCAAAGGCGATCGTTTTTGCAGCATCCTTCGCCGGTTGCCAGTCCGAGTCGTTGGCGCCGCGCTCGACGTCGTCGATCATCTGGCGGTCGAGCTCGAACGGCACGCGCAGCTCGACCAGTGCCTTCACCTCGCGCTGCCGGGCGAGGATGCCCTCCCCGGGTGCGGCGATATTCTGCAAATGGCCCGTGCCGACCGCAGACAGCGCCACACCGCTCGGACCTTGCAGGTCGACGACACGGCGAGCGGCGAGATAGCGCTTGAGGGTTCGCGACGCTTCGTCCTCGATCTGCGCCCACGCCGCATCGGAGATCGGAGCAAGCTCGCGGTGCAGATTGTTCATGATCGGGGTTTTCCTTTGAGCGAGCCGATGCCGAGGGAGCCATCGGGGACCGGCGGGATTGGTTGCGAGGGCTCGACCGGGAGCGATGCGGCTGCGGGTTCCGGCGCCGCCGCCGCGCCGGGCGTCACCTCGTCGAGAAACGTCGCGGACGGTACGAAAAAGAGGTTGCCGGTTACGGCCCGACTAAAGTCGAGAATGCGGTCGTAATTTCCCGGCGGCCGGCCGACGAACATGTTTTCCAGCATTTGCTCGATGGTGCGCGCCGAACGGCTGTAGCCGATGAAGTAGGTGCCGAATTCACCTTGCCCGGCTTGACCGAATGCCATGTTATCGCGGACGATCTTGATCTCCTTGCCGTCCTCGACAATCGTATTCAGCGAATTGTGGGCAGAACTCGGCCTGATCGCTGCATCAATCTCGATGTCGGACAATTTCTTGCGGCCAATGATGTTTTCCTGCGCCTCGATGGGCAGCGCATTCCATCCGGCGAGATCGTGAAGATACTTTTGCACGATGACATAGCTGCCGCCGGCGAAGGTCGGATCCTCCTCGCCGACCACAGTGGCGTCGACCGCCTCCTGACCCGTCGGATTCTCTGTCCCGTCGACAAAGCCCAGGAGGTCGCGGCTATCGAAATAGCGAAATCCGTGGACCTCGTCGACCGGCGCGACCGCACCGTCGAGCCGCGCCATGATCTGGGCCGCCAATTCGAAGCAGAGCCCCATGGGCTCCGCCCGGATGTGAAACAAAATGTCGCCCGGCGTGGCGACAGCGTGTCGCGTTCCCGCACGGATCTCGCGAAACGGATGCAATTTTGCCGGCCGCGGCTCGCCAAAGAGGCGGTCCCACGCAGCGGACCCGAATGCCATTACGCAGGAGAGGTTTTCGTCAGCTTCGCGAAAGCCTACGGCACGCAAGAGTGCCGAGAGGTCGGCGCACAGCGACCGCACGGCAACGCAATTGGCGGCGCCTGGATTGATAGTCACAACCAGAAAGATCGCCGCCCGCGTCAGCAGCGCGGCGACCGGCTGTGGGATCGGGCTCGAACTCCCCGCCGCTTCGGGCGTGGTCATCGGATTGCACTCCATCCGGTGGTGCCCCGGCGAGGCGTGCGAGATACCACGCTCGTCCGGAGTGCGACAACCCGAGAGAGGTGAGAGCGATGAGCGAAACGGATGGCCGGCTGCCGAAGGACGCCGAGCCGATTGTGAGGTCGGCCAATGCCGATGTGCTGAACCGCCTGCCGTTCGCGGATCGACAGGACTTCGAAGACGCGGCTCGCGGCTTCATCGCGACCCGCCCGGACGCGCTCGTCTCCCGATTGGATGGGCACGTCGTGTGGAACCTGAAGCCTTACGATTTTCTGCAGGGCGACGCGCCGGCGCCTCCGACCGTCAATCCGAGCCTGTGGCGCCAGGCTCGCCTCAATTTCCGTCACGGGCTATTCGAGGTCGTTGCCGGCATCTACCAGGTAAGAGGGTTCGACATATCCAACATGACGCTCGTAGAGGGAAGTACCGGGGTGATCGTGATCGACACGCTGACCGCCGCGGAGGGCGCTAGCGCGGATTTCTCACACAAGGTGACTGCGGCAGCGCTGTCGATTAGCTCCCTCGCCCCGCTTGCGGGGAGAGGGCCGGGGTGAGGGGTATTTTTCGAGTTCGGATTGGAGCATTTGGAGAACGCCGTCGAGGTTGTCGATGACGTCGTTGTTCCAGATGCGGATCACCCGATAACCGAGGGCGCACGGCTCGCTGTCGCGCTGCCTGTCCTTGGGGCGTTCCGCGTGCTGGCCGCCATCGAGCTCGACCATCAAGGGCCGGTCGCGACAAACGAAATTGGCGTAATACCGGCCGACGGGCGCCTGGCGGACGAATTTGAAGCCGCCCAGCTGCCGGCGGCGAATGGGTGTCCACAACACGAATTCTGCCGGCGTGCGGGCGCGCCGCAACGATCCTGCCCGGGCCGTGCGCCGTTGGTCCTTGCCCCGCAACGCCGCCATCCTTCTGGGCCTCAGAGTGCCCCTCACCCCGGCCCTCTCCCCGCAAGCGGGGCGAGGGAGCCGACATTCTCTCCGAACCGCCCGTCCCACGGTCCACCCCGACCAGCCATTCTCACAACAGGGTCTGCTGGGATCTGAGGCCCCGATGCACCACCCCGCTTTGAGAAATGCGGGCTAGAGCTGGGCTAGAGCGGGGCTAGAGCAGGGCTAGAGCCGGGCTAGAGCGGCGCTCGACCTTTATTTCGAGCATCGCGGCAAGCGGCCGGTCGTCGCGGTCATCTACACCCACACGCACATGGATCACTGGGGCGGCGTCAACGGTGTCCTGAACGAGGATGACGTCCGGTCCGGCAAGATCCTGATCGTCGCCCCCGACCGGTTCATGGAGTATGCGGTCACTGAAAACGTCATCGCTGGAAACGCGATGCTGCGCCGGGCGCAATACCAGTTCGGCCACTTCTTGCCCAAGGGCGAGAGGGGTCACGTCGACTGCGGGCTCGGCCGCCCTGTCGCGGGCGCACGACGACTTCCGGCACGGCGAATATCGCTGGGTCGCCCAGGTGATGAGCCACGTCGTCTTCGCCGATCCGCAAAACGCGGAGGCGCGCAATCTGTTGGCGGACGCGTTCGAGCAGCTCGGCTATCTCGCTGAGGCCGCCACCTGGCGTAACGCCTATCTCTTCGGAGCCTACGAGTGGCGCGATGGCGTGCCGCAGCTGCCAAGGCGCAGGGCGCTATTAGGGGGCACCCTCAAAGCCCTCGGCGTCGAACAGTATTTCGACTATCTCGCGGTCCATCTGAACGGAGCGCAGGCCGCCGGCAAGAAGATCGTGGTGAACTGGCGATTCACCGACGCCGGACAGAACTACGCATTGCGGCTCGAAAATTGCGTGCTGAGTTATGTAACCGACAAAGAGGCCACGGACGCGGATGCGGCGGTGAGCCTCGGCCGCCCGGCGCTCGACGCGATCATTACCGGGAGAACGAGCTTACCTGCAGCGATCGAGGCGGGATAGGTTTCGGTCGCCGGCGACGCCGGCAGATCGCTCGAGCTTTTTACGTTATTCGACGACCGCCCCGATGTTCGAGATCGTCGAGCCCAAGAAGGGCGATGCCTAGCACGGGCTCTCAGACGATGATCGCGTTGAGCTCCTTGCCGGCGTGTTCGGGGACCGACAGCCAAACGCCGATCGCCATGGCGATCATGAAAACCGGAATCAATAGGAACGCCAGCGCGAATGACCCCGTCGACTGCTGCAGTGCGACCGTGACGAAGGGCCACAGCACGAAGCCGACGAAATAGGCGATCGCCCACACCACGCCGTTGGCGGCACCGCGAATGCGGGTCGGGAACACCTCGGCGGTCAGGGTGGTGCTCGGTCCCCAGAAACCGAGAAACCCGAAGCTCCAGGCCAGGCCGAAGACCCACAGCAGAAGATGGCTCTGGGTGTAGACCCACAGGGTCATGAAGACGGCGCCCTCGATCAGCATCGCGATGAAGCCGACCCGACGGCCAATCCGGTCGGCGAGCCAGCCCGCCAGCCACAGGCCGAAGAAGCCGACAATGCCCCAGCACACATAGAAGGCACTGTATTCCTGGGTCGACCAGTGCTTCTCGACCGACAGATAATAGGGCATCCAGCCGCCCACGGTGCCAAAGATACAGCAGCTGGAGCAGGCGACGAACAAGGCGACCAGGGTCGCGGGCAGCACATCGGGCATAAACACCTGCCTGAGGCCCACGCTGCCGGCCTTGGCATACCACGCCCGGTCTTCCTCGTTCGGCGCGCCGCCGGCCGACAGGGTCTCGGCGATCCGCTGTTTGCGATCCTGCGCGCGCACCCAATAGGGCGATTCGGGGCAGGTTGCGCGAATATAGATCGCCAGCAATGCAATCACCGCCGGCACCATCACTGCGACGCGCCAGCCCCAATTGGCGGCGGCGATACCGGTAATACTGGCGGCCAGTACGACGCCGAGGCACCATGTCGCGCGATTGATGCTGATCACTCGCCCGCGCAGCCGCGCCGGCCAGGTCTCCGCCACCAGCATCGATCCGAGAGACCATTCCCCGTTCAGCGCGAAATTCACCACGGACCGCCCGGCGACGAATACGGCGAAAGTCGGAGCCAGCGCCACCACGGGCATCAGCAGGGAGAACATGGCAATATTGAGCGCCAGCAAGGTGCGCCGTCCATACCGGTCGGCGAGCCACGGCCAGAAATACAGCCCGGCGATGCCGACGAGCAACGCGACCTGTAGACCAGAGCGATAGGTCGGGATATCGAGCGCGAATTCCTTGATGATCAACGGCGATACCAGCCCGAACATCGTGCTGTCCATGCCGTCGAAACCCCAGCCCAGCCCATTGGCCAAGGCGATGTGCCAATGCGTCCTGGTAACCTCCGCGCCGCCGGCGACCGCGCGATAATTCGCATACCGGAGATGTTTCCGCTCGAGCGGTCCGAACTCCGAGCTAACCAGGTCTACGGCTGCGTCGCTCATGGGTATTTGCCTGAAGATCCGCACCGCGACACTACGAGGCCGGGCCGGTCTGGGGTCAAGTGGGAGGATGGCGCTTGCGATGCGCGGCGGGTTGTGACAACCAGAAGACCGGCCAATCCATGACGACGGAGTGCATCTGCGATGCCGCGCTATGATTTCGACATGTTCACGATCGGGGCCGGCTCGGGCGGCGTGGCGAGCTCGCGCCGCGCCGGCAGCTATGGCGCGCGCGTCGCGATCTGCGAGGAACTGCGCGTCGGCGGCACCTGCGTGCTGCGGGGCTGCGTGCCGAAGAAGCTCCTGGTCTACGGCTCGCAATTCGCCGAGAGCTTCGCCGATGCCGCCGGCTTCGGCTGGACCGTGGTGCCGCCGAGCTTTGACTGGCCGGCCCTGATCGCGGCCAAGGACAAGGAGATCGGCCGGCTCAGCCAGATCTACATCAACATGCTGAAGAACAGCGGCGTCGAGATCATCGACGGACACGCCGTGCTGGTCGATCCGCATACCGTCGAGGTCGCCGGCCGCAGCTACACCGCCGAGAACATTCTGATCGCGACCGGATCATGGCCCGAAACGCCGCAAATTCCGGGCATCGAGCACGTCATTTCATCAAACGAGGCGCTCGATCTCGAGGAGCTGCCGCGCCGTATCGTCATCGTCGGCGGCGGTTACATCGCGGTCGAGTTTGCTGGCATCTTCAACGGGCTCGGTAGCGAGGTCGTCGAGCTGATCCGGCGCCCGGAGCTGCTCTACGGCTTCGACGACGACATCCGGGTGGCGCTGGGGCAGGAGATGCGGGGCCGCGGCGTCGATATTCGCGGCCGAACCCAGGTTGCCCGCATCGACAAAGTCGCGAGCGGTTATATCGTCACCACCACGGCGGGCGACAAAATTCAGACCGACCTCGTCATGTATGCCACCGGCCGCCGGCCCAACACCAAGGCGATGGGCCTCAAAGAGGTCGGTGTCGAGATCAACGAGGTCGGCGCGGTTGTCGTCGACGAGTGGCAGCGCTCGAGTGTGACCAACATCTACGCGATCGGCGACGTGACCGACCGCATCAACCTGACCCCGGTCGC
>CAWCKT010000039.1:0-35176 GCA_963796155.1 uncultured Alphaproteobacteria bacterium | reverse complement strand
AGAGCAGCAAGATCGCACCGATAATCGCGACTTTCTTCTTCGACATGGCCTATCCTCGATCGCTGTATGGGAAACTTCCAGAACGCGAAGCTTTTATTCTGCTGGATCCTGATTGCGCAAGAGTTTCGCCCGGCCTCAGTATGGGTAAGGTAAGGATGGGGATAATAAGGCGGCGGCATCCCTCACCTCGGTCAGCCCCGCTTCACACCGCGACCGATAATAGCCTCTCGCCACGGCCTATCCCCGATCAAGATCGCACAGGCCGTCATTCACTGATTGACATATTGCTTTTCTGATGCTATTTTGTCAACGATCGTCGTCAACGGGCGGCCGGGTTAAGGTGTAGCCGCTGTAATCCCGCTGTTTTTGCGCTGACTAGTCCCCCAGAGTCTAGGATTCCTGCGGCACAAAAAGGCTCGGTCGCTGATAATTTCCTGCAGAAACAGCAAAAACAGCGGGAATTGTCGCGCGAACGGGCGGTTGGAGCAGCATTTACGCCGTATCGATCAGCGGCGAAATTTTCCGTTTCTCCCTTGCCCGACGCGTGGTAGCTGCGCCGTCGGTCAATAGCCGCGCGCCGGATCGACCCGGTTGAGGAGCGGGCGGCCCTCTTCGAAGCGGCGGATATTGTCGAGGATGATCGGGGCGGCGGTTGCCGGGTTGGTGAAGGCGGCGACGTGCGGCGTCACGATTATGCGCGGGTGATGCCAGAACGGGTGATCGGCGGGGAGCGGCTCCTCGCGAAAGACGTCGAGCACGGCGGCCGAGATCTGCCCCGAGGCAAGGGCCGCGAGCAAGTCCCCTTCGACGAGATGGGCGCCGCGGGCGGCGTTAACGAGCGCCGCCCCCTTCGGCAATAGCGCCAAGGTGCTTGTGTTCAATATGCCCTCGGTCTCGGCGGTCAGCGGCAGCAGGCAGACGAGGATCTCGCTGCGGCCGAGCAGAGGCGGCAGACCGGCCGCACCGGCATAGCTCCCGATCCCCGAGACATTCTTTTCGCTGCGGCTCCAGCCGGCGACATCGAACCCGAGCGCCTTCAGCTTCGTTGCGACATCCTGCCCGAGTTCGCCAAGGCCGAGGATCCCGACGCGCCGGTCGGCTGCGTTCTGCTGATCGAGCTCACGCCAGACCCTGGACTCCTGCTGGGCGCGGTAGTCGAGGTCGCGGCGGTGCAGACGCAGCACCTGCAGGACCACGTATTCGCTCATGGCAGCGGTCAGGTGGGGGTCGACGAGGCGGATGATCGGCAGGTGGCGCGGCAGCTGCGGATCGCCGAGAAGGTGGTCGATCCCGGCGCCGAGCGACAGGATCAGCTTGAGGTTCGGCAATGACGCCAGGAAGCCGGGCTCCGGCCGCCACACCAGTGCATAGTCGATCTCCGCCGGGTCGCCGATTTTCGGCCACACCCTGACCTCGATCTCTTGTGTCAGCCGGCCGAGCTGCGCTCGCCAGCGCGCCGCGGAATCAACCGTGGAGCGGAATAAAAGCGCCATCCGGGCTATCAGGTCAGCGGCGGTGTGCGGTGAGACCAGGGCCGCGCCATCTCGAACAAGGCGGCGGCCCGCAACAGCCGCGCGTCGCTGAGATGCGGACCGACGAGCTGCAGCCCGACCGGAAGCCCGTCGCTGGCCCAGCCGCACGGCAGGGTCACCGCCGGATTGCCCGAGAGGTTGAACGGATGGGTGTAAGGGTACCAGGCCTTGCGCACGGTGTCTGTCGGCTCGCCGTCGATTTCGATCGGCGAGAAGAAATCGTGATCGATCGCGAGCGCGGTGCGCGCCAAGGTCGGCGTCGCGATCATGTCATAGTGCGTGAACCAGCCCTGGATCTCGCGATAGATCCGGGTGCGCGCGAACATCGCCTCCTGCAATTCCGTCGCGCTGTAATGAGCGCCGTCGTCCATCTGGCGCAACAGCGTCGTGCTCATCCGCTGCGCCGAACTCGGGCACATAGCGGCGGAACCGGGCATTCCAGAACGACTGGGTCAGCACCAGCCATACCGGCTCGGTATTCTCGAAGTCGTCCTCCATCGGCTCGACGACGGCACCCAGTTCGCCGAGCACAGCGACGGCCTCCTCGCACAAGGTCATCACCTCGCGCGCGAGCTTGCGGTTGCCGAGATAGGGCCGCCAGGCGATGCGCAGGCCGGCGAGGTCGCCCTCTGGCCGAGCCGCGGCGACAAGATCCGCGACCGGCAACCCCAGCGAATGCGGATCGCACGGGTCGGGGCCAGCCATCGCCTGCAACATCAAGGCGCTGTCCATGACCGTCCGGGTGATCGGCATGATGTAGGACTGGTTGCCGAACCCGTCGGGCGTCAGATCGTGCGGAACGAGACCCAAGGTCTGCTTGAACCCGACGACGCCGTTGCAGGCAGCCGGGATGCGGCCCGAGCCGCCGCCGTCGGTGCCGACCGCCAGCGGGCCAAGACCGGCGGCAACGGCGACCGCCGCACCGCCGCTCGATCCGCCCGACGTGCGGCTCTGGTCCCAGGCATTGGCGGTGCGGCCGAAAAGCGGCGCCTCGGTGAACGGCTTGTGACCGAATTCCGGTGTCGTGGTCTTGCCGACCAGGATGGCTCCGGCTTGCTTCAGCCGCGCCACCGCGACCGAATCCGCCGACGGGACGTTGTCGGCCAGCGCCATCGAGCCGAAGGTCGTCCGCACCCCTGCGGTGTTGACGAGATCCTTGACCGAGAACGGCACGCCGAAGAGCGGCCCCTGCACCTCGCCCCGCATCATCGCCGCCTCGGCCGCGCGCGCCGCCGCGCGGGCCGGTTCGGCGGTCACCGTGATGAAGGCGTTGAGCGTCGGCTGCGCGTCCTCGATGCGGGCGAGGACCGCATCGACGAGCTCGACCGGCGACAATGCCCGGCGGGCGATCAGCCGGGCGAGCTCGGCGGCCGGGGTGAAGGCGAGATCGGTCATCGCCGCTCGTCATAGCACAGTCCGTCGGCGCCGCCACACTATGGCCGGCTTTGCGGGTCATGACGGCGCCGCCATCACCGAAGGGGATCAGGGGATGCGCTCCTTATGGCGGGTCTTGGCCGTGCAATGGCTCGGCGGGAAGGGGTCGGAGGCGCTGACCGGCGCCTCGGCGCTGCTCGATATGCTCGGGACCGGAGGGCCCGAGCCCACTTTTGACGTCCGGCGTGAACCCGGGGTCTCCCATCATGCGATGATGGTGTCGAGCGATCGGCCGCCAAACCTCGAAGCTGCCGTCGAGGACGCCGTCCGCAACAGATCTGGCGGCTGAAGATGCTTTGCGAGCGGGCGCGGCGTGCGGCTATCTTGGTCGAGCGAGATCAGGAGATCGACACATGAGCTACAAGGACTTGCTGGTCGTCCTCGATTCCGACGCGACATCGCGCGGGCGCATCGAGCTCGCCGCGGCGCTGGCCGAGCGCTTTTCGGCCCATCTCGTTGGGCTCTACCCGCTCCCGGTTCCCGAGGCTCCGCGACATCTCGGCTATTACGATCCGGCGCTCCTCGACCCGTTCTTTCGCGAGCTGCGCGAGCAGGCGCGAGAGGTGTCCGAGAAGGAACGCGAGGCGTTCGAGCATGCCGCGAGCCTGCGCGGCGTTTCGGCCGAATGGCGGGTGGTTGCCGAGGGTCCGGAAGCCGATCCCGCGCTCCATGCCCGCTATGTCGATCTGACCATTCTCGGCCAGCTCGATCCCGATCGCAGCGACGCGGACATAATCCGGCCGCGCCCGGAACATGTCACCCTCGCCTCGGGGCGTCCGATCCTTGTCATACCCTATGCCGGCCATTTCGAAACCGTCTGGCGCCGCGTGCTGATCGGCTGGAACGCAACTCGCGAGGCGACCCGCGCGGTCAACGATGCGATGCCGCTGCTCGCGGCGGCCGAGGTCGTGACCGTGCTGACGATCGATGCGCGCGAGGGACCGGATGCGCATGGCGAGCTTCCCGGCGCCGACATCTCGCTGCATCTGGCGCGCCACGGCGTCAAGGCCGAGATCGAGCGCACCGTGTCAGCCGGCATTCCGGCCGGCGACGTGCTGTTGTCGCGCGCCGCCGATCTCGGCGCCGACCTCCTGGTGATCGGCGCCTATGGCCACTCCCGGGTGCGCGAGCTGCTGCTCGGCGGCGCCACCCGCTCGATCCTGCGCAGCATGACGGTGCCGGTGCTGATGTCGCATTGAGCGGGCTCGTTCATTGAGCAATGCCTACAATTCACGGGTCCGGCGCGCCATCGCATCCTCCCAGAGGTTTTCCCGGTCGTCGTCGAAGATCAGCTTGGGCTCCTCGGGGGTGGTGAACCAGTCGTGGCGGGCGATCTCGCCTTCGAGCTGACCGGGTCCCCAGCCCGCATAGCCGAGCGCGAAGAGGCTCTTCTCGGGGCCTCGGTGGTGCCCGATGTCGCGCAGGATCTGACGGCTCGCCGTCATCGCCACATGTTCGTCGACCTCGATGGTTTCGTCGCGCCGGTATTCGGCGCTGTGGACGACAAAGCCGAGCTCCGGTTGGACAGGACCGCCAGCAAAGACGCGTAGATCGCCTTCGATCCCGGAGGTGTCCTCACCGGGTGCCTCCAGCAAGCTGGCGATCGACTGCTCGCCAACCGGCCGATTGATGACAATGCCGAGAGCCCCGTCTTTATCGTGTTTCACCATCAGAATGACGGTGTGGGCAAAACGCGGGTCGCCGATCGTCGGCGCAGCGATCAGGAGCTGCCCGGTCAGCGAAGCGGTATCGGGGAGATCAGGACTGCGAGCACCGAGCAGCATCAGCGCTGCGATCAACGTGGGAGCGAGAACCGAGCGCGCGCGGAGGACAGCCATGCCGTTACTCGTGCCAGGGTGCGGGGTAACTTACATCCGTCGTCGCCGGCTCGGAAAGCGATGCTAATATGCCCTCCGATTTGAAGAGGGGGCAGCGCCCGTGCCGAATCAGTCCTGGATCATCACGACGGCAGTCGGGACCGGCGAGCCGGGCTTCGCCGGGGATGGCGGGCCGGCCGAGCGAGCGCTGTTGAAGGGGCCCTTCGATGTCGGCTTCGATAGGGAGGGCAATCTCTATTTCTCGGACACCTTCAACCACCGCATCCGCCGCGTCGATGCGCGGACCGGCATCATCACGACCTGCGCCGGCTCGGGCGAGGCCGGCTATGCCGGGGATGGCGGCCCCGCCACCCGCGCCCGGCTGAACGAGCCCTACGGCATCGCGATCGACAAGGCCGCGAATGTCTACATCGCCGACCGTCACAATCACTGCGTTCGCCGGGTCGACGGCGCTTCCGGCGTGATCACGACATTCGCCGGCAGCGGCTCGGCGGGGTTCAACGGCGACGGCGGTCCCGCGTCACGGGCCGGAATGGTCGAGCCGAACGGGCTCGCGCTCGATCCTGCGGATGGCCGGCTGTTCATCGCCGATGTGGCCGACCACCGCGTTCGCGTGGTCGATCTCGCCTCGGACAGGATCTCGACTTTCGCCGGAACCGGCGCGGCGGAGCACGGTGGCGACGGCGGACCCGCGACGGCGGCCGGTATTCACGGGGCTCGCGCGGTCAAGGTGGCGGCCGACGGCACCGTCTACATCCTCGAGCGCCAGGGTAGCACATTGCGGGCGGTCGACCCCCGCACCGGTATGATCACGACCATCGCCGGCACCGGTGCCCGCGGCTACAGCGGCGACGGCGGCCCGGCGCGGGACGCGATTTTCGACGCCCCCAAGGAATTCGCACTCGACCCCGGCGGCGACATTCTGATCGTCGATACCGAGAACCACGCGATCCGCCGCATCTATGCCGCGAGCGGAATGGTCGAGACCATCGCCGGCGGCCGAAAGGGCAGCGGCGGCGACGGCGGACCGGCGCAGGCCGCCGGCCTCGGCCGCCCGCACGGCGCCGTCGTCGGACCCGATGGTGCGATCTATATCGGCGACACCGAGAACCACCGCATCCGCAAGCTCGTGCGGCAGGGGTGAGCGGCCTAGCCGAGAAACTCGCGCAGTGCCGCGACCAGATCCTTCGGGTTGTCGCCCTGCACCGTGTGTCCGGCCTGCGCGATCGTGATTTGCCGGCCATTGGGAAAATTCTGCGCCAAACGCTCGGCGTCGTCCTGGTGGAATACATCGCTCTCGGCGCCGCGGACGACCAAGGCGGGACAGGTGACGTTGGCGAGGTCATCGGCGAGCCGGCGCCGCTCGGCCAGGTGCGTGTCGTGATCGAGCCGTTGAAACCTACTCCTGTCGTATTTCCAGCTCCAGCTGCCGTCCGGTTGCCGGCGTAGATTGTGCATCAGGCTGCGGCGCAGGATCTGCGGATCGCGCCGCGGATTGAAGGCGAGCGCCCGCTCGATGATCTCCTCCAAGGTCTCCGGTTTGGCCCCGCCGTTGACAAACTCGCGAATGCGGCTTGACCCCCGCCGCCTGACCTCGGGGCCGGCATCGATCATGACCAACGCCGACAGCCGCTCGGGGTGGGCGACCGCGAAAGCGAGCCCGTTGATCGCCCCCATCGACTGCCCGACGAGTGCGAAGCGGTCGAGGCCCAACCGATCGGCGAAGCCTCGGATATCCTCACGCTGGGCCCCGATCGAATAATCGGCATCGGGCGCCCAGTCGCTGTCGCCATGGCCGCGCTGATCGAGCGCGATGCAATGGAATTCGTCGCGCAGCGCCAGACAGCACAAATCCCAGGTATGCGCGGTCAGGGCCCCGCCGTGCAGAAAGAGGATCGGCCGCAGCCCTTTGGTTCCCCAATCGAGATAACGAAAGCCCAGGCCATTGACGGCGACACGGCGCTCCTCCGGCAGTAACACTTCCGCAAAGCTGAAGCCGGCTCGCACCGCAGTGGTCTTCAGGTGATCGTGATATTCTTCGGCGGATAACGTCATAGCTTCGTGGGCTCCCATCGGCGTTGCCGGCAGGCTTTAGCACGAACCACCTACCTCGCCACCATTACCATCGCTTTACGATTACCACCCCCGCGTCCTCGGCATGGCTCGTTGCTCCCGCAGAGTGTGTCTGCGTCACCGGACGCGCTACACTCGCGAACGAAACCACTCGCCTCAAGGAGAATACCGATGGCCTATGATCTGCTGATCAAGAATGGGCTGATTATCGACGGCTCGGGGATGCCGGCTTTCCGGGGCGATGTCGGTATCAAGAACGGCAAGATCGTCGAGATCGGCAAATTGAGTGGAACGGCCAACCGCACGATCGACGCCGAAGGCCGCGCCGTCGCCCCCGGCTTTATCGACAACCACTGCCATTACGATGCCCAGGTCACCTGGGATCCGCTCTGCACTTTCTCCCCTGAGCATGGTGCCACCACCGTGATCTTCGGCAATTGCTCCCTGTCGCTTGGCGCCGGTGCGCAAGGGCACCGAGGAGCGTCTGGCCGAATTTCTCTCCTATGTCGAAGCGATCCCGATGGAGGTGCTGCGCACGGTCGACTTCGACTGGGAGACGACCGGCCAGTACATGGACCGGCTCGACAAACGACTCGGGATCAATGTCGGCAACCTGATCGGCCACACCGCGGTGCGCCATTACGTGATGGGCGACGAGTGCCAGAAGCCAGGCGCTTCCGACAACCAGATCAAGGCGATGCAGGATGTCGTTCGGGACGGCATGAAGGCCGGCGCCCTCGGCCTCTCGGTGTCGCGCGAACAAGGCCACTATGATCCGCAGGGTTGCCACATCCCGGCCTTGTGGGCCGACGAAAAGGAGATTTTCGCGCTCGGCGACGTGTTGCGCGAGATGGGTACCGGTACCATTCAGGCCGGCGGGGGTCAGTATGTCGAGCTGAAGGACGGCATGATCCGGCGTCTCGCCGAGGCGACCGGCCGCACCGTCGTCTACAACAGCCTCTCGCAGACCATGCGCAAGCCCGACGAGTGGAAGGTGCACATGGCGCGGGTCGAGGAAACCGCCGCACTCGGCATTCGTGCCTATCCGATGTGCAGCCCGAACCGGGTTACGCAGGACTTCACGATGAAGAACTGCCAGGTCTTCCGCGGCCTGCCGACGTGGCATCCGATCTTGCTGTCGTCGGACGAAGCGAAGATGAAGGCCTATGCCGACCCCGAGATCCGCGCCAAGCTCCACGAGGAAGCGGTCGTCAACAAGCCCGAGACTGCAGTCGGCTTTTCGAAGACCTGGTGGAATTACATGTGGGTCAACGAGCCGGTGCTCGACAAGAACAAGTGGATGCAGTTCAAGTCGATCGGCCAGATCGCCGAGAAAGAGGGCAAGCGTGTGATCGACGCCTTCCTCGATCTCGTGGTCGAGGAGAAGCTCGAAACCCGCTTCCTGCAGGCCGAGAACAATGTCGATGACGAGGCGCTGACCAAGATCCTGACCCATCCCAACGCGGTGATCGGGCTCGGCGACGGCGGCGCGCACGTGCAGTTTCACGGCGGCTACGGCTACCTGACCAAGCTCTTGGGCGAATGGGTGCGCGAGAAGCAGGTCATGACCCTGGAGCAGGCGGTGCGCCGGCTGACCTTCGACTCGGCCTCGACCTTTGGCATTTACGACCGCGGGCTGCTGCACCCCGGCATGGCCGCCGATATCGTGATCTTCGATCCGGCGACCGTGAAGTGCGGCCACGAGGTCGTCGTCCGCGACTTCCCGAAGGGCGCCTGGCGCATCAAGGAGCCGGCCGAGGGCATCTTCGCCACCGTCGTCAACGGCCAGGTGCTGTACGACCAAGGCAACCACACCGGCGCGCTGCCCGGCCATGTGCTGCGCAACACCTACTACCACGCCAATCAAGGCTAGGTCCCCCGTATCACCCGAGATTGCTTCGCTGCGCTCGCAATGACACAATCTTCCGTCATTGCGAGCCGCGCGGCAGCGCGACGAGGCAATCTCGAACGGGAGGATTAAATGGCTGAAATTCTGGGATTGGGCTGCACCCATCGGCCGGTCATGCTGCGCCGCAACGAGGACTGGACCGGCATGATGCGGACCTCGCTCGACGATCCCGACATGCCGGCGGAGATGAAGGACCCGGCGCGCTGGCCGGCGCCGCTGCGCACGGAGCTCGGCAACGATTGGGGTGCGGCCTCGGCGGGGCGGGCGCGCGAGGTCTATCGCCGGCACTTTGCCGAGACGCGGGCTGCCCTCGACGACTTCAAACCGGACGTGATCGTCATGTTCGGCGACGACCAGTACGAAAACTTCAAGGAGGACGTTGTTCCGCCCTTCGCGGTGCTGGCCTATGACGGGCACGAGATCGAGCCGTGGAAAAACCGGACCTGGAACCCGTGGGGCGAGCCGAACGACACGCTCTTCAGGTTTGCCGGACACCGTGCCGCCGGCAAACACCTCGCTTCCGGCCTGCTCGAAGCCGGGATCGACACGGCCTACGCCTACCGGCCCCTGCATCACCCGCTCGGCCATGCTTTCGCCTACACGCTGTTGCTGCTCGACGACGAGCGGCGCGGGTTCGACTACCCGGTCGTCCCCGTCTCGGTGAATTGCTACGGCCGCCGCGTCAATGCCGCGCGCGGGCTGCGTCTGCCGCTGGCGATGCGCGAGAAGATCCGCGAGCTCGACCCGCCTTCGCCGAGCCCCG
Organism: uncultured Alphaproteobacteria bacterium; assembly: GCA_963796155.1. Classification (GTDB taxonomy): domain Bacteria; phylum Pseudomonadota; class Alphaproteobacteria; order ATCC43930; family CGMCC-115725; genus AP-15. The sequence goes on along the minus strand of CAWCKT010000039.1, from coordinate 25,627 downwards.
CGCGCTGCATGGCGGTCGGTGCCGCCGCCGCAAGGGTCATGGCGAAGAGCCCGTGGCGGACCGCCATCATGGCCTCGTCGAGCTGGTCGCATTCGTTTCTGACCGAGAAACATTACCAGCTATGGCCCGATGTCGCAGCCGATCGCCGGCTCTACGACGCGCTGGAAAAGGCCGACTACGCGACCTGGCACGACTATACGACCGACCAGATCGAGGACAGCGGCCAGCACGAAGTGCTGAACTGGTTCTGCCTGTTGGGTGCCATGGAGGAGCTCGGCCGCAAGCCCGACCGGTCCGAATTCATCGAGACCTGGGCCTTTGTCTCTCCGGTGGTCTTCGCCCACTACTACCCCTGACCAGTCAGCCCCCACCCTTCCCTCCCCCGCAAGCGGGGGAGGGCTAGGGAGGGGGCGGCGCCTCGTCGAGCAGGCGGCCAAAACCAGGGACGCGGTCGCCGGTTTTGAGCATCTGAAGCATCGCCCAGAACGAGGCCTGGTTGGTGGTCACGACGGGCTTGCCGAACTCGCGCTCCCACCCCGCGATCGATGCCATCGTCGGGAAGTTGCCGCCGGGCACGACAAAGACTTCGATCTCGGGCCGGTCGATCCGCGCGAAGGCGTTGCGCGCGTTCTCCGGACCGAGCTGCCCGATCGCATAGGAATTGGTGGCGCCAAAGCCTTCGAGGGCAACCGCTTCGAGCCCGTGCTTGGCTGCGAAATAGCGGCAGGCGCGCTCGTTGACCTCGACCGAATAGGGTGAGACGACAGCAATGCGCCGCGCGCCGAGCGCACGCACCGCGCGGCCGACGGCCTGCGCCGAGGTCACCGCCGGAACGCCCGCACCGGCGCTCATCCGCCGCGTCACGACCTCGTCGTAATCATCGGCGAAGAGGCTCGCCGAAGTCTGCGCCAAGATCACCAGCTCGACCTTGGCGGTGCCGAGCAGACGCGACTGGTAGTCGATGTCCTCGTCCCGGCTCGGCGAAAAGGTCCGGCCTGGGGTACTCGTCATCAGCCGTCCGACATGCGCCTGATAGCTCGCCGGCAGCAGCCGGCACTCGATCTCGACGGTCGTGTTGGTGGACGGGATCAGAACACCGAAATGTCGGGTCATGCTCGGGCCTTTCAGTCAGCGGCGACCGGCCACTCTAGCGGCCGCCGGCCAAACCTGTCGATCCGTTCCGGCGAGACCTTCCTGGGGTGCGGCCAGCCGCAACAATCGGTTGTGCTGCCGATTGACAATCGGCGAATTTGCCGCGAGTCTAGCGCGAAACTCCCTTTAGGTTGAACTGCCCGCGCGGCTCGGCGGCCGTGAGATTGCCGACCGGAGCCATTTTGACGACCACCCCGCGTCGAGCCCCGGCGGTTTTGGCGAAAGCCTATCGGCCATCTGCACCTCCTTCCCCTAGCAGCGGTCCTGCAATGCGCGCCGGCTCCTGATGGGCCACGAGAATTGCGGTCCTTTCAACGTAGCGCTCTCGCTGTTTTTGCTGTTTTTGCAGGAAATTATCAGCGGCGCGCTGAACGATCCCCGCAGAAACCCTGGAGCGCCCGTGGTATGGCGAACGAAAAAACAGCGAGACAACAGCGGCTAGAAGACAACGGAAACAACGCGCCCGCCCGCCGGCCGCCACGACCACCAGCAGCAGCACGATAACCCCTAGGCCGAAATGAAAGTGCGCTTAAAATCATATTCATCAAAATTTATCAAGCAATAAGTGCTAATATCGTCATATCGTTGCGAAATCCACGCCTACCTGACGTTGAGCACTTTAAGAACATTAAGCGAACTTTCCCGTTGAAGATGCATTCGAGGCGTGCGATTTTCAGGCATCGATCGGCCGATGGGAAGGTTTGCCCACAGCATCTTGTTATTTCGGCCGATAAGTCTACTATGTCTCGTAGGAGATCTCGAATGGCGAAAAAGGGCGTCGCGTGGCTGTCCGAAGAGGCGACTCCGTTTCAGAAAGACAAAGAAACAACGCGCCAGCCTGCGACCACCACGACCAACAGCAGCAGTACGATAATAGCCCTTGGCCGAAAATCGGAGTGTGCTTAATATCATATTAATCGGGATTTATCAAGCTTAAAAATGAGATGTTTGCATTCCGACGGCGAGACAAGCCGCAGTTTGTAGGTCCCGCCGATCCGGAAGCAGTCGTGCACGCTCTCGGCGCCTATCGTCAGCTATCCGAGAAACCTGTTTTCGTTATGCCACCTTAGAGCATCCAGGTCGGGTTGGAACTCAATGCGGTCAGGTACCCTTATCTCTGCCGTCCATCGCGTAATAATCGCGTCCATTTTCGAATTCGTCACGTATTCGGCGGCTTAACGGATCACGCTGGGCCGGCATTGTTGTACGTCTCCGACGGAGGCCCCACATCCATCTGAGATAATGCCGTATGGATTTTGAGTGGGATCGTGCCAAGAGCGAGCGGAACAAAAGAGAGCGCGGGTTACTTTTCGAGCTGGGCGTGCTTCTGTTTGACAGTCCAGTGATCGAGCGCGTCGACGAGCGACGGAACTATGGCGAGATCCGAGTTCGAGCCCTTGGCGTCGTTGGTGGCGTGACGCTGCATTGCGTTTATACGCAACGCGGTGAGGTGCGCAGAATCATCAGCCTGCGCTATGCGAACAGGAAGGAACGGGATGCCTATCGTGCGACGTACCCGGGCTGACATCGACGAGACCAAACTGCTGGCCGAGTTGGGAGCGCGGCCCCACCCGAGCGAAGAGGAGATCGAAGCGCAGGCGGCCCAGGATGGCGATGCATGGACCGATGACGAATTGGCCGAAGCGGAGCGGGTGCTTCCGCCCCCGTCGCCGGAACAACTTCGGGCGCTGCGCGCAAAATTGGGATTGAGCCAGTTGCAGTTTGCCAAGCGTTTCGGCTTCACGCTCGACACGGTGCAGCAATACGAGCAAGGGCGCCGGCGACCCTCCGGTCCGGCATCGACGCTGCTGCGGGTGATCGAAGCCGATCCGGAAGCAGTCGTGCGCGCTCTCCGGCCGCGCAAGGCGGGGTAAGTCAGCCTCCTGTCACCCTTTCACCCAGGCCGCCGCGCTCCGGCCGGCGAGGCGGCCAAAGACGGCGCCGGCCATCAGCCCGGTGCCGCTGGCGTAGTTGTGGTAGTAGAGCCCGCCGACGATTTCGCCGGCGGCCCAGAGGCTGCGGAGACGCGACTGGCGGTCTTTGAGTTCGGCCTCGGCAGTGACACGATGCCGAGCGGCCTGAGAGACCGCCCCGCCAGCTAGCAACGTTATGCAGCACGAAAGGGATTGACGATGCGGAGCCGGTCATCGAGCACGATCCCGTCCTGCATATCTTCGGACCAGAGCGTGTCGCAATCGGCGTGCAGCGCCGAGGCGGCGATCATGCCGTCGTAAATGGACAGCCCGTAGCGCTCTGCAAGCGAGAGCCCCGTTTCGTGAATATCGATGGTGAGAGGATGCACCGGCAGCAGGCCACGGATCATCGACAAAAACGCGCACGTTTCTCTCCACGACATGCCCATCTTGCGACGGGCGACGTTGGCGATCTCGTTCAGTACCTGCACGCTGATCATGCCGCCGGCGCCGATCAGCTCTTCGGCTCGGTCCGCCTTGGATGGATCACCGGATGCGATATACAACAATACGTTAGAGTCAAAAAAGCTAGCGGGCATTCGCCTCGTCCCGGTCGAACTTGAAGTCGGCCGGAAGGCGCCCACGAAAAGCACGGAGGCGCCTTAACAGCGCTTCACGGCCGGGCTTGCGCGATACGCCGAACTCACGCCGGTCGGCGACATGGATTTCGATTTCGTCGCCCTCTTTCAGTTCGAGTACCTCGACTACAGAGGCGGGAAGGCGGACCGCCAGACTGTTGCCCCATTTTGCGACTTGCATGAAATTTCTCCATGGATATACGTTATAAATAACGTATATCCATCCGAGATCGGAATCAAGGGATCGCGACGACGCCTACGACGATGCGCGAGCTGGGCTCCGCGCGTCCTAACGAGGTCTGGACCCGATCAGCTTGTCTTCACGATAAAGGTGGCAGCACTCCGGCCGGCGAGGCGGCCGAAGACGGCGCCGGCCATCAACCCGGTGCCGCTCGCGTAATTGTGGTAGTAGAGCCCGCCGATGATTTCGCCGGCGGTCCGGAGGCCAGGGATCGGGCGGCCCGACTTGTCCTCGACCTGGGCGCCTTTGGTGATCTTGAGCCCGCCCGAAGGTGAAACCGGTCGTCACGGCATAGCCTCGTAGGGTGGACGCCGCGCTGGCCCCCTTGCGTCAGCCAAACCTTGCGCCCATATTGTCGATGTGGTTGTCGCAATTATCACATATCACATCGCGATTTCTGTAAGAATTATGCAGGAGAAAAGGCCGATGCCAAATTCCGCTGCCGGTCCGCTGCCAACCGCGTTTTACGGCCGCAAAATTCCGCTGCCGCCAGGCTCGACAAATTCCATCCAAGTAGCTGATATACCTCATATACTGAACGCTGAAAGGGACGGTTTTCGGAGGCTGAGAAAATTTTTCCCCTGCCATCAGGGGAAGCGAGGGCTCAGCCGTGGTCCGTCCTCGCGGCACATACGGCGAACCCCGTGCCGAGGGTCAGCACCGTCAAGCTCGGGTGACGCCTCATACCCCCTTCGCCCTCGCAGCCGCGCTCCGGCCGGCGAGGCGGCCGAAGACGGCGCCGGCCATCAGACCCGGGTGCCGCTGGCTCGCGCGCCGACAGTGCCGCACAGGTCGCGGCGTTGCCGGCTCCGACCACGATCACGTCGAATTCTTTGCCGCCGGCGATGTCCATGGCTCGCTCCTTCCCGATCGGGGACTCGGCGCGAGATTGCTTCGTCGCTGCGCTCCTCGCAATGACGGCGTTGTCATTGCGAGCGAAGCGAAGCAATCTCGTTCAGCAGATTCTGACGCTCGCGAACCAAGGAGGCGACCCTTATGCCGCGGCTCGATGAAACCCGTCCCTTCCTGCCCGTTAACATCGCATTGCTGACGGTTTCCGACAGCCGCAACGCGGCGCAGGACCGCTCCGGCAATACGCTCGCCGATCTCGCCACCACCGCCGGCCACCATATCGCCGCGCGGCGCATCGTGCGCGACGAGCAGGACGAGATCGTCGCCCAGCTGAAGGCGTGGATCGCCGATCCGGCGATCGACGTCGTGATCTCGACCGGCGGCACCGGGGTCACCGGGCGCGACGTGACACCCGAGGCCTTCCACAGCGTCTACGAGAAGGAGATCGCCGGGTTTGGCGAGCTCTTCCGCTGGCTCAGCTACGACAAGGTCGGGACCTCGACGATCCAGAGCCGGGCGACGGCCGGGGTCGCCGGCGGCACCTATCTCTTCGCTCTGCCCGGCTCGCCGAGCGCTTGCCGCGACGCCTGGGAAGGCATTCTCGTCCACCAGCTCGACAACCGCTTCCGCCCGTGCAACTTCGTCGAGCTGATGCCGCGGCTGCAGGAGCATCTGACGAAGTAATTCAAAAGCCGCGGCGCGGCGCGAGCCGGCGATAGGCCTCGCCGTCGTCGACGTCTTCGAGACGATCGACAAACCCGACAGTGGCGCTTCCCGGTAGCCCGGCGAGGGTGTCGGCGAGCGCATAGGGGCCCGACCACCGCACCCGTTCGAAGAGCGGCGGCAGAACCGGCGAGCGGCGCGCGCCGACGAGCCAGAACCCGCCATCCTCGGCCGGGCCGAAGACGAGGTCGCAGCCGCCGAGCAGGCGGAAGGCAGCGGCGACGTGATGGGGGCCGAGTGCGGGGATGTCGCCGCCGACGAGCACCACCGGGCCCGGCGGGCAGGCGGCGAGAGCGCGGCGCATGCGGATGCCCAGATCGCCGCCGCCCTGGCCGACCGCTTCGATGCCCCGGCGCCAGTGACGCGCGCGCCTGCGCGCCTTGTCCGGCGTCACCGCAATCCGCAGATGCCAGCGCCGGTCGGCAGCGAGCCGGCGGAGCAGGAGGGCCAGCATCTGACGCTCGAAGCGCACCGTCGCGACATCGCCGATCGCCCGCGCCAGGCGGCGTTTGCCGCGGCCCAGCTGCGGCGCGCGGACAAACAGCACGAGGTGGCGGCGCATCAGCCGTAGAGCCGCACGAGGCGAGCGGGCGGGACGCCGGCGAAATAGAGCGACAGGCACATTAGGTTGCGCAATGGCCGGCGCAGATAACCATCGCGCCGATAGCGCCGCTGCCGAGGCGAAGCAGCGCGCGCCGAGCGGCGCAAGGCGGCGCCGGCCGAGGCGGCGTGCGAGGTCGACATCCTCCATCAGCGGCAGCGGTGCGAAGCCGCCGACCCCGTCGTAGAGGCTGCGGGCGATCAGCAGCCCTTGGTCGCCATAGGGGAGCGCCAGGATCCGGCAGCGCCAGGCGACGATGCGCTCCAGCCGCCGTGCCGCGGGCGTCTCGTCGTCGAGCGCGAAGTCAAAGTAACCGGCGCGACTCCCCGCCTCCGCGCCGCCGAGGAAATCGCCCACGGCATCCTGCCAACCACGTTCGAGGCGGCAATCGGCATGCAGGAACAATAGCCAGTCACCCGACGCCACAGCCGCACCAGCGGCGAGCTGGCTGCCGCGGCCGCGCGGCGCGGTGACGACCCGGGCGCCTGCCGAGCGGGCGCCGGGGACGCTTTCGTCCGATGAGCCGCCGTCGGCGACGACGACCTCGCGGACGATGGCTGAACGACACAACCCCGCCAGCGTCTCCGGCAACGTTGCGGCCGCATTCAGCGTCGGAATAACGACCGAAAGCAAAAATCGTTCTTGATGTGTTCCCATACCTAAGGCATCATGCCAAACATGGATATGCCGGCCACCCCCGGGCAGCGCAAGGGAAGCGGCGCTGCGAGCAACGCCAGCGGACGCTTCGAGGCCGAACAGCGCGTGGCGTTCGACGACGGCTGGGGCACTACCGATGAAGAGCCGGCACCGTTGGCCACCACCTTGAGCGTGGACTCGACACGCACGATCATCGCCCGCAACGAGTTGCCTGACATCGGCTTTGACCGCTCGATCAACCCGTATCGCGGCTGCGAACACGGCTGCATTTACTGCTACGCCCGGCCGAGCCACGCTTATCTCGGCCTGTCGCCCGGCCTCGATTTCGAAAGCCGGCTCTTCTACAAACCCCAGGCGGCAAAATTGCTGGCCGCGGAGCTGCGCAAGAAGGGCTATTCCTGCCAGCCGATCGCGCTCGGCAGCAATACCGACCCATACCAGCCGGTCGAACGCAAGCTCGGCATCACCCGCGCGATCCTCGAGGTGCTGCGCGATTTTCGCCATCCGGTGACGATCGTCACCAAATCGGCGCTGATCCAACGCGATCTCGATATTCTGGGCGAGATGGCGCGCGACAGACTGGCGATCGCCACGGTATCGGTGACCACACTCGACCGCCGGCTCGCGCGCGTCATGGAGCCCCGCGCCGCAGCGCCCGAACGTCGTCTCGAAACGATCGCCGCGCTCACCGCCGCGGGCGTGCCTGCCGGCGTTCTGAGCGCGCCGATGATCCCCGCACTCAACGACAGCGAGATGGAGCAGATCCTGGAACGAGCACGCGCCGCGGGCGCCACCTCGGCCGGCTATACGCTGCTGCGCCTGCCGCTCGAGCTGAAGGATCTGTTCAAGGAATGGCTGGAGGCGCATTTCCCCGCCAAGGCGGCTCATGTGCTCTCACTCGTCGCCCAGACCCACGGCGGCCGGCTCTATGATTCAGCCTGGTTCAAGCGAAAGACCGGCACCGGCCCCTATGCCGATGTCTTGCGGCTGCGCTTCGAGCGGGCCTGCCGCAAGCTCGGCTTCAACGAGCGCTCGACCCACCCGCTCGACACCGGCCGCTTCCAGCCGCCGCCGCAAAAGGGCGATCAGCTGGCGTTGTTCTAACCGCCCCTCCCCTCACCGCGAGAGACGGGCCGAACCATGTGCTCGGTATTTCCGAAGGGGTGTACTAGTCTTTCCGGCGAGCAACCCCGGGAGGCGGTGGGCGTGGCCAGGGAAAGGCGGCTCGGAGCACGCGAGGTCGAAGAGATTTTCTCGGCGTTCGCCGAAGCGATGCGCGAGCTGCCGCCCGATGTCGAGGCCGGCTGGCTCGACGCCCAGGGCGACCTGCGTCTGGCGCCCGACATTGCGCGCAAGCTGCGCACCGCTCGACGGGTGCGCCAGCTGCTGCAGGAGCTGCGACAGCGCGGGCGCGAGCAATGAAGGAGCGTCGAGGTTGACGGTCAAGAAGCCTGCTTCTAGGGTTGCGCCAGGTCCTTTCTGGACGCGGAGGCTGTGATGGACGGCTTGGCGGTCACTGGTTTGAAGAGCGTTGTCGCGCCGCTGAACTTTCTTGTTCCAATGGCCGAGAAGCCGGTTGCCTACAATTACGAGCCGCCGCCCGGGACACCCCTCAGGACCGGCCAAAGCATCACCCACCAGGTGCCCATTCGCGACGCGCGGCCGCTGATCGGCCGGCTGTCCTTGGACAGAGAGGGCTTCGTGCTGCTGCACCGCCAGACGGCGGTCACAAATTTCTACGACGAGGAGCAAATCAAGTCGGTCTACTACCCCGAATGTGAGCGCGTGATGCAGGGAGCGACTGGCGCCGCGCGTGTCGTAGCGTTCGATCACATCGTGCGCAACGCGGCGCTGGCCGCGATCAAGGGAAGCGGCATCAAGATGCCGGCCAAGCGCGTCCACAACGACTACACGGCCTGGTCGTCACCCCAGCGGGTGCGCGATCTGATGGGCGACGCGGCCGATGAGTTGCTGAAGAACCGCTTTGCGATCATCAATCTGTGGCGCCCGATCCGCGGTCCGTTGCTGGAGTCGCCGCTGGCATTGTGCGACGCGCAGAGCCTCGAAGAGCAAAACCTGATCGCCAGCGACCTCAGATACCCCGACCGCACCGGCGAGACCTATTCGATTACCTATAACACGAACCAGCGCTATTATTATTTCCCGAAAATGCAGCCGGACGAGGCGGTGCTGATCCGCTGCTTCAACTCGGCGCTCGAGGGGCCGCGCCGGTTTTCCGCCCACACCGGCTTCGACGATCCGGAATCGCCGGCGGACGCGCCGCCGCGCGAGAGCATCGAGGTCCGCACCCTCGTCTTCTTCCCGCCGGGGGCCTAAGCTCGCCCTCAGCCGGTGCCGGGCGGCGCTGCAATGCGCCGCAGCGCCGGCAGCAGCTCGTCGCTGATCAGGCGCATGCTCGCCAGCGCGTGCCCGACCGGCATGCCGCTCCAATGGGTGCGGAATATCAGGAAATTCGCGCCGGCCTCTTCCCAGCACGGACGCAGCTGCTCATAGCACTCCTCGGGACTGCCGAGCACGAACCGATCGCGCAGCAGGGCCTCGAACGGCTGGCGGAACGAGTTGTTGCCGGGCAGCACCTCGTCCTGTCCCCACGCGGCATAAGTCCGGTATTTCTCGGCGAGATAGGGGCCGGCCATCTCCAGCGCCGTTCGGGTATCCTTTGCGCAATAGATTTCCCGTGCATAGGGCAATACTGCCGGGAACGGCTTGCCCAAACGTGCGAGCTCCTCGCGATACAGAGCGAGCTGACGGGTGATTTCCGGGATCGTGGCGTGCGGGTTGACGAACCAGCTGTCGCCCAGTCGTGCAGCGCGCCGCACCGCACGGTCGTTGTTGGCCGCAAACCAGATCGGCGGATGAGGTTGCTGGATCGGCCGGCAGGTCATTGTGACATTCGCCAGTTTGCAGATGTCGTTCTCAAAGCTGACACTGTCCTCGGTCCACAAACGTTTGACCACCTCCAGACACTGCTCGAAGCGGCGTACGCGTTGGCCACGGGGCACTCCGAAGGCGTCGAACTCGACATCGCGATAGCCGAGCCCGACGCCAAAGATGAAATTGCCCCGCCAAATCGCGTCGAGCGAGGCAATGCACTCGGCGACTTCGACGGGGTTGTGCAGGGTCGTCACCAGCACACCGGCGATGCCGGTCATCTCTCCCGCCTCGGCGGCGAGACGCGCCAAGAACGGAACCAGCTGGACCTGGCGCACCCCCTCGCTGAGATAGTGCTGACCGGTGGCGACGGCGTCCCAGCCGCGGTCGCGCGCCAGCCGCGCCATTGCGTACTGGCCCTCGATCCCGGCAATCATGTCGCTTCCCGGCGGGTGCTGGCAGGTGAGAAAGATGCCGATCTTCATGGAGGTCTCCGCAGTGAACCGGTTGCCCGATTTCCCGACGTCGTAGATTATCGGAGAGGCACAAGCAAGGACGGCGACCGGGTCAGGGAGGCTGTTGTGGAGAGCTTCAGTGCAAGCGATGGTGTTCCGCTGGCCTATTATATCGACGATTTCACCGATCCTTGGAAGAATGCTCCGATCCTGCTGCTGCTACACGCGGCCATGGGCAGCGCCCGCCGTTATTATGCCTGGGTTCCGCCCCTCGCCCGTCATTACAGGGTGGTGCGGATGGATCTGCGCGGCCATGGCAGTTCGACGGTGCCGCCCGCCGAACGCGAGCTCGCCCTCGATCGTTTGGTGCAGGATGTCGCCGAGCTGATGGATCACCTCGGCTGTGCCAGCGCCCATATCGTCGGCAATTCGGCGGGCGGCTATCTCGGCCAGCAGCTGGCGATGACGCAACCCGCACGGGTGCGCAGCCTGATGCTGTTCGGCTCCACCCCGGGGCTCAAAAACAGCCAGGCGCCGAGTTGGATTCCCCAGATCCAGGCGAAGGGCCTGCGCGCCTTCCTGGCCGAGACGATCGCCGACCGTCTGCCGCTCGACCAGGTCGATCCGGGGCTCGTCGACTGGTTCCTCGACGAGGCCGCCAAGAACGATCCGGCCTATATCGGCAAATTCGTGCTGCTGATGGCGCGCTACGACTGGAGCGACCAGCTCGGTCGCATCGCCTGTCCGACCTTGGTTGTCGTGCCCGGCGCCGAGCCGATCGGTTCGACCGCGAATTACGAGCCATTCCGCCGCTTCGTCAGGGATGTCGAGATGCGGGTCTATGAAGGCGCCCCGCACAACATTTGCGACGCCTTCCCCGAACGTTGCGCCGCCGACGTGCTCGACTTCCTCGCCCGCCGCTTCGGGCTGGGACTGTAGGAGAAACTCCTAAAAGGCTGGCCTAAAATGATTCAAGCAATCTCAGTGGGTTATTCGTCATTCCCGCGAAAGCGGGAATCCAGGGGCTCCAAAACCTCAGCGGCTGCCCCCTCAGCCCGCCCGCCAGTGCCTGGGGCAGGCTCTGGACCCCCGCTTTCGCGACGCTTTCGCGGGGGTGACGATACCCTGCTGATAACACTTGCTTTATTTCAGGTGGGACTCTCAGTCCAGCACTTCGACAGCGTCGTCGACCCGGATAACCCCTTCCGCCACCACGGCGCCATAAACACCCGCCATGCGATCGTGAGCGCGCGCGACATTGCGTAGGACTTCCGGGTTCGGCGCCGCGGTCTCCGGATCGAGGGTGATCATCTGGCAACGCGGGTCCCGCGCGACGACCGCCACGATGACTTTGGATCCGAGGCGTATCCTGCGGCCGACGAGGCCGTTCTCTGAAAAGCCATCCGCGGCTCTGAGATCCAGGTACACATTCGCCCGGAAGCGCCGCTTGTCGAGAACAGAACCTAGCTCCTTCCCCAGCTGCCGCACGGTCTGCAGCGAAAAGAAAGAGATCGGGCGGCAATCGGTCATCGCTCGATCCGAACGCAGCAGAGTGAGCGAATGGCGGTCATCAGCGCTCGCGCCGAGCTGACGCAGCAACGCCGGGTCGTCGATTGCCAGCAACTCTCCCGACGGCGTTTCCACATCGAGCGCCAGGTCTGCAGGATTGGCAACGACAGGATTGAGGAGCGGTGAAATCTCCTCCGCCTCGGCGAGGTTGGCGGGCTTCGCGGCTTTTTGGGGATGACGGAACCGTGGACGATAGAGCAGCATCTCGTGTCGATCCCGCGCCGTCCAATAGGGAAACGCCGCCCGCGCAGTGGAGCTCTTGAACGCGAAAATGCGGTCGCCATAGACACCAGCGAAGCCGGCAAAGATCTCCGGCAGCTCTTCGCCGCGCAGACTCTTGACGGGATATCGCCAGACGCTCTCGACCCGACCGACGACGCTCATCTTCGATCCACCTTATGCAGAAGCATCAGACGATATCGGGCGGACAACGCTCGTGCCAGTCGGTCGCCTGCTGATAGGCCCAGCCGATGCGCAAGGCCGTCGCTTCGTCGTAGCCGCGGCACACGATCTGCAGCGAGATCGGCAGTCCCGACGTGGTGAAGCCGTTCGGCAATGCCAGGGCGCAGAGATCGAGGAAATTGACGAAACGGGTAAAGTGCGCCGGCGTCGATGATTGGTCGACCGCGTCGAGCGGAATGGCCGCCGTCTGGGTCGTCGGCGTCAGCAGCGCATCGACATCGATAAGCGCAGTTGCGAACTGCCGTTTCGCCTCCTCGCGATCGCGCAATGCGGCGAGGTAGTCGCGCGCCGAGATGCCTCGGCCCGAGGCGATGCGGGGTCGTACTGCCTCGTCGATCGGTAGGCTCATGTCGTCGATCAGATCGCCGAGGAGGAAATATCCTTCGGCGCCGATAATGCAGCCGGTCAGCGCGGTGTAGTCGGTAAAACGGCAAGGCAAGTCGACCTCGACGATCTCGGCACCAAGCTGCCCCAGGCTGTCGAGGGCCGCGTCATAGGCGGTCAGGACCTCGCCGTCGACGCCTGCGCGCTCCGCCTCGGGCATGCGGGCGAGCCGCAGGCCCCGGATGCCGCGCCGCAGCGTCGGCATTGGGTCGCTCGGCAGTATCGCGCGCGTCCGCGGGTCGAGGGGGTCCGGGCCTTGCATGACCTGGTAGAGCAGTGCCGCGTCCTCGACCGAGCGCGCCATCGGTCCCGGCGTATCGAGAGTCGGGCTCAATGGCAGGATTCCATAGCTGCTGACCCGCCCAATCGTCGTCTTGAGGCCGGTGAGGCCACACCAGGACGCCGGCAATCGCACTGACCCGCCCGTATCGGTGCCGATCGCCCAGGGCGCGAAACCGGCCGCGACCGCGACCCCCGAGCCGCTGCTCGACCCGCCTGGTGTGCGCGCCACCACGGGGTCCCACGGGTTCCATGGCGTGCCTCGGTGCTGGTTGGTGCCCCAGCCGCCCATCGCGAACTCGACGGTGTGCGTCTTGCCGATCACGATCAATCCGGCGGCGATCAGCCGCCGGGCGAGCGTGGCGGTCACCGTCGAGCGCCGCTCGCGCCAGACCACCGAGCCGCCGGTCGTCACCCGCCCTTCGATCTCGATCAGATCTTTGAGCGCGATCGGAATTCCATGCAACGGGCCGATCGCATGCCCCGAGCGGATCGCCCTGTCGGCCGCCTCGGCGGCGAGCCGCGCTTCCTCGGCATAAACCTCGACAAAAGCGTGCAGCTTGCCGTCCCCAGCGCGGATCCGCGCGAGCGCGGCGTCGACGAGATCGACAGGCGAGAGCCGCCGAGCGCCGATCTCGGAGGACAGGACATGGGCCGGCAAGAGGGCCGGTTGGGCGGTGGGTGACCGCATGATCGCAGCGCCGGGCTGACTGGGAGGCGCCAAGATACGCCCGCAGCGGCTGGCGCTGTCAATCGGCCGTGCTGCTCCCGGTCGCGGCTACGCCCGATGGTGCCTGACCTCGGTTGTTTTTTCGGCGTGGCGCGGCGGGTGGGCGACGGCTGTGCGAGCGCTGGAGACGCGTCCCGGAGACGCGGCTTTATGGGATGCGTGAGCTGGAGATGCGGGCTCGGCGCGCCAGACGGCATGATTGTGCGTGTGAGCGCTCGGCGCCTTGTGGACGCCGCGCGCTGCCGTTTTCTGATGGTGATGATTTCCCCGCGTCGCCGGCGCCGCGCGGATGCTTCCCTCCTGATCCTCCGTGGCGACGGCGAGGTGCAAGAGGCCGGAGCGCTCGCCGAAATCCGCAGGATTCCGGCCATCGGCAGCATAGGAATTGAGCCCGCTTCGGTCGCGTATCGCGACGATCTCCCGCGGGCCCGGCCCCGGGTAGACGAAGCCATAGGTCGGGTTGTCGCGTCCGTATTTGCCGGACGGCAAATCGATGACTGCGACAGTGGTCCAGTCGTGATCGGCCGAGGTGTCGATCACCGACATGCTGCGGGTGACCGTTCCGCGGTACCAGTTTGCCTGGTCGACGAGGATCTCGTGCGCGCTGACGACGCCGGCGACGACGGCGACATGACCGGAGGGAATGTGCCGCGTCCGCTTGAAGACGAGGATCGCGCCGACAGCCGGAACATGGCCGCGCTCGTAGAGCCCGGCGGCCTGGTCCCACCACCCGCCGGCCGCGCCGTAGAGTGCGACGCCGGTCTCCGCGCGCGCATAGAGGGCGCAATTGGCGGCGACCGAGAGGCGAGCGGGTGCCGTCAGAGCGGCAATGAAACAAGAACCCCAAATGAGGCTCCGCGCCATCATCATGCGCATGCGGTGTCCCCCGTGTGGCGACGACGAAAGAGCGTCGCTCTTTGCGGAACCGGCCCCCTCGCCGGTTAAGATTTGTTAACCGTCGCCATGAAACCTGACGTTGGCGCAAAAGAAAACCCTAAATTGCCTGGATCGCAGTTGAAAAAGCCGAAACAATTTTCAACTTAACGTACGAAATTGGTTGATTCGCTAGTTACGTACGGGCGTCCCGTGCGGTGATTGACCCGGTCTACGGGCGACTGTGGTGATATACTTTGGCGTGACCTGACGACGGTGCGGCTCAGTCAAGCCAATTTTTCGGCGCACTATCGCGATTGGGACCGGGTACTACGTGATGGAGACCGATCCAAAACGGTTTGTCCGGCAGTGGAATTGAGAGATCGAGGCAGAGATACGCAAGAGTAACGCCGCGCGAGAGGATGGGGGGTGGAAAATCGTCGTATGGGTGGCCCTGGAGGTGTTGTGGTTCGTCGCGCTCTTTGCCGTGCTCGGTTTGTTCGAGCGGCTGCGATGAGTTCGAGGCGTCGGCCCGGTGCGATCAGCGAGATCGAGGGTCCTCGGCGCGCCGCAGCGGCACGACGTTTCCGGCATCCGATCCCGGCCCCCGCGCAAGGGCACTCCGGACCGCCTCGACCAGGGCGTCCGGCCCGAAGGGCTTTCTGAGTAGTACGTCGCCGCGGCTCTCGATCTCGAACCGGGTGATGTCCACATAGCCGGTGCAAAACAATGCCTTGAGATCCGGCCGCGTGCGTCGTGCCAAACGCACCGTTTCTGCTCCGGACAGCCCCGGCATCGCCAGATCGATCACCAGCAGGTCACAGGGATCACCGCGCTCGAGGATGGTCAACGCCGTGCCCCCGGCACCGGCCTCCGTCACGTCATGACCGACCTCGCGCAGACATTCCGCGGTTATCCGGCGGACGTCGGGATCGTCGTCGACGACTAGGATGCGCGCTCCCCCGATTCGTTGAGCCTGCGACACCCGTCCCGATCGGGGCGCGGCAGCCTCGACAGCCCGCGGCAGATAGATCAGGACGGCCGTTCCCTGCCGGATCAGGCTGTGGATACGGACCGTTCCGCCGGATTGGCGTACGACGCCAAAAACCATGGACAGGCCCAACCCGGTTCCCTTGCCGATCTCTTTCGTCGTAAAGAAGGGCTCGAACGCGCGCTCGATCACGTTGGAGCTCATCCCGGTTCCGGTATCCCGCATCGAAACAAGGACGCAGTCGCGGCCGGCCATCTCGCTCGGCAGCTCCTCGCTGCCGGCGCCGATGTTTGCCGTCTCGATCAGGAGGGTGCCGCCCTGGGGCATCGCGTCACGCGCGTTGATGGCAATGTTCAGAAGCGCCGACTCGATCTGGTTTACGTCGATCAGGACCGGCCATAGCTCGCTCGCAGGGGCATAGCGAATTTCGATCGAGGCACCGATAGAGCGGTGCAGCATGTCGCTCATCTCGGCGATGACGGAGTTGAGGTCCGCCGGCACCGGCTCGAGATGCTGCTTGCGCGCGAACGCGAGCAGGGATTGCGTCAGCTTGGCTCCGCGCGATGCGCCGCGCTGCGCGGTACGGAGCAGGCTCAAGCTCTTCTCGTCCGAGGTCCGCGCCTCCAGAAGGTCCAGCGAGCCCGACACGGCGGTCAGAAGATTGTTGAAATCATGGGCGATTCCGCCTGTGAGCTGGCCTACCGCCTCCATCTTCTGCGCCTGCACCAGCGCCGTTTGCGCCTCTTCGCGCGCGTCGATCTCGGTGCGGAGCCGAGCGTTGGCGGCGGCCAGCTCCCTAGTGCGTTCCACCACCATGATCTCAAGCTGTTCGCGGTTGCGCACCTGGGTTTCGCGAGCCTCGACGATATCCTGGATGTCCGTGCAGGTGCCGAACCATTTGATGGTATGTCCGGTTTCGTCCGTGACCGGCGTGCCGCGCGTCTTGAACCATCGGTAGCTGCCGTCCGCGGCGCGGATGCGATGTTCCAGGTCGTAGTGCGCCGATCCCTCCACCGCCGCGGCCCAGCATGCGGTCGTGGCCGCCAGATCATCGGGGTGGATCACATCTTTCAGCCGCTGCAAATCCAGCCGCTCGCCCTCCGCCATGCCGGTGAATTCGAGCCACTGCCGGTTCAAATAATCGACGCGTCCGTCCGGCAGCGACGTCCATACCAGCTGCGGCAACGATTCGGCCAGGGTGCGGAACCGCTCCTCGCTGGCACGCAGCGCCGCTTCCGCTGCCTCCCGGGCACGAGCGCGCTGTTCGAGCGCAACGGCGGTGACGCGCAGCGCCTCGTCGACCTGGTCGAGTTCGCGCACCCCGCCGACCGGCGGTCCGAGGCGCGCGCCGCTCCCGAGCGCTCGCGTGGCAGCCGTCAGCGCCTCGACCGGCCGCCGGATCGCCCGGGCCATCCACCAAGCCAGTGCCAGGCTCAACGCGAGCACGGCCGCTCCACCGCCGAAGGCGAGCCATTGCGCTCGCCTTAGAGGGGCATCGACGAATTCTCTCGGCAGGCCGATCGCGACGGTCCAACCGCTGATCGGAGAACGACGGAAGATGGAGTAAACCGCGACTCCGTCCTTTGTGACGTTGGGAAACCAGCTCTCGACAGCCCCGGCCATCTTCTTTTTGAGGATCGGTGCGGCTGGCTGGCCAAGGAAACGGTCCTGGTCCCGATTGCGCGCCAGCGTAAGCCCGTGGCGATCGAAGATCGCGACTGTCCAATCGGGCCCGAGACTTTGCTCCTGCAACAGCGGCAACAGCAGCTCCGGCCCCAGACCCATCGCCAGCACGTAGGCTACCTGCCCGTCCCGGAAGACCGGCACTCCCACCGTCAGGATCGGCCTCCGCAACACCGCGCCGATGATCAGGTCCGAGATCTGCGGTTTTCCGGTTTCGACAATGCGATCGTGCATTTCGGTGTTGGTCGCTCGCGGGAGGGGTTCGCCGAACGGCCGATTGGTGCTGAGCAGCTGCTGTCCCTTGGTATCGTGCAAGACGATCGAGGTCCCCCGGACCTTCAGTGCTGAGCGCATCTGTCGATCAAAGGCTGCGAAGTTGCCCTCCTGAAGGCTTGGTGCCACGGCGAGGACTTGGAGCTCCGCCTGAACGCTGCTGATCCAACGGTCGACGTCGGCCAGCAGATCTTCCACCTTTTGCCTCACGTCGCGCTGGATCCGCGCGCGCTCGTCATCGACGGTGCGGATCATGGCAAAACTCGCCAACCCGACCAGAGGCAGCACGGTCACGAGCACCAGGATCACGAGCCGTGCCTGGATGCCCAGCGTGAGGCGCCCCAAGAGTGCCTTCATGGAGGCCGATGAGCGGTTGAAGTATTCGACAACCGGGATGCCCGTTAGATGTGGTTGACGGGGGCCGCTTTCTACTACCGGAACATCCGTCCCTGCGGCGGGAGGCCGAGGAGAACCTGGCCGACCGTCTCGAAATGGATCGGCCGGCCTTGGCCTTGCTGAGTGCCGGCGTGGATGTCGCGGAGCCGGCGTTCGAACGGGTTCTCGTTGAAGACCGCGTTGGAGCCGGCGGCACCATAGATTGTCGCGACGATGTCGCGCGCCTGGTGAATGGCCCAGGTCGTGGAAAGCCGCAGGCGGACGTGCTGGTCGTACAGGAACTCGCCCTTGCGCTCGGCCGTCTCCCACATCTCGGCCAGGGTCTCGTGAATGAAGGCGCGCGAGGAACGCAGCCGCGCCTCACATTGTGCGACCTGCGACTGGACCACGTTGTTCTCACGCAGGGTGCCGCGGGCGCCGCGGGGGATCTTGTCGCGCGCCAGCACGACGAAGGCGTCGAGCGCGCCGCGGGCGATCCCCAAGGACACGTTCGAGAAGCTCGCGGCGTAGATCATGCCGCTGGTAAAGCGATAGAGCAGGCCGGGCTCGCGCCGCTCGGCCTCGTTGTCGCGCGAAGCGGTGTATTTCTGCGGCACGAAAAGGTCCTCGACCCGATAGCTGTCGCTGCCGGTGCCGCGCAGCCCGATGACCTGCCAGTTGTCAATGATCTCGGCCTGCGACTTCGGAAACAGCACGGTGCGGACGAACGGGCGGCCGTTCGGGTTGAGGCGCGGCGTGCCGTCCGGCTCGAAGATCGGGACGTGCGCGCCGAGCCAGGTGGCGTGCCGGCTGCCGGTGGCGAAACCCCAGCGCCCGGTGACGCGGATACCGCCCTCGACAGCCACACCGCGCCCCGCACCCGGCAGCTCCGGCCCCCAGGCGAGGATGCCTCGCGGCGGCCCGAAGATCTCGCGCGCCACCGCGGGGTCGAGATAGGGCGCGGTCATCGAGCATCCCGAATTCTGCCCAAGGCACCAGGCGGTTGAGGGATCGGCCTTGGCGATCTCCTCGAGCACCTGGACATAGGTCAGGGGGTCGAGCTCGGCGCCGCCCAGCGAGCGCGGCAGCAGCATGCGAAAGAAGCCGCGCTCGATCAGCGCCTCGACCACCCTCTCCGGTAGCTCGCGGCGCTCCTCGATCTCGTCCGAGGCGGCGGCCAGCATCGGCGCCAGCTCGCGCGCCCGTTCCAGGTAGTCACTACCAGGTGTCTCGGCGCGGCGCAGATCGAGTGAGGTCGGCGACATTTTCTTCTCCCGCAATACGGGCTCAAGATACATCGAGAGCGGCATTGGCGGCGACGATTTCCGTGATCACGGTCCCACCGCGCGCCACCAACGGCGGGTCAGCAGCAAGGCCACGAGACCCTCGGCGCCGATGGTCACGATCGCCCAGCCGGCGCCGATCATGCCGGCGAGCCAACCAAGATGGAGAAAACCGATCATGCCGACCCCGATGCAGACGGAGAGCACGCCATAGACGCGGCTGCGCATATCTGGCGGCGCCGCCAGGTATACGAGTGTGGCTTGCATGATGCTGAAGCCGGCATTGGCCAAACCCGTAACCAGCAGCACCGCACCCGCGAGCAGCGGATAGGACGCCGCCGCGAAGACCGGCAGCATCACCAAATAAATCGCGACGCCGCAAATATAGAGCCGCGCGAAATGTTGCGGCTTAGCCCAGAGTGCGATCACGATCGCGCCGCAGAAAGCGCCAACCCCGTCCATGCTGGCAAGTAGGCCGATGCCGGCGGGTCCGAGACCGAGATTATCCTGGCCGATCACCGGGATCATGCTGGTGAACGGCCAGCCGAAGGTATTGTAGATCACGGTGATGACCATGATTCCGCTCAATCGCCGGTCGCGGCGGACGAGCATCAGCCCCTCGATCATTCGTTCGAGGACCCCGGCGGCGGTCGACGGCGCGGCAGTGTTGCGATGGCGTACTCGGAGCGCGACCACGACTGCGACGAGATAGCCGGCAACGCTGACCGTGAACGCGCCGCCGATGCCGAGGGTTGCGAGCAGTATGCCGCCGACCGTCGGACCCAGCATGCGGCTTGCGTTGTTGGCCCCGACATCGATCGACATCGCGGCACTCATCCGCCCCGGCCCGACCACCTCGCCGATCATCGTGCGGCGCACCGGGTTGTCGGTGGTCCAGGTGATGCCGTTGATGAAGCTGGCAAGCGCCAGATGCCAGACCTCCAGGGCGTGAAACCAGGCGAGGAGCGCGAGAACGATCGAGCACAGCAGCATCAAGAGCGTGACGAGCACGAGTGCCCCGCGCCGTTCCACCCGCTCCGCCACGGCGCCGATCGGTGCGCCGAAAAGCGCCATCGGCAGCATTCGCAGCATGGTCAACAGCGCGACAATCAGCGGCGAGCCGGTCGCGTGATAGGCGAACACCGCCACGGCCAGCATCTCGAGCCAGCGCACCGAGAAGACCACCAGGCCGATCAGCCAGAGCCGGCGAAAATCGGGTTCGGCAAAAAGCCATCGCTGCGGCGCCGCCCAGGAGGCCGTCACGGTCACAGCGGGTTTCCCGTTAATCTCGGAAGCAAAGCCGGTGCGCCTCTTTCATTCCTCTCCCGACGCCTCTTTTTTGCACAGCAACCGCGCCTCCGGCGCAGTGGCTCGGCGGCAACCCTGCCATGCGCATGTCCGCCGAGCCATCGCAGGCCGCCCGAAAGGCCAGCTGCGGCTGTGCGAAATTGAAGCCTCGCGGGCTCGGCGATTTTGCGGCAAGATCGGCGCTCGGCGAGCCGATGCCGGCAGGGAGCGGATCAGCGGGCAATGTGCCGCGTTTGCCAGAGGGATCGCTCGATCGACTCGAGGGAGGCATCGCATCTCGACGGAAGTTGAACTCAAGCTTGCAGCCTCGGAAGGGGACTTGCCCGAGCTGAAGCGCGCGCTGGTCGACATGGCGCCCGAATCCGACAGCTCCCGCTGCCGGCTGATCAGCACCTATTACGACACCCCCGACCTGGCGCTGAAGCGCCGAGGAATGACTCTTCGGGTCCGCGAGCAGGGAGGCCGGTTCATTCAAACCGTCAAGGCGGCAGATCCCACCGTCGGCGATCTGCTGACGCGCGGCGAGTGGGAGGACGAGCTCGCCGAGAGCCGTCCCGACCCCCACGCAGCGCAGAGCGGCGGGCACCTACCGGAAGGGGTTGCCGGCGCGCTGCAGCCGCTCTTCGCGACCGACGTGACGCGCACGACGGTCGCCATCGAGCCTGCCCCGGCAACGCGAATAGAGGCTGCGATCGACGAGGGCGAGATCCGCGCCGCCAGCGGCAACGAGACCGAGCCGATCCGCGAGATCGAGCTCGAATTGAGGAGCGGCGACGCCGCTGCTCTTTATAACGTCGCCTTGCGATTGCTCGATGTGGCACCGATCCGCATCGAGCCGCGCAGCAAGTCGGAGCGGGGCTACCGGCTTGGCGACGACGCGGAAGCGGCACCGCCGGTCGTTCACGCCGAACCGGTCGCCCTCGATCCGACGATGACCGCCGAGGCGGCTTTGCAAGAAATCGGCCGGGCGTGCCTCGCCCATCTGCTGCTCAACGAGGCGGCGGCGCTCGCCAAGGAGCCGGAGGGCGTTCATCAGATGCGGGTCGCCGTGCGCCGCATCCGTTCGGCGATCTCCGCCTTCAAGAAGCTCCTTCCGGCCGCCGATCGCCGCTGGGTATCCGGCGAGCTGGAGTGGCTGGTGGAGATCCTCGGAACAGCGCGAAACTTCGACGTCTTTGCGACCGAGTTGCTGCAGCCGGCCCGGGCGGCGCTGCCGCCCGAAGTCGGTCTCTCCGATCTCGCCGCCGCGCTCGACGAAGCGCGCCAGGCGGCCTACAAACGGGTCGATCAGGCAATCCTTTCGGAACGGCATGCCGCCGGAATGCTGCGCCTCTCACACTGGTTCGAGGCGCGCGGCTGGCGCGAAGGGCATGCCAGTCGGTCCGCTTTGCTGACCTCGCCGATCGGCGAATTGGCCCCGCGCATGCTCGACCGACGCTGGCGCGAGCTGCGCAAACGCAGCAAGGGATTTGGCCGGATGACCGCGCGCCAGCGGCACAAGCTGCGCATCGCCGTAAAAAAGCTCCGCTACACGATCGAGCTTCTCGGGAGCCTGTTCGACCACGATGAGCTGCAGCGCTTTGTCAGGCGGATGAAGCGTCTGCAGGACGACCTCGGATACGCCAACGACGTGCGCGTCGCACACGAGCTCCTGCCCGAGCTGTCCGCCCAGGCGGCGTCCGGGAGCCCGGTCGCGAGCGCTGGCGCTCGCTTGCTCGATTGGCACAGGAAGGTGCTCGCCAAGGGCGAGCGAAAACTTCGCAAACGCCTGCGTCGACTGAACCGGACGGCGCCTTTTTGGCGCGAGCGAGGGTGGCCTGGAGCCTGAAGTGGACGGCAGCGAGGCACGCGATCTCGCCGAGATCGGGTTGCGCCAAGAAATGCGGGCGCTCGTCACGCGGCCTCGTGAGGAGGCAGAAAGTCTAGCGGTCGCGCTCGCGGCGCGCGGCATCGGCGCGGTCATCGAGCCGCTGATGGAGGTCTATTATCGCCCTGCGCCGACCCCCGACCTCGCGGCCGTGCAGGCGATCCTGTGCACCAGCGCCAATGGTGTGCGGGCGCTGGCGCGGGTCACACCCGAGCGCGGGTTGCCGCTCCTTGCGGTCGGCGACGCCACCGCGGCGCGGGCTCGCGCCGAAGGCTTCACTTCAGTGGCGAGCGCCGGGGGTGCCGTCCCCGACCTCGTCCGTCTCGCGGCGGCGCAACTGCGCCCGCAAGGCGGGCGGTTGCTGCACGTCGCCGGAGATGTCGTGACCGGCGATCTCGCTGGCGCATTGCGGGCGCAGGGCTTCATAACCGAGCGCAGTGTCCTTTACGAGACCCGGCCGGTCGCAGCGTTGAGCAAGACTGCGACCCACGCCCTGAACTCCCGGATGATCGATTTTGCCTTGTTCTTCTCGCCGCGCACCGCGGCAATTTTTGTCACGCTCGCGGGTATCGCCGGTGTCGCGGAATGCTGCGCGAGCATCACCGCTCTGTCGATCAGCACGGGAGCCGACGCGGCCCTCGCCGAGCTGCCGTGGCGCGACCGGCAGGTTGCCGAGAAGCCCAGCCTGCCGGCGCTGCTCGACAGGCTCGACTTTGTTCTCGGCGAGCGGCGGCAGGGCTGACCATGGCGGAAGGACCCGCCCAGGAACATTCGGACGAGGCCGCTGCACCCCCTCCCCTGCCCGACCAGCCGCCTGCCGAGAGCCCGAGCACGTCGCGGCCGGCCAGCGCTTCTCTGCGATCGACCATGTGGTTGGCCGCGGCCCTGGGGCTGGTCATCGCCGGGGTTGCCCTCTCACCGTTCTGGGCGCCCGAAGTGGCGCCGCTTCTGCCGTGGGGCGAGAAGCCCGGAGCGCTCGCGGAGAACTACGCCGCCCTCGCCGCACGGCTGGAGGCGATCGAAAAGCGCCCCGCCGCGCCGATCCCCGATATCGGCGCGATCACTTCGGCAGAAAGCGCGCTCGCACGCCGGGTCGATCAGCTCGATGCCGCGCGCAACGCGGATCGCCAAAACGAAGCCGCCGTCACAGCGACCAAGGCCGGGCTGCAGCAGCTCGAACAGAAGATGGAAGCAATCGAAGGTCAAGCGGCTTCGCGCGCCGCCGGCCAAGCTGCCGAAATACAGAAGGTCGAGGAGGAGCTAACCCGGCTCCGCGCAGGCACCGCCGATCTTGCCGACCGACTTCCGGCGCTTGAGCGCCAGCTGCGGGCGCAAGGCGGCGCCGAGCGAACGGACGCGGCGCTGCTCGTGGCGCTTCTGCAGATGCGCGAGGCGGTCGAGCAGGCGCGACCCTTCGCGACAGAGCTGGGCGCCTTCAGCGCACTCGCGCAGGACCGGCCCGACCTCGTCGCGGCGGCCGCTCCGCTCGCCGAAACCGCCCGCCAAGGAGTGGCCGGCCGTCCCGTCCTCGCCAACCGCCTGGCCGAACTCGCCGGCAGCATCGCCACCGCGACCCCGGCCGCAACGGGGGCGGATTGGGGAGCCCAAGCGCTCGCCCGGCTGCGCGCCCTGGTGACGATCAGGCGGATCGACGGGCGCTCAGCAAAGCGGACCGGAAGCGAGGGTCAGCGCCGCCGAGCTCGCGCTCGGGCGCGGCGATCTCGCCGATGCCGTTGCGGAACTCGATCAGCTTGCCGGCGCCAACGCCGATGCGGCCGGCCCGTGGTTGAGGATGGCGCGGCAGCGGCTCGCGGTCGAGGCGGCGTTGAACCATCTGCAGGAGCTGCTGGTGGCCCGCCTCGGCCACCCTCCGGAGGCGCCGGGAGGCGCGCCGGCCGAGGCCCCGGCGACGTCGAGAACGCCGTGATCCGCGCCATTATCAGCCTCTTCGTCATCGCGGTGATGGTCGCGGTCGCCGTTTTCTTCGCCGATCATCCGGGCCGGGTCGAGATCGTTTGGCAGCGCTGGCAGGTGGAGACCTCGGTCGGGGTAATGGTTGCCGCCGCAGTCGTCGCCGCCCTGGCGGCGGTGCTGCTGTTCTCGATCCTGTCGCTGATCGTCGGCAGCCCGCGCCGCATATTGCGGGGCCGGCGCGAGCGACGGCGGCGCGCCGGCTACCGGGCGCTCGCCCAAGGCATGGTCGCGGTCGCCGCCGGCGATCCGCAGGAGGCGCAGCGCTATGCCAGGAGAGCCGACCTGCTGCTTGCGGACCCGCCCTTGACCCTGCTCCTTTCCGCCCAGGCGGCGCAGCTCGACGGCGACGAGGGGGCGGCGAAAAAGTTCTTCATGGCGATGCTCGAGCGGCCCGAGACCGAGTTTCTCGGTCTGCGCGGCCTGTTGAACCAGGCGCTGCGCTCCGGCGATCGCGATGCTGCGCTGCGCCTGGCGGAACGCGCGATGGCACTGCGTCCAGGGACGCGCTGGGCGGCCCTCAGCCGCCTCGACCTCGAGGCTCGCGAGGGGCGTTGGGCGGCGGCGCGCCAAACCCTCGCGCAAGCAGCCAAGCGCCGGCTCGTCCCCCCTGAGCGAGCCCGCCATTACCGCGGCGTGATCCTTTACGAGCTGAGCCGCGCCGCCCTCGCGGGCGGCGACCGGCGCGGCGGAATGGCCTTCGCGGCCGAGGCGCAGGCGCTGACCCAAGACCTTGCCTGTCCGGCCGCTCATCATGCACGCTTGCTGCTCGCGGAGCGACGGATCGGACGCGCGACAAAGGCTGTCGAACGCGCCTGGCGCGCCACGCCCCACCCCGAGCTCGCGCAAGTCTATGGCGCAATTCACGACGGCGAGCCGCCGCTCACCCGGTTCAAGTCCTTCGAGCGGCTCGCCGCGCAAAACCCAGCGGCGCGCGAGAGCCACCTGGCGCTGGCCGAGGCGGCGCTCGGTGCACAATTGTGGGGCGAGGCGCGCCGCCATCTCGAAGACGCGCTGGCCACAGGTACCACCCCGCGCCTGTGCCGGCTGATGGCGCAGCTGGAAGAGGCCGAGCACGGCGATCTCAGACCCGTGCGGGAGTGGCTCGACCGCGCCGTCGGCGCGACACCCGATCCGCGTTATGTCTGCGCGAACTGCGGCAGAGAGAGCCTCGATTGGGGCTCGCTGTGTCCACATTGCGGCGCTTTCGACGCGTTTTCTTGGCGCGTCCCAGGCTGGGCGGACCGCGGCGGCAATCTGCCGATTGCGGCCGACCCCGCCGCAGCGCCCGAGCTCGCCTCGAACCTCTCGGAGCCGCCGTTCGACCCGCCAAGCGGCTTGGCGCCCACGCTCGATCAGGCTAAAAACCATCCGGTCGCGGCGCCCCGGTAGCTCAGCGGTAGAGCAACCGCTTCGTAAGCGGTAGGTCGTCAGTTCGAATCCGACCCGGGGCAC